>CAVWTG010000003.1:0-1023784 GCA_963757705.1 uncultured Actinomycetes bacterium | reverse complement strand
AAGGCGGTGCGTCATGTCGCAGTTGGCTGATGGGTGGGGCAGTGGAGATACTGGGCGGCGATGTCGGAGGACAACCTGGAAGTCATCCGTCGCTGGATTTCGGCCACGAGCGCCGGTCCCGAGGGAGCGCGGGCGGCCATCGCGGAGCTGTGGGACGCCGAAGCCGAGTACTACCCGGCTCGCAAGTTCCCGGAGGCGCAGCCCTGCCACGGCGCCGAGGAGGTCGCGCAGTTCTTCTCCCGCTGGCTGGAGCCGTGGTCTTCGCTGGACTGGACGGTTCGGGACCTGATCGACGCGGGGGACGATCGCGTCCTGGCCTGCCTGCGCATGCACGCCGTGGGTAGCGGGAGCGCGATGACGCTCGACGCCGATCTCTACCTGTGCTTGTGGCTGCGGAGCGGGCGCATGGTCCGCCAGGAGGACCACCTGACCCTGAGGGGCGCCCTTCGCTCGCTGGGCTTCGAGGGTGAGACGCTCGAAGCTGCGGGGCTGCGGACGTAGCTAGCAGCGGGTGCGATCTCGACGTTCGTGCACACGTCTCGACCGCTTCCGCCATCCACGTTGTCGGTGTCGGCGGCGCCGTCGATGGTGTCGCGACCCGATCCGCCGTTCAGGGCGTCCGAGCCGTTCGCGCCGCGGAGCGTCATCGCCATCGTTGCCGTCGAACACGTCGTTGCCGTCGCCGCCGTGGCCGTGGACGGTGTCGTTGCCGGCCCCGGCGATGATCACGTCGTTCTGGCTGGCGCCGTCGATCTTGTTGTTGTGGCTGTCGCCGAGGATCGTGGCCCGGTGACCGTGGCAGCTGGTTCTACCGCCCCCGCTGCCACCCAGGGGCAATGGTGGGGAGCGCGACCACCGCCACCGACAGCGCCAGGGCTAGCGGTAGCCCCAGGTGCCGATGGCGAAGTTTCAACGAAGACCACATGTCGCGCCTCCAGGCCCCCTCGCCAGCCCCGGCGATGCTGTGGGGCCGCGGGAGTAGGCGACCGCTCCCGTCGGCACCAGGACCCGCAGCGGCGGGATCGGAATGCCCGCGCCAAAGTGAGACTTAGAAGCTGGTGTCGGGCGAGTGGACGCGCGTACGTGCGTCTGGGATGCTGGGCCGGGTCAGCGATAGGACGTCGAATGTTGCCCGCGCTTTGTCCTCGAATGTGCGTCGAGGAAGACCCTGGCACAGAGGAAACACATTGATCCGGTGGCGATCAGGACGGTTGGCGCGTCGGCTGGCGCTGGTCGCGGCTGCCGTCTTGGTGCTCTGGGGCGCGGCGGCGGCCGCGGCGGCACCGGTCGGCCAGATCACCGAGTTCTCGGCCGGGTTGCAGCCGAGCAACGCCAGCCTCCCATTTGACATCGCGGCGGGCCCTGACGGCAACCTGTGGTTCACCGACCGAGGCACCACCAAGGCGATCGGGCGGATCACGCCGAGCGGGACGGTCACCGAGTTCTCGGCCGGGCTGCAGCCGAGCAACGCCAGCATCCCGACCGACATCGCGGCGGGCCCTGACGGCAACCTGTGGTTCACGGACCGCGGCCCGACGGAAGCGGTCGGGCGGATCACGCCGAGCGGGACGATCACCGAGTTCTCGGCTGGGTTGCAGGCGAGCAACGCCAGCATCCTGGTCGGCATCTCGCCGGGCGCTGACGGCAACCTGTGGTTCGTGGATGACAGCTTCGCCACCAGGGCGATCGGGCGGATCACCCCGAGCGGGACGATCACCGAGTTCTCGACCGGACTGCAGACGGGCAGCTCGCCCGGCCACCTGGCTGCGGGCCCTGACGGCAACCTGTGGTTCACCGACGACGGCGGCACCACGGCGATCGGGCGGATCACCCCGAGCGGGACGATCACCGAGTTCTCAGACGGACTGCAGGCGAGCAACGCCAGCAACCCGACTGACATCGCGGCGGGCCCTGACGGCAACCTGTGGTTCACGGACCTGGGCACCACGAAGGAGATCGCGCAGATCACGCCGAGCGGGACGATCACCGAGTTCTCGGCCGGGCTGCAGGCGAGCAACGCCAGCGCCCCGAACCGCATCGCGGCCGGCCCTGACGGCAACCTGTGGTTCGGCGATGAGGGCACCGCGAAAGCGATCGGGCGGATCACGCCGAGCGGGACGATCACCGAGTTCTCGACTGGGCTGCAGGCGAGCAACGCCAGTAACCCGGTCAACATCGCGGCGGGCTCCGACGGGAACCTGTGGTTCACGGACACGGGCACCACGAAGGAGATCGGGCAGATCGGTGCAGGGGCGCCCGCGGCGTCGATACGCGCGCCTAGCGCAACCGGCTCCGGTGAGCAGGGAACCCAGCAGGTCTGCCAAGGCGATCAGTGGTCGCCCTGGGCCGGGCAGCTGCCCTCGGCAGGTGCGTTCTCGTTCGACGGTTTCCAGTGGCTGCGCGACGGAGCGTCGATCGCGACCGGTCAGGTGTATGCGCCGGCAGCCGGCGACATCGGCCACCAGCTCTCGTGCACCGTGACGGTGACCTACCCGTTGCTCAACGTCACGACCGCAGCGACCAGCGCCCAGGTCACGGTCATCGCGCAGAACAGCGGGCCTCCCGGCACGAGCGGGACGAACGGAACCAATGGCGCGCCCGGCACAAACGGAACCAACGGGAGCAACGGCGCTCCCGGCGCCGCGGGACCCCGGGGCCCGGCCGGCAAGGTCGCATTGGTGACCTGCAAGACGGTCACCAAGACCGTCAATCACAAGAAGAAGAGAGTCCAGCGGTGCACGACCAAGCTGGTCAGCGGGCCGGTCACCTTCACCACCGGCGCGACGCGGGCGACGCTCTCACGCGCCGGAGTGATCTACGCCACCGGTATCGCCGTGAACGCCCGGCGACGCGCCCAACTGCTGCTGACACCGCGCCGTCGACTCGCCCACGGACGCTACACGCTGGTCCTGACCAGCCGCCACGGGCGACGCCAGATCACCCGCCGCCAGCAGATCACGATCAGCTGAATAAGCAGGCGGCCGTTAGCGCGCTTGGTTCGGATCGCCGCACGGCCCAAGTTTGGCTTGAAACGGTGGGTCCTTCGCCGCTAGATTCGCCCGATCCCCATCACCGTGGACAGGGGGGTTGAGGGTGTCTCTAGATCAGAAGAGGGCGCGTTGGTTCGGCGTGCTCTTCCTCATCACGTTCGTAACGTCGATTCCCGCGTTGCTGCTTTACGAGCCCGCGCTCCAGCATCCCGTCGCCTACATCGCAGGCGGCGGGCACGACAAGCGCATCCTCCTCGGCGCTTTCTTGGAACTGCTGCTCATCCTCGCGAACATCGGGACCGCCGTCGTGATCGTCCCGATCATGAGGCGGCGGTTCGAGGAGCTCTCGATCGGCTACGTGACGGCGCGGCTGTTCGAGTGCACGTTCATCCTCGTCGGCATCGTGGCGATGCTTGGGATCGTCACGTTGCACAGAGAGGCCGCGGGTGCAAACGAAGGCACAATCGCCTACACGCTCGCGGCGATCAAGGACTGGACGTTCCTTCTCGGGCCGGGCTGGGTGGTCGGTTGGGGGAACGGGTTGATCCTGGGTTACATGATGTACCGCACGCAACTCGTGCCGCGGCCGTGGACGTGGCTCGGGCTCGTCGGCGGGCCGCTGATCATCATTTCGGGCACGATCGTGATGTTCGGAGGGAATCCCGCGAGCGCCACGATCAAGGGCCCCGCATCGATTCCCGAAGCGTTGTGGGAGCTCTTCCTCGGCGTCTACTGCACCATCTGGGGCTTCCGGCGCGATGCCCCGATCCTTTCCGAGAGCGCTCGATGACCCAGAAAGCCCCGCTATAGCGGGGCTTTCATCGATGGGCGCGGCTGGTTTCGAACCAGCGACCTCTCGCGTGTGAAGCGAGCGCTCTCCCACTGAGCTACGCGCCCGGGAGGGGCGCCATTCTAGGCGCTGCTCGCCGACAGCCACCGCGCCGGCAGCGTCGGCGGGATTGCCGGGTTGCCGGGAAACAGGCGCTCGGCGACCGCGACGCATCGGGTAGAGGACGGCGTCCATGCCGCCGCCCACGCTAATCGGACGGTGGGGCCGTGGTGACGGTGGCGCGCGGGTGGTCGGGCTCCAGCGGCTGCCCGGGCGGGATCGCGTGGAGGGTCCGGATCGACGTCACGACCCAGTTGCTGTGGTTGAGCTTTCCGAACCGCACGGTGACGGGCCGGGTCTTGCCCTTCTTGCTCACCGTCGCGTGGGCGATGACCCGCGTCCCGTCGCGCTCGACGCGGAGGCCCTGCAGGTCGCCGAGCGTGCGCGAGCCGTCCAGCAGCGGGACGCGGCGCAGGAAGAGGCAGCGCGGCAGGTAGTCCCGGGGCTCGCCGGCCACCGTCGCGAGCTGCTGGCGCAGCGCGGGGGCGATCGAGTAGCAGATGATCTGCCGCCCCCCGGCGGCCACGATCGACACCCGGTCCCGGCCGAGCCGCGTGCCCCGCTGCACCGAGGACCACACCTCGCGGACCGAGGCCTCGGGCGACTTCTGCCCGTGGCCGCAGCCCCCGGCCGTCCCGGCCAGGCAGAGGCCGGCCAGTCCGATCGCCAACGTTGCCCGAGGCGTTCTCATGGCGCGACAAGGTAGGGCAACGGCCAGTCGCGGGGCGCGCTACCCTCACCGAGGACCGTGCTAGGCGGGGAGGTAGCGGTGCCCTGCACCCGCAATCCGCTCTAGCGGGGCTGAATTCCCTCTCGAGGGGCTATCGGCTCTCGGGTCAGCGCGCCGGTGGCGGCGTCGATGGCCGGGTCCCGCGCGATGCAGGTTCGTGAACCAGGTCAGATCCGGAAGGAAGCAGCCTTAAGCGGGTCCCTGTAGGCGCAGCGGGAAAGCCCGTGCCGGAGCCTCCGCCGGTGAGAGCGTCTCGAGAGCCCGCCACGAAGGAGGGTGCACGGTCCGCTATTCGCTCCTGAGGCTCTTCCCGCTGTTCCCGTCACCCTCGGGATCGGTGATCTCCAGGGCGCCGAAGCCCGGCAGCGACCGGTCCATGAGGAACATCTCGATGGTCAGGTCGGGCTCGACATGCGCCTGGCTGAGGAAGGCGACCACCTTGGCCCCGGTGATCCGCTCGACCTCGCCGCGGTAGCGCTCCTCCATCAGCACCTGGAAGTCCTGGCGCAGCTCGACCACGCGCTGCTGCTGGCCGCCCTTCATCATCGTCTGCTCGATGGCGGTGAAGCCGTCTCGCATCACGCAGACCAGAAGATCGTCCAGAACATAGGTCTTCGCTCGGGTCGGGCCTCGTCCGTAGTGCTCGCGCAGCAGCCCGACGATGGAGCTCGAGATGGCAGAGAGCATCTCGCCTCCCGTCAGAGGCGCCTGAGACGCGGTCATGATGGACCGCCCAACGCTTTCGGTTTGCTACTGAACACCAATGCTTCTGAATACCCGCTGCGGTGCGAAGACTAGCGCCGTGTGGCGCCCTTGTGCATCGATTGCAGCCGCGCTACTGTGCGCTCAGGGTGTGTCGAGCGCCGCCACGCGGGTGGGTGCGAGTGGCTCGCCCGTAGAGACGGTACGCCTCGGTCGGAGCACGGCGACTGCCGAGGCGGGCTACCTCACCGATAGCCATTCCGTTTCCGAGCAGGAGCAGATCGGTGACCCGCCCTCCATACGGCCCGCCCAGGCTGACCCTCCAGGGGGCGACGCCCCGGCTGCACGCGGTGACGACCCTGGACGAGAGCCCGGCGACGACGAACGGCGACGGCGGCCTGGGCACCCTCATCCGGTCGTTCGCCGAACAGGCCGCGGCGGAGACGGCGCTGCTCGTCGTCATGGACGGCGAGCAGGGCGAGCTCGCTCGGGTGCGCGCCACCTGGGGCCTGAACGTCGATCCTGGAGACATCGCGGTGCGGCGTGGCGAGGGCGCCGCGGGCCGAGTCCTCGAGCGCGGCCGGTGCGTGACCGCGCCACTTGAGACCCCGGAGGGCGATCCGCTCGCCGACGCGGCCAGCGGAGCCGAGGTCGGCTTCGCGATCGGCGCCCCGGTCCGCTCCTCGAAGGGCATTGCCGGAGCGCTGTGCGCCGGGCTGTCTCGCCGGCCGCAGGCCGAGCGCGGTCAGCTGAAGTGGACGGCTGAGTCCTATGCCGCGGTTGCGGCGCTGTGCCTGGACGGCACCGGCCTGCTCGGGGCGCTGCTCGAGGCGGCCCGGCGCGACCCCCTCACCGGCGCGCTGAACTACGCGGCGCTCGAGGAGAGAATCCGCGAGGAGGCGGCACGGAGCGAGCGCTACGGCCACAACCTCGCGTGCTGCTTCATCGACCTCGACGACTTCAAGGGGATCAACGACAAGCACGGCCACCTGGTGGGCAACCGGGTCCTGGCGGCCGTCGCGGGCGCACTGAAGGAGGGTGTGCGCAGCCCGGACGGCGTGGCCCGCTACGGAGGCGACGAATTCGTGGTGCTGCTGCCCAACACCGCGCGCGCGGCGGCCCTCGCGCTCGCCCATCGCCTTCAGGAGAGGATCGCCACCGCCGCCTCCGCCGCCGCGGGGACTCCCATCGGGGCGTCGGTGGGCGTGGCCGACTGGCAGGCGGGCACGCCGGCCGAGGAGATGCTCGAACGGGCCGACGAGGCGCTGCGGATCGCCAAGCGGTTCGGCGCCTCGGTGATCGTCGCGCCCGGGAGCGGGGATGGGGCGCGCCCCTCGGCATCCCCGCGCCGGGCGGGCGATCTCGTGGGCGCGGTGCGGCGCCTGCTTCCGCGTCGAAGGACCGCCCGGTGACCGTGTTCGAGACGCATCTTCCGCGTGACCCGACCTGTGCCTACCGGGCCCGGCGGCTCGTCGGGGAGTTCGACAGCGGCCTCGACGAGGAGGCAAGGGCGGATGCCGCTCTGGCCGTGGGTGAGCTGGTGAACAACGCCTACGTACACGGGCGGGGCCGGATCTCCCTGCGCCTCGAGCGCACTCCCTCCGGCCTGCGGGTCCAGGTGTCCGACGAGGGGGCGCCGTTCGCGAAGCCCCGCCGGGGCATGGGCCTGAGGATCGTCGACGCGATCGCCGAAGCCTGGGGCCTCAGTGGGGACCGCGCAGGTGCCTGGCTCGAACTGGGCCGCCTGAGCGTGCCTGACTGACCACACGCTCCGTATCCCGTGGAGGAGTGCCCCCTTCAACGCCGCCGTCCAGGCCGGGGAGAGCATCCGGGTCGACGGCGAGGTCTTCTGGCGCGCGGACGGCTCTCCGCTCGCCGTCCTGTGCACCACCACGCCGATGTGCCGGGACGGCATCGTGACGGGCGCCATCTGCGTCTTCGAGCCCCACATCGCCCACGGGTTCGGGGCGAACGGCAACGGCCACCACGGGGCCGTGAGAGCGGGCCGGGTCGCGAGCTAGACTCGGGCTCCCGTGCCCGAGGCCCCTTCTCTGTACCGCCGACACCGTCCCCGGACGTTCTCCGACGTCGTCGGACAGGAGCCGATCGTCCGCACCCTGCGCAACGCCGTGGAGCAGCGGGAAGGTCCACCACGCCTACCTGTTCGTGGGCTCGCGCGGGACGGGCAAGACGTCGATGGCCAAGATCCTCGCCGCGTGCCTGAACTGCGAGCAGGGCCCGACGGTGACGCCGTGCGGGCGCTGCGAGTCGTGCCGGGCGATCGCCAAGGCGACCTCGCTCGACGTGATCGAGATGGACGCGGCGTCCAACAACTCCGTCGACGACATTCGCGAGCTGCGCGAGCGAGTCGCCTTCGCCCCGGTGTCCGGGCGCCACAAGGTCTACATCCTCGACGAGGCCCACATGCTCTCGCCGCAGGCCTGGAACGCCTTCCTCAAGACGCTCGAGGAGCCTCCGCCGCACACGATCTTCGTGCTCTGCACGACCGAGGCGCAGAAGGTCCTGCCGACGGTCGTCGACCGCTGCCACCGCTTCGACTTCTCACGCCCGAGCGCCGAGCAGGTCTCCGAGGTCCTGCGCCGCGTGGCCGACTCCGAGGGGATCGACCTGCCCGACCCCGCCCGGGCCCTGATCGCCCGCAAGGCCACCGGATCGTTCCGCGATGCCCTGGGCACCCTCGAGCAGCTCGTCACCTACTCCGGCGCGAGCGTCGCGCTCGAGGACGTCCTCGCCGTCCTCGGCGTGGCCGACGCGGAGCTGCTGTTCGAGGCGGCCGACGCGGTCGCGGCGGGAGATCCGCCGGGCGCCCTGCGAGCGGTGCAGCGCCTCTCCCAGAGCCGGGCGCGACGCCGGCCAGTTCTTCGACGACCTCGAGGAGCACGCGCGCTCCCTGCTCGTGGTGCAGGCGCTTGGGGAGCTCCCGGCCGAGCTGCGGGTCACCCCGGAGCAGGACGATCGCCTCGCCGAGCAGGCCGGCCGCATCGGCCGCGCCCAGGTGGTCGCGCCTGCTCGACCTGCTGGCCGAGGGCCTCGAGGCGCGCAAGGCGGGGGCCGACGCGCGCACCCAACTCGAGCTCGCCCTGGTCAAGGCCGCTTCCCCCGACCTCGATCCCTCTCAGCGCGCCCTGCTCGCGCCGGATCGAGCGCCTCGAGACCCGGCTGGCGGGTGGCGGCGCCGCTCCGGTCGAGCCGCCACCGGGCGCTCCGCGTCCCCAGCGCACCGGCGGGCCGTCCGCCGTGGCCGCGGTGGCCGTGGCCGCCGCGCCGGAGACGGAGGCCAAGCCGCACCTGCCCCGGCGGCGACGGCGACGATGGAGCCCGAGCCCGAGGCGACGCCCGAAAGCGAGCCCGAGTCCGGTCCCGCGCAGGCCGAGGGCCTTCCGGCGCTCGATCTCGACGGCCTGCGCTCCCTGTGGCCCGCCGTGCTGGACACCGTGCGCTCGCAGAACGCGATGCTCGCCACGGTCCTCGAGGGGGCCAACCCGGTCGACGTCGCCTTCGGGGAGCTGCGCCTGGCCTTCGCCGAGTCCGCCGCCTTCTTCAAGCGCAACGCCGAGCGGGCGTCCAACCGCGAGACCCTGAGCACCGCCGTCCGCACCGTGACCGGCACGCCGCTGCGGCTCGTCTACGAGCTGCGCGCCGACGAGGAGACGACGGAGGCGGCGGAGAGCGCCCTGTCCGACGAGGAGCTTGTGGCCCGCGTCCTGGCAGAGTTCGACGCGGAGGAGCTCCCGCCCGACCCGCCCGAGGAGGCCCACTAGGACATGCCCCAGCAACCGAACATGCAGGCCCTGCTCAAGCAGGCGCAGAAGATGCAGCAGGACATGATGGCCGCCCAGGAGCAGCTCAAGGACGAGACCGTGGAGGCCTCGGCGGGCGGCGGGATGGTCAGCGTCGTCGTGACCGGCGACCTGGCGGTGAAGTCGATCCGCATCGATCCCGACGCGATCGATCCCGACGACCCCGAGATGCTCGCCGACCTCGTCCTGGCGGCGGTCAACGAGGGGCTGCGCTCGGCCCAGGAGATGGCCGCGGCCAAGCTCGGCGGGATCACCGGCGGGCTCGGCGGGGGCGGCGGCCTGGGCCTGCCCGGCCTCTAGGCGGTGCAGGCCCCGCCGATCCAGCGGCTGGTCACCGAGCTGGGCAAGCTCCCCGGCATCGGCGCGCGAACGGCGCAGCGGCTGGCCTTCCACATCCTGCGCGAGTCCGACGAGGACGCGTTGGCGCTGGCCGACGCCATCCGTGAGGTCAAGGCGCAGATCGGGCTGTGCGAGGTGTGCTTCAACCTCGCCGACGCGCCGCGCTGCCGGATCTGCCAGGACGAGCGCCGGGAGACCGACGTGATCTGCGTCGTCGAGGAGCCCCAGGACGTGATCCCGATCGAGCGCACGCACGAGTTCCGCGGGCGCTACCACGTCCTCGGCGGCGCGCTCTCGCCGATCGACGGCATCGATCCCGAGGATCTGAAGATCGACGAGCTCTACGCCCGTGTCCGCGACGGCGAGGTGCGCGAGGTCGTGCTGGCGACCAACCCCACGACGACGGGCGAGGCCACGGCGCTGCACATCGCCGAGGGCCTGCGCGAGCGCCACCCGGACGTCACCGTGACGCGGTTGGCCAGCGGCCTGCCGGTCGGCGCCGACCTCGAGTACGCCGACGAGGTCACGCTCGGCAAGGCCCTCGTGGGCCGGCGCGCCGCCCTCTGACGGGCGCGCCCTCGCCACACCCATTACCTCGCGGGTAATCGCGCTCGCGCCCGGCCTGTCCTAGCGTCGGCGCATGAACGCATACGCCATCGCACATCTCCAGACCATCCAGATGGGCCCCGACATCGTCCGCTACCTCGAGGAGATCGATTCCACGCTCGAGCCGTTCCACGGCCGCTTCCTGGTCCACGGCGCCCGGGCGCGGGCGATCGAGAACGAGTTCCCGGGCGACCTCGTCGTCATCGAGTTCCCCGACCGCCGCCGGGCGGAGGAGTGGTACACGTCCGACGCCTACCAGGCGATCCTGCCGCTGCGCACGCGCAACTCCACCGGCTGGGCGATCATCGTCGACGGCGCCGGCGACGAGCACCGGGCCACGGACGTGCTCGAGGGCGTGGCGACCTAGGTTGCGGCGCCCTCCAGGCTGCGCTTCAGGTGGCGAAGCTCGATTCTGGTGTGCTCGCGGTCCTTCTCCACTCCGTTGAGCACGCGGCGGAAGGCCCACTCGAGCGCGCGGCCCCGGCGACCGGGCGGGAACGTCGCCCAGACCGTGGCGGATACCCGAGTCGTGTCGCCGCCCTGTGGCTCCAGGCGCCACGTGACGCCCTCGCCGACCACGACCGTCATGCCGAGCCAGCGATAGCGCGCCTCCCCCGACTCCCACGTCACCGAGGTGCGAGGGACCAGCGCGGTTATCTCGCCCACGGCCTCGCAGGGCACCCCCGCGACGCGCTCGCAGATGCGCAGTTTCGCGCCCACCTCGATGCCACCGTCGTCCAGACGCTCGAGGCTGATGTGCTCGGGGTTTGAGGCCGGCCACCATCCCTCCAGGTCGATCATGAACGTCCAGACGCGCTCCGGCGGGGCGGCGATGTCGACCGACTCGGTGAACTCGAACACCTATGCCGGTTACCCAGTCGAGCGCTGTTCGACTACATGCGAGCGGGCACGGACGCCAGCGCCTCGCGCAGGTCGTCGACGCCCTTGAAGTCGAGGCCGAGCGTGTGAACGTGGCGGTAGCGCACGATGCCGTCCTCGTCAATGACGATCGTCGCCCGGCGAGTGCCCACGGCCGGAGCCGTCGCGCCGTAGGCCTTGGCCACCGCCTTGTCCTCGTCGGCCAGCAGCGGCACGTTGAGGCCGTGGTGGTCGCGGAACTTCTCGTGCGACTCCAGGCTCTGGGACGAGATCCCGACGACGGTGGCCCCCAGCGCCTGCATGTCCGTGGCCCGGTCGCGGTAGGAGCAGAACTGCTTGGTGCACACCGGCGTCTCGTCGCCCGGGTAGAAGAGGAGGACCACGCGCTCGCCCCGGTGCTCGGACAGCCGGAACGGCCCCTCGGTGCCCGCCAGCTCGAAGTCCGGTGCCTGGTCGCCCTCCTGCGGTCCCTTGCTCATCGCTGCCTCCGGTCTGAGTGCGGAGGCGAGGTGGCCGGCCGGGGCCCCGCCGTCCGCGTGACGGTCACAGGCAAACCGTAGCGGCGCTTGAGCGCGAGCACGCGCTGGAGGGAGAGTCGCAGGCGCTCGGGCGAGATCCGCCCGCTGCGCACGGCCCGCAACACGGCGCGGTATGCGGCTTCCTGCTGCCTCGCCCCGCCCGAGACGTAGAGCAGGTCGGCGCCGGCCTCGAGCGCCTGCACGGCGGCGCTGCCGACGCCCGTGCCCATCACCGGCGCGGTCGAGGTCAGGTCGGGCGTCATGACGACTCCGCGGTAGCCCATCTTGGAGCGCAGCAGCCCGCCGATCGCCGCCGGCAGCACGGTGGCCGGAGTCACCCCGTCGAAGGCGGCGTAGACGCTGTTGGACATCTGGATCACCGGGGCGGTGCGGGTCACCGCGGCGAACGGGCGCAGGTCGCGCCGGCGCATCTCGGCCAGGGTGAAGCCGACGGTGGCGTTGGCGACGTCGGGATCCTCGGACGCGCTTCCCTCGCCGGGGAAGTGGCCGACCGCCGGGATCACGTGGCCGCGGCGATAGCCGGCGACGGCCGCGGCGGTGAGACGCGTCACCTCGCGCGCATCATCGGAGAAGACCTGGTCCTCGACCGGACCGGCCGCGATGCCGACGTCGGCCACGGGGGCCAGCGTCATCCGCACGCCCAGGCCTCGCAGCGCCCGGGCGGCGGCGAGCGCGTCGGAGCGCACCTTGGCCGCGCTGCCCGAGTCGCCGGCCAGCGGCTGGGCCCGCGGCGGGAGGTCGGGGAAGGTGGACGCCGGCCCGCCGGGCTGCTCGGCCGCGATGAGCGGGGCGAGGTGATGCGAGCGGCGCGCCACGGCCGTGATCTGATCGCTGACCAACTTGGCCGTCGCCTGGTCGGCGACGTTGCTGGGGTCGAGGACGACTCCGCCCCAGGCCCGCCCGCGCAGGCGGCGGAAGAAAGGATCGTCGGCGCTCTGCGCGGACGTGCTGACGACGAACAGCTGGGCCACCGCCCGGGCGGTGGGGAGCGCCTCGGTGGTGCGGCGGACGGCGGCCGGGACGGCCAGCGAGGCGTCGCGGCCCTGCTTGGAGGAACCGGGCGCAGCCGCCTCGAGCTGCGAGCGCTCGTGGCCGCTCAGCGGCTTGCCGGTGTCGCCGCTGACGAACAGCGCGATGCCGATTCCCAGGCTCCCGACGAGCAGCGCGATGACGGCCAGCGCAACGATGCGCCGGCGGCGGTGGGGCGGCGGGGGAGAGGACGGAGGCCGGGGCGCCCGCGGGGGCTCGTCGGAGCCGAGGTGCGTCCATTCGAATTCCGGCAGCTCGACGGAGTCGGACGCGGTGCCCGCGCGGTACTCCAGGCGCCCCGGCGGTCGCGGGCTCATTCGCTACCCTCGCGGCCATGCCGAACACGGTCGTCATGAAGTTCGGCGGCACCTCCGTGGCCGATGCCGAGCGGCTCAAGCGCGCCGCCGAGCGCATCGTCGCCGCCCGTGAGAAGGGCAAGCGCGTGGTCGCCGTCCTGTCGGCGCGCGGCGCCACCACGGACGAGCTGACCGACATGGCGTTCGAAGTCTCCCCTCATCCCGACCCCCGCGAGATGGACATGCTCTTGTCAACCGGTGAGCGCATCTCGTGCGCCCTGTGCGCGATGGCCATCAATGACCTCGGGCACCGTGCGATCTCCCTTACCGGCTCTCAGGCCGGAATCGTCACCGACACCTCGCATACCAAAGCACGAATTCTCGACGTGCGCGCCGATAGGATCCGCCGCGCCCTGGAGGAGGAGCTGATCGTCCTCGTCGCGGGCTTCCAGGGGGTGTCCACCGCGGCCGACGTCACGACCCTGGGACGGGGCGGCTCGGACACCACGGCGGTGGCCGTGGCGGCCGCGCTCGGGGCCGAGATGTGCGAGATCTACACCGACGTGCGCGGCGTCTACAGCGCCGACCCGCGCATCGTTCCCGACGCGCGGAGGCTCCCCGTCGTCTCCTTCGAGGAGATGCTCGAGATGGCCGCCTCGGGCGCGCGCGTCCTGCAGCTGCGCGCCGTCGAGTACGCCCGCAACCACAGCGTGCGCATCCACTGCCGGTCCTCGTTCGAGGACGGCCCCGGTACCGTTGTCGTCTCGGAGGCTGAGACCTTGGAACATCCGCTCATCACCGCCGTCACCCACTCCACTCGACGAGGCGCGCGTCACGCTCCTCGGCGTTCCCGACCGCCCGGGCATCGCCGGGCGGATCTTCGGCTCGCTGGCCGAGTCCAACGTCAACGTGGACATGATCGTCCAGAACGAGCCCGCCTCCGAGGGCGCCCAGGCCGACATCTCCTTCACGGTCCCGCGCGGCGACATCCGCGCGATGGACGGCGTGCTCGAGCCGATGCGCGGGGAGATCGTTCGCCGACGTGCGCACGGACCCGGACATGGGCGTCGTCTCGATCATCGGCGCCGGCATGAAGTCGCACCCCGGCGTGGCCGCCAAGGTCTTCGGGACGCTGGGCAGCGAGGGCATCAACATCGAGATGATCTCCACCTCGCCGATCAAGATCTCGTGCGTGATCCGTGCCGAGAACGTCGAGACGGCGCGGTGCGGGCGCTGCACTCGGCCTTCGAGCTGGGCGAGGGCGGCGTGGAGCGCGAGCAGCCGTTCGGAGCGACGGCGTGAGCGAGGGGCACCGCATCGCCGTCGTGGGCGCCACGGGCCCGTGGGCCAGACCATGCTCTCGATCCTGCGCGAGCGCGGGTTCCCGGCGAGCGCCGTCGTCCCGTTCGCCTCGGAGCGCAGCGCCGGGCGCGAGCTCGACGGGGCCACCGAGCCCGTCCGGGCCCTGGTGGACGGCGCCGACGTCTCGGGCTTCGACGTCGCGATCTTCTCCGCCGGTAAGGCGCCTCGCTGGAGTGGGCGACCGAAGTTCGCCGCGGGCGGGCGCGATCGTGATCGACAACTCCTCGGCCTGGCGGATGGACCCGGAGGTCCCGCTGGTCGTCCCGGAGGTCAACCCCGACACCGCCGCCGACCATCCCAAGGGGATCATCGCCAACCCCAACTGCTCGACGATGCTGGCATGATCGTCGCGCTGCGCCGATCCAGCGCCGCGGGTCGGCCGGAGCTCGTGATCCTCTCCTCCTACCAGTCCGTCACCGGCACCGGGGTCAACGCCATCGAGGAGCTGCACGGCCAGGCCCACGCGTGCTGCACGACATGGAGCCGCCCCGCCCGGATCTATCCCCATCGATCGCCTACAACGTGCATCCCGCACGCGGGTCGTTCAAGGACGACGATCCCTACTCGACCGAGGAGCGCAAGCTGATGGCCGAGACGCGCAAGATGCTCGGGACCGCCGACCGGATCACCGCGACCTGTGTGCGCGTGCCCGTGTCACGGCCACTCCGAAGCGGTGAACGTGCAGACGCGCGCGGACGCTGTCGCCGGAGCGAGCGCGCGAGATCCTCGCGGGCGCGCCGGGCATCGAGGTGCGCGACGACCCGGGCCGGCATCTACCCGCTCGCCGCCGACGCAGCGGGCCGCGACGAGGTGCTCGTCGGCCGCATCCGCCGCGACCCGAGTCAACGAGCGCGGCTCAACATCTGGACGGTGGACAACCTGCGCAAGGGCGCGGCGACAACGCGGTCCAGATCGCGGAGCTGCTCCACGAGCGCGGACTGCTCGCGCGGCGCGCGCCCGCAGCGCCGCGCTAGCCGCCCGCGCGCCCCTCAGGCGGTCCGCGCGCCGGAAGCGAGCCGTGCCGCTCGGCGCGCCGTGCCGCCCCGCGTGCCCGCCAGCTCGCGGCGGGTTCTGACGCCGAGCTTGCGGTAGATGTTGCGCGCGTGGGTGCGGACGGTCTCGACGCCCACGCTGAGCTCCAGCGCGATCTCCGCGTTCGCGCGACCCGCTGGAGCAGCTCGAGCACGTCGGCCTCGCGCGGGGTGAGGAGCTCGGGGCCCGGTGCTCGGCAGGCGAACTCGCTGGCGCTGTCGTGGGCAGCACGTGCAGGCCGCGGGAGGCGAGGTGGATCGCGTTCAGGATGTCGCGGCCCTGCGTCTCCTTCGACAGGCACGCGGTCGCGCCGAACGCGAGCATCTGGTTGCACTCCGGCGGCGACGGGCGATTCGCCAGCACGACCAGCCGAGTCGCCGGGTGGTCCCGTGCAGCGCGTGCACCTCGATCGGGCTGGCGAGCGAGCCGAAGTTCAGGATCGCCACGCGCGGCTCGAGTGCCAGCAGCCGCCCGAGCTGGAAGTGGGGATGTCGCGGCGACCAGCGTCAGGTTGTCGTCCTCGGCGACCAGCGCCTGCAGCCCGCAGGCGACGAGATCCTCGAAGCGTGCGACAGCGACCGTGACTGGGCTGCGGGTATCCATCCGGTGTCCGCCGGCAGCCTCCCCCCTGGCGGCGCCAGATCGCCCATGGTAGCGGCAAATCGCGCGAATTGGGGGAGACGCGTCTCACCCCTGTCATCACCCCTGCTTCCCCCGTGCGCTACCCCGCCCCTACCCCCAAGATCACCCTCTGGAGGGGACGACAGAACGGTCGCGTTCATTCATGCTTCCGCTCACGTTCTGACCAGGCACCGGGGGGCGCCGGCGGAACGGACAACAGACTTTCCTGGGGCGGAATGGGGTACGCCTAGAAGCGAGCAAAGGGCCTTCGGGCCCTTTTCTCGTTAAGGAGCCGCATCACTGCGTCTCCTCGAAGCATCTCCGGTGGAAGACCATGCCCACCGGCTCATCACCCTCGCCGAGCCCCCGCGCGATGCTTGCGTGGATGACCTCCCCGCTGTCCAGCTGGAAGGTGGCGGGCTCGTAGACGCCGACGACGTCGAAGCACCACGCGCACCGGACGGGTCCGCGGTCGGCTGGCGTGTCTGGCACGGCAGGGACTCTGCGCGGGCGGCGCGTGACTGACATCAGGGATGCCTACGGCCAGCATCGGGGAGAACTACCGTAGGCGGTGGGGCCCGGAGGCACCATCGACTTCAGGATCGACCACGACCGCGAAAGGCTGGGAGACGCATGAAGCAGCGAAAGCTCGGAGACCTGGAGGTGTCGGCGATCGGCCTGGGCTGCATGGGCATGTCCGCCTTCTACGGCTCCACCGACGACGACGAGTCGCTGGCCACCATCGACCGGGCGCTGGAGCTCGGCTGCAACTTCCTCGATACGGCCGAGATGTACGGGCCCTACAAGAACGAGGAGCTGGTGGCCCGCGCCATCTCCGGCCGCCGCGACGAGTTCACGGTGGCCACGAAGTTCGGGATTCGCTGGGCGCCGACCGAGGACGATCCCGCCCACCGCGTGATCGACGGCTCGCCCGAGAACGTGCGGCGCTCGATCGAGGGCTCGCTGCAGCGCCTGGGCACCGACCACGTCGACCTCTACTACCAGCACCGCATCGATCCCAAGATCGAGATCGAGGAGACGGTGGGCGCCCTGGCCGAGCTGGTGGCCGAGGGCAAGGTTCGCCACATCGGGCTCAGCGAGGCCTCGCCCGACACGATCCGCCGGGCCCACGCCGTGCATCCGATCACCGCGCTCCAGACGGAGTACTCGCTGTGGACGCGCGATCCCGAGGCCGAGATCCTGCCCACGTGCCGCGAGCTGGGGATCGGCTTCGTCGCCTACTCGCCGCTGGGCCGCGGCTTCCTGTCGGGCCGCTTCAACTCGCCCGACGACATCGAGGACGGCGACTTTCGCAAGATCAACCCGCGCTTCCAGGAGGAGGCGTTCGAGGCCAACCTGCGCCTGGTGGAGAAGATCCGGGAGGTCGCGGCCGAGAAGGACTGCACGCCTGGGCAGCTGGCGATCGCCTGGGTCATGGCCCAGGGCGAGGACATCGTCCCGATCCCGGGGACGAAGCGCCGCAAGTACCTCGAGGAGAACGTCGGCGCCGCGGAGGTCGAGCTCTCAGACGAGGACCTGGCGCGGATCGACGCCGAGCTCCCCGAGGCCGAGGGCGATCGCTACGACCGCACCGGCATGACGACGGTCAATCGGTAGCGCCGCTGCGCGCGCCGACGCGCGGGTGCAGTGGCACGGCACCCCTGACGGCCGTCCCCTCGTGGGGCGAGGAGACGATCGTGAGGGTCCCGCCGATCGCCTCGATCCGGTCGTGCATGTTGGTCAGGCCGGCGGTGCCGTTGACGTCCTGGGTGTCGAATCCGCCTCCGTCGTCGCTGACGTCGAAGCGGAGCTCGTGGCCCGCGTCGGCCAGCGTGACCGTCACGCCGGCGTGCTCGCCCGCGTGCTTCATGGCATTCTGGATCGCCTCCAGGCAGCAGAAGTAGACGGCGCTCTCGACCTGCTCCGAGCAGCGCCCGACGTCGGACGCGGAGACCGCGACGGGCCGCGGGCTGTTGCGGGCGGCCGAGCGCAGGGCGTCGGCGAGGCCGCGGTCCACGAGCAGCGCCGGGTAGACGCCATGGGCCAGGGAGCGGATGTCCTCCAGCGCCTCGTCGGCGTCGCGGCCCACCGCATGCAGCAGGCGCAGGCTGGCCTCGCGGTCGGTGTCCAGCAGGTCGAGCGCCAGGTCGAGGCGCATCTGGAGCGTCACCAGATGCTGCTGAGCCCCGTCGTGCAGGTCGCGCTCGATGCCCCGGCGCACGGCGTCGGACGAGCTCTGGATTCGCGCCCGGGACGCGCGCAGCTCGCGCAGCGACGTGTGCAGCTCGGCCGTGAGCCGGTCGTTGTCCAGCGCCAGCCGCGACAGCGAGCCCGTGGCCTCGAGCAGGCCGGGATAGGCATCGAGGTCGGCGTCGTGCACGAGGGTCGCGAGCCCATGCCCGTTGCCGGCCGCCGGGTCCTCCAGCGCTTCGGAGACCGTCCGGCGCAGGCGCCCGTTCGCCGGGGAGCCGACGAGTCCCGCGGTGACGCGCTCGAGGGCGCCGGCGAGGAACACCTTCCAGCGCAGGACGCTGGCCAGGAAGGCGAGCGCGATCAGCGGGAGCGTCAGCACGTAAGCCCAGGCCAGGCCGTCGACGAGCGCAGAGCCGGGATCCCACCGGCGGGCGACGAGATAGACCGGCAGCAGCGCCAGCCGCAGCGACGCCGTGACGAGCACGGGCAGCGCGACGGCGCGCGCGGCGCGCGAGGCCCGGGCGGCGCGGGAGGCGAGCAGCATGACCGCCCCGAGGAAGAAGAGGCAGGTCAGGGCCTCCCGGGCCGGCTGGACGACCGATTCGACGAACGCCGGCTGGTGTGAGGTCACGATGAACGCGTTGGCGGGACAGTGCGCGACGCAGGTCGTGTAGCCGGTGGGCACCGGGTACTGATGGACGAGCAGGGCCGTGGGGAGGTAGAGCGTGGCCACGACCACGACGGCCCCGAGCACGAGCCCGCGCGCGGCTCGGCCGCGGAGCACGGCGAAGGGGAAGGCGAGCATGACGAACAGCAGCGTCGGCTCGACGAGCCACGCCGACACCCGGCCCACGCTGTAGAGCAGGGATGAGTTCGACTCGGCCAGGGCGGTCAAGGACCAGGCGAACCCGGCGGCCATCAGCAGCGGACCGAACGGGTAGGACGGGTGCCGGCGCCAGGTGTAGAGCCCGACCCCGATCGGCACACCTATGACCAGCGTGCGGGCCGTCGCGACGAGCACCGGTGCCGACGGGGTCAATCCCGTGACCGTGATCGCGAAGGCCCCGACGCACACCAGCACGCCCGCCACGCCGGCGAGGTTCTGGGCTGCCGGCGCCCGGAGCGGCCGAAAGCCGCTCAGACGCCCGACATCAAGCCGCAGCGTCGCCGCCCTGATCACGAGACGAGCATACGAGGCCCCTCATTCCGGGGCGTCCGAAGTTTCTACGGAGCCTCAGGCGGGCTCGGGTGGAGGCGTCTCCGCCGCGCTCAGACGGCGCTTCTCCTCCTGGAACTCCTGGTCGTCGAGAACTCCGGTCTCGTGCAGCTTGCCCAGCCGTTCGAGGCGGTCCAGGCGGGCGTCGGCCGTGGAGGCCGCCGGAGTCACCGCGGTCACCGCCGTCGGCTGCTCACTCTCGTGGGCGCCGCGGCGCATGCGATCGCGCGCCGAGCCCATCGAGGTCCGGGCGCGGGCCCACCACTCGGCGCGCCGCGCCGCCGCGGTCTCCAGGGTCGCGTCGGGGTACTCGCGCGCGGTCTGCCGGCGCAGTGCCTCGACCCCCAGGGCGAGCAGGGCGGCGAAGATCAGCAGGGTGATCGGGTTGCGGGTGGCCGGTGTCGGCGCCCAGGCGATGACGATGACCAGCAGCACGGCGGCGGCGCCGAACGCGATGCGGGCGTCCTTGAGGTAGGGCGCTATGGCGCGCCGGACCGCCACCGCCCAGCCCATGGGGCCCGCGAACCAGGCGGCCAGGACGAGCACGATGCCGTAGCCGACCATCGCCTGCGCCGCGATCTGAAGCTGGCTGGTGCCGATCTCCCAGGCGTCGTGCGCCGCGGGGCGGATCGATTCGGTGGAGGCCAGGGCGTCGACCACCTGGGTGCCCGCCGCACGCCGCGCGAGCAGCGCGCCGACGCCGATGACCAGGAAGGCGATCCCGACCGAGCGCAGCGTCTGGCGACGACGCCCCGACACGGCCACGGCCACGGCGAACAGGCCGAGGCTGAGGATGGGGAGAACGAGGGCCAGCTTGCGCAGGAGGTTGACCACGTCCTGGGCGGCCTTGAGCTCGTTGGAGCGCAGGATCGTGATCTGCGCCGCACCCGGCGGCAGCTTGCTCGCGGCCTTCTGTCCGACGCCGATCCCCTGTGACGTGTTCTGCAGCATCTCGCCCAGGTCGAGGGTCACCTTGCCACCGGTCGTCGATACCGCACCGCTCTTGCCCTCGACGACCTGGATCAGGCGCCGGTGGGCTCGGCGGTTGGCCTGCTCCCACAGAGCCTGGGGCCGGGGACGCTGGAGCAGCCGGTCGACGCCCTGCTCGGCCAGGTTGCGCAGGCCCCCGGCGGCGGGCCCGGCGAGCGGAGCCGCCCGGGGCGGGAGCGCTGAGCGAATCTGGGCCTGCACGTCGAGGCGCGAGTAGGCCTGATCGACGAGGAAGGCGGAGAGCTGGGTGCGAATGGCCTTGCTCTCGAGCATCTGGGTGCTCGCGGACGTCCAGTTGTCCGTGTTGAGGAGCTGGCGGTTCACCCAGACGGCCGTCAGCGCGAAGAAGCCCAGGATCGTCGCGACGACCAGCAGGACCGCCACAAGGCCGCGGCGCCGCGGCCGGTCTTGACCCGTCTGCGCCATGGGGCCAGGCTCACACCCGGCGCCCCGACGCGCAATGGGGCGCTCAGGTGTCCCGGCGGGAGGCCCGCATCACCTACGGGATTGATCACCTAGCCCTCGGCGAGGAACAGCAGCGCCGCCTTCACGCGGCGGCTCACGTCCTCGGCCCCGGAGAGCCCGAGCTTGAGGAAGATCGAGTTGATGTGCTTCTCCACCGCCCGCTTGGTGAGGACCAGCGAGTCCGCGATGGCCAGGTTGCTCTTGCCCTGCGCGATCTCGGCGAGCACCTCCCGCTCGCGCGGCGTGAGCTCGGCCAGGGGTGACGCCTCGGCGCGGGACTTCGCCGTGACCAGCGCCTCGACGACCTTCGGATCGACGACGGAGCCTCCGTCCGCGACGGTCTCGATCGCCGAGCGCAGCTGCGCGCGCTCGCGCAGGCGGTCCTTGAGGAGATAGGCCCGGCGGTCGGACCCCGACTCCAGCAGGGCGAGCGCGTACTCGGGCTCGGAGTACTGGCTGAGGACGACGACGCCGACCTGGGGCGCCGAGTCGCGCAGGATGGCTGCGAGCCGGATGCCCTCGTCCGTCCCCGTCGGAGGCATGCGGATGTCGGTGATGACCACATCGGGCGACGTCTCGCCCACCGCCGAGAGGAGCTCGTCGAGATCTCCGCAGGATGCGACGACCTCGATCTCCTGCTCGGCATCGAGCAGTTGCTGGATTCCCTCCCGCGCGATCAGGCTGTCGTCGGCCAAGGCGACCCGAATGGCCACGGGCCAACCATATCCGGGCCTGGGCACGCGACCGGGGGGCGGGCATCACGCCGGCGGGGGAGGTGTACGCCCGCCACGACACCGGCCCGCGCCATTGTGACCCCCCGGATATGGGTTGATGCTGGGGCGGGCTCATGCCTCCCCCGCGCGCCGCACAGACCGTCGGAGTACTCACCGTGGACGATCACCGCGGATTTCGGGAGGCGGCCGCGGACATCATCGCCGCGACCCCGGGGTTCGAGTCCGTGGGCGAGGCCGCCAGCGGGGAGGAGGCTCTGGAGGCCGTCGCGCAGCTTCGGCCGGCGGTCGTCATCCTGGACGTCCGGATGCCGGGAATGGGCGGGATCGAGGTGGCGCGGCGTATCAGCTCGGATCATCCGGACACGGTGATCCTCCTGGTGTCCAGCGACGATCTCGACGACGCCCCGTCGGCCACGCGCACGAGCGGGGCCCGGGCCTTCATGCGCAAGGAGAACTTCCGGCCGATGGCGCTGCGCAGCCTGTGGGAGACGCACGGCCGGTGACGGACGCACCGTCGAAGACGGCCCCGCAGCGCGCGACGCTGGTCCTGGTCTCGCTGATCGCGGTGGCCGCGGTGGCCAACCTCAACCTCGCGGTGGCCAATGTGGCGCTGCCCGACATCGGCAAGGCGTTCGACGCCGGGCAGACCTCGCTGAACCTGGTGGCCGTGGGCTACTCGCTGGGGCTCGCGTGCTCGGTCCTCTACCTCGGCGCGGTGGGCGACCGCTACGGCCGCAAGCGGATGCTCCTGCTCGGCACCGGGCTGGCGATTCCGGTCAGCGTCGTCGCCGCCACGGCGCCCTCGATCTACGTCCTGTTCGGCGCGCGCCTCGTGGGCGGGCTGGCGGCGGGAATGGCGTACCCCACGACCCTCGCCCTGATCACGGCCCTGTGGTCGGGCCCGGACCGCACGAAGGCGATCGCGCTGTGGTCGGGACTGGGCGGGGCGATCTCGGCGCTGGGCCCGCTGCTCTCCGGCGCGCTGCTGACGAAGTACGACTGGGGCTCGGTCTTCCTGGTCACCCTGCCGCTCGCCGTGGTCGCGCTGTACATGGCCTGGCGCTTCGTGCCCGCCCACGTGCACGAGACGACGGATCCCGTCGACAACCTCGGCGGTGTCCTCTCCGTCCTGTTCGTCGCCGGGCTGGTCCTGGCGATCAACTTCGCGGCCGTCCCCAACAAGGGCGCGCTGGTCGCGGGGCTGGCGGCCATCGCCCTGGCCACCGGCGGCGCGTTCTTCCTGCGCCAGCGCCGGGCCAAGGTTCCCCTGTATGACCTCCACGTGGCCGGCCGGAGGATCTTCTGGGTGGCGGCCCTGGCCGGGATCATCGTGTTCGGCTCGCTCATGGCCGCGATGTTCGTCGGCCAGCAGTTCCTCCAGAACGTGCTCGGCTACTCCACGTTCGACGCCGGGCTGGCGATCATCCCCGCCGCCCTGCTGATGGTTGTCGTGGCGCCGCGCTCGGCCAAGCTGGTCAACGCCTACGGGGCCCGCCTCACCCTGCTCGTGGGCTACTTCTTCTGCCTGCTCGGCTTCGTGGTCATGCTGCTGCTGTGGAAGGAGGGCATCTCCTACTGGAAGGTCGGCCTCGGCTACGCGCTGATCGGCATCGGTGTGGGCTTCGCCGGCACGCCCGCCTCGCACTCGCTCACGGGGTCGGTGCCCGTCAAGCGCGCCGGCATGGCCTCCGGCACGGCCGACCTCCAGCGCGACCTGGGTGGCGCGATCATGCAGTCGATCCTCGGCGCCCTGCTCACCGCCGGCTACGCCGCGGCCGTCAGCACCGCCGTGGCCGGATCGCCGGACAAGTCAAAGGTCACCGACAACGTCCAGAGCGAGCTGACGAAGTCGTTCGCCAGCGCCGAGAGCGTGGCGCAGCAGTACCCGCAGTACGCCAAGCAGATAACCGCCGCGGCCAAGACGTCCTTCCTCCAGGGAGACCAGTGGGCCTACCTCGGCGGCATCATCGCGATCCTCCTGGGGGCGGCCCTGGTGTTCGCGATGTTCCCCGGCAAGGACGAGGAGGAACGGCTGCTCGCCGAATATCAGGCCGAGGACGCCGGATGACCGGTCCCGTGGAGCGTGTACGGTCGCCCCGAGCCCATGCGCAATAAAGCCACGATCCTGATCCTCGGCACCGCGCAGTTCGTGATGGTGCTCGACACCACCGTCATGAACGTGTCGATCTCGCAGGTGGTCGACGACCTGGACACGACGGTGTCGGCCGTGCAGCTGGCCATCACCGCCTACGCGCTGGTGATGGCCGCCTTCATGCTGACCGGGGCGAAGCTCGGCGACATGTACGGCCGGCGCCGGATCTTCGCCATCGGCCTCGGGGTCTACGGGGCCGGCTCGCTGATCACCGCGCTGAGCCCGAGCATCGGGGTGCTGCTGATCGGCTGGTCGGGGGTGGAGGGCCTGGGCGCCTGCCTGGTCATCCCGGCGATCGCCTCGCTCACGGCGGCCAACTACACCGGCAAGGAGCGCGCGCTGGCCTACGGACTGCTGGGTGGGATCGCGGGCGCGGGCGTCGCCGCCGGGCCGCTCATCGGCGGTTTCGTCACCAGCGCGTGGACCTGGCGCGCCGTGTTCGCGGGCGAGACAGTGGTCGTCGTCACCATTCTGGCCTTCGGCATCCGGCACATCGTCGACGGGCCGTCCGTCGAGCGCCGCAAGCTCGACGTCGTCGGCGCCGGCCTCTCGGCACTCGGGCTCGGCCTGGCGGTCTTCGGGATCCTCAAGAGCAGCCAGTGGGGCCTGATCACGCCCACGGGCGCGCTCACGATCAACGGCACCGAGATCACCCCGCTCGGCCTCTCGATGGTGCCCTACCTCGTCGGCGCCGGAGTCGCGGTGCTCGGCCTGTTCCGCCGCTGGGAGCAGCGCATGGTCCGGGAGGGGCGCACTCCGCTGCTGAGCCCGGACCTGCTGCGCGTTCCCCAGCTGCGCGGCGGGCTGATCATGTTCATCTCGTCCTACCTGCTGATGGCGGGCACGTTCTTCGTGCTTCCCCTCTACCTCCAGCTCGTGCTGGACAAGGACGCCCTGCAGACCGGCGTCAAGCTCCTGCCGCTCTCCATCGCCCTCATGATCGCCGCGCTGGTCGGGGCGCGGCTGGCCGATCGCATCTCGCCGCGCGTGATCGTGAGGGCCGGGCTCCTGTTCCTCTTCGCCGGCCTCATCGGCCTCATGGCCTCGATCTCGCCCACGCTGACGTCCGGCTGGTTCGGGGTCTCCATGGCGCTGTTCGGAACCGGGACCGGGCTCGCCGTCTCGCAGCTGGGAAACGTCGTCATGTCCTCGGTGGACCAGTCCCGGGGCAGCGAGGTGGGAGGACTCCAGGGAGCCGGGCAGAGCCTGGGCTCCGCGCTGGGCACGGCCGTCATCGGCGCCGTGCTTCTCGCCGGCCTGACCACCGGCTTCCACGAGAAGGTCCGGGCCGACTCGCAGATCCCGAATAACGTGCAGGAGCAGCTGGTCTCGGGAACCGAGCAGGGCGTACAGATGCTCTCCCACGACCAGGCGGAGGCGGCGGCCAAGGAGGGTGGCCTGAGCTCCAAGCAGGTGGACCACGTCGTCGCCGACTACGAGGACGCGCAGATCGACGCGCTCAAGCGCGCGCTGCTCGCGGCGGGCATGTTCGCCCTCGTGGCCCTCTGGCTCGCGGGAGATCTCCCGGCGAAACCGCTCGCCGCCGCCGACGCGGAGGGCGAGGCGGAGGAGGAGAAGCGCAAGACCCCGCCTGGCCCGGAGCCCGAGCCCGAACCGGCGGGCAGCGCGTGACCGACAGGCCGGTCCTCAGCCGCTCGTCCCTGCCCCAGGATCCGCATGAGCGCCGGCGGCTGGTCATGGGGACCGTGATGCGGGTGGCCGCCATGACCTTCGTGCTGCTGGTGCTCTACGCCATCACGCCGGTGGCGGGGCGCACGGACACCGGCGCCCTGATCGGCCTGTTCGCGGCGCTGGCGGCGTTCCTCGTCCTGGTCGCCTGGCAGATCCGGGCAATCGTCAACGCCCCGCACCCCGAGCTGCGGGCGCTGCAGACGGTGCTGGTCGCCCTCGTCATCCTGCTGATCGTCTTCGCCTTCGCCTACCTGTCGATCGCCCAGTCGGATCCCGGAAGCTTCTCCGAGCACCTCAGCCGCGTCGCCGCCTTCTACTTCACGGTCTCGACCTTCAGCACCGTGGGGTTCGGGGACGTGGCCGCCCGGAGCGACGCGGCGCGGGTCATCGTGACCATCCAGATGCTGCTAGACCTCGCGGTGATCGCCGGGGCGGCCCGGCTCGTCATCGTGGCCGTCCGCGTCGGCCTGCAGCGTCACGAGACCGCGAAGGGATCTCCATCGTGAGCACGGAAACCCAGCCCGAGCCCCAGAGCGCCGCCGCCCCCTCGCCGTTCACCCCGATCGCCGACTACGCGTTCCTGTCCAACTGTCACACCGGCGCGCTGATCGCCCCGGACGGAGCCGTCGACTGGCTGTGCGTGCCACGGTTCGACTCGCCCAGCGTCTTCGGCTCGCTTCTGGACCGGGGCGCCGGGTCGTTTCGCCTCGGCCCCTTCGGGGTCAACGTCCCGACGGCGCGGATCTACGAACCCGGGACGAACGTCGTGGCCACGACCTGGAGTACGCCGACTGGCTGGGTCCTCGTCCGCGACGCGCTCACGATGGGCCCGCGGGAGCGCGACGACGTGGTCACCCCGCATACCCGCCCACCCGCCGACGCCGACGGGGACCACATGCTCGTGCGCACGGTCACCTGCCTGGGCGGTCAGGTCGAGATCGAGCTGGTCTGCGAGCCGGTCTTCGACTACGGGCGCACGCCGGCGGAGTGGACGCTGATCGGCGACGACCGGCACACCGCCGACGCCTCCGGGGCCGGCCAGACCCTCCGACTGGTGACCGACCTGGCGCTGGGGATCGAGGGCGACTGGGTCCGCGCGCGCCACCACCTGCGCCAGGGCGAGCAGCTGTTCTGCGCCCTCTCGTGGGCCGGGGAGCTGGTCGCTCCCAAGGACGGCGACGAGGCCAACCGGCGCATCAGCGCGACCAACACGTACTGGCGCAACTGGCTGGGCGGCGCGCGGATGGTCGATCACCGCTGGCGAGAGTCGATCCAGCGCTCGGCGCTGACGATCAAGGGGCTGACCTACATGCCCACGGGCGCGACCGTGGCCGCGCTCACCACGTCGCTGCCCGAGACACCGGGAGGGGAACGCAACTGGGACTACCGCTTCACGTGGATCCGCGACTCGACCTTCACGCTGCAGGCGCTGCACTGGCTCAACCTCGACTGGGAGGCCGACGAGTTCATGCAGTTCGTCGCCGATCTCGAGAGCAACGACGACGGCGCGCTCCAGATCATGTACGGGATCGACGGGCGCCGAGACCTCACCGAGTCCACGCGCGACGACCTCTCCGGGTACGCCGGCGCGCAGCCCGTGCGCATCGGCAACGGAGCCTTCGACCAGCGCCAGAACGACGTGTTCGGGGCGGCGCTGGACTCCATCCTGCTCCACACCCAGCGCAGCCAGCGGCTGCCGCGGCGGCTGTGGCCGATCGTCCAGGCGCAGGCCGAGTGCGCGACGGCGGTATGGGGCCAGCCCGACCAGGGGATCTGGGAGGCGCGGGGCGAGCCCAAGCACTACGTGTCCTCCAAGCTCATGTGCTGGGTCGCGCTGGACCGGGCGACCAAGCTGGCCGAGATCCGCGGCGAGCCCAAGCTCCGCGAGAAGTGGCAGGCCACGGCCGAGGAGATCCGCGAGGACATCCTGGCCAACGGGGTCCGCGACGACGTCCTGCGCCAGCACTACGACACGGATGCCCTCGACGCGTCCGTGCTGCTGACGGCGATCTTCGGCTTCCTGCCTCACGACGATCCCCGCCTGCGGGCCAGCGTGCTGGCGATCGCCGACGACCTGACCGAGCACGGCTTCGTGCTGCGCTACAAGACCGGGGAGACCGACGACGGCCTGGAGGGGAAGGAGGGGACGTTCCTCATCTGCTCCTTCTGGCTGGTCTCGGCGCTCGCGGCGATCGGCGAGCTTCAGCGCGCCACGGACCTGATGGAGCGCCTGCTGCGGGAATCCTCGCCGCTGGGGCTCTACGCGGAGGAATTCGACGCCGACACGAGCCGCCACCTGGGCAACTTCCCCCAGGCCTTCTCCCACCTCGCCCTGATCCAGGCCGCGGCGCGGATCATCCTGGCCGAGCGGCTGGCCGAGTTCGGGGGATGAACGACCCGGCCGCGGGCGCTACGCGGCGGAGCGGCCCGCCGGGGGCATGAGCGCCCCGATGATCCAGAAGAGCGGGATGAAGATCCCGATGATGAACATGATCCAGTGACCCTTGCGGATCGCCGTGATCCCGAGGGTCACCAGGCACACGATGTAGATCAGGCCCAGGAGGGAGAGGGTGAACGTGGATGCGGCAAGCACCATGAAAGCCAGGTTCCCAGCCGCCGATCGGCTCGGCAATGCTGCCCGCCTGCCTCATCGCGGGGTGCAGGCACGCCCCCCAGACACCGGCCGGCGAGCTTTGCGGCGCCGCGCGGGGGATGTAACGTCGGCCACTTGAGGGGACGAGCGTGCTCGATCGGGTCCTGACGCCGTTTCGCCCGGTGGCGGACGCCGCCGGCCGCACGGCGCTCGCCGCGCTGGACGCGGTGCTCGCGTCGAGCTACACCGACGAGGCGCTGCGGCGCATCCTCGCCAGCCCGATCGCCGAGCGGGCGGTCGAGTACACGCTCGGCGGTCCGCTCGTGGACGCGATCGTCCGCGACGTCGCCCGCTACGCGGTCCTCCAGCGCGTCACCGACGAGGTCCTGGCCAGTGAGGCGCTGGCCGGCGCGCTCACCGACGCGCTCGAGAGCCCGGGGATGGAGCGCCTGGTCGAGACCGTGGTGGACAGCCCGGCGATGGAACGGCTCGTGGCCCGCGCCGTCGACAGCCGGCTCCTGGACGCGGTCGCCGAGCAGATGCTCGAGAGCGAGGACCTGTGGCTGCTGGTGGAGGAGATCGCCCGCAGTCCCGCGGTCACCGAGGCGATCAGCCATCAGAGCGCCGGGTTCGCCGATCAGGTCGCCGGTGAGCTGCGGGCTCGCTCGGTGCGGGCCGATGTGACCGTGGAGCGCTTCGCCCGGCGCCTCCTGCGACGCCGCGAGGTGATCGAGGGCGAGGAGGAGCAGGCGCCGTGACCGAGGAGGTCGAGACTCGCCCGGACCCGGCGGCCCGGGCCCAGGCGGCCGCCGCGGCTCGGGTTCGCGATCCGAGCGCGGTGCACAAGCCTCCGCCGCCCTACGCGGGCTTCGTGACGCGCGCGATCGCCTTCGCGATCGACGGGGCTGTGATCCTCGTGGTGGCCGCGTTCGTCGGGCTGGTCGTGGGGCTGGGTCTCTCGGTCCTCAAGGTGCCCGACAACGTGGTCAAGGCGTTCGTGGCCCTGGGCGGCGTGGCCTACGTGTGCTGGAGCTTCGGCTACTTCGTCACGTTCTGGGCCACCACCGGCCAGACGCCCGGCGACCGCCTCATGCAGATCCGGGTCCGCCGGTCCAGCGAGGACCGGCCGCTTCCCCCGCGCCTCGCGGTCGTGAGGCTCGTCGGCCTCACCATGGCCGCCATCCCGCTGGGCGCGGGATTCGTGCCGATCCTGCTCGACGACCGGCGCCGCGGGTTCCAGGACTGGCTCGCGCGAAGCGTCGTGGTGCACGCTCCGCGCGAGTCCGAAGCTCAGAGGCCGGCCTCCGC
This sequence comes from uncultured Actinomycetes bacterium, assembly GCA_963757705.1. Classification (GTDB taxonomy): domain Bacteria; phylum Actinomycetota; class Thermoleophilia; order Solirubrobacterales; family Solirubrobacteraceae; genus AC-38. The sequence continues at coordinate 994,606 of CAVWTG010000003.1, read as the reverse complement.
CTCCAGCCGGCCGGAGGCGATGGCGTCGACGAACGCCCGGTGATCGATCTCGTTCTGGTCGGCGTAGGCCTCGGCGAACTCCGCCATGGCACGGTCGAACGTCTTCCCTGAGCCCAGGTAGCGGGCGATCGCCACCCGGTCGCCGGAGCGGGCGTGGGCCCGCGCCAGGGTCCAGCCGCACAGGTCGCCGTAGATGCCCATCGCCTCGGGCTCCATCTCGTCCACCAGCGCGGAGGCCTTCCAGTCCCACAGCTGGCGGGCGTAGAAGTCGCGCTCCACACCGTCGACTCCGGTGACGCGAATCCAGCCCAGCAGGATGTCCCCGGCCGCCTGCATCAGGCGCTGACCCTCGACCACGCGCCGGCCCGAGTTGTCGAACGCGCTGGGCGCGACGAACTTCTCCAGCACCGAGGCCTGGGCCTCCTTGATCTGGAGGAAGAGAGGATCGGCGTCGTCGCGGCCCAGCATCAGGGCGATGTACGCCCGGGTGCCCACGCTGCCCACGCCGACCACCTTGCGCGCGGCGTCGACGTAGCGGTAGGACTCGAGCAGCTCGCGGACGTCGAGGGGAACGGTCTCGCGATACGCGTCCACGATGCCCTGGATCGTCTCCTGCCCCTCGTAGGCGTCGACGTCCGAGAAGAGCTCGTGGAGCGGCACGATCAGCGGAGGGTCGCTGATCAGGCGGGGCTCCCCGTCGGCCGTCGTCGTGAGCTTGGAGAACGCGCGCAGGCTGTCCTTGCGCCGCGCCTTGGCCAGGTTGCGGTCGGCCCGCTTGCGGGCATCGGCGGACACGTGCCGCTGAAAGCGCGCGAGGACGTCCTCGACGTCGATGCGCGCGTACCACACGTCGAGGTTGCGCATGGTCGCGAACTCGCGCATGGCGAGGCGGTAGCGGGCCGCCGCGCGGGTGATGATCGTGCGCCGGGTCTCGGCGTCGAAGCCGCGCTGGCGGCCGGCCACGGCGAAGCTCGCCACCATCCGCTTGAGGTCCCATTCCCACGGCCCGGGCAGCGTCTCGTCGAAGTCGTTGAGGTCGAAGACCATCCGGCGATCGGGCGCGGCGAAGGCGCCGAAGTTCGAGAGGTGGGCGTCGCCGCAGAGCTGGACCTCGAAGCCGGTCCGCGTCGTGCTCGAGAGGTCCGACGCCATGACGTAGGCGGCGCCGCGGTAGAACGCGAAGGGCGAGGCGGCCATGCGCCCGTGGCGGATGGGGATCAGCTCGGGGACCCGGCTCTCGGCCTGCTCGAGCAGGAGATCCACGGGATCGGCGCGCTTGCGCGGGGGCGCCCAGACGCCGTGCGAGGAGCGCGGAGATTCCTTGCGCGCGGCCCGGCCGCGCTCCTCGCGCTCGGCCGTCGTCGGATGTTCCACCTTGCGCACTCTCACCGTGCTCACCATGTCAGCTCGATCTCGAGCTCGTTCTCGTCCGTCTCGATCTCCAGCTCGACCTTCAGGTTGACCTCGTCGGGCACGTGGACGACGAAGTGCATGCTCCCGCGGTCGAACTCGATGTCGTTGTTGCGCGCCAGCATGTCGGCGAGCCTGTGCAGCCGCGCCGCCACCTCCTCGCGCCCCAGGCGCTCCTTCTGCTCCATCTCGAAGATGTCCATCAGGTCCTCCTTGGTTTGCCGGTTGCGATCTGGGCGAGCGCCCGGATCGTCTCCATCGCCCCCTCGGGCATCAGCGCCGAGGGCGACGCGCCGGGGTGCCGGCGCGCGATGCGGACATGCAGGACGCCGGGCCGGATGTGAAAGCGCAGAGGCGGCTGAAGCGTGACGGCCTCGCCGTCGATGCCCGCGGGCACCGGCCGGTCGGCTTCGACCTCGAACGCCGGTGCGGTCCACTCCCGCCACGGCCGCTGCGGGCCGCGTCCGCGCTCGCCGGCACCCGTCGGGCCGCCGGCGACGGTGATGCCGAGCTTGCCGTCGTCGATCCGCGGGCGAGTGCCCGACCCCACCGCGCGGCCGAGGCGGTAGCGGTTGTTGGACACGAGGATCGCCGCGCCCGAGCGGTGCTCGTGGCCCCCTGGCCCCGTCCAGCGCAGGTCGAGCCCGCCGCCGTCGGGCCCGATGACGTCGGGCACCGTGTCGAGCAGGGTCCGCAGCTTGGCGTCGCGGTAGCCCTCGCGCTGCACCGCCTCGGCGTAGAGGCCCAGCGACACGTTGTTGACGAACACCTGGTCGTTGACGTCGGCCAGGTCCACCACCCGCTCGCCGCCGTCGACGAAGGCGTCGAGCGCTCCGACGACGTCGTTGCGGTCCACGCCCAGATCCAGCGCGAAGTGATTGCGTGTCCCGGCGGGGATGCAGGCGTAGGGGAGCCCCAGCTCGGCCGCGACCGACGCCACGATCGCCTGCGAGCCGTCGCCCCCGGCCATCGCCAGGGCGTCGGCGCCCTGGGCCACGGCGTCGCGCACCTGGGTCTCGAGGTCGCCGCTCAGCTCGCGCGCGTCGATGCCCCGGCGCTTCGCCTCGTCCGCCAGCGCGAACTTGGTCGCCTTCCCGCCGCCCGAGCGGGGGTTGTAGATCAGGACGGCCCGGCTGGGGGCGGGGGCGCGCGGGAGGTGGACCCGTGCGCCGAAGGCCGATCGCGTCGCCGCCAGGCCGAGTACGAAGGCGCCGACGACGAGCGCCTTGCCCAGGGTCAGTCCGGTGATCAGGAGGGCGGCGGTGGCGGCGGCCGCGAGGCCGGACACCACGAGCCCCGCGACGCGGGCGGGGCCACGGCGCAGGATGGCGAACCACGCGGCCGCCGCCGCCAGGGCCACGCAGGCTGCCGTTTCCAGGCCGCGGGGGAACTCGGTCACGGTCACGACGACCGCGGCCACGACCGCGGCGGGCACGAGGACGAGGGCGGCCACCGCCGCGGCGCGGTGAACGCTCATACCATGTCCCCATGGGCCGGCTGGATGACGTCGCCGCCGTGGACGGTGCTCTGTACGAAGCGATCGCCCGCACGCCGACGCCGGCGCTCGACCGCGCGATGGCCCGCCTGTCGCGCGCGGCGGACTACTCCAAGCTCTCGCTCGCCTCGGCCGCGCTGCTGGCGCTGGTGGGAGGGCGGCGCGGCCGGCTGGCCGCCGGGCGCGGGCTGGCCTCCGTCGCCGTGACGGCCACGATCGTCAACGTGGGGATGAAGCCCCTGGGCAGCCGCCGTCGTCCCGACCGGGCCGGCGGGGGCGTCCCCGTCGCCCGCCACGTGCGAATGCCCGTGTCCACCTCGTTCCCCTCCGGCCATTCCGCCGCGGCGTTCGCCTTCGCCACCGGGGTGGGCCACGTCCTGCCCCCCGCCGCGGTCCCGCTGCGCGGGCTGGCGGCTCTGGTCGCCTACTCGCGGGTTCATACAGGCGTGCATTTCCCCGGCGACGTGCTCGCGGGAGCGCTGGCCGGCACAGTGCTCGCCCAGGTCACCACGCACGCGCTCGACCGGCGGTCGGACCGCGATCGGTCGCGGCATCGCTGACGGCTGCTCGTCCTCGGTCACACCTCGCTCAGCGTCCCGCGCCCGGCCCCGGCCCGCAAGGGGGTCCACACCCCCTCCGGAAGGGAGGTTGGCCCCGGTCCAATCCAGTAGTCCGCCTCATTGTCAGCCCCCCGGCGCGGATCGAGGATTGACGGACCTAAGAAAGGGGTCAACATGAACGACAACACCCACGGTGGCGGCTGGCTCCTGTTCGCCGGCATCATGGTTCTCATCGCCGGAGTGCTCAACGTCGTCTACGGCATCGCCGCGATCGACAAGGCGCACTTCTTCGTCGAGGACAAGAAGTTCATCATCAGCGACCTGTCGACCTGGGGCTGGATCATCCTGGTCATCGGGGTCATCCAGCTGATCGCCGCGTTCTCGATCTGGTCGGGCGGCGAGTTCGGCCGCTGGATCGGGATCTTCGGGGCGAGCCTGAGCGCGATCGGGGCGATGCTCTCCATCCCCGGCTATCCGTTCTACTCGCTGGCGGTCTTCGCCATCGACCTGCTGATCATCTACGGACTGGCCGCGTACGGCGGCAGAACTGAGGCCTAGCACGATGGTTTTTGCCGACTTCACGCTGGGCGATGCCCTGCTGACGACCCTGTCGATCTTCTTCTTCGTGATCTGGATCTGGATCCTGATCACGATCCTCTCGGACCTCTTCCGCGATCACGAGACGTCCGGATGGGCGAAGGCCGCATGGGTTCTGTTCTTGGTGTTCATCCCGTTCCTGACCGCGCTGGTCTACCTGATCGCCCGCGGCAGCGGGATGCGCGAGCGGGCGCTCAAGCAGCAGCAGGACGCCCAGAAGCAGTTCGACAGCTACGTCCGCCAGGCGGCGGGCAGCGGCGGCGGCGGGCATTCGACCGCCGAGGAGCTGGAGAAGTTGCACGGGCTCCAGACCAAGGGCGTGATCACCGCCGAGGAGTATGAGAGCCAGAAGGCCAAGCTTCTGGCCTGACGTGCGTCAGGGGCGCCCGCCGGCTCGCGTACGCGCGAGCTAGGCGGGCGCGCCGGCGACCACGGCGTTGGTCCAGTCGATCACCGAGGTCGGCTTGACCACGTGACGCTGGAGGCCCAGCTCCTTGGGGGAGAGCCCGAGGGCGAGGCCGAGCAGCTGGGGGAGATGCAGGACCGGCATGTCCAGCTCCCGGCCGACGACCTTCTCGGCCAGCGGTTGCTGGAGGTCGAGGTTGAGGTGGCACAGCGGGCACGGCGTGACCAGGCAGTCGGCGTCGGCGTCGACGGCGTCCCCGAGGTGGCGGCCCGCCTGCTTGAGCGAGGCCTCCTTGTTCATCGTGATGATGGGGAAGCCGCAGCACTTGTACTGGCCGGCGTAGTCGATGACCGTACCGCCGAGCGCCTCGATGATCTGCTGAAGGTAGGTGTGGCGGGGGTGCTCGTCGTCGATGCCCAGGCGGTCGCGCGGGCGCACGATGTAGCACCCGTAGAAGGGCCCGACGCGCAGGTCGGTCAGCGGGCGCTTCACCCGGGAGCGCAGCTCGTCCAGCCCCAGCTCCTCGACCAGGACCCAGGCGAGGTTCTTGTTGACGACGGCCTTCTCGTACTTGAGGCCTTCCTCGCGCAGGTTGTCGTTGATCGCCATCCGGTAGTCCGTGTTGGCGTCGAGGCGCTCCTGGCACTCGCTCATCGATCCCTGGCAGGTCGAGCAGATGTTCATCATCAGGCCCGACCCGGTCTTCTCGGCGAGCGCGAACGTGCGGGCGTTGAGCGTGTCGGCCAGCTCCTGGGAGTGCTCCGCGATCACGCCGGCGCCGCAGCACGAGGCGCGGTCGAGCTCCATCAGCTCGAGGTCGAGCAGCGGGGCGATCTTCTCCATCGAGCCGTGGAGCTCCGGGGTGAAGCCGCGAGAGACGCAGCCAGGCCAGTAGGCGAGCTTCATAGGGGCCGCATCCTATGGGAAGGCGACCGCGGCGGGTCAGGAGGCCCGGCGAGCCGCGCGCCGCAGCGCGGGCACGTTGAAGGGCACGCGGAAGTTCGTGGTCTCCTTGCGCGTGGCCTTGAATCGCCCGCGTCCCGCGGGGCCGACGATGTTCAGAGCGCCGATGCCCCGCACGGTGACCGTGCCGCTCTGGGTGGCCGGGACCTTCACCGAGGCCCTGCGCGCCGACGTTCTCAGGCTCAGGCTGTGCTTGAGCCCGCTGCGCTCGGTCACGGTGACCGACCAGCGCCGGACCCCGGAGACCCGGTTCCACCGCAGCGACACCCGGCTCCCGCGGTGGCTGACGCGCACCCGCGGGGCGGCCGGGGCGACCGGGCCGGCGTAGCGGAAACGCGCGACGGTGAGATTCTCGCGCGGGACGCCGTCCAGCGAGATGCGCGCCACGATCGTGTGGGTGGCGGCCGGGCCGTCGGCCGGGGTGAAACGGATCACGCCGCTGGTGCTCTTCGCGTTGCCCAGCTGCTGGAAGCTCTGACGTCCCTGCTCGACGAAGGTGACCGTCTGGCCCGGGCGGTCACGCAGGCGGTAGTGCAGGACGCGGTGCGCGCCGCGGCCCGTGACGCGGGCCGCCACCCGCGCCGGGGGCAGGGCGTCGGCGGTCGCGACGCTCGTGATCGGCGGGGAGCCCGCCTCCTCGGTGACCGTCCAGGTCCCGGGACTCGGGTCGCGCACCGCGAAGTAGGTGCGCCCGGAGTCGCCGATCTCCCAGAGCATCATCTTGTCCTTGAGGATGTGGTGCTCGGCGGAGGTGAAGGTCTCGCCGTTCGGCCCCTTGACGTCGACGCGCGGCTCCCCGCCGCTCCCGTCGAGGCGAACATTGAGCGCCCGCTGGCCCTTGGCGACATGGAATGTGTGCACGGCGCTCCTGTGGACCTGTGACGGCCGGACCATGACCCGGTAGCGCCCGATGTCGCAGTTGTCGGCCAGGAAGATGTCCGGAGTGCCGTGGTAGCGCCATCCGATCCCGACCCGCCCGCCGGCGTCGACGGAGAAGAAGCCGAAGTCGGCCCCGATGTGCGGGATGACCGTGCACCCGCCGATCCCCGCGCTGGAGATGATGCCGTCGCCGTGCCAGCCCACGCGCGAGCCCAGCAGGGGCCGGGCCCACGTCGGGACCTTGATGCCGATGAAGGTGTGCCCGCTGTAGCTGAACCCCTTGGAGCTGATCTCGCCGTCGAACGTGCCCTCGATCACGCCGATGCCGAGCAGGTCCACCGAGGTGCCGCCCCCGGCATGGATGTACAGGGGATCGACCTGGTAGACGGCGAACCCGTTGCCCAGGCTGATGCGCTTGACCACGGGGAGAGGCTCGAGCGAGACGGTGCCGCCCAGGGCGATGGCGGTGCCCGTCAGCCGGGTCCCGAGCAGCGGGGTGAGCCCCCCGGAGCGGCCGCCGTCGCGGATGGTGTAGCTCTCCTTGGGAGAGGCCAGGACGAACAGCACGTCGCCTCCGACCTTGACCCTGTCCAGCGCGCTGATCCGGGCGGTACCGCGCAGGACGATGGGGTGCAGCCCGAACCCCACGCCCACCTCGTCGAGGAAGACGCCGGGGAATATCTGCGGGCGCAGGTCGCCGAAGGCGAACGATGCGCCGGCACTCTGGAAGCCCCCGTGCTGGAAGTTGATGCCGTACTCCCGGGGTGGGGGCTTGGCGGTGATGCTCGGCCCGCCGGGATAGAAGCTCATGAAGAACGAGCCGCGCCAGGAGTCATCGCTGCGCGTGTAGCGGACGCTGAGGTCCTTGACCTCCAGCGGACCGATGAAGGCGTGGGGGACCACGATGTAGGAGTCGTCGAGCTGGAGGGAATGGCGATTCGTGGCCAGCGCCGAGAGCTGGCCGGTGATCGGCTCGCCCGGCAATGAGAGCGGCTCGGGCAGCTTCACGCGAAGGGTGGCGCGCGTCGCTCCGGAGACGAGGGAGGCGCTCACCTGGCCGACCTCGGGGAAGCCGGCGATCGGGATGAATTTGCTCGGATCGAAGCTGCCCAGCGGGATCGAGTCGTGGTGCTTGGGATCGACGTCGAGGCTGATCTTGCCCTGCAGGAGCGTGATGGCGCCCAGCTTCACCACCGCGTCGTCGGAGGTGACCTGCTCGATCCGGGGCCACAGGTGGATGGACTTCCCGTTGCGGGGGACGAAGTCCAGCCCGTTGATCCGCACCGGCTTGGTGCTGACGTACGAGGGTTGCTGCTCCTGGACCTTCTGGACCACCGACAGGATCTGATTGATCCAGTTGATGATGTCCAGCGGGCTCTGGGCGGCCCGGGCCGTGAGGTGGTGCTTGCCGATGGTTCGGATGAACTTGCTCTGCGGATTGGGCCCGCGGTACACGTTCAGCTTGCCGCCCAGGAACGCCTCGGCGCCGACGCTCTGGGTTTCGTCGAACGGCGCGCCGGTCAGGTTCCACTCGTCCAGGCACCCGGTCGCCTCGATCAGGCCGAAGAAGATGGTCTTGCCGCAGGTCGCGGGGGGCGGATTCGTGCCGCCGTCGGCGATCGGGACGACCGGGTCCTCCGGCGCGCGCGAACACGTGTAGACGGGCTGGGAGGCGTAGTGGAAGGTCGGGAACTTCTTGATGGTCCCCAGGGTCGGCTGCTTGGTGGCGGTGAAGTTGACCGTGAGCGTCTTGGAGGCCTGGCCGAAGGCGTCGACGGCGCTCACCTTCACCAGGCTCGGCCCGCCGTTGACCACCTGCGCCGTGAGCTGAGACTGCGTGCCGTTGCACGAGACGTCGGTCTTCCCGTCGCCGCCGAAGTCGTAGCGGATCGAGGCGTCTCCCTTGGAGCCGGCGATGCTCGTGAAGACCGTCTTGAACGACTTGCCGCTCGCCAGCGACCCGATCTTCGTGTCGCCCGTCACCGTGGCCACGATGCCGGGCGGGGGTCCGGAGGGGGTCGCTCCGCCGCCGCCCCCACCGCCGCCCCCACCGCCGGACGGAGCTGCGGCGCCCACCTGCAGGTAGATCTGGTCGTCGAAGCCCTGGTCGCCCTGGGTGGTGAACGTGAGTGACGTGACGGTCCCGGAGATGCGCACCGTCCCGCTGCGGTCGACGGACCCCTCGGGCACGCCGCTCACGGTGGTGCCGGAGACACTGAAGCCGCTCTGTCCGCTCACGCGGGTGATCTGCGTCCCGCTCGAGAACGTCAGCGTCGTGCCCAGGTTGGCGATGTGGAGGACCGGGTCCGTCACCGCCGAGGCGAACGTCAGCGTGTAGCTGAACGGGAAGTTGTTGCGGGCGAAGAAGGCGATCCGGTCGCTCGTGGGCAGCGGGGGAGTGAACTTCGAGGCGTCGGCGAAGTCGGTCGCGCTCCCGTTCGTCACGCTGCCGCTCGAGGTGTCCGAGATGTCGGGCCCCTGGAGGGTGACGCCGAAGCCGTGCAGGACGCCCTGGGCGTAGAAGGTGGAGGAGCCGCGCGGCGTGCTCGTCGGGCTGGTCGTCCGCGCCGACGTCCAGTCGGTGAAGTCCGAGGCCGTCTGGGCGGCGGCCGGGGCGGCCCAGAGGGCGAGGCCCAGAGCGGCGACGAGAAGCGCGCGCGTCATGGCACCACGCTCTCGCAGTGCGGCTACAGGCCGCCTACGAGCCGGTAACGACCGTCCCTGATCACACCACAAGGTGGGGTGACCGTACGCCCCACGTCAACCAAAAATCAAGATGGGCGGCGGGCGCCCCGCCGCTCACTCGTGCGGCCCGCGCTCCTCCTCGGAAGCGGCCTTCTCGATCGGCTCCTCCTCATACCCGGTGATGTAGAGGTTGAGCACGAGCGGCTCGTCCTTGGTCTCGATCTTCTGGAAGAGCTTGCGCAGCTCCTTGTACTCCTTGCGGTGCGGGTGGCGCAGGGCCTTGCCGGGCGTGATCTTGCGCCGGGCCAGGCCCTTGGTGATGACCGGGATCGAGTCGATCAGCTCGGGCACGGCGCGCGGGTGGAACTTCCCGCCGTAGGAGTCGGGCAGCAGGTCGGCCTCGTGCAGGAGACCGTTCTTCTCGATGTTCTCCACGAACGCCTTCTCGTGGCGGTGGCCGTTGTTGCGGTCCTCGATCTCGGCCTCGCCGGCGCGCCGGCGCAGGCGCATGATCTGGCTCATCGGGGCCACGCCCTTGGGGCAGGCGTCGATGCAGTTGAAGCAGTGGGTGCAGTCGTAGATGCCGGCCGGGTCCTCGGACAGGTCCTTGAGGCGCTCGTAGTGCTGGCCGTCGCGCGGGTCGCCCACGAAGCGGTAGGCCTTGGCCAGGGCGGCCGGGCCGATGAAGAGCGGGTCGACCTCCATCGAGAGGCAGTCCGAGACGCAGGCGCCGCACTGGATGCAGGCCATCGTCTGCGTGACGTCCACCATGTTCTCGTGGGGCACGATGTACTCGCGCTCGGGCGGCGGGCCGTCGGGCAGCAGCCACGGCGTGACGCGGCGCATCTTCTTCCAGTGGACCGCGTCCATGTCGACGATCAGGTCCTTGATCACGGGCATGTTGCCCATGGGCTCGACCACGATCGCGCCGTCGTCGCCGGAGTCCTTGATCGCCTCGCCGAGGTGGGTGTTGCAGGCCAGGCGGGGCCGGCCGTTGATGCGCACCCCGCACGAGCCGCAGATCGCGGCGCGACAGGAGCAGCGGATCCCGATCGAGCCGTCCTCCTCGGCCTTGGCCTTGAGGATGCCCTCCAGCACGGAGCGGTGGGGCTCCAGCTCGACCTTGAACTCCTCCCAGTACGGGGCCTCGCCCGACTCGGGGAGGAAGCGGCGGATCTTGAGGGTGAACTCGCTCATCGGGCTCCAGAACCTAGTACTTGCGCTCTTCGGGCTGCCATTGGGTGATGGTGACCGGCGACTCGCCGAGCTCTGGCCCGGCGCCGTTCATCGACACCGTGATGTGCTTGAGCCACTCCTCGTCGTTGCGCTCGGGGAAGTCGGTGCGGAACTGCGCGCCGCGTGACTCCCTGCGCTCGAGCGCGGAGATCACGACACACTCGGCGGTGTCGAGCAGGTAGCCGAGCTCGATGGCTCCGAGCACGTCCTGGTTGAAGACGGTGCCGTGGTCGTCGATGTAGGCGCTCTTGGCCTCCTCCTGGAGACGCTGAACGACCTCCAGGCAGTGGTTGAGCCCGGCCTCGTCGCGGAACACGGCGCAGTTGCGGTTCATCTCGGTCCCGAGCTCGTCCTTGATCTCCGAGACGCGCCGGCCCCCGTCGGGAGAGCGGTTCATGAGCCCGTCGATCCAGGCCTCCTCGTCGGTGAGGCGCGAGTGGGCGGCGGCGGCCGGCATGGGCATCCCGGCGGCCTGGGCGGCGGCGTGGGCGCCGGCCCGGCGGCCGAAGATCAGCGTGTCGAGCAGCGAGTTGGCGCCCAGGCGGTTGCCGCCGTGGACCGAGACGCAGGCGACCTCGCCGGCCGCGTAGAGGCCGGGGACGGGGGTGAGCCCGTCCGTGTCGGTCTTCACGCCGCCCATCATGTAGTGCTGGCCGGGGCGGATCGTGATCGGCTCCTTGGTGATGTCCACGCCGGCGAAGTCGCGGCCGATGTTCACGATCTCGCGCAGGGCCTCGAGGATGCGCTTCTTGGGCACGAGCGTGATGTCCAGGGCGATGCCCTGGCCGTCGGCGCCGGTGCCGCGGCCCTCGTTGATCTCGGTCTGCTCGGCGCGGGAGACCACGTCGCGCGAGGCCAGCTCGAGCTTGTTGGGCGCGTAGCGCTCCATGAAGCGCTCGCCGTCCTTGTTGTAGAGCTGAGCCCCCTCGCCGCGGGCGCCCTCGGTGATGAGGAAGCCGTTCTCCTGCAGCGTCGTGGGGTGGTACTGGACCATCTCCATGTCCATCAGCGGCGCGCCGATGCGGTAGGCCTGGGCGATCCCGTCGCCGGTGCAGATCAGGGCGTTGGTGGTCGGCTTGAACGCCTGTCCCGCGCCGCCCGAGGCGAGGATCACGGCCTTGGCGCGTGAAGACCTCCATCCTTGCCGCGCGGATGTTGCGGCGCGACGCCCCCGTGCAGCGGCCCGTCTCGTCCTGGATCAGAGCGAGGTGACGAACCACTCCTCGAAGCGGTCGATCTGCTCGTGGAACTTCATCAGCTGCTCGTAGAGCACGTGGAGCAGGGCCTGGCCGGTGATGTCGGCCACGTAGTAGGTCCGGGCGGCCGAGGCGCCGCCGAAGGCGCGGGTGCCGAGGTGGCCCGTCTCGTCGCGGTGGAAGGTGACGCCCGAGTGCTCGAGGCAGATGATCTCGTCCGGCGCCTCGCGGCACATGATCTCGATGGCGTCCTGGTCGCCCAGGAAGTCCGAGCCCTTGACGGTGTCGTAGGCGTGGGACTCCCAGGAGTCCTCGGGGTTGAGCGCCGCGTTGATGCCGCCCGCCGCCGCGTTGGAGTGCGAGCGGACGGGATGGACCTTCGAGATGATCGCCACCGTCGCGCCCGCCTCGGCGGCCGCCAGGGCGGCGCGCTGTCCGGCCAGGCCGGCGCCGATGATCAGTACGTCGTGCTGCGGGCATGCGGGCCGCGATCCTATTGGATCGCTGCGGCTGGCCCGGTTCAGGCCAGGCGCGGGGGGCGAGCGAGCTTGCGCAGCCGGTTCGGGGGGCGCGACAGCCGGCGGAAGGCCGCGCTCGCCGGGGCGCCCTGACGCAGGAACCCCACGGCGCGCACGGTCACGCGGCCCGCGCTGGACCGGGGGATCACCAGGCGAAGGCTCGTGCTGCGCACCCGCCGGCGCCGCTGCTCGGAGCCGGTCGTGGTCACGCCGACCTCGTAGGCGGTGGCTTCGGCGACCGGCGCCCAGCTCGCGCGGATCCGCCCCCCGGCGCGCCGCACACGCAGCCGGCGCACCCTGCCCAGGCGGGGCGACGGGGGCGAGAAACGCGCCACGGTGATCCGCTCCGCCGGGACGCCGGCGAGCTCGAATTCGGCCACGATCGTCCGTCGCCCGGTACCGGGGGCGGGAGAGAAGCGCAGACTTCCCCTCCCGCCACCGGCGACCGTTCCGGCGGTGCGCCCGGCTCCTCCGGCCGTGAGCTCGACGAAGGTGACCTTCTGGCCCGGGCGGCGCGCGATGTCGTAGCTCAGCGTCCGGCGCGGACCGTGGCCGTCCACGGAGGCGCGGATCCGCGCGGCGGGCAGCGCGTCCGCCGTGGCCACCTGGGTGACGGCGGGCGAGCCGGGCAGCGCCTCGACCCGGTAGGTCCCGGGCGCGCCGGCCTTGACGCCCACGCCGGTGAGCTTCGCCCTGTCGAAGCGGATGATCATGAGCTTGTCCTTCGCCACGGGGCCGTCGTGCTCGGAGCTGTCCAGCACCGTGCCGCCGGGGCCGGTGACGCGCACTCGCGGCGACCCGCCGTCTCCGGCCAGGCGGATGTTCCGCGCCGGATCGCCGGCCTTCATGGTGAACGTGTAGGGCAGGGCCGCCGCCTGGGCGGCACGGGCGCGAGCCCCGCGCACGTTGACGACCTTGTACGTGGACCACCGGCAGCCGCCCAGCTGCGGGTTCCAGTCCTGCGGGAAGCGGCCCGGCCAGCGGATGCCCAGGCCGAAGTCGGGCAGGATCGGCGGGCGCACGCACACGGACATGCCGACGCTGGAGAAGTAGACATCGCCTCCGTAGTGGCTGCTGAAGAGGCCGTCCGGGCAGTCGCCGATGCACGTGTCGACGCCGCCGAAGACGCTGAAGCGGCCGTTGGCGAAGTTCAGCTCGCCGCTCAGCCCGCCGTTGACCTGCGCGACGCCGAGCAGGTCCTGGTGGATCCCGCCGCCGAAGGCGACGTAGCCCGGGTATTCGTAGACGAGGTACGCGCTTCCGAACGGGACCTCTCCCACGACCGGGACGTCGAGGGACGCTCCTCCAGTGATCGCGGCCGTGAAGTTGGGCCGCTGGACCGGGTAGAGGTGGGACGGGATGCGCTGGTTGCGCGGGTCGGGGTCGAGGTACTCGCGGTCCTGCGCCAGCGCGTAGGGCGCGGCGGCGCTGGGGAAGGCCACGACCAGCCTGCCGTCGATCTTGACCAGCCGCAGGGCGCGCAGCTCGGTGCTGGCCAGGAGGCGGGTGGGGTCCAGGCCGAAGCCGAACCCGATGCGGTCCATGTCCAGGCCGGGGAACAGGGTCACCGGCGGGCGGAAGGGGAGTGAGGCGCCGATGAACTCGAGCTCGCCGTGGGCGATGCGCACGCCACCCGCCGTCTTCGGGGTCATGCCGATGCACGGCCCGGAGGGGATGCAGACCTCACCCTGACCGGTCCAGGTGTCCCCGCCACGCGCGTAACGGATGTCGAAGTCCTTGATCTGGAGGGGGCCGACGAAGAGCTGGTCGGCGTGGGCGTGCATCGAGTCGAGCACGAGCCCGTCGTCGGTCGTCGCCCGCATCGTCGTGGTCAGATGCGCATCCCCGGCGGCGAAGCGCAGCCAGGCGGGCGCGCGGAGCACGGCCGTGATCTCCGCGCCGCCGGCGACCGCCTTCACGTCAACGTTCCCCAGAGCCGCGAAGCCGCGCACGAGATCCCGGCCCGGGATCGCGGGGAACGAGCCGAACGGAATGGCCCCACCCCGGGGAAGCGTGTCGAGCACGAAGCGGCGTGGATTGTCCAGCTTCAGGCCGGTCCCGCCGGGTCCGGCGATCGACATCGCGGCGTTCGAGGAGGCGATGGCATGGATCTGCGGGAAGATGACCACGGCGGCGCCGCCCGAAGGGGTGATGCTCACTCCGTTGACCTTGACCTCGCAGCGGGAGATGAAGACATCGCTGAGGCTCAGGCCGAGATCGGCGTTGCGCTCGTTGAGGGCGATGCCGTACCTGCGGGCCATGTCGACCACGATCCCCTGCTCGCTCTTGGGGATGTCCTCGAGGGACTGGACCTGCTTCAGGCTGCCCTCGATGTCGAGGAGTCCGTTCTCGCCCGAGACCCGGTCGCCGCGCCCGAGCTGCCTCGCCAGGCACGTGATCCGGTCGGCGGAGTCCTGGACCACGGACCCGGTGCGAAAGACCGGCTGTGTCAGCACGCGCCCCTCGATCTTCTTTGCGACCGGGGAGGCCGCGGCGGGTTTGAGGCCGGGCACCTGGAGGCTCAGGCGGTCGCCCTTCAGGCCGCCCGGCCCCACGGGATAGACAGTCACGTATGCACCCTTGGTTCCCGGGCGCAGCTGCAGGATGTTCTGCCTGGCATCACTGGTGATCACGGGCCTTGCCGACCCGTTCACGTGCCAGGCCAGTCGAGTCGCCGGGCCCTGCACATCGGCCTGGACGAGCGCCGTGCCGGAGGACGACAGCGCGCCGGGGGGGTTCACACGGTGCAGCGCCTTGATGAAGGGCGCCGGCGGGGCAGTCGAGCCGCCACCGCCGCCGCTCGGGGGCGGCGGCGGGGGCGGGGAGGCCGCGCCGACCTGGAGGTACACGCCGTCCGTCGACGCGGACGAGGTCGAGGTGAAGGCGATCGAGGAGAACGTTCCCGACAGACGCACCGTGCCGTTGGCGTCGTCGGTGGGCGCCTCGATCTGCCCGGTGACGTCGGAGCCCGAGACGCTGAGCTGGGGGTCGCCGCTGACCCGCGTGATCTGGGTGCCGCCGGGGAAGTGCAGCGTCGAGCCCAGGGAGCCGAGGTGCAGCACCGGGTCGGTGACCGGCGAGCCGAAGGTCAGCGTGTAGGAGTTGCCGGTGGCGCCGTTGAAGTTGACGGCGTCGCTGGTGGTCAGTGGGGGAGTGACGTCGGATCGGTTGAAGACCGTGGCCGAGCCGTCGGTCGTGCTGCCGCCGGCGAGCACGCCGCTTCCCGAGAGGGAGATGGAGCTGCCGTGGAGCGTCCCGCTCGCGGTCGCCGGGCTCCCGCTCACCGAGGTCCAGTCGGCGAAGTCGCTCGCGGACTGGGCTTGGGCTGGTGCCGCGCACGGCGCCAGGACGGCCAGGACGGACAGGAAGGAGACGAGACGGGGGACCAGCGTTCGAATCGGCATGGCCCGCAGCCTCGCGGCCCCGGCGCCGTCCGGCGTCCCTCACGAGGATGAACCTGTTCGCCGGCGTCACCCGTGCGGGTGACCCGCCGCGACGCGGCGAGGCAGCCGCGCCTCCAGGCGCCAGCCGCCATCGGGCGTGGGCCCGGCGTGGAGCGCGCCGCCGCAGGCGTCGACGCGCTGGCGCAGCCCGGCCAGGCCGTTTCCCGTTCCGGCGCCGGCCAGTGCCGCGTCGCGGCGAGCGGGACCGTTGGCCACCGAGACGACCAGCGCCGCCGGCGAGCCGTCGACGACGACCGCCACCGACGCCCCGGCGGCATAGCGCAGGGCGTTGGTCAGTCCCTCCTGGACGAGGCGGAAGGCGGTTTCCACGATCTCCGCGGGCAGTCCCTCGCGCTCGCCCGACAGGCGGAGCGCGACGTCGAGCCCGCTGCCGCTCGCGCGGGTCACGAGCTCTTCCACCATCGCGAGGTCGGGCGCGGGGCCGATCGCCTCCTCGTCGCCGAGCAGGGCGACCAGGCGGCCCATGTCCTCCTCGGCCTGGCGGGCCGCGCCGGCGATCGCCTCGAAGGCCTCCGCCGTGGCCTCGGGGTCCCGTGCCGCCAGCCGCTGTCCGGCGCTGGCCTGGATCACCATCACGCTGATCGCGTGGGCGACGATGTCGTGCAGCTCGGAGGCGATGCGTGCCCGCTCGTAGCGGACCGAGAGCGCGGCGTGCGCCTCGCGCTCGGCCTCCAGTTCGTCCACGCGCTCGGCCAGCTCGGCCGCGACCACCTCGCGCTCGCGCAGCGCGCGCCCCGCGCCCCAGGTGGCGGCGGGCAGCAGCAGGGCCGGGACCCCGGAGTCGTGTGTCAGCAGCTGGTTGAGCTCGAGGCCGCCGACGATGGCGACGAAACCCGCGATGCCCCACCAGCCGGTGTCCCCACGGCCGGCGAAGAAGGCCTGGACGATCGCGAGCAGTGCGACGCCGGTGGGCTGGGCCGCCAGCAGCGCCATCGCCACCAGCGCGGCGGCGGTGACCATCCACGCGATGCGAGGTCGCCGCCGGCTGGCCGCGAACGAAGCGCCGACGAGGGCGCCGCCGACGTAGGCCGCGGCGCCGTGCGGCTCGAGCGCCGCCGAGGCGACCCCGATGGTCGCCCCGACGACGCCGACGAGCACGTCCGCGCGGCGCGGCCGCACCTCAGACCGCCGCGAGCACCGGGAGAGAGACCGCCGCCTCGGCGTGACCGCCCCGCACGGTCGCCTCGAGCGTGCCGTGCTGGAGGCGCGCCCGCTCGCGAGCCCGCTCGATCGACGCCCTGGCCCGCCGCCGGGCGGGGCCGGAGACGGCGAGCTCGAGCGCGTCGTCCCCGAACCGGATCCGCACCTCGACGTCGGGGGCATCCTCCAGCGCGCCGAGCAGCTGCTCGGCGATGCGATACGCCGAGAGCTCGACCGCGGGCGGCAGCACCCGCGGATTGCCCTCCACGGTCAGCCTCGCGTCG
Organism: uncultured Actinomycetes bacterium; assembly: GCA_963757705.1. GTDB lineage: Bacteria > Actinomycetota > Thermoleophilia > Solirubrobacterales > Solirubrobacteraceae > AC-38. Next base: position 977,773 of record CAVWTG010000003.1, on the reverse strand, counting down.
CGGCCCTTGGCCCTGACGAGCAGCGCCTCGAGATGTGTCAGCGTGGGCTGCGGTGCGGTCTCCGCCTCCGCCGACTCGTCGCGCAGGAGGCCGACCACCTCCCGCATCTCCTCGAGGGTCCGCCGGCTCTCGCTCTCGATGTCGGCGAGGGTCGCGGTGGCCGCGGCCGGGTCCGTGGGCCGCTCGTCCGCGAGCCGCGCCAGCTCTCCGAGGCGCCGCTGGAGCAGCTCGTCGAGCTCGCGCGAGATTCGCGCGCGGTCGGTGGTGACCTCCATCCGCGCGCGCTCGTCGCGGGCCTCGCGCAGCTCGGCCGTGCGCAGCTCGAGCTCGTCGGACATCCGCTTGCGGGAGCGGACCACTCGCCCGATGCCCCACATGGCGACCGTGACGGCGAGCATCACGGCGGCCACGCCCGGGCCGAGCTCGAACGGGATCTCCACCGCGACGAGTCCGAGGACCAGGGCCAACCCGATCCAGACATCGCGCCCGTCGCATCGCGTGCCGATGGTGAACGCGAAGATGAACGCCGTCGGCAGGAGCACGCCACAGCGGACGATCTCGCTGCCCAGGAGCACCTCGTTCAGGACGAGTCCTCCGAGCGCGAACCCCACCGCGGCGAGCGGCGCGACGCGCCGCCACAGGAGCGGCACCGTCACGAGCAGGAACAGCGGCACGGCGAATTCGAACGGGATGAGGTTGCCGATGTGGACCGCGGCCCGGGCACCGGAATCGACCATCCGCCCGTCCGCGAGCCGGTCGTCGCCGATCACGTTCTCCAGCATCAGGGCGACCCCGAGCGCGCTGAGGATCGCGGTGATCGCGATGTCGCGCTTCGTGACGCCCCTGAGCGAATCCCTCACCGTGTCAATCATCGCCCTAGACCTCCTCCGCGTAAAGGCGCCGCTGCCGCAGCCGTGCTCCCAGGGTGTTCAGACCCACGCCGCCGGCCAGGATCAGGGCGTTGAAGATCCAGTAGAGAGGATCGTCGTTGTCCCCGTTGCCCGCGTTGAAGACGACCACCGTCTGGATCGGGAAGATCACCGCCCAGACGGCGAGGTAGGAGATGAGGGCCGTCCTCCGCTTGGTGATGAGGTAACCGAGAGGTCCGGCGATGAGCACGGCGGCGATGAGTTCCACGTGTGGCTCCTGACGAGTCGTTGACGATCGCCAGTCAACCCGCGCCGCCATGTCTCGTCGTCACCCGGCAGGGTGAACGCGACCGCCCGTGTACTTCGCTCGGGTGACGCGGACGTCCAGACCGGCGATCATGCTCGCGCGTATGGCGGGGCCCTTCGTCACCATCGTGTTCGCCCAGCTGACGGGCACGGCCGCGCTGCTCGAGCGCGAGGGCGACGAGGCCGCGGACGCCTCGCGCCGCGCCGGCCTGGAGACCTTGAGGGTCGTGCTGGCCCGCCACGGCGGCGAGGAGGTCCGTTCCACGGGAGACGGTTTGATGGCGGCCTTTCCGAGTGCCGTCTCGGCGGTGACGTGCGCGGTGGACATGCAGCGGGCCGCCGAGGACGCCGGAAGCCTTGCATTGAGGGTCGGGCTGGACGCCGGTGAGCCGCCGCCGGGAGAGGGCGATCCGTACGGCCTGCCGGTCGTGGTGGCCGAGCGGCTGTCGGAGATGGCCGAGCCGGGGCAGATCCTCGTCTCCGAGGTGGTGCGCCGCGTCGCGGGTCCCCGAACCGGCGAGGCGATGCGCCCGGTGGGCGCGCTGCGGCTGCGCGGAGTGGCGGAGCGGGTCGCGGCCACCGAGGTCGTCTGGCGCGAGGATCCGGCCGACCTTCCTCCCGAGCCCGAGCCGATGCGCGAGATCACCGTGGTGGTCGCCGACGATCAGCGGCTCGTGCGCAGCGGGTTCCGCGTGATCCTGGACGACGAGCCCGACATGCGGGTCGTGGGGGAGGCGGCGGACGGGCGAACCGCCGTCGACGTGGTCCGCCGCCGGCGGCCGGACGTCGTGCTCATGGACATCCGGATGCCCGAGCTGGACGGGTTGCGGGCGGCCGGGGAGATCCTCACCGGGCCGCCGCCCCATCCCGCGGTGCTCATGCTCACGACGTTCGATCGCGACGAGTACGTGTACGAGGCGCTACGCGTGGGAGCCAGCGGCTTCCTCCTCAAGGACGCGCCGGCGGACCGGTTGCTGGACGCCGTGCGCGTGGCGGCCGCGGGCGACGCACTGCTGGCGCCGTCGGTGACGCGGCGGCTCATCGCCGACTTCGCCCGGTCGTCACGCCCGGCGCCGGGCGCCGTTCCGGACGCTCTCTCCGAGCTGACCGAGCGCGAGCTCGAGGTGCTGCGGCTGATGGCGCGCGGACTCTCCAACTCGGAGATCGCCGCCGAGCTGGTTCTGGGCGAGAACACGATCAAGACCCACGTGGCCCGCGTGCTGCGCAAGCTCGGGCTGCGCGACCGGGTCCAGGCCGTCGTGCTGGCCTACGAGTCGGGGCTCGTGGCGCCCGACGCGGGCGACTGACGAGCGCCGAGCTCGCGGACCACGTCGGCGATGGCGTCGACGTCGGACTCCGTGGTCCGCCAGTTGACGATCGCGGGGCGGAAGGCCACGCGGCCCTCGTAGACCGTGGTCCCCATGTAGACCCTCCCGTCCGCCAGCACCGCCTCGCCCAGGCGCCGGTTGTGCTCGTCCAGCGCTGTCTCGTCCAGGCCCGGCGGGCGGTGGCGGAAGCAGACGACGTTCAGCGGGACCTCGGCCAGGAGCTCGAGGTCGTCGGCCTCCTCGATGCGCGCCGCCAGGCGCTGGGCGAGGTCGAGGTGGCGCTCGACCATCTCCCGGTGGCCCGAGCGCCCGTAGGCGCGCAGGGTGGCCCAGACGGCGAGCGAGCGCGCGCGGCGCGACATCTCCGGCGAGCGCTCGAAGAACGCGGGCCGGTCCTCGCTCGTGGCGAGGTAGGCCGCGGGCGAGGTGAAGGCCGAGGCCAGCCGGCCGGGCTCGCGGACGAAGACGAACCCGCAGTCGTAGGGAACGTTGAGCCACTTGTGGCCGTCGGCGATGACCGAGTCGGCGCGCTCGATCCCGGCCGTCAGCCCGTCCCCCCGCGGCGTGGCGCGGGCGAACAGGCCGAAGGCCCCGTCCACGTGCAGCCAGGCGTTGTGGCGCTCGGCCAGGTCGGCCAGCGCCTCGATCGGGTCGAAGTGCCCGGCGTTGACCTCCCCGGCGTTGGCGATGAGGATCGCCGGCGCCCCGTCCAGCGAACGGAGGTGGGCCTCGAGCGCTTCGAGGTCCAGGCGCCCGGTGGCGTCCGCGGCGAAGGTCCGCGTGCGCTCGCGGCCGAAGCCCAGCAGGCTCAGGGCCTTGCGCGCGCTCGCGTGGATGTAGCCGCCGCTGAGGATCGGAGTCGCGGGCAGGCCGGCGAACCCGTCGGCCTCCAGGTTGACCCCGTGCTGCTCGGCCCACCACTGGCGCGCGCACGCCAGGCCGGTGAAGTTGGCCATCGTCGCGCCGGTCGTCAGGACGCCCTCCCACTCGGCGGGCAGGCGGAAGAGGTCCTTCAGCCAGTCGACGCTCACGGCCTCCAGGCGCGAGGCCAGGGGAGAGCTGACCCACATGAGCGCGTTCTGGTCGATCAGCGAGGCCAGCCAGTCGGCGCCCAGCGCCGCCGGGGTGACGCCCCCGGTGACGAAGTGGAACATCCGCGGCCCGGCCGACTGGATCGCGCCCCGCATTCCCGGGCCGGCCAGCTCTCCGAGCGCCGCCATGGCGCCGTCGCCCTCCTCGGGCAGCGCGCCGGCGAACGTCTCCAGCACGCTGTCGGAGTCGGGGTGGCGCACGGGCGCCGCGTCGAGGCTGTCCAGGTACTCGGTCGCCCGGCGAGCGGCGAGCTGCACGGCCTCGCCGGCGAGATCCCGCTCGCCCAGGGGGTCGGCCATCAGGCCCCGGGGACCACCGCGCTCTGGAGCGCCCGGCGGACCTGGTCGATCGTGACCACGCCCCGCAGATGCCCGTCGGGATCGACGGCGAACAGGGCCCCGATTCGCCGCAGCGGCTCGGAGCCCAGCAGCGTCTCCAGGGTGGCGTCGGCGCCGACGCGCCACTCGCCGTCGTCGGGCTCCATCAGCTCGGAGACGAGCTTGTCGCCATCGCCCAGCCGCTCGGCGCCCTGGACGCGCTCCTCGTGGACGATCCCGACGAAGCGCCCGGAGCCGTCCACGACCGGGAACCAGGGCCAGCGGTAGCGCAGGAAGTAGTCGTCGAGTGCGCGGGTGGCGGTGATCGTCGCGGGCAGCGAGACCGGCTCGGAGTCCATGATGTCGGCCACGGTCACGCCCCCGATGCGCTCGGAGAACACGGTCTGGGCCACGGTCCCGCGCGCGGCCTGGAGCAGGAACCAGCCCAGGACGGCGAGCCACAGCCCGCTGAAGGCGGCGGCCGTGAGCAGGGCCATGTAGATGCCCAGGCCGATGAGGACGTAGGCCAGGCCCTGGCCCAGCGTCGCGGCGACCCGGGTCGAGCGCACCCGGTCGCCCGTCACCTTCCACACGATGGCCCGGGCGATGCGCCCGCCGTCGAGGGGGAAGGCGGGGATGAGGTTGAAGACGAAGACCGCCGCGTTGATCGAGCCCAGCCAGCTCAGCAGCAACAGCCCGGGCGTGACGTCCACGCCCGTGCGCAGAAGCGCGGCGTCCTCGAACTCGGTCCAGCCGACCATGAGGGTGCCCAGGCCCGCGCACAGCGCCACGACGGCGAGCGAGACGACCGGGCCGGCGATGGCGATCTGGAATTCGTCGCCGGGCGAGTCCGGGTCCTTGTCGAGCTTGGCGATGCCGCCGAAGAACCACAGGTCGATCCCCAGGACCTCGATGCCCTTGCGCCGCGCCACCAGCGCGTGCCCGAGCTCGTGCGCCAGGAGGGAGATGAAGAACAGCAGGACGCTGGCGACCGCGGTGACGTAGGCGGTGGTGTCCGAGCTGTCCAGCGTGTCCTTGAACGACCCCGACAGCAGGAAGATGAAGACGAACAGGACGACGAACCAGCTCATCGTGACGCCGACGCGGATTCCGAAGATGCGGACGAGCTGGATCGAGTTTCCTCCGCCGAACATGCCGAAATCGTCGCACAGCCGGGCTACGCCGCCAGGAACCGCTCCGCCAGGTCGGCCACCAGACCCGTGAGCTCGCCGTCCGGCGCGGCCAGGGCGCGCTGGGCATCGGCGCCCGGGCGGCGGGCGAGGGCGTGGACGCACTCCAGCTCGGCGGCGCACCCGAGCTCCCCGGCGTGGGGGGCGGCCGCCGCAACGAGCTCCTCGAGCAGCTCGATGGCGGGGATGCGCGTCTCGCGGTCGGGGGCGATGAGCTGGGCGTGCATCCCGTCGCGGGCGGCCAGGAACCGGTTCTCGGCGATCACCTCGGGGGCGTGGATCAGGCGGTCGGAGGCATATCCCTCCTCGACCTCCAGGCGCACCACCGACTGGACCAGGGCGGCCAGCGCGCAGGTGTCGGCGACCTCGGTCTGGGTGTCGGGCACGCGCACCTCGATCGTCCCCAGCTTGGGCTGCAGGCGCACGTCCCACCACAGGAACGTCGCCTCGGGGATCGCGCCGGTGCGGATCAGGATGTCGACGGCCTCGGCGTACTCGGCGTAGTCGTCGAAGAAGCGCGGGATCCCCACGCGGGGGAAGGCCTGGAAGAGCGGCGTGCGCGCCGAGGCCAGACCGGTGTCGCGCCCCTGCCAGAAGGGCGAGTTGGCCGCCAGCGCGAGCAGCAGCGGGAGGTGGGCCCGCAGCCGGTTGAAGGCGTTCAGGGCGTCGTCGGCTCGCGCCACGCCGACGTGGACGTGCAGGGCGAAGGTCGGCTCGCGGCGGGCCAGCTCGCGCATCGACCAGTGCAGCATCTCGTAGCGCTCGCCCTCGGAGACGAGCGTCTCCGACCACAGCGAGAACGGGTGCACGCCGGCCCCCGCGGCGCGCAGGCCCAGCGGCTCCAGGGTCTCGGCCAGGGCCCGCCGGAGATCCATCAGCTCGCCGGCCGCCCCCTCCACCGTGTCGTGCACCCCGCCGGTCAGCTCGAGCGCGGAGCGGTGCGTCTCGGCGGTGGCGTGGGAGTGCACGGACGACGGCAGGCGCTCCAGCACCTCGGGGCTGCGGGGCGCGAGCGCCCAGTCTCCCGGGTCCAGGAGCATGAGCTCCTCCTCCACGCCCAGCGTGTAGGCGTGACCGCCGCGCCACCGAGCCCATTCCGGAACGGTGGCGCTTGTGGTCACGCCGCCCGCATGCGAACGGACCGCGTCGAGGCCGAGGCGACGAGGTCCTCGAAGAGGGCGGCGTGGTGCGGGTGGTCCGCCAGGCACTCGGCGTGCCACTGGACCGCGAGCAGGGGAGCGCTGCGGCGCGGCGCCTCCAGCGCCTCCACGAGGCCGTCGGGCGCCCACGCGACCGCGCGCAGGCCCCGGCCCAGGCGGTCCACCGCCTGGTGATGGAACGAGTTGACGTCGACCTCCTCGACCTCCTCGCCCAGCAGCCCCGCCAGGCGGCTGCCGGGGGCGACCTTGACCGTGTGAACGGGGTCCCCCGACGGCTCCTGCTGGCGATGCGTCACGTCCTCGCCGATGTGCTCGGGCACGTGCTGGTGCAGGGTCCCGCCCCGCATGACGTTGATCGCCTGCATGCCGCGGCACACGGCCAGGATGGGCAGGCCCATGGCGTCGGCCTGGCGGGCGGCGGCCAGCTCGAAGCGGTCGAGGTCGGGCTCCGTCGGGCCCAGCTCGGCGTGCGGGTCGGCCTCGTAGGCGGCCGGGTCCAGGTCGGGGCCGCCCGAGAGCAGCAGGCCGTCGAGGCGCTCGACGAGCGGGTTCACGGCGGCCGGGCCGAGCGGAGGGAGCACGACGGGCAGCCCACCCGCCGCCTCCACGGCCTTGAGGTAGAGCATCCCCAGCGCCATCTCGCGCCGGGGCGGCTCGCCCTGGGGCGTCGGCGTCGTGCGGGCGGCCGGGCGCATCTCGGAGGTGGTGACACCGATGAGGGGACGCGACGCCATCAGGCCATCACCCATGTGTCCTTGGCCCCTCCGTCCTGGGAGGAGTTGACGACGCGCGACCCGGGGCGCAGGGCCACCCGGGTCAGCCCGCCGCGGGGCACGTGGACCCCGTCGGGGGCGAGGAAGGCGAACGGTCGCAGGTCGACGTGGCGGGCCACGAGCCCGTCCTGGCCGAGCGTGGGATGTGTGGAGAGCATGACCGCATCCTGCGCGACCCACCGGATGGGGTCGCGGCGAATCTCCGCCGCGGCCTCCTCGCGCTCGCGCCGCGTGGACGTGGGCCCGATCATGATCCCGTGGCCGCCGAAACCGGCGCGCGGCTTGACCACCATGTCGCCCAGGCGCTCGAGGACGTCGGCTCGGCACTTCGGGTCGGCCAGGTCGTACGTCGCCACGCTGGGCAGCGCCGGCTCCTCGTCGAGGTAGAAGCGGACCATCACGTCCACGTGGCCGTGCAGCAGCTTGTCGTCGGCCAGGCCGTTGCCGAACGCGTTCGCGCACACGAGCGTCCCCGCGCGCAGGGGCTCCAGGAGCACGTCGCCCACCGCGGTGAGGCGGCCGTCGTCGTCGAGGAGGCGGTCCTCGTCCGTGCGCCGGTAGACGACGTCGACCGGCCGGCGCCGCGCCTGGTCGTCGCGAAGCCACAGGCGTCCCCCGGACATCTCGAGGTCGCCGAGGCGGACGATCGTCAGCCCCAGGCGCCGCGCGATCTCGCAGTGCTCCCACCAGGCGGTGTTGCCCGGCCCGTCCGAGAGCAGGACGATCGACGGCTCGGGCACGCCGGGCGCCGCGCCGCGCAGGGCCTCGCCGAGCCCGACCAGGCCGCCGGAGAGCGGCGTCGGCCGCGGGGCCAGGGAGGGCATGGAGGGGAGCACGGCGTCCCGGGCGGCGATCGCGTAGGCGATGCCGCTGGGCGTGCGCAGGTTGTCCTCCAGGACGAGAAAGCGGCCGGCGTCGTCGCGCACCAGATCCAGCCCGGCGCACTGGACGCGGTGGCCGGGAACGGGGATCTCCCGCGCCGCGGGCTCGAAGCCCTCGGCATGGTCGAGGACGTGGGCGGGGATGTGGCCGGCCTGGACGATGCGCCGCTCGCCGTAGGCGTCGGAGAGGAAGGCGTCGAGGGCGCGCACCCGCTGCGAGATCCCGCGGCACAGCAGCTCCCACTCCGAGGCCGTGAGCAGACGCGGGATGGGGTCGACGTGAAAGCCCGAGCCGCCGAACCCCACCGCCCGCGTGCGCAGCTCGGAAGCGACGCGGCGCGACACGCGGCTCATGTCCGCGCCCTCCAGCGCGTTCAGGAGGGCGGCATAGGGCTCGCGCGGAGTGCCGTCTGCGTGGACGGCCTCATCCCAGGCGTCGGGTAGCGGGTCATAGGCCGGAGCCCGCGAGCGTCCGGCCACGCACAGGCTGGGGGTGGCCATCCGTGCACCCTGCACGGCCGGAGACCCGTCGGGAATGGCCGTTTGGTCGAAGCGCACGCAGGGTTTCGTGTACCCACGGTCGAGGTTGATATGAGCGGCTGGACGGGTGTCGGATGGTTCTCAGCCGGCAATCCGGCTCAGCTGGGCGAGCTTTTCCGCCACGTAGTCGCCCAGGCCCGAGAACTGCGGGAGGTCGCGGGCGCCGGTGAGCCACATGACGATGAAGACGCGCCGGGCGGCGACGAGCTCGTCCATGTGCGTCTCCGTCCCCGGCGGCAGCGGCCGGATGGCGGTGTAGCCCGAGACGAGCTCGCGCCACAGGCGCTCGCCGCCCGGATGCCCCAGGCACTCCCGGTAAGCGATGCCGAGGTCGTAGGCGAGGGGGGCCCAGCCCATGTCGTCGAAGTCGATGAGGTGCGGCTCGCCGCCGACCCACAGCGCGTTGGCGAGATGCAGGTCTCCGTGGACCACCTCGCGCTCGCCGATCTGCGCCCAGGTTCGGCGCACGACCTCGACCGCCCGGTCGATCACGGCCAGCGACTCCGCGTCCAGCCGGGAGCGGATGAGCACCCGGTCAAAGCCGGTCGCCTCGCCGCTCAGCGAGTCGGCGTCGAGGGTCTGGCGCTCGAACCCGGGTGGCGGCCGGAAGGCCGCCGACGCGGCGTGGAACCGTCCCGCCAGCTCGCCGAGGGCCCGGGCGTGGCGGGCGTTGAACGAGCGGCGGACGCGCCGGCCGGGAATCCACTCGAAGAGCAGGCAGCGGTGCTCGCCGGCCAAGGCGAAGGGCTCGCCCGCCCGCGTGCGCACGGGGGAGAGGGTGGGGAGCCCCTGCGCCCGCAGATGCTCGAGGAACTCCACCTCGGAGCGCAGCGCCGCGTCGGTCTGGTATCCCGGCCGCGACATACGCAGGGCGTGCTCGGAGCCGATCCGGAACGTCGTGTTGTGGAAGTGCTGGACGGTGCGCAGCGGCGCCTCGTCCAGGCCCCAGGCGGCCAGCGCCCGCCGGGCGCGGGCCCGCAGCGCGGCGAGCTCGCTCAGGCGGCGATCCGGTGACGCGCCACGATCCCGGCGAAGTCCGTGCCCGCCGGGAGCGTCCCGAAGGCCAGCCCGGCGTCGCCGTCCAGGCGCGAGGCCACGTAGGCGTCGGCCACCTCGGGCGGGGAGTGGCGCAGCAGCAGCGAGGCCTGGAGCGTCTTGGCCATCCGCTCCACGATGCGCCGGGCGCGCGGCTCGAGATCCTCGGGATGCGCGAACTCGTCGCGCGTCGCGGCCAGGTAGGAGTCGAAGCGCGGGTCGGCGCCCTGCGCCTCGCTCACCTCGGCGAAGAACGCCTCGAACGTCTCGGGGGACTTGGCCAGCGCGCGCAGCACGTCGAGGCACTGCACGTTCCCCGAGCCCTCCCAGATGGAGTTCAGCGGCATCTCGCGATACAGGCGCGGCATGCCCGACTCCTCGACGTAGCCGTTGCCGCCGAAGCACTCCAGCGCCTCGCCGGCGACGATGGGGGAGCGCTTGCACACCCAGTACTTCGAGACGGCCGTGGCGATGCGCTTGAACAGCTCCTGGTCGGGGTCGTCGAAGGCGCGCGCCAGCCGCAGGGCGGTCACCGTCGCGGCCTCGGACTCCACGCACAGGTCGGCCAGGACGTTGCGCATCAGCGGCTGCTCGGAGAGCAGCTTCCCGAAGGCGGAGCGATGGTCCGTGTGCCAGATCGCGTTCTCGACGGCGTGGCGCATGCCGCTCGCGCTGCCGGCCACGCAGTCCAGGCGCGTGTGGTTGACCATGCCGATGATCGTCGGCACGCCGCGGCCTTCCTCGCCCACGAGCTGGGCGAACGCGCCGCGGAACTCGACCTCACTGGAGGCGTTGGAGCGGTTGCCCAGCTTCTCCTTGAGGCGCTGGATGTGGATGCGGTTGCGCTCGCCGTCGGGCGTGAAGCGGGGGAGGAGGAAGCATGAGAGCCCGCCCTCGGCCTGGGCGAGCACGAGGAAGACGTCGCACATGGGAGCGGAGAAGAACCACTTGTGGCCGGTGAGCTCGTACTCGGCTCCCGGGCCGCCGCCGTTGGCCGCCCGCGCCGAGGTCGTGTTGGCGCGCACGTCCGAGCCGCCCTGCTTCTCGGTCATCCCCATGCCGGCCAGCGCGGCCGGCTTCTCGGCCGCCGGGATCATCCGGGGGTCGTAGACCGGGGTGGTGAGGCGCGGCTCCCACTCGGCGGCCAGGTCGGGCTGCGCGCGCAGCGCCGGGATGATCGCGTAGGTCATCGAGACCGGGCAGCCCACGCCGGACTCGGGGCAGAGCATCATCAGCGCGGTGCGCGCGACGTGCGCGCCGGGCTCGGGATGGCGCCAGGCGAACGACGGGATCTCGTGCGTCACCGCCGCGCCCAGGAGCTCGTGCCAGGACGGGTGGAACTCGACCTCGTCGATGCGGTTGCCGTAGCGGTCGTGCGTGCGCAGGACCGGCTCGTTCTCGTTGGCCAGCCGCGCCAGCTCGCGGGTGTGGGCGTCGCCGGTGTAGGCGCCCAGCGACGAGATGTGCTCGCGCGCCCAGCCGCCGCCCTCGCGCTCGACCGCCTCGACCAGCGGGACGTTGGAGTCGAAGGCGTTGAAGGACCCGAGCGGCGGGACCTGGTTGAAGACCTCGTGCGTCTCCTGGGGCGGGCGCTCGACGGTGGCCACGTGCAAACCATGACACATGTCACGGGGAATTTCAGGAGTCGCGGCACTTACGCGACCGCCCTCGCGTTCCTAACGTCCTGAGCATGAAAAACGCAATCGAAGTGACAGGACTGCGCAAGGCCTACGGCGACGTCGAGGCGGTGCGCGGAGTCGACCTCACGGTGGCTCGGGGTGAGGTGTTCGCCCTGCTCGGCCCCAACGGCGCGGGCAAGACCACGACCGTCGAGATCCTCGAGGGCTACCGCCTGGCGAGTGCCGGCGAGGTGCGCGTGCTCGGCCACGATCCGGGCCGGGGGGAGCGCGACCTGCGCGAGCGCCTGGGCATCGTCCTCCAGGACACCGGGGTCCAGCAGGACCTGACGGTGCACGAGGTGATCGAGATGTACGGGCGCTGGTACCCCCGGCGCCGCCCCGTGGCCGAGGTGATCGAGCTGGTGGGCCTGGAGGCCGAGGCCGCCACCCGGGTCGAGGCGCTCTCCGGCGGCCGCCGGCGCCGGCTCGACCTCGCCCTCGCGCTGGTGGGCGACCCGGAGCTGATCTTCCTCGACGAGCCCACGACCGGCTTCGACGCCGCCGCGCGCCGCTCCGCGTGGTCGACCATCCGATCGCTGTGCGCCGAGGGGCGCACGGTCGTGCTCACCACCCACTTCATGGAGGAGGCCCAGGCGCTGGCCGACCGGGTCGCCGTGATGGCCGACGGGCGCATCGTCGCCTCCGGGACCCCGGCCCAGCTGGGAGGACGCGACGAGCGCCCGGCCGAGATCCGGCTCGTGCTGCCCGACGGCGTCGAGCCCGCCCAGATCCCGACCCGGCGCGGGTGGGTGGTCTCCCGCGACCGCGAGGCGCTGCGTATCGAGGCGCCCGACGGCGTCGCCGCCGCCCACGTGATCACCGGCTGGGCGATGGAGCACGGCCTGCACCTGCGCGACTTCTCCGTCTCTCAGCCCTCGCTCGAGGACGTGTACCTACAGCTCACCGAGGAGGTGGCCGCATGACCGCCATGACCGCCGACGCATCGCGCGCCCTGTGGCAGATCCGCTACGAGGTGCGCTCGTTCTTCCGCAACCGCCGCTCCGCCGTGTTCGGCCTGATGTTCCCCGTGATCCTCCTGGTGATGCTGGGCGCGCTGGGCCAGAACGCGACGATCGACTCGCGCGACGGCATCCCGCTCGACACCTACCTGGTGCCCGGGCTGATGGCCTACGGCCTGATGATCACCACGTTCACCGGCGTGGTGATGACGACGGCCCTGCTGCGCGACCACGGCGTGCTCAAGCGCGTCCAGGGGACCCCGATGCCCTGGTGGGCGTACATGACCGGGCGCATCGGAGCCACGGTGACCGCGGCCGGCGTGATGGCCACGGCGATGGCGGCGATCGGCTGGGTGGCCTTCGACGTCCCGGTCCGCGCCTCGACGCTGCCGGGGTTCGTCGTGACGCTCGTCCTGGCCGTCGCCTGCCTGACGTCACTGGCACTGGGGCTGGCCCGGTTCATCCCGGACGCCGAGTCGGCCCGCCCGATCGCGATCGGCATCCTCATCCCCGTCTCGATCATCTCGGGCCAGTTCGGCCCGGTCGACGACCAGCCCACCTGGCTGCACGACCTGGCGGGCGCGCTGCCGGTCAAGCCGATCACCGACGCGCTCCAGGTGGCCTTCGATCCTCGCACCCACGGTGCCGGCCTGGTCGGGCATGACCTGGCCGTGCTCGCCCTCTGGACGGTCGTGGGGATCTCCCTCATGATTGGGTTCTTCCGAACCCAGACGAAGAGAGCATGAGTACAGACGGCAATCGCGGGGGGCGCGATCGAGTTCAGGTGGGCCTGGCCTGGGCCGATCCGGACAACCGGTCCCATTGGGCGCGCCTCGCCCGCGGGGCGTGGCTGCTGTTCGTCGTCTTCCCGCTGATCGGGTTCCTGCAGAACGATCCAGGAACGGCCGCGGCGGCGTTGTGCATCGCCGCTGTCGTCGTCTTCGGGGCGATCGTGCTCATCTACCAGGATCGCGGAGGGGGAGTCGCGCTCGATCTCCGCGCGACGGTCGGGCTGGCGGCGCTCGTGACCGCGATGACGCTGGCCTTTGGCTCGCAGTTCGGGTTCCTCTACGTGTGGGTCTCCGCCGGCGCTGGACGGCGGCTGGGCCCGCCCAAGGACCTGATGTCCATCCTCGCGCTCTCGATCCTGGCGTTCGGGGCCACGCTGGGCGCGCACGGCGACATCGGTGCGGCCATCGCCTACGGCACGACCACGCTCGGAATCGGCTTCCTGATGACGATCATCGGGCGCCTGGCGACAGCCAACGACGAGCTGCTGGCCGCGCGCGAGGAGCGCGCGCGCCTCGCGGTGGCCGAGGAGCGCCTGCGCTTCTCGCGCGACCTGCACGACCTCGTCGGCCACAGCCTGTCCCTGATCGCGCTGAAGGCCCAGCTCGCCGGACGGGTTCTGCCTGAGGATCCCGAGCGCGCGGCTCAGGACATCGCCGAGCTCCAGGAGGTCGCCCGCGAGGCGCTCGTCGAGGTGCGCCAGGCGGTCTCCGGCTACCGGCGCCCGACGCTGGAGGGCGAGCTGGCCGGCGCGCGCATGGCGCTGGAGGCGGCGGGCATCGAGATGTCGGTGCAGGCGCCGGCGGAGTCGCTGCCCGAGGAGGTCGACGAGGTCCTGGCCTGGACGGTCCGCGAGGGCACGACCAACGTCATCCGCCATAGCAATGCCGGCCGCGCGCAGATCCGGGTGCTGCCGGGCGAGACCTCCGCCACCGTCGAGGTCCGCGACGACGGCCGCACGGCGGCGCCCCCGAACGGCGGCCACGGGCTCGAGGGCCTGCGCGAGCGCGCCGAGCGCCTGAGCGGCCGCGTCGAGGCCGGCTCGCTGCCGGAGGGCGGGTTCCGGCTCGCGGTGAGCGTCCCCGTCCCCCCGGAGCCCGTGGCGGCGTGATCCGCGTCCTGCTGGCCGAGGACCAGGCCATGGTCCGCGGGGCCCTGGCCAGCCTGCTGGGACTGGAGGCGGACGTCGAGGTGGTGGCGGAGGTGGCGCGCGGCGACGAGGTGCTCGCGGCCGCTCGCTCGGCCCGGCCCGACGTGGCGCTGCTGGACATCGAGATGCCCGGCACCAGCGGGCTGGACGCGGCGGCCGAGCTGGCGTCGGGGATGCCCGACTGCCGCGTGGTGATCCTCACGACCTTCGGGCGGCCGGGCTACCTGCACCGGGCGATGGAGGGAGGCGCCGCGGGCTTCCTGCTCAAGGACGCGCCCGCCGACGAGCTGGCGGCGGCCCTGCGCCGCGTGGTCGCCGGCGAGCGCGTGGTGGACCCGGCCCTGGCGGCGGCGGCGCTGAGCGAGGGGCCCAACCCGCTGACCGCGCGCGAGCGCGAGGTGCTCGAGGCCGCGCGGCACGAGGGGACCGTGGCCGAGCTCGCGGGCTCCCTGCACCTCTCGCCCGGCACGACCCGCAACCACCTCTCGGCGATCATGGCCAAGCTCGGCGCGGCCAACCGCGCCGAGGCGGTCCGGGTGGCGGAGGAGAAGGGCTGGCTCTCGCCCGGCTAGCGCCGGCTTCAGACGCGCACGGCCGCGGTCTGCACGAATGCCGTCGAGACGACGGCGCGCGAGGCGTCGATCGCGCCGGCGCCGGCGCCGTCGATGCGCGTGATGCGCGCGAGCCTAGATCATCGGGGGTAGGCTGGCCGCGGTGCCGCTACCGCCGCTTCTGTCCTCGCGACCGCCGGCCATGCAGATCCTCGTGGCCAACGTCGTCCCGTGCGCGTTCGGCGCCCTCACCGGGCTCATGCTCGGGCTCAACGAGATCGCCTACCTGGTTCTCGCCGTGCCGATCGGCATCGCCGGCGGCTACTTCGCGGGACTCGAGCATCGCAGCGGACCCGAGGGCGCAGCCCGCGGCTTCCTGGGCGGCCTTCAGTTCGGCGCGTTCATCCTCATCGTCGACGCGCTTTCGGGCCTCGACCGCAAGGCGGACATTCCCGACCCGGCCATCCTGCTCGTCGTCCTCACGACGCTCTTCGGAACGGTCCTCGGGTTCCTCGGCGGCCGCACCCGCCAGCGCCGGATGGGGAGCGAGACCGCACCTCCCGGGACGGGTTGAGCTCACCCGAGTAGGTCCAGCGCCTGGAGTAGTGGCTCGCCGCGCGGGCGCGCGAGCTAGGGTCAGGCCCATGCTGCGGGGGGTGGCAGGGGTGCTGGGTCTGATGGCGGCCGCGCTGCTCGCTGCGCCCGGCTGGGCGCAGGCCGACCCGCTGGGACTGCCCTGCACCGCCCAGGAGGGCGTCCGGAGCTGTTCAGGGCTTGTCGCGTCCTGGGACGGCGTGCCACTCGACGTCACCGTCGCGCTGCCCGCGGCCGGAGGTCGGGGCCTGCCGCTCGTGGCGGAGATCAACGGCTTCGGGAACTCCAAGTACGAGTACCTGGACCCGGCCTCGACGGCATATACCGACAACGCCTTCGCGTGGGCCCGGGCGGGCTATGCCGTGCTCACCTACACGGCCCGCGGGCAGTGGGGATCGTGCGGCACGCCGGAGCCAGGGCCGCGAACGCCGCGGCCTGCGCGCGCGGCTACGTCCACCTGGCCGACACCCGCTACGAGGCACGCGACGCCCAGACGCTGATCGGCCGGCTCGTGGACGACGGCACCGCGGACCCCGGGCGGCTGGGGGTCACGGGCGACAGCTACGGAGGCGGCCAGTCGATGGAGCTCGCCGCTCTGCGCGACCGCACGATGCTCCCCGACGGGCGCCTGGTCCCGTGGACGAGCCCGGCCGGCCGGCGGCTGTCGCTCGCCGCCGCCGCGCCCGTGATCCCCTGGACCGACCTGGTGGGAGCCATCGCGCCCAACGGGCGCACGAGCGCCGGCGCGATCACGAGCCAGGCCGCTGACGCCGTTCCGGTGGGCGTGTTCAAGCTCTCGATCGCCAACGCCATCTTCGCCGCGGCGGAGTTCGCCACCGGTCCGGGCCAGCCGGTGGGCCAGCCGTTCGTCCCCGGGAGGCCGATGGGCTTCCTCGCGCCGCCCGGGCTGGATCCCGAGGCCGACGTCGCCGGCTGGGTCGCGCGCTCGGACCGGGGTGAGCCCTACGACGATCAGCAGACCCATGACATCGTCGCGGCGCTCCAGCGCTACCACGGCGCCTACGGCATCGACGACTCCGTGGCCCCGCCGCCGCTGTTCGTCGGCGCCGGCTTCACCGACGACATCTTTCCCGTGGACGAGACCCTGCGCTTCACGAATCGCCTGCGCCGCGACCATCCCGGCACGCCGGTGTCGCTGCTCTTCGGCGACTTCGGCCACCAGCGGGCGGCGAACAAGGCGGCCGACCGCGCTCGCCTGCTCCAGTCGATCCACGCCTGGTTCGACCACTACGTGCGCGACGCGGGGCGCGGCCGCGCCCCCCAGACGGGCGTGACGGCGACGACGCAGACCTGTCCGCGCGAGGCGCCCTCGCTGGGGCCCTTCCACGCCTCGACCTTCACCGGGCTCGCCCCGGGGACCCTGACCTACACCTCGAGCGCGAGCCACACCATCAGCTCGGCAGGCGGCAGTCCGACCACGGCTCAGGCGATCGACCCGGTCGCCGGGGGCGGGAACGGTTGCGCGACCGCCGACGGCTCGCCCGATCCGGCCGCGGCGAGCTATCGGCTCCCGGCGGCGCCCGCCGGAGGGATCACGCTGCTGGGAGCGCCGCGGGTGACGACCGCGCTGGCGGTGCACGGCGCGGACCCGCCGTCCGCCGCCGAGGTCGCGGCCCGGCTGTGGGACGTGGCGCCCGGCGGAGCCGCCAAGACCCTCGTGGCGCGCGGCCTCTACCGGCCCTCCGGCGGACGATCGGACGCCTTCGAGCTGCACGCCAACGGCTGGCGCTTCGACGCCGGTCACGTCCCCGAGCTCGAGCTCCTGGGCGCCGATGCCCCCTACGGGCGGCCCTCCAACGAGACGTTCACGATCGACGTCTCACGGGTGACCGTGGCGCTGCCGGTGCGCGAATACGCCGCCGGCCCCGCCCCGCCGAACTGCGTGCGGCGCCGGCGCTTCTCCTACGTCCTCCCCCGGCCGGGCGGCCGGGCGCTGCGCCGCCTCTTCGTGTGGGTGAACGGCCGGCGCGCGCGCGTGCGCGGCCGCTCCCGCCCGCGGATCGTCATCGTGCAGCGCGGGCGGCTGAGGGCATCGGTCCGCGTGCGGATCCACGCCCGCACGGCGAGGGGAAGGCGCTACCGCGCCACTCGCCGCGTCCGGACGTGCCGGACCGCCACTCACTAGGCTGCCCGCCATGCGTCGACTCCTCACGGTCGCTGCGCTGGCGGCCATTCCACTCCTGGTGCCGTCCGGTGCCGCCGCGGCGAAGAAGGTGCCCTGCAAGGTACCCGCCTTCCCGACGGCCGCCGGCGCGTTCGACACCCTCAGCGCCAAGATTGTGTCCTGCAAGACCGCTCAGTCCATCGCGGTCTACAAGACCGTGTGGGGCGTGTACTTCACGTACCACCAGTCGACGGCCTGATGGCCAAGATCAAGGTCAAGAACCCCATCGTCGAGCTCGAGGGCGACGAGATGACCCGCGTCATCTGGGACTTCATCAAGGAGAAGCTGATCCTGCCCCACCTCGACGTCCAGCTCGAGACCTACGACCTGGGGATCGAGAGCCGGGACGCGACGGAGGACCAGATCACCGTCGACGCGGCCAACGCGATCAAGAAGCACGGCGTGGGCGTCAAGTGCGCGACCATCACGCCCGACGAGGCGCGCGTCGACGAGTTCGGCCTCAAGGACATGTACCGCTCCCCCAACGGGACGATCCGCAACATCCTCGGCGGGGTCATCTTCCGCGAGCCGATCGTCATCTCGAACATCCCGCGGCTGGTCCCGGGCTGGACGAAGCCGATCATCATCGGCCGCCACGCCTTCGGCGACCAGTACCGGGCCACCGACCTCGTGGTTCCGGGCGAGGGCAATCTGACACTCACCTTCACGCCCAAGGACGGCTCGGCGCCCGTCGAGCTCGACGTCTACGACTTCCCCGGCGGGGGCGTGGCGATGGCGATGTACAACCTCGACGACTCCATCCGCGACTTCGCCCGCGCCTCCATGCGCTACGGCCTCGATCGCGGCTACCCCGTCTACCTGTCGACCAAGAACACGATCATGAAGCGCTACGACGGGCGCTTCAAGGACCTCTTCCAGGAGGTCTACGACGCCGAGTTCAAGGACGACTTCGAGGCCGCCGACCTCACCTACGAGCACCGCCTGATCGACGACATGGTCGCCGCGGCGCTGAAGTGGGAGGGGGGCTACGTCTGGGCGTGCAAGAACTACGACGGCGACGTCCAGTCCGACACCGTGGCCCAGGGCTTCGGCTCCCTGGGCCTGATGACGTCCGTCCTCATGACGCCGGACGGCAAGACCGTCGAGGCCGAGGCCGCCCACGGCACCGTCACCCGGCACTTCCGCCTGCACGAGAAGGGCGAGCAGACGTCGACGAATCCCATCGCCTCGATCTTCGCCTGGACGCGGGGACTGGCCGCGCGCGGGCGCATGGACGAGACGCCCGAGGTCACCGAGTTCGCCGAGACCCTCGAGCGTGTGTGCGTCGAGACGGTCGAGAGCGGGAAGATGACCAAGGACCTGGCCCTGCTGGTCGGGCCCGACCAGGAGTTCCTCAACACCCAGGACTTCCTGGCCGCGATCGACGAGAACCTGAAGGCCGCCCAGGCGGCGTGAACTTTGATCTAGGAGAAGACCCCTCGTGAGCACCCCCGTCACCGTGACCGTAACCGGCGCCGCCGGCCAGATCGGCTATGCCCTGCTCCCCCGCATCGCCAGCGGCGGGATGCTCGGCCCCGACACCGAGGTCGATCTGCGCCTCCTCGAGATTCCGCAGGCGATGGACGCCGTCGCCGGAGTGGTGATGGAGCTCGAGGACAGCGCCTTCGACCTGCTGAAAAGCGTGGAGATCACGGACGACCCCAACGTCGCCTTCGACGGCTGCAACATCGCCCTGCTCGTGGGCGCGCGGCCGCGCGGCAAGGGGATGGAGCGCTCGGACCTGCTGGAGGCCAACGGCGGGATCTTCAAGCCCCAGGGCCAGGCGATCAACGATCACGCCGCCGACGACGTCAAGGTGCTCGTGGTCGGCAACCCCGCGAACACCAACGCCCTGATCGCCATGAGCAACGCGCCCGACGTCCCGCGCGAGCGCTTCACGGCGATGATGCGCCTCGACCACAACCGTGCCAAGGCCCAGCTGGCCAAGCGCGTGGGCGCGCACGTCAGCGACGTCACCCGGATGGCGGTGTGGGGCAACCACTCGGCCACGCAGTACCCCGACATCACGCATGCCCTGGTGGGCGGGCGTCCGGCCACCGAGCTGGTGACCGAGCGCGAGTGGATCGAGAACGACTTCATCCCGACGGTGCAGAAGCGCGGCGCGGCGATCATCGAGGCCCGCGGGGCGTCGAGCGCCAAGTCCGCGGCCAGCGCCGCCATCGACCACATCCACGACTGGGTCCTCGGGACGCCCGAGGGCGACTGGGTGTCGATGGGAGTCCCCGCCGACGGGACCTACGACGTCGCCGAGGGGATCATCTCCGGGTTCCCCTGCACCTGCTCGGGCGGTGAGTGGAAGATCGTCGAGGGACTTGACATCGACGAGTTCTCCCGTGAGCGGATCGACGCCAGTGTCGCCGAGCTTCAGGGTGAGCGTGAAACGGTCAGTGGCCTCGGATTGGTGTGAAAACCCTGAGTGACTAGGCGGTGGCGTGCCAGCCGCTGCCCTGCTTGCGCACCTTGCCGTCCTTCTGCAGCTGCGGCAGGACGCGATACAGGTAGTTGGGCTTGATGTTCATCTTGTCGGCGAGGTCGGCGATGGTGATGCCCGGGTTCTCGGCCACCAGCTTCTGGGCCTGAGCGGCGCGGGTCCCGCTGCCCCGGGGGCGTCCGCGGCGGCGGCCGGTCCCCGACTTCGAGCCCGGCGGCCGGCCCGGGCCGCGGCGGCGCACGGCGCGGCCGCCGAGGGCGGCGGCGGCGGACTCCAGGCGCTTGAGCTCGTCCTTGAGAACGTCGATGCGGTCCTCTATCGCCTTGCGGGCGGCGTCGATGTGCTCGGTCACAGTGATCTCCTTTTCCGGTTAATGGCGCGCCCATTAACGGTAACGATGTGACCAAACCACGCCTGCAAGACAGGGGTCAATCGGTGAGGCCGAGTTCCTCGAACGCGCGCTCGCGCATGGGGAAGATGCGCACCCGGGTCACCTGATTTCCCTCGACGGTCCACACGTGCGCGGGTTGCGTGGGCTCGCGTCCCTCGTAGGTGATGCTCATGAGGACGACCACGTGGTCGCCGACGTCCATGAACTCCTCCGGCGTGTGACGCGGGTCGTAACTGGTCTTCCAGCCGGTGAGCCAGCCCGCCACCGCGTCGCGCCCCCGGATGACCCGCGTGGGCGTGCGCCACTCCACGTCGGGCGCCAGCCGTTCGATGAGCGCCTCGATGTCGCCGCGGTTGGCGGCGTCGTAGATCTCGCGCAGCAGCTGTTCTCGCGCCTCGTTCATTCCCGTCCCATGCTCGCGCAGGGACACGCTACCGCGCCAGGAGCCCCCGCAACTCGGTGACCGTCGCGGCGGCCTCCTGCGTCACGTCGGTCCAGGTGTAGCGGCGGAACTCATCCCCCCGCGCCCGGGCTTCGCGCTCGCGGCGATGGTCCAGTTCCCAGGTGTGGCGGGAGTGATGGAACCTCCAGCTGTCGAGCTCGACGGTGAGGCGCTCCGAGGGCCAGCGGCAGTCGACGTAACGGCCGTCGACGCGGCGGTTGGTGAGCGGGAGCGGCAGGCCCGCGTTTCGCAGGACGGCGAGAAACCGCCGCTCGAGGCGGCTGAGGGTGATCCGGGTGTCGCCGTGGAACAGGTCCCTGAGCACGCGGGCTCCCGGTGTGGTGGGCCGCCGGTCGATGACGGCATCGACGTGGGCGGGGTTGGTCCCGTGGAGCACCTCGGCCTGATGGGCGGCGTAGGCGAGGTCATCGAGGGAGAGCCGGCCGGCCAGGTCGAGGAGGGCGCGCGCGACGGTGACGATGGGGATGCCGTGCCAGGTACTGGTCTCGAGGTGATGGAGCAGCCTGGCGCGGTGGGTGATCACTCCGGGGACGATGCGCCGGGTCGGCGCCGTCACCTCGGGCTCCGGAGCGCGTCCCCGGGTCAGGCGGAAGAGGTGGCCGGCGGCGCCCCCGCTCAGGGCAGCACCGGAGCCGCAGGCCAGGACGGCGGCCCTGTAGGTCGCCTTGGTGCTTGGTGCCCGATGGCCGACTCGGTAGACGCCCCGATGCACCGGGTGCAGCGCGCCGCGGCGCACCCGCCGGGCCACCCCGTTGTGGGTGAGGCCCGCGGCGAGCAGCTGCGCCGTCGTGATCGCCCCGTGCTGTCTCGCGGCGACACGCGCCACCTCCACGTCCACCGGTGCGACTTCCTGGCGCATACCGCGAGTAGGGCGCACCGGTGCGGGTTTCGCCCCCCCGCATCACGGCCGCGGGCGCGTCCACCGGGGTGGGTTACTGGCGCATACCGCCAGTAGGGCGCACCGGTGCGGGTTTCGCCCCCCCGGTGGGCGGCGCGGGCCCCGGCCGGTGCGGCCCGGAGCGGCGCTAGGACTCGAGCAGCTTCTTGAGGTTGCGCAGCGTGGCGTTGGCCTCGCGCTGTGGCAGCCCGCCCACGAGGGCGCGGCTGGCCACGCTGCCCAGCGGACCGAGCGGGGGCTTGAACTCGTTCTCGTACTCGAAGTGGGTCCCGCCGTCGTCGTTGGCGCTCAGCCGGTAGATCGTGTGCGCCTTGGAGCGGGCCGGGCCGCGGCCCTCCCAGACGGCGAGCTCGCACGGCTTGGCCTCCTCCACCGTCCAGCGCACGTGGAAGTTCACGTGGCGCAGGCACAGCCCCTGGCGCAGGGTCGAGCCGTCCTTGAGCGGACTGTCGGAGATGCGGTCGACCTCGCGGTGGATGGAGACCCAGTCGCCGAGGCGGTCGGGGTCCATGACGACCTCCCACACCTTCTTCGGCGGGGCGTCGATCTCGATCGTGGCTTTGACGCTGTTGCTCATGACGGGGGCGGCAACCTATCGGGCGGCGAGCGGCTCGTGCTCCTCCCACTCGCGCAGGGCCCGCTCGACCGCCGCGTCGAAATGGTGCAGGCGGACGCCGAGCAACCCGGCCGCCGACTCGTCGCGGGGCAGGAGGTCGTGGGTGAGGCCCTCCATGAGCGGCCCGATGAGATCGTGCTGCTCGCCCGTAACGACCGCGCCGATGCGGCTGGCGATCGGAGTCGCGGTGGCGCGTGTGCGCCAGGCCGGCCGGCCGACGAGCATCAGGTCGCGAATCCGCTCGACCATCTCGCCGTAGGTCAGGACGTCGGGCCCGGCGATGTCCAGCGAGCGCCCGGCCACCTCGGGCACCACGGCCGCCCGGGCGAGCAGCGACACGACGTCGCGGCCGTCGATCGGCTGGGTGCGGTTGTCGCGCCAGGCGGGCAGGGCGAGCACGGGGAAGCGCTCGACGATGCGCACGAGGAAGCGGAAGGAGCGCGAGCGGGCGCCGATGACGATCGAGGCGCGCATCGCCACGCCCTCGTCGGTGGCGCCGAGCAGGAGCTCCTCGACCTCCAGGCGGCTGGCCAGGTGAGGGGAGGGCTCGGCGTCCGCCGGGACGAGGCCGCCGAGGTAGACGACCCGCCGGGTGCCGGCGCCCCGGGCCGCCGCGGCGAACGCCTCGGCGGCGCGCCGGTCGCGGTCGCCGAAGCTCTCCTCGCCGGGCTCCATCGAGTGGACGAGGAAGTAGGCCGTGTCCGTGCCGCGCAGCGCCTCGTCGAGCCCGGCGCCCGTGACGACGTCGCCCGTGAAGACGGGAACGTCGGCCGTCACGCGGCCGGCATCGCGGGCGAAGGCGCGCACGGAATGACCGTCCGCGAGCAGGCGGGGGATGAGCGCCGAGCCGACGTAGCCGCTCGCTCCGGTGACGAGAATCTCCATGAGGGGCGGAAACCTTCCCAAAGTGCGGCCACTTCACACCCTGCTCGCATGAACCGGCTGCATCTCGGGCATTTCTGAGCGGGGGGGAAGGAAAACGCGCGCTTTGCGGGAACGCGCGAGGACATGCCCCGGCGGCGGTGGTTGAATGACCCGCGTCGATGGCGAAGCGCCGCACCAACATCCCCAAGCCCCGCTGCGAGGACTGCTACTTCCGCCAGCTCGGGCTCTGCGCCCTGGAGCTCTCCGAGCCCTGCGCCACCTTCCGCCCCTACAGCCCGGAGGGCCTGCGCCCGCCGAGCCAGCTGCGCTTCGCCTTCCGCCAGGAGCGCACCCGCACCTGGGCCTTCCCCACGGCCCAGGACCAGGCCGCGCTTCACGCCGGCTAGACCGGCGCCGCCTCGGCGCCCTCCCGCTCCTCCGCCTCCACCCGCTCGGCGTGGTCGGCGATCCAGTTCGAGCCCGGCGTGTCGCTCAGGCCGTGGGCGATGATCGAGACGAAGACGACCAGCGCCGCCAGGTTGAACAGCCGGTCGTTCGCCGCGATCGACGGCTCCGAGAGCACCAGCAGCGAGAACGTCATCGTGGCCACGCCCTTCGGGCCGAACCAGGCCATGAAGCCCCGGGTCTGGAGGTCCGTCTGCGTGCCCGCCAGCGAGATGAATATGGCCACGGGCCGCGCCACGAGCAGAGTGAAGGCGGCGATCGCCACGGCCGCCCAGCCGTCGCCGAACAGCCCGCTCAAGGTCAGCAGCGAGCCGAAGACGACGAAGATCGCCAGCTTGACGATCTCCACCAGATCCTCGGCCCGGTCCTCGAACGTCTTGGCGATGTCCGGGCGCAGGATCCCCAGCGTGATCGCGCACACGTAGACGGCGATCAGCCCGTTGCCGGCGCCGGGCAGGGTTGTCACGCCGTAGGCGGCGAAGGCCACGCCCAGCGCGTAGAGCGCGAGCTGGTGGCTGGGGATGCTGCGGGCGTAGTCGCGGCCGCGGGGCATGAGGCGCGAGGCGATGAAGCCGATCGCGATGCCGAAGGCGAGCCCCACGGTCACGTCCTGGAGGACGAACTTCCACCACACGAAGTCGCTGTGGCCCACGCGCAGCGCCTCGCTGAACGCCAGCACCGCGGGCAGGGCGAGCCCGTCGTTCATCCCCGACTCGAGGTTGAGCGAGTGGCGCACGATGCGTGGCACCCGCGGGTTCGTGACCACGGACGAAGAGAGCACCGGGTCGGTGGGGGCCAGCAGCGCGCCGAGCAGGAAGCTCTCCGTCCAGGAGAGGTGGGTCAGGACTTTGGCGGCCAGCGCCACCAGCGCGCCGGTGATCGGCATCCCCAGGACGAGCTTGCGGAACGGCAGGCGCCATTCGCGCTGGAGCATCTCGGCCTCGACCTCGAGGCCGTCGCGGAAGAGGATCACGATCAGCGCGACGACGGCCAGGTCCCCGACGAAGCTGCCGGTGGGGTCGAAGGAGAGGACGTCCGTGCCCCCGTCTCCCAGCGCGAAGCCCGCGAGGACGAACAGGGCCGTCAGTGAGAGGAAGGAGCGCCGTGCAATCCCGGAGACCAGGGCGCCCACGACGAGCAGGAGGCCGAAGACGAGCGCGACCGTCTCGAACTCGTGGCCGCCCACGGCGGCGAGGGGCGGAAGTTGCACGGGGCCGATGAACACAGCAGTAGAGTCCCAGACGAGGGAGAGGACTCGGGTTGCGCATAACCATTCTGGGCAAGAGCCCGTCCTGGCAAGACGCCAACGGCGCCTGCAGCGGCTATCTGGTCGAACACGAGGACACGACGCTCCTGCTCGACTGCGGCAACGGCGTGTTCTCCAAGCTGCGCAAGTTCCGCGACTACACCGACCTCGACGCGGTGGTCATCTCGCACATGCACGCCGACCACTTCCTCGACCTGGTCCCGTACTCCTACGCGCTGACCTACGCGCCTCGCCAGCAGCCCGTCGCGGTCGACCGCTGGCCGGGCACCGACAACCCCGCCCGGCCCGAGCTGCACGTGCCCGCGGGGGGCCGCGACGTCCTGCGCCGGGTGGTCGGCTCGTGGGGCAACGAGGACCTGGTGGAGAAGGCGTTCGACCTGAGCGAGTACCGCACGCCCGACGTCCTGGAGATCGGCCCCCTGCGCATTCGCTTCCACGAGGTCCCGCACTTCCTGGAGACCCACGCCGTCGACTTCACCACCAACAACGGCGGCGGGCGCTTCACGTTCGGCGCCGACAGCCGCCCGTGCACCGACATCGAGGAGTTCGCCCAGGGCACCGACCTCCTGATGCTCGAGGCCACGCTGCCGCGCCCCGAGCGCGCCGGCCCGCGCGGCCACCTCACGCCCGCCGAGGCCGGCGACCATGCGCGCCGCGCCAACGCCGGGCGCCTCGTCATCACGCACATCTCCGACGAGCTCGACGAGGAATGGGCGCGCGACGAGGCCACCCGCGCGTTCGGCGCGCCGGTCGAGGTCGCCCGCGAGGGCGCGGTCTACGACCTCTGAGCCCAGCCGCCCGCGCCGGGTAGCCTGTCCCCATGGCTCCCGAGCGCGATCTGTTCGCCAACTTCGAGCGTATGCGGCGCGAGATGGACGAGCTGTTCGGCAACGTCTTCGAGCGCACGGGGCTGGCCGCGCGCGGGGAGGGCTTCGCGCCGCGCGTTGACGTCTACTACGCCGGCGATCCTCCGCGGGCCGTGGTCAAGGCCGAGCTGGCGGGGATCGACAGCGAGCGCCTGGGCCTCGAGGTCCGCGGACGCGAGCTCGTGATCGCCGGCCATCGCAACGCGGCCGATCCCGAGGGCCGCGTCTACCAGCAGATCGAGATCCAGCACGGGCCGTTTCGCCGGGTGATCCCGCTGGGCGCCGAGGTCGTGGCCGAGAAGGCCCGGGCGGTGTACGAGGACGGGATCCTGCGGGTTGAGCTGCCGCTTCAGGAGACGAGCCTCGAGGCGCGCAAGGTGCCGATCGAGGTTCCGCGGGAGGAGGACGGATGATCGACATCTCGGGGTCCGGAGAGCCCCAGGAGATCGAGATCCCGCTCTCGCCGGTCGTGCCCGACGGGCTGCCGATCCTGCCGCTGCGCGAGACGGTCGCCTTCCCGGACACGCTGACGCCGCTGGCCGTCGGGCAGCCGCGCTCGGTCCAGCTGGTCAACGACGCGCTGGACGGCAACCGGATGCTCGTGCTCGTGGCCAGCCGCAACCCCGAGCTCGAGGCGCCCGGCCCCGACGAGCTCTACGACGTCGGGGTCGTGGCGACCATCGCGCGGATGCTCCGCGCGCCCGACGAGTCGCTGCGGCTGCTCGTCCAGGGCGCCCAGCGCGTGCGGATCACGAAGTACGTGCGCGAGGAGCCCTACCTGTTCGCCGAGATCGCCGAGGCGCCCGACGTCGTCGAGGAGACGCCGGAGCTGATGGCGCTCATGCGCAACGTGCAGCGGACGTTCACCGACATCGTCGAGCAGGTGCCCTACCTGCCCGAGGAGCTCCAGCTGGCGGTGGCCAACATCGAAGACCCGAGCGCTCTCTCGCACCTCATCGCCGGCGCGCTGCGCATCAAGGTCGAGGAGAAGCAGGAGCTGCTCGAGGAGACGGACGTGGCCAAGCGCCTGCGGCGGCTCTCGACGATCCTCGCCCGCGAGCTCGACGTCATCTCGCTCGGATCGAAGATCCAGTCACAGGTCGAGTCCGAGCTCGACAAGTCCCAGCGCGAGTACTTCCTGCGCCAGCAGCTCAAGGCGATCCAGGAGGAGCTGGGCGAGGAGGACGAGATGCAGGCCGAGGCCAACGAGCTGCGCGAGCAGCTCGACGCCCTCGAGCTGCCCGAGGAGGTCCGCCGCCAGGCCGATCGCGAGCTCTCCCGCCTGGAGCGCCTGCCGCCCGCCGCCGCGGAGCACGGGGTCATCCGCAGCTATCTGGAGTGGATCGCCTCGCTGCCCTGGGGCCAGAGCACCGAGGACAACCTCGACCTCGGCCATGCGCGCAAGGTGCTCGACACCGACCACTACGACATTCAGGCGGTCAAGGACCGCATCCTCGAGTTCCTCGCCGTGCGCAAGCTCAAGCCCGACGCCAAGGGCTCCATCCTGTGCTTCGTCGGCCCGCCCGGCGTGGGGAAGACGTCGCTCGGGCGCTCGATCGCCCGCGCGCTGGGGCGCGAGTTCGAGCGCATCAGCGTCGGCGGGGTGCGCGACGAGGCCGAGATCCGCGGCCACCGGCGCACCTACATCGGCGCCATGCCCGGCACGATCATCCGGGCGCTTCGCGACGCCGGCGTCGATGAACCCGCTGTTCATGATCGACGAGATCGACAAGATGGGCGCGGACTACCGCGGCGATCCGTCCAGCGCGATGCTCGAGGTCCTCGACCCCGAGCAGAACTCGACCTTCCGCGACCACTACCTCGACGTGCCGTTCGACCTCTCGAACGTGATGTTCGTGACCACGGCCAACAACCTGGACACGGTCCCGGGCCCGCTGCAGGACCGCATGGAGGTCATCGCGCTCGCGGGCTACACCGAGGAGGAGAAGCTCGAGATCGCCAAGCGCTACCTCGTGCCGCGCCAGATCGAGCGCAACGGGCTGACCAAGGGCAAGATCGACATCACCGAGCCGGCGCTGCGCGCGATCATCGCCGACTACACGCGCGAGGCCGGCGTGCGCAACCTCGAGCGCGAGATCGGGACGGTGTGCCGCAAGGTGGCCCGGCTGTTCGCCGAGGGGGAGGCCAAGCGCAAGGTGACCGTCTCCGAGAAGCGGGCGCGCGAGCTGCTGGGCAAGCGCAAGTTCTTCACCGAGTCCCGCCGTCGCACGGCTCGGCCAGGCGTGGCCACCGGGCTGGCCTGGACGCCGGCCGGGCGGCGACGTCCTGTTCGTCGAGGCCACGGCGATGCCGGGCAGCGGCCAGCTCACCCTCACCGGCCAGCTGGGCGACGTCATGCGGGAGTCCGCCCAGGCGGCGCTGTCGCATGTGCGCTCTCACGCCGGCGAGCTCGTCCCCGACCTCGACGACCAGTGGTTCGCCAAGCACGACCTGCACCTGCACGTCCCGGCGGGCGCGATCCCCAAGGACGGGCCGAGCGCCGGAGTCACGATGGCCACCGCGCTGATGTCGCTCATGTCCGGGCGTCCGGTGCGCGACGACGTGGCCATGACCGGCGAGCTCACGCTGACCGGGCAGGTCCTGCCGATCGGAGGGCTGAAGGAGAAGGCGCTCGCCGCCCAGCGCAGCGGGATCACCACGGTCATCGCACCCAAGCTCAACGAGCAGGACATCGAGGAGATCCCCGAGCACCTGCGGGCCGACCTCGAGTTCGTGTTCGTCGACCAGATCGGCGAGGTCTTCGACGTCGCACTGGAGGGCGGAGAGGCGAAGGCCAAGGTCACGCAGGCGCGCCGGCGGCCCCGGCGGCGCACGACCTCGCCCGAGCGCCGCGCGGCCCGGCCCTCCTGACGTCGTCCACATCAGAACGATGCAGGCGGCCGGGTCCGGGTATGCTCAGCCCAACGCCAACCGTTTCCGTCGAGGGAGATATATGGCAGCAGCACGGAGAAGGGCGCGGAAGGCCGGCGACGCCGCCCTGGCCGCGCGGAACAATCCGTACGTGCAGCGAATCGTCGATGACGCTGAGCTGCGCGACAACATCCGCGACGCGATCGAGCAGACCCGAAAGGCCTATACGCGACTGTCCAACGGCAAGGCGCCCACCAAGGCGCTGATGGAGGACAAGAAGCTCCAGAAGGAGCTGCGTGAGGCCGCCGTGTCGCTGCGCGACGTGGGAGTGGCGCTCAAGGAGGGCCCGAAGCGCAAGAAGAAGCGCCGGCTTGGCCGGAAGCTGTTCATCCTCGCCGTCGGTGCCGGGCTTGCCCTGGCGCTCAGCGAGGGCCTGCGCAAGAAGGTTCTCGATGCGCTGTTCGGGGCCGAGGAGGAGTTCGACTACACCTCCACGACCACCCCGGCTCCCGCGCCCGAGACCTCGGGCGCCGCGGCCTAGCCGCCGTCCGTTCGCATCGTGGAGGAAGGGCGCCCCGCGGGGCGCCCTTTTTCGTGAGTCAGCCGAGGCGCAGGGCGCGGGTGGCGCGGACGGTGCGGCCTGACGCGTCGCGGCCGGTGACGACGGCGACGTAGCGCCCCCGGCGCAGCCGCGGGCGCTTGGCCAGCGCGATGTGCCGGCGCCGGCGCAGCGCGAAGGCCGCCGATCGCCCGGCCACCAGGCCGCGCGCGGTCCCGGCGTGCAGCACCACCCGCACACCGCGCACAAGCCGGCGGTTGGCGTAGACCCACACCCGCCCGCCGGTGGCCAGCGCGGCGAGGCTCCCCAGCCGCAGCTTCGCCGGCGCCGACGCGCCGGCCTGAGAGGGCGGCCCGCCGCCCGCCACCGAGCTCGAGTCCGGGAAGGAGTCGGCGTTCAGCGCCGCACAGTCGGGGCGGAAGGCCGGGTCGGCGGGCCCCGGGCGCCCGAGGGCCGCCAGCATCCACTGGATCGCCACGGGGTCGTAGATGATCCCCACGTGGTCGGTGGGGTCGGCCGCGCAGCGGTCCTGGAGCAGGACGTTGGTCACCCGCCCGCCGGCGGCCGGCAGGAACTCGGACTGATACGGGGTGACGACCTCGTCGTGGCTGGTCTCGACCACGGTGTAGGAAGCGGGAGCGGGCGTCTGGTCGCCGGCGTTGAGCGTGTTGAGGAAGTCCGATCCGGCCACCTGCTGAGTGCAGGCCACGCAGCCGCCGAGCCCCGCGGGGCCCGCGGCGGGGTTGGTCGTACCGTGGTTGGACGGCGACAGGCCGACGAGGTCGTCGACCTTCCCCGAGTAGCCCAGGAACTTGATCAGATAGCGGGGCATCATCCCGCCCTGGGAGTGGCCGACGATCGAGACCTTCGCGGCCCCGGTGGCCGCCAGGACGTGGTCGACGAACGTCTGCAGCTGGCGGGCCGAGGTGGGGATGTCCCCCACGGCGTTGACGCCCGGCACGGGGCTGTTGCCGTAGTCCAGCGCGAACACGCAGTACCCGAGGCGGCGCAGCGCGGGCGTGATCGAGTTCCACGAGACGCCCATGTTCCCGAAGGTCCCGTGAACCAGCACGATCGGATACGGATGGCGGGCCGGAGGCTTGCAGCCGAAGTCGTTGGCGCCCGCCGGGGCCGGGCCCTGCGGCGGCAGGGGCTCGGGCGCGGCCTGTGCCGCGGGGGCGGCCAGCGCCGCCATCACCCCTGCCAGGACTACCCAACGCATCCAGCGGAGAAGATACCCGGGATGGAATCCGACAATCTCCGGCGGCTCCGTGAGGCCTACGAGGCGTTCAACCGAGGCGACATCGACCGCGTCCTGAGCAACATCGACCCCGCGTTCGAGGGCCGCGACCGCGACGAGATCCCCGATCCCCGCCGTTACGAGGGCCTGGAGGGCGCGCGGGAGGCGGTCACCGGCGCGTTCGACATGTTCGACGAGTACGAGATCGTGCCGGTCGAGATCCTGGAGGGAGAGGACCACATCTTGGTCGTGGCTCACCAGCGCGGCCGTGGACAGACGAGCGGTGTCGTGGTGGAGGGTGAGATCGTCCACGTCTGGCGCGTCGCCGGGGACAGAACCTCCGGCCTGCGGGTCTTCTCGACCAAGGAGGACGCGCTCCGGCACCTTGGCTGGCCGTCCAGCTAGGATCAGCGGCATGGAAGCCGCCTCGAAGCCGCGGGACCTCGCGGGCGACAAGGCCCAGCGGATCGTGGACGCGATGCGCGAGAGCGTGGCGCGCCGCGGCGCCGCCGGCTCGACGTTCGACCACGTGGCGCGCGAGGCCGGAGTCTCGCGCGGGCTGCTGCACTACTACTTCGGCACCAAGGAGCGGCTGCTGGTCGAGGTCGTGCGCCGCGACACGGACATCCGGATGGAGACCCTGGACGCCGCGCTGGGGGACGCCCACACCGCCGACGACTTCATCGATGCGCTCGTGAGCAGCCTGGAGGACCTGGTCGAGAACGACCCGGCCTTCGTCACCCTGTGGTTCGAGCTCTTCACCGTCGCCCGGCGAAACGTCGAGATCAACGTCGAGGTGGCCGAGCTCAACCGCCGCACGCGCGAGCACGTGGCCGAGTTGCTCGAGGCCAAGCAGAGTGAGGGAGTGGTCCGGCTGCATGACTCTCCCGCGGCGGTGACGACGATCCTCTTCGCCCTGGCCGACGGCATCGCGATGCGCATGCTGCTGGAGCCCGAACGCGACTACGCCGAGACCATGCGCGCCGGCGTCGCCTGCGCCCGGGCGCTGCTGACCGACAGCGGCTAGGCGCGGTGTCGCGCGCCGGCCGAGTCGCCGTCGCGGCCGCCGGCGCGGCGCTGGCGCTCCTCCTCCTCTCGCAGTTCCTGCTGCCCGCGCTGGCCGAGCACCGGCTGCGCTCCAGCCTGGAGCGCAGCGGCACCGTCGACAATGTGGAGATCCGCGCGTTCCCGGCGGTCAAGCTGCTCTGGCACCGGGCCGACCGCGTGATCGTCCGGATGGGCACGGCGACCACCGGCACGGGCAACCTGGCCGACCGGCTGGCCCAGGTGCGCGACACGGGGCGGCTGGACGCCCGGGTGGGCGAGCTGCGCGTGCTGACGCTGCGCCTGCACGACCTGCGCCTGGAGAAGGACCACGATCAGCTCCTGACCGCCCGCGCCACGGTGGACGACGCCGATCTGCGGGCGGCCCTGCCGCCCGGGTTCGACGTGCAGCCGGTCGCCTCGGGCGGCGGGGCGCTGGTGTTCCAGGGCACCGTCGACCTGCTCGGCCGCCGGTTCACCGGCAACGCCGTGGTCTCCGCGCAGGACGGCAAGCTGCGCCTGGCGCCCGACATCCCCTTCGGCGGGTTTCTCGCCGTGACGCTCTTCGACGATCCCCGCGTCGAGGTGCTCGGCGTCGCCGCCCGCCGCACGGCGACGGGGTTCGTGCTCAGCGCCCGGATGCGCCTGCGCGGCTAGCGCTTGCGCTTGGGCTTGGGCCGCAGGGTGAGCGCGGCCCGGACCGGCGCGGACGTCCCCACGGAGTCCTTGGCCCTCGCCGTCACCCGGTAGCGGCCCGCCGGGATCGCCCGCTTGTTGGCCAGCGAGCCCTGGAAGATCAGCGTCACCTTGCCCGGGCCGCCGTTGCCCGAGACCGTGCCGCGCGAGCGGTAGAAGGTGCAGCGGCCGCCCTTCCTGAGCTTCTTCGTCTGGAGGCGGCAGCGCCCGCTGCGGATGCGGCCGGGCCGGCCCTGCTCGAAGCGCAGGGTCCAGCGCGAGGCCTTGGAGATGCGGAACGAGATCGAGGTGTGCCCGCCGATGCGCAGCGAATGGGGGCTGACGCGAAGCTGGGTCACGATGGGAAGGATCTTCTGGGTCGGGCCCGTCGCGCAGGGCGGGTTCGAGTGGTTGACGTCGCCCGGGCAGGCGTCCTGCGTCTCGTCGCCGAAGCGGTCGCCGTCGGCGTCGGGCTCGACGTCGGCGTTGAGCTGGAGCGAGTGCCCGGCCGCCGAGGCGTTCGTCGGCGCCGAGGGCCCGGTGCCGTCGCCGACGGCGGGCGACCACCACCGGACGAGCGCGCCGGTGAGGCCGGTGGAGAAGAAGAGCCCCTGGGCGTCGTCGAGGCCGATCGACTCACCCGCCTGAATGAACAGGCGCTCGGTGGTGAACGTGTTCAGGCCGGCCTCGGTCGTGTGGGCGAGGCCGGTGCCGACACCGCTGAAGGTGCCGGCCGTCGGGCCCGGGCGCAGCACGCGCAGGCGGACGGGGTTGCCGGCGCTGCCCGAGGCCAGGCGCCAGCCGGTGATCACGCCGGTGACGGGGCTGACATAGGAGGGCGTCGCTCCGCCGTCGGAGAACTGGACGAAGGTGCACACGGGCGTGCCGCAGGGCTCGTTGGTGAGGCCGGTCGTGGCCAGGGTGGCCGGGCCGACGACGGTCTTGGCGCCCGCCTCCGGGGCCGCCACGGCGATCAGGATGGCGACCAGCGCCAGGGTCAGACTCGTGCGCACAACACATCTCCTCCTCATGAAATGTCCGCGCAGCTTAGTGGAGCGTTGGGTTCAGTGGCGCTTTTTGAGCGCCGCCAGGAGCGTGAAGCGCTTGCGGACGGTCTTGGAGCGGTTTTTCGCGGCGTCCACCGACACGAGCGACAGCTCGTAGCGCCCCGGCGCGAGCCGGCTGCGCCGCGAGAAGCGGCCCTGGAAGCGGATGGCGTGCCTGCCCGGCTTGGTCGTGAAGGTGAGCTTGCGCCCGGCGGCCACCAGGCGGGTGCACCGCCGCCTGTGACGCCGGGCCCGCGTCGCTGCCAGGCAGCGCTTGCCCACGCGGCGGCCGGGGAGCAGGCGCCTGAAGCTCAGGGTCGTCGTCGACTGCTCGTCCACGCGGAAGCGGATCGACGTGCCCGTGGGGATGGGCTTGCGGCGCTTGGCCGAGAGCTTGGCCAGGAGCGTGCCCAGGCGGAACGTCGTCGCCGAGAGCGAGACCGAGGTCAGCTTGGGCGCCGTCTTGTCGGGCGGGGGCGGGTTGTTGTTCCCGCCCGACGATTGCGGTGCGGACACACCTGAGATGCGGGCGATCTTGTAGTTGGTGCCCCCGCTCTGATCTTGGAGGCCCACCCAAAGGGTGTCGCCTTGGCCCTTTGTGATGTAGCGCGGGCCGGAGTTGGCGGGAAGGCCGGCCGACAGATAGCTGGCCTGGCCGTCGGAGGTGAACCGCATCACGTCATTGCCGGCGAAGCGCGCGATCCAGTAGGCACCGTCGTTCCCGAAAACGATGCCGAAGGGATCTCCGCCCCCTGGCGTCACAAACTCGGCGGCCGCACCTGGTGGCGTGATCCGACCGACCGTCTCCGGGACTGCGCCCGGATTGGTGTATCCGATCTGTCCATTCGGTCCGGCCACCGACTCCTGTGGTCCTCCACCGGTGGGGAGCGGAGTCGCCACGCCCGCAGTGGTGAAGCTGACGAGCCTCTGCCCGTTGAAGTCCGACACAACCAGCGTGTTGTTCGGGCCACGAGAGATGCCGCGACCCCCCGTGACCGTCCCTGGGAAGTCCTGGTCACTGGCGTCGGGGTTGTCGTTGGCGGGGAAGCGGACCACGCCCGTCGGCGAGACGGCCCAGAGGTTGTTGTCCGGCCCGACCGTGATGCCGCGATCGAAGGAGGCAATCGTGTAGAGGACGCCAGAGTTCTCTGGATCTGAGGGCGAGAAGCGTCCGATATCCCCGTCCGCCGTAACCCACAGATTGCCGTCCGGGCCGGCTGTGATTCCGGTCATGTTCCCGAGGTTGTTCGGATCGAACTCGGTGACCGCTCCCTGAGGCGTCACTCGTGCGACCTTCGTCGTGCCGATGACCGCCCAGATGTTGCCGTCAGGGCCGAGGGTCAGATACCCGGGCTTGTCGCTGAGGGTCGAGCCGTTGGGGAAGACGCCGTCGACCACCGGGGCCGCCGACGCGGCGGAGGGCAGCACGGCGAGCGCCAGAAGGGCCAGAAGGATGGGGAGAAGTCGCGCATTCATACTCGTACAACCCCCGCCCGGTCCTCAGCTTACGCCGAGACCTTGGGACTCGTCCAGGGGGCGACGAGCCGGCGGTCGATCTCGCCCGGCAGATCGTCGATCGCGATGCGCTCCTGCTCGAGCGAGTCGCGGTCGCGCAGCGTGACCGTGCGGTCCTCGAGCGACTGGTGGTCGATCGTCACGCCCCACGGGGTGCCGATCTCGTCCTGGCGGCGGTAGCGCTTGCCGATCGAGCCGCCCTCGTCGTACTCGGCCTGGACGATCCCGCGCACCGACGTCGTAGACCTCGCGGGCGAGCTCGGGCTGGCCGTCCTTGCGCACGAGCGGCAGCACGGCGACCTTGACCGGCGCCAGCCGCGGGTGGAGGCGCAGCACCGTCCGCGTCTCGTCCGCGACCTCCTCCTCGTCGTAGGCGTCGACGAGGAAGGCGAGCGTCGCGCGGTCGGCCCCGGCGGCCGGCTCGATCACGTGCGGGACGTAGCGCTCGCCGTGGCCTGGTCGAAGTACTCGAGCTTCTCGCCGGAGAACTCCGCGTGCTGGCGCAGGTCGAAGTCGCCGCGGTTGGCGATGCCCTCGAGCTCGGACCAGCCGATGGGGAACAGGTACTCGACGTCGCTCGTCCCGCTCGAGTAGTGCGAGAGCTCGTCGGCGTCGTGCGGGCGCAGCCGCAGGTGGTCGGGGCGGATCCCGAGGTCGCGTGTACCAGCTCGCGCGCGCCTCACCCAGTGCTCGAACCACTTCGGCGCCTCGTCGGGCGGCACGAAGAACTCCATCTCCATCTGCTCGAACTCGCGCGTGCGGAAGATGAAGTTGCCGGGCGTGATCTCGTTGCGGAACGACTTGCCGATCTGGGCGATCCCGAACGGCGGCTTCTTGCGCGAGAACTGCAGGTAGTTCTTGAAGTTGACGAAGATCCCCTGGGCGGTCTCGGGGCGCAGGTAGACCGTCGCGCCCGCCTCCTTGACCGGCCCGATCGTCGTCTCGAACATCAGGTTGAAGTCGCGCGCCTCGGTCAGGTCGCAGTCCGGTCCGTCTCGCCCGGATGCTTGGAGGGCTTCCTGCCGCACGGCGACGTTCGTCGAGGTGGTCGGCGCGGAAGCGCTGCTTGCACGTGCGGCAGTCGACGAGCGGGTCGGTGAACCCGGCCAGGTGGCCCGCTGCCTCCCACGTGCGGGGGTGCATGATGATCGCCGCGTCGAGCGCCACGATGTCGTCGCGCTCCTGGAGCATCGCGCGCCACCACGCGTCCTTGACGTTCGTCTTGAGCAGCACGCCGTAGTGGCCGTAGTCGTAGGTCGAGCCGATCCCGCCGTAGATCTCGCGACGACGGGAAGACGAAGCCGCGCCGCTTGCACAGCGAGACGATCTTCTCCATGGTCACGGCGTCGGGCGGGATCACGGCGCGGCCTGCACGTCCTAGCACTTGGCCGTCGCGCGATGCCGATCTACGAGTACCGCTGCGAGAACGGGCCACACTTTCGAGGTGATGCAGCGCATGACCGACGATCCGGTGACCGAAGTGCGAGGTCTGCGGCGCCCCGTCCAGCGCGTGTTCCACCCCGTGGCCGTGCACTTCAAGGGCAAGGGCTTCTACAACACCGACTACGGCACCAAGAAGCGCCCGCGCGAGCTCAAGGACTCGGCGGACGAGGGCGCGGACAAGACCGAGGCTCAAGGCGTCGTCCTCGAACGACTCGTCGCGGCGTCTCGGACAGCGGGACTTCCTCGGGAGGCGGGGAGGAGTCGGGATCCACCGAGGTCCTCGTCCTCCGAAGCTCGACTGAGCTCGATGACGCCGCGCCAGGTCGGCGCTGCTCGGCAGCGCTGGCCGCGATCTGGGGCTCCTCCTATCTGCTGATCAAGTACGCGCTGGAGGACTTCTCGCCGGCGAGGTCGTCTTCGTGCGCGCGGCCCGGGCGGCGCGCGTGCTCTGCGCGCTCTTCCGCTGCCGGGGCGGCGAGGCCCGCGCGGCGCTGCGCGACATCCGCCGGCGCCCGCGTCGGGCGCGGCTCGGCCTGGTGCGCGATCGCGGCGCCCTTCCTGCTCATCTCCTTCGGCGAGCGGGCGGTGCCGTCCGGCCTGACCGCGATCCTGATCGCCCCGCCGCCGCTCTTCGTGGCGCTCGTTCGCGCCGCTCGCTCGACACGTCCGAGCGGTGCGCGGCGCGCCAGTGGCGCGGCGCTCGTGGGGACTCGCCGGCGTGGCGCTGCTCGTGGGCGTCGAGTCGATCGGCTCGCTGGGCCAGTTCCTCGGCGCGCTGGCCATGATCGGCGCGGCGGCGCTTCTACGCGCTGTCCTCGTTCGTGGTCAAGGGCACCTACCGGACCGTGCCCGCCCTGACCACGAGCTTCATCTCCGTGGGAGCCGGCGCCTGCTCGTGCTGCCCGTCGCCGCCGCGACTCCGCCCGATCATGCGCCCGGCCTGCGCGCCATCCTCGCGCTGATCGGTCTCGGAGCCTTCGGCACCGCGATCGCCTTCGTGATCTTCTACGCCCTGATCGGCGAGATCGGCGCCGGCCGGGCCTCGCTCGTCGCCTATCTCGCGCCGCCGATCTCGCTGGCCTACGGCGCGCTCCTGCTCGACGAGCGGATCACGGCGGCGGCGATCGCCGGGCTGGTGCTGATCCTCGCCGGCGTCGCCCTGGCCTCGCGCGCCCCCCGGACGGCACCGGAGGGCGCGGAGGCGGTGGCGGTCTCGCCGGAGCGAGCCGGAACGACTACTTCTTGAGCGAGTACCGGACGGTGCCGGTATCGCACTTAACGGTGCCGTTGGGGTCCAGCTTGTCGTCCGTGTTGTAGCGCCGGACGCCGGTGAAGGTGCCCCTGGCGGTGCTGACGAACTTCTTGCCGACCTTCTTGCGGGTGATCTTTCCCTTGGACACGTAGGTGCTCGCTCCGCTGGAGCCCGTGTACGTGGCGTTGTAGTTCCCGTTGACGATGCTCTGGGCCTGGAAGCCGCCGAGCGTCGTCTGGAACTTGTCGTTGTCGGTGCACAGGAAGACGACCTGGATGCTCAGCTTGCTGAGCTTCGTCGAGGTCACCTTGAAGGACACCGCTCCCTTGTAGTTGGTCTTGCCCGAGTACTTGCCGGTCTTGAACGCGGCCATGGCCACGCCGGTGCCGGCCAGGGCAAGCACTGCGATTGTCACTACGAATAGACGCTTCATGATTTGGAGCCTACGTCGTCGGGGGCGATTTTCACACTGGGGGTGGCACCCCAGGATTTGGCTAGCCGTCGAGGAACCGCTTGACCGCGGCCCGCTTCTCGTCCTCGGACACCACGATGCCCGAGCCGCCCCCCGGGGTGGTGGCGAACCCGCTGGGCTTGAGCACGCGCGGGGCGGGGGAGCCGCCGGCCTCGATGGCGGCGAACAGGCCCAGGAGCGTCGGGCCGCTCATGTCCGTGCGGATCGCCTTGGGGGCCGTCCACGAGACCCAGGGCAGGCGGAAGAACGTGCCCGCGCCGATCAGCTTGCCCTTGATCGCGTTGAGGATCCGCTGCTGGCGTTCGGTGCGGTCGATGTCGTCCTCGGCGGCGTTGCAGTCGTTCTTGCGCACGCGGGCCAGGCCGAGCGCGTGGTGGCCGTCGAGATGGTTGGTCCCCTTGTGCAGGTTGATCGTCGTGCCGCCGTGGCCGTCGCCGCCGTCCAGCGTCGCGCGCACGCAGCCCTCGAGCTGGACGTCGACGCCCCCGAGCGCGTCGATGAAGTCGGGGAAGTTGTCGAAGTTGACCTCGGCCACGTGGTTGATCTCGATGCCCAGGTAGCGCTTGACCGTGGTTATGGTGAGCGCCGGGCCCCCGATGGCCAGCGCGGCGTTGATCTTGTCCTGGCCGTGGCCCGGGATGTCGACCACGGTGTCGCGCGGGATCGACAGCCGCGCGCTCTTGAAGCCCCCGGCGCGGACGAGCATGAGGGTGTCCGAGCGGCTGGGCTCGCCGACGACGTTAGCGCCCGCCTCGTGCGTGCCCTTGGGACGCGCGTCGGAGCCGATCACGAGGATGTTGTTGGGCACGAACGGCATGGGCCCCGCGGAGTCCAGGGCCTTGTTGGCCGAGTCGGGCAGCTTGCCCTGCTCGATCTGGGCGCTGACGAGGAAGAGGACGAGTGACAGCGCCAGCCAGGCGGCGATCGCCGCCGCCACGTACTTGAGCACGCGCCCCAGAGTCCACGGCTTGCGGAACCGGTCGCCCAGGCGCCGGCGGCGCTCCTCGCGCACGCCCTTGACCCCCTTGAACTCGGGTTCGCCGCGGCGCCGGAGGTTGTCCAGCAGGCCCCGCCGCGACCGGTAGAGGGTGTACTGCGGCCGCTCTCGGTCGTCAGACATCGAGCGGGTATGGTGACAGGGGTCATGGCCGCCCCGTGCGTCGTCGGCGTCGACATGGGAGGCAGCAAGCTCCTCGCCGGCGCGTTCGACGAGAACCTCAACGTCCATCATCGCGCCCGCCGCGATCTGCGTGACCTCGATCAGGATGCGGTGCTCGACGCTGTCCTGGATGCGTTCGAGGAGGTTCGCGCCGCGGCGGAGACACGCGTCGAGGCGGTGGGGTTCGGCATCCCCTGCACCATCGATCAGGAGACGGGCATCGCCGTCCAGGCGGTCAACCTGCCGCTCCACGACATCCCGTTCCGCGACCTCATGGCCGAGCGGCTGGGCGTCCCGGTGTTCGTCGACAACGACGGCAACGTCGCCGCGCTGGCCGAGCACCGCTACGGCGCGGCCCAGGGCTCGCGCCACACGGTGATGCTGACGATCGGCACCGGGATCGGCGGCGGGCTGGTGCTCGACGATCGCCTGTACCGCGGCTCGGTCGGGGCGGGAGCCGAGCTGGGGCACATCGTGGTCGACCTGGAGGGGCCGCCCTGTCAGGGCAACTGCCCCAACCGCGGGTGCCTGGAGGCGGTCGCCTCCGGCACCGCGCTGGCGCGCGAGGCGCACGAGGCCTCCCAGCGCGCGCCGGACTCGGCGCTGGGCCGCGCGGCCCAGGCGGGCAGCGAGGTCACCGGCGCCCTGGTGACCGACCTGGCCCACGAGGGCGACGAGGTCTCGCGCGAGCTGCTGGCCCTCATCGGGCGGCGGCTGGGCGCCGGGATCTCGGGCCTCGTGAACGCCTTCAACCCCGAGGCGGTGGTGATCGGCGGTGGGGTGATGGGCGCCGGGGACCTGCTGCTGGAGCCCGTCCGGGCCGAGGTGGCCTGGCGTTCGCTGCGCCCGCAGCGCGACATCGTGCGCATCCTGCCCGCGCGCTTCGGCGCCGAGGCCGGGATGGTGGGCGCGGCCGCGCTGGTGTTCGAGGAACTGGCGCCCCGGTCGTGAGCGCCGGGCACCTGGTCGTCTGCCCGACGCCCATCGGGAACCTCGAGGACATCACGCTGCGGACGCTGTCCGCGCTGCGCGAGGCCGACGTCATCGCCTGCGAGGACACCCGCCGCACCCGCAAGCTGCTCGACCGCTACGGGGTCAAGGTCAAGCTCCTCTCCTACCACGAGCACAACGAGCGGGCCCGCTCGCGCGAGCTAGTCGACCGCATGCGCTCGGGCGCGGTCGTCGCCCTGGTGTCCGACGCCGGCATGCCGCTGGTGTCCGATCCGGGCTTCGTCCTCGTGGCGGCGTGTGTGGCCGCCGGCCTCGCGGTGGAGGTGCTCCCCGGGCCCTCGGCGGCGCTGACCGCCCTCGTCGCCTCCGGGCTGCCCGCCGATCGCTGGCGCTTCGCCGGGTTCCTCCCGCGCAAGCGCGCCGACCTGGCCGCGGCGTTCGCCGAGCCCGAGACCCTGGTGGCATTCGAGTCCCCGCGGCGGGTCGCCACGTCACTCGCGGTCCTGGCCGAGCACGACGCCCTGCGGCCCGTCGCGGTGTGCCGGGAGCTGACCAAGGTGCACGAGGAGGTCGTGCGCGGGACGGCCCGGGAACTGGCGGACCGCTATGCCGGCGAGGCCCCGCGGGGCGAGGTGGTGCTGGTCGTCGGCCCGGCCCCGGCGCCCGAGCCGGCCCTGGAGCCGGCGCTGGCGGCGGTGCGCCGGCTGGTGGAGGCGGGCGCCAAGGCGCGCCCGGCGGCGAAGGTCATCTCGGAGCTCACGGGGGTTTCGGCCAACGCCCTCTACCGTGGGCTTCAGTGACGGACGCGATCTCGCTTCAGGGAGTCGTCAAGCGCTTCGGTCGGATCACCGCCGTCGACGGCCTGGACCTCGATGTGCCGGAAGGGATCTGCCTCGGCCTCCTCGGCCCCAACGGGGCGGGGAAGTCGACGACGATGCGCCTGCTCACCGGGCAGGCGATCGCGGACGAGGGCGAGATCGAGGTGCTCGGCTTCTCGCTGCCGCGGGAGTCCAAGGCGGCGCGGCTGGAGATGGGCGTGGTTCCCCAGCTCGACAACCTCGACGTCGACGTCACCGTGGAGGACAACCTGGCCGTGTTCGCGCGTCTGTACCGGGTGAAGGACGTGTGGGCCGCCGTGGAGCGCGCGCTGGCCCTGGCACGGGTGACCGATCGCCGCCGCGACGCCGTGGACGAGCTGTCGGGAGGAATGCGGCGCCGGCTGCTGCTCGCGCGCGGCCTGGTGCACTCGCCGCGCCTGCTGCTGCTCGACGAACCCACGGTCGGCCTGGATCCGCAGATCCGCACGGAGCTGTGGTCGCTGATCGACTCGCTGCGCACCCAGGGGGTGACGATCCTGATGTCCACCCACTACATCGAGGAGGCCCAGCGCCTGGCCGACGAGGTCGCCGTGATGGCCGCGGGCAAGATCGTCGCCCGCGGGCGGCCCGACGAGCTCATCGCGCGCTACGCGGGGCGCGAGACCGCCGAGGTCTACGGGCCGCCGGAGCGCCTGGCGCAGGCCCGGGCGGCGGCCGAGGCCCAGGGCCTCACCGTGCGGCCCGCCGGCCCGGCCGTGGCGATCGTGGGCTCCGAGCGGGCGACCGACGGTGCCGTGCCCGAGGACGCGGTGCGCCGCGCGGCCTCGCTGGAGGACGTGTTCGTGCTGCTCACCGGAGAGGAGGCGGAATGAGGAGACTGGATCCGGCCGCGATCGCGGGGGTGATGAGCCGCGAGGTGGCCAACTTCCGCTCGTTCTGGAAGTCGAGCACGTTCTCGAGCGTGCTTGAGCCGATCGTCTACCTGCTGGCCTTCGGCCTGGGGCTTGGCGCGACCGTGGTGGGCAAGGTCAACGGGCTGCCGTACGTGCAGTTTGTCGGCACGGGGATGGTGGCCACCGCCGTGATCTTCTCCAGCGCCCTGACGGCGATGTACTCGACCTTCATCAAGGAGCGCTTCCAGCGCACCTACGACGCGATCCTGGCCGCGCCCGTGGACGTCGAGGAGCTGGTGACGGCCGAGGCGCTGTGGATCGCGATCCGCTCCGCCGTCTACGGGTGCTTCCCCCTGGTCGCGGCGATGATCTTCGGGCTGCCCCCGGCACCGGGGATGCTGCTGGTGCCGCTCTTCTGCTTCGTGACCGCGTTCGGGTTCGCGGGCTTCGGGATCACGATGGCGGCGAGCGTGTCGAAGATCGACCAGTTCTCCTACGTGCAGACGCTGTGCGTGACGCCCCTGTTCCTGGTGGCCGGGACGTTCTTCCCGATCGACGGGCTGCCGGCCGGCGCGCGAGCGGCGGCGAACGTCAATCCGCTCTACCACCTGGTTGAGCTGGTGCGGGACTCGGCGACGGGGTTCGCATGGCTCGACCTGGTGCGCGTGGGCGTGCTGCTGGCGTTCGCGCTGGTGTTCTGGCGGATCGCCGTCAGGCGCATGCGGCTGCGCCTGATCGACTGAACTTCGTCACGCGGACGTGCCGAAACGCGCGCGGGGCCCCGTCGCCGCGGAGCGTGGCGGTAGGAAGGGGGGCATGCTCGCCGCCGCCCTGCTCGCGCTCCTGTGGCCCGTCCATGGCGACGTGGTGCGGCCGTTCTCGCTCGGGCCCGACCCGTTCGCGCGCGGCGCGCATCGGGGGATCGACATCGCCGCGCGGCGGGGAGGGGCGGTCCGGGCGGCATGCGCTGGTCGTGTGACGTTTGCGGGCGGTGTGCCGCGCTCCGGCCGGGTGGTCGCGCAGCGCTGCGGAGGCTGGGCGGTCACCTACGTGGAGCTGGCCGGCGTGTCCGTCCGGCGCGGACGGCGGTTGCGGGCGGGTGAGCGGCTGGGCACGAGCGGCCGGGTGGTCCACCTCGGCGTGCGGCGCGCCGCGGACCGGTTCGGCTACGTGGATCCGCTGGCGCTGCTGCCGCCGGTTCGTGGC
Organism: uncultured Actinomycetes bacterium; assembly: GCA_963757705.1. GTDB lineage: Bacteria > Actinomycetota > Thermoleophilia > Solirubrobacterales > Solirubrobacteraceae > AC-38. The sequence goes on along the minus strand of CAVWTG010000003.1, from coordinate 934,949 downwards.
CCAGTAGTGGGGCCGGCGCCCGTTGTGTTGCCGGCGCGGCGTCGGGTCTTCCCGCCGCCCGTGCGGGCCGCTCCCGGCCGGATGGCGCCGCCGGGGCTGCCGGTCGCTGTGTGGGCGGGGGTGGGGTTGCTGGGGCTGGCGGTGCCGACGCTCGTGCTCGTGCGCGGTCGGCGCCGGTGGCGCCGGCGGCCTGGTACGGCGTCGATGACGGGGTCGGTCCCGGCGGGGCGCCGTACTCGGCGCGGGCGGTTTGGGGCGCCTTAACGACCGTATGCGGGGTTAAGGCGCCCCAGGCCCTTCGACCCGCCTCCCTCATCGCCGCCGTTCATCCCCACTGGCGCTCGACGCGGCCGTCGAGTACAGTCCGTTGCGTAACGCAACCCACCACGCTAGGAGCCCCCCGCATGCCGATGATCGAACTCACCGTGACGCAGGGAACGACGGATGCCCAGGCCCTCGTCGACGACCTGACGAGGACGCTGCTCAAGTGGGAGGGCGTGCCGGGCAATCCGGTCGCGGATTCGATCTCGTGGGGCTTCGTGAACGAGATTCCCGCCGGCGCTCATCACGTCGCTCATCGCGCCAACGGCGACGGTGCGCCGTACTACCGCGTGGTGGCGACGGTCCCCGAGGGCGCGCTGGACGACGAGCGCAAGGCCGGTCTGGTGGCCGACGTCACGCGGACGATCCTCGAGCGCGAGGGCGCTGACGTCGACGTGGTGAACGCCTCGCGGGTGTGGGTGCTCGTGAACGAGGTGCCGGACGGCAACTGGGGCGGCGGTGGCCGCATCATGCGCTTCCGCGACATCGCCCGGATGGTGGGCGGCGACGAGTCGGTCATGACCGAGGCGCAGCAGCGCCTGGACGCCGCGGCGCCGTCTCTCGCCTGAGCGGGTCAATCCGCGGGCTCGAAGCGGGCCAGGCTCTCGACGACCGCCTTCGCTCTTCCCGCCTCGGTCCAGGTAGGCCCGCACGACCACGTAGCGCTCCGCCGGCGCGCCGGCCTTGGCGGCGGGCTCGATCTCGAGCTCCCACTCGCTCATGGGCAGGGCCGCACTCTGGGGAAGTCGCAGACCCGAGGCATTCGCGGTCAACGATCTCGGCGAACCGCTGCATGGCCTCGGCCACTTTGTCGACCAGATCCCGGCTCATGACTCGCGCGGCTACTTCCAGGCGTCGACCGTGTCGCCGGTCACCTTGTCGATCCGCTCGCCGCCGGCGGCATCGGCGGTGCTCCATTCGGTGGCGTGGCCGTCCTGGGTGGCGTCCCCCGTGGTGGACATTCCGAAATGCGGCTCAGGCGGCATGCCGCCGACTCCGCCGTCGTCGGGCGCGGAGAACGCCCCCGGGTCGTCGAGGTGGTCCATCGGGTCCAGGGCCGAGCCCGCGAGGTCCCCTCCGCCGAGAACGTAGTCGTCCCCGGACGCAGGCTCGTGCGGCGAGCCGGAATCGTGCTCGTGGCCGCCGTCCACCTGGCTGTTGTCGTCGCCGAAGTCGGCATGCAGTTCCTGTCCGAACGTGTCCATGTCGTTTCCTTTCGTCAGACCGGGTCGTGACGTCTACGACGCGGCGGGTTCCGAGTCGCTGAGCTCGACGAGACGGTCGCGCAGCGGCGCCAGCTCGTCGAGGCGCTTGCGGGCGCTCCCCTCGCCGCCCTGGTCCAGCGCGGCCAGCGCAACCTCGGTGCTGCGAAGGCTGGCGAGCCGGGCCTTGTAGGGGGCGTCGAGGAGCTCGTGCGCCCAGGCACCGAGCTCCTTGGCGCGGGCGTTGAGATCGGCGTCCAGGTGGCGGGCGCGCTGCAGCGACCGGTCGACCCAGGCCTGAGCCTCATTCTGGTCGGCTCGCTTCAGCTGGCGCTTGTGGTCGCGATACGTGTAGCCGAGCGTGGCCCAGTTGACCATGGCCAGGATCCCGATCCGGATCCACGAGTCCCACTTTCCGTCCCGCGCGGCGGGCTCCACGGTTCCGCAGGGGACGACGTCGTCGGGCAGGCGCTCGCCCGGCCGCAGGATGAGGTCGCCCGTCTCGGTCTGGCTCAGCTCGAGCCGGAACCGGTGCCGGGCCGCGGCCACGATGATCCCGGCGTCGCGCTCGAGGTCCGCGCACACGCTCTGCCACACCGCGCCGATCGCGTCCTCGCACAGGCGCGGCAGCTCGCGGGGCAGGCTCGAGCTCCAGTTGTGCTGGATCTGCCGGCGCATCTCCTCGCGGACGTCGGCCCGGGCGTTCGTGAGCTCGCGCAGACGCTTGGCCACCCTCGGCTTGAAGGCCTCGTTGAGGACCGGGGCGATCTTCGGAGGCATCTCGGCCAGGGCACGGCGGACCTGCTGGAGCCGGGCCTCGGGATCGGAGACTCCGTCCACGGCGGCGACGAGCTCGCGGTCCGGGCGCGCCAGCTCGTCCAGGGCCGTTCCCGTCTGGCTGAGCATCGCCGCGCCCTGACGACGCCTCACCTCGCCCACGACATGCTTGCGCAGGGCAGCCATCAGGTCGAGCAGGCCGCTCTGCTCAGTGAGCTCGCGCGCGAGATCCGGGTCGGCCTCTCTGGTCTTCAGCGCGGTCTCCGCGGTCTGCGCGCTGACCGGAACGATCGGAGACCGCTCGAGCTCCGGCGACCTGTCGGCCAGCGCGGAGCGGACGTAGGAGATCAGCTCGCCGCGGTCGCCGGTGTAGTTGTCCACCTGATTGAGCGCGATCACGATGCGGTCGGCCGCCTCGGCCGCCCGGCTCAGGAACTCGATCTCGGGGTCGGTGATCTGCTTGTCGGCCTGCAGGACCATGAGCAGACCGTCGGCCTCGGCCACGGCGGCCAGCGCCATGTCCGCGTGAGCGCCCACGAGACCGCCCACTCCCGGCGTGTCGAGCAGCTCCAGCCCACGGTCCCGCGGGAGCCGGACGTAGACCGCCACGTTGCGGACGTCGAGGTCGTTCCCGGGATTCTCGGCCTCGCTGACGTAGCCGGCGAGCTCCTCGAGGCCGATCCGCTGCGGCGCCCGGTCGGGATCGGCGAACGTCACCACGGCGTGCTCGTCGCCGTCCAGCGCGGGCAGCACCGCGACGTAGGCGTTGGTCGTCACGTCCTGGTCGACGGGCAGCAGGCCGGGCCGCTGGGCGATCGCGTTGATCAGACGGCTCTTGCCGCGGCTGCGCTCGCCGACCACGGCCACGGTCGCGCGTCCAGTCAACCGGCCGGCCATACCCTGGATCTGGCGGCACACGGGGCCGTTGTCTCGGGCATGGGCGACTCGGTAGGTGTCCCGGGCGATCCGCGCGGTGTCGCGCAGCCATTCGCCGGGGTCGGTGCGCGGTGAGGTGGGGGCGTCAGTGGAGGACATGGGCGTTCCCTTCGGAGTGGTCGGGGTGATGCGGGCCTAGACGCCGGGCAGGCCGGGGAACTCGAGGGTCTCCAGCGTCCCGTCGCCGTCGGCGTCGGTCTGGACGATCTCGGGAGTCCCGTCTCCGTCGAAGTCGGAGGCGAGCGACTCGAAGTCGCCGTCACCGTCGGAGTCGACCGAGAAGACGCTGCCTCCGTCCGGCATGTGCGTCTGCTCGCCGCCGTCGTCGTGGGTGTCCCAGTGTTCGCTCATCTCGTGCTCCTGGTCGTCGTGGCCGTACGCGGCCTCTTCGCAGCACCTGACGAGCACCAGCTCCGACTTGGTTCCCCTGCCCCTCGCCGGCTTGCGACTAATCTAGTTCGCGGGATTAGCCCCGTGCAAGAAATCGGAGTGAGCTGACGGAGCCCGCACAAGCGACCCCGCATGACGCGACGGACTGGTCGCGCGAGGAGGACCTCAGACTCGCCCGCGGCGCCGCCGAGGGCCGCGACGACGCCCTGCGCCGGCTGCTGTCCCGGCCCGTCCAGGGTTTGCGCCGCTACGCCTGGGTGCACACCGGCGACCGCGAGGCCGTGGAGGATCTGGTGGTCGAAGCGCTGGCCCACATCGCTTCGCCCAAGGTCCTCGCCCACTACCGCGGGGAAGGACCGCTCGACGCGTTCCTCGCTCGCGTCGGGCGCAACGTCATCACCTCCCGTCTGCGCACGCGGGCCGGCCGGCGGGAGGAGGCCGAGCTGCGCGCCGAGCCGCCGGAGGCCGCGGAGGGAACGCCGTCGGCGGAGGAGAGCGTCATGCGAAGCACACTCACTCCGGCCCTGCGCGACGCCCTTGACCAGCTCTCGGAGCGCGACCGCGAGGTCGTGCTCATGATCAGCCTGTTCGACTTCAGCCAGCAGGAGGCCGCCGAGGCCCTGGGGCTGAAGCTTGGCACCGTCAAGTCCTCACACCACCGCGCGCTGGCGAAGCTGCGCGCCGAGCTGGGGCCGGACTTCGGGAAGGAGGTGAGCGGAGCGGGATGAGCGCCGAGCACGACGATCACACCGGCGGTTTCGACGATCACACCGGCGGTTTCGACGATCACGACGCGCCGGGCGGGTTCGACCACCACGATCCGCCCGAGGAGTTGACGCCCGAGCCGGGTAACGCCCCGGACGTCCTCGGCGACGAGGGCGCTCCCGCCGGCCTCGACCACCTCTCGGCGGACGAGCTCGCGCTCCCTCCGGACCTCGACGTCGACGACTCGCCGCCGGACGACGTGCCGGAGGCATGGGGCGACGATGCGCAGCCGGCCGATGACGAGCCCGAGTTCGCGGGCTGGCTGGACGACAACCTGCGCACGGAGGCGGATGCTGGGGTGGGGGATGCGAGCTCCGAAAAGCTCGTCGACCGGGCCATCGAGCGCCTGCGCGGGGAGCCGGACAGCTAGCCAGAACCGGCAAGGCGGGTCCTAGCTCTTCTCCGGAAGGCTGAGCAGCCGCAGCTCGGGCGGCTCGAGGCGAGCGACGTAGGCCAGCCGGTACCCGGACGGGGCGAACTCCAGCGTCCCGCACGGGCCGTCGTGCTCGAAGGTCCGCAGGCACTTCCCCTCCTCGACGTCCCAGAGCTTGAGCGTCCCGTCCATCGCGCCGCTGGCCAGGAGTGCCCCGTCGGCGCTCAGCGAGGTGGCGAAGATCCGGGCGTCGTGCTTGCCCAGCTCGCGGACATGACCGCCGGCTCGGGAGTCGTGCACCTGGACCGCCGGTCCGCTCGCCACCAGGATCTCCGATCCGTCGGGCGTCACCTCGAGGCCCCAGACCGGCTCGTCGCACTTGACGCTCCAGAGGGGCTCGGAGCTGCCCACGTGCCAAGCCTGGAGGTCGCCGCCGTCGCTCCCGCTGAACAGGAAGTCGGGATGGTCCGGGGCGTAGGCGAGCTCGCGGACGGCGCCGGACGGCCGCCGAGATCCCCACAGGGTCTGCCGCAGTCTCGGCTCCGTGTGCCAGACCTTCACCTCGCCCCGCTTGCGTCCCGTGGCCAGGGCACTCCCGTCGGCGTTGAACCGCAGGGCCGTGACCGACAGCGGGTCGGGAACGAACGGGCTGTCGCCCGGAAGCTGCCGTCCGTAGGCGCCATCCGTAACGCCTCGCAATTCGGTCTGGCCGTCGCCTCCGCCGGCCGCGACCCACAGCCCGTCGGGTGTGATCGCCACCGACAGGAGCTCGGTGACACCCCCGCGTCCGCGCCCCTCCGACCTCCAGAGCTCCTCCATCGAGGGGAGCGCGAGCATGGAACACCGGCCCGTGCCGGTCACGGTGGCGAGTTGGTCTCCCGCGGAGCTCCAGGCCAGCGCCTCCACCGTCGCCTCGAGCTCCAGGCGGGCGATGACCTCGAGCCGGCGCGGGATCGTCAGGTGTGGGCGCGCCCCGCGCATGGCCAGCCGGCTGCGCCCGGACAGCCATCGGACCGCGCCCAGCGCCACCGCGCCCTTCGGCTGGTCGGCGACCACCGGCTTGACACCGGCGGCCTCCTCCACCGCGCGGCGCACCAGCGGCGTGGCGCAGGTGCCGCCCACCAGGTAGACGGCGTCCGGGTCACGTCCGGCCCGCTCGACGCAGCCCTCCACCAGCGCCTTGGTCTCCTCGACCTGACCGTTGATCAGCGCCTCCAGGCGCTCCCGGCTGAAGGCCACCGAGCCACCGGCGGGAGGCGGCAGCTCAATCGTGGTGGCGAGCTTCGAGCTCAGCTCCTCGCGCGCCCGCCGCAGCTCGTTCCAGAGCGCCACATATCCCGCCCGCCACTCCGGGTCCTCCTCCGCCGCGGGCTCGTCGTAGATTGCCCAGAACCGCTGCGCCGCCTCGGGCCGCTCGGACTCCAGCTCGCCCAGCACGTCCTCGAAGACGGCGTAGTCGAACGACTCGCCGCCGATCAGGTGCTCGGCGCCCTCCTCGCCGCTGTGGGCCAGCGTCTGGAGCTCGCCGTCGCGAAGCTCGAGAAGGGCGACGTCGCAGGTCCCCCCGCCCATGTCGTAGACCGCGATCACGCTCCCGTCGTCCAACCCCTCGCCGATGTGGTGGGCGGCGGCCTCGGGCTCGCTGATGACCTTGGGATCGGGCAGGCCCGCCAGCACGGCGGACGAGCGGAGCGCCCGCTGTGACGGCCCGTCGACCGCCCACGCCTGCGGACACGTGAGGGCGACACGCGCTTCCGCCGGGTCGCTGTCGCCGAGCGCTCGCTCGTAGACCGACTCCAGGAGCCAGGCCACCACCTTGCTCAGTGGGAGGTCGGGGCTCTCCGGCCCGCCCAGGTGAAGCGTCTCGGCTCCGTCGCGGACGTGCGCCTTCGGGGTCCGTTCCCCCCACTGCGGTTGGCCGGCGATCTCTGCCGCCGCCTCGCGGCCCACCAGCGGCCTGCCGCCGTCACGGCAGAAGACCGCCGACGGGATCGAACGAGCGCGGTAGCGAAAGCGGACGAGCTCGGGCTCCCCGGGCTCGACCAGAGTCGCGGCGGCCGTGGCCGTCGTGCCGAAGTCGATGGCGATGAAGCGGGTCACGCGCGCGCGCCCTCGAGCTCGCGCCGGGCCCGCTCGTAGGCCCGGGCGGCCTCCGCGGCGAGCGAGCCTCGACGCGGGTCGCCGCGCGCGTTGGCGATCTCCTTCCAATGGCGGTGCCGCGACCGGGCCCGGTCCGCCAGCGCCCCCGGATCCTCGCCGTCGGCTGCGCCCAGGCGCTCGAAGGCGTCGCGTCCACCGAAGAGGAGCCGCAGCTCGCGACGCCGGTCGTCGGGAAGGCGGATCGAGTCGTCGGTGCACCGCCGGAGGGCATCGAGATCGCGCAGGACGTCGGCGCCGGGGGCCGCTCGGACGGTCTCGGTCGCCGCGAGAACGCGATTGGCGGCGCGAACGGAGATGCCACCCTCCCGGCGCCGGGCCAGCTTCTCCAGCGTCGCCAGGGCCGCGTCGCTGCGCAGCGTGGGGGAACGGTCCGCAAAGACGCCGCGCAACAGCCGCTCGACCTCGGCGATCCCGGAGGCCTCCTCGAGCTGGGCCCGCAGCTCGGACGGGTCGGACGTTCCCGCCGCGACCCGGTCCATGGCGAAGATCAGCCCGTACCAGTCGAGCGCGTGGCGCAGCGCAACCCGACGCTCGCCGGGCACGCCGGGGACGTGGACCCGAGCGAGCATCTCGTCGGTGACAACCATCACCTCCCGCTGCGGATAGGCGGCGAGTGCCCGGAGGTCGGCGATCATCCGCTCGTCGATCGCGACCCCACCGCAGCGGGCGGTCTCGGCGAGCAATCCCAGCACGGGCACCGCATCCCACACGACGGAGCGGATCGCCTGGCCGCGCTCGGGATCGCTCCACAGCAGGCGCGCCGCGAGCTCGAAGGGCGTCTCTCTTGCCTGCTCGCGGTCCCAGCGGCGATCGACGGCGCTGAGCAGCATCAGCGAGTTGACGGGCGCCCGCTTCACGCCTCCGAACAACGAGGCGAAACGCTCGAGCTGCTGCTGCTCCACGGCGCGGCCCGGGACCTCGCTGGACAGGTACAGGACGGCGTCGGCGGCGTTGACCGCCTGGCTCGTGCGGCGGTCGAGGGCCGCGTCCTCGTCCTCCTCACCCTCGACCTCGGCGGCGCGCTCGAGGGCGGCGGGATCCCCCAGCATCTCCAGTGCCCGGGCGTCGTAGCGCCGCGGTGACCCCAGCCCGGGGGAGTCGATGACGACCAGATCCTCGAGCAGCTCGTGGTCGAGGTAGACGGTGACCGGCTCCACGAGACGGCTGTCGACGTCGGTGACGCCCACGACCTCGTCCACCGCCACCTCCTCAGGCGCGGCGGCACCGGGCCGGTGGACGAAGGCGGCCTCACGGCCGAGCTTGCTCGCATGCCGAAACCAGCAGTTCACGCGGGTCGTCTCGGCGGCGCCCGTGGCCGCGACCGTGCGCCCGACCAGGGCGTTGATGAGCGTGGACTTGCCGGCCTTCATCCAGCCGGCCACGGCGACATGCAGGGGACCGTCCAGCTTGGCGCGCGCGGTGCGGGCGGCGTCGTGGAGGGGCTCGAGGTCGCTCGCCTGGAGCACCTCGTCGCAGCAATTCCGTGCTTGGTCCAAGAAGCCCATCAGGTGTTCCTATTGACGAAGCGACTGTAACGCTGGGTTGCAAGCCATGGGACCGGCGGGCGAGGATCGGAACCAACCGGGCCCGCGCGCGCGTCAGACCGGGCGAAAGCGAGAGGAGGAGCGATGGACACGCACGATCACCACGACGAGGGAATCGTCGTGCCCTACAACCCGGAGCCGGTCGAGCTGGACCGCTCGGGGCCGCCGCCGGAGCCTCCCCCGGTGGTGGAGCCGGTGCTGGACGAGGAACCCGAGCCCGACTCGGTCGAGCCCGCTGAGGAGCCGCCGGTTCCCGAGCCCGACGTCTTCTTCCCCCTCTCGTCCCAGGACGAGGACTCGTGATGGACCACGTGATCGGCGATCCCGCCTCCGACGAGCAGGCCTGGCACCTCCAAGAGGAGCCGGACTCGTGCGCCGTCGCCGCGCAGGAGTTCGTGATCGCCCAGCTCACGGGGCAGGACCCGGGCGAGGCGGCGCTGCGCGATGAGGCGGCGGAGCATGGGTGGTACCTGCCCGGTGACGGCACGCCGCCCCAGGATGTGGGCAATCTCCTCGAGGCTCACGGACTGGACGTGGAGCGCGACAGCGGCGCGTCCGTGGACGATCTCGGGGATGCGCTGGCCGGCGGCGAGAAGGTGATCGTCGGCGTCGACGCGGACGAGATCTGGGAGCCGGGCCTCGACCCGGCCGATGACTCCTCGGCATCCGACCAGGGCCACCCGGGCCAGGACGCCAACCACGCGGTCGAGCTGATCGGCCTGGCCGACACGGAGCTGGGCCCGGTGGCGGTCCTCGACGACTCGGGCGTGCCCGATGGCGCGGGCGAGGTGGTCCCGCTGGGCGAGTTCGTCGACGCCTGGGACGACTCCGGCGACTTCGAGGTCGAGGCGACGTCATGACGCTCGCGCCGGGCACGGTCGTCGGCGACTTCCGGATCGAGGCGGTGGTGGGGCGCGGTGGCATGGGCGTCGTCTACCGCGCGCGCCAGCTCGGGCTGGACCGCCCGGTGGCGGTGAAGGTCCTCGAGGCCGGACCTCCGGCCTCGCGACGGCGGTTCGCCGAGGAGGCGCGCACCATCGCGGCGGTGGAGCATCCGCACGTCGTGCCCGTGTTCGCGGCGGGCAGCCTTGACGGGCGCCCGTTCCTGGCGATGCGACTCGTCGACGGGCCGGACCTGGGACGCCTGATCCGCACCGGTCGGCTCGGCGCCGCGCGCGCGGTGCGGCTCGTCTCCGCCGTGGCGGCGGCACTGGACGCCGCGCACGCCCGCGGGCTGGTTCACCGCGACGTCAAGCCCGCGAACGTGCTCGTGGCGACGCGCGGGGGTGAGGAGCACGCGTACCTGTCCGACTTCGGGATCGCGGCCCTGGCCGGGAGGTCTGCGCCCGGCGGGGACGGGTTCACCGGCACTCCCGACTACACGGCTCCGGAGATCATTCGCGGCGAAGCCGTGGACGCGCGCGCCGACGTCTACGCCCTGACCTGCGTCCTCTACGAGTGCCTGGCCGGGAGCGCGCCGTTCCATCGCGAGGATCCGCGCGCGACCCTGGAGGCCCATCTGCGCGAGCCGGCCCCGCCGCTCCGGCGAGCGGCTCCGGGCGCCTCCGTCGCGCTGGCCGGCGTCGTGGCGCGAGGTCTCGCCAAGGCCCCCGCCGATCGATTCGCCTCGGCCGGGGCGCTCGCCGGCGCTGCGGCCGCCGCGCTCGCGGGCGTGCCCGTGCGGGGCGACACCGGCAGCGAGGCGCCGACGCGCGTGCTCGCGCGTCCGCTCCGGCCGCTGCCGCGGCGTGTTGCCCCGACCACTTCCGCACCGGTTCCCTCTCGGCGCCGCGGGCGCCATCTCTCGCTGGTCGCGCTCTGCCTGCTGGCGGCGCTGGGTGTCGGCGTCGGGGTGCGGGGCCCGTGGGGGCCGGCGGCCGCGACGGGCTTCGGCGCGGAGCACACCGAGGCGGTAGCCGCCGGGGTGGGGGCGGCGGCGATGCTCGCCCTCCTCGCGCTGTGGTTGATCACGGCGCGGCTCTCCGTGATGACGCTGTTGCTGCTCGTCTCGCTAGTGCCCGCGGCGGCGCTTTACCGCTATGTGTCCGCGACGCCGGTCGGGGCGCTCATGGACCCGGGCGCCCCCGGCCACACCTGGGGCCTCGCCCTGGCCGCGGTCAGCTCGCTCGTCCTGATCGCCAACGCCCTGCGGCTCACCCGCCGCGCGATCGGCGATGCCTGGAGGGCTCGACGTGCCTGACTGGCCCCGCTTTCCCTGCCTGGCCTGCGGCTACCTCAACTACCTGCGCGATCCGCCGACCGGCGCCACGTACTTCATCTGCGAGATCTGCAAGTGGGAGGACGGCGGCGAGGATCCCAACCGCGGTCTGTTCGAGCCGGAGTACATCCGGCGCTGGCTGAAGGGAGACCTGCCCTACGACTACGAAACGATGCGCCCGCCCCGGCCCGCCGAGATCCCGCCGGACGGAGGGCCGCTCCTCCTCCACAACCTCAAGGATGTGCGGGGATGGGCCGAGGCGGCGCTGTGGGCGGGGGAGTCCTCCGATCGTTCCCTGTCGGAACGCCTGACCGAGCTGAGCGCCCTGGACGCGGAGGGGCGGGACCCCGAGGGGTGGATCTCCTACCTGGACGAGACGCCCCTCATGCTCGAGGCGCAGCGCGCGGGTTACGCCGAGGGCCTGACCGGCGCGCTGACCCGTCTCCAGGAGGCGATCGCTCGCACTCGAGCGTCGGCCGCCGGCGTGCCGGACGCCGCCAATGAGACGCCGATCTGGATGGTGCTCCGCCGGCCGGGCGAGGCCCGGGCGCCGCGCGAGCAGCTGGTCGAGGCCATCGAGGAGCTCTTGTGGTCCACCGGCGATGGCCTGAACGCGCTGGAGGCAGCGGGAGTGCCGGACAGCGTCCGGTGGGGCGCCACCAAGGACGAGGAGGAGGACGCGATCGCCTGGGTGCTGATCCGGCTCGACGAGACCAGGCCGCGGGAACTCGATCCCGAGCCCGACGACGTCGATGACGAAGCGACCCGCGCAGTGCTGGCCGGTTTGGTGCCGATTGTGGACGAGTGGCTGGCTCGGGCGAAGGCGGACGATCCACCGCTCGGCGACCCGCGCGTGGTCGGGGCCCTGGAGGATGTGCGGGCCAAGGCGGTGCGGTTGCAGCGGTTGCTGGCGGGAGATCCCTGATGCCCGCGCCCGCCCGCTTCGCCTGCCCGGCCTGCGGGTCGCTCACCTGGATCGGCTATCGGCCCGACGAGGCGACGCACGACATCTGCCCGGTCTGCAGCTGGGCCGACTCGGGCATCGAGATGAACTCCGGCTTCGCGCCCCAAGAGTGGGGCCGGCGCTTCGCGCTCGCCGCGAGCGGGCCCGAGCTGTTCGGGCGCCCGGCGCCCAACTTCCACGGCCGCCCCCCGCGGCCCGAGGAGGTGCCCGCGGATGGCGGCCCCCTGCTCGTCTCCGCGGTGGAGCGGGCGCAAGGATGGGCCGAGACGGCCCGCTGGGCGCTCGACGCTCGCGGCGACGACCGGGCGGAGCTTCGCGCTCTGCTCAAGGTCCTCGAGGGCGCACGCGCGCCGTCCGAGGAGGTGGTCGAGGGCCTGCTCGAGGCGCTGGCCGGACACCCCGGCGACCCACCCGCCCTCGGGCCTCTCGAGGTCTCGCTGGAGCGCGTGCGCCACTGCCGCCGGGGGGTGCCCGCCGCCCAGCCGGACCCACCGCTTGCGCTGGTCGTCCCGGCGCTTGGCGAGCCCCGCCCGGCCCGCGACCTGTTGCCGGACGCCGGCGACCTGCTGGCCGGAGCGATCATCGACGCCCACGACGCGCTCGACGAGACGCTGCCCGGCGAAGCGCAGTGGGGCACCGAGCCGGCGAACGTCCTCACCGAGCTCGGGGTGGTTCCCAGCTACGGCACCTCCGACGACTTCGAGACCGCCCGGGAGCGGCTGCCGGGCCTCGCTCGCCGGCTCGAGGGCGCGATCGGGCAGATGGGCGATCCCCGGGCCGTCGACGCGCTACGGACCGTCCGCGCGCGGATCGTCCCCGTGGAACGCCTGCTCGCCGGTGATGTGGAACCGATCGGCTGATCCGCAACGTCAAACGATGCGACGGCTCAACTCGGACAATCGCAACGGCGGAGGAACCATGCACTCTGAGAAGCAACCCAACTACACACCGCATTCTGATACAAAGGCCTGTAGCGGGAGTGCCGCCGATCGCAACGGCATGCGTTCGACCCTCCGCGAAAGGACTCCCGTGACCTGCCTTCCCCGGCGAACTGCGCGTTCGCTCATTGCCGTGGCCCTGGCCGTCGTCGCTCTGGGCGTGGCCGCCGGCGCGGCCTCCGCCGCTCAGCCGATCGAGGGCCGCTGGACCTTCGGCGACCAGGTGGCCGACATCTACTCCGTCGGCAACGGCAACTTCTCGCTCTCCTTCGCCGGTCCCTCGAATCCGGTCGGGAACTGCGCGCCGGAACAGACTCCCGGCAACTGGCTCTTCTCCGGGTCCGCCTTCCACTACACCGGGAAGGTCACCTTCTACAACACGCAGTCGTGCGAGAGCGTTGGCGATGGCAGCGTCGACGTCACGCTCAGGGACAACGACAACGGGACCCTCTCGACCGAGCCGCCTCCGGGAATCGCCTGCTGCGGGCACTCGGACGAACTGAAGCGGGTGGCCGATCCGCTGGACGTGTTCTCCGGAACCCTGGCGCAGATCGTCAACCGCGGTCTGACCCAGATTCGCGCCGCCCAGGCGACGCTGAGTCACCTCAAGGGAAGGCGCAGGACGCGGCGCTACGCCGGCATCCGCTCCGTGGCCTTGGCCACGAAGAGCGCGGTGAACAAGTACAAGGTGACCACTCCGGACGAGGCGACCCTGCGGCCGTGCGCCCTGAAGTGGTTCAACTACGTGGCCGCGGTCGCCGCGAAGCACAGCACTACCGCCGTCGCCGCCGGGGCGAAGAACCTCGCCAAGTGCCTGAGCCCCTTCCGGGACCTGTTCCCCGGCGGCAAGCCGGGCACGACGGTGCCGAAGAAGGGGCCGGCCAAGCCGAAGCAGGCGCCGCCGGCGACGTCGCGGGCCGACAACTGGTTCGGCACCGGGACCGATCCCAACCTGATCCCGCGGATCGACTTCGCCTACGACCCGGCCAACCGGGTGGACAAGATCCGCAACATCAACATGTCGGTGCGCGTGGCGTGTCTGGGCAAGGTCTTCTACCTCGCCCTGACGCCGGAGTACTTCCCCGAGCTGGGGTTCGGCAGCGCGGGCTTCGGGTCGGGGTCGGGACCGGTGACCTACGCCTCGTTCCCCGGCGATCAGCCCAACCAGTTCTACGACCTGGAGATCTACCTGTCGGGGAGCATCGACAGCGCCACGACGGCCCACGGGACGATCAAGGTCCAGCGCCGCCAGGGCTCGAACACGACGTTCTGCGGCTCCAGTGGCTTCAAGCGCTGGTACGCCACGCGGAAGTGAGGACGGGCCGGGCGGCTCCGCTCCGGAGCCGCCCGGAGGCCCGCCGGTAGATTGCGGGGCGTGTCGTTCTACGTCACCACGCCCATCTACTACGTCAACGCGGCGCCCCACCTCGGCCACGCCTACACGACGATCGCCGCCGACGTCCTGGCCCGCCATCACAAGCAGCGGGGAGAGGACGTGTTCTTCCTCACCGGCACCGACGAGCACGGAGAGCCCGTGGTGCTGGCCGCCGAGAAGGAGGGGATCACCCCGCGCGAGCTGGGCGACCGCAACGCGCCGCGCTTCCGGGAGCTGATGAGCGCGGCCAACGTCGACTTCGACTTCTTCATCCGCACGACCGACGCCCAGCACGCGGCCAAGGTGCAGGAGGTCCTCCAGCGGGTCCACGACAACGGCCACGTCTACGCCGGCAAGTACGAGGGCTGGTACTGCCCGCGCTGCGCCGACTTCAAGACGGAGGCCGAGATCGGCCCGGACAACACGTGCCCGATCCACGAGATCCCACTCGAGTGGCAGCAGGAGGACAACTGGTTCTTCGCCCTCTCCGCCTTCCAGGAGCGCCTCGAGCAGCTGTATGCCGAGCGCCCCGACTTCGTCGCGCCGCGGTCGCGTTACAACGAGGCGCTGGCCTTCATCAAGGGAGGCCTCCAGGACGTCTCGCTCAGCCGCTCGAAGATCACCTGGGGGGTGCAGGTCCCGTGGGATCAGTCGCAGGTCTTCTACGTCTGGTTCGACGCGCTCCTCAACTACGTCACCGCGCTCACCTACGCCAGGGAGGGCATGGACCTGACGGACCGCTTCTGGCCGGCGACCTGGCAGCTGATCGGCAAGGACATCCTCAAGTTCCACTGCGTCTACTGGCCCGCGCTGCTCATGGCGGCCGACTACGAGGTGCCCGAGCACCTCTTCGCCCACGGCTTCCTGCTGATGAACGACAAGAAGATGTCCAAGTCCCTGGGCAACGTGCTCGACCCGCACGTGGTCATCGAGCGCTTCGGCTCCGACGCCCTGCGCTTCTACTGCTTCCGCGAGGTCACGTTCGGCTCCGACGGCTCGGTCTCGGCGGAGGGGTTCGAGACGCGCTACGAGACGGAGCTGGCCAACGAGCTGGGCAATCTCGCCTCGCGCACGATCTCGATGCTGCGCCGCTACCGCGACGGCTACGTGCCCGAGGTCGCTCCCGACCCGGAGCTCGCACCCGACTTCGCCGACCTCGATCACCGCGTGGCCGAGTTGCTGGACGGCGCCGCCCTGACCGCCGCCCTGGACGAGATCTGGCAGCGGGTCCGGCGCCTGAACCGCTACGTGGAGGAGCGCGCGCCCTGGCAGCTGGCCAAGGACGAGGCCAAGGCCGGCGAGCTCGACGTGGCCCTGCGCTCGCTGGCCGAGGGCCTGCGGGTCGTCGCCGTCCTGCTGCACGCCTACATCCCCAGCAGCTCGATGCGGATCCTCCAGGCGCTGGGGCTGCCCGACACGACGCTGTCGGGCGCACGCTACGGCGAGGGCCCGGGCGGCGCCCAGGTGGAGGCGATCGAGGCGCTGTTCCCCAAGGCGCCGCAGGCCGGGCCTTGATCGATTCGCACGCCCATCTCGAGCTGCTCTCGCGCGGGGAGGCGGACGTGATCGCCGACGCCGAGCGCGCCGGCGTACACCGGGTGCTGGCCATCGGGATGGACGGCAACTCCTGCCGGGCCGCGCTGGGGATCGCCGAGGACTTCCCCCAGGTGCGCGTGGGGATCGGGCGCCATCCCAACAGCGCCACCGGCTTCGACGACGCCGACCTGGCCGAGCTCGAGGCGCTGGCGGCACACGAGAAATGCGCCGCCATCGGCGAGGCGGGACTCGACCACTACCGCGACGGGGCGCCCCGTCAGGACCAGGTCCGCGCCTTCTCCGCGCAGATCGCGCTGGCGGCGCAGACCGCCAAGCCGCTGCTCATCCACACGCGCGCCGCGGACGCCGAGACGCTCCAGATGCTCGGTGACGAGGCCGGCGCGGTGACTGTCGTCATGCACTGCTTCTCCATGCCCGGCCGCCTGGACGAGTGCCTGGAGCGCGGCTACTGGATCTCCTTCGCCGGCAACGTCACCTACCCGCGCTCCGAGGACCTGCGCGCCGCCGCCGCCCGCGTGCCGCTCGACCGGCTGCTCGTGGAGACCGACTCGCCGTTCCTGGCCGCGCAGCCGCTTCGCGGCCAGGAGAACGAGCCCCAGCACGTCGTGCACACGGCCCGGGCCATCGCCGAGGTCCGGGGGGTGGAGTACTCGGAGCTCGAAGCGGCGATCGACCGCAACGCCGCGGAGGTCTTCGGGTGGTGAGCGCCGACGCGGCCGCCGACCCGCCGGCGCCGACCCAGCCCAGCCTGCGCCGACTGCGCGAGTTCGGTGTCCGCCCCAACCGCGAGCTGGGCCAGAACTTCCTCGTCGACTCCAACATCCTCGGGGTCATCGAGCGCGCGGCCGAGCTGGGCCCCGGCGACGTCGTGCTGGAGATCGGCGGCGGCCTGGGCGTGCTCTCCGAGCATCTGGCCCCTCGGGTCGCGCACGTCCACGTCGTCGAGGTCGACGCGGCGCTGGAGCCGGCTCTGCGCGACGCCCTGGAGCCGTTCGAGAACGCCACGCTTCATCTGGCCGACGCCATGACGATCGATCTCGGCGCCCTGGTCCCGGCGCCCGACAGGGTCGTGGCCAACCTGCCCTACGGCATCGCCGCCGGCGCGATCCTGCGCACGATCGAGGAGCTGCCGGGCTGCCAGCGCTGGGTGGCGATGGTTCAGCGCGAGGTCGGCGAGCGGCTGGCCGCCGCGCCGGGCACCGCCGCCTACGGCATCCCCTCAGTCCTGGCGCAGACGGCGTGCGAGGTGCGGGTGCTGCGGGGGATCTCGCGCCACGTGTTCTCGCCCGTGCCCAAGGTCGACTCGGTGCTGGTGGGGTTGCGCCGCCGCGGCGCCGCCGCGGCGCCCGAGGTTCGTGCGCTGGTCGCGGCGGCCTTCGCCCACCGCCGCAAGGCCCTGCCCGGCTCCCTGGCGCTGGCTCCCGGCGCGCCGCCGGACGTCCGTGAGCGCGCCCGGGCGGCGCTGGAGGCCATGGGCCGGCGCCCCGACGAGCGTGCCGAGCGCCTGTCCCCGGACGACTTCCGCGAGCTGGCGGACCGGCTCGGGTGACGCCTCCCGGCCACGCCTTCGCCCCGGGCAAGGTGAACCTCTGCCTGGTCCTGGGACCGCTGCGCGCCGACGGTCGGCACGAGCTGGTCACCGTGATCCAGCCGGTCTCGCTGGGCGACGACCTGAGCTTCGAGTGGGGGGTGGGGCGCGACGAGGTGATCTGCCCCGGGGTGGAGGGCGAGAACCTGGTGGCGCGGGCGTTGCGCGGCTATCGCAAGGCCTGCGGGAGCGAGCTTCCGCCCGTGCGGGTGCGGATCGACAAGCGCGTGCCCGTCGCGGCGGGCATGGGCGGAGGCTCGAGCGACGCCGCGCAGGCGCTGCTGGCGCTGGCCGGCCCGGCGCCCGATGCCTGCGCCCGCGAGCTCGCCGTCTCCCTGGGCTCCGACGTGCCCGCACTCCTGCACTCCGGCCCGACGCTGGTCAGCGCGGGCGGCGAGGAGGTCCGCCCGCTCGGCGCCGGGACCCCGATCGGCTGCTTCGTCGTGGTCCCGCTGGCGGCCGCGCTGTCGACCGCGGAGGTCTATGCCGAGGCCGACCGCCTGGGGCTGGCGCGCCCGGCCTCCGAGCTCGAGGCGGCCGCGCGCCGGCTGGAGGCCGAGGGCGACGTGCCCGCCGACCTGATCGTCAACGACCTCCAGGACGCCGCTCGGTCGCTGTGCCCTCTGATCGACCCGGCGCTCGAGGCCGTGGCCGCGGTGAGCGGGCACGCGCTCGTCTCGGGCTCCGGGCCCACCGTGTTCGGCGTCTGCCGCGACGAGGCCGCCGCGCGCGAGGCGGCGGGCGCCCTGGCGGGCGAGTACCCGGGCGCGGTGGCGGTGGCGGCCCGGTGATCGTCGCCGCGATCCGGCCCGGCCCGGCGGCCGTGGCGATCATCCTGGGCGCGTTCGTGATCTGGCGCTGGCGGCGCCTGGAGGTCGAGAACAAGGTGCTCGGCCTGGTCGCCGCGCTCGGTTTCGGGATCTACGCCACCGGCCTGATCCACCCGCCGAGCCTGGACAAGGTCGTCCTGGACATCGGCACGGCGCTGGGCTCCTACACCTACATCCTCGTCGGCGTGATGGCGTTCCTGGAGACGGGCGCCTTCATCGGGCTCGTGGCACCGGGGGAGACGGTCGTGATCGTCGGCGGGCTCGTCGCCGGGCAGGGCAAGATCGACATCTACCTGCTGATCGGGATCGTGTGGTTCGCCGCGGTGGCCGGGGACACGGCGAGCTTCCTGCTCGGGCGCCGGCTGGGTCGCGAGTTCCTGCTCAAGCACGGCCCGCGCCTGCGGATCACCGAAGCGCGCCTCGAGCAGGTGGAGGGCTTCCTGCACCGCCACGGCGGTCCGACGATCCTCTTCGGGCGCTTCGTCGGCCTCGTGCGGGCGATCGCGCCGTTCGTGGCCGGCGCCTCGCGGATGCCGCTGCGGCGCTTCATGCCCTACGACATCGTGGCCGCGGGCGCGTGGGCGACGCTGTTCAGCCTGCTGGGGTTCATCTTCTGGCGCTCGTTCGACAGGGTCGTCAACATCGCCAAGAAGGGCGCGCTGGCCTTCGCCGCGATCGCGGGGCTGGTCGTCGGCGCCATCGCCGCCTACCGCTACCTGCGCGTGCCCGAGAACCGGGCCAACGCCGTGCGCTGGATCGACGAACAGGCGCAGCGCCCGCTCCTGCGCCCGGTCGCCCGGCTGGTTCGCCCGGTGGTGAGCCGTGTCGTCCTCCCCGCCTGGCGGCGCGTGCTGCCCGGCCTGATGTTCGTGTGGAACCGCCTCACGCCCGGTCAGCTGGGGCTCGAGCTGACCACCCTGCTGGCGGTTGCCTCGGTTGGCAGCTACCTGTTCTTCGCGCTGGCCTCGCTGGTGGACGACGGCAGCCCGCTGCGCTCCGACACGCGCGCGTTCGACCTCGCGTCGAAGGTGCGGATGGGATGGCTGGACGACGTCGCCAAGGTGGTCACGCACCTCGGCTCGCTCGGGTTCGTACTGCCCACGGTGTTCGTCGCCGTCGTCTTCCTGGCCTCCCGGCGGCGCTTCGTGGAGGCCATCCAGATCGCGGCCGGCACGGCGCTGACCGTAATCGCGGTGCACGTGGCCAAGAACGTCGTCGACCGGCCGCGTCCCTCGGACTCGCTGATCACGACCGACGGCTCGAGCTTCCCCTCCGGCCACGCCGCCTACTCGGTGGCCTACGTGGCGGTGGCCGTGGCCGTGGCCTACGCGTTCCCCCGGTTCCTGCACCGCGCCGCGCTCGTGAGCGCGGCGATCGTCCTCGCCGCCCTGGTCGGGCTCTCGCGGGTGTACCTGCGCGCGCACTACCTGTCCGACGTCGTGGCCGGGTGGGGCATGGCGGCCACGGTGTTCGCGGTGTGCGGGATCGTGGGGCTCATCGTCACGGCCATCCGCCACAATGGGGCCCAGCAGCGATGAGCAACACCTCGGTCACCTACCTCGTCGGGGCGTGCGCGGGCGTCTTCTCGCTCGCCGCCTTCACCGCCTGGATCCTCGTTCCCGCCTGGACCGCCTACAGCCGCGCCTGGGAGCGGGTCGCGGCGGTCTTCCTCTCCCTGTACGTGCTGGCGGCGTTCGTCGGTATCGGCATCGCGGGCGGCGCGGCCGTGATCTGGTTCTGGGACCGGCTCTAGGCGACTAGAATCTGACCCTCATGTCCACGCCGGCGAGACGCCTGCGTGAGACCGAGGCGCCGGCACCCGGGGCGCCGGACGGATCGGATCTCCACGCCCTCGAAGACGTCTCCGCTGCTGTGGAGGCGGGCGCCGGCCTGCCCGAGATCGTCCGCGCGGCCGCTCGCGCGCTGGACGCCAGCCTGGTGCTCGCCGACCCGTCCGGATCCGTCCTGGCGGTGGCGGCCCGCTCGCCGGCCGACGAGAGCTCGCTCTCGGCCGGGGGCGCCGGCGTCGACGTCCTGGACCTTCGCGTGGCCGACGAGCTCGTCGGGCGCCTGCGAATGCGCGCCCGGTCGCGCGTGCCCTCGCCCGTGGTCCTGTCGCTCGTGCGCACCCTGATCGCCTCCGAGGTCGACCGGGTGCGCGCGCCCGAGCGTGCGTCCGAGGAGGCCGCGGCGTCCTTCCTGCACGACCTGACGGCGCGCACGGCCGACGGCGACGAGCTGCGCCGCCGTGGCCGCGAGCTGGGCATCGACGTCGACGCGGGCGGGACGGTCGTGGTCGCCCGGGCCTCGCCGCTCGTCCCCACCGAGGAGGACTGGCGCGCGCGGGTGCTCGCCGTGGTCGAGCGCGGCGCGCGGGCGTCCTGCTCCGGCGCCGTCGCCGCGGCGGCCGACCGGCCGCACGCCCGGGCCGGTGAGGTGGTCGTGCTGATCCCCGACGCCGACGAGGGCCTGGGCCGCCGGGCGGCCGACGGCGTCCTGCACGAGCTCGAGGCCAGCCTGGCCGGCTTCACCTTCTCGGTCGGGCGCAGCCGCGTGGCTCCCGGTCCCGCCGAGCTGGCGCGCGCGGCCGACGAGGCGCTGCTGGCCGCCAACGTGGCCGAGGCTGACGCCGAGGAGCGCCGCGTGCTGGCCTTCGAGGAGACTGGCGCCTATCGCCTCCTGCTCTCGGCGATGAGCGAGAGCCCGGCCGAGCTGGAGCGCTTCTACGCCGAGACGCTCGAGCCGCTGTGCGCCTACGACGAGCAGTACGAGACCGACCTCGTCCAGACCGTCGAGACGTTCCTCGACTGCGACGGCAACGTCGCCCAGACGGCCCAGGTGCTCTTCACCCACCGCCACACGGTGCGCTACCGCCTGGAGCGGGTGCGCGAGCTGAGCGGGCTGGACGTGGGCTCCAGCGACGGGCGCGAGAAGCTCTCGCTCGGGCTGAAGGCCATGCATGTGCTGGGGATCGCCCGCCCGCGCGGACCGGCCACGGAGGCCGGCGCCGAGGGCGGCCGCGTCCCCGGGCGTTAGCCCAGCCATGCGCTTCGTCGATCTCTCCGCACCGATCGAGAACAGCCCGCCGGAGGTGCCGGAGATCCTGCGCACGGAGATCCGGTTCTCCGGCCACGAGGAGGGAGCGCAGGTCATCGAGTCGCTGTTCGGCGTGCCCAAGCGGCTGCTGCGCGATGAGGAGGGATGGGCCAACGAGGAGTTCACGCGGTTCGGCACCCATAACTCCACGCATGTCGACGCTCCCTGGCACTACAACTCGACGATCGGCGACGAGCGGGCGCAGACGATCGACGAGCTGCCGCTGTCGTGGTTCCACGCTCCGGGTGTCGTCCTCGACATGACGAGCAAGGAGGACGGCGACCCGATGACCGCGGAGGAGGCGCAGGCCGCCGTCGCCGCCGCGGGCCACGAGCTCCAGCCGCGCGACATCGTCCTCGTGCGCACGGGTCGCGACGAGTTCTACGGTCAGCTCGACTACATGGCGCGCGGGCCGGGCGTGACCGCCGAGGCCACTCACTGGCTGTTCGAGCAGGGAGTGCGGGTGATGGGCATCGACGCCTGGGGCTGGGACGCGCCCCTGCACCTCCAGGCCGAAGAGGCCAAGGCGCGCGACGAGGCGGGCATCTTCTGGGCCGCCCACCAGGCCGAGCTGCCCTACTCCCAGATCGAGCGCCTGGTCAATCTCGGCGACCTGCCGCCGACCGGCTTCACCGTCTCGTGCTTCCCGCTGCGCCTCGTCGGCGGCTCCGCCGCGCCCGCCCGGGTCGTGGCCATTCTCGACGCCTGAGTTTGCGCTCCGTCACATAAGAGGTTCGGATTACCGCACCCCCAAGACGCGGGCTGGCTCCATGGGAACGCGCGCGCCCGGGCGTGAAGCTACGCCCATGATCGCCTCCAGCACCAATCTCCTCCCGGCCGGCGCGGTCCGCCATCAGCTCGAGGTGCTCGAGGCCGAACGCGCGACCGCCACGCTGGCCGGACTCGACTCGAACCCGGTGTACATGGACGACCTTCTCGCCGATATCGAGTCCCATCGCAACGCCTATGTCGGTCTGGCCGTGACCGAGCTCGCCACCCTGCGTGGCGAGCTCTCCGGTCCCCTCCAGGGCTAGATCGCCTAGCGCCGCGGGTAGCGGCAGGCCATCGTGCCGGCGAAGAGGACTCCGTCGGATCCGCTGGCGTTGAACGTGGCGAGGAACCCCATCCCCACGGTGCGGCCGCTCTGGTTGAAGTTGATGGCGCCTCCTCCGTTCGGAGGGGTACCGGGGAAGTAGGTGTTCCGGAACGGCCCGTGTGGGCCGGTCACCACGAACGACGGGTTGCTGGAGTGGTAGCGCACCGTGTAGTGGCGCCCGAAGCCTCTGAAGTTCCGGATCGTGGCGGTGAGGCGATAGCCACCCGCACTCGTGCTCGCGCGCCAGGTGCCGCCCCTGACGCTGCAGCTGCCCGACCGGAACACCGCGACCGGCGATTTGCCCTCGTTGACGCTGGACTGGAACATCGTGATGCCGGCGCCCTGGCCGCCGCCGTCCGGCTTGTCCCCGCCCTTGCCCCGCTTCTTGCACTCAGCGTCGATCGAGCGCCCTTGCACGACGACCATCCCGTTCATCCATCCGATCGGCAGCCCGATGCCCTTCGGCAACTCCTTCGCGCCGAGCGAGTCGCCCTCGCATTCGCAGCCGCCGGTCTTGGTGCAGTACACGGCGCCGCGCAGCGGTACCTCGCCGTCCGGGCCAAACATAAGCCCGCGCCCGACGACCGGCGCCAGCGTGACCACGTCGGCCTGGAGGTCGAGACGCACTCCCATCCCGGCATGCTCCGCGGTCGCCCGCTGGTAGGTCGTGCCGTTGGCGACCGTGAAGTGCGGCGGGGCCGTCTTGATCAGGCCCGCGCCGGTGAGGTGCCACAGAGGGCCGACCGACTGGTCGCGCAGGTAGCCGGGACCCCACGCCTTCATCGCCGTCTCCGCTCCCGCCGTGGCGGCCGCGTAGGCACCGGACTGACCGCTGGAGGCGCCACCCTTGATCACGGCGTGCATGCGCTGGAACACGTCGATCCCGTGCTGCTGGAGGAGGAAGAAGAAGCCGATGGCGCTGTACTCGCGCTGGTCGAGGCTGTTCTGGGGGTTGACCAGCCATCCCGCCCAGAAATCGTCGTCGACGTGCTTGCCGTTCCACTCCTCCGCGATCTGTGTCCCGGCCCATTCCGCGCCGCCCTCGACGACCCATTGAGGCACCCGGTTGTCCTCGGAGGTGGTGGTGTAGTGCTCGAACTGGGCGCAGTGGAAGAGCTCATGGGTGATGGTGTTTCGGCGCTCCTCGAGCGGATCCGCCCGCCCGGACGGCGTGATCCACACCGAGCAGCTCCCCGGGGTCCCCAGGCTCGGATCGAGCCATGACGGCCAGGCATAGCCCACCGCCGACGTGCCGCTGATGGGCTCGATGCTGCTGGCCGGGAACGACAGGGCGATCTGGTGGTTGATGGGGTAGCCGTGGGCGGCCAGCCGGGCCTTGGACTCCGTGGTCAGGGCGACCCAGCTCGCCTTCTCCGCCGGGGAGATCGCCGCGGCGGAGGCCTCGGGATCGGCCGCCATGACGCGGTCGAGCACGGCCCGCTGGGCGAGCGTCAGCCGGCTGCGCTGGCGCGCGACGGCCGCGATGACCGAGGTCGCGTCGTGGACCTTGCCCACCGCCCCCTTGCGCGGGGTGACGCCGGGGAGCGGACTCACCGCGGCGTCGAAGGCCTCGAGCGCGTTGCGGGGATCGATCTGCCCCCGGGCGTTGACGAGCGTCGGCTCTCCCTGGCGCAGGGCCGCGGGGCCGGCGCGGCGCAGGCGGCCTCGCCGGCACTCGAACTTCGCCTTCAGATAGTCGGACTGCAGGCCCGCGGCGCAGTGCTGGCGCACCCGCAGGCAGACCCGCTTGCCGCCCACCTTGTAGCGGTGGCAGCCCTTGGCCGCGGCCGGGGCGGCGCCCGACCCGGCCACCGCCGGGACGGCGACGGCGACGGCGACCACCAGGCAGAGGGCGAGCCGGGCCAAGGCGCGAGTCTAACCGCGCGGGCGAACCGGGCTAGGATCGTCCGATGAGCCTTCGCGCCGCCGGGGTACTGGGCCTGACCTGCGCGGGCCTGCTCGTGCCGGCCGGCGTCGCCGAGTCGGCCACCACCATCGGCGTGCCCAGCCCGGCGCCCACTTCGCCGGACAACACGAACTGTCCCGGCACATGCACCTACGTCCCCGTGCTCGGCAGCGGCTCGCCCGCCTTTGTCGCGCCAAGGCGCGGAGTGATCGTCCGCTGGCGCATAGCCTCCGGCAGCGCCGGCTCCGTGGCGCTACGGGTGCTGCGCCCCGCGGCCGGGGGTCAACTCACCGGGGCCCTGACGAGCGCGGAGGAGCAGGCCGACGGCATGTCCGGGATGGCTCAGACCTTCCCCACGCGACTGCGGATGGGCGCGGGCGACGTGCTCGGCCTCGACAACCCGAACCAGGCGCTGGTGTTCAAGAGCGCCCCCTCCTCCGGGATCGGCGTGAAATGGATTTCGCCGGCGCTCGCCGACGGCGCGACCGGCTCCCTCACCGGCGGCAAGGCCGTCGAGCTTCAGCTCAACGCCGACCTGGAGCCCGACGCGGACAACGACGGCTTCGGCGACGAGTCGCAGGACGGGTGTCCGGGCGATCAGTTCCGCCAGACGCCGCCCTGCGCCACCGGACCCGCCAACCCGGTCGGCAACCCGCCGCCCACGCCGGGCGACAAGACAGCGCCCGTGCTGAGCCGGCTCGGCGTGGCGCCGCACTCCTTCCGCCTCGGGCGGAGGACCCGGATCGCCTTCCGGGTGTCGGAGACCTCTCGCGTGCGCCTGGCGTTCGCGCGTCTCATCCCGGGACGCCGGCGGGGGGCGCGGTGCGTCGCGCAGAGCCGCGGCGTCGCCACCGGGCGCCGGTGCACGCTCGCGCGTCCGCGGGGGTCGGTGAGCCTGCGGGCCCAGGGCCGCCAGTCGATCGCCTTCGACGGCCGCGTGACCAGCCGCCTGCTCGCGCCGGGCGCCTACCGGATCACGATGACCGCGGTCGACCTCGCCGGCAACGCCTCACGAGCCGCGACGACGACCTTCACCCTGCGCCCGCGGGCCAGGCGCCGCTAGCCGGGTCGTGCTCGTCGGGATCATCACCGGATCGGGCACGTACGCCCTGCCCGACTTCGCGGACCCGCGCCCCGAGCTGATCGAGACGCCGTGGGGCGTGGTCGACGTCACCCGGGGGCGCTTCGCCGGCGTCGATGTGGTGCACGTCTCGCGCCACGGCGAGGGGCACGCCCGGCTCTCCAACCACCTCAACCACCGGGCGAACATCGCCGCGCTGCGCGAGACCGGATGCGACGTGGTGGTGGGCTGCACCGCCTGCGGCGCGGTCGACCCGACCGTTCCGCTGGGATCGCTGGTGATCTTCGACGACCTCCACTTCCTCGCCAACCGTCTGCCCGACGGGTCGATCTGCTCCTTCCACGCCGAGGCGGGCGATCCGCAGCGCGGGCACTGGATCTACGAGGGGCCGTTCAGTGAGCCGCTGCGCGAGGCGCTCGTGGCCGGGGCGGCACGGGCCGGCGTGGAGGCGCGAGACGGTGGCTGCTACGGCCACGTCGACGGCCCGCGGTTCAACACCCGCACGGAGATCGCTCAGCTCGCCGCCGCGGGGGTGACCGTGGTCTCGCAGACGGCGGGCCCGGAGACCGTGCTGTGCGGCGAGGCGGAGCTGCCCTTCGCCCTGATGGGGTTCGCCACCGACTACGCCAACGGGGTGGTCGAGCAGGCGACGCCGGTCGAGGAGCTGATCCGGCTCATGGGGGAGAGCACGAGCCGGTTCGCCGCGGTGCTCGCGGAGGCGCTTCCCGCGCTTGCAGCGGAGGAAATCACCCCTCCCGGGGTGGTCTATCGCTTCGAGACCGACTGACGCTCAAGTCATTCTCAAATCCTGTCGATTGCACCGGTGAACCCCGCGGGGCCGGCCCGCCCACCATGAGCGTTCAGCCCTCCGCCCTGCCCGAGATCTCCATTGCCCGCGCCGACTGGGCGAGCATGCTGGCCAGGGTCGTCGCCGAGCCCGGGAGCGTCAACGCCGCCTACCAGCCGATCGTCGACCTGGGCCGCGGCCAGGCCTCGGGCTACGAGCTTCTCAGCCGCTTCCCCACCGGTCCCAATGGCGGGCCCGAGGAGTGGTTCGCCGCCGCCCGCGAGTACGGCGTGGCGGCCGAGATCGAGAGCGCCATCCTGCGCCGTGCGCTGAACTTCCGCACCGAGCTGCCGTCCAACACCTTCCTCTCGGTCAACCTCAGCCCCGACGTGGCGATGTCGCCGCTTCTCGGCGTCGTGGCGTCCGAGCACGACAAGCTCGATCACATCGTGGTCGAGATCACCGAGCACGAGTCGGTGGCCGACTACGCCGCCCTGGCGCGGGCGCTCGAGCCGCTGCGCGAGCGCGGGGCCAAGGTCGCCGTCGACGACGTCGGCGCCGGCTATGCCTCCATGCGCCACGTCATGGAGATGCGCCCCGACTTCATAAAGATCGACCGCGGCCTCGTCGCCAACCTCGATCGCGACCCGGCCAAGATGGCGATCGTCGAGACGCTGGCCATCTTCGCCAGCCGGATCGACGCCGTGGTGATCGGCGAGGGCGTCGAGCGCCTGGAGGAGGTCGACACCCTCGTACGTCTCGGCATTCCGCTCGCTCAGGGCTTCGTGTTCGCCCGTCCCGACCCGGCGCTCGTGGAGGTCCCGGCCATGCTCGGCGACTACGTCCGCGACAAGGCCAACACCCGTGCGAGCGGCATCTCGGTGGAGGCCCTGGTGGAGCGCACGCCCAGCGCGCCGATGATCACCAGCCGCACGGAGCTGATCGCCCGCCTCGCCTCCGACCCGGATATCGACGCGGTGCCGCTGCTGGACGGCCGCGCCCGCGCGGTGGGCATCGCCACCCAGGCCATCCTGCAGCGCGACGGACGCCCGCAGAAGCCGCTGACGATCGGCCTGAACGCCTCGCTGGCCGAGGTCGCCCGCCGCGCGATGACTCGCCCGGCCGAGGATCGCTTCACGCCGCTCGTGTGCAACGACGATCACGGCCGCTACGTCGGGATCGTCCGCGTCGAGCGCCTCGTCGAGGCGCTCGCCTCCGAGGGCGCTCTCTAGTACACGCTAGCTCTCTTCCTGCCCGACCCGCTCGGGGCTCAGGGCATATACCGCGCCGGCCGCGACGGCGCTCACCAGGCACACGACGCCGATGATGCGACCGGCTCCGCCCTCGGTGAAGAACGTCAGGCCGGGGCCGATGATCGCCAGGGCGATGACGGCCGGCGTGGGGGGGATCCGCGGGGGCCGACGGGGGTGGGGCGCCGTCTCGGGCGTCGCCGGCTGGTCGAAGCTCCCGGAGAGGACGAGCCGGAAGAGCATCGTCAGCGAGGGCACGAGCACGAACAGACCGAGGACGACCGCCCCGAGCAGCACCCACAGGGTGGCGTCGCTCGCGGCCGCCTCGTCGAGCGTGAGGCCGGGGAGGAAGTCGGGGCTCTGGGCCAGCGGCCAGCCGATCACGATCGCCGACACGGCGACCGCGGCCGAGACCCGCGCTGGCTCAAACCGCCCGCGGGCCACGAGCGCCATCGTCGCCGCTCCGCCCAGGGCCGAGACGATCACCGCGGCGATCCCCGGCCAGGAGGTGAGGCCGTCGAAGAGATCGCGCGCGTCGGCGTGGACGACGATCAGGCCCGCGATCGCCAGGCCGCCGGCCACGACCCCGGCGCCCAGGGCACGCGTGCGGAAGTCGCCGGCCAGTTCGGCGCGGCCGGCCCGGGTGGCGTCGGCGGCCAGGTAGACGGCGGCCATGTAGGCCGAGGTGGCGACGGCCAGGACGCCGACCAGGATCGGCACGGGGGCGACCCAGCTGTCGATCGCGTCGCCCGGTGCGTTCTGCGGCGCGGGGACCCGGCCGGAGGCGATGGCGCCGACCGAGGCGGCCAGCATGAACGGGGTGAGGACGGAGGCCACCCCGAACAGCACGCTGACCACCTTCTCGGCGCCCGCGCGCTGGCCGTAGCCGTGCAGGGCGTAGGTGATGCCCCGGACGATGATCCCCAGCCCGGCCAGGAAGAGCGGGACGTAGAGCGTGGAGAAGATCGCCCCGAACGCCGAGGGGTAGGCGGTCCAGGTGATGACGAGGACGAAGATGAGCCAAACGTGGTTGGCCTCCCAGACGGGGGCCATCGCGTTGTGGGTGTAGTCGCGCACGTCGTCTCGCCGCCCGCCGCCGAGCACGTGCCAGATGCCGGCCCCGAAGTCGGCCCCGGCCAGGACGGAGTAGGCGGCGATCCCGGCGATGATCAGGGCGAGGGGGAGGGCCTCAAGCACGGGACACCGTCGGCGGCTCGACGTCGATCGGGGTCTTTGCGATGCGCCGCAGCAGCCAGAGGACGGCGACGCCGAGCGCGAGGTAGACGAGGGCCAGGGTGGCGTAGCCCACGGGGATGCCGTCGGCGCCGGTGACGGCGTCGGTCGTGCGCAGCTGGCCGTAGACGACCCAGGGCTGGCGGCCGACCTCGGTCGTCACCCAGCCGCAGATGAGGGCCACAACCGCCAGCGGCCCGCAGGCGACTATCGCGCGCAGGAACCATTTGTTCTGCCACAGCCTTCGCCTGCGTATCCACAGGTACAGGTGGACGACGGCGACCATGGCCAGAAAGGACCCGATGAAGACCATGAACTCGAAGGCGTAGCGGATGACGTTGATCGCGCTCGGCTGGTCGTCGGTCGGCACCGAGTTGAGCCCCTGCACGGTGGCGTGCGGGTCGTGGTAGGCGAGGATCGACAGCAGGTCGGGGAACGAGATGCCGCCCTTGATGTCTCCGTTCTCGTACCACCCGAAGAGGTGCAGCGGCGCGCCCTTGGTCGTCTCGGGCAGCCCCTCGAACGAGGCGAGCTTGACCGGCTGCTTGTTCGCCACCTCGCGCGCCGCCCAGTCGCCGACGAACAGCTGGGCGGGGGCGGCGCAGGCTGCGACCGTGAGCGGGATGAGCAGGGCGGTGCGATGGAAGCGGTCGGTCCTGCCCCGCAGCAGGCCCGCGGCGTAGACGGCGGCGACGAGGAACCCGGCCACGATGAACCCCGCCAGGTACATGTGGATGAATTCGTGCCAGAAGAAGCTGTTGCCGAACAGCGCGTCCAGCGGCTTGACGTCGACGGCCTTGCCGTTCTGCAGCTTGAAGCCGGTCGGGTGCTGCATGAACCCGTTGACGGTGATGACGAACAGCGAGCCGGCCACGCCCGCGATCGCCACCGGGATCCCCGTGAGGAAGTGCTTGCGCGCGGACATGCGATCCCAGCCGTAGACGTAGATGGCGATGAAGATCGCCTCGGCGAAGAACGAGAAGCCCTCCAGCGCGAACGCGACGCCGAACACGTTCCCGTAGGTGGCCATGAACCGCGGCCACAGGAGCCCTAGCTCGAAGGACAGGATCGTCCCGGTGACCACGCCGACGGCGAACAGCGCGATCATCGCCTTCGACCAGCGCTTGGCCAGCGACTTGTACATCGGGTCGCCGGTGCGCAGGTAGAGGCCCTCGGCGATCAGCACGAACGTGGGGAAGGCGATCCCGAAGCACACGAGCGGGATGTGCGCCGCGAACGACAGCGCCTGCATCTGCCGCGCCTGGTTTAGGTAGTCCTGCTGGACCGGGGGAAGCGAGGAGGCGGCGAGGTGAAGGACGCCCGTCACGGCACCGACCGTACACCGCGGTCCAGCGCGTACGCTTTCGATGGACTCTGGGGGGTCGGCTAACTGGCTAAGCCATGGGCCTTTGAAGCCCAGGACGGAGGTTCGAGTCCTCCCCCCCCAGCTGAGGCGCCGTCCGGCTCGCATGCGAACATATGTTCGTGCCACCGCGTTACTCCGAGGACGAGGCCCGAGCCGCGATTGCGGCGTCTCGAAGCTACGCCGAGGCGCTTCGGCGCCTGGACATGTGTGACAGCGGCGGCGCGTGGCGGGTCCTGCAGCAGTACGCGAACGAGATCTGGGGCATCCCAGTCGATCACTTCGACCCGGCGGCTGCTCCCCTCGAAGGGCTGGCCAAGTACCGATTCAAAGCGGCGCCCCTCGAAGAGGTTCTCGTCGCAGGCCGCCCCTTCAGCCGTAGCCAGCTCAAGGAACGCCTCTATGCCGCCGGGCTGAAGGAGCGCACGTGCGAGCTCTGCGGTCAGGGCGAGTCGTGGCGGGAACGCCGGATGTCATTGATCCTCGACCACGTCAATGGCGTCCGCGACGACAACCGGCTCGAGAACCTCCGGATCGTCTGTCCCAACTGCGCCGCCACGCTGGACACCCACTGCGGTCGAAACAAGGGGCGCATACCGGATCAGCGGGTCTGTGAGGTCTGCGGAACGGAGTTCCGACCGACCAGCGCGGGCCAACGGCATTGCTCGTCCGCGTGCGGATCGAGGCATCGCAACCGCCCCCAGAGGGGCAAGCCCGCACCCGAGCGCCGCAAGTTTGTGCGCCCGTCGCAGGGTCAGCTCCTCGACGACGTCGCTTCGCTCGGCTACCTCGGCACGGGCCGCAAGTATGGGGTCTCGGACAACGCGATCCGCAAGTGGCTGACGTGGTACCGGCGTGAGCGCGAGGAGGCGATGAGGGCGGAGGCGACCGGCGCGGGGGCCGACACGGGCGCCCACCGCGGCTAGCATCCCGACCGTGAGTCCCCCGACCGTCGTCATCCTGGCCGCGGGCCAGGGAACGCGGATGAAGTCCGCGCGCCCCAAGGTGCTCCACGAGCTGTGCGGGCGTCCGATGGTGCGCTGGCCGATCGAGGCGGCGCGCGACGCGGGCGCGGGCAAGGTTGTGGTCATCGGCGGACCCGACGGCGCGCTCCAGGGCGAGCTTCCCGAGCGCATCGAGCTCGCCATCCAGCAGGAGGCCAAGGGCACCGGCGACGCCGTCAAGGCCGCGGCCGCCCACATCGGCGACGAGACCGTCATCGTCCTCTCCGGAGACGTCCCGCTGATCACCGCGCAGACCATCTCCGGGCTGGCGGCCGCGCACGAGCGCAGCGGGGCGGCGGCCACCGTCGTGACCACCGAGCTCGACGATCCCACCGGCTATGGCCGAGTCGTCCGGGGACCCGACGGCCAGTTCGAACACGTGGTGGAGACCAAGCGCGAGGGCGACGCCACGGCGGCCGAGATGGATATCCGCGAGGTCAACGCCGGCATCTATGCCTTCGACGGCGCGCGGCTGCTCGACGCGCTGGAGCGCATCGGCAACGACAACGCGCAGGGCGAGTACTACCTGCCCGACGTGCTGAAGGTCTTCCGCGGCGACGACCACGGCGTGGCCGTGTTCGACGCCGGCGACCCCAGCGTGGTGCTCGGCGTCAACGATCGTGTGGATCTCGCCACCGTGCGCGCGCTGGCCCAGCGCCGGATCCACGAGGCCCACATGCGCAACGGCGTCACGATCGTCGATCCCGCCAGCACGACGATCGACGTCGACGTCGCGCTGGGCCAGGACACGGTCGTGGAGCCCGGCAGTTTCCTCAGAGGCGCCACGCAGGCAGGCTCCGACTGCCGGATCGGACCGCTCACGACCCTGATCGACGCCGTGCTCGGCGACGGCGTCACGATCCCGCACTCCTACTGCATCGACTGCGAGCTTCAGTCCAACGTCGTCGTCGGCCCTTTCGCCTACATCCGTCCCGGCACCCTGGCCCGCGAGGGCTCGAAGATCGGCACGTTCGTCGAGGTGAAGAACTCCGACGTCGGCGAGGGGGCCAAGATCCCGCACCTCTCCTACATCGGCGACGCCGACGTCGGGGAGGGCACGAACCTCGGCGCAAGCACCATCACCGCCAACTACGACGGCGCCAACAAGCACCGCACGACGATCGGGCGCAACGTCCACAGCGGCATTCACACGAGTCTCGTCGCCCCCGTCGAGCTGGGCGACGATTCCTGGACGGCGGCCGGGTCGGCCATCACGAACGACGTCCCGGATGGCGCTCTGGGGGTGGCCCGGGAGCGCCAGCGCAACGTCGAGGGATACGACGAACGCAAGAAGCGGGAAGAATGACGGTCGTGTCAGGACGGGGGCGTAGACTCGAAACGACCATGAGCGTGCTTGAGCCGCGGACGACGCCGAGCAGCGAGCCGCAGACCCGCCTCGAGCTCGGCTACGACAAGCGCCTCATGCTCTTCTCCGGCCGGGCGAACCCCGAGCTGGCGGCGAAGATCGCCGGCAAGCTCGGCGTCGACCTCGGCGGCGTGACGCTGAAGACGTTCTCCAACGGCGAGGTCTACTGCCGCTACGAGGAGTCGATCCGCGGCGCCGACGTCTTCATCGTCCAGCCGACGTGCGGCAATCCCGCCACGGGCGTCACCGCCAACGACGCGCTGATGGAGCTCATGGTCATGATCGACGCGGCCGTCGGCGCCTCGGCCCACCGCGTCATCGCGGTCTCTCCCTGGTACGGCTACTCGCGCCAGGACAAGAAGTCCCAGCCGCGCGAGCCCATCACCGCCCGCCTCGTGGCCCGCATGCTCGAGGCCGCCGGCGTCGACCGCGTGCTGACGATGGACCTGCACTCCGGCCAGATCCAGGGGTTCTTCCAGAAGCCCGTGGACCACATGACCGCCCTGTTCATGCTCACCCAGTACTTCCGCGACCAGGGCCTGGAGGACATCGTGGTCGTCTCACCCGACGCCGGCCGGGTGAAGCTGAACAAGCGCTTCGCCTCCCAGATCGGCGCCGAGCTGGCGATCCTCAACAAGGAGCGCCCGGCCCAGCAGGTGGCCGAGATCGGCTACGTCATCGGCGACGTGCGCGACAAGACCGCCGTGCTCGTGGACGACATGATCGACACCGCCGGCACGCTCAAGGCGGCCGCGCAGACCGTCCTCGACGAGGGCGCCGCGCGCGTGTACGCGGCTGCGACCCACGCCGTCCTGTCCGGCGCCGCGTTCGAGAACCTCGCCTCCTCGCGCTTCGAGGAGATCGTCGTCACCGACACGATCCCGCTTCGCCCGGGCGCGCCGGACAACGTCCGCGTCCTCTCCTGCGCCGACCTTCTCACCGACTCGATCCGCCGCATCTTCACCGACGACTCGGTGAGCGACGTGTTCGGCGGCGAGAACCAGCTGTTCTGACTTCCCCGGCCTACCAGCGGGGATTGCGGGTCAGATGCTCACGAAATGCTCACGGGCATGACGGATGATCTGCGGATAGCGAAGTGGAAGCGCTGGTGCGAGGGCACGATCTACAACAGCGTCCTCACGATGCACCTTCAACGGGATGCCTGGCGCAAGGTGTCCGAGATCCTTCAGAACAACGCCCAGCTTCCCGAGTCGTACTGGTGGGAGTTCATGCGCGACACCTACGCCCACCACCCAGGCCGTCGCGGTGCGCCGCCAGGCCGACACCCACAAAGACGTGGCGAGCCTCGGGAAGCTCATCAAGGAGATCCGCGACAACCCCGACACGATCACCCGGGAGTTCTGGCTCAGCATGTGGGACCTCACGGACCCAGATGCCGAGTGGGATGTCAACCGACAGTGGGATCAGCATTTCGCAGGAGACTGCTGGGGTCGACCGAATGCTCGCTCGTTCGGTCGCCATATTGTCCGCGCAGCCAGGCGGTGGTACGTTCGCCGGACTGATTTTCCCGATCGAGGAGGAATGGGCATGGATGCCACGCGCTCGCCAATCCGCAGGTTCACGATTGCGGTCGCTCTCGCGCTGGTGGTGCTTGCCCTGGTGGCGCCGGGCGCTCCGGCGAGCCTTGCGACGCACAAGTACACGGTGTCCTACAGCGGCTCGACCGCCGTCACCGTCAAGGTCGTCGATACGGAGGACGTGCAGACGCGCTGCACTGGCCAGGAGGTCGACACCAGCGCCGGCTCGGAGAGCGCCAAGTTCAAGACGGTCCACATCCGGCCGGACACGCTGTTCGACCGCTTCCGCAAGCCCGGCACGGCGAACCCGTACGTGGCCATTTCGTCGGCCAAAGCAGATTTCAGCGTAACCCGCACGGGAACCCTGACGCCGCTCTCGCCCGAGGACGCGCCGGAGTGTCAGCTGCCGCCCAACTACTCCACCACCTGTCGCTTGCGGTCGAAGTTCGGAAAGGTCTCGTTCGCACTCCGGCCCAAGGGCGGCAAGGAGACCATCTACAACGACACCGTCCCGGATTTCTTCTACGACCCCCAGCAAACCGGCAGCGGCGAACGGCCCTGTACGACCAGCAGCTCGGCGGCGTCCTGCTTACGACGCCGTTTCAGACCCGGGTCAAGGTGAGCACGGTGCGCGGCCTCGCCGTGGGACACAAGGTGACCGACTCCCGCACGTTGGCGACGCCGCGCGGTCACAGCGGCGACAACTCGAGGTCGAGCGACATCAAGACGATGGTGCACTACACGCTGACGATCAAGCGCGTCTCATAAGTCCCGTAGGAGCCCGGCCAAGCCAGCCGCCTTCTACCGGTCAGCGCGTGACGATCCGGAATCCCAGGCTGCGAGCGCGCGACGCGCCCGGTTGCTGAAGGGCATCCCGACCCGCCCAGGCTTCGACCGCGACGAGTACCCGCCGGCCGTTGGTCGCGGGAAAGGCGCCGGGCTGACTCGAGGCGTTCACCCGGTCGGCTGGATGGCTGATGTGCGCTATGTGCCCAGCTCCGAGAACCGCTCGCACGGCTCGTCGCTCGGGAGCAAGCTGCGGCACTTCTGCAACGGCACGCGGTTCCGCTACGCCTTCTCGTGAGGGCACGCTGGAATAAGCCCTCATGCTGGCGTGCCTGATGTGGGCGGACGTGCTGCCGTGGACAGGGGACAAACTGCTCGTCCCCGTCCTGACCGGTGTGGCGGTCGGGCTGGCGCTGAGAGCCGCGGCGATCCCGGGGGAAGTCAAACGACCACGAAGCCAAAGCGGAGGAACTGAACGCCGACCTGAGCCGGTGGGTACACGATCGAGACCGGCAGCTCACCGCTGACATCTGGCGAGCCGTTGGGCTGGCAGAGCAGGGGGTCATCGAAGACGCCGTGCAGGCTGAGCCGCCGGGGGAACTGAAAATCGGGTTCCAGCCCGGCTCGCAGCTTCACAGCGGAGCGTTTGAGCGAACGTCTCGCTGCGCGCCATCGCCCGAACCGGCGCGATCGCGCTGGCGACCTGGCGAGCGCGTCAGGTGCCGGAGGCGAACGTGCCGGCGGCCGTCAAGGGTGAAGCCGATCCGACCACGCATGACGACGCAGCAGACATCAGGCCGCTCGAAAAGGATGGCTGGAGCTGGCACGAGGCGGCGAAGCCCTTGAGCCCGCCCTAGATGCTCACGAAATGCTCACGAACGCGGCAGAATCAAACGACACAGACTGTCACCACGAACCGGCCCGGAACCCCGTAATCATCGACCTTCCCGACACTGGCCGTCACCGGCCGTCATGGCGGGAAGAGAACCAGCTGTTCTAGGCGTCCGTCGCCCTCAGACGGTCACGTCCTTGTCGAGGAGGGCGTGAAGTCGCGCCCGATTCTCCGGGGTGAACCAGGCGGGCGTCATACCGTGCGTTCTTGCCAGGTGGTTGCCGATCTGCGCAATCGCATGGTCGTTGGTGGGGGCGAAGATCACGACCGGGCAGCGTTGGAACCCGAGGTCGGCGCAATGGATTTCGGGCATGGGCCCGGCTCCTTGGTGGGATCGCCCCTCGTTCGCCAGGTGGCGAGCAGGGGATACCCATGTGGCTTGTGGGGAGCGGGGGACCGGCGGCAGTGGCCAGTCAAGCGTCGGCTCGTCAGGGCAACTAGCCCTCGTTCCTCCCCGTGCACGCTACTCCTCTCCGTCAAGTCCCGTTGGATTTGTGAGGATCGGCGGGTGGGCGCCTAGCTCCGAAGCCCGACCGCGTCGAACGCGGCGGCGCGATCCGCGTAGGTGCGAAAGCTCGTGACCAGGTTCTCGCGGAACCGAGCGACCCAGCCTGCCCTGACGTCCATGGGGACGCCGCTCCCTCGGCCCCGGCCACGAATGCGGCCGAGCACGATCACCCCGCCCCCGATGTCCCGGATCTCCTCGACGTCCCAGGTGATGCCCACCCAGCTCTTCTCGATGTCCGCGCAGTACTGGGATCCGCCGCCTCGACCGCGGTAGATCGTTCCCTCCAGCGCTGCCCGCGCCGGCACGATCTCGGCGTCGTCGGCGAAGAGCTCGGCCAGCGTCTCGCCGTCGCGCCGGTTGAACGCCTCCATCGCGGCCCGCATGACCGCAACCTTCTCCGGCGCATCCGCCGCTCCGTCGTGACCGGCATCGCGCACATCCTCGATCTCAACCACCATTGGGGTCCTCCGTGCGACGGTCGGCGCCGCCGCTGGTCCGGGTTTGCCTGTCCCCCAACAGACGCCGAGGTGCTCCGGTTTCATCCCGGCCTAGACTCCGGCCCGGTGCCGGAAGCAAAGGACAGCTTCGTGGCGTGCACGGTCGCCTCGCGGCGCTTTTTGGCGCAGGCCCAGGTGCTCGCCGACTCCTTCTTCGAACACCACCCCGGCGGGCGCTTCGCGGTCCTCGTCCCCGACGACCCGGACGGGGAGCGGACCCTGAACGAGCGGATCGAGGTGCTGCGCCCGACGGACGCCGGCATCGAGGAGGCAGAGCTTCACCGCCTGGCACTGGCCTACTCGGTCAAGCAGCTCTCGTGCGCGATGAAGGTCCACCTGCTTCGCCACCTGGCGCGGCGCGGCGATGTCGGGGTCCTGCTCGACGGCGACGTCTGCGTCTACGACGACCTGACCCCGATCGCCGACGTGGCGCGGCGCCACGGGCTCGTGCTGTCCACGCACTGCGTCACGCCCCACGACCCGCCGGAGCGCTACCCGCCCAAGGTCGGGACGGCGCCCCGTCGGCTCAATGCCTACGGGCCCGATCAGATGATGGTTCAGTGCGGCACGTTCAACACGGGCATCCTGGCGGCGGGCCCTGGCGACGGCGCCTTCCTGGACTGGTGGCGGGCCAGGGTGGCGCGCTACTGCCTGCTCGAGCCCGACCGCGGCCTGTTCCAGGAGCAGGGCTGGACCACGCTCGCGCCGACGCTGTTCGACACCCACGTCCTGCGCGAGCCGGGCTGGAACGTCAACGCGTTCCACCTGCACGACGCCGACGTGAGTTGGGAGGGCGGGCGCCCGACCATCGGCGGCGCGCCGCTGCGGACGTTTCACTTCATCACGTTCGACCCCCATCGCCCCACGGAGCTGAGCAACCTCGACCATCTGGCCGCGGTGTGGCCGGCCCTGAGCGAGCGGCCCGGCGCCGCTCGGGTGTGCGCCGAGTACGCGGAGCGCCTGCTCGCCGCGGGACACGACGAGGCGCTCACCGACGTCTCGGCCTACGACCGCCTGCCGGACGGCACGGAGATCGACGAGAACATGCGCGCCGCCTACGCCGAGGCGCTGCTCGAGCACGAGGCGGGGGAGGGACCCGAGCCGCCCAACCCGTTCGCGGACGGTGACTCAGAGGGCTGGCTGGCGTGGCTGGCCGAGCCCGTCGCCGACCCGTCGGGCGGGCGGCCGGTGTCGCGTTACCTCTGGGGCCTGCACGCGAGGATGTACTGGGTGTTCGCGGCGTTCAACGAGGTTCCCGGCGCCGACGGCGACCGGTTCCTGGAATGGCTCCCCGTGGCCGCGCGCCACGGGCACGTCGACGTCCCGGAGCGCTGGCTGCCGCCCGAGGTCCCGCCGGCGCCGGAGCCCGCCCTGGCCCGCCTACAGGACGAGTACCGCGACCTCCTGCGCACGCTCCAGTCCTACCGCGAAAGCCGAAGCTGGCGCCTGACCGCGCCGCTGCGCCGGGCCGCGGCGCTGGTGCGCCGATGACGGGCTCCGACGGCGCGGCCCGCCTGATGAACCTCCTCGGGCTCTCGGAGGACGAGCTGTGCGCGGTGCTCGGGGTGGATCCGCTGACGCTCCTCTCGGGCCAGCTCGAGCACCGGCCCGAGCTGCCGATCCTGCTCGACCTGCTCGCCGAGGCCGAGGAGCGGGCCGGCGAGCCGGTCCTGCGCCGCTGGGTGCGCGCGGCCGGCCCGAGCGGGTTGCCGATCGACCATCTGCTGGCGCGCGACTTCGCCGCGTTCGAGGACGACCTGGCCACGTTGGCGCAGCGCGGCTTCGTCCTGCGCGGCGGCGCCTGAGCGCGGCCTACTCGGGGTCGGGTGCCTTCTCGCCCGGCCAGGCGCCGGTGAGCGATTGGAAGCCCTTGGCGCCCGCGCGCTCCACGGCGGCGCGGGTCACCCTGAACGTGACGCCCTCGACGGCCGCGGCGGCGAGGACCTTGGGCCAGGTGGTCTCTTCGGTGTTGGCCTTCGGAGGCTCGACGTCGTCGATCAGGCCCCAGACCTGCTCAAAGAGCTTCTTGGACAGGAACCCGGCGATCAGGCCGAGGACGACGGCGAACGGCTTGTAGATGAGCTTCACGATGTCGAGCCTATCGGTGGAGATGTTCGACCGGTTGTCGGGTGAAACCGGCCGGGCCAGCGGGCATCATCTACCCGGGAAACGCATCCATAGCCAGGGAGCACCATGGAAGAGCCCCGCCCGCACGACGACCCGGCAGCCGACGAACTGCTTCGGCGCGCGCTCGTGGACGAGGACGAGGCGGCGGCCATCGCCCTCCAGGTGCGGGGCCTGCCGCTCTCGGAGGCCGTCACCGTGATCTTCCACGGCCGCCGCGACCTCGCCACTCTGCAGACCTACGTGACGCCCGGCGGGCTCGGCTCGGGCTCGGAGGTCCGCGCCGACGACCTGCTGCGGGTCCCCTGCGACCTCGACCTGGCCGACGCGGTCGACCGCGACGAGGCCGAGCGCCTCTACGCCGAGCAGGCGATGGCCCTGCGCGACGCCATCGTCGGCGCGGACACCGTGATGAGCATCTGGGCCGAGCCCCTCGAGGAGCTGGCCGAGGGCGAGGTGACCGTCGAGCGCGGTGTTTCGCTCGGCGTCTCGCTGCCCGCGCCCCGGCTGATGCCCCTGGCCCTGGTCGCGCCCGAGCGCCGGCTGGTCGTGGCTCCCGTGTGCGAGGCACGGACGCTGGCCGAGGGCCGGCCGCCGATGGGCATCGCCTGCGCCCAGCAGGGGATCACGCGCATCTACCCGCTGCCCGACGACCCCGGGCGCTGCCTGGAGGACTTCCTCGAGGTCGCGGCCGACCACGCGCACGACCTGGCCGACCGCCTCGACCACCAGGAGGCCTCGGTCGAGCGCTTCCTCGAGCTCAACGAGCCCGACGCCGGCGAGCGCGACGTCACAGGTTGACGCTCTCGTCGGGCATCATGCCCGGCCCCGTGTCGCGCCCCGCCCGCATCGGTCTCATCGCCGCCGCCGTCGTCGTGTTCCTGGCGCTCTCGATCCTCGTCGGGCGCTTCCTGGGCGCGGCGACCTCGGTGCGCGACGAGGCCACCGGCATCATCAAGCAGCAGGCCGGCGGAGACGCGATCGCTGTCGTGCGGCGAATCTCCGGCT
Organism: uncultured Actinomycetes bacterium; assembly: GCA_963757705.1. Taxonomy (GTDB): domain Bacteria; phylum Actinomycetota; class Thermoleophilia; order Solirubrobacterales; family Solirubrobacteraceae; genus AC-38. The sequence goes on along the minus strand of CAVWTG010000003.1, from coordinate 895,476 downwards.
GCCACACCGACTCGGCCTGCATCCGGCGGACGGTCCACCAGGTGCGCCTCCTGCGCACACCGGGCCGCGTCAGGATCGTCCGGGTCGACGGCGTCTCGAGCGTGGGGCTGGGATCGCGCACCGACACGGTCCGCGTCGTGTGGAAGGCCGGCCGGCGGCTGCCCACCGTCCAGTGCGTCCGCGTGCGACGCAGCGGTAACCCGGTCACGGGCTACGACGTGGCGGTCCTCTCGCTGGGCCCGGTCATCGGGCGCGAGGCGGCCTGTCCGGGCTAGACCTAACGCCCGGCGGGCACGCGGCGCGGCGTGCGCCGGGGCTCGCGCGCCGGGCGGCGAGCGGGGCTGGGCAGCAGGTCGGCCAGGCGCCGGTGGTCGCGCAGGCGCACCCGGGCCGGGACGGCGTCGGGCAGCGGCAGGCCGCCACCGCCGGGGCCGGGCCGCGATCGCGGCCCGAGCCGGTCGTTGCCTCCGCCCTCGCCGCCCTCGCCCTCGTCTCCGGGCCCCCAGTTGCGCGAGGTGTCGCTGCGCAGGAACAGCAGCAGCAGCGCCGTCATCACGACGAGGCCGATCACGTGGAGCGCGGTGAACAGCAACACCAGCTCGGCATCGGATGCCATGGGCTCAGAGTACCGCGCGAGGGCCGGTAGCTATCGCGGGCTTCGCTACCATCCGCCACCGCCATGGCCTCCCGCGACACCACAGCCCTGACCGCCGAGCCCCGCGAGCCCGGAAGCTCGCGCGCCATCCGGCGCCTGCGCGGAGAGGGCCAGGTTCCCGGAGTCGTCTACGGAGGCGACGGCGAGTCCGTCTGCTTCCAGGCCGATGCCCGCGAGCTGCGTCTCGCGCTCGCCCACGGCGGCGCGGTCCTCGACCTCAAGATCGGCGGCGACAAGGCCCAGCCGGTCGTGGTCAAGGAGGAGCAGCGCCATCCGGTCTCGGGGCGCCTGCTGCACATCGATCTGCTTCGCGTTCGCCTCGACCGCGCCATCCAGGCCACCACCGTGGTGGAGCTGGACGGGGCCGAGGACGCCCCCGGCGTCAAGGAGGGCGGCGTGCTCGAGCAGGTGGCGCGCGAGATCAACGTCGAGGCGCTGCCGACGAGCATCCCGGACGCCATCCACCTCGACGTGTCGGAGATGAACATCAACGACACGCTCACCCTGGCCAGCCTCACCGCCCCCGAGGGTGTGACCCTGCTCGACGATCCCGACGAGACGGTGCTCGCCACCCTGACGCCCCCGCGCGTCGAGGAGGAGCCCGAGATCGAGGAGGAGACCGAGCTGGTCGGCGAGGAGGGCGAGGTGCCCGAGGGCGAGGAGGGCGCCGAGGGCGAGGCCTCCGCCGAGGGCGACGGCGGCGACTCCGGCGGCGACGCCGAGTAGTCGAGGGTCTGAGCTGCCGTGCGCCTGCGGCGATCAGGCGGCGGCCCGGTCGACTGGCTGATCGTCGGCCTCGGCAATCCCGGCCGCGAGTACGCCGGGACCCGCCACAACCTCGGCGTGCGGATCGCCGACGAGCTGGCGCGCCGCTGGGACCTCCCGCGCGCGAGGTCCAAGTTCAACGGACGCCTGAGCGAGGGCCGGACCGGGCCCGGCGGCCCGCGGGTCGCGCTGCTGATCCCCGAGACGTACATGAACGACGCCGGCCGCTCGGTCGGCCCCGCCCGGGGCTCGTTCAAGCTTCCGCTCGACCACGTGCTCGTCCTGCACGACGAGATCGACCTGCCGTTCGGGCGCATCGAGTCGCGCGTCGGCGGCGGCCTGGCCGGCCACAACGGCCTGAAATCGCTCAAGCGCGAGTTGGGCAGCGGCGACTTCGCCCGCATCCGGGCGGGAGTGGGGAGACCGGACTCGACGGACCCGGAGATCGTCTCCGCCCACGTGCTGGGGAAGTTCCGCGAGTCCCGGGACGAGGTGGAAGACCTGGTGACGCGCGCCGCGGATGCCGCCGAACGCGTCGTGCTCGGAGAGCCCGGTTGAGCCTGCGACCGTCATAACGTACACTCGTACGCTATGACGACCACTCGGGACTGGGACGCGGGCACCTACGACGCGGTCGGGTCCCCGGTGCACGCCTTCGGCCACGCCCTGCTGGACCGCCTCGTGCTCGAGGGCGACGAGACCGTCCTCGATGCCGGCTGCGGCTCGGGCGGGGTGACCAGGGACCTCCTCGGCCGCCTCCCCGACGGGCGCGTCATCGGCGTCGACGGCTCGCCCCAGATGATCGACCGCGCGCGGGCCGAGCTGGGGGACGATCCCCGGGTCACGCTCGACGTCGTCGATCTGCTCGAGCTCGATCTCGATCAGGAGGCCGACGTCGTGTTCTCCAGCGCCGTCTTCCACTGGGTGCCCGATCACGAGCGGCTGTTCGCCAACCTCCATCGCGCCCTTCGCCCCGGCGGCGTCCTGCTCGCCCAGTGCGGGGGCCAGGGGAACATCGCCGACGTCCGGCGGGCCCTCGAGCGCGTCACGGCCGAGGAGCCCTACGCCGAGCACCTGCGCGGATGGCCCGGGCCGTGGAACTTCAGCCCGCCTCACGTGGCCTGCGAGCGCCTCGAGGCGGCCGGGTTCGAGGCCGTGCGGGCGATGACCCACATCGAGCCGGTCAGCCCCGAGGATCCGCCGACGTTCATGGCCACGGTCATCCTCGGCAGCCACCTCGACCGTCTCCCCGAGGCTCTGCGCGAGCCGTTCGTCCATCGGGTGATCGAGGAGATGGAGCGGCCGGGGCAGCCGCGCTACGTGCGCTTGACCCTGACCGCCCGGCGCGCCACGATCGCCGGGTGAGCGGCTTCTACCACGACGGCTCGCGCCGGCTCCAGGACCGCTTCGACACCCGCCGCATGGCCGATGTGCTGGAGGAGCGAAAGCTCCGGGACCACCTCGACGAGGGCGATCGCGCCTTCATCGAGGCCCGCGACATGTTCTTCCTGGCCACGGCCGACGCCGACGGGTGTCCGGACTGCTCCTACAAGGGAGGGGACCCGGGCTTCGTGCGCGTCCTCGATCCCCACACCGTGGCGTTCCCCAACTACGACGGCAACGGCATGTACCGCTCGCTGGGCAACGCCGTGGCGAACCCGAGCGTGGGGATGCTGTTCATCGACTGGGACATCCCCGCGCGCCTGCGCCTCAACGGCGACGCCAGCCTGCACGAGGACGACCCGCTGCTGGACTCCTACCCGGAGGCCCAGTTCGTCGTGCGGGTCGCCGTCCGCGAGGTCTTCCCGAACTGCCCGCGCTACATCCACCGCATGGAGTTGGTGGAGCGCAGCCGGTTCGTGCCGCGCCCCGCGGAGCGCGAGACCCCCGTGCCGGGCTGGAAGCGCGCCGACTGGATGCCGGCCGACGCGCTCCCCGCCGAAGATCCGGCGCGCCAGACTCCCTGATTCCCTATGCCGAGGAACTTCGGCCGCTGTCTTCGGCCTGAATCACCACGCGCCTCCGGGGGATCGGGTGTCCGGTCCCCGGGGCATTGAGAGTCGTTACTGCCCCGGGCACCGGATCATCCCGATGCCCCGGAGCCCGCCGGGAACGCGGGGTTCTACACTGGGTGAGTGACCCCGGCCGCGCGTCTTGCGCGGTCGCTTTGCCTGCCCTTATGAGCCTTCGCCCGCTTCTCTCCTATGCCCACGATGAGCCCTCGGCCGCTGCCCTGGCGCGCGATGGGGGCGGGGCGTTCGTGTCGCCTTCGCTGCGGGCCTACCTCGCCGCCGCGCTGGTGGATGCGGAGCCCAATGCGTCGCGTCCGGCGCTGGTGGTCGTGGGTGACGACCGTGGGGCCCGGGATCTGGCGGCCGATCTGCGGGCGTGGCTGCGCCCGCGGCCGGTGCGCTACTACCCCAGCCGGGGCGTGGCCTATGAGTCGCACCTGGCGCCGCCGCCGCATCTCATCGGACTGCGCGTGGCCGCGCTGGACGCGCTGGCCGAGCCGGGGGGCGCCGAGCCTCCGGTGATCGTGGTCAGCGCGGTCGCGCTGAGCGAGAAGGTCCCCGATCCGGAGCTGCGGCCTCGGGGGGTGCGGATCGCCAAGGGCGACCTGCTGGATCTCGAGGAGCTGGCTCAGGACCTCGTGGCCGCGGGCTACGAGCGCGTGGACCAGGTCGAGGACCGCGGGCAGTTCGCGATCCGCGGGGGCCTGCTCGATCTGTACCCGGCGACCGAGGACCGCGCGGTCCGGATCGACCTGTTCGGCGACGAGGTCGAGTCGCTGCGGTGGTTCTCCACGTTCACCCAACGCTCCCTGGGCGAGGCCGAGGCGATCGAGGTCGCGCCGGCGGCGGAGCTGGCGCCCGAGCACCGCGAGCTGGCGGAGATCGCCGCCCTGGAGGACGCCGAGGACCGGCCCGACGTGGCCGAGCTGCTGCCGGTCGACCGGTTCCGCTCATTCATGGACCTCGCCCCGGCCGACGCGGCGCTGGTGATCGCGGCCGACGACGATGTCGCCCCCGCCCTGGCCGACCTGTGGGAGGACGTCACCGCGGCCTTCCATGACGCCGACGCCCACGACCTCTACGTCCGCCCGGACGAGGTCGAGGAATCGCTGCGCTCCCGGGCGGGCGCGCGCCTGAGCTCCACCCAGCGCGACCAGGAGATCGCCTTCCACGCCAGCTCGGCCGACACGACGGCCCGCAGCCTGGCCGAGGCCGAGCCCGAGCTGGAGCGGCTCGTGCGCTCGGGCTATCGGACGTTCGTCACCTGGGCGCGCCGCGGGGAGGGGGAGCGGGCGGCCTACAACCTCGCCCGCCTGTCCGCCACCTGGACGACCGAGCACGCGCCGCCCGAACCCGAGCTGCGCTTCGCGGCCGTCAACCTGCGCGACGGCTTCGTCGCCGCGCCCTTCCATCTGGCGGTCCTGCCCGACCACCGGTTGCTGCGCCGCCGGCGGGCCGAGGCGCCTTCGCGCCCGCAGACCGGCGCGCTGCGCTCCTTCGCCGACCTGCGCACCGGCGACATCGTCGTCCACGAGGACCACGGCGTCGCGCGTTTCGCCGGGTTCGACACGAAGACCGTGGCGGGTGTGACGCGTGACTACCTCGACCTGGAGTTCCAGGGCTCCGACCGGGTGTTCATGCCGGTCGATCAGCTGGCGAAGATTTCGCGCTATGTCGGGGCCGACGCCTCCGATCCGCCCCTCTCCAAGCTCGGCGGCAAGCGCTGGGACCAGCTCAAGGCCCGCGCTCGGCGCGCCGCCCAGGAGCTGGCGGGCGAACTGCTCAACCTCTACGCGGAGCGCAAGCGCCGCCCGGGGTACGCCTTCGACGCCGACTCGGAGTGGCAGCGCGACTTCGAGGCCCGCTTCCCCTGGACCGAGACGCCCGACCAGCAGGACGCCATCGAGGCCGTCAAGGCCGACATGGAGGGCGAGCGCCCGATGGACCGCCTGATCTGCGGCGACGTCGGCTACGGCAAGACCGAGGTCGCCCTGCGCGCCGCCTTCAAGGCCGCGCAGGATGGCAAGCAGGTCCTGATGCTCGTTCCCACGACGATCCTCGCCCAGCAGCACTACGGGACGTTCGCCGAGCGCCTGCGCGACTGGCCGCTCACCGTCGACCACGTCTCGCGCTTTCGGCCGGCGAGCGAGCAGCGCGCCGCCGTCGAGGCATTCGCCAAGGGCGAGGTGGACATCCTCATCGGCACGCACCGCCTGCTCTCGCGCGACGTGCGCGCCAAGGACCTCGGCCTGCTCATCGTCGACGAGGAGCAGCGCTTCGGCGTCAAGCAGAAGGAGCTACTGCGCCAGCTGCGCCTGCGGGTCGACGTCCTGTCCCTGTCGGCCACTCCGATCCCGCGCACCCTCCAGATGTCGCTGGCCGGGCTGCGAGACATCTCGGTGATCGAGACGCCGCCCGAGGGCCGGCGGCCTGTGCGCACCTACGTGGGCGAGTACGACGAGGAGCTGGTCCGCACGGCCCTGGAGCGCGAGTGCGCCCGCGAGGGCCAGGCGTTCTTCCTCCACAACCGGGTGGAGACGATCGACGAGACCGCCGAGCGCCTGCGCGGCCTGTGCCCGAACCTGACGTTTCTCGTGGCCCACGGCCAGCTCGACGAGAAGACGCTGGAGAGGCGGATGCTCACCTTCCTGCGCGGCGAGGCCGACGTCCTGGTGTGCACGAGCATCATCGAGTCCGGGCTCGACATCCCGCACGCCAACACGCTGATCGTCGAGCGCTCCGACACCTTCGGGCTGGCTCAGCTCTACCAGATCCGCGGGCGGGTGGGCCGAAGCCGTGAGCGCGCCTACGCCTATCTGCTCTATCCCAGCGCCGCCGCGCTGACTCCCGAGGCGGCGCAGCGCCTCTCGGCGCTCTCCGACTACACCGAGCTGGGCGCCGGGGTGAAGATCGCGCTGCGCGACCTGGAGATCCGCGGCGCCGGCAACCTGCTGGGCGACGAGCAGTCCGGCCACGTGGCCGCCCTGGGCTTCGAGCTCTACATGCAGATGCTCGACGAGGCGGTCCGCCGGATGAGCGCCGAGGGCGAGGCGGGGGAGGAGGAGCTCGAGCCGGTGCGCCTCGACGTCAACGTCGACGCCTACGTGCCCGCCGACTACATCCCCTACGAGCAGGCCAAGATCGAGGTCCACCGCCGGATCGCCGGGGCGCGCGAGGTGGCCGACCTGGGCGAGCTGCGCGACGAGCTGGAGGACCGCTTCGGCCCGCCGCCCCAGCCGCTGCTCAACCTCATCGCTCTCCAGCAGGCCCGGATCAAGTTCGGCCGCGCGGGAGCGCGCAACGTCACCTTCCGCGGCGGGCGCCTGGCCGTGACCCCGGTCGAGCTCGACTCGGTGCGAGCCAAGCGCCTGCACAGCCGCGTGGAGGGATCCCTGTACGAGTCCGGGCGATCGCAGTTCTCCGTGCGGGTGCCCGACGACCCCCAGGAACGCTTCCCGGCGGTGGTGCGGGCGGCCGACGAGCTGCTGGCCGCCGTGACCGAAGCCCAGGAGCCAGCGGCCGTTTAGCTCGCGTTCAGCGGGGTTCGGGTACCATGCGCGCCCCTCGTGTTGAAGTTCGTGAAGTACTCAATGGCGCTCGGCGCCTTTTTTGTGGTCGCCGCCGTATTCGCGGCGTGCGGCGACAGCGTGCCCGGCGACTCCGTCGCCCGGGTCGGCGACAACACGATCAAGACCGACACGTTCAACCACTGGCTGCGCGTGGCGGCCCTGTCTTCCCAGGCCCCGGGCTCGACGGCCAAGCCCACCGTGCCCGACCCGCCCAACTTCACCAAGTGCGTGGCGGCCAAGACCAAGACGGCTCCCGCGCCGGCGAAGGGCCAGCCCAAGACCACGCCCGCCCAGTTCAAGGCCCAGTGCAAGCAGGAGTACGACGGGCTGCGCGACCAGGTGCTCCAGTTCCTCATCCAGGCCCAGTGGATCCAGGGCGAGGCCAAGGATCAGGGCGTCAAGGTCACCGACAAGGAGCTCAAGAAGTCCTTCGACCAGCAGAAGAAGCAGTCCTTCCCGACCGAGAAGGAGTACGCGGCCTTCCTGAAGTCCTCGGGGATGACGCAGGAGGACATCGACCTGCGCGTCAAGCTCGACCTGCTCTCGAACAAGATCCGCACGAAGGTGACCAAGGAGAAGAAGAAGATCACCAACGCGGACATCGCGGCCTACTACAACAAGAACAAGTCCCGCTTCGCCCAGCCCGAGAAGCGCGACCTAAACGTCGTCCTGACCAAGACGAAGGCCAAGGCCGACGAGGCGCTGGCCGCGCTCAAGGGCGGCGACAGCTGGAAGGCCGTGGCCAAGAAGTACTCGATCGACCAGGCCTCCAAGGACGCGGGCGGCAAGCTGCCCGGCGTTCAGCCCGGCCAGCAGGAGAAGGCGTTCGACTCGGCCGTCTTCTCGGCTCCGAAGGGCAAGATCCTGGGTCCCGTCAAGACCCAGTTCGGCTACTACATCTTCGAGGTCGACAAGATCACCCCGAAGTCGCAGCAGGCGCTCGCGCAGGCCTCGCCGACGATCAAGCAGCTCCTGCAGCAGCAAGGCCAGCAGAAGGCCCTGAACGATTTCGTCAAGTCCTTCGAGAAGAAGTGGAAGGGCAAGACCAACTGCCGCAAGGGCTACGTCGTCACGATGTGCAAGAACGCGCCGAAGCCCAAGAAGGGCCAGGCGACGACGCCTCCGGGCGCGGTGCCCTCGCAGGGCGGCGCGTCTCAGGGCGCCTCGCCGCAGGGCGGCACGTCGCAGGGCGGCGCGGGCGCGCAGACGCCCCAGACTGTCCCGGCCCAGCCCTAGCTCGGGGGCAGCCGTGAGCCGGCCGGAGATCTCCGAGGCGCTCTCGCGCCTTGACGAGATCACGCGGCGGCTCCGGGTCGAATGCCCCTGGGACCGTGAGCAGGACGAGCGCTCGATCGTCCCGCACACGGTCGAGGAGGCCTACGAGCTGGCGGACGCGGCCAACGCGGGCGACGACGCGAAGCTGCTCGACGAGCTGGGCGACGTCCTGTTCCAGGTTCACTTCCTCTCGCTCCTGCTCGAGGAGCGCGGCGCGGGCGACCTGGCCGCGGTGGCCGACCATTGCCGCGAGAAGCTGATCCGCCGCCACCCGCACGTCTTCGGCGAGACCGAGGTGTCGGACGCCGACGAGGTGCTGCGCAACTGGGACGACATCAAGCGCGGGGAGGAGGGCCGCGAGCCGGGAGTGTTCGCCGACGTCCCGGAGAACCTGCCTGCGCTCCTGCTGGCCCGCAAGGTCCAGCGCCGCGCCGCCTCCGCCGGCGTGTTCGACGTCTCCGAGCTCGACGCCCTGCACGACCTGCAGGCCTGCGTGGAGGCGCTCTCGCACGCTCCCGACGACCGGGATGCGCTCTATGGCATGGTCGGCGCCGTGCTGTTCGCCGCCGTGCACCTGTCCCGCAAGCTGAAGATCGATCCCGAGCTCGCGCTGCGTTCGGCGAGCGCCCGTTTCCGCGAGGAGGTCACATGAGTCAGATCGAGTCCGTCCGAGCCCGCCAGATCCTCGACAGCCGGGGCAACCCGACCGTCGAGTGCGAGGTGACCCTGCGTTCCGGCGCCGGCGGCCGCGCGGCCGTGCCGTCCGGCGCCTCCACGGGCGAGTTCGAGGCGACCGAGCTGCGCGATGGCGGAGACGCCTGGATGGGCAAGGGCGTCAGCCGGGCCGTGGAGAACGTCAACGGGGAGATCGCGCAGGCCGTGGCCGGCCGCGACGCCTTCGACCAGGCCGGGCTCGACCGGGCGCTGATCGACCTCGACGGGACGCCCAACAAGGCGCGCCTGGGGGCCAACGCGATCCTCTCCGTCTCCCTGGGCGCCGCCCACGCGGCGGCGGCCGAGGAGCGCCAGCCGCTGTGGCGCTACCTGGGTGGGGAGGGCGCCCACATCCTGCCCGTGCCGATGATGAACGTGCTCAACGGCGGCGTGCACGCCGACAACAAGGTCGACTTCCAGGAGTTCATGATCGTGCCCGCCGGGGCGTCGAGCTTCGCGGAGTGCCTGCGCCTGGGGGCGGAGGTGTTCCACAGCCTCAAGGGCACCCTGCACGACCGCGGGCTGTCGACCTCGGTGGGCGACGAGGGCGGCTTCGCGCCTGACCTGGAGTCCAACGAGGCGGCGCTGCAGATGCTCATCGCCGGGATCGAGGCGGCCGGCCACACGCCCGGCGACGACGTCGTCATCGCGCTCGATCCGGCCGTCAGCGAGCTCTACAGCGACGGCGCCTACGTGCTCGAGCACGAGGGTCGCAGCCTCTCCGCGGAGGAGCTGGCCGACTACTGGGCCGATCTCGCCTCTCGCTATCCCATCGTGTCGCTCGAGGACGGGATGGACGAGGAGGACTGGGACGGCTGGAGGACGCTCACCGAGCGGCTCGGAGAGAGCCTCCAGCTCGTCGGGGACGACGTGTTCGTGACCAACACCGAGCGCCTGCAGCGGGGCATCGACACCGGCGTCGCCAACTCCATCCTCATCAAGGTCAACCAGATCGGCACCCTCACCGAGACGCTGGAGGCGATCTCGATGGCCCGCGAGGCCGGCTACACGGCGGTGATGTCCCACCGCTCGGGCGAGACGGAGGACGTGACGATCGCCGATCTCGCCGTGGCCACGGGCTGCGGCCAGATCAAGACCGGCGCGCCGTCGCGCTCCGATCGCGTGGCGAAGTACAACCAGCTGCTGCGCATCGAGGAGGCCCTGGGCGACGACGCGCAGTTCCCGGGACGCTCGGTCTTTCGTTCATAACAGCGTCTGAAGTGAAGGAGCGCCGCCTCGCGCGGCGAACGGGGCGGCAATGGCATCGGCCACCCATGCCCGCCGCCCCCCGGCCCGGCCCGTCTTCGGCGCCGGCGTGCGGTGGGACCGGCTCGGCCGGGTGGCCCTGCTCGTGGTCCTCGGGGGCATCCTGCTCCTGTACGCCGGCCCGGTGCACTCCTACTGGCAGACTTGGCGCGAGTCCAAGGTTCGCCACGCCGAGCTCCAGCGCCTGCGGGCCGAGCACGAGCGCCTGCTGGACCGCCGCCGCGAGCTGCGCGAGCCCGCCTCGCTGATGCGCGAGGCCCGGCGGCTGGGCATGGTCCGCCGCGGGGAGCGGGCGTTCGTGGTGCAGGACCTGCCGCGCTGAGATCGGCCTTCCAGCCCGCCGCGCGCGGTCGCTACGCTGCGCGCGATGTCCAACATCGAGACCGCGATCTTCCAGTGGCGAGCCGGCCAGCAGCGCCTCAGCCAGGCCGAGCCGCCCGAACGGGCGGTCCTCGAGCGGGTGACGTCTCGCATCGTCGACGAGCTGCGCCGGCGGCTGGGGGGCGCGTTCACGGCCGGCGAGCTGGCCGACCTCTACTACGAGCAGGGCACCGACTGGTGCCTGGACATCGCCGTGGGCACCGCCCCGGACAATCCCCGCGCCTGGGACTCGGACACGGTCGCCGATGCGGCCTTCGCCCGCTACGTGCGCGAGGCGCGCGACTTCGCGGGCGGCCGGCGGATCGTGGCGGAGGACTAGGCGACCAGGCCCGAGGCCTAGTTGTAGTTCCTAGGTACGTTGGTCAGGCGGGAGCCGGGCGGCTTGTGGCCGAGGGCGCCGTGGGTTCGGGTGAAGTTGTAGTGCAGTAGCCAGGGTTGGAGGGTGGCGGTGCGCTGTTGGCTGGTGGGGAAGAGCTGGCCGTAGGCCCATTCGCGCAGCAGGGTCTGGATGAAGCGTTCGGCTTTGCCGTTGGTGCGGGGCCGGTAGGGCTGGGTGCGCAGGTGCTTGAGGCCGAGCTGGCGGCAGAGCTGGGCGTGCAGCGTGGAGCGGTAGGCGGCGCCGTTGTCGGTCATCACCCGCTCGACGGTGACGCCGTGACCGGTGAAGAACTCGATCGCGCGCTGAAGAAAGGCAGTCGCGGTGGTCGCTTTCTCGTCGCCCAGGACCTCGGCGTAGGCCAGGCGGCTGTGGTCGTCGATGGCGACGTGAACGAACTCCCAGCCGGCGTCGCCGATCCGCCGCCCGTCAGGCGTGTAGGTGGTGCGCCGCTGCGAGCGCCGCCCGGTGACGCGATGACCAGGCTTGAGGATGCGCCCGAGCTTCTTGACGTCGACGTGGACGAGCTCGCCGGGGTGGCGGCGCTCGTCGCGGTTGGGCGGCTCAGGCGGCTCCAGGCGCGAGCGCTTGCCCAGCCCAACGCGCTTGAGCACCGCCGAGACTGTCGAGAGCGCCATCGAAAGCGCGAGCGCGATCTGCGCGCCAGTCATCCGCAGCCGCCGCAGCCGGATGATCTCCCGAACTCGCTCAGGCGGCGTCTTGTGCGGGATCCGGTGCGGAGCCGAAGAGCGATCCAGCAACCCCTCCGGGCCCTCATCGCGCCAGCGCCTCAGCCACCGACGCGCGGTGCGATCGGTGATTCCGGCGGCCTCGGCCGCCTCCATCACCGACCACCCCACCCCAACACGATCAACCAACAGCCTCCTGCTCTTCGGACAGGTCCGGGCGTTAGCGTGCAACCTCATTCGGTGTCCTCCTTGGGACTGGTGGCGTTAGACACCTCCAGCCTCCAAGGAGGCCCGGATGAACTCCCAAGCCCGGACCAACGTCCTCAGGAACTACACCTAGTCGTCGTCCTCGGTGCGCTTGATCACGATCTGGTCCTCCTCGACGACGACCGTGATCGGGCGGTGGCCGGCCCAGTGCTCGGCGTAGACGGGGTCGTCCTGGACCGCGGGGTCCAGCCACAGCCCGTAGCCCTCCTCGCCGTGGTCGAACGTGCCCTCCAGGGGGCCGCCGCCCTTGCGCCGGCCGCGCCCGCCGCGGCGCCCGCGCCGGCGCCCGCGAGCTGGCTTGTCCGACTCGTCGGAGTCATCGTCGTCGTCGGAGGTCTCCTCGTCGGGCTCGGCCGCCTCGGCCTCGGCCTCCGCCTCGGCGGCGGCCTCGAGCTCGGCGGCGACCAGCGCGTCGTCCGCCGCGCGGAGGTCGACCTCCTCGACGAAGCCCTCGGCGCCGTTGGCGTCGTCGGGGGCGAGATCGTTGTCGCGCTTGAAGGCCTCGATCTGCTGGACGGTGACGTCGAGCTGATGGGCGATCCACGCGTCCGTCCGCCCCTGGCGGACCCAGGCGCGGATCTGATTGAGCTGTGGCTTCAGTGACCTGCGGGCCATGCGGGCTGGGACCCTAGCGAACTGGAAACATGAACAGATTCGTGCGTCGTGTCCAAATGGTGTCCGCTCGACTTGCGCCGCGCGGCCGCGAAAGGCTTAATGTGGTCTACGACGGCTGCAGGGAGGCGTACCCATGTTGGTTCTCACGAGGAAGTCGAACCAGAGCATCATGATCGGCGACGACATCGAGGTGTCGGTCCTGTCGGTCATGGGCGAGAAGGTTCGGATTGGAATCCAGGCTCCACGGGACATTCCGGTGTTCCGCAAGGAGGTCTACCTGGAGATCCAGCAGGAACGAGTCGCCGCCGGAGATCAGGCGCGCGATCAGGTTGACGAAGCGCTGCGCAAGCTCGGCGGCAGCTGAGCGGGCAGGGGGCGGGGTGGCGACGTGCCGGCGCGGACGGGCGCCGGGCGTCAACCCATGACGTAGTACAGCGTCTCGAACATCGCCACGGCGACCAGAACCGCGGTGGCGATGAGCGAGAGCACCAGCAGGAAGAAGCGCAGCGATCCGCGCTGCTGCCGGCGCTGGACACGGCGAACTCGCGACCGCTGGGCCGCCGTTCTGCGCAGGTTCTCACGCCGCGCACGGTCGAGTTCGATCTCCTCGACGAACGCGCGTTCGAGCTGCCCGATGCTCTGTCGCATCCTCATAAGCCGGATATCACCCTACCACCGAGCTGAGTCACATAATCCGGCAGAAATCCCTGATGGTTGTGCGGGCGGACCACTGACATCAGCACGCCGACCACAATCCGCGGCCGCTCGAACGTGCCTGGCGCTCCAGTTTCAGCAGCTGGGCGGCGTGGGCGACATTGGGAGGAATGGTGAGAATTCGCGCGTATCCACGGCGCACGAGCTCGGCGTTGACGAACAGCCCGTCGGGCTCGCGGTAGACGTAGGCCAGGAGCCGTCCATAGCGATCGCGGGCCTCGGCGTCGGTGCGCAGCCGCACGCGCCGGCCCGCCACGAGACGGGCGTTGTAGGCGCTGGCGGCCCGCCCGTAGCACTGGACCGGCGTGCCCGGCTTGTGCGTCTCGGGCGTGTCCATGCCGATGTAGCGGACCTTCTCGTCGCGCCCGCCCAGGTCAACGTGGACCGTGTCGCCATCGACCACCTTCACGACCCGCCCCTCCATCTGCGCGCCGCGCCCGGCGCCGTCGCCCGCCTCGTCCGTCACCCCGCCGCACGACACGAGGCCCCCGCCGCTCGCCGCCAGCAGGGCGAACAGGGCGATCCAGATCAGGGCGCGCCGAGGGGACACCGGGCCAACGTAGCGGCGCCGGCGGCGTCCGATAGCCTCGGTCTGTGCCGATCCTCACACCGCCCGGTACCGCCTTCTCGTCAGCATCGTCACAAGGGTGATGACCAGGCGCCGACAGCTTCCCCCGGGCCCGCGAGCGCCCTCCGCCGTTCAGAGCGTCGGCTGGTGGAACCGGCCGATCGCCTTTCAGGAGCGCTGCCGGGCGCGGTACGGAAAGCGCTTCACGATCCGCCTCGTCGGATCGCCTCCGTTCGTCCTGATCTCCGACCCCGACCAGATCCGCCAGGTCTTCACGGCGCCGCCCGAGGTCCTGCACCCCGGCGAGGGGGCGAGCATCCTCGAGCCGATCGTCGGGCGCAACTCGGTGATCCTGCTCGACGAGGGCGCCCACCTCGAGCAGCGCAAGCTCATGCTGCCGGCGTTCCACGGCGAGGCGATGGCGCGGCTGAAGTCGCTGGTCAACGACGTGGCCGAGCGCGAGATCGCGTCCTGGCCGGGAGGGGAGGTGCTCGAGATGCACCCGCGCCTGCAGGCCCTCACGCTCGAGGTGATCCTGCGGGCGGTGTTCGGCCTGGATCCGGGCTCCCGCCTCGACGCCCTGCGCCAGAGCCTCACGCAGATCCTCGAGTTCGGCGTCAGTCCGCTCTCGCTGCTGCCGCCGCTGCCCTTCGGCCCCGGCAAGCGCCTCGAGCGGACGAAGGCCGCGGCCGACGAGCTGCTGTTCGAGCTCATCGACGAGCGCCGTGAGGCCGGCGGCGACCGCGACGACGTCCTGGCGATGCTCCTGGCGGCCCGCCACGAGGATGGCCGCTCGATGTCACGCGACGAGCTGCGCGATGAGTTGATGACGCTGCTGGCCGCAGGGCACGAGACCACGGCGTCAGAGCTCGCCTGGGCGTTCGACCGGCTGGGGACCGAGCCGCGGGTCATGGAGCGACTGCGCGACGGCGACGAGGCCTACCTCACGGCCACCATTCAGGAGACGCTGCGCCGCCGGCCCGTCCTGCCCAACGCCGCGCCGCGACTGGTGAAGCAGCCGGTCGAGATCGGCGGGTGGGAATATCCGGCCGGCGTGGCGCTGTTCGCCGCGTCCTACCTGGTCCACCACGACCCCGACATCTACCCCGACCCGTACAGGTTCCGTCCCGAGCGCTTCCTGGACGAGGCGCCGGGCACGTACACGTGGATCCCCTTCGGGGGCGGGCGCCGCCGCTGCCTGGGCGCGAGCTTCGCGATGCTCGAGATGCAGATCGTCCTGCGGGCCGTCGTGGCCCGCGGCTTCGCGCCGGCCGGTGCGGGCCGGGGAGAGACCCCGCGCCGGCGGGCGATCACGATCAGCCCGCGCGACGGCGCGCGGACCGTCCTGGGCCCGGCGGCGGTCGCCGGGCTCGACGGGACGGGCGCTCAGCCGACGGGCGCCCTGCCCTCGGCCTCGCTGTAGACCTTCACGAAGCGCATGTAGTTGTCGGCCACCTGGGCGACTGCGTCCTCGCGCGAGACGCTGCCGTCCAGGAACCCGCGCAGCGGGTCGCCCCAGATCGAGCGCCCGATCGCGAAGCCCACGTAGGCCTCGACGGGCGCGCCGGCGCGCAGCCAGTGGTCGACCTTGTCGTCGTCGGCTCCACGGCCGAGCACGACGCACACGACGCCCTCGCGGCCCTCGCCCGTACGGCACTGCTGGGCGATGCGCTCGCAGTCGGCCGTCTCGTCGACGCCCTCGATCTTCCAGATGTCGGCCTCGACGCCGGCGTCCTGGAGGTCGGCGATGGCGCGGCGCATGAGCTCGGGGCGCAGCTCGGAGTCGTAGCGGTCCGAGTCGCCGCCGACCGAGTCCAGCTGGGCGTCCTCGGCCGGGACCAGGAGCTCGAAGAGGAACTTACGGTCGTTGGCCTGGAGCCAGTCCGAGAGCCGCTTCAGGCGCTCGGCCTGGCGGGTGTTCATCTCGGCGTCCCCGTCGGGGTTGTAGCGGACGAGCACCTTGGAGAAGTCCGGGTTGAACTTCTCGATGTGCGCGCCGAAGTCGTCCCCGTACTCGAAGTCGAACTCGTTCTGGCCGCTCTTCTCGACCGGCATGGCCAGCACGAGCCCGCGGTCGCGCGCCGCCTGGGGGATGCCCGTGGGCTCGCCGAACTGCTCGTCGACCAGCGCCCCGGTGACGCCCGGCTCGGCGCCCTGCTCCAGGGCCTTCTCCAGGCCCTCGAACACGAGGTGCTTGCCGTCGGAGATCTTCTGAGTCTCCTCGGGGGTCGGGTCGCCCTCGATCCCGAACCACTTCTTCTGGAACGACCCGCGGTGGTCGAACGCGAGGATGTAAAGCTTGCCGTCGTAGCCGAGACCCATGGGTGTCTTGCCCTTCCGTCGCTTGTCTTCTCTTTGCGGGGCAGGCTATCGCGGCGGGGGCGCCGGATACGCTTCGCGCGCGATGGAGCACAGCTTCACCGGCCCCAGCTACACGCTCGGCATCGAGGAGGAGTTGATGATCCTCGACGCCGAGACGCTCGACCTGGCCAACATGATCGAGCCGATGCTCGAGTCGTCGCAGAACGACGAGGCGGCGGGAGAGGTCAAGCCCGAGCTCATGGAGTCGGTGCTGGAGATCGCCACGTCGCCCTGCCGCAACACCGACGAGGCCGGAGAGCAGCTGCGCGAGCTCCGCGCCCGGGTGCGCGCGACGGCGGAGAGCAAGGGCCTGGCCATCGGCTCCGCCGGCACACATCCGTTCGCCATGTGGGAGGACCAGCGCATCGTCGCCCGGCCCCGCTACCGCGACCTCATCAGCGCCCTGCGCTTCGTGGCACGCCAGGAGATCATCTTCGGCATCCACGTCCATGTGGGGATCGACGACCCGGACAAGGCGATCCACGTGGCCAACGGGATGCGGGTCCACGTGCCCGTGCTGCTCGCGCTGTCGGCCAACTCGCCCTTCTGGCGGGCCGACGCCACGGGGCTGGCGTCGACGCGCACGCCGATCTTTCGCGCCTTCCCCCGCGTCGGCATCCCGCCCACCTACCGCGACTGGGACGACTATGCGCGACGCATCAACTTCATGTGCTCGGCGGGCGTGATCCAGGACTACACCTACCTCTGGTACGACGTCCGGCCCCATCCCGACCTCGGGACCGTCGAGATCCGCGTCATGGACTCCCAGACGCGGGTCGAGCACACCCTGGGGCTGGCGGCGCTCGTCCAGGCGCTGGTCAAGGAGCTGTGCGAGCACTTCGACTCCGGCGAGCACCTCTCCGAGTACCCGCACGAGATGATCGACGAGAACAAGTGGCTGGCCGCGCGCCATGGCCTCGAGGACGAGCTGGTCGACCTTCCCTCCCAGGAGCGGGTGGGCACCAAGCAGCTCGCCCGCCGCCTGCGAGACCGCGCCCGGGAGCACGCGCAGGACCTCGGGTCGGCTGACGCGCTCGACGCCGTGGACGACCTCCTCACCCACGGCAACGGCGCCGAGCGCCAGGTCGTGGTCTACGAGGCGAACCACGACCTGCGCGAGGTAGTGGCCGAGATCGTCGCCGCCACGGGCGAGTAGCTCGCACCCGCTTCACGGTCGGCCCTACACTTGGAGGCGATGTCCTCCGGCGCGGACCTCTTCGTCGTCTGCAAGAACTGCGGGTCCGAGGTCAGCCCGTACATCACCGAGTGCCCGTACTGCGGGCGGCGGCTGCGCAAGCGGGCGCCCAAGCTCGACAAGTCGGGCCAGCCTCGCGAGCGGCGCCTGCGCCGGCGCAACAAGCCCTCCCTCGGGCCGCTGCGGCCCGGGGAGATGCCGGGAATCCGGGTCGATGCCCGTCCCATGGCCACGATCGGCCTGGTGCTGGCGAGCCTCGGCGTGTCCCTGCGCGGTCCAGACAAGCTGGGTGGATCGGGTCGACCTGGCGGTCATCGGGCCGCCGGGCAGCGAGTGGTGGCGGGTCCTCACGGCCTCCTTCGTCTACGTCAACACCGGCTACGCGCTGGCCTGTCTGCTGTCGATCGCCCTCTTCGGCTGGCTGCTGGAGCGCCGTCACGGGCATGTCGTGCCCGTGGCCGTCTTCCTGATCGGGGGCTCGGCGGGCATGGCACTGGCCATCGGCCTGGAGTCCTTCCCGATCGCCGCGGGCGGCAACGGCGCCGCGCTCGCCCTGCTGGCCGCCTGGGCCGCGCCCGACCTGCTCGAGCGCCGGCGCGGGGGAGAGACCGATTCCGACCTGCTCGGCGCGGGCGTGATCGCCGCCGTGCTGGCGCTGATGCCGCTGGGCGTCGACGAGGCCGACTGGCTCGTCGGGCTGGGCGGTGCGCTCTCGGGCCTGGCCTGCGGAGGCCTCCTGGCCTCGGTCGCTCGTCGTGCCCATTGACGGCGCGAAGCGCGCCGGGCTCTGGCGCTGATAGGCGCTCGCCGCGGTCGGCCTTCGGGCCTAGGCGCCGACCGAGATCGTCCCGGCCGGGCCGTCCACGAGGCGGCCGATCATCCGCCCAGGGACGTCGCCGGCCCGCTCCGGCGCAACCGCGACCAGCAGGCCGCCGCTGGTCATCGGGTCACTGACCAGGCGCCGGCGGGCGGCGGGCACGCCGTCGGCGATCGAGGCGAAGGTCGCCGCGTGTTCGGCGTTTCTCCGCGCGCCACCGGCTCACGGCGGCCTCGTCGTCCAGCAATTCCAGAGCGCCCTCGATCGCGGGCACGGCCGCCGCGTCGACCTCCGCTGCGACCCCGCTGGCGGCGGCGAGCTCGTGCAGGTGGCCGAGCAGGCCGAAGCCGGTGACGTCGGTCAGCGCGTGGGCCCCAGCCGCGCGGGCGGCCGCCGCGGCGGCGCGGTTGAGCGTCGTCATCACCTCGACCGCCGCGGCCACCACCTCGGGCCCGGCCGCGCCCCGCTTGGCGGCCGTCGAGATCGCGCCCGCGCCGAGGGGCTTGGTGAGCACGAGGGCGTCGCCGGGGCGGCCGCCGGCGTTGGTGAGGACCTCGTCGGGGTGGACGGTTCCGGTGACGGCCAGCCCGTACTTGGGCTCGCGGTCGTCGATCGAGTGGCCGCCGACGATCACCGCGCCCGCCTCGCGCACCACGTCGTCCCCGCCGCGCAGGATCTCGCGCAGGACTTCGCCGCCGAGCTCCTCCAGGGAGAACGCCACCAGGTTGAGCGCCGTCAGCGGCTCGCCGCCCATGGCGTAGACGTCGGAGAGGGCGTTGGTCGCGGCGATGCGCCCGAAGTCGTAGGGGTCGTCGACGATCGGGGTGAAGAAGTCGACCGTCTGGACCAGCGCGAGGTCGTCGGGACGCGGAAGACCGCCGGCGTCGTCGGCGGTCGACGGGCCGACGAGGAGCGCCGGATGGCCGTTGGAGCTCAGCGCGGCCAGGACGGGCTCGAGCGTCGGCCGCGCCCAGCTTGCAGCCGCATCCGGCGCCGTGGGATAGCTCGGTGAGCCGCACGGTCACGTACGTATGATGACGCCGTGCTCGAGGGGCCCTACAGCGACGAGGAGATCGACGCCGCCGTCGAGGCGCTGAGCGACTCCCGAGCGCCTCGAGGGCGCGCGCGACACGGTCGCCCGGCTCGCGCCCCAGCTCCAGCGCGTGCTCGACCAGGCGCTCACCGAGGGCGGCTGGTTCGGCAGCGCGCACGAGGAGCAGGTCGGCCGGGCCGCCGGCGAGACCGATGACCCCGACGCAGCGCACGGCGGCCGTGCGCACGCTGCGTGGCCGAGGAGACGCGGCTGGGCATGCTCGTCGGCGTGGCGGTTGGGTATCGAGTTCGCGCGGGAACTGGCCAAGCACCCGACCACGGAGGAGACCTGAATGGACATCCGCTTCCTCGGCCACGCCTGCTTCGAGCTGTCCGACGGCGACACCTCGGTGCTGATCGACCCGTTCCTGACGGGGAACCCGAAGGCCGCGGTCGAGCGCCGACGACGTCAGCCCCACGACGATCCTGCTCACCCACGGCCACGCCGACCACATCGGCGACACCGTGGCGATCGCCAAGCGCGCCGGGGCGCCGGTCGTGGCCATCGTCGAGCTGGCCAACGAGATCGGCGGCGAGGGCGTCGACGTGTTCGACCCCAACTCGGCGGCACGGTCGAGTTCGACTGGGGCTGGGTCCGCCTCGTCCCCGCCTGGCACACGGCCGTGTCGCCCGAACGGCACGCCGCACATGCCCGCGGGCCTCGTCATCAACTTCGGTGGCAAGACCGTCTACCACCTGGGCGACACGGCGCTGTTCTCCGACCTCGCGCTGGTTCCCCGCCGCGACGAGATCGACGTCGCGCTCATGTGCATCGGCGGCCACTACACGATGGATCGCCACGACGCCGTGGCCGCCGCCGACCTGGTGAAGGCCCACACGGTCATCCCCTGCCACTACGGGACCTTCCCGCCCATCGAGACCGACGCCGCAGCGTTCAAGGCGGACGTCGAGGGCAAGACGAGCTACGAGTCGCGGGCGGCGGAGAAGGTCGTGATCCTCGAGCCGGGGGAGACGCATTCCGCATGACCCACGCCGATCGTCCTCATCGAGGCCGAGCGCACGGCGCTGCCGACCCTCGGCGGCGTCCTGGCCGACGTGCCGGGGGTCGCCGAGGCCTACTCGGTGACCGGCGAGTGGGATTTCGTCGCCATCGTCCGGGTCCCAAGCACGAGCGCCTGGCCGACACGGTCACCGGCCAGATCGGCCAGCTGGAGGGCGTGACGCGCACGCAGACGATGGTCGCCTTCGAGGCCTTCTCGCGCCACGACCTCGAGTCGATGTTCTCGATCGGGCAGTGATGGCTACGGCTGTGTGCCGTAGCCCCTCTGAAACCAGATGCTCCGGTCCTGCCAGTCATGCGCCATGAGCAGGCTGCCCGTGGCGGCCAGCATGACCGTGGCCGGGGGCGAGAGACGGGCGGCGGCGAGCCCGGCGGCGGCGGCGCCGGTCAGGATCGCGCCGGTGGCGCCGTGGTGACAGCGCTGGCCGAAGAGCCAGAGGCGGCGGCGGGCGGCGTCGTACTCGACCATGACGTGCCCACTATCGGCGGGGCGGGGGGATGGACTTGAGGAAATGTGCGGCTTTGTACGGAATGGCGGCTTTGGCGCTGCTGGCGGCCGGCTGCGGCGGGGACTCGAATGACCGCGGAGCGCTCGCTCCGACCGCGACGACTCCCGCGGTCACCACGACCGAGCCCCTGGCGACCGCGCCGAGCGCCACTCAGCCGCCGCCTGACGCCACCAACCCGAGCGGGTCCAAGGGCCCGACGACGAGCAGCAGCAACGGCGGCTCGGAGCCGGTGCGCATCGACGCCACCTTCACGCTGCGCGGCGGGCGCCTGTCGCCGCGGACGGTCTCCACGCCGTCCTTCCTCGCCGTTTCCCTCAGCGTGCGAAACGGCGACCGCACGGCGCACTCGATCCTCGTGCGAGCCGATCGCGACTACCGTCTGGCCGTGGGCCCGCTCCGCCGGGCCGCCCGCCAGATCCCGGGCCAGCGGGCGGGGACGTACCCGGTGCTCGTCGACGGCCGCCGCCGCGGCGCGCTGATCTTCGGCGGCGAGCCGGGGCCGTAGGGCGCGGGGCGCCGCGGCGGGATGGAACTGCGGCGATGAGGGGTCGGGTCTGGCGTTTGGGTCGACTTGAGGCCCCGAGGGGGTACCTAAGTCGCCCCAAACCGCGGTCCGGGGCAGGGCCCCGCGCCGCGACGCGCTAAGCTGACGTTCACGTAAAGATATGGTTGCTCCGACAGCGCAGACACCGACCCGCCGTCGCCGCCGCCCCGGGGTGGAAGCCGGCGATGCGAACTACAAGTGGTGGACGCTGTCGTGCACGAGCATGGGGATGCTGCTCGCGACCATCAACTCGGGCACGCTGATCATCGCCCTGCCCGACCTCGAGCGCAGTCTGCACACGTCGCTGCTTCAGCTCGTGTGGGTGATCCTGGCCTACATGATCGCCTCGACCGTGCTGGTCCTCACGGCGGGACGGCTCTCCGACCTGTTCGGCCGCAAGCAGGCCTACGTCGGCGGATTTCTCATCTTTACGGTCGCCTCGCTGGGCGCCGGATTCGCCGGCGGCGGCACCGAGCTCATCCTGTGGCGCATCCTCCAGGGCGTCGGGGCCGCCTTCCTGTTCGCCAACGCGGCGGCGCTCGTCACCGACGCCTTTCCCCGAGAGCAGCTCGGCCTGGCCATGGGAACCAACACGATGGTGGCCGCGGTCGGCCTCGTGCTCGGCCCGGTCCTGGGCGGCGCGCTCGTGGCGATCTCCTGGCACTGGGTGTTCTGGTTCAACGTGCCGCTCGGGCTGGCTGGCGCGGTGTGGGGCGGGCTCGTGCTGCACGAGCTGGCCAAGCCGGACGAGACCCGGGGGCTCGACCTCCTGGGCACGGCGGCGTTCGTCACGGGGCTGACGGGCCTGACGCTCGGGGTCTCCAAGGCAGGCCTGACCAGCTGGACCGATCCGGTGGTGATCGCCGGCCTGGTCGCCGCGGTGATCCTGCTCCCGCTCTTCGTCGTCATCGAGCGCCACGGCCGCGCACCGATGCTCGACCTGTCGATCTTCGCCAACCGCATGTTCGCCGCCGCCACCGGCGCCGCGTTCATCAACGGGCTCTCGCGCTTCGCGCTGATGTTCGTGTTCGTCTTCTACTTCCAGGGCGCGCAGGGGGACGACCCGATCACCGCCGGGATAAAGCTCGCGCCGCTGGCGATCGGCATGCTCGTCGCCTCGCCACCGGCCGGCCTGTGGGCCGATCGGCGTGGCTCGCGGATGCTCGCCGCCATGGGCATGCTCGTGAGCGCGATCGGGCTGGCCGGGATGACCACCCTCCAGGTCCACACGCCCTACTGGCAGAGCTCCGTGTGGCTGTTCGTCGTCGGGGTCGGCTCGGGCATGTTCAACAGCCCCAACACCGCCGCGATGATGGGCACGGTCCCCGCGCAGCGCCGGGGCATCGCCGCCGGCGCGCGGATGATGCTCCAGAACACGGGCGCGGTGCTCTCGATCGCCTTCGTCCTGGCCATCATCACCTCGGCCGTCCCCAAGCAGGTGCTCCTGTCGATCTTCTCCGGGATCACGACCGGGCTCTCGGACGCCGCGCTCGAACCGTTCATCCACAACATGCACACCGCGCTGTGGGTCCTGTCGATCACCTCGCTGGTGGGCATGGTCGTCTCGCTGATGCGGCCGTCCCATCAGTCGGCCGACGAGGCCTCGGTGCCCACGGTCGCCGCCGAGCTGGAGGGGGCCGTGCGATGAGCGCCGCCACGCCGGTCAAGGACCTGCGCATCGGCGAGGCCGCCAAGCGGGCCGGGATCACCACCCGGACCATTCGCTACTACGAGGAGATCGGGCTGCTCCGCGCCGCGGGCGAGCGCGCGCCCGGCGGCCATCGCTTCTACACCGGGGAGGACGTCGAGCGCCTGCGTGAGCTGACCCGCCTGCGCGACCTGCTCGGCGTCTCGCTCGAAGAACTGCGGACGCTGGTGGAGGCCGAGGACGCCCGCGCGGTGCTGCGCGAGGAGTTCTCGCGCAGCGAGGATCCCGAGCGCCGCCACGAGATCCTGCTCGAGGCGCTGGGCTACGTCGATCGCCAGCTCGAACTGGTCCGCCGGCGCAAGCGCGAGCTCGAGGGGCTGGAGGGTGAGCTGGCGCGAAAGCGCCGGCGCATCAGGACGCGGCTCGCGGGCCGCGATCCCGGTTAGGCTGACGCCGCCCCCGTCACGAAGGAGCGGAAGTGTCCGAGACCACCTCCCAGCACGCGACCGAGCGCGAGGACTTCCAGGCCACGTCCGACCCGGCCCTGCTGGAGTCGGCCGACCGCGGCGAGTCCAACCTCCTCAGCTACCGCGACCTCTACCTGCTCTGGGAGCGCCAGCAGTGGCGCACGCAGGACATCGACTTCTCCCAGGACCGGATCGACTGGCACGAGCGCATCGACGCCGAGGAGCGCGAGGCGCGCATGTACGGCCTGTCGTCGTTCTTCGTCGGCGAGCAGCGGGTCGCCGAGGAGCTGGGCCCGATGATGCGCGCCGCGCCCACCGAGGACATGCGGATCTTCCTGTGCACGCAGATCGCCGACGAGGCGCGGCACGTGGCCTTCTTCGACCGCTTCTACTCCGAGGTCGGCGTGCTCGAGGCCGACTCGCTCTCCGGCCGGCTGGCCGAGACGTCCGAGCACCTCAACCCGGAGTTCCGCCAGATGTTCGACGAGGCGCTCAAGCAGCGCGTCGACCGCCTGGCCACCAAGCCCGAGGACCTCGAGACCCTGGTCGAGGCCGTGACGATCTACCACATGGTCATCGAGGGGATGCTCGCCCTGACAGGCCAGCACTTCATCATCGACTACAACCAGACGGTAGGGACGCTGCCGGGCTTCGTCGAGGGCTTTCTCAACGTCGCGCGCGACGAGCATCGCCACGTGGCCTTCGGCGCCGCCTTCCTGCGCGAGATGGCTCACGAGGACGCGCGCTACGGCGAGGCGATCCAGCGGGCGATGGGCGAGGTGCTGCCCCTGGCCGAGGGGGTCCTGCGGCCCCGGTGGGTGCCCGCCGACACGCCGGACGACGCGGACATCTTCGGCGCGACGCTGGAGGAGACCCGGCTCTTCGCCGCCAAGGCATTGGAGCGCCGGCTCAAGGTGATCGGGCTCGCGCCCGCCGCGGCCTGATGCGCCTGCACGCCTACGAGTACGGCGACCCGGAGGGGGCCCCGGTGATCTGCCTGCACGGGGTCACCGGCCACGGGCAGCGGTTTCGCAAGCTCGGCGAGGAGCGTCTGGCCCATCGAAGGGTCATCGCGCTGGACCTCCGCGGCCACGGAAGGTCCGGCCAGGAGCCGCCGTGGGATGTCGACGCCCACGTGGCCGACGTGCTGGAGACGGCCTCCGCCCTCGGCGTGGAGCGCGCCGACTGGGTGGGGTTCTCCTACGGTGGCCGGGTGGCCGCCTCCGTGGCGGCGCGCTCGCCCGAGCGTGTCGAGCGCCTGGTCCTGCTCGACCCGGCCCTGCATCTGGAGCCGTCGGACTGCCTCGAGCAGGCGCTGGAGGAGCGCGGCGACCTCTCGTTCGAGACGGTCGACGAGGCGATCGAGGATCGGGGCTCCTCGCTTCTGCACACACCCCGCGAGATGCTCGAGGAGGAGATGAGCCAGAACCTCGGGCGCGGGGAGGACGGCCGCCTGCGCTACCTCTACGAGCCCGTGGCCGCGATCGCCATCTGGTCCGACATGGCCGCCGACCCGCCGCCCGTGGCTGACCTTCCCACCCTCATCGTCCAGGGCGAGGCGTCGTGGGTGCCCGTCGATCTCGCGCGGTATCCGGACGCCCGCGCGGTCACGGTGCCGGGATCGCACCCGGTCCTCTGGGAGGACTTCGACGGCACGGCCGGTGCGGTGGCCGAGTTCCTCGCCTAGCGCCTGAGCGCTCAGGCGCAAGCGCTGCCGGCGTGGTTCGGGCTCAGCGCGAGGTCGTCGGCGATGCCGTCGGCCCACGCCTCGATGCCGGGCCAGTCGCGGAAGTCGCCCTCGGGCGCGCGGAAGACGGTCATGGCGACTCGCTGGGGCCGGCTGAGGCGGCGCCGCTCCAGCTTGCCGGCGAACATGCGATGCCCGCGGGCCCGCGTGGCCCGGCGGACGGTCGCCACCTGCTTGGGCTCCTCCTCGGCCATCTGTTGGACGAGCTTGCGCGAGGGGTCCCCCACAGGGCCGCTCGAGAACAGCCACACGGGCCGCGAGGCCAGGGCCTCACCGGACCGGTGGACCAGGTCGAGGGCCGGCTTGAGCCAGTGCCCCGCGTACACGGCGCTGCCCAGCACGACGGCGTCGTAGGCCTCGACGTCGCCGACGTCGCCGGGCGCGATCACCTCGACCTCCAGGCCGCGGTGGCGCAGCGCGCTGCCGATGGCCTCGGCGATCTCTCCGGTCGAACCGTGCTCGGTGGCGGCGGTCACGAGAATCTTCATGAACCCATGGTCCGGGACCGGCGGGTCGCGCACATCGGGACGTTCTCGGGAGTCGTTGCGGGGAGAACTACTGGGTCGCGTCAGGCGATGCGGTCACCGAGCGCGACATCGCGGTCGGGCCGCAGGAGAACGACGCCCTGCTCGTCGTCCAGCGCGCCGAGGACGAGGACCTCGGAGCGGACGGGTCCGATCTGCTTGGGCGGGAAGTTGACCACCGCTACGACGAGGGAGCCCTCGAGCTCCTCGCGCGCGTAGTGCTTGATCTGGGCCGACGAGCGCTTGACGCCGATCCGCGGGCCGAAGTCGATCTCGAGCTTCCAGGCGGGATTGCGCGCCTCGGGGAACTCGTCGACGGCGACGACCCGACCGACGCGCATGTCGACCTTCTCGAAGTCCGCCCACTCGATCACGGTGGGCAGGCTACCGTCGCCGGCCGGCGACTAGGGCTGGGGAACGGCCGGGACCTGGAGCGGCTGGGGAGGCGGCGGTTGGGCCGACGGAGGGCTGCTCTGCTCGGGCGGCGTCCCGCCGTTGCCGTTGTCCGAGCCTCCGGCGCCCGGGTCGCCGGCCGAGGTGTCGTCGCCGGGGTCGGACGGCTGGGGCTCGGTGACGGGAGTCTGAGGATGGGACACGGGGGTCGGCTGGGAGGGAAGGACGGTCGTGTCGCTGACGGTCTCCGTGGTGGGGGTGGGAGGCGGCGCGGGCGTGGTCGCCGTGGTGGGAGTCGTCGACGTCGTCGTGGTGGTCGTCGTCGGAACGGCGGGCTTGGCCGCGACCTTGGCCTTCAGCGCGCTCGGCGTCTTGGCCTTGTGCGTCTTGGCCGGAGCGGCCGCGCGCTTGTGGACGGGCGCGGCGGGCGTGCCGCCGGTCGCCGGGGTGGCGACCGAGCGCTGGGCCAGGACCGGGGCCGGCTGGGGATCCTGGGCGGCGTGGTGGACCTCGACCGCGCCGACGCCGACGATCGCCGCCGCCGCCAGGCCGGCCGCGGCCTTGGTGGCCACGGCGCTGGCGCCCGCGCCCAGGAGGCTGCTGGCGGCGCCGCCGGCCGCTGCGCTCCCGGCCGCGGCCGCGCCACCCGCGGCGGTGCTCGCCGCGCCGCCGCCGGCGGCCGAGCCGCCGAACTGGGCGAGGATCAGCTTCTTGACCATCAGCAGAGCGCCGACCGGGTAGACGGCGGCGAGCGCCTTGTTGGTGTCGCGCAGCTGCTTGCGGAAGTGGGAGCAGCGCTCGCACTGCTTGAGATGGCGGCGGACGGGCGGGCTCATCTTCGTCAGCCCCTCGGCCACCTCGCCGAGCTCGAGCCGGACCTCGTCGCACGACATCTGGCGCGCCTCGGCGGCCTCTGCGAGCCCGACGCGCGCGCGCACGAGGAGCGACTTGACGCTCGGCACCGTCGTCTCCATCGCCTCGGCGATCTGGTCGTAGGAGAGCGCATCGATCTCGCGCAGGAGCAGCGCCGTGCGCTGGGACTCGGGGAGCTCCTGCACGTCGGCCAGCAGGAGCCGGAAGTCCTCGCGCTTGTGCACCTTGTCGGCGGTGGTCTGCCCGCCCTCGGAGAAGTGGACGTCCATCGAGTCCACGCCGATCGGCTGCACCCGGCGCAGGTGGTTGAGCGAGCGATTGCGGGCGATCCGGTAGAGCCACGGCCGCACATTGAGGGGGCGGTCGTCGGCCTGGATCGCGTTGAAGGCGGCCGCGAAAACCTCCTGCAGGACGTCCTCGGCATCCTCCTTGGAGGACAGCATGTGGCGGCAGAACGCCAGCAGGCGCGACTGATAGCGGGCCATGAGCGCCTCGAAGGCGTAATGGTTCCCGCGCCTGATCAGCGCGATGAGGCGCTCGTCCGACTGGAGCCGGAGCAGGGGCGAGCGCCCGTGTATGCCGGCCACGCCGGCGTGTTTCAGAGCTGAGACTTCCACGCGTGTATGAGTCCCTTCCCCCCAGAGACACCGTAGCAACGGTCAAGTTGCGCCCGGATAAAGGCCACGGCAGTGCCCGGAGCGGGACTCGAACCCGCAAAGCTCACGTGGAGCGGCGCATTTTAAGTGCGCTGACTTTGCCAGTTTGTCTACCCGGGCACGGGCGATCGTAGAGGCCCGGAGTCAAGCCGCGGCTAGGGTGCAACCACTTGACCGCGATCCGAACCGAGGGACTGACCAAGCGCTATGGCGACACGCTCGCCCTGGACGCGCTCGATCTCTCCGTGGAGGAGGGCGAGGTGTACGGCTACCTCGGTCCCAACGGCGCGGGCAAGACGACGACCATCCGCCTGCTGCTCGGCCTGCACCGGGCGAGCGCCGGGCGCGCCGAGCTGTTCGGACTCGACGCCTGGAGCGACGCTGTGGATGCCCACCGCCGCGTCGCCTACGTGGCCGGGGAGCCGTTCCTCTGGCCGACGCTCACCGGCGCCGAAACGCTCGAGTTCCTGGCCCGGCTGCGCGGGGGAGGCGGCTCCGCCTACCGCGACGTCCTGGTGGAGCGCTTCCGCCTGGACACGGACAAGAAGGTGCGAGCGCTGTCCAAGGGCAACCGCCAGAAGGTCCAGCTGGTGGCCGCCCTGGCCAGCCGCGCGGACCTGCTGATCCTCGACGAGCCCACCAGCGGGCTCGACCCGCTGATGGAGGTGGCGTTCCGCGACACGGTCCACGAGGCCAAGGAGCGCGGGCAGACGGTGTTCCTGTCCTCGCACATCCTCAGCGAGGTCGAGGCCCTGTGCGACCGCGTGGGGATCCTGCGCGACGGGCGACTGGTGGACGAGGGGACGCTGGCCGAGCTGCGCCACCTCAGCGCCCAGACCGTCGAGGTGACCTTCGCGGGGCCGGTGCCCGACCTCGGCCCGCTTCCCGGCACCCGGGAGCTGCCCGCGGGAGAGAACGCCGTGCGCTACGAGGTGACCGGCAGCATCGGCCCGCTCGTCGCCGCGCTGGCCGGGCACGACGTCGTGGCCATGGCGACCCGCGAGCCCTCGCTGGAGGAGATCTTCCTGCACCACTACGACCGGCGCGACGGCGGTGATGGCGGCTAGCCTGCTGACGCGGCGCCTGGTCGCATCCGCGCGCGTGCGCGATCTCTCGTTCGCCGCGTTCTTCGCCCTGTTCGCCTACGTTCAGCCGGCGACCTACCGCAGCACCTATCCGACGCTCCACGAGCGGGTCGTGTTCGCGCGCAGCTTTGGCGACAACGCCGCCGTGAGGCTGTTCTACGGCGTTCCGCACGACCTGCTCTCGGCCGGTGGCTACGCGGCCTGGCGGGTGGGCGGGATCTTCGCGATCTTCGCCGGCGTCTGGGGCCTGCTGGCGGCGGTCCGCGCCACCCGCGCGGAGGAGGACGCCGGGCGCCAGGAGCTGGTTCTCGCCGGCGCCGTGAGCCGGGGCAGCGCGTTCGCGGCGTCCGCGCTGGCGATCCTCGCCGGCGCCCTGCTGCTGGGCGCGGCCATGCTGGCCGGCCTGCTCGCCGCCCGGCTGGCGTTCGTCCAGTCCGCCTACCTCGCCGGGGCCACGGTGTCCGTCGCCCTGGTCTTCGCCGGCGTGGGACTCGTTGGCGAGCCAGTTCGCCTCCACCCGGCGCCTGGCGATGGAGCTGGGCGGTGGAGTGCTCGCCGTGGCGTTCCTGGCGCGCGTCGTGAGCGATACCTCATCCGGCCTGGACGGGCTGCGCTGGGCCACCCCGCTGGGGTGGGCGGAGGAGGTCCGGCCGTTCGCCGGAGCCCGCCCGGCCGTGTTCGTCCTGGCCGCGGTGACGACGCTCGTGCTCGCCGGGGTGGCGCGGCGGATCTCCCTGCGGCGCGACGTCGGGTCGGGACTGGTCAGCGGACGGGACTCGCGCCCCGCGGACCTGGCGCTGCTCTCGTCCCCGGCGCGCTGGGCGCTGCGCGACGAGCGGACGAGCCTCGTGGTCTGGGCCCTGGGCTGCGGCCTGTTCGCGCTGGTGGTGGGCGTGCTCTCCGACACCGTCTCCTCGGTGTCGATCTCGTCGTCGCTCCAGCGCCAGCTGGACAAGCTCGGCGCCGGGTCGATCACCACGGCGTCGGGCTATCTGAGCTTCACGTTCCTGTTCTTCGTGCTCGTCGTGAGCCTGTTCGCCTGCGCGCAGGTCGGGGCGGCGCGCCACGAGGAGGCGGACGGCCGGCTGGAGACGATGCTCGCCCTGGCCGTCGCCCGGCGCTCCTGGCTGGCCGGGCGCCTCGCCCTGGCCGCCGCGGGAATGGCCGCGCTGGCCCTCCTGGCCGGGCTGATGGCGTGGGTCGGGGCGGCCTCGCAGGGCGCCGGGGTGTCCCTGGGCGACGCCCTGGCCGCCGGGGCCAACTGCCTGCCGGCGGCGCTGCTCTTTCTCGCCCTGGCCGCCCTGGCCTTCGCCGTCGCTCCGCGGGCGAGCGTGGGCGTGGCCTACGGGTTGGTCAGCCTGGCCTTCGTGTGGCAGACCTTCGGCTCGCTGCTCGGCGTACCTGACTGGACGCTGGGCCTCTCGCCGTTCCACCAGGTGGGCCTGGTCCCGGTGCAGTCGTTCAAGGCGACGGCCGCGGTCGTGATGGTCGCGCTGGCCGCCGTGATCGTCGCGGCCGCGATGGCGCTGTTCGAGCGCCGCGACCTGGCGGGGATCTGAGCCTCAGGCGGCGGCGGCGACCGCTGCGCGCGCGTCCGCGACCAGCAGTGCGACCAGCCGCTGCCCCAGGGCCTCGTCGCCCGAGATCTCAACCTCGAGTACAGCGTCAGGGTCACCCGCGATCAGGCGGGCACAGGCGTCCACCGACATCGTCAGCGAGGCGGTGGGGTCGAGGCACGCCCCGGCCCGCGCCGACAGGCGGCCGGGACCCGCCAGCAGGGCGAAGCGGCCCGGCGCGCTGCCCGGCTCCACCGACCACATCGACTCGGGGTCGCGCAGCACCAGCTCGAAGCGCCCGGAGAACCCGGCCTCCGCGGCCCGCGCGCCGTCATAGCGGAGTTCGAGCTGGCGGATGAGGACATGGGGGAGGACGGCATCGCCGGGCGCCGGAGGCTCGGCCAGCGCCTCCAGGCCGAACCGGGCCAGCGCGCCCAGCACGTCCTCGAGCTCCCGGCCGGCCGCCGAGAGCTCGTACACGCGCGCGGCGCCGTCGCCCGGCGTCACGGCGACGATCCCGCGCGCCTCGAGCAGCGCCAGGCGCTCGGTCAGCTGGTTCATCGGGACGTCGGGCAGCCCGCGCGCGATGGCGGCCGCGCTGAGCGGCCCGCGCAGCGCCAGCTCGCGCACCACGAGCAGCGTCCAGCGCTGCCCGAGTAGGTCGAGGGTGCGCGCGACCGCGCAGAACTGCCGGTAACCAGGTCTCATCTTCCCCTCCTGCCGTCCGTCCCCCACCACAACGCACCGAAGAGCGGAAACTTGCCGTAAACGCGGCGTCGGTTCTCCTTTGACACCCAGAATCGGCCGTTGCTAGCTTCGCCCGCTAAGCCCGTGTGCTGGGAGGCGCACGGGGCCGGGAGAGAGATAGGCAGGGTGGAAGTGCGCACGAGTGCGATTGGCAGGATCGCGGCCGTGGGCGCCATCGCGATTGCGACGGCGGCCGTCGTCGTCGTGCTCGTGGGCAGCGGGGGAGGAGGGCGCCACTACACGCTCCTCTTCCAGAACGCGGCCCAGCTCGTGAAGGGCAACCTGGTCCAGGTTTCGGGCACCGAGGTGGGCAAGGTCCAGGACATCACGCTCACCCCGAACGGCCAGGCCAAGGTCGAGATCAAGGTCGACGACGACCGCTACGACCTGCGCCAGGGGACCAAGGCCATCGTCCGCGCCTCTTCGCTGTCGGGGATCGCCAACCGCTACATCGACCTTCAGCTCGCCCCGGGCACCGCGCCCAAGATCCCGGACGGCGGCACGATCGGCCAGGACCAGACCACCACCGCGGTCGATCTCGACGAGATCTTCAACCTATTCGACCCCAAGACGCGGGTCGGCCTGCGCGACGTCATCCGCGGGTTCGGCACGACCTACTCGGGCCGGGGCAAGCAGGCCAACGCGGGCATCGTCTACCTCAACCCGTCGCTGGCCGCCTCGAGCCGCCTGTTTCGCGAGCTGCTCTACGACAAGCCCTCCCTGCACCGGTTCATCGGCGAGTCGGCCGACCTGGTGACGAACATCAACGAGCGCCGGACCGACCTGGCCGGCCTGGTCTCCCACCTCAACCAGACGACCGGCGCGATCGGCTCCCAGCGCGACGCGCTGGCCGAGGCCATCTCCCGCCTGCCGGCGTTCATGCGCCGCGCCGACTCGACGTTCGTGAACCTGCGCGCGACGCTCGATGACCTCAAGCCGCTGGTCCGCGAGTCCAAGCCGGTGGCGCGCAAGCTGCGCCCGTTCCTGGCCGAGCTGCGCCCGCTGGCCCGCAACGCCCGCCCGACGATCGCCGACCTGCGCCGGCTCGTCCGCCAGAGTGGCGCGTCGAACGATCTGATCGAGCTGACCCGCTCCAACGTGCCGGTGCGCAACATCGCCGTCGGCCCGGTGAACCGGAACGGCAAGGAGCGCGAGGGCGCGCTGCCCGCCTCGGCCAAGGCGCTGGCGGGCGCCACCCCCGAGCTGTCCTTCGCCCGCCCGTACACGGTCGACCTCGTCGGCTGGTTCAACGACTTCTCGCAGACCGGCTTCTACGACGCCAACGGGTCGATGGGCCGCGTGGCGCTCAACGCCAACGCCTTCACCCTCGACCCCTCCGGCAACCCGCAGGCGCCGATCGCTCCCAACGACGTCGCCAACACCTTCCTCCAGTTCGCACAGACGGGCCAGACCCGGCGGTGCCCGGGCTCGCTGGAGCGCAACTTCGACGGCAGCAACCCGATCCCCAACGGCGTCTGCGACCCCAGCGAGGTCCCGCCCGCCGACGGCTGATGAAGCGCGCGATCCTCACAGCCCTCGTCATCGCCGCCGTCGGCGCGTTCGCGCTGGTCACCGGCGCTGCCCGCAGCTCGGACGACGGCAGCCGCCGCTACTGGGTTCAGCTCGACAACGCGTTCGGGCTGATCGAGGGCGCCGACATGAAGATCGCCGGCGTCAAGGCCGGAAAGATCACGGCGATGAAGATCGACCGGCGCGCGAAGAAGGCGCTGGTCCAGTTCCAGGTCGACCAGAAGCCCGGCTTCAAGGAGCTGCGCACCGACGTCACCTGCGAGACGCGCCCCCAGTCGTTGATCGGCGAGTACTTCATCGACTGCAATCCCGGGTCCAGCCGCCAGGTGCTCAAGCCGGGCTCGACGATCCCGGTCAGCCACACGGTCTCGACGATCCCGCCCGACCTCGTCAACGACATCATGCGCCTGCCCCAGCGCGAGCGCCTGCGCATCATCCTCAATGAGTTCGGGACCGGCCTGGCCGCGCGCGGGCAGGACCTCAACGACGCCATCCGCCGCGGGGTCCCGGCCATTCGCGAGACGGACAAGCTGCTGGCGATCCTGGCCCGCCAGAACCAGGTCATCGCCAACCTGACCCACGACGCCGACGGCGTCATCACCGCGCTGGCGGACAACCGTCAGAACGTCGGGCGCTTCGTGGTGGAGGCGCGCAACACGGCGGCCGCGTCGGCCGAGCGCCGGGCCGACATCGCCGGCTCCTTCCAGCGCCTGCCGCGCTTCCTGGAGGAGCTGCAGCCCACGATGGCCGAGCTGGGGCGCACCGTTGACGCCCAGACCCCGGCCCTGCGCGACCTCAACGCCAGCGCGGGCCAGCTGCGCCGGTTCTTCGACGACCTCGGCCCCTTCGCGGACGCGTCGCGGCCCTCGCTGCGCAGCCTGGGGGAGGCCTCGGTCGTCGGGCGCCAGGCCGCCGTGGCGGCCAAGCCGTCGGTCAAGGAGCTGCGGCGCTTCGCCGTGCACACGCCCGAGCTGGGCAAGAACCTGGCGATCGTCCTCGAGGACCTCTACGACCGCAAGCGGGCGGTGGAGAAGGATCCGCGCAGCCCCGGCGGCCAGGGGTGGAACGGCCTCGAGGCGCTGCTGGGCTACGTCTTCTACCAGTCGCAGGCGATCAACATCTTCGATCGCAACGGCTACATCCTGAAGGTCGCGCTCTACACCAGCGACTGCGGGAACCTCAAGAACGCGCAGTCGCTCAAGGACGACCCGGCGCTGGCCAAGCAGTGCGCGTCGAGCCTCGGCCCGACGCAGCCCGGCATCAACGCTCCCGACACCAGCCTGCCCGCCGGCACCCACGCCAACTCGACCCCGCGCGGGGACGCCGCCGCCCGCGAGAACGCCGCGGTGCTCGACAACGCCCAGCGTGCCGCGGGCGCGCCGCCGTCGCCGACCGGATCGGCGCCCTCGGCGCCCGCTAGCCCGGGCAAGCCCAAGCCGCCGATCGACCTGTCCAAGACGATCGACAAGGTCCTCGGAGACCTCAACCTGCCCTCCGTGCCCCAGGTCGGCCCGGTCACCCAGGCGCTGCCGGGCCAGAGCGCCCCGCAGGCCACCGGCCAGACCGCGTCCCAGCTCCTCGACTACCTGCTCGGCAAATGAGAAGCCGGCAGGCATCCATCGTCGCCAACCCCGTCCTGGTCGGGGCCGTCACCGTGCTCGTGACGGTGGTCGCCGTCTTCCTGGCCTACAACGCCAACAACGGCCTGCCCTTCGTCCCGACGCGCGAGATCAACGTGGACGTCTCCAGCGGCTCCAACCTGGTCAAGGGCAACGAGGTGCGGGAGGGCGGCTACCGCGTCGGCGTCGTCGAGGGGATCGAGCCGGTGACGCTGCGCGACGGGCAGACCGTCTCGCGGCTCAAGCTCAAGCTCGACAAGAAGGTGGGCAGGATCCCCTCCGACAGCCGGGTGAAGATCCGCCCGCGCTCGGCGCTCGGTCTGAAGTACGTCGAGCTCACGCGCGGCACCGCCAAGGCCGGGCTGCGCGACGGCGACACGATCCCGATCGACCAGACGAACGTCCCGGTCCAGTTCGACGACGTCTTCAAGATCTTCGACGAGCCCACGCGCCGGGCCTCGCAGGAGAACCTCAACAACTTCGGCGACGCCCTGACCGGGCGCGGCGGCGATCTGAACCTGTTCATCGAGACGCTGCCCCAGACCTTCCGCTACCTCACGCCGGTGGCGGCGAACCTCTCGGACTCGCGCACCCAGCTCGCCCGCTTCTTCAGCGAGCTGGGCGACGCCGCGCGCATCATCGCGCCCGTGGCGAGCGTCAACGCCCGGCTGTTCACCGACATGGCGACGACGTTCGAGGCGTTCTCGCGCGACCCCGAGGCGCTCAAGGCGACGATCTCCAAGTCACCTCCCACGCTCGACGAGGGCATCCGCTCGTTCGCGGTCCAGCGGCCGTTCCTGCGCGACCTCACCGGGTTCTCGCAGGACCTGCGCGGCGCCACCCACGAGCTGCGCGGGGCGCTGCCCGACATCAACCCGGCGCTGGAGTCCGGCACTCCGGTGCTGCGGAAGTCCGTCTCGCTCAACGACCGCACCAAGGAGGTGCTCGGCGCGCTCAACGACCTCGTGCGCGACCCGACGACCAACCAGGCGCTGCGCGGCCTGACGCGGACGGTCGGGATCCTCAACCCGCTCGTCCGGTTCCTGGGCCCGTACCAGACCGTGTGCAATGGCTGGAACTACTTCTGGACCTACCTGGGCGAGCACATCTCCGAGACCGACCCCACCGGCACGGCGCAGCGTGCGCTCAACGGCTCGGCGCCCCAGAACCGCAACGGCTACGGGTCGATCGGCGCCACCGAGCCGGTGATGGGCGAGCAGTACCTCGCCGGCGACCCGCGCGGCGACAACATGTTCTTCCACGGCGAGGCGCACGGGGCGGCGATCAACGACGACGGCACCGCCGACTGCGAGAACGGCCAGCGCGGCTACATGAAGGGCAACCTGGCCACGTTCGCGCCCTCGACGAACTCGCAGGGCACGCCGATCACGGCGATCTTCGACCCGCACACGCCCGGCAGCCAGGGCCCGACGTACACCGGGCGGCTGCGCGTGCCGGCGGGCGAGACCTTCACCCGCGAGAACCAGACCGGGGCCAAGCTCTCGCCGCGCCAGACGACCGGCATCTACTCGGGATCCAACAAGTCGGGACGATGAGATGAGGCGGGGACAGCGACAGGGCATGTCACGGACCACGGCGGGGATCCTCCTCATCGCCGCGGCGGTGCTCGTGACGTACTTCGGGTTCACGAAGTCGATCCCGTTCAAGCACCACTTCGAGATCCGGGCGGACTTCCAGACGTCGAACAACGTGCGCGTCAACTCGCCCGTGCGGATCGGCGGCGTCAACGTGGGCAAGGTCACGAAGGTCGAGCCGCTGCGCAAGGGCGACCCGGGCGTGCGGGTGACGATGCGCATCGACGACGTCGGCCGGCCGATCCACAAGGACGCCACGATCAAGATCCGCCCGCGCATCTTCCTCGAGGGCAACTTCTTCCTCGACGTCTCCCCGGGCACCCCGTCCGCGCCCAAGCTCGGCGACGGCGACGTGATCGCGATGTCCCAGACCCAGACGCCGGTGCAGCTCGACCAGGTGCTCACCGCGCTGCAGTCCGACACCCGCCACGACCTCCAGGGCCTGCTCCAGCAGCTGGGAGTGGCGCTCTCGGGCAAGGGCGCGATCGGGTTCAACCGCGCGATCCCGTACTGGAAGCCCGCCTACGAGGGCACCGCCGTCGTCAACCAGGCGACGCTGGGAATCCTCCAGCACGACCTCTCCAACTACGTCAAGACGGCCGGCGTCACCGCCGGCGCGCTGGACCGCGACCCGGAGGCGCTGAAGTCGCTGGTCACGGACTTCAACACCACCGCGGCGGCCTTCGCCTCCGAGCAGTCCAACCTCGAGGCGACGGTGGCCGAGCTGCCGCGCACGCTGCGGGCCGCCCAGCCGGCGCTCAAGTCGCTCAACGAGAGCTTCCCGCCCGTGCGCCGGCTGATCGTCGACCTGCGCCCGGCCACACGCTCCTCGCTGCCGGCGATCAACGCCAGCCTGCCCTTCATCCACCAGGCGCGGCTGTTGATCCGGCCGTCGGAGCTGCGCGGCCTGACGTCGGACCTGCGCCCGCTGGTGCCCAGCCTGGCCCGGCTGAACACCAACCTGGTCCCGCTGTACGAGAAGGTCCGCTCGGCCTCGAGCTGCCAGAACGAGGTCGTGCTGCCCTGGTCGCACGAGACGGTGCCCGACCAGAACTTCCCCGCCACCGGCCAGATCTTCCAGGAGGCCGCGTCGGGGCTCCCCGGCCTGGCGGGCGAGAGCCGCGCGGGCGACGCGAACGGGCAGTGGGCCCGCGTGCTGGCCGGCAACGGGCTCAACGTCTACGCGCTGGGCGGCGTCGACACCCAGCTCGGCCAGCGCTTCGGCATCACGAACTTCCCGCTGCTGGGCGTCAACCCGCCCAAGGCCGATCGCCCGCCCTCGCGCTACGACGTGCCCTGCGAGACCCAGCAGACGCCCGACCTGCGCAGCCGCCCGGGCGCTCCCCCGCCGGCGCTGGCGCGGGGTCATTTCGACGCCGTGCAGTCGGCGCTCAACCAGGCCAACCAGTTCGAGGGGATCGCTGACTCGCTCAACAACCAGGGGAAGAGCGCCCTGGCCAAGACCTGGTTCGCCAAGGCACGCTCGATCCGCGTCGACAACGGGCTGCTGGGCAAGCAGTGGGACCTGCGCTCGGGCCATCTGGTCATCGTCGACACCAAGGCGACCAAGCTCACGCCCGGGGGCGCGCCGCTCGTGGCGCCGGCCCTGCTCGACGGCGCCGCCTCCGTCCTCTCGCGCCGCGTCCAGAGCGGTGCGGCCCGGCTTCAGGGCGTGACCGGCAACGTCAGCACGAAGGCGGGTGGCGCGAGGTGATGACCGCGATCCGCAAGCGCGGGGGTGACTTCGCCGCCGTCATCGGGCTCGTCATCGTGGCCACGGTCGTGGGCGGGTTCATCCTGGCCCACCAGCGCGTGCGCTTCCCGTTCATCGAGAAGAAGCCCTTCCAGCTTCAGGCCGCGTTCTCCACCGCCCAGGCGGTGACGCCGGGCCAGGGGCAGACCGTGCGGATGGCCGGCGTGCGCCTCGGTGACATCTCCAAGGTGCGCCTGGACAACGGGCGCGCGATCGTGACGATGGACCTCGACCCGCAGTACGACGACCTCGTCCACACGGACGCCTCGGCGCTCCTGCGGCCCAAGACCGGGCTCAAGGACATGTTCATCGAGCTCGATCCCGGCTCCGCGCGCGCGCCGCTGGCCAAGGAGGGCTGGACCCTGCCGGTGCAGAACACGCTGCCCGACATCAACCCCGACGAGGTGCTGGGCGCGCTGGACGCCGACACCCGCGACTACCTCAAGCTGCTCGTCAACGGCGCGGGCAAGGGCCTCGACCGCCGGGGCTCCGATCTCCAGGAGGTCTTCTCGCGCTTCGAGCCGACCTACCGCGACATCGCCCGCGTGACCTCTCAGGTGTCCACGCGGCGGGCCAACCTGCGCCGCCTGGTCAACTCGCTCCAGCGCCTGAACACGGAGCTGGCCAGCCGCGACGACGACCTCGCCCAGCTCGTCTCCGCCTCCTCGGCGGTGTTCCGCGCGTTCGCCTCGGAGAACGGGAACATCGCTCGCGCCGTGCGCGACCTGCCCCCGGCGCTGCGCCAGACGACGAGCACGCTGGGCAAGGTGCAGACCTATGCCGACGTCCTGGGCCCGACCGCCGACAAGCTGCGCCCCGCCGTCCGGGCGCTGAATCGCGCCAACCACTCGGTGGCGCCGTTCGCCAAGGAGGCCGAGCCGATCCTGCGCACGCAGATCCGGCCGTTCGTGCGCGCGGTCCGGCCGGTGGTGCACGACCTGCGCACGCCGGCCAAGCAGCTGGCCGGCGCCACGCCCGACCTGACCCGTTCGTTCACGGTGCTCAACCACCTCTTCGACCTCTTCGCCTACAACCCCGGCGGCCGCCAGGGCCCCGACGTGACCAACCGCGAGGAGGGCTACCTCTTCTGGATCGCGTGGGTCACGCACCAGACCGTCAACGTGTTCTCCACCGGCGACGCCCACGGCTCCTACCGACCGGTGTTCGTGGGCGGCCCCTGCGGCGCGCTGGCCGGCATCCTGGCGCGCGACCCGACGGGGATCTTCTCCAACCTCAACCTGGGCGAGATCCTCGGCTCCGGAGGTGTTTGCTGATGCAGAAGCAGGCGCCCTCCTTCGGCCGCATCCTCACGATGGTGCTGTTCGCGCTGTCGTGCTTCGGGCTGCTGCTGTTCCTCTGGCTCTCATTCGGTGGCGCCATTCCGCTCAAGCCGCACGGCTACCGGATCAAGGTCGCCTTCCCCGAGGCGACCCAGCTCGGGCTCGAGGCCGACGTCCGGGTGGCCGGAGTCACGGTCGGCAAGGTGCGAAAGAAGGAGCTCGACCCGCACGGCAACCGGACCATCGCCACGCTGGAGATCGACCGCAAGTTCGCGCCGATCCGCAAGACCGCGAAGGCCATCCTGCGCCAGAAGACGCTGCTGGGGGAGACCTACGTCGAGCTGACCCCCGGGGACCCGGGGAGTCCGACGGTGCCCGAGGACGGGACGCTGGCGAACTCGCAGGTCACGCCCACGACCGAGCTCGACGAGATCTTCACCGTCTTCGACCCGCAGACCCGGGCGGCGTTCCGCGGCTGGCAGCAGGACCTCGCCCAGAGCTACCGCG
Organism: uncultured Actinomycetes bacterium; assembly: GCA_963757705.1. GTDB lineage: Bacteria > Actinomycetota > Thermoleophilia > Solirubrobacterales > Solirubrobacteraceae > AC-38. The sequence continues at coordinate 856,091 of CAVWTG010000003.1, read as the reverse complement.
GGCGCGGCCAGGACCTCTCCGACTCCCTGGGCAACCTGCCGACCTTCGCCACCGATGCGACCGCCCTCCTGCAGGTCCTCGACGAGGACGGCGCTCCGCTCCAGCGCCTGGTGCGCGACACGGGCGGCGTGTTCGCGGCCCTGACCCAGGACGAGGGCGCATTGCGCGGCCTGATCGTCAACTCCGAGTCAGTGTTCTCGGCCACGGCCTCGCAGAACGAGGCGCTGGCCCAGACGTTCAGCATCTTCCCGACCTTCCTCGACGAGTCGCGCAAGACGCTCGCCCGGCTGCGCACCTTCGCCGTCGACACCCGGCCGCTCATCCGCACGCTGCGCCCGGCGGTCCACGACCTCAAGCCGACGCTCCACGACGTCCGGCTGCTGGCGCCCGACCTGCGCGCGCTGTTCCGCGACCTCGATCCGCTGATCCGCGTGGCCAAGGTCGGCCTGCCCGCCCTGCGCGACACGCTGCGCGGCACCCGGCCCGTGCTCGCCGCCACGGCGCCCTTCCTGGGTGAGCTCAACCCGATCCTCGACTACCTGGCGCTCTACTCGCACCAGACCGCCGACTTCATCGGCAACGCGGCCAGCGGCCTGGCCGCGCACGTGCCGACGGCCACGCCCGGCGGCCAGGGCCACTACCTGCGCCAGATGAGCCCGTTCGGGACCGAGACCGTAGGCATCCACCGCACCCGCGAGTCGACCAACCGCGGCAACACCTATCTGCCGCCGCTCGCGCTCTCCTCCCAGCAGACCGCGGCGAACGACATGTTCCCCAACTGGGACTGCAACAACACCGTGACGCACGGCCCCGTGCGCAAGAACACGGCGTCGCCCGGCGGCTACCCGGCGTGCATCGTCGCCGACCCGCAGTTCTTCGGTGGCAAGACCCAGGGCAAGTTCCCGCACGTCAACGCGGAGACGTACGCCGGGCCCTAGAGGGGAGCTCGAGCCGGGACGTTCCGCTCCAACTTTCGGAACGCCCGGCTGATGCTCGGTGAGTCGGCTAGGCCGCCTGCGAGTTGCGTGTCGCGGTGGCAACCACGCCGTCGAGAACGGTGCCGGCCAGGTTGCTGTCGCCCTCGACCTTGAGACCGGAGCGGTCGTGGTCCGGGCCCAGCGCGGCGATCCACGCCTTGTGAGGTCCGCTGACGCGAGCGTCGGCGTCCGGCGCCTCGCGCTCCTCGATCTCGACCTGCCCGTCGCGGACGGTCAGCAGGTAGTCGCGGGGGCGGGACTGCTTGCCCGTGGCGGCGATGGCCACCGTGCCGCGGATCGACTTGGGCACGCTGACGAGGCCGGGGGCCAGGCGCAGGATGGCGCCGATGTCGACGTCCTCACCCTCGCGCGGCTCGCTCCAGGTCCACTCGTAGCCCCAGCGCGCCAGGGCGCCGAGCACGGGCATGAGATCACGCGCCCGCTCGGTCAGCTCGTAGTCGACGCGAGGAGGCACCTCGCGGTAGCGCTGCCGGGTCAGGAGCCCGTCGGCCACCATGCGGTTCAGCCGCGACCGCAGCTGCTCGGTCGAGATGCCGGGCAGTACGCGCTGCAGCTCGACGAAGCGCCGGGGACCGGCGGCCAGGTCGCGCACGATGAGAAGCGTCCATTTATCGCCGACCAGATCGAGCGCCCGGGTGTCGGGCGACCACTGGTCGTACGGATGTCTCTTGGGGGGTGGAAATCCGGCTATGACACTGCCTCCGTCCTAATCGTCCTTCACAGGGAAAGCCGCCCCTCACGCCTAGCTTTTAGCAGATTGGCGCGAGGAAAGAACCTTTTATGGGTCGGACCGGACGAACGTCGGGGCGCCATCAGGCGTTTGCGACAGTTTCGCCCTTGCCTGCCGTTGTAGCTTGCATACAGGCAGCCAGGCAGGCAGGGGTAGTGATGGGCGAAGTCATAAAGCTGGCCGACCGCCGCTCGCTACGCGGCGCAGGGCAGAGGCAGGCCACAAGCTCCGTCAACGCGGCGTTTCACTTCGATCTGGCGTGTCCGTTCTCCTATTTGGCGTTGGAGCGCGTGCAGCGGCTGTTGCCCGCCGTGCGCTGGCGCCCGACGATCGCTGACGCCCTGCACCGCGGGGACCCGTGGGCCGACGACCAGGCCGGGGCGGCGGCGCGCGATGCCGCGCAGCGCCGGGCGCGGGAGCTGCGCCTCCCGCTGTCCTGGCCGGCCGAGGACGCGCGCTCGGCGCGCGGGGCCATGCGCGCGGCCCACCACGCGGCCGAGCTCGGCCGGGGAGGCCAGTTCGCGCTCGCGGCCGCCCGGCTGGCCTTCTGCGGAGGCTTCGACCTCAACGATCCCGAGGTGCTGGCCGAGGCGGCCGCCGCCGCCGGGGTGGCGCTCGACGAGTGTCTCCAGGCGGCCGGCGACGTGTCGCGCGACGGCCCCATGGAGGAGGCCGGGCGCCGGCTGCTCGCCGCGGGGGCCGATCGCCTGCCGACGGTCCGCGTGAAGCGCACGCTGCACTGCGGCGAGGCCGCCGTGGCCCAGGCCGTCGCCCTCTCGCGCCTGCCGCCGCCCAGCGGCGTCGCCTGGCGCTGAGATTTACGCCTGGGATGAGGTTGCCAAGAGGATGGGTGGCCGGAGCGGTCGCGGTGCTGGCGCTGCTGGCGCTCGGTGTCGCGGTGGCCGCCGTCAGGGTTCCCGGCCGTGTCGGCCCCAAGCTGGGCCTGCTTCAGAGCGGACGCCACCTGACGCCGCAGGGCAAGCTGGTGACCCTGGGCAACTTCCCCACCGGTGGCGCGCTCACGCGCGACGGCCACTTCTACTGGACCGTCTCCACCGGCCGCGGGCGCAACGACATCCGGATCGTCGCCGTGCGCAACGCCAAGGTCGTCCAGACCCTCCCGCTGCCCGGCGCCTCGGGCGGGATCGCGATGGACCCGTCGAGCAACACGGCCTACGTGTCCGGGGTGCCGGACTCCAGCCACCGCGACGAGTCGCTCCCCAACGCGCCCGGGCGCGAGGGCGACGTCATCCACGTCTATCGCTACGCCCGGACCGGGCGGGCGACCTTCACCGGAGTGATCCCCGTGCCGCCGCCGTCGGATGCTCCCGCGCCGCAGGACTTCCCGCCCACCAACGTCGGGCCAGAAGCTGTCGTGGCCCGACCGCCTCGCGATGTCGCCCAACGGAAAGCGCCTGCTGGTCCCGCTCAACCTGGCCGACGCCGCGGCGATCGTCGACGTCGCGTCCAAGCAGGTTCGCTACGTCAAGACCGGCAACTACCCCTACGGCGCGGCGATCCTGCGCGACGGCAAGACGGGCCTCGTCTCCAACGAGACGCCGGGCACGGTGTCGGTCATCGACCTCGACGCCGGCACCAAGGTCAAGGACATCCAGGTCGGCTCGCACCTCAGCCACCCCGAGGCGATCGCGGTGGACCCCAGGGCCGACCGCGCGTACGTTGCGATCGCGAACTCCGACGAGGTCGCGGTCATCGACACGAAGAAGCTGGCGGTGGCGCGCACGCTTTCGGTGGCACGGCCGGAGGGCGACGGGACCTCGCCCGTCGACGTCAGCGTCACGCCCGACGGGACCTACCTGCTGGCGGCCGAGGCGGGCGCGGACGAGCTCGCCGTGTTCAAGCTGCCCGGGCGCGCCGGCGCGCGCTCGGCCGCCGAGCGCCGCGCCCAGGCGGTGCTGGCGCACGAGGCCAGGGCGGCGGCCGCGCGCGATCCGTCTGCGGCCGACCCCGAGGACGGGGCCGACGCGGCCGCGGCCCGCGCCGCCCCCGCGCCCAAGGACTACGCGCTGGTGGGCCGCATCCCGGTCGGCTCCTACCCGGCCGACGTCGAGGTGGCGCCCCGGGCCGACAACGCCTGCGCGCCCAAGGCCAAACGGCGCAAGGACAGGGTGCACAGGGCCAAGCGCGCCCCGCGCTGCGCCAAGCTCGTCTGGGTCTCGGGCAAGGGTCTGGGCGTCGGGCCCAACCCCCATGGCCCCAACCCCTACGCGATCAACGACGACAACGCCCTGGGCCAGCACTACCTCCCGACGCTCGTCACCGGCAAGGGCGGCGTGCTCGACTTCCCCTCCGTGGCCCGGATCCGCGCGCTCACGCCGGCCGCGTCGCGCCAGATCCGCCCGACGAACCCCGAGAAGGCGCCGGCGGGCACGCCGCTGCGCGCCGGCGGCCCGATCAAGCACGTCTTCTACATCGTGCGCGAGAACCGCACCTACGACCAGGTGCTGGGCGACGACGGCCGGGGCGACGGCGACCCCGGGATCACGATCTTCGGCCGGCAGGTGACGCCGAACGTCCACGCGCTCGTGCAGCGCTTCCCGCTGCTCGACCACGTCTACGCCAACTCGGAGGCGTCGATCGACGGCCACTTCTGGGCCAGCGCCGCCAAGGTCTCCGACTACGTCCACAAGAACTGGAACCAGAACTACGCCGGGCGCAAACGGCCCTACGACTTCGGCGTCTACGCGGTGAGCTGGCCCTCCAAGGGCTTCCTGTTCGACCAGGCCGAGCGCCAGAACATCTCCTACTTCAACTTCGGCGAGGCGGTCGCGGGCGACGTGCCGCTCTTCCCCGACAAGGACCGCACGACGCAGGACCTGACCGAGACGACGGCCAAGTTCCAGAAGTCCGACCTCGGGCGCCCGGTGCCGGGCGGCTGCTACACGAACGACGCGTTCATCTTCAAGAACGAGCTCACGCAGCAGCCGGTCTCGGATGCGACGGCTCCGGCGGGCTCACTGCCCACGACGGAGTCGCGCTTCGACTGCTTCCGCACGAAGTTCGGCCTCCAGGTCGCCCAGAACGCCGTGCCGACGTTCACCTACATCTCGCTGCCCCAGGACCACACCGAGGGCGCGACGCCGGGCGAGCCCACGCCGCGGGCCTGGGTGGCCAACAACGACTACGCGCTCGGGCAGATGGTCGACCTGATCTCCCATTCGCCCGTGTGGAGCAGTTCGGCGATCTTCGTCATCGAGGACGACTCGCAGGACGGCGCCGACCACGTCGACGCGCACCGCATCCCGGCCGCGGTGATCAGCCCGTACGCGAAGCGAGGCGCGGTCGTCCACAGGCGCTACGACTTCCTCTCGGTGATCCGCTCGATGGAGCTGATCATGGGAATGAAGCCGCTCGGCCTGTTCGACAACCTGGCCACGCCCATGTACGACGCCTTCACCTCGACGCCGTCCAACGCCGACCCGTTCTCCGTGATCTCTCCGACGTGGAGCCTGACGGAGAAGAATGCCGCCGGCACCGCCGCCGCGCGGCTCTCGCGCCACTACCGCCTCAACTATCCGGACCTCATCACGCAGCGCCGGCTCGACCGCATCCTGTGGAAGTCGGTGTACGGCGACCGGGCCGAGCCGCCCCCGCCCGGGCCGAACGCCGACTCGGGCGAGTAGCGTCCAGGGCTCCATCAACCTCACGAGGGGAGGGGCCATGTCCAAGGTCATCGTCAGCTGCACATCCGGCGCCGAGAGCCCGGACAACGTCACCGTCACCTACCTCACCGCCGGCGCGGCGCTGGACGCCGGCCACGAGGTGGTCATGTGGCTCACGGTCGAGGGGGTCCGGCTCGCCACGCCGGGCTACGTCGACGACATCCAGTCGCCCGAGGCGCCGCCGATCTCTCGGCTGCACGAGCAGTTCGTCGAAAAGGGCGGGCGCTTCTACGTGTGTCCGATCTGCGCCAAGCCGCGGGGCGTCGCCGAGGACGGCCTCGTCGACGGGGCGGAGATGAAGGGGGCCACGCCGCTGATGGAGTTCGCCGGCGACTCGGCCATGACGTTCAGCTACTGAGGAGGTCTCGATGGCCGAGAAGGTCCTGTACGAGAAGGGCGAGCGCATCGCCCGTGTGACGATCAACCGTCCCGAGGCGAAGAACGCCATCGATCCCGACGTCCATCGCCTGATGATCGAGGTGTGGGAGGACTTCCGCGACGACGACTCGGTCGACGTCGCCATCCTCACCGGCGCCGGGGACGCGTTCTGCGCCGGGGCCGACCTCAAGACCTACATCCCGCCGATCATCGAGGACGCCGCGCCGGCGCGCATCCGCGAGATCGTCGACCTCGGGCTCAACGGGATCACCCGCGGCCTGCACCGCCTCCCGAAGCCGGTCATCGCCGCGGTGAACGGCTGGGCACTGGCCGGCGGCCTGGAGACCGCGCTGGCCTGCGACATCCGCATCGCCTCCGACCGCGCGATGTTCGGCTCCTTCGAGACGCGCCGGGGCTACCACCACGGCGACGGCGGCATCGTGCGGCTGGTCAACTCCTGCGGCGTGGGCAACGCGATGGCGATGCTGCTCACCGCCGAGCCGGTGGACGCGCAGACCGCCCTGAGGATGGGCCTCGTGTGGCAGGTGGTCGAGCACGACCGCCTGATGGAGCAGGCCGAGACCGTCGCGCAGCAGATCCTGCGCAACTCCCAGCGCGCGGTGCGCTCGGCCAAGGAGACGATCCTCGACGTGATCGGCAGCCCGCTCGACCAGCAGCTGCGCACCGAGGCCTGGAACGCCTACACCTGCGCCGATCCCGAGGAGACGATGGGGCTGCTGCGCCGCTTCTACGACAAGACCGACTCCGGCCGCGCGGGCGAGAACGCCACTCCGCTGGCCGAGGGCTCTTGAGGGCGCTCGTCACCGGGGCGGCGCGGGGGATCGGCGCCGCGATCGCCGCGCGCCTGCGCGAGGACGGGTTCGACGTGGTCACGCTGGACCGCGAGCCGGGCTGCGACATCGAGGTCGACCTGCGCTCGGGCGAGCTGCCCGCCCTTGACGACATCGACGCCTGCGTCTCCAACGCCGCCATCACGGACACGATCGCGCCGGCGCACCGGATGACGCTGGAGCAGTGGCGCCGCGACCTCGACGTCAACCTCACCGGCGCGTTTCGCGTCGTGCAGGCGTGCCTGGGCGGGATGCGCGAGCGCTCCTACGGGCGCATCGTCGTGATCTCCAGCGGGGCCGCGCGCACCGGGCTCCCCGGCCAGGTCGCCTACTCGGCCTCCAAGGCCGGGCTGCTGGGGATGGTCCGCACGATCGCGGCCGAGAGCGCCGCCCGGGGGATCACGGCCAACGCCGTACTCCCCGGGATGGTGGCCACGGAGAAGGTGCTGGCCATGCCCGAGGCCGTGCTGGCGCGCGTGACGGAGTCCCTGCCGGCGGGCCGGATGGTCGAGCCCGCGGAGGTCGCCGCCCTTGTGGCCTACCTCGTGTCGCGCGACGCCGGGCAGGTGACCGGCGAGGACGTGGCCATCTCCGGCGGCATGGGCCTGAACACGCTGTCGCTCACAGCCAGCCCACGCGCTTGAAGCGCCGGTAGAGCAGCAGGCAGATGACCAGGATGAAGACGAGGACCGCCGGGTAGCCGTAGGTCCAGCGCAGCTCGGGCATGTGGCGGAAGTTCATGCCGTAGATCCCGGCCACCATGGTCGGCACGGCGAGGATGGCCACCCAGGCCGAGATCTTGCGCATGTCCTCGTTCTGGCGAACCGAGACCTGGGTCAGGTTGGCCGAGAGCGCGGTGGCCAGCAGGTCGCGGAAGCCCTCGACGCGCCCGTTGACGCGCAGCAGGTGGTCGTGGACGTCGCGGAAGTACTCGTTGAGCTCGGTGGGGACGAACTCGATGTGCCCGCGCGCCAGGCGGTCGACCGCCGGCATCAGCGGAGCGACCGCGCGCTGGAAGTCGATGACCTCACGCTCGAGCTTGAAGATGCGCGCCGCGGGATTGACCCCGTCGGGCGAGAAGACCTCGGCCTCCACCTCCTGGATGTCGGTCTCGACGCCCTCGGCCACGGCGTCGTAGTCGTCGACGATCTGGTCGATGATCGCGTAGGCGGCGGCTCCCGGACCGAGGCGCAGGAGGTCGGGCCGGCGCTGGGCACGCGCGCGCACGCCGGCCAGCTCGCTGCCCTTCCCGTGGCGGACCGTGATCAGGAACCGCCGGTGGACGAAGATCAGGATCTCACCGATCTCGACGACCTCCTCGGAGTCGACGTAGCGCGCGCTCTTGATCACGATCAGCAGCGTGTCGTGGTAGAGCTCGAGCTTGGGGCGCTGGTGGGCGTTCACCGCGTCCTCGACGGCCAGCTCGTGCAGGTCGAACTCCTCAGCGACGGCGTCGAACTCCTCCGCCGTCGGCTCGGTCAGCCCGAGCCAGACGAACGCCCCGTCGAGCATGCAGGCCCGTCCGGCCTCGGGGAGGGACAGCTTGCCCGCTCGCCGCTGTCCCTCCTGATAGACCGCGCAGTCGACGATCACGCTGCGCAGTATGGCGCGGGCGGCGGCCGCGCCGGTGGCGCTACGGCGAAACCAGGCCCGCCAGGATCGCCGCGTTCAGTGCTTCGGTCTCGTCCGTCTCACCCGACTGCGTGGTGTAGGCCATCAGCGGGTACGTCGCCCCGATCTCGGCCACGACCGACTCGAGCGACTCGTGGGCCCGTGCCGTCTCGATCGTGGACTCGGGCGGGGTGACGATGGTGGTCTCTTCGTACATCCGACCTCCCTTGGGTCGTCTCTTCTCTCCGGGTGTCCTCTCACAGTACGTCTCCCTTCAAGTCCCGGGTAAACGGGTTGTTTCGATTGGCCTCGAATAGCCGGTAGCGTTCAAACGGATGTCCACCGAGACCGAGGCCCAGACGCAGGTCCACGGCGGCCGGCTGGTCGCCCAGCGCCTCAAGGCCCACGGCGTCAGCCGCCTCTTCACGCTCTCGGGCGGGCACCTCTTCTCGATCTACGACGGCTGTCGCGAGGAGGGCATCGAGATCGTCGACACCCGCCACGAGGCGAGCGCCGCGTTCGCCGCCGAGGGCTGGGCGAAGGTCACGCGCGAGGTGGGGGCGTGCGCGCTGACCGCGGGCCCCGGCGTGACCAACGGCATGAGCCCGATGGGCTCCGCGCAGATGAACAACTCGCCCATGGTCGTGCTCGGCGGGCGCGCTCCGCAGATGCGCTGGGGCCAGGGCTCGCTGCAGGAGATCGACCACGTCCCCTTCGTCCGGCCGCTGACCAAGCTCGCGGCGACGGCGATGTCCACCGCCGAGATCCCGGGCCTGGTGGACGAGGCGTTCGCCGCCGCGATCGCCCCGCACTCCGGACCGACATTCGTCGACTTCCCGCTGGACTTCGTGTTCATGGAGGGAGACGAGCCGGCGCCGAGCCCGCCGGCCGCGGCGTCCTGGGAGGGCCCGGCGGCCGAGGGCGTGGAGCGCGCGGCGGCGCTGCTGCGCGACGCCGAGCGCCCGGTGATCATGGCCGGCACCAACCTGTACTGGGGCCACGGCGAGGACGCGCTGCGCGAGCTGGCCGAGGCGGTCGGGGTGCCAGTCTTCCTCAACGGCCTGGCGCGCGGCTGCGTGCCCGCCGACCACGAGCTGTGCTTCTCGCGCGCCCGGGGGACGGGCCTGAAGGGCGCGGACGTGGCCCTCATGATCGGCGTGCCGATGGACTTCCGGCTGGGGTTCGGCGGCTCGTTCGGCGAGGAGACGGACATCGTGGCCATCGACGTCGCCGAGCCGCCGCGCGACCATCCGCGCGCTCCGGCGGCCGAGCTCTACGGCGCTCTGCCCGCGACGCTGCGGGCGCTGGCACAGGAGGCCGCGGGCGGCGCGGATACCGCGGGCTGGGTGGCCGAGCTGCGCGGCGTCGAGGACGAGAAGCGCGCGGCCGAGCGCGACGAGCTCTCCGACTCGCGCGCGCCGCTGCATCCGATGCGCGTGTACGCCGAGCTGGCCGAGATGCTCGACCGCAACGCGATCATCGTCGGCGACGGCGGTGACTTCGTCTCCTACGCGGGCCGCGTCGTGGACTCCTACGAGCCCGGTTGCTGGCTCGACCCCGGCCCCTTCGGCTGCCTCGGCGCCGGGCCGGGCTACGCGCTCGCGGCCAAGCTCGCCCACCCCGACCGCCAGGTGATCCTCATGCTTGGGGACGGCGCCTTCGGCTTCAGCGGCATGGAGTTCGACACCCTGGCCCGCCACGGCGTCAACGTCGTCGGCGTGATGGGCAACAACGGCATCTGGGCGCTCGAGCACCACCCGATGAAGTTCCTCTACGGCTACTCCGTCGCCGCCGAGCTACGGCCCGAGACCCGCTACGACGAGGTCGTCAGCGCGCTGGGCGGGCACGGCGAGCTGGTCCGCGAGCCCGGCGAGCTGCGCGGCGCGCTCGAGCGCGCCCTGAGCGCCGGCAAGCCCGCGCTGGTCAACGTCCTCACCGACCCCGAGGTCGTCTACCCGCGCAAGGCAAACCTGGCCTAGGCCGTTTGGCGCTGGGCACCGGTTCTCGCTTTCCAGGGCGCGGCTGGCAAGGAAGCAGCCGACGAAGTGTGCTCCGCACACGAGGAGGCGATGACGCCGCCAGACGGGCCCTGGGAACGAGAAAACCGCCCGGCGAACCGGGCGGTTTTCCAAGTGGCCCCGTCAGGACGGGCAGGGGTACGTGCCATGAAGGGGCCGGTAGACGGTCCGAGCGGCGGGAGGCGCCGATTCGATGCGGCTTCGCCCGAACCTATGCGTCCAGACTAGGGGTCCACGATTTGCACGCAAACCCTTTCACCCGGACGGGCGGAAGTATCAGGGCGCCGCCGAGGTAGGTCCATCGTACATCCGTCCAGATGGACCCATTTTCCGGTTTGAGAACTCGACCAATCGGTCGAGTGCGAAGAGCGCCAGGAGGAGCAGCGAGAGGCGCGTCATGACGGCCACGAGGACCGCGTGGCGGGGGATCTCGAGCGTATCGGCCTGGTAGACGACGACCGCGTGAGGCACCTGGAGCGCCAGGGCCACGGCGGGAACCAGCCAGAAGCGCCGCGCGCCGAGGAAGCGCCAGGCGGCCAGCGCCGCCACGCAGACGACGACGATCCAGAACCAGACGTCCTGGGAGCCCCGCGGGTAGGCGACGCTGTCGATCGGGTCGGGCAGCAGGCGCCGGGCGTTGGGCGACGTGTAGCCCACGGTGACGCCGGCCAGCAGGCGCTGGCGGTTGCGGAAGGTCTGCTTGAAGGCGAGCAGCGGGTGGCGGGCCAGGTACTGAGCCAGGACGCTTCGCCCGTGCTGCACGGACCAGTTGATGAAGCGGTCGGTCGCCGGGTCGGAGGGAAGCTGGCCCTCGGCGATCCCGGCCAGCGACTTGCGCTGCGCGCGCACCGCCGGGGTGGGCGCCGGCATCCCGTGGGCGCGGAAGAAGCGCTCCTCGCTCGGCGTCACGAGCACGCGGCGCCCGATCACGTGGAGGACCGGGCGCTCGTTGCGCCGGACCTTCGCCGCGTCGGTCGTCGTGGCCAGGAAGGAGAGCAGGAAGATCGCCAGCAGCCCGCCCGACAGGCCCAGGGTCCAGCCGCGGCCCAGCTTCCCCGGCCGCCAGAACGCCGCGATGGCCACCAGCGGGACGAGGCACAGCGTGATGATCCCGTTGCTGTCGCGCGCGAACACCCAGACCAGCGTGGCCGCCAGCACGGCGATCACCATGGCGGGCCGGGGCAGGCGGACGAGCTCCAGCCACCCCGCCAGGACCAGCGCGGTGAGCGACAGCGAGACGGACTCGCTGAGCATCACCGTGTCCCAGCGGATGATCGGGAAGCTCATCGAGAAGATCAGGATCGCCCCGAAGCCGAGGTACCGGACGAGCCCGGGGCGCAGGCACCGCGCGGCCGCCCAGGCCAGCAGCGGCCAGCATACGAGCGACAGTACGAAGTGCTCTCGCGCGCGCCAGATGTCGGCCGCCGGGATCAGCTTCCACAGCAGCGGCACGGTCCAGGGCCGGCCGCCGGCGACGAAGTCCAGGCTGAAGATCGAGTGGTTGGTGACCTCCAGGTAGCCGTCCGTGTCGGGATAGGAGACCTGCTGAACGCCGTAGAACCCGCTCAGGCGGATGAGGACGTAGGCGAGCAGGATCCAGAAGTAGGGGGTGGCCGAGAACTCGCGCAGCGCCGTCGCCCCCGAGTTCGCCAGCCCGCGCGGGGAGACGCCGGTCAGCCGCTGGCGCAGTGCGCTCACGGTCGCCACGCTATTGCTCCCGTCGCGTGGAGCGCCGCGCGAGCATCGGCATCACGGCGGCGTACAGGACCTCGACGCCCATCTGCAGCAGCCGGATGCCCACGGCCACGGCCAGGGCGACGCCGAGCGGGAGCGCCGGGCTCAGCGCTGCGGCCATGGCACCCTCACGCGCGCCCAGGCCGCCCGGCAGCACGAAGGCGACGACCGACGCGGCGAAGCCGACCGAGTACGCGCCGATCACGGTGGGGATGTCGTTGCTGTCGACCCCGTGAATCGCCTCGGCCAGCGCGTACACCGCGAACCCGGCGACGAGGAACGAGGCCACGAAGGCGGCGAAGAAGCCCAGAACCGCCAGCCGGGACAGGGAGAGCGGGAGAGTGGCGCGGCCGAGCCGCCGCAGCGCGGCGTCGGCGAGGCGGTGGAAGATCGCCGGGTCCATGGCGATCAGGGCCAGGACGGGCGCGGCCAGGGCCAGCCAGCGCAGCGGCTCGTCCTGGAGGTCGGGGAGGGTGACGACGAAGTACGCGCCCAGCGCGGCCGCACCGCCGAAGGTGAAGCCCAGCTCGTAGACGATGCTCGCTCCGGTGATTCGCTTGGGGACCCCCTCGCGTTCGGCCAGCGCCATCCGGCTCACGGCCAGGGCGATGTTCGTGGGGACGTAGCGGGCCAGGAGCGTGAGGCTCCAGACCGCGCGCCCGCGCATCCCGTGGATCGGCGCGCCCAGCGCCTCGAGGATCGCCACCCACAGCGAGGCGTGCACGAACTGGAAGACGATCAGCGCCGCGAGGCACACGGCCAGCCAGCCGGGCGCGAAGCGCCAGTGGATGTCGGGCAGCTTCGACCACTGACTGGCGATCGCGGCGGCCAGGCAGACCACGATGATGGCGCCCAGGACGAACATGGCCACGCGCTGCCAGCGCGACTGGCCGGTCCCGATCGAGGTCGCGGCGGCGCCCGCGGCGCCGATGCGCTCGAGGAAGGTCTCGTCCCGGCTCACGGCGCGTACCAGAGAGCCGTCGTGGAGTAGGTTCCGGCCACGCGGTTGCGGTCACCGTGCTCGAGCGTGAAGCGCAGCGAGTGGGCGAAGGGGACGGCGTCGGCCGCCAGCCAGCGGTACATGGAACGGCAGTCTGCCGTGCATCCGGCTCGGGCGCTCAGGTGGGCGGGACTGCCCACGAGCGGGAGGGAGCGCGTTCCGTAGAACCAGAAGAACCCGCCCTCGAAGAAGTCCTCGGTCCCGGTGCCCCGCAGGGCGACTCCGTCGGCGGTGATCCGCTCGTCGCCCTCGAGGTGGGTCTGGCTGCGCGGCCCGGCCAGCGTGGCGCTGAGCCCCACGAGCAGGCCCGCGCCGCCGGCCTCCATCACCTTCCACGGGCGCCCGCGGACGGTGTGCCCGTGGCGCGAGGTCGCGTGGAAGTAGCCCGCCGCCCGGGAGGCCAGCGCATCGGTCAGAGCGGGATCCCGTGAGACGTTGGCCTCGACGATCGCGCCGCCCGCTCCGACCACCCGGACCCGCGCGCTGCGCAGGAACGGCATCGGCCACCACACGTCATAGAGCCCGGCCGGGTCGGCGTAGGCGAGCAGCGAGCGCACCCGGCCCGGCAGGCCCGAGCCGAACAGCTCGCCCAGCGGCGCGTTGACCGTGCGCCGGCCGTCGAAGGTCATCTGCACCCGGGCGTCGCGCAGGGTCGCGCGACCGGGCCGGTGGGACAGCGTGATCCGCAGCCCGCCGATCACGCCGGGGCCGGTGACACTGAGCCCGTTGCGGCCCGCCGCGTCGTCGACGGGCGGCGGCGCGAGCGGGCGTCCTCCGCGGCGCAGGTCCCCCGCGACGTCGGTCGCCCGGTCGGCCGGGTCGAAGGCGGCGATCCCCTCGGCGGAGTCGAACGTCCGGTAGTTGACGTGGAAGTACCCGGGCGGGCGGGACGTGGTGATGCGCATGCTCTGGCGGAAGGCCATCGGGACCTTGATCCAGGCGGCGCCCGAGGCGCGGTGCGTGTCGGCCACCAGCGGGAAGGCGAACGGGGCACCGAGCGACCCGCGCACGATATCGGCCAGCCGGCCGTCGAGCACGCGGCGGCCGTCGAGCTCCACGCGGATGGTGCCCGTGCGGCTCACGTCACCCGCCCGGGCCCGGGTCGTCCAGATCGAGTCGACCTCGCCCGGGCCGGTGTGCTGCGCGAGCACGCAGCGCCCGCCCACGGGGCCCCGGCAGCCGGCCGCGCCGAAGTCCGCGTTGCCGCCGTGGCGGTCATACGACGAGCTCAGCCGCGCGTGCTCCCCGGTGCGCATCATCGGGAGCAGGTCCAGGCGGCGGTAGGCGTCCCAGCCCGTCGGGCCCGCGGCGTGCGCGCTGCAAGCGCCCGGCCAAGCGACGGCCGCCACCAGGGCGGTCACTAGAATCCGACGGTCGGTGGCCATCCGGGAGAAACAGTTCCAGATCGCCCCCCCGGGTGCGCAGGAGCCAGCCGGTGCGTCCCCGCACGCGCAGTCCGAGCCGCCGAAGCGCCCTTCGGCCGCCCGCGGGATGGTCCGCGCGCTGCGCCCCAAGCAGTGGGTCAAGAACGTCCTCGTGGCCGCCGCGCCCGGCGCGGCCGGCGTGCTCACCGAGAGCGGGTCCATCGGCAAGGTCGCGCTGGCCTTCGTCTCCTTCTGCATGGTGTCCAGCGCCACGTATCTCTTCAACGACGTCGCCGACGCCGACGAGGACCGCCGCCATCCCATCAAGCGCGAGCGGCCGATCGCCGCCGGCATCGTCAGCCCGCGGGCGGCCATCGCCACCGGCGTCGTCCTGGGCCTGGGCGGGATGGGCCTGGCCCTCGTCATCCGGCCGGAGTTCCTGGCCGTGGTCGCGGGCTACGTCGTGGTCACCGTCGCCTACACCCTGTGGCTCAAGCACATGGCCGTGTTCGACATCGCCGTGGTGGCATCCGGGTTCATCTTCCGCGCCGTGGCCGGTGGCGTGGCCGTCGACGTCCCGATCTCGCGCTGGTTCCTCATCGTCACCTCGTTCGGCTCCCTGTTCATCGTGGCCGGCAAGCGCTACTCCGAGCACGTGACGATGGGCGCCGAGCGCCAGGCCACCCGCGCGACCCTGGCCCACTACTCGCGCGACTACCTGCGCTTCGTCTACACGATGGCCTCGGCCGTCACGCTCACGGGCTACTGCCTGTGGGCCTTCGAGCAGTCCGCTCACGAGGGCGCGATCCCGTGGTTCGAGCTCTCGATCGGCCCTGTGGTCCTCGGCATCCTGCGCTACGCCCTGCTCCTGGAGGAGGGCTACGGCGGGGCGCCGGAGGACATCGCGCTGGGCGACCGTCCAATCCAGGTCCTGGGAGTGATCTGGGTGATCCTCTTCGCCGCCGGTGTCACCGTCGCGCACTGACACCCTGCTGACGGGCTGGGGGCGCACCGCGCCCTCACGTGCCTCCGTGATCCGCCCGGCCGACGGCGCGGACGTGGAGCGCGTGCTGCGCGAGCGCGGCGCCCGGGGCGTGCTGGCGCGCGGCCTGGGCCGCGCCTACGGCGACGCCGCCCAGAACGCGGGGGGCGAGATCCTCGACATGACCGCCCTGCGGGCCGTGCACGACGTGGACGTCAACGACGGCCGGGTGACGGTCGACGCCGGCCTGAGCCTGGACGAGCTGATCGCGGCGATGCTGCCCTTCGGGTGGTTCCCGCGGGTCGTGCCGGGGACGAGCCACGTCACCGTCGGCGGGGCCATCGCCTCGGACATCCACGGCAAGAACCACCACCTCGAGGGCAGCTTCTGCGAGCACGTCGAGTCCTTCGAGCTGCTCACGCCGGCCGGCGAGCACCTGACGGTCACGCGCGACGGCGAGCCGGCCGTCTTCGCCGCCACGGCCGGCGGGATGGGCCTGACCGGGGTGATCCTGCGCGCCACGCTGCGGCTCCTGCGCGTGCAGACATCGTGGATCCGCGAGGACGTCGAGCGCGCGCGAGACCTCGACGACGTGATGGGGCGCATGGAGTCCGGCGACGCGGGCTACCGCTACTCCGTGGCCTGGATCGACTGCCTGGCCCGCGGCTCGCGCCTCGGGCGCTCCGTCCTGCTGCGCGCCGACCACGCCACCCTGGACGACCTTCCGGCCAAGCGGCGCGAGCGCCCTCTGGTGCCGCCCTCCTACGGCCGGCTCGTCGCGCCGCCCTGGGCGCCCAACGGCCTGCTGCGCCGCAGCACGGTCGCCGCCTTCAACGAGGTCTACTTCCGCCACGCCCCGCGTCTGGCCCGCGGCCGCCTGGTCGGCCTCGGGCCCTACTTCTTCCCGCTAGACGTCATCCGCGGCTGGAACCGGATGTACGGCTCGCGGGGGTTCCTCCAGTACCAGTTCGCCGTGCCCTTCGGCGCCGAGGATGCGTTGCGGGCGGGGATCGAGCGCCTGGCCGCCAGCGGCGCGGCCTCGTTCCTGGCGGTGCTCAAGCGCTTCGGCCCCGGCCGGGGGCTGCTCTCCTTCCCGGTCGAGGGCTGGACTCTGGCGCTGGACCTGCCCGCCTCCGCGCCGGGGCTGGGCCCGCTGCTCGACGAGCTCGACGTCCTCATCGCCCAGGCGGGCGGCCGCGTGTACCTGTCGAAGGACTCGCGGCTTCGCCCCGACGTCCTCGGGGCCATGTACCCGAAGCTCGGCGAGTGGGCCTCGATCCGCGAGCGCCTGGACCCGGACGCCACGATGCGCTCGGACCTCGGGCGGCGGCTCGGGCTCACGACGTCGGTGGGCGCCCGGAGCGCGGCGGCGGCATGAGGGACGCTCTCGGCGCCGTGCAGAGCGTCCTCGTCCTCGGGGGTGGCTCGGACATCGGCCTGGCCACGGTGCGGGCGCTCGTCGCCGAGCGCACGCGGACCGTCGTCCTGGCCGCGCGCGACCCGTCCAAGCTCGAGGGCGAGATGGCGTCGCTGCGCGCGGCGGGCGCGACGACGGTCGAGGCGATCGCCTTCGACGCCGACGACACCGCGTCCCACGAGCGGGCGATCGGCGAGGCGTTCGCGCTCGACGGCGACATCGACGTCGTGCTCGTGACCTTCGGCGTCCTGGGCGACCAGGAGGAGCTCAAGCGCGACCCCGCCGCCGCCGTGGCCCATGTCGAGACGAACTTCACCGGCGCCGTGTCGGCGCTGCTGGTGGCCGCGCGGCGTCTGCGCGAACAGGGCCACGGCTCGCTGGTCGTGCTCTCCTCGGTGGCCGGGGAGCGCGCCCGGCGCTCGAACTTCGTCTACGGCGCGTCGAAGGCCGGCCTCGATGCCTTCGCCCAGGGCCTGGGTGACGAGCTGGCGGCCGACGGCGTGCAGGTCATGGTGGTGCGGCCGGGGATGGTGCGCACGAAGATGACCGAGGGGATGGAGGACGTCCCGTTCACCACCACTCCGGACAGGGTCGCGGCCGAGATCGTCAAGGGCCTGCGCCGCGGATCGCACACCGTCTGGGCACCGCCGCTCCTGCGCTTCGTGTTCGCCGGGCTGCGGCACCTGCCGCGGCCGGTGTTCCGGCGGCTGGACCTGTAGCGGCCCAGGGGGTCTAATCCCCCGCGTCAGCCGCCACCGTCAAGGCCGCCCCCCACAGGATGTCGTGCTCGGAGACCTCGACCTCGTTGAGGCCGAACGCGCGCAGGGCCTCGAGCAGGATGACGACGCCGGCGACGATCGTCGGCGCGCGGTCGGGGTGCAGGCCGGGAACGCGCCGGCGGTGCTCGAGGTCCATCTCCGCGAGGCGGGCCAGCATCAGCTCCAGCGCCCCGTCCTGGAGGTGGTAGCCGTGCACGCGCGCGGCGTCGTAGGGGTCGAGCTCCTGGTCGATCGCGGCGCACGAGGTCGCCGTCCCGGCGACGCCCACCGCCGCGGCGACCGAGCGGCGGAGGTCGGCCGGCACCTGGTCGGCGATGATCGCGCGGACCTCGTCGGCCAGCGCCGTGAGCTGCTCGTGCGTGGGCGGGTCGTCATGCAGGTGGCGCTCGGACTGGCGGACCACCCCGGCCTGCGTGGAGACGTGGAACTCGACGCTCTCGCCCTGGCCGATCACGTATTCGGTCGAACCCCCGCCGATGTCGATGACCACGATCGCCCCCGCGTCCGAGCGCTCCGCGGTCGCGCCGAGATAGGTGAGCTGGGCCTCGGTGTCGCCGTCGATGACATTGGCGTCGATCCCGTAGCGGTCACGGACCGTGTCGCGGAACTCCGCCCCGTTGCTCGCGTCCCGCACCGCACTCGTGAGGACGCCGGTGGTCACCTCGCAGCCCTCGTCGGAGATCGCCTTCGCGTAGGAATCCAGCACGGTGAAGACCCGCTGCTGGGGCTCGTCGCCCAGGCGGCCGCTCGAGTCGACTCCCTCGCCCAGCCGCGTGACCTCCGAGCGGCGGTCGACCTCGGAGATGCGGCCCTCCTGCACGTCGGCGATGAGCAGCCGAGTCGAGTTGGTGCCGATGTCGACGACGCCCACGCGCACGCCCGGATCCTACGGGCCACGGCTCAAGTCAGCCGAGCCGAATGCCGAAGCCCTGAAGGCATGACCGTGCCAGCCTCACGGACCGCGCCCGCCCACGGCCCCACCGCCCCGGCGGCTCCGGCCGTTCCCAGCGCCGTTCACGAGCTCAAGACGCTCGTTCTGTCCCGCCATCCGGCGATCTCCGTCGAGACGACGGAGGAGGAGCGCCTCGACGCGCTCCTGGCCGCCGTCGCGCGCGACGTCCCGCTGGCGATCTTCGAGTGGTCGGTGACCCGGGGCCTGCGGCCTCCGGGCGCCGAGCAGCCCGTCTACGGCACCACCGATCCGGCCCAGGCGCTGGCCGCCATGGGCGAGCTCACCGCCGAGAGCCTCTTCGTCCTGCATGACTTCGCCCCGCACCTGGCCGCGCCCGAGGTGTCGCGCGCCCTGCGCGACCTGCTCGAGCGCTTCTCGGCGCCCGGCCGGCTGTCTACCGTCGTGCTCACCGGGGCGCGCATCGACCTGCCCCCCGAGATCGACGCCGTCGCCGTGCGCTGGGACCTGGCGCTGCCCACGCGCGAGGAGTACCGCCGGACGATTGCGGCCGTCGTCGAGTCGCTGCAGGCTCAGCGCCGCGCCGACGTCGAGTCTGACCGAGGCCGACATCGACGAGCTCTCCGCCGGCCTGAGCGGCCTGACCCTCAACCAGGCCCGCCAGGCGATCGCCCAGGTGGCGATCGAGGACGGGCACCTGGATCGCGAGGACGCCCGCCGCCTGGTCGACCTGCGGGCGCGCGCCCTGCGCGAGGACAGCGCGCTGGAGTACTTCCCGCTGGCCGACAACGCCTACGAGCTGGGCGGGTTCGAGCATCTGCGCCGGTGGCTGGACCGGGCCCGCGCGGCCTCCGGCCCGGAGGCGCAGGACCTCAACCTCCCGGCGCCCAAGGGCGTCCTGCTCGTCGGGGTCCAGGGCTGCGGCAAGTCGCTGGCGGCGAAGGTGATCGCCCGCGACTGGGAGCGCCCGCTGGTCAAGCTCGACCCGGGTCGCCTGTACGACAAGTACGTGGGCGAGTCCGAGCGCAACCTGCGCCGGGCGATCGCCGCGGCCGAGGCGATGGCGCCGGTCGTGCTGTGGATCGACGAGATCGAGAAGGTGCTGTCCAACGAGGCCGGCGCGGGCGATTCCGGGCTGGGCCGGCGGATCTTCGGCACGCTCCTGACCTGGCTGGCCGAGCAGCGCGAGGACGTCTTCGTCGTCGCCACGGCCAACGACCTTTCGGCCCTGCCGCCCGAGATGCTGCGCAAGGGCCGCTTCGACGAGATCTTCTTCGTGGACCTCCCGACGCCCGCCGAGCGGGAGGAGATCCTGCGGATCCATCTGCGCCTGCGCCGCCAGGACCCGGCCGCCTTCGACGTGGCCAAGGTCGCGGCGGCGACAGAGGCGTTCAGCGGCTCAGAGCTCGAGCAGGTCGTGATCTCGGCCGCCTTGGGCGCCGTCCAGGAGCACCGGCCATTGGACACCGACATGCTCGTGGCCGAGGCCCGGGCCACCGTTCCGCTCGCGCGCACCCGCCGGGAGGACGTCCTGCGGCTGCGCGACTATGCGCGCGACCGCTTCGTTCCCGTCGGCGACGGTTGAGCCGCCCGCCGCCGGGGTAAGTGGATTCTGCATCAACGCGGCGAAATTAGGGACGGCATGGCGCGACCGGGCTATCGGGAGGATCTGGAATCACTGGAGCGGAGGGCGCTGCTCACCCTGGGCTCCACGGGAGACCTGCTCGGCCAGGCCATGCGCGCGGTGGACGAGCGGGACGTCGGCCGGGCCGGCCGCGTCATCGAGCGCCACTCCGAGCTTCACGCGCAGACGTCCCAGCTCCATGGCGAGCTGCTGTGCTTCATCGCCCGCCAGACGCCGGTGGCGGCCGACCTGCGCCTGGTCGTCGCGCTGATGCAGGTCTGCCAGCACGTGGAGCGCATCGGCGACCAGTGCGTGAAGGTCGCGCGCCTGGCCCGGACCCTGTCCGAGTGCCCGGACATCGACGGCGAACTGATGGGCTGCCTGCGCGAGATGACCGAGCTGGCGCGCGGCGAGATCGTCAAGGCCGGTGATGCCTTCGCGCTGCGCGACGTCGAGCTGTCGCGCTCCGTGCGCGCCGACGACACGGCGATCAACGAGCGCAACCGTCGCTGCTTCCGCATGGCGGTCGAGCTGGGGCGCGACACGGAACTGCGGGAGGGACTGGCGCAGATCGCGCTCACCGCGCGCGCCGTGGAGCGCATCGGCGACAACGCCGTCGACGTGGCCGAGCAGGCCGCGTTCGTCGTGACCGGAGAGCTGCGCGAGTTCTCCGACGCCTCGCACGCCGCCGTCGCCTGAGCGGCTCGCCTACGGCCTCGGGAACTCGTGGGGAAGCGGCTCGCCGGCCAGGCCGGCGAGCAGGTTGTCCACCGCCAGGTCGGCCATGCGCTCCCGCGTGGCGTGGGTGGCGGAGCCGACGTGGGGCAGGACGATCAGGTTCGGCGCGTCCAGCAGCGGATGGTCGGGCGGCAGCGGCTCGGGATCGGTGACGTCGAGCGCCGCGCCGGCGATGGTGCTCTCCGCCAGGGCCCGCGCCAGCGCGTCCTGGTCGACCAGCCCTCCGCGCGCCGTGTTGACGAGGAAGGCCGTGGGCTTCATCGCGCCCAGGAAGGCGGCGTCGACCATCCCCCGGGTCGCCTCGCTCATGGGCACGTGCAGGCTGACGAAGTCGGCCTCCGCCAGCGCCTCCTCGAGCGGGTCCGCGCGGCCCACGAACCGCACATCCATCCCGAAGCCCTCCGCGCGCCGGGCGGTGGCCTGACCGATCCGCCCGGGGCCGACGATCGCCAGCGTGGCGCCGTGGACGTCGCGGCCCAGCAGCCAGCCCGGCTCCCAGGTGATCCATTCGCCGTCGCGCACGGCCGCCATGCCCTCCGGCAGGCGCCGGGCCGCGGCGAGCATGAGCGCCAGCGCCAGGTCGGCCGTGGTCTCGGTGAGCACGCCCGGCGTGTAGCCGACGGGGATCCCGCGGGCCGAGGTCGCCGCCACGTCGATGTTGTCGGCGCCGACCGCGAGGTTGGAGATGACGCGCAGGTCGGGGCAGGCGTCCAGCAGGGCGTCGTCGACGCGGTCGGTGAGCAGGCAGAGCAGTCCCTCGGCGCGTGAGGCGCGCTCGCGCAGCGCCTCGGGCGCCGGCGGCAGGCGCTCGGGCCACACGTCGACCTCGTGCGTGGCGGCGAGCCGGTCCAGCGCATCGCCGGGAAGGCGGCGGGTGACGAAGCAGCGGGCCATGCGACGGGTCGATGCTAGTTAGGCTCGGCGGCCATGGAGGTCTGGCTGCACGCCTTCTCGTTCCCCCACCGGGTCGCGGAGCTGGCCCGGCGGGCGGAGGAGTGGGGGTTCACGGGGCTCCACGTCGCCGACAGCCAGAACCTCAACGCCGACGTGTGGGTCGAGCTGGCACTGGCCGGCGCCGCCACCCGGACGCTGCGCCTGGGGCCCGGGGTGACCAATCCCGCCACGCGCCATCCGGCCGTGACCGCCTCCGCCGCCGCGACGCTGCACGCGGAGACGGGCGGCCGCGCCGTGCTGGGCCTCGGCCGCGGGGACTCGGCCCTGACGCAGATCGGCCGCCGCCCCGTCCCGCCGACCGAGCTCGAGCGGGCGCTGGAGGAGATCCAGGGCTATCTCGCCGGCGGGATCGGCTGGATCGGCGACCTGGAGCTGGAGAGGGTTCCGGTGGTCGTCGCCGCCACCGGGCCGCACGTGATCGAGCTGGCGGCCCGTCACGCCGACGCCATCGACTTCACGGTGGGCGCCGAGCCCGACCGCGTGCGCTGGGCGGTGGAGACGGCGCGCGCCGCCGCGGGCGAGCGCTCGCCCTCGCTCGGCGCCTACCTCAACGTCGCCGTGCATGACGACCGCGCCGTCGCGCGGGACCTGGTGCGGGGCAGCACGGCGATCTTCGCTCGCTTCGCCACCGAAGGCGCGCCGGCCGACGGGCTCTCGGACGTGACTCGGGAGGGCATCGCGCGCCTGGCCTCCGACTACGACGAGTCGCGCCACGGCCAGGGGGCCGCCGCGCACGCCCGCGCGCTGGAGGACGAGTTCATCGACCGCTTCGCCGTGGTCGGCCCCGCCGGCGAGGTCGCGTCGCGCCTGTCCGAGCTGGCCTCCCTGGGCCTGGAGCGGATCGTGATGGTCCCGGGCTCCCTGGATGCCGATCCGCAAACGGTCGAAGCCACCAACGAGGCGTTCGCCTCCGAGGTGCTCCCGGCGCTCGCCTGACGGTCCGCGGGAGGCGTCCGCGCTGTTGCGTAGCCTCGCGCGCCGTGCTTGTGAGGCAGGGAAAGCTGATCGTGACGGCGCTCGCGGCCGCCTGTGCCGTCGCCCTCGTCGCCGGGACGTCCGTGGCCGCCTCGCCCACCGCGGGTGCGACCCGGGTCGGCGCCGCGAGCGCCTCACACCCGCTGACCGTCCTGCTGGGCCTGCGCCGGGACGACGCCGGCCTGGAGCGCTTCGCGGCCGCGGTCTCGGATCCCGGTTCGCCCCGCTACGGCCACTACCTCGACGTGCCGCAGATCGCGCGGCGCTTCGGGGCGTCCGCCGCCACGCGGCGGGCCGTCCTGCGCGCCCTGCGCCGCCGCGGGCTGCGCGCCCGCATCGGGTCCACCGGCGGCTGGGCGGAGGTCGACACGACCGTGGCCGGGGCGCGGCGGCTTCTCTCGACCGGGTTCGCGGGCTTCCGCTCGGCCCGCGGCGCCCGCTTCGTCGCACCCACCGGCCGGCCCGCGCTGCCGGCCGACCTGCGCGGCGCGGTGACCGAGCTCGTCGGCCTCGACGATGAGCGCACCGTCCAGTCCGCGCGCCCGCCCCGCGGCCCCTTCCCCGACCCGACGCAGGAGGAGCTCGACCGGCGCGCGCGTCAGCTGGGCAGCTCGATCCGCGCGAACACCGGGACGCCGGCGGGCTGCGCCGCGGGCCGCGCCGCGGGAATCCATGTGGGCCGGATCCCGGTCCCGGGCTACACGCCCAACGAGTACCTCGACGCCTACGGCTACGACACCCTGCACGCCCGCGGGTTCCAGGGCCAGGGCCAGCGGATCGCCGTGATGGAGACCGACGGGTTCAGGCGCTCGGACATCGAGACGTTCGGCCGCTGCTTCGGCAGGCGGGTGCCGCCGACGCCGATCACGCGCGTGGGGATCAAGAAGAACCTAACTCCGGGCGACGAGACCGAGCTCGA
Source organism: uncultured Actinomycetes bacterium (assembly GCA_963757705.1). Lineage (GTDB taxonomy): Bacteria > Actinomycetota > Thermoleophilia > Solirubrobacterales > Solirubrobacteraceae > AC-38. Next base: position 832,426 of record CAVWTG010000003.1, on the reverse strand, counting down.
CCTCCAGGTGATCACCGCGGCGGCGCCCGGCGTGACCGAGATCCAGGTCTACGAGACCGCCGGCACCAACGCCACGCTGATCCAGGGCTACGAGCGCGCCCTCGCCGTGCCCAAGCGCCGCCGGGTCTCAGTCATCTCGGCCTCGCTGGGCCAGTGCGAACCCGACTTCTACGCCACCCAGCGCGACGCGCCGCGCCTGTTCGAGCAGGCGTTCACCGCCGCCGCCGCGGCGGGCGTCAGCAACGTCGCCTCGGCGGGCGACACCGGCTCCAGCGGCTGCTCGCTGGACGACAACTCGAGCGCGCTCGCGCTGCTGTCCGTCAACCATCCGGCGGTCTCGCCCCACGTCACCGGCGTGGGCGGGACGAACCTCGTCCTGAACTCCGGCAACGAGATCACCGACGAGATCGTGTGGCACGACCCGCCGCTCGTCTTCGGCGGCGGCAGCGGCGGGTTCTCCCTGCTCTTCCGCCGGCCGTCGTGGCAGAGGGGGCTGCATGTGGGAGGAACCCAGCGGGAGGTCCCGGACATCGCGATGCTCGCCGACATCGTGCCGGGCTACAACATCTACTGCACTTCGGTCCCGTGCCGGGGCGAGGGCTGGCTGTCGGTCGGCGGCACGAGCGCCGCGGCGCCGCTGTTCGCCTCCGGCGTGGCGATCGTCAACCAGCAGGCGCGGCGGGCGGGTCAGCGGCCGCTGGGCTTCCTCAACCCGCTGATCTACAAGCTCGCCTCGCGCGCCTCGACGCGCACGAAGGTGTTCCGTGACATCACGCAGGTGAGCAACGACTTCGGAGAGATGCTCCCCAAGGACGCAGGAGGAGGCCAGAAACTCGGATGCTGCAAGGCCGACCGCCACTACGATGCCGCCTCGGGCTGGGGCTCGATCAACCTGCCCGCGTTCTCGACCGAAGCGCGCCGGCTGACGGCGCCCAGGGTGCGCTGACGCGCCGCGCGCTGCTGCGCTGCGCCTGAGCGGCCGCGCGCTTGCCGCCCCAGCCTGCGGGTAACAGGCGGACGTGCCTCCAAAGTCGATCTTCAACGGCACGATCGCCTTCGGGCAGGTCAACGTCCCGGTCAAGGTCCACTCCGCGACCGAGGACCGCGGCATCCATTTCCACGAGGTCCACGCGCACGACGGCGCGCGCATCGAGCACCGGCGGATCTGCCCCAAGCACGGCGAGGTCCCCTACAAAGAGGTCGTCAAGGGCTTCGAGGTCTCCGACGGCCAGTACGTCGTCCTCACCCAGGACGAGATCAACGCCGCCGCCGGCCCGCGCTCAAGGGTGATCGAGCTCAACGAGTTCGTCTGCGCCGAGGAGATCGACCCGGTGTTCTTCGATCGCACCTACTACCTCGGGGCGGGGAGAAGGGGGACGGGCAGGACGCCTACCGGCTGCTGCACGACGCGCTGCGCCAGGCCGGGCGCGCGGGCATCGGGCGCTGGATCTTCCACAACCGCGAGTACATGGTCGCCGTGCGCCCGGCCGGCGGGTTGCTGCTGCTCCACACGATGCACTTCCAGGGGGAGCTGGTGACCGACCGCGACCTCGATCTGTCGGCGCCGAAGAAGAAGCCGTCCAAGCGCGAGGTTCAGATGGCGGGCACGCTCGTGGACTCCCTGCACGATGACTTCGACATCTCGAAGTTCAAGGACACGCATCGCCGGGCGGTGATGAAGGTCATCCGCGACAAGGCGGAGGGCAGGGAGATCGAGCCGCCGGCCCCCGCGCCCTCGCCCGACCCCGACGACCTGATGGCCTCGCTCGAGGCGGCCGTGAAGGCGAAGGCCTGATGGCGGCGCGCTCGCTGTGGAGCGGCTCGCTGAGCTTCGGGCTGGTCAACGTCCCGGTCGCGCTCGTGACCGCGGTGCGCGACCAGGACCTGCACTTCCGCCAGTTGCACGAGAAGGACGACCGGCCGATCGAGACGCAGCGCTGGTGCTCGAAGGAGGATGAGGAGGTCCCATGGGAGGAGATCGCCCGCTCCTACGACCTCAAGGGCAAGCAGGTGGTGCTCACCGACGACGAGCTGGCGGCCGCCGACCCCGAGCGCAGCCGGACGATCGACATCGAGCAGTTCGTCGACCTCGCCGACGTCGACCCGATCTACTTCGACCACCCGTACTTCCTCGTGCCCGCGGCCGACAACGAGGGCACGGCGCGCGCCTACCGGCTCCTCGTCGACGTGATGGGCAAGACCGACAGCGCCGCGCTCGGGCGCTTCGTCATGCGGACCAAGCTCTACCTGGCGGCCATTCGCGTGCGCGGCAAGGCGCTGTCGCTGACGACGATGCGCTTCGCCGACGAGGTCCGGCCGACCAAGGGCATCGATGCCGCGAGCGGCAAGACGCACAGGCCCACACCCAAGCAGATGAAGGGCGCGATGTCGGTCATCGAGGCGCTGAGCACCGACTGGGACCCGAAGAAGTACAAGGACCGCTACCGCCGGCGCCTGCAGAAGGTGGTCAGCGAGAAGGAGAAGGGCGGCACGATCGAGGCGCCGGAGGAGAAGTCCGACGACACGAGCCCGGTTCCCGACCTGATGGCCGCGCTGGAGGAGACGATCGCGGGGCTGAAGAAGTAGGTCCGGGTTCTGACACGCATCAGGATTGACTGACAGCCGGTCGTCGCCCTATTTTTCGTCGCGCTGTCCGGAGGGAGGCCCGGGCGCCCCATCCACCCGAACCCGGAGGTTGCCCGTGACTGCCAAGGAAACCGGAGCCGGCCGCTACACGGCGTTGCTCGGACTGCTCGCCGTCGTGCTGGTCCTCGTGGCCATTCTCGGCCTGGGCGGCAACACGCCCGACACGAGCGACGGCCCGCTGAAGATCGCCCACTTCTACCGCGCCCACTCCAGCCAGCAGGAGGTGGCCGCGCTGATGCTGGCGCTGGGCGGGGTCGCGCTGCTGCTGTTCGGAGCGGGACTGCGCGAGCGGCTCTCGGGCGCGGCGACGCGGTCGGCCTGGCTGCCCGTGGTGACGACCGGTCTCGCCGTCACGGCGGCCGGCATGATGATCTCGGCCGGGGTGCACTTCGCGCTGGCCGACGACGCCGACAACCTGACGGCGACGAGCCTGGCGACCATGAACTCGCTCGACGGCGCGGGGTTCTTCGCGATCTTCGGCGGCCTGGCGGTGCTGCTGGGCGCGATCGCGGTGTGCGCCTGGGGCCCGAGGAGCCTGCCGCGGGCGTTCACGGTGACGGCGATCGTGTTCGCGATCGTCTGCGTGACGCCGGTGGCGTTCATCGGAGGCTTCATCTCGCTGCTGTGGATCGGGGCCCTGAGCATCTACCTGCTCGCGCGGCCGGCGGCACCGGCCGATGAGGCTGCGGCCCTCGAGGAGGTCGCCGCGGTCAGATGAGCCCGCGGCCGGCGGCGGCGCGCCGGCGATTCAGCTCCAGGCGTCCCACGCGTGCAGCGACGGGGCCGGGTCGATCGGCGTGCCGCGCCGGTGGATCTCGAAGTGCAGATGGCAGCCGACGGACCGCGCGTTGCCGGTCGCGCCGACGTCGCCGAGGCGCCGGCCGGTGCGCACGTCCTGACCGCGGCGGACCAGCGGCCGGTGCCTGAGGTGTGCGTACCAGTAGTCGCGGTGCTCTCGGAAGTTTCGGATGATCACGTGCCAGCCGTAGAGGACGTCGTCGTAGGAGCTCGTGATGACCCGGCCGCCGCGCGCGGCGACCAGCGGGACGCCGCAGGCCGCCCACACGTCGAAGCCCTCGTGCGTCCGCCCACCGGACCGCGGCTGCCCGAACGCGCCGATGCCGCCGCGGTCGTGGTGGGGCCCGGCGATCGGGTAGCGGTGGGCGTGCAGCCTCAGTGATCCGATGCGGTGCGGGGTCCCTCCGCGCGGCGTGACCGTCACGTCGTAGGCGCCCTCTGGGGCGTCGCGGCCGGTGACGGCGCGGCCGTTCCAGCGGAGATGCAGCCGCCGCCGGACCCCGGGAGTGGCCTGGTGGACAAGGAAGCGCCGCCAGACTCCGCCCGTCGTCCGGCGTGTGACGTCGACGCGCAGGTCGACCGGGCCCGGCGCCCGCAGGTGGAAGGCGATGGCGGCGGCGGGGCCGTCCAGGTAGGCGGTCCGCGGCGTCACGCGCGGGTCGACGACGTGGAAGCTCGCCGCGCTGGCCGATGGCGGCGCGAGGACGGCGAGCGCAAGGAGGACGAGAAGGGCGCGGCGCATGGCGCGCACTGGCTAGGAGATGAGACCGCGGCCCTCGGCGAGGTCCACGCAGACCACGCAGAAGGGCCAGGGCGGATTCCACGGGTAGCCGCTGACGTCCTTGCCGCACAGCGCGGTGTCGGGATCGTCCATCTCGACGATGTGGCAGATCTCCTCGCCGGGACCGATCTCCCGGCCGAGGTCCTGCCGCGGTGCGTCCTTGGTGGCGGGGCTCACGGCGCCGCATGATGCCACGACCCCTTGGACGAGTGCACCCACTCCGCTAAAATCGCTCGTCCACGTCGCGGGGTGGAGCAGTCTGGTAGCTCGTCGGGCTCATAACCCGAAGGTCGCGGGTTCGAATCCCGCCCCCGCTATAGACGAAAGGCCCGCATCCGCGGGCCTTTCGTCGTTCTCGGGGACGCTGCTTCTAGGAACGCCAGTCGGCGCACCAGTCGGGCCGGGACTTCCAAAGGTCCGGCCAGAACAGATGCAGGCCGACAGGCCCGACCCAGATGTGCAAGTCGTCCTCGTGCCACTCGACGTAGATCACGCCGAGCGACGCGCGGGTCTTGCCGATGACGAAGCCGCGACCGGCGGTCTCCTCCGACGTGAGCACACGCATGCGCTCGCTCCTCTCGCGGCTGGGTGTTGCCCCCAGCCTCAGACCAACCCGTAGTCAGTGGGGTTGGTGGAGGCGGTACTCGTCAGCGTGCATCGCCTGACCACCGTATCGCTCCGGCTAACATCGCCGCGATCGCGGGCCACACTCACCGGAGCGAGATCACCCCAAGCGCGCCGCCCGCGACCAACGCCGCCGTCGCCCTCCTCTCGCTCGCGGTGGGGATCGTCCTCGCGGACTCGGCGATCGTCACGCTCGCGTTGCCGAGCATCCTGCGTGAGCTCGATGCCGAGGTGTCGCAGGTCGCGTGGGTCCTGACGGGCTTCAACCTGGTGCTCGCGCTGGCCGCGGTGCCCGCGGCGAGGATCTGCCGGCGCGGGGGCGCGGGCTACGCGGGCGCGGCGGGGCTCGTCGTGTTCGCGACCGCGTCGGCCGGCTGCGCGCTCGCGGGCACGCTCGAGATGCTCATCGCCGCGCGGGCCGCGCAGGCGGTCGGCGGAGCGCTCGTGATCGCCTCCTGCCTCGAGCTCCTCGTCGCGGCCACCCACGACGAACGCCGGGGCGCCGCCCGGTGGGCCGCGGCCGGCGTGGCGGGGTCGGCGATCGGGCCGGTGGTCGGCGGCCTGATGACCTCGGCGATCAGCTGGCAGTCGATCTTCATCATCCAGGTGCCGCTCGTGCTCCTCGCCCTGCCGGTGGCGCTTCGGCTGCGCTCGAGCGTCGAGCGACAGGACGGCCCGTCCGATCGCCCGGACATCCCGGCGAATCTCGCGCTCGCGATCATCTCGGCCGCGCTGACCGCGGCGTTGTTCCTCCTCGTCCTGCTGATCGTCGAGGGCTGGCGCCGCTCGCCGGCGCTCGCCGCCGTGGCGGTCACGGCGATCCCGGTCGCCGCCGTGGCCGCCGGCCCGCTCGGCCATGCGCTGAAGGCCGGGCTGCGGGCGGAGGCGATCGCCGGCTCGGTCCTCGTGGGCGGGGGGCTCGCCTGCCTCGGCCTGCTGCCGGATGCGAATCCCGCTGTGGACGATTCCGGCGCAGGTCCTCGTCGGCCTCGGCCTCGGGCTGACCGTCGACTCGCTGACCCAGTCCGCGCTCCGGGACCGCGTGCCCCGGGCGATCCACGGCGGCTGGACGATCGCGGCGCGTCACGGCGGGATCGTGGTGGGCCTCGTGATCCTCACGCCGATCTTCACCTCCGACCTCAGGGACGCGCAGCGCCCCGCGCAGGAGGCGATCGCCGCGCAGGTGCTCGACTCGGACCTGCCGGCGACGAGCAAGCTCAAGCTCGCCGACGGCCTCGGCGAGCAGCTTGTCGCGGAGAGGGGCCGCGTACCCGATCTCGCCATCGCGTTCGAGAGAGCCCAGCTGCCGAAGGACCAGACCGTGCAGGCCCAGGCGCTCGAGGGACGCCTCGACGACCAGCTCGAGCGAGCGGCGACCCACGCCTTCCGCGACGCGTTCCTGGCCGCCGCCGCGCTCGCGCTCCTCGCCATCCTCCCCGCCCTGTTCCTGCGCGGGAAGGCGTCCCGGCCATGAACTCTCCGCGGCCTGGCCCTCATCGCCGCCGCGCTCGTCCTCAGCGCGGGGCTGTTCGGCAGTCCAGCTGGCCAGCGGCGGCGCCGACTTCGTCCCCCAGCGCCCGGCCGATCCCTGCCGGGACCGGCCCCGGACGAACCAGAGCAAGGACGACCTCGAGGGGCTGGCGGAGACCATCGTCCTCACCGGCGTCGACGAGCCGCCTGCAAGCTGGGCGTGAGCCGCGAACGGCTCCTGCTCGCGCTGCCGTCCCAGAGGGACCGCGCAAAGCTCGCACGCGAGACCGGCACGGACGAGCGCGGCCTCGCGCTGGCGCTCAAGGCCGGCCTGCGCAGCGGCATCGACCGCCTCGACAGGACCGGGCAGCTGCCCAAGACGTCGGCCCTCCTGCCGTCGGTCGCCGACCAGCTCGGCATCCCAAAGAGCCTCGTCGGCCTGATCCCCGACAGCGTGGTCGACGGCCTGCTCCCGACCGACGACCTGCTGCGCCGCGTCGCTCGACAAGATCGACGTGAACACGGTCCTCGCGAACCTCAATGATCGCCAGTCACTCGAGTCGACCCTTCGCGATGCACTCGTCCAAGCGGCGATCGACGAGATCCAGGCGCGCATCAAGGGCGCCCTCCCCGGTCCACTCCAGGGGGTCCTCGGCTGATCCCTTCGAGATTCGGGTCCGGCTAGGGGCAGTCGAACGGGTTGTAGATCGACTCGCAGCCCCACCAGTACAGCCGCCTCGACCCCCGAGCGATCAGCAGGCGGTCGTGCGCGGAGCTGTAGGAGATCAGTCGCTGGTCGTACTCGCGCAGGTACCCGGTGAGGACGAAGTAGTTCTTGAGCACGCGGTGCCGGACGGCCCAGACCGCGGTCGTGTTCTGGATGCCGCCGTTGCCGAGGTAGCACTGGTTCGTGAAGGGGTTCACGTAGTACGTGTTCTTCACGAGGCGCCCGTCGTAGCGCTTGCTGCCCCTGACCCTGGCGTACTGGTAGAGGCTGCAGACGCTGCCGTCCACCTCCCACCATGATCCATGGCCCTCGATCAGCACGGCGCGCCAGTTCGCGTCGCTGCGCGCCTGAACCGCGCTCGCCGGCGAGATGGTGCAGATCGCGAGCGCCAGAGCGGCCGCGCACCAGGCGCGGGTGTGAGGTCGGCGTTCGCTCCGTCGTCTGCGCCTCATGGCCCTGTTTCCGGTGCGAGCCTACCTCACGTGGGGGCGGGACACCAGGGCCTTCTTCTTCGCGCGGAAAATTCGGAGTAGAGTCGCCCCGCGGTCGCTTGATGACCCGCCTCGTAGTCCATCCCCGTCGTGTCGTTCCCATCCTGTGCGCGGCAGCCAGCCTCGGGGCGGCCGTCACGCCGGGGGCCGCGCTTGCGGGGTCCGGCCCGGACTCCGCCCGGCCGCCCGTGGTCGCCATCGGCCGGCTCGCGCAGCTTCGGGGGGCGGCCGGATGCCTCGTCGACCGCTCCAAGCCGGCGCGCGGCTGCACGCGGGCGCGCGCCCTGAGCGGGCCCGCTCCCTTTCTCGGCTCGAACGCCGTCGCGGTCAGCCGTGACGGCCGCAACGTCTACGTGGCCGCGTCGAACAGCGACGCGATCGCGGTCTTCAGGCGCAACGCCCGCACCGGCGCGCTGACCCAGCGGTCGGGGAGCGCGGGGTGCATCGCGGCCAGGGGAGCGGGGGGTTGCGCGAGGGCGCTGGCGCTGGATGGGCCCAACTCGGTCGCGGTCAGCGCGGACGGGAAGAACGTCTACGCGACCTCCCTCACCAGCGACTCGATTGAGACCTTCCGCCGCAACCCGTCGACCGGCGCGCTCACCCAGGCGGTGGACGGAAGCGCCTGCCTCGCCGGAAGGGCGCTCCCGGGCTGCACCGCGGGCCGGGCCATCGACGGCCCGGACGTGGTCGCCGTGAGCCCCGGTGGCACCAACGTCTATGTCGGCTCGTTCCTCGGGAACGCCATCGTCGTCCTGAACCGCGACGCGTCAACCGGCGCGCTCACACAGCCGGCTGACACCTCCGGCTGCCTCACCGGCGCTCCGACCAGCGGCTGCGCCACCGGCCTGGCGCTCGGCTCTCCGGAGGGCATGGCGGTCAGCGCGGACGGGCACAACGTGTACGTCGCCAGTGCGACCAGCAATGCACTCGACGTGCTGGCTCGCGATACCTCCACCGGCGCGCTGACCCAGGCGAGCGACGGGACGGGGTGCATCACCAACGGTCAGCTCGCCGGCTGTGCGACCGGCACGCAACTCGCCGGCGCCAACGCGGTGGCAATGGGCCCCGACGACGGCGACGTATACGTCACGTCGCTCATGAGCAACAGCGTGACCTCGTTCTCCCGAGCCGCGGGCACCGGTGAGCTGACGCAGAAGACGGGCACCTCGGGGTGCCTGATCTACCTGCTCGCGGTCGGCTGCTCCCTCGGCCGGGCGCTCAGCGCGCCCGAGGGCATCGCCGCCTCGCGCGATGGCGCCACCGTCTACGTGACCGCGTTCGGCTCGGGCGCCGTGGACGTGCTGGACCGCGAGACGAACACGGGCTCGCTGATGCAGAAGCCGCGAAGCGCCGGGTGCCTGATCGTCAAGAGCACTCCGAACTGCGCCCGCGCGCGCGGACTTCTCGGCGCGAGCTCGGCGGCCGTCGGTCCCAACGGCCGCAACGTCTACGTCGCGGCCTTCAAGAGCAATGCCGTCGCCGTCTTCCGCCGCACGACCCTGCGCGACGACGCCGGAGGTTGAGATGAGCCGAACCGAACACGGAATCACCCGCTCCGAGCTGCTCAAGGGCGCCGCTGCCGCCGCTCCCGGCCTCCTCCTGGGCCGGCATGTCGCCGCGGCGGGCGCGCGACCGCGTTCGGCGGGCATCCGCCGGGTCGCGGGGATGAACGTGCTCCTCTTCCTGACCGACCAGCAGCGCGCGATCCAGCACTTCCCGCCGGGATGGGCGGCCCGCAACCTCCCCGGCTACTCGCGCCTGCAGCGTCACGGCCTGACGTTCAGCGAGGCCTGCACCAACGCCTGCATGTGCTCGCCGGCGCGCTCGACGCTCATGTCCGGCTACTTCCCGGCCCAGCACGGCGTCAAATACACGCTCGAGACCGACATGCCCGCTCCCCAGTACCCGCAGGTGGAGCTCGCGACCAGCTTCGCCAACCTCGCCAGCGTCGTGGCGGCGGCCGGCTACACGCCGGTCTACAAGGGGAAGTTCCACTGCAACAAGCCGGCGAACGGCTCGACCTGGGTTCCCTCGGACGTCAACCAGTACGGGTTCACGCGCTGGAACCCCCCGGATGCCGGCGCCAACCAGTCGATCCCGGAGGAGGGCGGGGGGATCTACGACAACGACGGCCGCTTCATGACCTCGCAGGGGACACCGGATGCGGGCACCGAGGGCGCGGTGCAATACCTCAGCGGGGCCGCGGCCCAGAGCCAGCCGTTCTTCATGGTCGTGTCGCTCGTCAACCCCCACGACGTGCTCCTCTACCCGAAGACCTACACGAGCGGCGGATACGACGATTCATGGCTGGAGGGCGAGGTGGGGGTGCCGGCGACCGCGGGCGAGGACCTGTCGACGAAGCCGACCGTGCAGCGGGAGTTCCTGAAGCTCTTCAACCTCTCCGGGCCGATCCCCACGCAGCAGATGAAGCGCAACTACCTGAACTTCTACGGCAACCTGATCAAGTCCTCGGATGCCTACCTGATGCAGCTCCTGGACACGCTGGAGCGAACGGGCCTGCTCCAGAACACGCTGGTCATCGCCACCGCCGATCACGGTGAGATGGGCACGGCCCACGGCGGGCTGCGGCAGAAGAACTTCAACTTCTACGAGGAGTCGATCCGCGTCCCGCTCGTCTACTCGAACCCGCGCCTGTTCCCCAAGCGGCGAAGGAGCGGCGCGCTCGTCTCGCACGTCGACTTCCTGCCCACCCTGGCGAGCCTCGTCGAGGCGCCGTCCAGCGCCCGCGCCGACTGGCAGGGCCGGGACTACTCCGGACTGGTCACGGGCCGCTCGTCCAAGGCGCCGCAGGACTACAGCGTGTTCACCTACGACGACTGGCAGTCCGGGCAGTCGCGCGGCCCGTATCCGGCGCCGCCGAACCACATCGTCAGCATCCGCGAGCGCCGCTACAAGCTCGCGCGCTACTACGACGTCAACGGCAAGGTGCCCGCCCAGTGGGAGATGTACGACCTCAAGACCGACCCGCTGGAGCGGGTCAACCTTGCCCACAAGGGCCATAAGCGCACGCCCGAGCAGCAGCGTCAGTACACGCGGCTGCGGCGCAAGCTGGCACGGGTCGTGCGGACCAGGCTTCAGCCGCTGAGCTGAGACGCCGGCTGCTGAGCGGCTTCGCCCCGTACCGGGAGTGCCGCGATTTCGCCGGGTGGAGGTGGACCGCTGGGAGATACGGTCGCCTGTTCCCCGGCGCGCTCGTGACGGCGGGTCAACAACCGGCGCAGGGCGGCCACCGGCGGGCCGTGTCGCAGGCTCGCGGCGAGGAAGGCCGTGCCCCAGGCGGCGTGCATGGTGGCGAAGACGAGCGGGAGGCCTCGGGCGTCCCCCGGGGAACCGGCGCGGCCCAGCCGGGCGCTCTCGGCGGCCAGCGTGACGGCGTAGAGGCCGAGGCCGCCCCGGGCCGGCCGGGCCACCGGCCGTGGAGCGATGGCGGCGGCGACGGCCGTCAGGACGAGGGCCGGCGGCAGGACGTGCGATGGCCGCAGGGCCTCGGGGTGGACGCGGGCCGTGCGCACGCGGTGGTAGCCGTAGCGCCAATACTGGGCCGCCAGCTCGCCCAGGGTCTCCCGCGGGAGGTAGAGCGCCGCCATCGAGGGGAGGCAGACGATCCGCCCGCCCGCCCGCCGTATCCGCGCCGCCAGCTCGATGTCCTCGGTGCTCATGGACTCGTTCCACCCCCCGTGCTCGAGCAGAAGCGAGCGCGGCCAGATCCCGCAGTAGCCGCTGTCGAGCTCGATCTCGGCCGCGCTGGTGTGGCGGAACTTCGCTCCGCCACGGCCCAGGGCCGATCGGAAGGCCAGGGAGATGCGTCGCGACCATGGGCCGCTGCCGTGGGCGATCTGGGGACCGCAGACGGACGCGACGTCCCCCTGGGCCAGGCGAGCGGCGCCGTGCGCGAGGTAATCGGGCGGGAAGAGGGCGTGGGCATCCATGCGCGCCACCAGCTGCCCGCGCGCGATCCGCAGGCCCAGGTTCAGCCTCTGCTGAACGCTCGTTCCCGCCGCCTCGATCACGCGAAAGCGCGAGTCCGCGGCGGCCACGCGGGTCAGCTCTTCGCCGGTCGAGTCGGTCGAATCTCCGTGGAGGAGCAGGATCTCGACCTGGAGGCCCGGGGTCTGCCGGCGCATCGCCTCCAGCGTCTCCCGAATGTGTGGCGCCTCGTTGCGGACAGGCACCAGGACGCTCACCGCCACCCGCTGGCTCATCGAACGAGCCTATCCCAGCGAGATCGCCTCGGCGCACCGGGCCTCGAACTCCCGCGCCACCCCGGGCCATCCGTGGCGCTCCTCGACCAGGCGCCGGCCCGCCTCGCCGAGCTCGCGCCGGCGGGGTGCGTCGCGCAGAAGCCCGACGACCGCCGCGGCGAAGTCGGAGGGGGCGTCGGCCTGGAGGAAGTGCGTTCCCGGGGTCAGGGGGAGGCCCTCCGCGCCGATCGTCGTCGACACCACGGGCTTGGCCATCGCCAGCGCCTCGAGGATCTTCAGGCGCGTCCCACCGCCCACCCGAAGCGGCACGACGACCACCGCCGCCCGCGCCAGGTGCGGGCGGACGTCGTCGACCGTGCCGGTGACCTCGACTCCGGCCCGCGCCGCCTCGCTGCGCAGGCGCTCCGAGGGGTTGCGCCCGACGATCGCGAACGTCGCCTCCGGCACCTCACGGCGGATCTCGGGCCACACCGCGTCGAGGAAGTGCGCAACCGCGTCCTCGTTCGGATACCAGTCCATGGTTCCGACGAACGCCAGGTGCGGGGACCCCTCGGGCTCGCGGGACGCCGTGAAGTACTCCGTGTCGACCCCGGTCGCAACCGAGCGGACCGGAGCGCCGGGGGCCACCGAGGCCAGCCGGGCGCGATCGTCCTCGGAGACCGCGATGGTCAGCGTCGCCCGCGCCACGGCTCGCGCCTCGGCCCGGCGGACCTTGCGCCACTCCAGCTCGACCGGCGGCCGCTGCCAGGCCGGGACGGTGTGCGCGAGACGGCGCCAGATCATGTGCTCGACGTTGTGTTCGAAGAGAGCGACCGGGACGGGGTACGGAGCGGGCAGGTTGGGCGTCGCGGAGAGGAAGTCAGCCACGCACAGGTCGAAGGGCTCTGCCGCCAGGCTCGTCGAGACGCCGTCGCGCAGCGCCGGGACTCGCCATTTCCGCAGGTCGACCGGCAGGGGCGAGAGCCACGATCGCACGACCGCACGCCCGAACCCCGCGCCGCCGCGCTTCGGCGGCGCATGGCGCACCGAGTCGAGGCGCTCGCAATCGGGCAGGTTCGCGCGCGTCTCGCCGGGATCCTCGTCCGGTCCATGCGTGGTGAGGACCGTGACCGCGTGCTGACGGGACAGCTCGCGGATCGTGTGGAAGCTGCGCAGCCGCCCGCCCGTGGTGAGGGGCCACAGGCCACCCACCTTCACCCAGAGGATCCGCACCCCTAGGCCATCCCGATCTGCGCCGCTCGTCCCTCGCCGTCGATGAAGACGCGGTGCCAGAGCTCGAGGTTGGCGAGCAGCCAGAGACGCTCGCCGTGGCGCCCGGATCCGCGGCGATGGTCTTCGGCGAGGGCGCGCACTCCGGCGGGGTCGAACAGCCCGCGCTCCAGCGTCCGCGAGGAGAGGACGAGCTCCTCCACGACCGGCCACGACGGTCCGCGAAGCCAGCGGCCCACCGGCACCGGGAACCCCATCTTGCGGCGGGTCAGGACCTCGCTCGGCACCAGGTCCGCGACCGCCTCGCGCAGGACCGCCTTCGTCCGCAGGCCACGCACCTTGAGGCCGGCGGGCATCGCGCTGACCCGCTCCACCAGCGCGCGGTCGAGATAGGGCACCCGGCTCTCGACCGACGCCGCCATGCTCATCTGGTCCTGCTTCATCAGGAGCTCGACCACGAAGGTCTGGAGATCGGCGCGGCCCATGCGCTCCAGGGTGCCGCCGGCGCCCGCGGCGTGCGCGCGCAGCCACACGGCGTGCGGATCACGGCCGTTGCGGGCCTCGGAGCCGGGCATGACCAGGCGCGCGAGCGTTTCGGGGAAGGCGGCGAACGCGTCGCAGTAGGACGCGCGCACCCCCGGTTCCAGGGCGAGGAACGAGCGCCCCGCATAGCGCCGGACCGACCAGGGCAGGCGCTCGACCGACCGCCGGACGCCGCGCCGTGCGGACCGGGGCGTGAGCCGTCGGTAGAGGCGGCCGTATCGCTCGTTCCAGCCCGTCACCCGGTACCAGTTGTAGCCCAGGAAGAGCTCGTCGGCGCCCTCTCCGGTCAGGACCACCTTGACGTCCTGCGCCGCCAGCCGGGCGACGAAGTAGAGCAGGACGCTGGACGGGAAGGCGATGGGCTCGTCCTCGTGCCACACGAGTCCCGGGAGCTCGTCGAAGAAGGCGCGGCGGGTCACGGTGACATCGCGGTGGCTCGCCCCGATCGCCCGGGCGACCCGCCGCGCGTAGCCGAGCTCGTTGGCGTCGGGCTCGTCGAGCCCGACGGCGAACGTGTGGATGGGATCGTCCGTCTCTCGCGCCATCAGGGCGGCGATCGCGCTCGAGTCCAGCCCGCCCGAGAGAAACGCGCCGACCGGGACGTCGCTCATCAGATGGCTGCGAACGGCGGCCTCGAGCCCGGCCCGGACCTCCCGCGCCCCCTGCCCGAGCGTCTCGCCGTTCCCGGCCGCCGACGCGGGGACATCCCAGTAGCGCCGGATGCGCGGCGGCTCGCCCGCCGACCAGCTCAGCGTGTGCCCCGGCAGCAGCTTGCGCACGCCCTCGAAGAAGGTCTCCTCGCCCGAGACGAAGCGCGTGGCGAGGTACTCCGGAAGGATCGCCCGGTTGAGCGCGGGGGTGATGCCGTCCGGGCCGATCAGCGGCTTGATCTCCGAGGCGAAGCACAGCTCGTCCGCGGTCTGGGCGAAGTACAGGGGCTTGATGCCCAGCCGGTCGCGGGCGAGCAGCAGCCGGCGCCGCGTCGCGTCCCAGAGGGCGAAGGCGAACATGCCGTCCAAGCGCTCGACGCAGCCCTCGCCCTCCTCCTCGTAGAGGTGCAGGATCGTCTCGGTGTCGCAGTGCGTGCGGTAGCGGTGCCCCTGCGCCTGCAGCTCGGGGCGCAGGGCGGCGTGGTTGTAGATCTCGCCGTTGAAGACGATCCACACCGTCCCGTCCTCGTTGGCCATCGGCTGCGCCCCGCCCGGAATGTCGACGATGGCCAGCCGCCGGTGGCCCAGGCCGATGGGGCCGTCGATCCACAGTCCCTCCCCGTCGGGCCCGCGATGGCGCAGGACGTCGCGCATGCGCGTCAGGCGAGCCGGATCGACCTCGGCCCGCGGGTCCCGGCGGGCGATGCCGACGATGCCGCACACGTGGCGCCAGCCTCGCAGATCACCCGTCCAGCCGGACCTCGTCGCCGCCGGGCTCGAGGCGAACGCCGCACAGGGCGCCGGCCTCGTCGAGCAGTGCTCGCGCGTCCGGGGGCGCCGTCGTGATGTCGACCACCGGCAGCAGCAGGGTGAGGATCCGCAACGGCAGTGGCGCGGTGGCCGAGTACGCGAGCAACGGCGCGGGCCGGCGCACGCCGTAGTCCGGCGAGACCCAGCCCTCCAGCAGCTCCGCGGTGAGCGGGACCGGAGCAAAGGCGCGGATCAGCAGCCCGCGCCCCGCGGCGCCCCGCACCCGGACCCAGTCCCCGCCCTGCGTCACGTCCCGCGGGGCGAGCTGGAAGCGCAGCGCGATCGCGTGCTTCCCGGCGCCCGTCAGGTCGTCGGCCACGATCCACAGGCGCTGGTCGAACGTCACCGCGCGGCGGTGCACCACTCCGTCGTAGGCGTGGTGCTCCGCGTCGGCCAGGACGGATGTCTCCGCCGGCTCCCACCGCAGCACGCGGCTCCGCGGGCGTGTGCGCCACTTGAACAGGTCGACGGGCCCCGCCTGGTCGCGATCGTCGACGGTCACGGTGCTGTGCGCCGCCGTGCCGCGGAAGTGGTCTCGCCAGCCGGGCTCGGCGGCGTAGGCGTACGTGCCCGGGTCGACGATCAACGGCTCGCCGAAGACGGCGACCTGGACGCTAAGCAGGTCGGCATGACCGTGCCCCGACAGGCCGAGCGGGCCGACGGCAAGGATCATCTGATGACTCTCGCTCGACCAGCCCTCTCCCAGCACCGCGTAGCCGCCGTCGGCGAACAGGCGCGAGGCGGGGCCGGCCGGCGGCGCGGCCCCGATGGCGTCGAAGACCTCCCAGCCACTCGGGCCGAGCAGCCACAGGGTCTCCGGTGCCGGCGTCGCGCCCGCCGCCCACGCGTAGTCCGCCCGCCCGAACCAGGCCGCCGCCGTCGAGAAGACGCCGCGCAGCTCGTCCGGGGCCCGCGGGTGAAGGGGCAGGAGCCACCCGCCGTCGGCGTCTCCGATCGCCGGCATCGAGCCGTCGGGCCGCCGCGTCCAGAGCAGGAAGTCCAGCAGGGCCTGGAGGCGCTCGGACACCGGGTCCGGGAAGCCCACTCCGTTGCGGGCGCCGAGGATGAGCGCGTGCAGGAGGATCTCGGCCGTGTAGCGCGCGTAGCAGGTGGCCTGCTCAAAATGGACCCCGTCCGCCCTGATCTGGCGCGCGGTCTGCTCGATCAGGATGCTCCTACCGCGCTCCCGCCAGCGCTCGGCGTGTCGCGCCTCGGGGAGCGCCAGCCCCGCGTACAGCAGCCCCAGCGCCTCGCCCGTGAGGTGCGTGTTGGGGGCGAAGTGGTGCGAGAGGTGGCGTTCCACGCGAAGGGCGTGCCGCACGACGCCGTCGCGCATCTCCTCGGCCACGTCGTCCGCCGCCGGTGCACTCCCGAACAGGGCCAGCGCCCACAGCCAGGAGATCAGGCGCAGCGCCGCCTCCAGGCTGCTCGCCCAGTTGATCCCACGACCGGGTGGATTGGCCTCGAGCCACCGCCGGACGTGGCCGGCGAACGCCTCGGCGTAGGCCTCGTCGCCCGTCAGGCTATAGGCCTGGCCGAGCGTGACCAGCCACTGGTGGCGGTTGAGCTCCCAGACGACCTTGCTGTCGCCGACCTGGTCGCGGTCCAGCGAGTCGAGGCGGCTCCAGTGAAGCGACGGCGCCCGCACGCCGCTGACCGGGTCGAGATGCCAGTCGACCGGATCGCCGAAGGACAGCGCGCGATAGCCGAGCAGGTCGAACTTCCCGGCCCGGATCCTGTCGGCCCGCTCCACGATCTCCGCCGCCGCCTCGGGCAGGCGCCGGCGCAGGAGCGCCGCGGACTCCGCGGTCGCCCCGGCGAAGAACCGGTCCGGGTCGGGGCCCGGGCCCGCGGGCTCGTGCAGTCCGGTGCCGCGTCCGGCCAGGCCCGCGCGATCGAGCCGCTTGCGCGCCTCCTGGCGGGTTCGCTCGGCCAGCTCCGCCATCCCCATGCGTCGCAGGCGCGCCATCGGACGGTGAAGATAACGCGCGGATAGCGTTGCGCCCGTGCGCGTCCTCCTCGTCGCAGCGTCCCTGGACATCATCGGCGGCCAGTCGGTGCAGGCGGCCTCCGTGGCTCGCCATCTGAGCGACGAGCCTTCAGTGGAGGTGTCCTTCCTCCCGATCAACCCGCGCCTGCCCGGTCCACTCAGACGCCTCCAGGACATCAAGTACGTGCGCACGATCGTGACCTCGATCGCCTACGTCGCGCGGCTGCTCGCGCAGGTGCCGCGTAGCGATGTCGTGCTGGCTGCCTCGGCGGCGCACTCGTCGTTCGTGCTCGCCCCGACCCCGGCCATTCTGATCGCGCGCGCCTTCGGCAAGCGGGTTGTCCTGCACTACCACGCCGGCGAGGCCGACAGCCACCTGCGGGCCTGGCGCCGCACGGCGGGCCGCACGATGCGACTGGCCGACGCGATCGTCGTTCCGTCCCGCTACCTCGCGGAGCAGTTCGCGCGCCACGGGCTGGGCGCGCGGGTGATCGTCAACGTCATCGACCCGGATGACTTCCCGTTTCGCGAGCGCCGGCCGCTGCGCCCGGTCGTGCTCTTCAACCGGCAGCTGAGCCCGATCACCGACGGAGCCTGCGTGCTGCGTGCCTTCGCGCAGGTGCAGCGCGAGGTGGACGACGCGACCCTGATCGTGGCCGGCGACGGGATCCAGCGCCCGGAGCTCGAGCGGCAGGCCCGCCGGCTGGGACTGCGAAACACGCGGTTCCTCGGCTGGGTCCCGCCCGAGGGTATGGCCGCCCTCTATGACTCCGCCGATCTCTTCCTGCACGCCTCCAACGAGCGCGACAACGTTCCGGTGTCGATCCTCGAGGCGTTCGCCGCGGGGCTGCCGGTGGTCGCGACCGAGAGCGCGGGAGTCCCCGAGCTGGTGCGCTCCGGGGAGACCGGGCTGCTCACGCCGGAGGGAGATGACGCCGCGCTGGCGGCAGGCGCGCTGAGGCTGATCCGCTCGCCGGACGAGGCCGCCGAGATGGCGAGCAACGCGCGGGCCGAGTGCAGCCGGTTCACCTGGCCCGCCGTGCGCGATCAGTGGCTGGCGCTGTACTCCGAGCTGTCCGGAAGCTCGAGGTCGGCGTCCTCCCGGTAGTGGGAGAGCGTGAAGCGCAGGCCGTCGCGCAGACCGACCCGGGGCTCGTATCCCAGCTCTCGCCGCGCCAGCGACAGGTCCGCGTGAGAGTGGCGGATCTCGCCAGGGCGAGCATCCACGTACACCGGCTCCACGTCCCGGCCCACCAGGTCGCGCAGCTCCGCGAACAGCCGGTTGACGCTGATCCCCTCGCCACCGGCCACGTTGTAGATCTGGCCGGTGGCCGTGGCCGTCTCCGCGGCCAGGAGGTTGGCGTCGATCACGTTGTCGACGTAGGTGAAGTCGCGCGACTGCTCTCCGTCACCGAAGATCGTCGGGGGCCGGCCGGAGAGCAGGCCGGAGATGAAACGAGGCACCACGGCCGCGTACTGGGAATGGCGGCTCTGCCGCGGGCCGAAGACGTTGAAGTAGCGCAGGGAGATGGTCTGCAGCCCGTAGATCTCGTGGAACGAGCGGGCGTAGCCCTCGCAGGCGAGCTTGGCCACCGCGTAGGGCGAGATCGGCAGCGGAGCCAGCGCCTCGTGGCGCGGGCCGTCGTCGGCGGCGCCGTACACAGAGGATGAGGACCCGAGCACCACTCGCCGGACGCCGTCGTCGCGGGCGGCCAGGAGAAGGTTCAGGGTCCCGGTGACCGTGGCGGCGTTGCTCGTCAGGGGGTCGGCGATCGAGCGCGGGACCGAGGGCAGCGCCGCCTGGTGGAACACGATCTCGCACCCCCGCACGGCCGTGTGCGCGCGCTCGTAGCTACGGATGTCACCCTCGACGATCTCGACGTCCTCGCCCAGCGCCGGCACGTTGGAGCGCTGCCCGGTGGAGAAGTTGTCGAGGATCCGCACCTCGTGGCCGAGCGCGACCAGCCGAGCCGCGAGGTGCGAGCCGATGAAGCCGCCGCCGCCCGTGACGAGAATCCTCATCGCGGCTCGTCCCGCCGGAACACGAACTCGTTGCAGCCGGACTGGCTGGTCGCCAGTCGCGTGAGTAAGAAGCCGCGTCGCCGGTAGAGGTCGAACACGAAGTCGGGCGTGGCCACCTTCTCCCCGAAGGCGAAACCGCGCGGTTCGACCGAAGCAGCGACTGTTCCCATGAGAGCGGCCGAAGGATATCTTCGGACGGACATGCCGAAGGCCCCCACGCGACCGAAGGCGGTCTTCTACATGCCGACGGCGACCGCGCTCCTGCGGGGAGACGCGGCGGTCACGGGCGGCGCCGAGACCCAGGTGCTGATGCTGGCGCGAGCCCTCGTCGAGCGCGGCCACAGGGTGGGGATCGTCGCCTTCGCCGACGGACGGGCTCTCCCGAGGCGGGTCCATGGCGTCGAGGTGATCGCCCAGCGCACGCCCCGAATCGGCGTGCCGGTGCTTCGGACCATCGACTACTGGATCCAGACCGTTGTCCTGCTCGCCAGGATGCCCGCCTCCGTGCTCGTCCAGCGCGCCGCCGGGATCCACACGTTCCTGGTGGCGGTGGCCGCGGGGCTGCGGCGGCGGCGCTTCGTCTACGCCAGCGCCAGCCTGATGGACTTCGACCTCGTCACCTGGGGGCCGCGACGCTGGATCGCCCGGCTTTTCGACGTCGCGGTGCGCTGGGCCGACGAGGTGGTCGTTCAGACCGGCGAGCAGGTCGGGCTGTGTCGCGAGCGCTTCGGGCGCGAGCCCGTCCTGATCCGCAGTCTGGTGGCGCCGCCGGCGTCCGTGCCGGCCCCGGAAGTGCAGCCCGAGGCGTTTCTGTGGATGGGCCGGCTCTCCGGCCTCAAGCGGCCGCTCGCCTACCTCGAGCTGGCCGGCGCGATTCCGGAGGCGCGGTTTCGCATGGTCGCCGAGGACCTGCCCGGAGACGAGGGACAGCGCATCGCCGGCGAGGTGCGCCGCCGTGCGCGGGAGCTTCCCAATTTCGAGCTGCTGCCCGCGCGCCCGCAGGAGCAGCTCGCTCCCCTGATCGGAGAGGCGGTCGCGGTCGTCAACACCTCGGAGGTCGAGGGCATGCCGAACGTGTTCCTCGAGGGGTGGTCGCGCGGCGTCCCGGCACTGGCGCTCAGCCACGACCCGGACGGCGTCATTGCCCGGGAGCGGCTGGGAGGCTTCGCCGGCGGCGATGCCGGCCGGCTGGCGCAGCTGGCGCGCGAGCTGTGGCGCGACCGGGGTGACCGTTCCGAGCTGAGCGTGCGCTGCCGCGACTTCGTCGCTCGCGAGCACGGACTCGAGCGGACCGTCGACGCCTGGGCCTCGGTCCTGAGACTCGACGGGAGCTGAGCATGTGCGGCATCGCCGGCGTCGTGGATGCGGGGCGCCCGATCCACCGCGAGCTGATCGAGGCGATGTGCGAGGCGATGACGCACCGCGGGCCCGACTCTCGCGGAGTTCACGTCGAGGACGGCGCGGGCCTGGGCGCACAGCGGCTGGCGATCATCGACGTGGAGGGTGGCTCCCAGCCGATGACCGACGAGTCCGGAGACGTCGTGGTGGTGTTCAACGGCGAGATCTACAACCACCCAGAGCTGCGCCGCGACCTGCAGGCGCGCGGCCACCGGTTCAAGAGCGCCGCCGACACGGAGGTGATCGCGCACCTCTACGAGGAACACGGGCCGGACCTCGTCTCGCGGCTGGAGGGCATGTTCGCCTTCGCGGTGTGGGACCGGCCGCGCCGGCGCCTGGTGTGCGCGCGCGACCGGGCGGGGGAGAAGCCGCTCTTCTGGGCGCTGCGCGACAGGCGCTTCACGTTCGCCTCGGAGCTGCGCGCGCTCCTGCACGACGACACGATCCCGCGTCGCGCGAACGCGCGGGCGATCGACGCCTACCTGTGCCTGGGCTACGTACCGGACCCCCTGTGCGCGGTGAGCGAGGTCCACAAGCTGGCCCCCGCGTCCACGCTCGTCCTGGAGTCCGGGACCGTGCGGATCGATCGCTACTGGAGCCTGGGCTACCGGCCCAAGCGCGTGAGCGGCGACCGGCGAGCGCTGGAGGAGGAGCTGCGCCTGCGCCTGGACGAGGCGACGCGCAGCCGGATGCGTAGCGACGTGCCGCTCGGAGCGCTGCTCTCCGGCGGACTCGACTCCAGTGCCGTCGTCGCCGCGATGGCGGCTCACTCGTCCCGGCCCGTGCGGACGTTCTCGATCGGCTTCGACGACTCCGAGCACGACGAGTCGTCCTTCGCCCGGCTGGTCGCCGAGCGCCTCGGGACCGATCACCACGAGCTGCGGGTCCGGCCCGACGCGGCGGCGATCCTGCCGCGGATGGCTCGTCACCACGGGGAGCCGTTCGGGGACTCCTCGGCGATCCCCAGCTTCCACCTGGCCGAGCTGGCCTCCCGTCATGTGAAGGTGGTGCTGACCGGCGACGGCGGCGACGAGAGCTTCGCGGGCTATGACCGCTACGTCCCGACCTCGCGGCTGGCGCAGATCGCTCGCCTGCCGCGCGCTCTGCGCGCGCCCGTCGCGCCGGTCCTGCGCCTCGCCGGGGAGGGGCGGACGTCCCGCAGCCCCCGCAGCCGGCTGAGTCGCCTGGGGCGCCTGCTGGCCATGGACCGCGCGGGGCTCTACGCCAATGCCATGACGGTCTTCGGGGCCGCCGAGCGTGACGCGCTGCTGGCGCCGGGATTTCTTCCGTCACCGCCCGGTCCTCCGGCCGAGGAGCGGATCGCGGGCCCCTGGCGCGCCGTCGACTCCGATTGCGAGGTCGAGCGCATGCTGGGCGCCGACGTCGCCACCTACCTGCCGGGCGATCTCCTGGTGAAGATGGACATCGCGACGATGGCGCACTCGGTGGAGGCGCGCGCGCCGTTCCTGGATCACCGGCTCATGGAGTTCGCGGCCGGTCTTCCCGCCGGCGTGAAGCTGGGTCCCCGGGGCGGGAAGGAGATCTTGCGCTCGGCTCTGCGCGACGTCCTGCCCGGGGAGATCCTGGAGCGGCCCAAGATGGGGTTCGCGGCGCCGCTGGGGCGCTGGCTGCGCGAGGAGCTCGTCGATCTGCCCGGCGAGGTCCTGCTCGATCCGGGGGCCCGGACCGCAGGCTACGTGCGCCGCTCGGCGGTGGAGCGGCTGCTCGGAGAGCACGCGGACGGCGTGACCGACCACTCGGCGCGCCTGTGGTCGCTGCTGGCGCTCGAGACCTGGCATCGCGAGGTGTTGGACCCACCGCCGGGCGGGCCGGCGCGCGGCGATTAGACTGGCCCCGGGCGCGCCTTGCCGGCCTTCGATCCCCAACCCCCCCCAGCCTCGCCCGCACTCGGAGAGGGAGGGTTCGAGCCGTACGTGCGCGCGGTGCGACGGCATCCCGTCCTCGTCGCCGCGATCGCGCTGGCCGTCGTGCTGGGGGCCGTCGCCTGGCTGCTGGTGCGCTCGCACCAATACGAGGCGACCGCGAAGGTGCTCGTCACGCCGGCGCCCTACGACACCGCGAGCTACCTCGGCCTTCCCGTCCCTCGTGACACGCCATCGGACCCGACACGGGTCCTCCAGACCGCTTCGGCGATGCTCGACTCGACCCCCGGCGCCGCCGTTCTGGTGGCGCGACGACTGGGCAATGGCTGGACGCCGGCGCGGGTCCGCGACGCCGTGAGGGTGCAGCCGATCGGGGAGAGCAACGTCCTGGCCGTCCAGGCTCGCGCCGCGCGGCCGTCGACCGCGGCTCGCGTGGCCGACGCCTTCGCCCGCGGCTCCCTCGATGCCCGCTCTCGAACTCTGCCGCCCCAGGCCGCGGCATTGCTGGCCAAGGTCAAGGCGAGCGGTGGAGGGGAGGCAGGCCAGGTGGCGCGCCTGCAGACCGTGAGCGCCGGCGTGGATCCCTCGTTCACGTTCCTGCGCGCCGCCGGGCCGGGCACGTCGACCACGGCGCCGCCCTGGCGGATCCTGGCCCTGGCGCTGTTCGCCGGCCTCGTGCTCGGTGTCGGCGCGGCGCTGGCCGGCGACGCACTGGCTCTCCGCGCTCGCTCGGAGGAGCCGGCCGGGCCGGCCGCGGAGGCGTCTGCGCCCGCCTCGACCCGATCGGCCTCCGGCTGATGGAGGCAATCGCTCTCCGACGCGCCGCTGGGAGGGTCCCGGACGGCGTGCTCACGGGCGCGGCGGTGACCGGCGCGGGGCTGTTCGGCGTCCTGCTCGCGGCGCGCCCGGCCTGGGCGGCGGCTCTCGTGGGAGCGGTTCTGTTCGTCACCCTGCTGCGGGCGGACGTGGTCCTGGCCATCGCCTTCTGGATTCCCATGACGTTCGTGACGACCGTGCCCTACCTCGCCACAACGTTCATGTTGCTGGCCATCTGTGCGGTCTGGGCGGGACGCCTGCTCAGTACGCGCGGCTCGATCGGCAGCCTGCTGCCGGGGCGACGGTTCCTCGTGGGGGCGCTGATTCTCCTGCTCGCCTGGCTGCTGATCTCGCTTGCCTGGGCGAGGGATGCCGGGATGGGTTGGTATGAGATGCGCTCCTGGCTGATCGCGGCGGCGGTCTTTCTGGTCACGGCCACGACGGTGGCCGAAACACGTCAGGTGAAGGTGCTGCTGGCGGCGTTCGTGGCCGGAGCGCTCATCTCGGTCGTGGTGGGGGCTCTCGGAGGCGGGCCGGACGTCAGTGCCTCGGCCATGGTGACTTCGAAGGGCCGCTTCATGGGTGCCGAGGAAAATCCCAACGACCTGGCCGCCCAACTGGTCCCGGCGATCATCCTGGCGGCCGTACTGGCCTCCGGGGCGCGGCGGACGGCGACGCGCTGGGCGCTGGGCTCCGTGATCGCGGCGCTGACCCTCGCGCTGGTGGCGACTCAGTCTCGCGGCGGAATGATCGCCGCCGGAGTGGCCGCGGCCGCGGCCATCGTGGCCCACCGGCGCCGGGCGGCGCGTACAGGGCTCGCGGTGGCCGGTCTCGCAGTTGTGGCCGTCATCGGTGTCGCGCTCTTCCCAGGGGCTGGGCATCGGGTCACCCACCTGGGCGACGGCGGCGCCGGGCGCACGACCGAGTGGCGCGTCGCGCTGCGGATGGCGGATGCGCATCCCGTCACCGGCGTGGGTCTCAACAACTTCCGCGTCGTGGGTCGCGACTACGTCGGGCGTCCCGGCGGGCTGCGCGACGTCGGGCGGATCGTCGATCGGCCCCACGTCGCCCACAGCACCTACCTCGGCTTGCTGGCCGAAACGGGCATCGTGGGGCTGGGGGCGTTCCTGGCGGTGCTGGCGGCCTGTCTGGGCGGCGTGACCCGGGCGGCGCGCGTCTTCGAGCGTCGCGGCGACTCGGAGCTGGCCGGCCTGTCGTGGGGCGTCGCGCTGGCCGCGCTCGCGGAACTCGTCGCGCAGCTCTTCCAGTCCAATGCCAGGGACACGCGCCTGTGGGTCCTTCTCGCGGTCGCCGTCGCCCTGGCGGCGATCGCACGCCGTCAACCGGGTCGACTGACCCTCGCGTAGTGCAGCCGAGCGGCGGACTCGGCACACGTACGGTCCGCGGGGCCCTGTGGACGTACGGCTCGCTGACGGGCGTCCGCGTGGTCACGCTGGGTGCCACGGCCGTCCTCACCCGGCTGCTGTCCCCGCGCGACTTCGGGCTCGTCGCGCTGGCGCTCATCTTCACCGCCGCGCTGGACTCGATCCGCGACCTCGGCGTCAACGATGCGCTGATCGTGTCCCCCGATGGCGATCTGGCCGAGGATGCCGACACGGCATTCTGGTTCACGCTGCTGATGGGCTGCGGCCTGGGTCTTGCGGTGGCCGGGATCAGCCCGGTGGCCGCCGACTTCTTCAGCCAGCCGGGCCTCGTCGGACTGATGGCGGTGATGGGTCTCAACCTCCCCCTGCGGGCGTTGGGTCTCACGCAGTACGCGCTCGCCCAGCGGCGCATGGATTTCCGCGCCCGCACGGTGGCCGAGCTCGGCGAGGTGATCCTGCGGGCGGTCGCCGGGATCGCGCTGGCGCTCGCCGGCGCCGGGGCGTGGAGCCTGGTGCTCGGGTACCTGGCCGGAACCCTCGCCTGGACGGCGACGCTGTGGGTCGTGACGGCGTGGCGACCGCGCCTGCACCTCGGCGGGCGCCGCGTCCCGGGGCTCCTCCGGTTCGGCGGGGGCGTCACGGTGGTCACGATCGTCGGGATCGGCATGAGCTACGTCGACAACCTGTTCGTCGGGCGTGTCCTCGGACCCGCCGCCCTGGGTCTCTACAGCCTCGGCTTCCGCCTTCCGGACGTGCTCGTCGCCAGCGTCCGCTGGGCGATGGGCCTGGTCCTCTTCCCGGCCTTCGCGACACTGGAGGGGGCGACGCTGCGGCGTGCCGTCATCACAGCCTTCCGCTACTCGCTGCTGGTGGGCACGCCCGTCAGCGTGATCCTGATCGTGCTCGCCGATCCGATCGTCCAGGCTCTGTTCGGTTCTCGCTGGAGTGACGCGGCGCCGGTAATGCAGCTGCTGGCCCTCGCCTACCTCGGCACGCCGGCGGCGATGATGGCGAGCGCTCTCTACGCGATACGGAGGGTTGACGTCAACGTCAAGCTGGCGGTGCCCCAGGGCGTGCTCCTGGTGGTGCTGCTGGCCATCTTCGTCGATCACGGAATCGTCGCGGTGGCCGGTTGCCAAGCGGCGGTGCGCGGCCTGTTCCTCCCGATCGGGCTCTACGTGTCGAGCCGGGTCCTCGGATTGCGGGCGCGCGACCTCTGGGAGGCCGCGCGCCCCGCCCTGTTCGCAGGCATTGCGATGGCCGCGGTCCTATGGCCCGTCGAGCGTGCCGTGAAGTCACCGTGGGAGGCGGTGCTCCTCGGGAGCGCTCTCGGGGCCGCCGTCTATCTCGCCCTGGTCCTGGCTCTGGCGCCAGACGCCCTTCCGACGCTGTGGCGGCTGGCGCGGGGCGGAGCGGCTCCCGCCCCGGAGCCGCGGCTGGAAACCTAGGCTCGTCCCGTCCGGTCGGCGATGAACGACCGGACCGTTTGGACCACCTGGGGCCACGCATCGTCGGCCGGAGGTTCGAGGTCGGAGGCGTTTCGGTGGTCGGCGGCGTGCGCGGCCAGACGCGCCGCGACCTCAGGTGAGAGGCGATCGACGATCAGCCAGCCCGGCCGCTCGGCGAGATGGGTGGAGGTGGCGTCGTGGCCGGCCTCCTCGACGACCGCGACACGGGGGATGGGCAGCGTCTGGTACTCGACCGCCTTGCTCGGGAGCTGGACCCCGCGGTGGGCTCCGATCACGAGCGCCAGGTCGTAGGCCTCGGCGGCACGCGCGGCGCGCCGCCAGGGGAGGGCGTCATGGTGGCGGTGGCGCACGGCGGCGGGGAGCCCGGCGCCCAGGTCGGATCGCCGGTCGGACACGTACTGGTCGACGGTGATCGACCTCCACCGCCCGGAATCGAGCAGGCGCTCGAAGAACCAGCGCGGGTCGACGTTGATCGCGGGCTGGAAGCTGCCGAAGTACGCCAGCCGCAGCTCGTCCCCGTCGGGCGGTCCCGGCCGGCGCGGGCCCTCCGGGTCCCAGGCCTCGGGCGTGTAGCCGTTGGGACGAACCAGGATGGCGAGCCCGGGGACCTGGCGGCGCAGGGCCTCGGCCTGGGCAGTGGTGGTGACGATCGCGCCGGCCGAGCCCCGCCACAGCCGTCGCTCCAGCCGGACCGCTCGGCGCCGGGCGATGCCCCTGAGCGGAGCCGTGGCGCCCGGGGTGAGC
Organism: uncultured Actinomycetes bacterium; assembly: GCA_963757705.1. Lineage (GTDB taxonomy): Bacteria > Actinomycetota > Thermoleophilia > Solirubrobacterales > Solirubrobacteraceae > AC-38. The sequence continues at coordinate 805,747 of CAVWTG010000003.1, read as the reverse complement.
GCGAACGGGTCGCCGGCGCGCGTGACGTAGGGGATCCCCCGGCGCCGGAGCCGGGAGGCGGCGACGAAAGGCGGGGAGAACGGCCAGGCGATCAGGAGCGCGGCGTCGGCGTCGGGCCGCCAGCAGGCGAACCGGCGCCACGCCCATGCCTCGTGCTCGTCGACGAAGACGACTCCGGTCAGGAGGTTGCGGGCCACGCGCAGCGCCCAGCGCGGGAACTGCCGGCGGGATATCGTCGGCTCTGTCCCGGGACCCGCGACGAGCTCCACCTCCCAGTACTCGCCGCAGGCCGTCCACCAGGCGCTGCGTCCACTGCGCACCAGGCGCGAAGTCCTGGTGCGCGGCGTAGGAGACGACGATCAGGCGGGGCCGGGCCACACCCGTCTTCGGGGAGTCCGTCACACGCCGCGGGCGAGGAAGATGGTCCTCACGGTGGCGCCGAGGATCAGCAGGTCGAGTCGCAGGCTCTGATGCTTGATGTAGAAGAAGTCGTACTGGAGCTTCTCCATCGCGCCGTCGATCGAGCCCCCGTACCCCGCGTTGACCTGGGCCCAGCCCGTCAGCCCCGGCCGCACGCAGTGACGGGCGGGGTAGAACTCGATCGCCGACGCCAGGCGCTCGACGATCGCCGGCTGCTCGGGCCGGGGCCCGACGAGACTCAGGCGGCCGCGCACGACGTTCCACAGCTGCGGCAGCTCGTCCACGCGCAACCGCCGCAGGACAGTCCCCACCGGAGGGATCCGCTCCGGCGCATCCGTTGCCCAGGCGGCCGGCCCCGCCTCTCCGTGCATCGTCCGGAACTTGGTCATGGTCACCAGCTCGCCGTTGCGGCCCACGCGCACCTGGCGGAAGAAGAGGGGCCCCGGCCCGAGGAAGAGCTTCACGACGGCCGCCACGACCGGGAACAGGGGCAGCGAGACGACCAGGATGACCGCGGACACGCCGGTCTCCGCCACGCGCTTGACCGCTCCATAGACGTTCGCCCGGTGAATCTCGGACACGTCGAAGAGGAACCACGAGGGCGACAGCTCGCTCAGCGGCACCTTCGAGAACTCCCGCTCGTAGTAGTCGTCCAGCGGCCGCACGCGCAGCCCGCGCAGATTGAGCTCGGAGGCCGCCGCCACGAGGCTCTCGTCGCGGATGGCCTCGGCGCTGAGGACGAGCGCCGTCGCCCGCGTGGCGAGCACGCGCGCGACGATCGCGTCCGAGGACGGCGGTCCGGCCCCGTTCACGGCCAGGTGGCCGACCAGGGACAGATCCCCGCGGCGCGCGATCTCGCGGGCGAGGTCGCGCCGGGCCTGCTCGGCCCCCATGAAGAAGACCCGCCGGTTGGCGACGCCGAGGCGCAGCTCGAGACGCCGGCTGACGGCGCCCGCCACGAGCGTGCCGCCGGTGGCGGCAGCGGCCACCGCCCAGGCGAGGAGGGGCGCACCCGCACCCAGGAGATCCGCGGCCAAGGCGACCGGAAGCGTCGTGGCGGCGGCGGCGATGACGGCCGCCGGGCCGACGCGGGTCCGGAAGGGCGCCTCGGCGAGCAGCTCGAACCCGAAGCGGGCGAACAGCGCCGCGGGCACACACACGAGGGCGAGCAGGCCCAGGCGCTCCTGCCCGCCGGCCAGCGCGGCCGGCGCGCCGAGCGCCACTCCCAGCGTCAGCGTGAGGAGGAGGCTCGTGGAGATCCGGCGCGGCCAGACCGGGGAGTGGATCTCGGCCGCGGGCGTCGACTCGAGGTGGGCCGGCTCGAGCGGCTGGACCGCCGCCTCGGCCGCGCCGCGGTGCGGGTTCATGCCCCGCTCCCGGAGCGGGCATGGTCGGAGACCGCATCGCGGGGGTTGAGGCGCTTGGCCCGCGCGTAGTAGACGCGTGCCTGGGCGCGGTCGCCTCGCCGCGTGGCCAGGTCACCGAGGAGCGCCCACGTGACGTAGTTGCTGGGCTCCCGTGCCGCCGCGGCCAGGAGGGCGGCCCGCGCCGCGAAGTAGCGATGGAGGCGGGCCTGGGCCGAGGCCTCCGCGTAGTACGTGTCGACTGCGGCCGGATTCAGGCTCCTGGCCTGGCGCGCCTCGGACACCGCGCGAGCGGGGTTGCGGGCGAGGCTGGACCTGGCCTGCTCGTAATGGCGCAACGCCCGGTACTGCTGCGGCCGTGCTCGCCGTCACTGCGACCACCGCGACCGCCACGACGGCCGTGGCAACCCGCGCGGCCGTCACGCGCCGGCCGCCGGAGACGGGTGGGAAGTCTCCGGTCCAATCGCGCAGCAGGACAGCGGCCAGCAGAATCGCGACGCCGGTCACCCCGGGAAGGTTGTAGACCCAGTCGACGCTCGTGTGGAGGAGCCAGACCGTGGTCCCGCCCAGCGCCGCGAGGATGAGGAAGTCGCGTCGGCGCACGGCGGCCGACAGCCCGGCCCAGGCAATGCCTCCGAACACGGCGAGCATGCCCAGAGCCCCGGCCAGCCCGAGCTCGGCCAACGCCTGCAGCTCGATCGAGTGGGGCTGGCGCACGTACTGCGGATTGCGTCGCAGGACGTAGTAGCGGGTGTCGTAGTTCCCCGCGCCCAGTCCCTCGACCGGGGCGCCTCTCCACTCGCGCACCGCGACCCGCCAGAGGTCGTACCGAAAGCCGCCCACGTCGACGAAGCGGTTGTTCAGCTCACCGCTGAGCTCCCGGTTCGACACGAAGGCGTGGTACTGGCGCGAGGCCCAGCCCTCCGGATCGTGGGCCAGGCTCAGCCCGGCCACGACCGCGACCAGCGGGACGCTCACGAGAAACACCGGCCAGAACGCGGCGCGGCCACGCATCGGAGACGTGCTCCCGCAGCACCGTCGCCCCGGTCCAGGCCCGCCCCCGCCAGCGCGGCGGTGGCCAGCGCAGCGATCCCGGCCGTCCGCACGGTCTCGAGCATCTACCCGGCCCGCCGTCCCGCTGCGGCTCGCGTAGACGTCGAGCAGCGTGGGCAGTGCCGCCGCCACCGCCGCGGACATGACGAGCAGCAGGCTGCCCCGGGCCACCCGGCCCGGAGCGACGACCAGAACCAGGAGCGCGGAGAAGAGCAGTGCGGGCACGATGGCCCGAGACTGGGTGAGCACCAGCAACTCGGCCGTCATGACGGCGAGCGCCGTCGCCGCGCCGCGCAGCGCCGGCCGCCGGCGGCGCTCGGCCTCGGCGGCCAGGCACCAGAACAGGATCAACAGGAAGCCGGCCTCCCCGTTGACGTAGCCCATGGGCTTGAACAGGCGCCCATCGACGAACAGGCCCGGGCCGCCCGAGAGCAGCATCCGCCCCACCGTGATGGCGACGACCAGCGCGCCGGTGAGTCGCGATCACCTGGACGAGCGCCTCGGCGGCTCGGCGGGAGCGCACCAGCGCCAGTCCGAGCAGGAGCACGACGAGATACAGCCCCAGCCGGTTCGTCTCCGTCCATGCCCGGTCGACCGATTCGGCCCAGGTCATCGACAGCGCCGAGAATGCCGTCAGCGCGGCCAGGCCGGCCACGGTCACCAGCGCCGGGCCGCGAAGGCGCAGCGGCGAGCGGACCATGACCGCGACGAGCAGGACGGACAGGGCGGCGCCGAGTGGCCCCCACACGTCGAGGCTGTAGTAGCCGCGGAACAGGCACGAGAGCCCGAATGCTCCCACCGACCGCAATGCCCAGTACGAGGGAAACCGGATCGGCGTCTCGCCAGTGCGGCGAACGGCAGTTGCCCCCGACCGGGTCGCGGTCGGACGGACGTCTCGCGGCGGTGGGTTCGGCGCGAGTCGCTGCCGCCGCTCCGGCCACGGAGCTCATCGAGGCCTGTACGGCCTGCGATCGCGGCTCTCTCGATCCCGGCAGCGACTCATGGACCACCGGCGACGCTACCGGATCGGGAGTGGGCCAGACCCTCTTCGCGTTCAACTCGCGATCGTGAACCGCAGCGTCTTGGACGTCGAGCCGACGCCCGGCGTTGTCGCGGTGATGACCACGCGGTAGCTGCCGGGCTTGAGCTTTCGCGTGCCTGAGAGGCGGCCCTGGAAGCGCACGGCGTTGCGGCCCGCGTGACCGGCGTGGGACAGCGAGCCCCGGGCGAGGAAGCGGGTGCACCGGTGCCGCTTGCGGTTGCGCGCGGTCGGGCGGACGCACTTGGCCCCGACCTTGCGGCCCGGCAGGGCCTGGGCGAAGGCCAGGCGTACGGTGGCGGCCTTGTCGAGCGTGAACCCGAAGGTCGTGCCCACGGGCGGCCGCTTGCGCTTGCGGCTGAAGCGGGCCAGCAGCGGCCGCCGCGGCTCGCGCCAACGGCTGTGGGTCTGTGTGGCCCCGGAGATGACCGCCGCGGTGAGGCGGGTGACCCGGGTCGTAGCGCTGGCCGAGTTGTTGGCGGAGTTCGTGTCGCCCGCGCCGGTCGCGTTGCGGGCGGCCTCCTCGAGCCCGGCGCTCCTCACGGTCGCGGTGTCGGTCTGCGTGCCCGGGCTGGTCATCCGCGCCACCACGGTGACGGTGACCGTGGCGCCGCTCGCCAGCGCTCCGAAGCTGCAGGTGACCGTCTGGGTGCCGGTGCAGGACCCGGCCGTCGGCGTGCCCGAGGTGACGAAGGTCGCGCCGCCGGGCAGCGTGTCGGTGAGGACGACCCCCGGCGCCGTGTCCGGCCCGTTGTTCTTCGCGGTCAGCGTGTAGGTGACGTTCTGTCCCACGAGGGCGTCGGCGACGCTCGCGGTCTTGGTCGCGGCGAGGTCCGCCTTCAGGCAGCCCCCGGTCGCGGCCGAGATGCCAGGACAGCCGTCCTGCGAGAGGTCGCCGAACCCGTCCGCGTCGGCGTCCGCCTCGACGAACGCCTCGATCGGGAACTGGAGGCCCGTGGTCGGCGTCGAGAAGGCCGTCGTCGTTCCCGGCGGCACGTCGGTGGCGTTTGCGAACACGTAGCTGAAGCCGGTCGCCGAGGCCTTCGCACACTGACCGGTGCTATCGCCGTTGAAGATCCCCAGAGTGTCGTTGGCCGCCACCGGGAAGCGGGCCGGGTAGGGACCGTTGATCTGGTTGGCGACCTGCGCGCCGGCGGGGCTCTCGCCCACGATCCGGTAGCTGGGCAGGCCGGCATCGCGCGCCACCTTGAGCTTCAGGTCTGTCACCGTCGGAGTGCCGGTCTGGAAGTACCAAGACGTGACGATGCCGGACAGCGGCACGGTGTACGGATTGCCCGAGCCGGTGATCGGCTGGAGGAACGTGGCCTTCCCGCACATCGTGGTGGGGGCGACGAGCTGGCCGACGCCCCGCACATTGCCGGCGTTGACGATGAGGCGCGCGAAGTCGCCGGTGAAGCTCTCGCACCCGTCGGCCACGCAGGCGTTGACCCCGAGGGCATGACCCTTCACGGCAATTGCCGGCTTGCCGTCCTCCCAGGAGGCGAGCCCGATCGCCCCGGGGGCGACCGTGAGGTCGCTGCGGTACTGGTCGCGCAGCGAGTTGACGCCCGAGAGGTAGGGGCTCGAGGTGTCCCGCACGCCGAGATTCGAGAAGGTCCCGATGAGCGAAGTCGAGACGTTGAAGGCGGAGTAGTTCTGGGTCGCCCAGCGGCCCTCCGGCCGGCGGTTGACGTTGGTGTTCGTCCAGTCGAAGCTGAACTCGACGACCGCGCCGCCCGCGTCCGCGAAGGTGGCCAGGTTGTCGCCCAGCATCGCGGCGTTGTGGAAGTCGTTGGTCGAGTACACGACCACCACGTCGTACTGCTCCATCGTCGCGGCGGTGGGCGGATCGACCATCTCGGTGCTCACAGCGTCGACGGTGCTCACGCCGGGCTGGGACAGGAGCTGACTCTTGATCTGGCCCTCCGTATGGCCGCCGTCGGCATGGACGAGCAGGATCTTCAGCGCCCCGGGCGAGGCCGAGGCCGTCGCGGGGATGAGGCCCGCGGCGAGGGTGAGCAGAAGTGCGGCGCCCGCGAGTGAGCCACGGATTCGCCGCCCGCATCCGTCCTCACCCCCTCGACCATGGCGGGCACGTTACGTTGCACCCAGAGGTGGTAGATCGGCCCGGCGCGGGCGCCTCTACAGCTCGCGCGGCGTGACGGCGCCGCTGGTCAGCGCTCGCTCGACCAGCTTGGCGCGCTTGACGTTCTGCGGGAGGTCCTCGAGGTCGAACTTCGCGAAGAGGACGCGCAGGTGCCCCTTCACCGCGTCGACGGAGAGGAAGAGCTCGCCGGCGATCTGCTGGTTGGTCGCCGGCGTTGTGTGGGCCCCGCTCTCCTTGAAGGGCCGGCACAGGGCGATCAGCACCCGGCGCTGAGCCTCGGAGAGGTCGGCCGCCGGCGGCACGTCGATGGCGATGGACGTCTGGGCCAGCTCCTTCTCGCCGGGGGCGCGGAAGCGGATCTCGGTGCCTCCGACCCGCAGCACGTCCCCGTCGCGCAGCCGGCGGCGGCCCGTCACGCGCTCGCCGTTGATGTAGGTGCCGTTGCGCGAGAGACCGTCGTCGCTGACGGTCCAGGCGTCGCCCACGCGCAGCAGCTCGGCGTGGACGTGGGACACCTCGCTGTCCCACGGCAGGGACACATCGGCCGCCTCGCTGCGTCCCACCGTGGCCCGCGTATCGGCGGGCGTCACGATCCGCTGCGAGTCGTCACCGTCGCGCAGGACCAGGAACGGGAGCCCCTCCCGTTCGGCCTCGATCTGCTCCTTGAGCTCCGCGGCTGTGGTCGAGCCGGACATGTCGTCGATCGTATCCCGCGAGGCGCGCAGGTATAAAACGCTGCATGCCAGAGCTCCAGCCCGGCTCCGAGTTCGCCGGATGCCGAATCGAAGGCGTGGCCGGGCGAGGCGGCATGGGCGTCGTCTATCGCGCCACCCAGGTCCGGCTCGAGCGTCCCGTGGCGCTGAAGGTGATCACCCCCGACCTCGCTCTCGACGAGGAGTTCCGGGCGCGCTTCCAGCGCGAGTCGCTGATCGCCGCCTCGATCGAGCATCCCAACGCGATCCCCGTCTACGAGGCCGGCGAGCTCGACGGGGTCCTGTATCTGGTCATGCGCTACGTCGAGGGAACGGATCTGCGCGCGCTGCTTGACCGGGAGGGCCCGCTCGAGCCCGCCAAGGCCGCCGAGCTGCTCGCGCCGGTCGCCCTCGCGCTGCACGCCGCGCACCGGCGCGGTCTCGTTCACCGCGACGTCAAGCCCGCCAACGTCCTGGTTGCCCATGACGACGAGGAGGGCGACCACGTCTACATCACCGACTTCGGGATCGCCCGGCAGGCCACCGACACGACGCGCGCGGACGTCGCCCTGACCAGGACCGGGATCGTCGTGGGCACGGTCGACTACATGGCCCCCGAGCGTCTCCTCGGCGAGAAGGGCGACGCGCGCTCGGACGTTTACGCGTGGGGCTGCATGCTCTACGAGGTGCTGGCCGGCACGGCTCCCTACTCCGCCGTGACGGACGCCGCCAAGATCCAGGCGCACCTCAATCAGCCGCCGCCGTCGCTGGCCGAACTGCGTCCCGATGTGCCGCCGGCCTTCGACGAGATCATCCAGCGCTCGACGGCGAAGGACCCGGCCGACCGGTTCGAGAGCGCCGCCGCCGCCGCGGCGGCGCTGAGCGAGGCGGGGCGCGCCGCCGCGGCGGCGTCGGCCGCGCCGAGCGGACCGGGGGAGACCGTTCCCTACAAGACGTCCGAGCCCGCGGAGAAGCCGCCGACGACCGTGGGGTCCCAGGCCGCGGCGGACGCCGGTCCCGCGACGACGGCGGCGTCGAAGGCCCCCGCGGAGAAGCCGCCGACCACGGTGGGAGCGCCGGCCGCGGCCGCCGGCACGGACCCCGGCGCCGAAGCGGCGGCGCCTCCGGCCGCCCCGCCGGCGCCGCCTCCCGCCGCTCCGAAGAAGAAGGAGAGGTCGGGCGGGGGGAAGCGGTCGGGCTACCTCCTGCTGGGCCTGGCGGCCGCGGCGGCGGTCGTGCTCGTGGTGGCCAGCCTGGGCTCGGGCGGCAAGTCCAAGTCCGGATCCGGCGGAGATCCGCCGCAGTTCGTGGCCGCCCGCGCGCCGCTGTTCACGACCCAGGTCCCCTCGGGCTGGAAGCAGCAGGACACCAGGCTCGCGGGAAGCGCCTTCCGGCGCAGCGAGTGGACCGACCCAGGCGACTCGGCGACCTCGGTGCTCGTGGACTCCGCCCCGAACGTCACGAGCCGAGTCGCGGATCGGGCCGCGCACACCCGCGAGAACACGAGCAAGCGGTCCGGCTACGAGGAGCACTCGTTCCGGGCGATCAAGCTCGGAGGCACCGCCGCCTGGGAATGGCGCTACACGCTGCCCGGCCGCGGAGAGGTGATCGACTACTTCTTCAACCAGTGCGGCGACGGCTTCGCGGTCCAGGGGACCGCTCCGGCCAAGTCGTTCGACGGCCTGGCCGACGCCTTCCGCACCGTGGCCGAGTCCCTGCGCTCCCGCTCGTGCTAGCCCAGCGCGCCTCGGGTTAGGGTTGGCCGATGGCAGGCGAGCGGCTGCGGGTCACGGAGGGCAACGGGCGCGGTAAGACCCTGGAGGTCGACGACGAGCTGCTGATCGGCCGCGCCGCCGACGACGACGCGGGTCGTCTCGACGACGACAGCGAGCTCTCCCGCCGACACGCCCGCATCGTGCGCGACGACGACGGCGCGCTGTCGATCGAGGACCTCGGGTCGATGAACGGGACCTTCGTCAACGGTGAGCGCGTGAGCCGGCGCCGCGCGCTCAAGGCGGGCGACTCGATCAAGGTCGGGGGGACGATCCTGGAGCTGACGGCGCCGCCGCCCCCGACGGTGCCGACACCCGCGCCCGAGGCGGCGGCCCCGGAGCCCGCTCCGGCGGCGGCCCCGGCGGCCGCGTCAACCCCCGCGCCGGCGGCTGCCCAGGCGGCCCTACCGGCGCCGGGGCCCGCAGCCGCCCCGGGCGTGCCTGCGGCCGCGGCGAGCCGAACCGGGGCGCGCACGCTGCCCCTGCCCTTCCGGCGCCGCGAAACCCCCCGGCGGCCCGTCGCGCGGTTCATCACGTCGGTGATGATCGTCAGCGGGTTCCTGCTCCTGGGGGACGCGGCCGCCACTCTGACGTGGCAGGAGCCGATCTCCTACGCCTCGTCGATCGTCCGCCAGCACGCGCTGGAGAACGCGCTCAAGAACGCGCCTGCCCGGGTGCGCGACAAGAAGCCGCTCAAGGGCGACGCGATCGGGCGCATCGAGCTGCCGACCATCGGCAAGAAGTACTTCGTCGTGGAGGGGACCGACACCGGCGACCTGCGCAAGGGGCCCGGCCACTATTCCGACACCCCGCTGCCCGGCCAGGGCGGAACCATTGGAATCGCCGGGCATCGCACGACACACGGCGCCCCGTTTCGCAAGATCGACCAGCTCAAGCCGGGCGACAAGGTCATCGTGGACATGACCTACGGCACCTTCACCTACCAGGTGGAGAGAACGCGCATCGTGGATCCCTCGGACGTCGGCGTGAAGCGCCCGGTGGGTCACGAGCAGCTCATCCTCAGCGCCTGCCACCCGCTGTACAGCGCGGCGCAGCGGATCGTCGTCTTCTCCCGGCTGGTCTCTAAGGGACCAGCGCGGGTGGGGTGACGACCCCGCCGCCGACGCCCGACTGGTCTCGCGACTCGAAGAAGAGGACCAGCCCGATCACGAACGCCACGGAGACGGCGAGTACAGCCGCCCAATAGAGGACTGCGCGCAGCACGCGCCGATCATACGACCAGGTCGCCACGGGCTACACCCAGGGTGGGTGACGGTCGACACCTGGGGGGTGACACGGACCGACACCTTGGCTGTCTAGTTGGATGGGGGTGGGGATTCGAGACTGCTTCTAGTCGCTTCAAACACACCAGCTAGGAGGAGTCAGATGACCCGCAACGCCACCACCAAGTTCATCGCCACCGCTCTGACCGTCGCGTCTCTGGGGTTCGCCGCGAGCGCTCAGGCCGACGACATGGGCCAGCCGGCGGCCGATCAGGGCGCGCAGGCTGCTCAGGTTGAGCAGGCGCCGGTCGAGCAGGCCCAGGGCCAGGATCAGGCGCAGGCCGGTCCGGAGCAGAACATCGCGATCGGCGAGCCGGCTCCGGGGACCAACCCCGCGGACGCCAACGCGCAGAACCAGGACGACCGAGGATCCCGATCCTCTGAATGGTCCTGAGGCCGATCAGCGCTTCCAGCGTTATTGCAACATGAAGGATGCCGAGCCCTCGCACAGCGATAAGGCAGTTCTGCGCGGACTACAGCAAGGCCCATGGCACCTCGACCTCGACGACGACGCGACGGGTTCGAAGGGCACGACGTCCTCGACGTCGAGCACCAGCTCCACCGGCTCGACGGGGCAGCGATTGGTCCAAGGACTCGTCGAACTACAAGCCGAGCTACCACCACAGCTACACCCCGGCCAGCTACGTCTCGCACAGCTCCGGCAGCAGCCTGCCGTTCACGGGCCTCGAGCTCTGGCAGCTGGCGCTGCTGGGCGTGGTCCTGATCGGCGGCGGCATCGGCGCGCGGCGCATGCTCACCCGCTAAACGCACACCAAGACACCCACACGCAGCGAAAGGGCGCCCCACGGGGCGCCCTTTTCGCGCCCGAAATGCCGATGTTCTTGCAATCCACATCCGGCGGCCGACATACTTGCCCGGTCCTGAGCGCAGACAAGGAGAAGGCATGGCCCGGATCGCCGCTTTGAAGATCGTCGTACTCGTCGTCGCCGCCTTCTCCCTCGGGGTCCTCGGCGCCACGGCGCTAGCCCAGGACCCGGCCCAGACTCCCCAGCAGCAACAGCAGGCGGAGCAGGGAGGCCAGGACCAGCAGCAGCAGCAGGCCACCACGGATGGGCAGACGCCCTCGGCGACGACCGACACGGGCACGGAGACCGACCAGACCGACACGGACACCACCCAGGACGACACGACCTCGGGGCCGTCCGCGGAGGACAAGGCGCGCTTCCTCCGCTACTGCAACCAGAAGGACGCCGAGCCGTCGCACAGCGACAAGGCGTTCTGCGAGGCCTACAAGGCGAAGTTCGGGGCCAAGGCCGCGAGCGGGCCGACCGCGGAGGAGAAGTCCCGCTACGACCGCTACTGCAACCAGAAGGACGCGGAGCCGTCGCACAGCGACAAGGCCTTCTGCGCCGCGTACAAGGCGAAGTACGGCACGACGACGACCGGCTACCCGACGGCCACCACCGCCACGACCGCGACGACCGCCGCGAACACGACCAACAACGACTCCAACAACGCGGACTCGGGGCCCCTGGCCTTCACCGGCCTCGACCTCTGGCAGCTGGTCCTCGTGGCGCTGGTCCTGATCGCCGGCGGGTTCGGCCTGCGGCGCGTGCTCCTCGCCAGAGGCCGCTAGAGGGCGAAGATCGTCGCCTCTCCGTCGGCATAGACCCGGCGGTGATCCCGCGCGAGCCGTCGGGCGCGGGACGGCACGCGGTTCATCCACCGGGTCGAGACCACGAGGTAGCGGACGCCGTACCGCCGCAGCACCCCGTCGGCCGACCGCCTCGGGTAGCCGTACATGACGTTGGAGAGGTACTCGTAGGCGTCGGGGAACAGTCCCGAGTAGCCGTTCACCATCGTCACGCCGGTGCCGGAGAGCGCGACCATCCCGGCCGCGGTCGGCTGGAACTCGACCACGCGGCCCGACGGGGGGAAGGGCACGAGGGCGACGACGGGATGGTCGCCGCGGTGCTTCAGCCAGTCGGCCCATGCGGTGTGGGTCTGGGGGCGGAAGAGCCTCACCGGGACGAGGCTGACCTCGGCCATCCCCAGCGCCACCAAGGCCACGGCCAGGATCGGGCCGAGCCTGACCCGGCGCCAGAGGGCATCCAGCCCGTAGGCGGCCAGGCCGAGCAGGAACAGCTCTCCCAGCACGGCGAACCGCGAGGGAGTGCGCAGCTGCTCGTAGCCCGGCACCACCGCCCGGACGACGTCGTAGGGGTGAAAGCCCAAGACGCTGAGCTTCAGGCCGCCGCTCAGCAGCCCGGCCGCGCAGACACCGAGGAACAGGAACCACGGCCGGCGCCGCTCGTCGACTGACTCGGCGCCCTGCCCCCGCCGCAGCCCGAACCACAGCCCGGCCAGCGCCAGGACGATCAGGACGGTGCCGGGATAGAGCCCGTGACCGGCCGACGAGTCGTGCAGCCAGGGCGCCACGCCGGCGCCGAGCGCGTGAGGGTCGAGCCGGAAGTAGTCGCCCAGGCCGGCGCTGAGCTCGCGAATGAGGTCGTCGGAGCGCTCGAATCCGGACGTGTACTTCACCTGGCCGAGTAGGACCGGGAGGGCGAGCACGCCGAAGACGCCGCCGGCCACGGCGAGGTCGGCCAGCCGCCTCCAGCTCAGCCACTCCCGCCGGGCGAGGACCGGGGTGACCAGTCCGATGGCGACGATCGCGAACAGGCCGTAGTAGCCGCAGGTCAGGAACGTCACCGCCAACCAGAGGCCGGCCCGGGCGGCGGGCCCGGCGCCGTCGCGAGGCGCCCAGCGCAGGACGGCCTCGATCAGGAGCAGGATCGGGAACACGACCGTCAGCTGGAGCACGCCCAGCTGGTGGGAGACGAACGGGAGGCCGACGGCCATGGCGCCGACGAGCAGTGCCGGCCCCGCCGCCGCCCCGAGGACGCGGGCCAGCCGCGACCCGGCGTAGCCGTTCAGGGTGAGGATGACCAGCGAGACGACGTTGTAGCCCAGGACCGGGTTGCCGCTCAGCGCGGAGACCGGGGCGAAGGCGAGCCCGGTGAGCGGCTGGGGCTCGGAGAGGGCGAACGTCCCGGCCGTGGGGTGGAAGATGGGCGCGTTCCAGTAGTTGGAGTAGAGGTCGCCGATCTGGATCTGGTTCCACTGCATCGTCCAGAGGTTGAAGAGCGGGACCGTCCTGACCAGCTCGCCGCCGTAGGTCAGGGAGCCGGCGAGGTGAAGCACAAGCGGCCACGTCACCACCACGGAGAGCAGCGCGTAGACCGCGATCGGTACCCATCCCTGGCTGACTGAAGGCTTGTTTCTCACAGTGCGCGGACCCCGGCCCGCGCAGAGGCTAGTGTCCTTCCGTCCATCGAGCCGGAGGTTGTGACGGATGCCGGAGGGTCTTTCGCCCGGCGAGGTCGGCAAGGAGATCGGCGAGCACGCCAAGCGCGCGGCCGAAGGGAGGGGGCCCGACTCGGCGTGATCGCCGTGGCCGGCGGGCTGCTGGTGTTCGCGGTGATCCAGCTGCTCACGTTGCCGGGGCCGCCGGCCTGACGCGGGCGGCCCGGGTCAGGCCGGGGGGTCCGTGTCGAAGAGCCCCGTCTGGTAGGCGAGCACGACGGCCTGCATCCGGTCGCGGACGTCGAGCTTCTGCAGGACGTGCGTGACGTGAGTCTTGACGGTCGTCTCGCCGATGTAGAGCTCCTGGCCGATCTCCGCGTTGGAGAGGCCGTCGACCATCAGGCGAAAGATCTCGCGCTCGCGCTCGGTGAGCTCGTCGAATCCGCTCGGGGGCTCGGGCCGCCGCCGTCCGGTGAACTGCTTGATCACCCGGGTCGTGACCGTGGGTGACAGGAGCGCGTCTCCCGCGGCGACCGTGCGGATGGCGGCGATCAGCTGCTCGGGCGGGTCGTCCTTGAGGACGAAGCCGCTGGCGCCCGCCCTCAGCGCCTCGTAGATGTACTCGTCGAGATCGAAGGTCGTGAGGATGAGGATCCGCGCGGCCGGGTCGGCGTCGAGGATGCGCCGGGTGGCCTCGAGCCCGTCGAGCTCGGGCATGCGGATGTCCATCAGGACGATGGTCGGGTCGAAGCGCGCCGCCTTGGCCACGGCCTCGAGCCCGGTCGCGGCCTCGGCCACCACGTCGATGCCCTCCTCGCCGGACAGGAGCATGCGAAAGCCCGCCCGCACCATCGACTGGTCGTCGGCGACGAGCACGCGGATGCTCATGCGCCGTGGCCCCGGAGCGGAAGGCGCGTGCGCAGGACGAAACCGCCGCCGCTCGTCGTCCCGGTGGTCATCTCGCCCCCGTAGATCTTCACGCGCTCGCGGACGCCGACGAGGCCGTGCCCCTGGCCGTCGCCCGCCGCGGCGCCGTGGCCGTTGTCGCGCACCTCGATGCCCACCTCGTCGGAGCCGTAGCGGACGGTCACCTCGGCCTGGCTGGCCTGCGCGTGCTTCAGCGCGTTGGTGAGTCCCTCCTGCACGATCCGGTAGGCGGAGAGGTCGAGCGCGTGCGGGAGCGAGTAGCGCTCCCCATCCTCGCGCAGGCGCACGGGAAGGCCCGCCCGGCCGACCTGCTCCAGCAGGCCCTCGAGGTTGCCGAGGCCAGGCTGGGGCGCCAGGTCGACCTCGTCGCCCTCCCGGCGCATCGCGCCGAGCAGGTGGCGCATCTCCGCCAGCGCCATGCGGCCGGTCCGCTCGACGCCTTCGAGCGCTTCGCCGTGTCCTCCGGGGAGGCGCCGGTCAGCCGGTGCCGGACGGCGCCGACCTGGAGGACCATCACGCTGACGGCGTGGGCGACGACGTCGTGGAGCTCGCGCGCGATGCGGGCGCGCTCCTCGGCCACGGCGAGGCGGGCGGCCGCCTCCCGCTCGCGCTCGGCGTGGTCCGCCCGGACCTCCGCCGCCTCGGCCCGCTCGACGCGCTCGCGCATGGCGAAGCCGGCGAGCCAGCCGATCGCGAACAGCAGCGGGGTGAAGAGCAGCTGGCCCGGGTCGTGGCTCGGATCGTGGTACACGACGATCGCGGCCCCGCCGAGCACGATCGCCAGGCCATAGCGCGCCTGGACGGAGTCGCGCAGGTTGCCGAGTAGGTACGCCGCCACGAAGCCGGCGAGGAACGTGCTCGCCGAGAACGGGACCAGCCGCCCGTCGGCGAACGAGAGGGCGGCGGCGAGCAGCCAGACCGCCGCCGGCGCGGCGAACGGGAAGCGACGGCGCATCGAGCAGCGGCAGCACGACGATGGCGATCGCGGGCGCCGCGAACCACAGCGGTCGTTCGCGGCTCGCGGACCGCGTCGTGCCGGAGGGCGACCTCGAGCGCGCTCTCGACCGCGGCGATCACGACCAGCACGTCGAGTCCGTACGCCCGCAGAAGGTGCCACAACCTGGCCATGGGTTGAACGTACTGCACCCCTCCGGGCCCCACCTCCGACCTTCGTAGGAGCTGGAATCCGACCTGCCGACGACGCGGTCACGCCGCGGCGCTCATAGCTTCGGGGCATGGATTCCCCGACCAAAGGACTGGACATGCAGGCTCAGACCAACAGCACCGCAACTCTCCCCGCGCCGTCCCGCACGCGGGTCGGCCGCAGGCGCTCCCGCAACCGCGTGGATCAGGCGACGCGTCCGGCGGACGAGCGCGCTCTGCCCCAGCTGAGCCTCGGCGGCATCATCGGCGTCTGGGCCGCCGCCGCACTGCCGATGGGGCTGCTGGCCTGGGTGGTCGCCCCACTGCTCGCCGATCAGCTCAGCGGCCCAGGCGCTCTCTCTCGGGCGCTCATCGTCGCCCTGACCGCCGGGCTGGCCTGGCAGTTCGTCCTCGTGCTGGGCCTCGTGGCCCGTGAGCAGGGGAGCCTGCGGTGGTCGGTCCTCAAGGACGCGCTTTGGCTTCGTGCCCCGCGTTCGCCGAAGACCGGACGTCGCGGCGGGCGCGTCTGGCTGATCGTCGTGCCCCTGACCGTCGCCCTGGCCGTCGAGGAGCTCGTTCCCGGCTTCGGCATCCCCGGAGGCCGCGACCTCGGAGAGTTCCTGAACTCGAGCGCCGGGCACTCGATTCTCTCCGGAGCGTGGGGCTGGTTCGCCGTCATGGTGGCGATGTTCCTCTTCAACACCGTGCTCGGAGAGGAGCTGCTGTTCCGCGGGTACCTGCTGCCTCGGATGAACGGCGTGTTCGGCCGGCGAGACTGGATCGCCAACGGCGTGCTCTTCGCCCTCTACCACGTGCACGTGCCGTGGGTCATCCCGGCCGGGCTGCTGGACACGTTCATCCTCGCGGGTCCCTCGAAGCGCTACCGCAGTGCGCTCGTCGGCATCGCCGTGCACAGCGCGCAGAGCGTCTTCTTCTTCGCGCTCGTGCTGTCGCTGGTGCTCAAGGGCTGAGCCTGGAGGTCAGGTACGGCACACGGCGTCTGTTGCCCCGGCGACAGACGCCGTGGTGCGTCTTCTCGACGATCGGGCGATCCACCACCCCCGGTCACCGAAAGGACCAGTCCCATGATCGCTCGTTCCAGTTGCATAGCCGTTCTGAGCATCGCCGCGGCGCTGTCGGGCGTCGCCGGCGCCTCCGCCGCCACGACCGTCGGCCACGCCGGCGCCGGGTCGTCCATCCACATGCCCTCGTCGAAGGTCATGAAGGTCGCCAGGACGAAGGGCATCGGCCCCGTCAAGCACCTCCCGGCGGGCCCCACCGTCGCCGCCATCAGCGCGTTCCCCACCGGCGGGAAGGGCAGCGGCACCGAGGCCACCTGTGGCCTGTGGTCCGACCGCCTGCAGGAGGACGAGGCGGCTCAGGATGCCGCCTCCGACAAGCAGGACGTCATCGACACGACCAACAACCTCAACGAGGACGTCGACAACGCCCTCGACGCGGGCTGCGCCGTCATCTACTCGGCGAGGACGACATCGACGGCGACCCACGTCACGCACGTGAAGACGGTCTCTCTGGCGAAGACGTCGTCCCGTGGCTACACGGTGTCGACGTGGTCCGCCGGCCCCTCCGTCGCCATGATCAGCGCCTTCCCCACCGGGGGGAAGGGCAGCGGCACCGAGGCCACCTGCGCGCTGTGGTCGCAGCGTCTCCAGGAGGATCAGGGAGCCGTCGACGACGCTCCGGACACCGACAAGGACGACGCCTCCGGGCCCCTCAACCAGGACGTCGACAACGCCCTGGACGCCGGTTGCGCGGTGATCTTCTGATCGCCGCGTTCCGCTGCCGGACCGTCATGCCCGAGAAGGCCCCGCCCGCCCGGCGGGGCCTTCTCGTTTAATCCCCGCGAGTGCCCGAGGCTCCGCGCCGCATCCTGCACGTCGCCGCCTTCCCGCCCGGCAGCCGGGGAGGCATGGAGACGCACGCCGCCGCCTTCTCGGAGGACTTCGGGCGCCAGACTCAGACGTGGTCCGTCCTCAGCCTCGAGCCGACCGACCCCACGGTCTGGGGGCGTGGTGAGCCCATCGCGCCCGACTGCGTGTTCGTGGAGCACTGGTCGTGGACCGACCTGGCGCCTCCGCTGCGCGCGGCGTGGCCGGGGGTGCCGGTCGTCGCGTGCAGCGGCGGCAGCGACGTCCATCACGCCCTCGCCCAGGCGCGCGACCGTCGCGATCCCGACGCGTATCGCCGCTGGCTCGACGGGCTGCGCCGCAGCGTCGACCTGGTCATCAACCCCTGCGTCTTCAGTGCGCGGCGGATGGCGGACAGCGACCTGGCCTTCCTGCGCTTCGTGGTCGTGCGGGGCGGGTCGTACGTCGTGCAGGGCTGTCGCCGAGGCTCATCGAGCCGGCCGCGCATCGTCGTGGCGGCCCGCCTGATCGAGCTCAAGGGCGTGGATGACTGCCTGGCCGTCGTCGCGAACGTCCAGCGAGGGCGGGACGCCGAGATCGTTATCGCCGGGGACGGCCCCGAGCGTGAGACCCTCGAGCGGGCGGCGGGGGAGATGCTGGCGCCCGGGACGTTCACATTCCTCGGGGCCGTGGACCCCGTGGCGGCGCTGGCGACGATCGCGGATGCGGACGTGTTCCTCGCCATGCCGCGCCTGGTGCGCGAGCGCGTCGGCGACGAGAGCTACGACCATGTGGAGTCGATGGGACGAGCCATCTGCGAGGCGGTGTGCAACGGCGTGCCCGTGGTCTCGGCCGGGGTCGGTGGCGTTCCGGAGAGCGTGCCGCCGGGGGTGGGCACCCTCGTCGCCGAGCGCGACATCGAAGCGGCCGCGCGCGAGGTCGTCGCCTGGCTGGACCGCGGCCCGCCGGCGCCCGAGGCCGTGGCCGCGGAGCGCGCGGCGCTGGAGTGGCCGGCCGTGTTCGCGCGCTACGACGACCTGCTCACCGGGCTGTGCCGGCGCATGTCTCCAGGCCGCTGACTCAGCGCAGCGCCTCGAACTCCTCGTCGCTGAGCTCGATCTCGGCCGCCGCGAGGTTCTCCCGCAGGTGCTCTATCGAGAGCGTGCCGGGGATCGGCGCCAGGACCGGCGAGCGCCGCAGCATCCAGGCGAGCGTCACCTGGGTGGCCGTGGCCTCGTGACGCCGGGCGATCTCCTCCAGTGACGGGGACGGCTCGGCGCGCAGAGGGAAGAACGGGACGAACGCGATCCCCTCCGCCTCGCAGTGGTCGATCACCTCGTCGTGGCCGCGCTCGGAGAGGTTGTAGCGGTTCTGCACGGCCGCGATCGGGAGGACCTGCCGCGCCCGCTCGAGCTCATCGACTCCCACCTCGGAGACGCCGACGTGCCGGATCTGGCCGGCCCGGCGGTACTCGTCGATCGCCGCCAGACTCGTCTCCAGCGGGGTCTCGGGGTCCACGCGGTGCAGGTAGTGGAGGTCGATGACGTCCGTGCGCAGCCGTTCCAGACTCTCCTCGATCTCCGCCCGCAGGACGTCCGGGTGCCCTCGCCCGGCTCCTCCGTAGCCGCCCTTGGTGGCGACGAGCGGCCGGTTCTCGACCGTGGACAGCGCCTCCCCGAGCGCTCGCTCGCTCTCACCGTCGGTGTAGAGGAAGGCCGTGTCGATGTGGTCGACGCCCGCGGCCACCGCCTCCCGGACGAAGGCGATGTTCTCCGGCGTCACGGTGAGCCGGTTCGTCCCCAGCCCGATCCGGGTGACCTCCCGATCTCCGATGGTGAGTGTGGCCGAGCTCATGTCACCGTCGGGAGTACCCGGGTCCCGTCCGGCCTACGCCACCCCGGCGGGCGCGGGCGGTCAGCCGCCGCCGTAGGCGACGACGAGGTCCGTGAGGACCCCCGCCGCGAAGCCGGCGGCCAGGAGGACGAGGCCGAGCTCGCGGTGGCCGTACCGGCGCATGCCGTGCCAGATCTCGCCGACGACGTAGAGGATGGCGCCGCCCGCGACGGCGTAGAAGACCAGCTCGAGCGGCTGCGAGGTGACGTTGTAGCCGATCATCGCGCCGATGAACGTGGGGCCGCCGCCGATCAGGCCGGCGAGGGCGAGCCAGCGCCACGAGGGCCGGACGTCTCCGAGCGGGCCGATGATGCCGAAGCCCTCGGTGGCGTTGTGGAGGGCGAAGCCGACGATCAGGACGGTGGCCAGGCCGATCTCCCCGGCCTGCGCGGAGACGCCGATGGCCAGGCCCTCGGCGAAGTTGTGCAGGCCGATGGCGGTGGCGATGATCAGCCCGGTCTGCAGCGCGCGGGCGCGGCCGGCGTCGGCCTGGGCCGCCAGCTGCTGGTGCTCGGTGGCGCTCAGCACGTCGACGGCCCCGCCGGCGATGGGGGGCAGCGGGCGCCGGGGGCGCAGGTGGCGCTCGAGGATCCCCAGCCCGGCGCTGCCCAGGGCGAAGCCGCCGGTGAGCAGCAGGGCGAGGGCCGCGGCGTGGCCGAAGGACCCGGTGCCGTCCTTGTAGGCGGAGACCGCGTCCTCGGCGATCCCGAAGCCGTGCGAGAGCACGTCGACGAGCAGGAACACGAGGATGCCCACGGAGAACATCGCCAGCGCGACGCGCGTACGCGAGCTCAGCAGCTGCAGGCGCGCGACGGGCAGCCCGAGGTAGATGGTGAAGCCGGCCAGGGCTCCGAGCAGCGCGGTTTCCGAGAACGACACGAACGCCTCCGTTAGACCTTAGGTCAGCCTAACAGGTGATGTGCGGCCTAGGAGGCGCGCATGCGGCGCCGCCGCAGCAACAGGGCCGCCGCGGCGACCAGGACGGCGGCGACCACGAGGTAGTCCAGGAAGCGCAGGTTGTGATGCACGCTGTCCCACTGGCTGCCGGCCGCCCACCCGGCGCCGGCGAAGGCGAAGCACCAGATCAGCGATCCCCCCAGCGTGAGCAGGGTGTAGCCGCCGAGCGGGCTGCGCAGCACCCCCGCGGGGATGGAGATGAAGGAGCGCACGAGCGGCGTGATCCGCCCGAGGAAGACGGCCTGGGGGCCGTGGCGGTCGAACCAGGTCTCGGCGCGATGGAAGCGCCGGGGGGAGAGGTGCATCCAGGTCCCATGGCGCTCGATCAGAGTCCGCCCGCCGCGCCGGCCGATCTCCCAGCCCAGCAGTGCCCCCGCCAGGTAGCCCAGCGAACCGGCCAGGGCGAGCACGACGAACGCCTCGGTTCCGCTCGAGAGGGTCGCGCCGAAGAGCGTGACGTGCGCGCCCGCGATCGCCCCGCCGGCCAGCGCGCCGGCGTAGAGCATGATGAGCTCGCCCCCGACGGGGAGGAGCGCATCCACCGCCATCAAGACGAAGACGGCGTAGACGCCGTGGTCGGCGATCCAGCCGGTCACGCCTCGTCCGGCGCCGGATCCATGCGGGGGCGGCGCTCACCGTGATGAGCGTGGTGCCAGTGCTCCAGATCATGACGCTGGTGCGCCGCCTCGTCGGCCAGGATCACCTCGGGCGGCGTCTGGTCGCGCTTGGTGATCGAGAGGAAGGTCACCAGGGCCAGGATGCAGCCGAGGAAGATGTAGCTCGTGCCGGTGGTGCCCAATCCCAGCCCGCCGTACTTGTGGCTGTGCTGGGACATCTCGTCGCCGATCGAGGCGCCGAGCGGCCGGGTGAGGATGTAGGCCAGCCAGAACGAGAGGATCGCGTTCATCTTCAGCGCGTAGTGCGCGAAGGCGACGAGGGCGATCAGGCCGCCGAACAGCGCGATGGAGACGGCGTAGCCGAGGTCGGCCTTCTCCGCCGTCAGGTCACCCGCCGCGGTACCCAGGGCAAAGGTGAAGAGGATCGCCAGCCAGTAGAAGGCCTCGCGGCGGGTGGTGATGATCGTGTGAATCGACAGCGTGCGCTCGAACGCGTACCAGATGGCGAACACGGCTGCGAGCACCCCGGCGAACACGGCGGTGCTCGTGGTCAGCGGGACGTTGTAGCGATCCGTCAGGTTGTCGGTGATCAGCGTGCCGAAGACGCTGATGACGACGACGGCGGCCCAGTAGACGCCTGGGACGTAGCGCCGGGTCAGGAACTGGGCGACCAGCAGTGCCGCGAGCAGGGCGCCCGCGAAGTAGGTGGTGTTGGTGAGGCCGAAGCCCAGGTTGTCGTTGAGGTAGTCGGCCGCGGTCTCCCCGACGGTGGTGCACAGGATCTTGATGATCCAGAAGTAGAGGGTGACCTCGGGAACCTTGTTCAGCATTCGGCGGCCCATGGAGAGCTCGGGGGTCGCGGCTGTCGTGGTCGTCATGAGCGCCAGGGTGCGCGAAGGCACCTGGCAGGTTCCTGAACGGCTAGGCCGAGGCTGACGGCGTGCCCGGGAGCTGCAGTTCGAAGCGCCCGCCGCGCCCGCCGCCCACCGCCACCACGTCGCCGCCGCACGACCGCGCCAGGCGGCGGGCGAGCGGCAGGCCGAGCCCGGCGCCGCCACGCGTACTCGCGCCCGGCTCGAACACGGCCTCCTCCTGCTCGCCCGGGAGGCCGGGCCCGTCGTCGGTGATCCCGATCGCCACCCGCCCGTCGCGCTGGGACATCGAGACGGTGACGCGCGCGTCCGCGTGGCTGATCGCGTTGTCGAGCAGAGGGGCCAGCGCCTGCGCCACGATCGCCCGGTCGGCGCCGACACGAAGGGCGCGTGGCGGTTGATCGATGGCGAGCTTGACGGTTCGGGCCGCCGCGGCAGGTCTGAGCGCGTCGGCCACGTCGTTGACCGCAAGCAGAGGGTCGCTGGAGCCGTGCGCGCCCTGCGCGCGGGCGCTCATCAGAAGGATCTCGATCGCGGAGGCCATCCGGTCGCTGGCCGCCAGGATCGCCTCGAGGGACTCGCGCGCGGAGGCGGGCAGACCCGGATCGCGCAGGGCCAGCTCGGCCTCGGCCCGCAGTCCGCTGAGCGGCGTGCGCAGCTCGTGAGCCATCTCGGAGGAGAAGCGCTGCTCGTGGCGCATGGCGGCATCCACCCGGCCGATCAGCTCGTCGAGCGTCGCGGCGAGCGCGGTGATCTCGTCGCGGGGCGGGCCGAGATCGAAGCGGCGATCGAGGTCGTGCTCGCTCCACTCGGCCGCGTCGCGCGCCATTCGGCCCACCGGGCGCAGCGCGGCGCCGACCGCGCGCCGGGCCACGAGGGCGCCGAGAAGCAGGACCAGCACGTCCAGGGCGAGCGTGGCGATGCGCGCGATGCGCTCACTGTGCTCGTAGGGGTCGAGCGAGATCCCGACGACGACGGTCCCGACGCGGCGGTGGCCGGCGGCGTAGACGGGAGTGGCGCGCAGGCGTGTGTGCTCGCCGATGTCGCGCTCGACGGGCCTCGTGACCAGCGAGAGGGAATCTGCTGTGCGCTGGAGCCGCGCGCCGGCCGCGTCGGGCCGCTCGATCACCCGGCCGTTCTCGTAGGCCCAGCTCTGCCGGTCGAGGGCCGAGTCGTCGGTCCGGCGCGCACGCAGGTGCGCGCCCCGGGTCTCGAGGGTGGCCAGCTGGGCATTGGTGCGCTCGCGCAGCAGGGCCGAGGCATCGGCGTTGAGCCGGTCGGAGAGCAGCAGGTTGGTCGCGACGCTCAGCACCGCCAGGCCGACGGCGAGCACCGCGATCGACGCCAGCGTCACGCGGTCGCGGACCAGCCGCGGGTTCATCGCAGTGAGTAGCCCACGCCGCGCGCGGTCGTGATCTCGTCCGTCACTCCGAGCTCACGCAGCTTGCGACGCAGGCGGCCGACGTAGGTGTCGAGCGTGTTGTCATGGACGATGGCCCCGTCCGGCCAAGCGGCCGCGGTGAGCTCGCGGCGGCGCACGACCTCACCCGGCCGGCCCGCCAGCGCGGCTAGCAGGCGGAACTCGGTGGGGGTGAGTGCGACGGTCCGCTCTCCCGCCCGGGCGGCGTGGGCCGCCGGGTCGAGGCGCAGCTCGGTGGGCGGGCGGTCGTCGCGGTCCTCGCTCGCCCCCGGCGCTCGGCGGGCCAGCGCCCGCACGCGGAAGAGGAGCTCGGCCAGGGCGAACGGCTTGGTCAGGTAGTCGTCGCCCCCGGCGCCGAAGCCCGCGAGGCGGTCGCTCAGCGCTCCGCGGGCCGTCAGGAACAGGACGGGGGCATCGACGCCGTGCGCGCGCAGGGCCTGGCAGACATCGCGGCCGTCCGCATCCGGAAGCCCGATGTCCAGCACCAGGACGTCGGGCGGGCTCTCGGAGAAGCGGCGCACCGCGTCGTGGCCGGTCGCGGCCACCGTGACGTCGATTCCCTCGCCGCCCAGCGCGCGGGCCAGAACCGAGCGCAGCTCGGCATCGTCCTCGCAGACGCCCACGGTCATGGCGTGCATCCGCCCATCATGAAGCCCGTGGCCGCGGGCCGAAGGACACAGTCAGGTTGCGTTCAGGTGGGATCGTTCAGCTTGTCGAGGTCCCCGCGCGAATCGAGAGGCACCCATGACCAAGCGCCGCGAGCTCATCATCCCCGCTGTCATCGCCGGCCTGGTGCTCCTGGCCCTGGCGGTCCTGTACTTCGTCGACAGCGCGGACGCGCTCCCGTCGTTCATCCCCGGCCACGAGGCCGGGTCCACGCATCATCACGTCAAGCACGGCATCGCCGCCCTCGCCGTCGCGTGCGGCTGCTTCGTCTTCGCCTGGTTCCAGTCCGGCCCCAAGCGCTCCGCCGCCTGAACCTCCACTAGTCGCCGGCCGCGATCGCGGAGGGCGGGTCGAAGCCCCGCGACCGGCAACTCAGGCCGGTCAGAGCGAGGATGGGATGGAGCTCGATGCTGTTGGGTGCCGCGCCGGGCTGCGCCGGATGATGGGGCTCGTCCAGGAAGCCGACGCCGGCGAGCGTCGCGGTGCCCGAGAGCCGGCGGAAGCGCCCGGCGGGCGCCGGGCCGCAGGCCCGCTCGAGGGTCGCGCGCGCGGCGGCCATGGCCGGGCGCTGGGCCGACTGCAGCGGACCGGCGCACGCCGGGTCGGGGAGCTCGGTGATCATCGTCGCGCCGGTCGCCGGGTCGGCCACGATCAGGTGGATGTCATGGTCGCGCTGACGGCGCTCGGCCACCAGCCGGGCGGGGACCCGGAAGGTGCTGGTCTCGACCCGGGCCAGCCGGGGCGTGCGCTCCGTGATCGTCGGAGCCGGGATGCTCCCGAGACGGTCGACCGTCGTGGCTCTCGGCGCGAGGTCGACCGCGCCGGCCGACGGGTCCGACAGCGTCTTGACGCCCCAGCGTGTCAACCCGCACACCAGTCCAGCCGGCGTCGCCGTGGGCCGGACGGCGTCGTCACCGTCAACGTCCGCGAGGGCCAGCGCCGGGAGGCCGAGCGCGAGACCCGCCGCGGCGAGGGCCATGACGGGCCGTGCCCTCATTGCTCTCGCAGGGTCTCTCCGAGCGACAGCCGGCGCAGGCCGCGCAGGGCCAGCGCCGTGGCCACGACGGCCGCCGTCAGAGCCGCGCCGCCCAGGCCGGCGAGATAGCTCCACGGGATCGCCAGGGAGTCGGGCGGCGGGTCGAAGACGTGCTGGAGCATGGCGACGAGCATCTGGGACAGCAGCCAGCCCAGGCCGCAGCCGAGCGCCAGTCCGGCCCCCAGCACGACCGCGGCCTCACTCCACAGGAAGGCGCCGATGTCGCGCAGGCGGGTGCCGAGCGCGGCCATGGTGGCGAACTCGTGCCGGCGCTCGGCGATGCCCAGCGCCACGAACAGGGCCACGGCGCCCGCGGCGAGCGCGATCACGAAGGCCTCCTCGATGCCCGCGATGCCCGTCAGGTTCACCGTGGTGATCGAGCTGGCCGTCAGGGCGTTCTGGTGACCGATGTCGTCCACCTTGGTACCGTCGGCCCGGGTGGCCGCCGCGACCCGGGCGGCGACCGCGGCCGGGTCGCCCGAGGTCTTGGCGAACACGACGTTGGGGCCGGGAGCGTGGCTCTGAGCGTCCAGGTACGCGCGATTGGCCACCATGAACGAGTCCTTGGGGGCGGAGGGGAACTCCTGCACCACCCCCACGACGTGGAAGCGCGCGACGCGGAACGAGCCGTCGCGGCGATCCAGGACACGCAGCTTCAGCAGGTTCCCTCGGCGCAGGGAGTAGTCGGTGATCGTCTCCTTGGAGACGAGGACTCCGTCCGGCGTCGTCCGCAGCCGTCCCAGCATCTGCGCGGCCGTGCCGTCGAGAAAGTAGGAGTCGCGCAGGGTGGTGGCGCGACCGAAGGACGCCGCGTCTATTCCGTAGGTGTCCTGCAGGTCGGGCCCGACGTAGGCGTAGGCATGGTCCAGCGCCGTCGTGGCGGTCACGCCCCGCACATGGGCGATGCGCCGCTCCAGTCCGCGGCGGGTGGCGACGCCGGGCGCCGCGGTGGCGGTGACGTCGGCGCCGAGCGTGAGCTGGGCGTCGACCTTCGCCTGGCGGTTGTAGGTGGCCGTGAAGATCCCGAGGTTCACCCCGAAGGCCAGCAGCAGGCCGACGACGATCAATCCTCGGTTGATCGCGCCGGCTCGCCGTGATGCGCTGGCCAACAGGAAGGGCGCCAGCGCGCCCGGGCGCCCGCCCGTCCGCCGTCGTGCGCGACCAGCGGTCCAGGCGAGCGCCCGGCCGCGCAGGCGGACGAGCAGGAGGGTGGCTCCGATCCACAGGAGCGCGGGGGCGAAGAACATGTAGACCGACAGGGAGAGCGTCGGGTTGGAGTCCGGGTTGACCACGGCGGAGAAGCCGGTGCTGGCCGTCAGCCAGTAGATGAGCCCGCTGACTGCCAGCGCGATCACGTCGGCGTACAGGCGCTGCCAGAGCGGCCGTTCTGCTCGGCGCGAGCTGCGCCGGCCCTCGGCCACGTCGTTGCGCAGCGCGCCGATCCCAGCCCCGAGCCGCGCCGCGGCGGCGCCGGCGATGGCCAGGAGCAGGCAGGCGGCCCCGGTGACCAGTCCCCGCCGGAGATCCAGGCCCACGCCACCCCGGACGAGCAGCGATACGGCGGCGAGCGCCACTCCAGCGCCCAGCAGGCCCGCCATGAGGCCGACGAGCAGGCTCTCCGCGCCCGCCAGCGCGAGCAGGTCGCGGCGGCCGGCGCCCCGGGCGCGCATGAGGGCGAGATCGCGGCGGTCGCGCTCGGCGGTGCCCAGCGCTGCCAGGTAGGCCAGGCCCAGCGCGACCAGGGCGCCGGGGACCGCGAGCATGATGTAGAGCGCCTGCGCGTACAGCGCATCACCGGCCGCGCTGTTGAGCGAGTCCGAGAGGTTGTCGACGAACTGGACCTGGCCGGGCAGGCTGCGCTCGGCCCGGTTGCGGGTCCGGTCGGCCCGCTTGAGCGCCGCCGACGGGCTGCCCTGGCTCAGCGGGCCGGGGTCGAGCTGAGCCTGCACCTGCCACTGGACGGCGCCGGCGGCGCCGGGCTGGGTGCTCGTGCCCGGCGTGGCCGCGGCGGTGCTCGGCCGCCCGCGCGCGAGCGTGCGGGCGAAGGTGCCGGCCGACATGATCGCCACGTTGGCCGGCGGCTGGGCGGGGGCCGGGCCGAGCTGTGGGTTCAGCGGCGCGAAGAGCTGGTCGGGCGCCGTGACCAGGGCCACTCCGCCGACCACGAACGACCGCGGCGCTGCGGCCCGGGAGGTCCGCAGGGTCACCCGGTCGCCGATGCCGGCCTGCAGGGTCGCGGCCATCTGCTGGTCGAGCACGACGCCGCCGGGGCGCAGGCCGCCGTGGAGCAGGCGGAAGGTCTTGATGTGGCGCAGGTAGCCCGGCGCGACCGCGAGCACGGCGCCATCGCCGGCGCTGCTGCGGCCCGCCGGCCCGTTGTGCTCGGCCCGGACCAGGGGTGCGGTGGCAGCGGCCGAGGCCTGGAGCACGCCCGGCTGACGGCCCACGCCCTCGGCGACCCGGCGCGCATGGGCGTAGGAGCCGACGGGCCCCTGCCAGTCCAGCGCCACGCTGCGCACCGCTCCGCCGCTCATCGTTTGCAGCGAGTGGCCGACGAACATGAGCATGCTGCCCAGGAGGGCCACCGAAGCCGCCAGGACGACGACGCGTAGCGCCGTGCGCCCGGGAGCCCGGAGGATCCCTCCCGCGGCCAGGCGCCAGGCCACGCTCATACGGCCAGCGCCTCCGCCGCGATCCGGCCGTCGCGCAGTTCGACCCGGCGGTCGGAGCGGCCGGCCACCCCGGGATCGTGGGTCGCGGTCACCAGGGTGAAGCCGAACTCCTCCCGGCAGGCCTCGATGAGGTGCAACACCCGCTGCCCCGTGTCGGAGTCGAGATGGCCGGTGGGCTCGTCGCACAGCAGCAGCGAGGGCGACTGGGCCAGCGCGCGGGCGATCGCCACCCGCTGAGCCTCGCCTCCCGACAGCTCGCCGGGAAGGGCGTGGCCCCGCTCGCGCAGGCCGACGAGGGCGAGGAGGTCGGAGGCGCTCAGTCCCCAGGCGTCCTCCCGCGCCGCGCCGCGCAGGGCGAAGGCGACGTTCTCGTGCGCGGTGAAGTGAGGCAGGAGATTCGCGCCCTGGAAGACGTAGGCGATGCCGCGGGCGCGTGCCCGCCCGCGGGCGGCGGCATCGAGCGACGAGAGGGGTTCGCCCTCGAAGGCCACACGGCCGTTCGTCGGCGTGACCAGCCCCCCGAGCGCATGCAGGAGAGTGGTCTTGCCCGATCCCGAGCGCCCCCAGAGCGTGACCGCCTCTCGCCGCTGGATGGCGAGGCTGACATCGCGCAGCGCGCTCACGCGGGCCGCGCCCTCGCCGTAGGTCACGGTGACCCGCTCGCATTCGACGACGGAAACGGTCATCCGACCACCCGGCCGTCGCGGATCTCCACGACGCGGTCGGCCACGGCCGCGACCGTCTCGGAGTGCGACACCACGATCACCGTGCTGCCGTGGTCGTCGCGCAGCGCGCGCAACATGCGCAGAACGGCCCACTCGTTGTCGTCGTCGAGCTCGCCGGTGGGCTCGTCGGCGAGCACGAGCGGAGCGCGCCGCGCCGCCGCGGCGGCGATCGCGACCCGCTGCTGCTCCCCGCCCGACAGTGCCCCCGCGCGGGCGTGCCGGCGCTCGGCCAGGCCGAACTTCCCCAGCACCCGCGCCGCGGCCGGCGAGGCGCCGGGCACCCCGGCGATCCGCAGGGACATGGCCACGTTCTCCTGGGCCGAGAGCTCAGGCCACAGGTTCCCCGACTGAAAGACGATCGCGACGTGACGGGCCCGGTAGGCGGCGAGCTCGGCCTCGTCGAGCCGGCTGAGTGACCGCCCGGCTGCCCGGACGTCGCCGGCCGAGGGCGACTGCAGCGCGGCGGCCAGCGCCAGCATCGTGCTCTTGCCGCAGCCCGAGGGCCCGACCACCGCCACGAGCTCCCCGGGCTCGACCCTGAGGTCCAGGCCGCGCAGCGCGACCGTCTCGGCCGGCCCGGAGCGGAAGATCTTGAACACGTCGCGCAGCTCCAGCGCGCCCCACGCGACCTGCGCCCCGGGGCTCTCGGCCTCGACGTAGAGGCTGCTCACCTCCACCGGAAGCTCTCGATCATCATCCGGTAGGCGTCGACGTTGTCGACCCCCACCGGCGTGCCGAGGTCCACAACGGCGACTCGTCCACCGCGCTCGAGCACGTAGCGGTCGACGGTGAGCTTCACCCGCCTGCCCGTCACCGGGTTGGGCGAGCTGACGGTGGTGTAGGTGACCTTGATCACCGGCGCCCCGCTGACCGTGAGGCGGGTCGGAGCGCCGGCCCTCAGCGACGGGGTCGCCGCGCGAAGCCTCCGCAGCTGCGTGCCGACCGAGGCCGGAGTCGGAGTGGCGCCCGGGGCCACCACGACGTGGACGAGGTTGTTCTTGTCCTGGAACGTGACGTCGCGCGCCGATCCGCGCTGGGCCCAGCCCTCCGGGTAGCGCATCGCGTATCCGCCGCCGGGGTTGCGGAAGGTGAGGAAGTTCTGGTTGTCGGGAATGTCGCCTGTCGCCGCGGACGCCGCCTCGCCCGACAGCGCGCCCGGGCCGGCGGCGGTTGAGCCGCCGGGCCCCGACGACGACCCGCCGCATCCGCCGGCGGCCAGCGCCGCGATGAGGAGTCCGACCGGGAGGAGGCGTCGCCCGAGCATGGGCCGAGGATGCGCGCCGGGGGCTGAACTTCTCCTGAACGGATCAGGGGCAGGAGGCGATACGCGCCAGCGGATTGGTCGCGGGGGCGGCGAGCACCCGTTCCGGCAGGCGGGCGGGGAAGGAGCGTGAGGTGGCCACGAAGCAGCCGCGCTCATCCACCGCCAGCGCGTAGGCCGCCCGGTGGCGTTGGCGGGCGGGGCGCAGGAAGTACTTGACGCGGCACGTCCACCGCGAGGGCGAGGCCGAGCGGCAGCGCACGCGGGAGTAGCGAACACCACGGCGGGTGCGGCCGCTCCCCGGCGCGCCACTGAGCATTCGCCGCTCGGCACGCTCGGAGCGCTTGAACGCCCGCGCGAGCGCGTGCTCCAGTCTGGCCGGGGTGGTCGGCGGGTCCACGCCGGGGCAGCCGGCCAGTCCAGCTCCCAGGCAGGCCACGGGGTGCAGGAGCGGTCGCAGGTCGCCGGCGACGGGCCTCGTGGCGTTCAGGGCGAGGTGGGTGGAGATCACGAACGCCGACATGGCGACGGCGGCCACGCGCAGGGTCCTCGAGCGGGCCAGGGCGGCGAGCGGGAGCAGCCAGACCACGTACCAGGGCAGCAGCCACGAGGTGGCGACAAGAACGGCGAGCGTCGCCCAGCCGGCCGACTCCAGCCACGGCGCGCCCCGCCATGTCCGCCAGAGCAGGAAGGCGATTGCGACCGCCAGCACGGCGCCGGCCGCGGCGCGGGCCGCCGGCGGGTCGCCGGCATAGCCGAGCCAGTCGCCCAGCTGGGCGATCACGGTGGTCCCGGCCTCGAGGCGCTGTTGGTGGCCGACCACGCCGACCGATCCGGCGGCATGGAGGCCGAAGACGGCGAAGGCGACGACGGCCACGGCGCCCGCCGCCGCAGCGATCCCCGCCAGCGCCCGGCGGCGGCGATCGGCTCCCAGCACGAGGAAGGGCAGCACGATGGCGCTCGACGCCTTGATCGCCACGGCCAGCGCGGCGAGGGCTCCGCCCGACGCCGCGCGGCGCTCCAGCACGAGGATCGCGCCGGCCAGGACGACGGCCATCGCCAGCAGGTCGTTGTGAGTTCCGCCGAGCGCATAGACCAGCACCGTCGGGTTCAGGCCGTACAGCGCCAGCGCGGTGCCGCGGTTGAGGCCGAGCCGCCCGGCGCCGACCCAGATCAGCGCGCAGATGCCCAGGCTGGCCAGGAGCGCCGTGGCCTTCAGCGCCCACAGGCTTCCCGCCAGGCCGAGCGGGACGTAGGCATAGCTGAGCAGCGTGAACACCGGCCCGTAGGGCGAGGTGAAGCGGCTCCAGCGCACGAACGGGTAGACCGCGTCGCTGACGACCGTGCCGGAGTCGTGCGTGTAGGGGCTGAACCCGTGCAGCGCCCCCATCCGGGCCCAGTCCAGGTAGCCCATGACGTCCGCCGAGATGAGCGGAGGCCCGAGGAAGATGACGATGTGGACGAGCCCGATCGCGGCGAGCGTCCAGCGTGCTCGCAGCGCACCCACGCACACGAGCGCCAGCCCGTAGGCGGCGAACATCGCGACCACTGCCACCACGAAGCCCTCCCGCGAGAGCGGGAGCCCGATGCCGTCCAGCGGCCCTCGCAGCCAGCCGGGAAAGCCGCCGTAGCGCGCCGGCACGCGCTTGGCCGGGGCGGCCGCCGAGCCGATCGCGATGGCGGCGCCCAGGTAGACGATGGCGGTCAGGCAGGCGAGGCCCAGCCCGCGCCGCGCGACGGTGACCACCCGGATGACGCCATCCCGCGATGGGAGCCTCGGCGCCACGAGGGCGCGGGAGAGCTCGCCGGCGCGCGCGGCCATGGCGGCGATGATCCGCGCGCAAGCTGAATGTCTCCTGAACGCGGAAGGGCCCCGCCGGAGCGGGGCCCTTTCCCTGAATCCGTCGCGGACGTGGACGTCAGCGGGGCTGCGGCACGATCCGGATGTAGGGCTTGGGCGACTCCCAGCCGTCCGGGTACTTCTCGCGCGCCTCGTCGTCGGAGACCGAGCCGGCGATGATCACGCTGTCGCCGTCCTGCCACTGCGCCGGGGTGGCGACCTTGTGCTTGGCCGTCAGCTGGAGCGAGTCGATGACGCGAAGCACCTCGTCGAAGTTGCGGCCGGTGGTCATCGGATAGACGAGGATCAGCTTGATCTTCTTGTCCGGGCCGATGACGAAGACGTTGCGCACGGTCTGGTTGTCCGCCGGGGTCCGGTCACCCGGGTCGCCCTCGACGTCGGACGTGAGCATCTCGTACGCCTTGGAGACCGCGAAGTCCCTGTCGCCGATGATCGGGTAGTTCGGAGCCGTCCCCTGGGTCTCCTCGATGTCCTTCGCCCAGTCCTCGTGCTTGTCGGTCGGATCGACGGACAGGCCGATGATCTTCACGCCGCGCTTGTCGAACTCCGGCTTGATGGAAGCCATGTATCCGAGCTCGGTCGTGCAGACGGGAGTGAAGTCCTTGGGGTGCGAGAACAGGACGCCCCACGAGTCGCCGAGCCAGTCGTGGAACTTGATCGGGCCCTCCGTGGTCTCGGCCTCGAAGTCCGGTGCGGTGTCGCCTAGTTGCAAAGCCATAAATATCCTCCTGGTTTAGGGGGATTATAGAAGCCGCCTGTGTCACGGGGATTACATTCGCAGGGCCGCGGGCGCGCACGACGCACCGCTTCGCGGAGCGCAAGCTCTCCTCATCCACCGCGATTCGAGGAGAGACGGCATGCGACGCACCACCATCACCACCATCATCACGGCGCTTCTGGCGCTCGTGCTGGTGTCCGCGGCCAGCGCCGCGGTCCCGAACGGCGTGCAGAACTGGCAGAACATGGACGAGGGGCTGCACCCGAGGACGACCTGGCTGTCCAACCAGGCCTTCCGGCTCAAGAGCTACTACAACAACTCACTGGTCGGCTACGGCCATCGCACCTACGGCGTGGACATGCAGTGGGGCGATCACGGCGACTGGATGATCACCCTGCCCGGCCACGGCGGCACACGCGCCGTCACGCAGTCCGATCACGTCGCGCTCTACAACACGATGTCCCACAAGTACCTGGGCTACGGCTGGGAGCGCTTCGGGGTCGACCTGCAGTGGTACGACTCGCCGCGCTTCGAGTGGCAGCTGGCCGGCACGGGCAAGAACCGGGGCCTCTACAACTCGACCTACCACGACTACCTCGAGTACGGCGAGCGCACGTGGGGGATCAACCTCGTCTGGTCT
The DNA here is from genome assembly GCA_963757705.1 of uncultured Actinomycetes bacterium. Taxonomy (GTDB): domain Bacteria; phylum Actinomycetota; class Thermoleophilia; order Solirubrobacterales; family Solirubrobacteraceae; genus AC-38. The sequence continues at coordinate 773,474 of CAVWTG010000003.1, read as the reverse complement.
CGCCACGAGCTGGCCGACCAGAGCTACACCGAGCCGCCCGACTACCAGCCGGCGCCTCCGGGCCCGCAGGTGGCCTACGTGACGCTCAACCGCGCGCTCAACCCGACCGCGATGCACGAGCGCTACAGCGGCCGGCTGAAGTATCAGACGTACCACACGGCCGTCGTGGACGAGATCCAGAACACCTCGCAGTACCCGATCTCATTCGTGCGCTGGGAGTACCCGGCGCCCACGCACTGCCACGGCGTGGTGCTGAATCAGGGCCAGATCCTCAAGGGTCAGGCGCTGAACGACCAGACCCGCGACCAGCAGGGGCCGCGCCAGTTCTACGACATCAAGTCGTGTGGCGCCGCCGGCGGGACCGGCAACGGGTCCCAGCCGCTCGTCCGGGTGACGTACCACTACGTCGGCTAGCCGTTTCGGCGCGGCGTTTCGGAGGTGGCGGCCCCGCGGAGGCGGGGCCGCCACCTTCTGCCATCTAGCCTTGGGGCGTGGCCTCGGGCTTCCAGACACCGGACGTGCTCGTCCTCGGCGGCGGGGGCATCCTCGGCGAGGCCTGGATGTGGTCCCTGCTCGCCGGGCTGGAGGAGGAGACGGGGTTCGACGCGCGCGAGTGCTCGGGCTACGTGGGCACCTCGGCCGGCTCAATCGTCTCCGCGGCGCTGGCGTCGGGCGTCGACCCGCGCACCCGCCTGGGCGACCTCCCTGAGCAGCCGCCGGTCACCGCCAACGGCCGCGACTTCTCCGGCGGGCCGGACGCGGTCGTCCGCGCGCTCGAGCTGGGGCTGTCGGCCGGCGGGGCGGCGGTGGCGCCGCTGGCCGCGGCGGGGCTGCGCTCGACCGAGACGGTGGGGTCGTTCGTGCGCCGCGCCGCACTCGCCCGCGTGCCCGACGGGAGGCGCTCGCTCGGGCACCTGGGCGACGAGCTCGACCGCGCCGGCGCGGAGTGGGACGGGCGGCTGCTCGTCTCCGCGGTGGACTCCGGCAGCGGCCGGCGGGTCATGTTCGGCGCGCCGGGCGCGCCCGAGGTCTCGGTCGGCCGGGCGGTGGAGGCGTCCTGTGCGATCCCCGGCGTCTTTCGCCCCATCGTCGTGGACGGTCGGCGCTACGTCGACGGCGGCGTGTGGAGCCCGACCAGCCTGGACCGCGCGCCTGTGGAGCGGGGGACCCGCGTGCTCTGCCTGAACCCCACCGGCTCGCTGCGCGGCGCGCCGTTCGGGGCGCTGTCGGTGCTGTCGCGCTCGCTGGCCGGGGTCGAGGCGCTCACCCTGCAACGCAGAGGGGCGCACGTGACCACCGTCTCGCCCGACCAGGGCTCGATGACCGCGATCGGTCCCAACCTCATGGACCCGACGCCGCGCGCCGAGGTGATCGCCGCCGGGCGCGAGCAGGGCCGGGCGTTTGGCCGCGCCGCGGGGCGGTGAGAGTGTCGGCCATGGACGACGCCGCGCTGCGGGACTTCGAGGCGGCCTGCGACCACGACGACCACGGCCGCTCCGACCTCGCCGTGCCGCTTTACGCCCGTGCCCTGGAGGGCGGGCTGGAGGGCGTCCCGCGCCGGCGCGCCGTGATCCAGATGGCCAGCTCCCTGCGCAACCTCGGCCGCTCCGGCGAGAGCCTGGAGCTGCTGAGCGCCGAGCGCGAGCGGGGCCCGGACGAGCTCGACGATGCGGTGATCGCCTTCCTGGCGCTGGCGCTGTCCGACGCCGGCCGCGAACGCGAGGCCGTCTCGCTCACGCTCCAGGCACTGGCCCCGCACCTGCCGCGCTACCAGCGCTCGCTGGAGCGCTATGCGCGCGCGCTCCTCGACGAGGACGGCTAGCTCGGCGGCGGGGGCAGGCGCACGCCCACGGCCGCCCAGGCGATCGCCGCCGCCTCCGAGGCCGAGTCGACGCCGAGCTTGTCGTAGCTGTTCTGCAGGTGCTTCTCGACCGTGCGCGGCGAGACGCCCATCAGCGCAGCGGCAGCCGGGCCGCGGCGGCCGAGCGCGATCCAGCGCACCGCCTCGGCCTCGCGCCGGGTGAGTCCGAGGCCCTCCAGCGCGGGAACGCTCAGGCCGCTGGAGCTGGGCTCGGCCACCAGCATGTCCGTCCCGCCCTCGGGCCCGGCGAGCACCCGCAGGAAGAGCCTTCCGTGCTCGTCCTCGAGGATGAGCGGCTCGGTCGCCGGAGTCTTGGCGGCGCGCCGCGCGGCCAGGCGCTCGGTCACGTGAGTGGCGATGCGGCCCTCGGGGCCCGGGAGGCGCCCGGCGACCAGCCGGCGCGCGGCCGGCGTGGCCATGTTGATCCGGCCGTGCGCGTCGACGACGAGGACGGCGGCGCCCAGCGACTCCAGGCCCGCTTCCAGGGCGGCGATCGTGTCCCGGCGCGCGTCGGAGAGCTCGATCGTGCGGTAGGCGCGGATCAGGTGGGGGCGGGCGGCGGCCAGCAGCGAGACCTCCTGGTCGGTGAAGTCCTCCTCGCTGCGGATGAGGGCCATCCCGATCACCACCGGCGGGCGCGAGGGCAGCGTGAAGGCCAGCTGGTACTCCACGCCGACGTGGCGGTAGAACTCGGTGTAGATGGGCTGGCGGCGCCAGTCCTCGAGCTCGAAGAAGTCGGAGATGCGCCGGGGCCGGCCGTCGCGGGTCCGGTTCTGGTGGGCCAGGATCGGGTTCTGCGGCGCCAGCTGCGTGAACCGCTCGGCCAGCTCCGGCGAGATCGAGAGATGCGGGTCGGCCTCCCACCACGTCCGGTTCGGGTCGTCGTCGAACTCGTTGTAGGAGGCGCGATCGGAGGGGATGAGCTCGCGCAGCTCGGGCAGGATCCCGCGACGGAACTCGTCCAGGTCCGCGAATGCGTAGGCGCTGCCCACCAGGTCGGCCAGCCGCCGGGCCGTCGTGCTCTCGTCCACGGGCGTCAAAAACTATCGTGCCGACTTCGGCGACCACGCGAACCGGAGGCGCAGATGGATTGGAGACTCGAGCTCGTGGCCGTGCCCGTCTCGGACGTGGACCGGGCCAAGGCCTTCTACACCGACCAGGTCGGCTTCAACGCCGACCATGACCACCGGGTCGACGACGGCCTGCGCTTCGTGCAGCTCACCCCGCCCGGCTCGGCCTGCTCCATCGCCATCGGCGAGGGCATCGTGGACACGCCGCCGGGCTCCGTGAAGGGCCTCCAGATGGTCGTCGACGACATCCACGCCGCCCAGGCGGAGCTCTCGGGGCGCGGCGTCGAGGTGGGGGAGGTCCAGGAGTTCCCCTGGGGCCGGTTCCTGTTCTTCACCGACCCCGACGGAAACGGCTGGTCGGTGCAGGCGATCGCGCCGCCCAACGGCGGCTAGCCGACCCTCCAGGAGAACTTCGCCTTCACCTGGTTCTGCTCGTGACGGTAGGACCCGGTGTCCTGGAAGCCGAAGGTCACGCGGTCGGGCCTGGCCCCGCGGGTCACCTCGAACACGATCCACCCGTCGCCGCAGCCGGTGCGCACGGTCTCGAAGAAGTTCGGGTAGTTCATCGCCGGGAACTTCAGACGCGCGCTCCCGCCGTTCGCCTTCAGGCCGAAGTCGAACTGCCCGATCGCCCCGCCGTGATCGCTGCACACGTGGACGCGCACCCCGACCAGCGAGTGACCCGGCGCCGGCACCGACAGGCCGGTGATGTCGCGCGCGGGGGTGGGGACGGACGTGTCGACCCGGCGCACCGCGACCTTCAAGCCCTTGGCCGACAGCTCGTCGCCCACCGACCCGGACTTCTCGGTCGTCCCGCAGCCGCTCGCCAGGACGGCGGCCGTGAGTGTCAGGGTGAGCGCGCTTGCCTTCATGCCGTGATGCAAGACGCCGCCCGCTGAACGCTTACGCCGGGGCAGGCGGTTCTCCTGCGCTACCCTCGGTCCATGAGGCCCGGGCCCGCACGGATGCTGGCCGCCACGGCGGGCGCGCTGCTCGCCGCACTGGCGCTTCACGTACCCGCGGCCGGCGCCGCCGGGGGAGTGGTCCTCAACGAGATCAACTGCGAGGCCACCGACTGGATCGAAGTGGTCAACACCTCGGCCTCGGACGCCGACATCTCGGGGTGGCTGCTGACCGACAAGCCGCTCGATTCCACCGACACGACCCACCGGTACAACTTCCCGGCGAGCACGACGATCGGGCCCGGCGCCGCTCTGGTGGTCGAGAAGGGGGCCGCGGGCTTCCCGTTCGGCATCAGCTGCGGGGACGACACGATCCGCCTGGCGGACCCGGCCAACGCCCCGGTCGACGACTTCACGGTGCCCGTCCAGCAGGCGGCGGGGGACACCTTCGGCCGGTATCCCAACGGGACCGGCGACTGGGTCGAGACCACGCCCACCAAGGCCTCGCCCAACCAGCCCTCCTCGTCGACCGGCAACCCCGATCCCGACCAGGCGGCGTGGCTGTTCGATCCCAGCCAGGTGGTGCAGATCGACCTGTCGCTCCCGCAGTCCTCCCGCGACGCGCTGGCCGCCGATCCCGACACCTACGTGCCCGGCACCTTCACGCTGAGCACCACCGGCGGCTCGTATCCGGAGCTGGACGTCGGTATCCGGCTGAAGGGCGGGGTCGGGTCGTTCCGGAGCCTGGACGGCAAGGCCGCGTTCAAGATCAAGTTCAACGAGACGGTCTCCGGCCAGCGTTTCCTCGGGCTGAAGAAGCTGACCCTCAACAACATGGTCCAGGACCGCTCGATGGTGCACGAGGCCCTGGCCTACTCGCTCTTCCGGGCCATGGACGTCAAGGCACCGCGCACCGGCTATGCCGACGTGCGCGTCGACGGAGAGGAGTACGGCGTCTACCTGAACGTCGAGACGCTCGACGACGTGGCCCTGGCCCTGCGCTATCCGTCGACGCAGCACCTCTACGAGGGCGAGTACGGGGCCGACGTGGTTCCCGGCGGCGCCGACATCCCCGACGGAGACCCGGGCGGATTCCAGGTCGACGAGGGCTCCAGCTCCGACCACGCCGACCTGCAGGCGCTGATCGACGCGGCCGGCGCCACCGGCTCGAACTGGTCGGAGGGCATGGCGTCGGTGGCCGACCTGGCGGAGATGACCCGGATGTGGGCCGTGGAGAAGTACATCGGCCACTGGGACGGGTACTCGGGGTGGAGCAGCGGTGACCACCAGTTGCCCAACAACTACTACCTTCACAGCGAGTCGAACGGGCGCTTCACCATGCTTCCGTGGGGCACCGACCAGATCTGGGACCGCACGCCCGAGGTGACGTTCGACGGCCACTCCGACGGCGTGCTCTTCAACCGCTGCCTGGCCGACACGACCTGCGCCGCGCAGTACCGCGCCGCGGTCACGCAGGTTCGTCAGGCGGCCGCGACGCTGGACCTCGACGCGCTGGCGCAGGCGACCGCCCAGGTGCTCGCGCCGTGGCAGACGCACGAGGAACAGGTCAGCACCCGGGAGGAGTACGACGACAACGACGTCGCGAGCTGGCTCGACTCGACGCGGACCTTCATCGGCACGCGGGGGGCGGACGCCTCGGCCTGGCTGAGCAGCGTTTCGCCGGAGGATCCCGGGACCCAGCCGGTGTTGGGAACGCCGGCCGGCGGGACGCCCGGAGGTGGCGCGGCGCCGCACACGGATCCGCCGCCGCCCATCCCGCCGAAGGTGGCCTTCGCCGCCTCCCGCGTGGGCGCCGGCTTCCTCACCACGCGCGTCACGCTGCCGGGCGCGGGCCGAGTGAGCCAGCGCGCCACGCTGCGCTCCGGCCGTCACGTGCGCACGGTCTGCCGGGTGCGCATCGTGCGCAGCCGGGTCGGCACGGCTCTTCTGCGCTGCACGCTCACCTCGGGCGCGCGGGCCCTGCTGCGCTCCCGGGCCTTGCGGTTGGAGGTGCGGACCTACTTCACGCCCGTCAAGGGCCGGCCGACCTCCATCACGCGCCACGTGACTCTTCCGCGGCGCCGTCGTTAGCGCGCCGCGGCGATCGCCGCGCGGACCTCGGCCGGGTCGGGCGTGGGGCCGAACTCGGTCAGCGCCCACGTCGCGCCCGCGGCCGCCCAGGCGGAGAGGTCGTCGTCGGGCGGGACGCTGACGACGACCTCGTAGCCGGGCCCCGCCGGAACCTCGGCGACGAGCTCGGCCAGCGCCTCGGGGCCTGGAAGGTCGATGGGGAAGAGGCCGTCCCACCGGGCGGCCCGGCGCACCGGGCGGCGGTTGGGGTAGCGCCCCGCCACCCAGATCGGGATCCGCGGCTGCTGGACGGGCGCGGGAAGCAGCTCGCCGCCCCAGTAGGACGTCAGCCGCTCCAGGCCGTCGTCGAGCAGCTGCCCACGGAGCTTCGGATCGCCCGGGTCGCCGAACGGCTCGAACTCGCCGTGGCGGTCGCCGCCCAGCCCGACACCGAGGACCAGCCTCCCGGCGCTGAGGCGATCCAGCGTGACCGTCTCGCGCGCGAGCTTGTGCATGCGCCGCCGCGCCAGCGGGGTGACCATGGGCCCCAGGCGGATGCGCTCCGTGGCGCACGCGATCGCCGCCAGGGTCACCCACGGATCCGACACCTCCCGGACAGGAGGCGAGTAGACGATGTGGTCCCAGACGAAGAAGCCGTCCCATCCAGCCAGTTCCGTCTCGCGCGCCAGCTCGGCCACCAGCCGGGGATCGGACAGCTCGTCGAAGGGGGCCACGAAGATGCCGCGTCGCATGCCCCCGGCACGCTACACGCGGTCCGACCGCCCTGTCTGTCTAGACTTGTCGCATCGTGCCGGGCCAAAGCCCCGGTGAAGTGAAAGTGCCAGCGTCCGCAGTGTTGTTGCCACGGTGCACCTCCGCGTTTCGCAGCACGTAACCAATGGAGGACCCCCAGTAATGGCAACCGGAACCGTCAAGTGGTTCAGCGACGAGAAGGGCTTCGGCTTCATCACGCCCGACGATCAGGGCAAGGACCTGTTCGTGCACCACACCGGCATCAACGGTGCGGGCTTCAAGTCGCTTCCGGACGGCGCGAAGGTCAGCTTCGATGCCGAGGCCGGGGACAAGGGCCCCAAGGCCGTCAACGTCGAGCTGATCTAGCTCCCGCCAGATCACGCTGTGGACCGGCCCGCCTCGGCGGGCCGGTCGTCTTTCAGGGTTCTCTCAGGTAATCCCCGGGCCGGCCTGACATGGGTGGGGTCTCCTGTGTTCATGGCGACCCCCGAAGTCACCCTCGGCTCTCCCCGCCGGCCGTTCCTCGACGAGCTGCGCAGCTTCGTCGTCATCGGGGTCCTGTGCACGCTGGCCTTCGCCGTGCTCTACACCGTGCTGCGCGGCGCCGGCCTGCCGCCGCTGGTCGCCAACGCCCTGGCGCTGGCCAGCACGATGGGCGCCAACTTCGCCGCCAACCGGCACCTGACGTTCCGCGCGGGCGAGGCCCCGGTCGGCCCGCAGCTGGCCGGCTACGCGGTCGCCTACGCGATCGGGCTGGCGACCTCGAGCGTGGCCCTGGCCGGCCTGGAGGTGGCGCTCGGGCACCCGCAGGGCGCGCTGGACACCGCCGCCGGGGTGGTCGCCGGACTCGCGGCCACGGCCGTGCGCTACGTGCTCATGCGTCACTGGGTCTTCCGGCCGTGAGCTCCGTCTCGGCCGCTGCGCGTCTGCCGCGCGTGCGCGTGGGCCGCGTCTCGCTCGCGCCGCGCCATGCGGCCCTCGCCGGGGTGCTCGCGCTCGCGGGCGTGCTCGACCTCTGGGCCCTGAGCCAGAACGGCTGGGCCAACACCTACTACTCGGGCGCCGTCGACTCGATGCTGCGCTCGTGGCACAACTTCTTCTTCGTGTCCTTCGACGCGGGCGGTCTGGTCAGCGTCGACAAGCCGCCGCTCGCGCTCTGGCTCCAGGCGGCGAGCGCCAAGGTCTTCGGCCTCTCCTCGCTCAGCCTGCTCGTCCCCGAGGCGCTGTGCGGCATCCTCGCGGTGGGAGCCGTCTACTGGATCGTCCGGCCGCGGTTCGGCACGGCCGCGGCGCTGCTGTCGGCGCTGGCCCTGGCCGTGTTCCCGTCCCTGGTCGCCGTCGCGCGCGACAACAACCCGGACGCCCTGCTCGTGCTGCTGATGGTCCTGGCCTGCGGGGCCGGGCTGAAGGCGGTGGAGACCGGGCGCCTGCGCTCCCTGGTCTGGGCCGGGGTCCTCGTCGGGCTGGCCTTCAACACCAAGATGCTCGCCGCCTACCTCGTCGTGCCCGGCCTGGCCATCGCCTACCTGGTCTGCGCGCCGGGCTCCGTCCGCCGACGGGTGGCCCAGCTCGCGGCGGCGGGAGCGGTGATGCTGGCCGTGTCGGCGCTGTGGCTGGCCATCGTCGATCTCACGCCCGCCTCGCAGCGCCCGTACGTAGGCAGCTCGAAGGACAACTCGGCCTTCGGCCTGGCGCTCAACTACAACGGCGTCGGCCGGGTCGAGGGCCAGGTCGGCGGGCCGGGGCAGATCGGCGGTGCGGGCGGGCAGGCGCGCTTGCCCGCCGCGCCGGGCGACGGCGCGGCCGGCGCCGGCGCCGGCCCTCCCGGCCCTGGCGCTCCGCCACCGGGCGCCCTTGCGGGCGGCGGGCCCGCGCCGGGGCGTTGCGGACCGGCGGCGCTCCCGGCGCCGTCGCCCGCGGCGGGCCGCCCGGCGGCCGGGGCAACTCCGCCTTCGGCGGACCGACGGGAGCGCTGCGCCTGTTCAGCGAGGGCATCGGAGACCAGGGCGGCTGGATGCTCCCGTTCGCCGCGCTCGGCGCGCTCGCCGTCGCCCTGACGCTCACCCGCCGGCGGCGCGATCCGCGGCTGGCTGGGCTGATCGTGTTCGGCGGCTGGTTCGCCGTGGAGGCCGTGATCCTCAGCTACTCGAAGGGCATCATCCACCCCTACTACGTGTCGGCCCTGGGGCCGGGCGTGGCCGTGCTGTGCGGGGTCGGCGCGGTGGCGATGGCGCAGCCGGCCCGGCGCGGCGGCTGGCGGGCCGCCGTCCCCGTCGCGGCCGTGGCGCTCACGGTCGTGGCGCAGATCGTGCTGCTGCGCCGCGTGAACTTCCTGGACTGGTGGATCCCGCTGCTGCTGGCCGGCGCGGTCGTGGGCGGCGTGGCGCTGGTCGTTTGGCCGCGGCGCTCCGTCGCGATCGTGGCGGCGCTGCTCGGCGTCCTTCTCCTCGCCCCGGCGGCGTACTCGACGACCGTCTGGGACGGGCCGGTCAACGGGACCTTCCCGGCCGCCGGCGGGAGCGGCGCAGGCCCGGGCGGTCCCGGAGGCCCGGGCGGTCGAGTCCCCGGCGGCGGGCGCACGGGCGGAGCCGGCTCCAGCCAGGCCGCGCTGGCTCGCTACGTGCGCTCGCACGATCCCGGCTCCCGGTGGGACGTGCTCGTCCAGAGCGCCATGCAGGCCGCTCCCCTGATCCTCGACGAGCACATCCGCGCGGCGTCCCTGGGCGGGTTCAACGGGGACGACCGGGTCCTGGATGCGGCCGGTCTGGCCAGGCTGGTGGCGCGCGGCGAGGTGCGCTACGTGCAGTCGGGCGCATCGTTCCCGGGCCGCGGAGGGAACGGCGCGTCCACGGCCGTTCGGTCCGCCTGCCGGGAGGTTCCGGCCGCCGAATGGGGCGGGAGCGCCTCGGCCGCCGGCAGCGGGGGCGGTGGGCCGTTCGGGGGCGGCGGGACGCTGTACGACTGCCGCGGCGCGGCGGCCAAGCTCGCGGCCGCCGGCGGGTAGGCGCGCTTTCCCGTTAGGCTCCCCTTACGCGGTCTCGCATTTCTTGTTAGGCTGACCTAACTGATGGGCGCGCCGGGCGCCGGGTGCTGTGAGAAGGAGTGGCAGGGACCGTGTTTCCGACGTTCGTGATCGGCTTGCGTGAGGGGCTGGAGGCCGCGCTGATCGTGGGCATCATCGCCGCCTTCCTGGCCCAGGAGGGCCGGCGCGACGCGCTGCGCTCGATGTGGTTCGGCGTGGCCATCGCGATCGCCGTCTGCGTCGCCGTGGGCATCGGCCTGCACGTGGTCGACCAACAGCTTCCCCGGCGCCAGCAGTCGCGCCGCGGCCGCTAGCGCCGCCTCCGTCACGGGCTCCGCGGGGCGCCTCGGGGCGCCCCGCGGCCATGGCGGGCAGGTTCCGTAGTTCTCCCGGCTGGCGCGGCCTCGCGCGAGTCGTAGGGTCAAAGACAACGACAGACCGCCACCCGGAAACGAAAACCGGGATTACCAAGTTGTCAGGTGCGCAACGGCGCCCTGGGACCCCAACTGAAACCCAGCGGTCTGATCACAGTCACTGAGCGGGCCTCGCGGCCCGCTCGGACTGTGTTCGGGGACGGCTCGCGATTGCCGCAAGTCTTTCCGCGGCGGTGCGTTGTGGCGGGCAATGAGCCCGGTTCGCTCGCTCCCAACGCGCCTGGTCCTGCTGGCGGCCGCCACAGTGGTCACGGCGCTCGCGCTGGTTCCGGGCGCCCGGGCCGCCGAGACCGGCTACCGGCCGCTGGCCACCTTGCATCGCGCGCTCAGCGCGGGCAGCTCCGTCGGGCGGGCCGACTGCGCCACCACGAACCTGGCCGGGCGCTCCGGCGTGGCCACCACCTCGTGGACCGCGCCGCAGGCCGTCTCCGTGGCGGCGCGCCTGTCCGGCCCGTCCGGCAGCGACTGGGATCTCGCCGTCTTCGACCACGCGACCGGCCGGCGGCTGTCCGGCTCGTCGGCCTGGGGCTCGAACGAGCTCGTCCAGACCTTCGCGGCCGCCGGGCGCAGGCTCGACTTCCAGGCCTGCCGCGTCAGCGGCTCGGCCTCCAGCGTGCCGCTCACCATCTACGCCGTGTCGCTTCCCGCCGCGCCCGCCGGGGGCGTGCCGGCCGAGCAGCTCGTGCGCATCCACCTGCCCAACCGGGCCGCGCTGAGCGTGGTCGAGGGCATGGGCCTTGACCTCGGCGAGGACGCGAGCTCTCGCGGCGTGAGCGCCGTCATCCACAGCCCTCGCGAGCTCGACCTGCTGCACCGGGCCGGCCTGAGGACGGACGTGCTCGTGCCCGACCTGGCCGCGGCCGACCGCCGCAGCGCCGCCCAGACGCGGGCCTACTCCGCGTCCGTGCGCGCGGCCGGCTCGCCGCTGCCCTCCGGGCGCAGCGACTACCGCCACCTGGGCGACATCCAGGCCGATCTCAAGAACCTGGTCCAGAGCTACCCGGGCATCGTCAAGCCGGTGACCCTGCCCAAGAAGACCTTCCTCGGGCGCGACACCATGGGCGTGGAGATCTCCTCGGACGTCAATCGCTCCGACGACCAGAAGCCGGTCTCGTTCATCATGGGCCTGCACCACGCGCGCGAGTGGCCGTCGGCCGAGCTCACGACCGAGTACGCGATCTATCTCGCCCAGCAGTTCGGCAGCAACCCCGAGATCACGGAGCTGCTGCGCCGGGTCCGCGTGGTGATCGTCCCGGTCATCAACGGCGACGGGTTCAACGTCTCGCGTGAGGCGCCGAGCATCGCCGACTCCACCGGCGATCCGGGCGGCGCGCCCGGCCTGGTCGAGTGCTGCGCCGTCGGCGGGTCGCTGGCCTACCGGCGCAAGAACTGCGACGGCATCGGGCAGAACCCGGCCATTCCCTGCGACGCGCAGGTCGGCATCGACATCAACCGCAACTACGGCTTCGGGTGGGGCGGCCCGGGCGCCAGCTCGACGCCCACCTCGCAGAGCTACCGCGGGTCGGGCCCGTGGTCGGAGCCCGAGTCCCAGGCGGTGCACGAGTACTCGCAAAACCGCGACGTCACGTCATTGCTCACCATGCACAACTTCGCCGCGCTCGTATTGCGCCCACCGGGCCTGCACACGCAGGGCCTGGCGCCGGACGAGGCCCGCCTCAAGGAGCTGGGCGACGCCATGGGCGACGACACGGGCTACACGTCGGAGTACGGCTACCAGCTCTATGACACCTCGGGCACCACCGAGGACTGGAACTACGGCGCGGCCGGCACGTTCGGCTACACGATGGAGCTGGGCCCCGACGACGTCTCGGGCGGCAACTTCCACGTCGCCTACCAGCAGGGCGTCGTCGACCAGTGGACCGGCACCGGGCCCCGCGCCGGGCGCGGGGTGCGCAAGGCGCTGCTGCGGATCTCGGAGTGGGCGGCCTCGCGGCCCGACTTCACCACGCTCTACGGACGCGCTCCCGCGGGGCGGATCCTGCGGCTGCGCAAGACCTTCAAGACCTCCACGAGCCCGATCTGCACGATCGCCGGCCCGAGCGACATCAGTCTCGACGCGACGTCGGCGGTGACCGACTGCCAGGCGCCGACCGATCCGGTCTCCGTCGACGACAACCTCGACCTCTCGGTCAAGGTCCCGGCCAACGGCGTGTTCTCGTGGATCGTCACCCCGTCGACGCGGCCGTTCGTCTACAAGGCCGGCGGCCGCGAGAGCTTCACGCTGACGTGCGAGGACTCCTCCGGCCACGTCTTCGAGAGCCGCAGCCTGAGCTTCTGGCGCGGCGAGCAGCGCAAGCTCGAGCTGCCCTGCGGCGGCAAGCTCCCGCCGGCGGCCCCGCCGCTGCGCGACCGCCTCGCGCCCCGCTCCTCGTTCCGGCTCGCCGGCTTCCACCCGACCCGCGCCGGCGTCAGCCTGAGAGGCCGCTCCACCGACCGGGCGCCCAGGGGCCTGACGCCGCGTGTCTCGCGCGTGCTCGTGTCGATGTGGCGCCGCCAGGGCCCGAAGGGCAGGGAGGCCTGCCGCTTCATCACCGCCCAGGGCACGTTCAGCGCCAGGACGAACTGCCATCACCTGCGCTTCGTCCCCGCCCGCGTGAGCCGCGCGCTGGGCACGGTGAGCTGGAGCTACCGGCTGGGCGTGAAGCTGCCGGCCGGCCTGTACATCGCCCGTGTGCGCGCGATGGATGCCAACGGCAACCTCGAGCGCCTGGCCACAAGGGCCAACGGCATCAAGTTCCGGATCCGATGAGCCGCCGCCGCGTCACCACGATCCTCGGCCTCACGGGCGCCGTCGCCGCCTGCGCGACGGCCCTGGGGGCGCCCGCACGCACGGGCACGGTGAAGCTCGGCGGCCCGGCGTACGCCTGGGACGGCGGGCCGATCACCGGCGCGCTCATCACCTCGGACATCAGCGACAGCGTTCCCTGCGGCAGCCCTGGCAAGGACTGCGACGACACGCTGCTCAACCTCGACGCGGGGCCGGCGACCGTATCGATCTCCAGCGACGACCCGGGCTCCCCGGACCTCGACCTCTACGTGTACCGGTCAAACGCGCAGGGCGACGCCGGCGAGCCGGTCAAGTCCAGCGCCGGTGCCTCGGCCACCGAGTCGGTCACGTTTCCCGCCAGCGCCGGCCAGTACCTCGTCCGGGTGATCCCGGCGACCGCCGTGCAGGGCACCTACCACGGAGAGGCCAAGGAGGTTGTGGACGCGACCAAGGCCAAGCCTCTGCCCGGCGAGGTCGACTACGGCACCGACCCGGCCGATCCCAACGCTTCCAACGGCACCGGGACCAAGACACGAGCCAATGACGTGGCGCCCACGACGACGGCGCACGCGCCGAAGTTCAGCCAGTCCAAGGTGCTGCGCGGCACGGCGCGCGACGCGGACGGCAAGGTCGCCTACGTCGACGTCGCGCTCGTCCGGGTCCTCTCGCACACCTGCCGGGGGCTAACCCCGACCGGCACCTGGCGCAAGCTCAAGAAGTGCACGGCGCCGACGTTCCTGCGCGCGCGCGGCACCACGAGTTGGCACTACACGCTGCGCCACCGGCTGCCCAGGGGCAACTACGTCCTGTTCGCCAAGGCCACCGACAACCTCGGCCGCGCCGAGGGCGGCTTCGGCAAGCGCAACCGAGTCCGCTTCCGCATCACGTAGCAACGAGCTTTCAAGCTTCCCTCAGGGGCAGGCAGGGGTACGCCGAGAGGCCGGTGCGGGGGCGCCGGCCTCTCGCGCGTCCGGGGGTGTGCTTGGGCGCGCGGGCGGGCCGGGAATGCTCCGGCACCGGAAGCAGTTACGACTCTTAATGCTTCCGGGTGCCGGACATCCCGCCCCGCCCGGGAGTGCCGCTAGGGCCGCGGACCGCCGGGGCCGCCGCCCGGGCCACCGGGGCCGTGGTGGCCGGCGGGGTGCCATGAGCCCAGCGCCGTCTCCACCTGGCTCTCATCGAGCCCCAGCTTCGAGGCCAGCGCCGTGGCCATCGCCTTCTGTCGCGCGGCGTCGTCGGCCTTGTGGGCCGCCATCACCTTGTCCAGCGCGGCCTGCACCGTGGACTGGTCGAGCCCGAGCGCCTTGGCCAGGGTCGCGGCCATGGCCGCGCTGTCGGGCTTGGTGCCCCTGGCCGGCGGGGTCGTCGGGCGACCGGCCCTCAGGGCCGCGGTCACCTTGTCGGTGCTGATGCCCAGCTCCTTGGCCAGGGCGGCGGCCATCGGGTCGGTGCCCGAGGGCTTGCCGGTGGGCTTGGCCGGGCGGATGGAGTCCATGGCCGCCCGCAGCTGGGTGGTCGTCACTCCGAGCTTCTTGGCCAGAGCCGCCAGGTCGGCGCCGCGGTCTCGCTGCGGCGAGGCCGCGGACGAGGTGGCGGACTTCGCGGCGGCATCGCCGCCGCCGACCTGCGTGCCGACGCCGTAGGCGGCGGTGCCGCCGAGCGCGGCGATGCCGACTATGGCGGCGATCTTCCGGGCTCGGGATGCGGTGGTGAGGGGGGACATGCTTCCTCCTGTTCGGGGGTGTGTCCTCATCCTCGGCGCCGGCGCTGGGCGCTCGGTGGGCTGCGCCTGAGAGGTGCCCGAGAGCTCTAGACCGGAGTCGGCGAAGCCGCGCGGACCGTGGGCAGCACGACCGTGAAGCGGGCGCCGCCACCGGGTGCATTGACCGCGTCGACCGACCCGCCGTGAGCGCTGACGAGGCCCGACACGATCGCCAGCCCGAGGCCGGCCCCGGCCCGGCCGCGTTCGCGGCCGCCCTCCGAGCGCCAGAAGCGATCGAAGAGCTGGTCGGCGTCGGAAGTCGGCAGGCCAGGGCCGTGGTCGCGGACGTCGACGCGGACGGTGTCGTCCCCGTGAGTCACGGTGACCTCGATCGGCGTCCCCGCCGGGGTATGGACCAGGGCGTTGCGCACGAGGTTCCCCAGCACCTGACGCAGCTGGTGGGGGTCGCCCGAGACGATCGCCTCGCCGTCCGTCCGCGCGTCGATGTCGCGGTCCGGATCGGATGCTCGGGCGTCATCGACCGTGTCGCGCGCGAGCTGTGAGACGTCGACCCGCTCGCGCACCGGGTCGCGCACCTCGTCCAGGCGCGCCAGCGTGAGCAGGTCCTCGACCAGCACGCCCATCCGCGCCGCCTCGTCCTCGATGCGACTCATCGCGCGGTCGGCCTCGGCCGTGTCGCTCACCACGCCGATGCGATACAGCTCGGCGTAGCCGCGGATGGAGGCCAGCGGCGTGCGCAGCTCGTGCGAGGCGTCGGCCAGGAAGCGGCGCAGGCGGTCCTCGCTGGCCTGGCGCTCGGCGAATGCCTCCTCGAGGCGCTCGAGCATGGAGTTCAGTGCGAGCCCGAGCCGGCCGACCTCGGTGCGAGGCGTGGCCGGGCTCACCCGGCGTGACAGGTCGCCCGCGGCGATCGCGCCGGCGGTCTCGCCCATGCGGTCCAGCGGGCGCAGCCCCAGACGCACGACGAAGAACGCCACGACGCCGAGGGAGAGCAGGATCGCGCCGATCACGAGCGCCTCGACGATCGCCAGGCGCGACAGCGTGGCGTCAACCTCGCTCAGCGGGACGGCCACGATCGTGGTCGTGGCCGAGAACGGGGAGGAGGTGGCGACGACTCGGTAGCGGGTGCCCGAGCCGCCCTTCGCGGACACGGTCATGGCTTTGTCGAGCGGCAGGTTCTTCGGCAGGTCCGGCGCGGCGGGCGCCTTCTGGCCGTAGGAGAGGACGACGTGGCCCAGCGACTTGCCCGAGGCGTCGCGCAGCTCGCCGTAGGTGCCGGGGGAAGGTTCGCCACCGGGCCGCCCCGGTCTCCGTCACCGCCGCCGCCGCCACCACCACCGGGCGGCGGATTGCGGTCGCCGCCCCCGCCCGGGACCGCGATGCCCTCTTCTCCCAGAGCGTGATTCACGGCCGGGCCGGCGCTGCGGGCCTGCTGGTCGACGCGGTCGCGCAGGAACGAGCGCTGCTCGGCGTAGGTGACCGCGGCCAGCGCCACGAGGCCCACGGCCGAGACGATGAGCAGCCCGGCGATCAGGCGTGCCCGCAGGGAGTGCATCAGGAGCGTGGGGCGCGCAGGGCGTAGCCGACTCCGCGCACCGTGTGGATCAGCGGCGGGCCGTGCACGTCGACCTTCTTGCGCAGGTAGCTGATGTAGGTCTCCAGCACCCGGGCGTCTCCGTCGAAGTCGTAGTTCCAGACGTGGTCGAGCAGCTGGGCGCGCGTGAGCACGCGCCGCGGGTTGAGCATCAGGTAGCGCAGCAGGCGAAACTCGGTGGCCGTGAGCTCGATCGGCTCGCCGGCGCGGGTGACCTCGCGCGTGTCCTCGTCGAGCTCGAGGTCCTCGAACACGAGCGTCCCGGAGTCGGGCCTGGCCGCGCCGCTGCGGCGCAGGATGGTCCGGACCCGGGCCACGAGCTCCTCCAGGCTGAACGGCTTGGTGACGTAGTCGTCGCCGCCCATGGTGAGGCCGCGGACCTTGTCGTCGGTCGCGTCGCGGGCGGTGAGGAAGATGATGGGAACGTCGGCGCGCTGCGCCCCGAGCCGCCGGGCCACGTCGAAGCCCTCCATGTCGGGGAGCATGACGTCGAGCAGCATGAGGTGAGGGCGGAAGGAGGAGACGGCGGCGAGGGCCTCGCGGCCCGTCTCGGCGGACTCGACATCGAAGCCCTGATAGCGGAGCGCCATGGAGACGACGTCGACGATGTTCGGCTCGTCGTCGACGACGAGGACCCGGCTGGTCTCTGGGGGAGCGGTGGTCATGGCCTTAAGGGTCGCCGAGAATGCTTGGAGCTTCCTGAGAAGTGTCTGGGAAGCCGTGTGGCCCGCGCTGCGCTCCCCGTAGACTCGACTCACCACCATGGACGGTGATCTGCGCTCCTCCTACGACACGATCCGCGCCGATGCCGTGCGCCTGGCCGGCGGGCCGGGCGACATCCCCCAGCGGGTCGCGGTCCTGCACTCGATCTTCCTCGACTCAGGCGGGAACCACGCCTTCCCCGAGGTCGCCCTGCACGGCGCGCTGTGGGCCTACGGGTTCTACGAGCGCCGCGGCGCGGTCAGCCGGATGATCGCCTACCGCTACTTCTACGACCGCGAGGAGCGCGCGCGCGCTCCTACATGCTGTTCGAGTTCTCCCAGGGCTTCAAGCAGGCCAACCGCTCGGTCTTCGTCGACACCTACACGAACTATCACTTCGCCAAGGCCACGGCGAGGAGGCGGGCGCTGAGGAGGTCCTGCCGCCCGAGCTGCTGGTCGCGCTCAACCGCGTGCACCACGCGCGGGCCGCCCGCAGGCGCCTGACCCGGGCGGAGCGCGCGAAGGTGTTCGAGACGGCGCTGCTGTTCGAGCAGGAGAACACCGTGGGCCCGAAGGTGCGTGAGGAGGTGGCGAAGTTCGACTGCCCGGTGCTCACCGCCATCGTCCTGCGTCCGATAGTGCGCTTCGGCTACTTCCCGCGCACCACCTACATGATGTTCGACGATTTCGGCAGGACCGAGGAGCGCATCGAGAAGGCGGTCCGCAGCTACGAGCTGGCCGAGGGCGCCGGGTGGGACAGCGTCGGCCGGGCCATCCGCTTCCAGGGTCTGCTGCCGGCGACCTTCTTCGCCGACCCCCTCGCCTACGCGGACGGGCTGCGCGCGGCATAGGCTGCCGCGCATGACCGACTTCGAAGAGATTCGCTACCAGGTGCAGGACCGAGTCCTCACCATCACGCTCAACCGGCCCGACCGGCTCAACGCGTTCACCGCCACGATGGGCCACGAGCTGATCGAGGCCTTCGACCGGGCCGACGCCGACGACGACGTCCGCGCCATCGTCGTCACCGGCGCGGGCCGGGGATTCTGTGCCGGGGCCGATCTGGGTGGCGGCGCCGAGACCTTCGACTGGCGCGACCGCGAGCGGGAGGGGGAGGTCCCGCGCGACGGCGGCGGGATGGTCTCGCTGCGGATCTTCGACTCCACCAAGCCCGTGATCGCGGCGATCAACGGGCCCGCCGTGGGGGTGGGAATCACGATGACCCTGCCGATGGACGTGCGCGTGGTGGCCGACGGCGCGCGCATCGGCTTCGTGTTCGCTCGCCGGGGCATCGTGCCCGAGGCGTGCTCGAGCTGGTTCCTGCCGCGGATCGTCGGCATCTCGCAGGCGATGGAGTGGTGCGCCACGGGGCGCGTGTTCACGGCCCAGGAGGCCCACGCGGGCGGGCTGGTCCGCAGCGTGCACCCGCCCGAGCAGGTGGTCGGCGTGGCGCGCGAGCTCGCGCTGGAGATCGCCGAGAACACCGCGCCGGTCTCGGTCGCGCTGGCGCGACGGCTCCTGTGGGAATGCTGGGCGCGGCGCACCCGATGGACGCCCACCGGGCCGACTCGCGGGCGATGTTCTCCCGCGGCCAGTCGGCCGACGCCGCCGAGGGCGTCACGTCCTTCCTGGAGAAGCGCCCGGCGCAGTTCACCGACCGCGTGAGCGAGGGGCTGCCCGAGATCTTCCCGGGTCGCGAGGAGCCGGCGTTCTCGTGAGCGAGCTGGAGGGCCGGGTGGCGGTGGTCTCGGGCGGGGCGTCGGGCATCGGCCTGGCCACCACGCGGGCGCTGCTGGACGCCGGGGCCGGTGTGGTCGTGGCGGACGTCCAGGAGCCGCCGGCCGATCTCGGCGCGACGTTCGTCTCCGCCGACGTGCGGCGCTCGGAGGACTGGGACCGGGTGGTCGAGACGGCCGAGTCGCAGCTCGGCGGCCTCGACCTGGCCCATCTCAACGCCGGCATCGCGCTCGGGGAGTCCGACATCACGGCGATCGCCGCGCCCGACGTCGAGCGCATCCTGGACATCAACGTCGACGGCGTCGTGCTCGGCGCCCGGGCCGTGATCCCGGCGATGCGCCGGCGCGGCGGCGGCGCGATCGTGGCCACGGCGTCGCTGGCCGGGCTGATCGCCTTCTCGCCCGACCCGCTCTACACGCTGACCAAGCACGCGGTCGTCGGGCTCGTCCGCGCCCTGGCCGACCCGCTGCGCGCCGACTCGATCACCGTGAACGCGATCTGCCCGGGCATCGTGGACACGCCGATCCTCTCCGACGAGGCCAAGGACGCGATACGCGGGGCGGGCTTTCCCATGATCGACCCGGCCGACATCGCCGCCGCCGTGCTCTCGTGTTTCACCGGCGAGGCGACCGGGCAGGCCTTCGTCTGCCAGCACGGGCGCCCGCCCGTGGCCTACGCCTTCCGCGGCGTGCCCGGCCCGGCCGAGCACGAGCGCCCGCCCGCCGGGCTGGGCGACCCGGACGTCATGGAGTAGGAAGCAGGGCTCGCAGTTCGGCGAGCATGTGGGTGGGGTCTTCGAAGACGTCGTGCCAGGTGTAGCGGCGGTGTTGGTCGCCGCGGGCGTGGGCGTTGCGTTCGCGCTGTCGGTCCTGCTCCCAGGCGTGGCGGGTGTGGTGGTACCGGTAACTGTCGAGCTCAACGGTCAGCGCGTGCTCGGGCCAGCGGCAGTCGATGTAGTGGCTGTCCGTCCTGCGGTTGGTGATGGGAAGGGGCAGGCGGTGTTCTGTGAGGAGCGCGAGGAAGCGGCGTTCGAGCTGGCTGAGGGTGACTGGCTCGTCGCCGCGGAGCACCGCGCGGAGCGCGGCTCATTCGCCTGAAGGTTGCTGATCTGGGGGTCCATATGACCCCCTAGCCAGCAACCTTCCGAAACTCGCCCCCCAAATGCCCGCCGCGCGGCCGCGCCGCGCGGCCCGCGGCTCGCCCTACCCGAAGCGCTTCTTGTAGAACGCGTTCGCGGCGCTGATCGACTTCGCCACGATCGTCCCGTGGTCGACGCCCGGGTATGTGCGGTAGTCGACCTTGTCCCCGCGGGTCGTGAGCTGCTTGTTCAGGTCGTCCGTGAGGAAGCTGAGCACCGTGTTGTCGGCCAGCCCCTGGAGGATCAGCACGGGGACCTTGATCGGCAGGTCGGGGTTGTTGTCGTCGAGGACCTTGAGCAGGGCGGTCTCGTCGGCGCCCTGGCGCAGGAGCTCGGAGGGGGCCAGCCCGCCGAAGGAGCTCGCCGCGCCCAGGCCCGTCTCACACAGAGTCTGGGCCTGGGGGAACAGCGGCAGCGCGCGGTCGGACAGCAACTCGTTGGGCTTGACGTCCGACGAGGCCACGGCCGCGCCCTGGAGGATCAGCGCCGCGATGGCGGACAGGCCGCTGGGCTTGGTGAGCGTGCCGATCGCCCGGGCCTGGGTTCCCAGGTGGGAGGCCGGCGCGAAGGCGGCGACGCCCAGCAGCTTGAGGTCGGGCGCCCAGGTCGGGCCGTCGGAGGCCGCGTACAGCGCGGCGTGCCCGCCCTGGGAATGGCCGGCGGCGATCCAGCGCTTGGAGACGCTTGGTAGAGCTTGCGCGCAGCGCGCACGATGTCGATGACGCTGCGGCCCTCGGAGTGACCGATGAGGTAGGGGTGGATGCCCGGCGTGCCCAGGCCCTCGTAGTCGGTGCGCGCCACGGCGTAGCCCTTGGCCAGCCACGCGTTGAGCTGGGGCGCGACGTAGGAGGTGTAGCGGTCCTTGGGGGCTCGCGACGGCGCGCAGCGGTCGGCGATCCCGGTGGTGCCGTGGGCCCAGCTGATCACGGGCCAGCCGCCCTTCGGCGCCTTGCCCTTGGGCACCGAGACGGTGCCCGAAACCGCGACGGCCTTGCCATCGATCGAGGTCGAGCGGTACAGGACGAGCGTCGTGCTTCCCGCCTTCCTGAGCGAGCTGGTGATCGTGCGCGACCAGATGACGTCGCCGTGGCGGGACGGCAGCGTCTTGGGCGGCGTGTAGAAGGCGTTACCCGACGGGGCCTTGCGAGGCTTCTTCGCCGCCATCGCCGGCGCGGCCATCAGGGCGAGTGAAACCACGCACAGCAGAGCGACTCGGACCCGTCGTGTCATCAGATTCCTTTCCGGGGGGAGGCCCGGGAGTGTGGCAGACGGGATCGGCGAGCAGGGCATCGACGACCGCCGGGTCGAACTGGGTTCCGGCGTGTCGGCGCAGCTCCGCCAGGGCCTCGGGGAGCGACATCGCCGGGCGGTAGGCGTGCTCGGAGGTCATCGTGTCGAAGGCGTCGCACACCGCGATCACCCGCGCGGCGCGGGGGATCCGCTCGCCGCTCAGCCCGTCCGGGTAGCCGCTCCCGTCCCAGCGCTCATGGGCGGCGCGGACGATGGGCTCCAGCGCGGCCAGGTCGGGAACCGCGGCCAGGACGCGCGCGCCGATCTCCGAATGGTGCTCGACAGCCCGGCGCTCGTCGCCGCTCAGCGGCGTGCGCTTGCCCAGGATCCTGGGCGCGATCCCGAGCTTGCCGAGGTCGTGGAGCATCGCCCCGTCGCGCAGGCGCCGGAGCTCGGCGCGATCCATGCGTAGGCGCCGCCCCACTGACTCCGCGAGCGCCGCGACGCGCATCGAGTGCTCGTGGGTCTCGGGGGCCAGGGTCGTGAGCAGCTCGGACAGCTTCGCCGTGGCCGCGGCCTCCTCGCCGCCGGCGAGCGGATCGACGACGATCG
Organism: uncultured Actinomycetes bacterium; assembly: GCA_963757705.1. Lineage (GTDB taxonomy): Bacteria > Actinomycetota > Thermoleophilia > Solirubrobacterales > Solirubrobacteraceae > AC-38. Next base: position 751,839 of record CAVWTG010000003.1, on the reverse strand, counting down.
ACGGCCCTGGATCGACGGCCTGGGGAGGCGGCACGCCGTCGCGCTCGGCCTTCATCGCGTAGAGGCGGTGGTCGGCCTCGGCCAGGAGGACCTCCTTGCTGCCGCCGTCACCGGGCCAGGTCGCCGTCCCGAACGACGCCGTGACCCCGTCGGTCGCGGCGGCGATGGCCTCGCACGTTCGCCGGGCGGCGCCGGCCGCGTCCCGGGTCTGCGTCTCGGGCAGGAGGACGGCGAACTCGTCGCCGCCCACGCGAAACGCCAGGTCGCCCGCCCGCGATGCGCCGTCGATGGCCTGCGCCACGGCGGTGAGGACGACGTCGCCGCGGGCGTGGCCCTGGAGGTCGTTGATCTCCTTGAAGCCGTCGAGGTCGAGGAGCGTCACGCTCACCGGGCGGTCCGAGCGGCGCGCGCGCTCGAGCTCGCGCTCCAGGGCCTGGTGGAACTCGCGATGGTTGAGCAGCCCCGTCAGCGGGTCGCGGCTGGCCAGGGCCTCCTGCATGGCGTAGAAGCGGGCGTTGGCCAGGGCGATCGCCGCCTGGGACGCGTACCACTGGACGAGGTCCATGTCGCGGGGCAGGAAGGCGTGGGGATGGGAGGCCAGGGCGACCAGCACGCCCAGCCTCCCGCCCCGGTACAGCAGGGGCGCGGCGCACACGGAGCGAAAGTCCCGGCAGGCCTCGGAGCGCAGCCCGTCGATCGAGGCGCAGTCGTCGATCAGCACCGCCGTCTCGCCCAGGCGCCCGGCGCCGCCGGCCCAGCGCTCGATGGCCGTCGTCGCCCCCTCGGCCAGGCCGGGGTGCTCGGTGGCGCGCAGCGCCCCGTCCTCCTCCACGAGCAGCACGAATTGCTTGCCCGCCATCACCGCCTCGGCGTTCTGGGTGATCTTGGCCGGGACCTCGTCGATGCGCAGCTCGCTGACCAGGTCCTGCATCGAGGCCAGGAGGCGATCGGTGACCTCGGCCTGCGAGCGCACCTCGCGCTCGAGCGCCCGCCAGCGCGCCCGCCGTGAGCGGTGGATGCGCCGAGCGCTCAGCGCGGCCGCGCTCAGCGCCGCCGCAGCGGCCAGCGGGAGCGCGGCGGGGGCGAGGAGAGCGGCCGCGGCCAGGGCCGCCGCCGAGGCGCCGAGGGAGGCCCCGGCGAAGCGCACCCAGTCGCCCTCCGCGCTCCACGAGACCTCATACACGCACGCCGGGGCTCCGTCGCCGGCGCATTCGGGGTGGGAAACCCGGGCCGGCGGCAGCCCGAAAACGCCGGGCACACAGGAGAGCAGGCCCTGGTTGTACTGACAGTCCAGCGGCTCGAAGTCGACGCCGATCAGGTCGACGAAGCGCACGCGGGCGCTGTCGGAGTGCAGTTCGAGCAGCTCCATGGAGTGGCTGTGGCTGAAGCGGGCATTGGCACGCACCACGTTCTGATAGACGACGCGCGGCGAGCCGAGCGCCCGCAGCGCCAGCGTCAGCCCGCGGCCCACGTTGAAGTCCAGCGCCCGCTCGCCCATGTGCCGGGTCACCTCGGCGTCGCCCAGCACGTCGGCCGCGGCACGGAAGAGGTCGATCTTCAGCGAGTAGGGCAGCCAGGAGCTCTCGTCCCGCAGCCAGGCCTCGCGCTCGGCGACGCCGCAGCGAGCGAGCACCTCGTCGACGGCGGCTCGTCCGCCGGTGTGCTCCACGTACTCCAGGACCAGGCGCGACGTCATGCCGCTCGTGTCCTGCGCGGACGCGGGCGAGGGGGGCCCAGCCGCCGAGGATCCCTCCAGAGATTTCGACATGACCAGTTCTTGAGTTATCGGCGCCCGGCCGCGCGGTCTGTAGGGCTTTCCGGGCGAAAATTGCCGCTATGTGCGACGTGCGAGCGCTTCCACGCGCTCGTGGAGCCAGTCCACCGCGAGCTCGTGCTCGGGCTTCATGAGGACGCTGCGCAGGATCCGCGCTCCGTCCGCGTCGGCGGCGAGGCCGGGGTGGAGGGCGAGCATGGCCTCGCGCTCGACGTGCAGGAGGCTGAGGTAGACGGGGTCCTCGGGGTCGTTCATGCCCGCCTCCAGGATCGCGGCGCTCGCCGCATCGACGGCCGAGAGCGAGCCTGCGGCGGGCAGGCAGGTGACGATGTCCAGCTCGGGCCGGACGTGGGGATCCAGCACCTCGGAGTCCTCCAGGCGCTCGTGCCAGCGCAGCGCCGCGCGGCGCCCGGCGGCGAGGATCGCGCCCAGGCCGTCGTCCGGCTCGGGCGGCAGGGCGCGCAGCGTCAGCCACAGCGCCGCCGCGGCCGCGCCGGCGCGCGAGCACTCGAGGCTGATCTCCCCGAGGTGCAGATCGCCCGACGTGAAGTACGTGTACGGCGAGTCGTGGCGGTACAGGCGCCCCACCGAGGGATCGGCGAACAGCACCGCGCCGCAGCCATAGGGCTGCAGGCCGTGCTTGTGCGGGTCCACGACGATCGAGTCGCAGCGCGCCAGCGCCGCGAACGGCGCGGGCTCGACGAGCGGGTCGGGCCCGCGGGCCAGCAGCGTGAAGAAGCCCCCGTAGGCCGCGTCGGCATGCAGCCGCACGCCGTAGCGCCCGGCCAGGGCCAGCGCCTCGTCGACGCGGTCGATCGCGCCCAGCCCGGTCGTGCCCGGGGTGAGCACCACGGTCCCGACGCCGCCGCGCTCGCACTCGGCCTCCACGGCGTCGAGGTCGATCCGGCCGTCGGCGCCGGCCGGCACCGACGTCGCCTCCACCCCGAGGACCTGGCACATGCGCCCGTGGGTGTAGTGCGCCTGCTCGGAGTGCACGACCCGCTCGCCCGGGCGCAGCTCGCGCGCCACCCACAGCGCCTCGAGGTTGGCGATCGTCCCGCTGGACGTGAGGTGGCCGAGGGACGGGCTGGGCAGGCCGAACATGCCGGCGAGCTGCTCCACGACCTCGACCTCCAGGGCGCTGGTACCGGGCCCGCCGTCGAGCGCGTGGTTGTTGGGATTGATCCGCATGGCCGCCTCGTAGGCGGCGATCGCCACCGGGTGGGGCGGCTTGAGCATCTGCCCGGCGTAGCGGGGGTGGAAGAACGGGTAGTGGTCGCCCATCCGGGAGGCGAACTCCTCCCAGGCCACCCCGAGCCGGCCGGGGTCCGGAACGCTCGCCGGATGGGGCGCGAAGGGGCCGAAGCCCTCCCGCCAGCCGGCGATCAGCTCGGCCGCGCGCTCGCCGAGCGCGTCGGGGTCGCCCGGATCAGCGCTCAAGGGCGGGGATCTGGCGCTCGACGACGTCGAGGAAGGCCTGGGTGAGCAGGATCTCCGCGTCCTCCCGCGTCGCGCGGCCCGCCAGCCACTCGGCGCAGACGGCGGCCTGGGTCCCGAGGAACGCCCGGATGGCCAGCCGCGCGGCGGGGGTGTCGGAGATGATGTCGCGGTTGGCCTCGATCGCGCGCTTGATGCCGGCCGTGCGGCCGGCCTCGATCAGGGCCCGGATCTCGGGATCGGGAATCGCCTCGCCGTGCACGGCGACCGCCAGCCAGGTCTCCCGGTGGGCGTCGACGACGTCGAGCCACGCGGAGAGGTTGCGCGCGACGCGTTCATGGCGGGTGGTCCCCTCGATCTCGCCCGGGACGTTGACCAGCGCGGCGGTCATCTCGCCCAGGACGGCCAGGTAGAGGTCGCCGATCCCCCCGAAGTAGTGGTGCACCAGCGCTCGGGTGACCCCGGCGTCGCGGGCGACGTCGGCCGTCGTCACGTCGGTGTAGGGACGCGTGGCGAAGAGGTGGCGGGCGACGTCGACGATCTGCCGCCGGCGCGCCTCGGGGCTCAGGCGGGTGCGGGGCTTCGAGGGGATGTACGCAGAATACGCAGGAAGTATTTATTTGACAAGCCGCCGATAATGTGCTTCAGTGAAATCCGCTCGCCAGGCCCGCCGTGGACGGGCGGGCCCGGACCCCAGGAGAGACCATGCGCCACCCCGCCCGCGCCCGCGCGGCCGCCGCGACCCTCGCCCTCGCCGGGCTCGCGATCGCCCCCGCCGCCTCGCTCGCCCGCACACCCGCGACGCCGCTCAAGGACCAGGGGACGACGGCGCTGCCCAGCTTCTCCGGGGCGGCCGCGACGCCGGCCCCGATCACCGGGACCGGGCGCATTCCCCACAACCCCTTCATGGCGGCCAACGGCAACAGCGGCGTCCACAACGACGCCTGGCAGACCGACGCCTACTCGCGCTCCGGGCCGCTGGGCCGCTCGCCGTCGGTCTTCTCCACCGGGATGGGCGGTCGCGTCTGCATCACCCTGACGTTCGACAGCCGGGGACGCATCGTGGCCTCCTGCGTGACCGTGCTGCTCGGCCCCCAGCTCTACATCCTCGATCCCAAGACGCTCGACACGCTGGCCCAGTACCCGCTGCCCTTCAAGCCGGCGCCGGCCGGCGTGGACCCGACGACCAACACCACCGGCGGCGCGTACTTCTACCTCGACAACCGCGACCGCGCGGTCATCGCCACCACGACCCGCCATATCTGGGTCGTCGCGGAGACGGGGGGGACGGCCAATCCCGGCTTCCGCCGCGTGCGCGACTACGACGTCTCGCGCTACATGAAGGGCGACGAGCGCCTCCCCTCCGCGCTGCCCGACTTCAAGGGGAACATCTGGTTCGTCGGTCGCCAGTCCGGGACCGTCGGCGTCCTCAACACCAAGACGGGCAAAGCGCGGGCGATCCGCACCAACGAGGAGATCGAGAACTCCTTCGCCACCAGTCCCGACGGCGTCTACATCGCCACCGACAAGGCGATGTACCGCTTCAACGCGACCCGCAAGGGGGCGCCGAAGGTGACCTGGCGCTCGCGCTACGACAACGTCGGCGTCCAGAAGCCGGGGCAGTTCGACGCCGGCACCGGCACGACCCCGACGGTCATGAGCCACGGCTACGTGGCGATCACCGACAACGCCGACCCCATGCAGGTCGTCGTCTACCGGACGGCCGCCAGGCTGGCCCGGGGCCAGAAGCGTGTGGTCTGCGAGCAGCCGGTGTTCGGGCGCGGCGCCAGCGACACCGAGAACTCGCTCATCACGGCCGGCCGCTCGCTGCTGGTCGAGAACAACTACGGCTACGTCCTCGGGACGACGGCGAACGGCCAGCTGAGCACCGCGGGCTTCGCGCGGGTCGACGTGAACGCCAAGGGCACCGCCTGCCGCCTGGTGTGGACCAACACCGACGTGCACGCGCCCAGCGTCGTGCCCAAGCTGTCGCTGCGCAACGGCCTCGCCTACACCTTCGCCAAGGAGTCCGACCCGGCCAACCCGACGACCGATGTCTGGGCCTGGACAGCGCTGGACTTCCGCACGGGCAAGACGGCCTGGAGCCGGATCGCGGGCACCGGGCCCGACTTCAACAACCACTACGCCGGGATCGCCCTGGGCCCCGACGGCCACAGTGCCTACGTCGGCGGCATCGGCGGCATCATGGCCGTCCGCGACGGCGGCTAGCCGGCGAAGTACTTCTCGGCGATCGTCTGGATCGTGCCCATGGTGCGCATGGTGCTCACGCCGACGATGCGGTCGATCGCCTTGAGGTCGAGCTGCGAGTCGCGCATCCCGCCGCTGGGCAGCCAGTAGAGCTCGCGCTTGCCGAAGGCGAGACGGTCCTCGCTCGTGGCCAGTTTCAGAACCACGTCGCGCCCCTTGGCGGGCGGCAGCTTGGACAGGACCGAGACCTGGAGCTTTCCGGCCGACGACTCGACGTCGGCGGCCACGAACGGCTCGTGCGCGGCGATCGCGCGGACCTCGGTCGCGGACCGCAGGAAGACGGCGACGTCGTAGCCCAGCGAGTCCTCGAGCGCCTGCTCGATCCGCCGCGTGAGCTTGCCCGCCGGCTCTCGCCCGGCCTCGAAGACGACGTTGCCGCTGGCGCGGAACGTGGACAAGCCGCTCAGCCCCAGGTCCTCGAGGGGCGCGCAGAGCTCGTGACCCTTGGGCCGGCGGTTGCCGAGGTTGATCCCGCGCAGGAACGCGGCGTAGCGGGGCACGCCTACTCCGGCCTGCGGCAGCGCACCTGGTAGACCGAGGTGAAGCCGGTGAGGAAGCCGTTGCGCGCGGCGCGCAGGTAGAGGCGCCAGACACGGGTGCGCTCGGCGCCGGCGAGGCGCTGGGCCTCGTCGAGGTTCTCGTCGAGGTTGTTCACCCAGTGGCGCAGGGTCTCGGCGTAGTCAGGGGCCAGGCCCTCGACGTGATCGGTCGGCAGCCCGGCGCCCTCGAGCGCGGCGATGATCCGCGACAGGTGAAGCGGCGCGGCGTCGGGGAAGACGTAGCGCTCCGAGAACGGCCCGGCCTCCGGCTCGCCGTGGCGCACGCGGGCGATGCCGTGATTGAGCAGCACGCCGCCCGGGCGCAGCATCCCGGCCAGGACGGCGGAGTACTGGTCGATCTGGCTGGCCCCGACGTGCTCGACCATCCCGATCGAGGCGATCGCGTCGAAGGGCTCGTCGGCCAGCTCGCGGTAGTCGGCCACGCGGATCTCGACCCGGTCCGACAGGCCGGCGTCGGCCACGCGCTCGCGTGCCAGGCGGGCCTGGGGCTCGGACAGCGTGATCCCCGTGACGTGCACGCCGTGGTGGCGCGCGGCGTGGATGGGGAAGCTGCCCCACCCGCAGCCGACGTCGAGGACCCGCTGGCCCTCCTCCAGCCCGAGCTTGGTGCAGACGAGCTCGCGCTTCTGCTCCTGGGCCTCCTCCAGCGTCTGGGCGCCGCGCGAGAAGAGCGCGCAGCTGTAGGTCATCGACTCGTCGAGGAACAGCGCGAAGAACTCGTTGGAGACGTCGTAGTGGTGGCGCACGGCGCGCGCGTCGCGCTGGACGCTGTGGCGCCGGCCGCGCGGGCGAAGCTCCGCTGTCGGGACCGGCGGCGGGCGCACAATCCCCGTGGCGCGCGCGGCCGCCACGGCCAGCCGGGCGCGGGCGCGGCCGTCGATGGCCGGCGGCCGCCAGTTGCCCAGGAGGTCGAGGACGCCGTCGAGGTCGTCGACGTCGATCTCGCCCGAGACGTAGGCGCGGCCCAGGCCCAGCTGCCCGGGCGCGCGCAGCGCGTGCGCCAGCGCCGCGGGCGAGCGGACGAAGAAGGTGGGGCCGCCGGCGCCGTTGGTCGACTCGACGCGCCGGCCGTCCCAGAACTCGACCGTGAACGGGCGCTCGGGAAGCGCCCGGGTCAGCTCGTCGGCGAACGGTGCGGTGCGCGCGAACACGAGGTCAGGTGTCTCAGGCCGGCGAAGCGGCCTTGCGCGCCTGGCGCTCGGGGCTGACGCGAACGACGTCCCAGGCCAGCCCGACCGCCTCGAGGCCCCGGATCACCCAGGAGGAGAGGTCGACCTGCCACCAGCGCAGCCCGTGGGCCGCTGAGGTGGGGAAGGCGTGGTGGTTGTTGTGCCACGACTCGCCCAGCGACGGGAGCGCCAGCCACGAGACGTTGCCCGAGCGGTCAGGCGTGTCGTAGCCGCGGCGGCCGAAGAAGTGGCAGATGGAGTTGATGCTGTAGGTCACGTGGTGCAGGAAGAACATCCGCACCGCGCCGCCCCACAGCAGCCCGGTCAGGCCGGCCATCACGGTCCCGCCGATGGCCACGCCGAGCCCGAAGGCCGCGGCCAGGCCGCCGATCGCCCAGAGGAAGAACGTCCGGTCGACGAAGCTGACCACCGGGTCGGCGATCAGGTCGGGGGCGTAGCGCTTGCGCGCGCCGCGCTGGGTGTGAATGAACAGCCAGCCCATGTGCGCGTGCAGCAGGCCCGTAAACGCTCCGCGCCAGCCGCCGTCGTGGCCGACGTGGGGGCTGTGGGGATCGCCCTCGCGGTCCGAGAAGGCGTGGTGCTTGCGGTGGTCGGCGACCCAGGAGATGATCGGGCCCTCGATCGCGGCCGAGCCCAGCGCGGCGAAGACGCCGCGGACGGCGCGGTTGGTCTTGAAGCTGCGGTGCGTGAACAGGCGGTGGAACCCGACCGTCACGCCCAGGCCGGTGAGCAGGTAGAGGATCACGAACACCGCTATGTCGCTCCAGCCGAGCAGGTTGGCCCAGGCCTGCCAGACGATTGCGCCGAGCCCGAGGAAGGGCACGACGGTGATGGTCCCCGTGGCGATGCGGTCCAGGGTCTCGTGCTCGGTCGTCTCGATGTCCCCGGCGCCCGGGGCAGGTGAGGCCGCGACCTGCGTCATCAGCGCCGTCGCTTGGGCTCGCGCTGGCGGGGCGGGTCCTTCTTGCGCTCCTCCGGCGTCATCTGCCTGATCGTGAGGGTGCCGTCGGCGATCTGCTCCTTGATCAGGGCGAGCTTCTCCTCACGCTTGGCCTCGGCGCGCTCTCGCTGGGTCTTGGCGCCACTTTTCGGGGCGCTCTTCCCCTTGTCCCCGCTCTTCCCCTGGTCTTCAGCCACGGTTCTTCGAGCCTACCCGAAACCGCCGACGTGAAGCCGCGCTCCCGGGGGCCGGGCGAGGCGCCGTGTACGGTGATCGCGGCGTGCCGGCATCGATTCGAAGACTCGCCTACCGCGTGGGCGCCCACGTGCTGGTCGTGTACCGGTTCGTCTTCCGGCCGACCGTGCGGGGGGTGCGCTGCACGCTGATGCGCGGTGGGGAGGTCCTGCTCGTCCGCCACACCTACGGGGACCGGCGCTGGGCGCTGCCCGGCGGCCTGGCCCGGCGCGGGGAGGAGGCGCAGGCCACGGCCCGGCGCGAGATGCGCGAGGAGCTGGGGCTCGACATCGCCACCTGGCGGGACCTGGGGACGCTGCGCTTCCGCGGCCCCGAGCGCGCTCAGCACGTGGTCGCCTGTCTGAGCGCGTCGCTGCCCGGACCCGAGCTCGAGCCCAACGCGGCGGAGATCGCCGAGGCGCGCTGGTTCGGGCACGCCGACGTTCCCGGCGACGCGCTCGAGCAGACCGCCGAGATCGTGGCGATGGCCTTCCGGCCCTCCGCGCCGGGCTAGGCGGCGACGGGCTCGGCGGGGCGCGGATCGGGTGCCGTGCGCGGGGTGGCCACGTAGGGTGCCGGGTCGAAGTGCCGCGTCCGAGCCCGGAAGCGCCAGGTGAAGCCGGGCCACAGCGTGTTGTTGCGCCCGTTGGCATCCAGGTACCAGCTCGCGCAGCCGCCGTCGTTCCACACGGTTCCGCGCAGCTCCTCCTGGATCTGCTCGTTGTAGGCGTCCTGGGCGTCCGGGCGGACCTCGAGAGCGCTCCAGCCTCGCCGGTCCATCGTCTTCAGGGCGTCCATGACATAGGCGATCTGCGCCTCGACCATGAACACGACCGAGGTGTGGCCGAGCCCGGTGTTGGGCCCCAGGAGCATGAAGAAGTTCGGGAAGCCCGCGACGGTCGTGCCGTTGTAGGCGGCGATCCCCTTGCTCCAGTGCTCACCCAAGCTGCGGCCGTCGGCGCCGTGGACCCGGTCGATCACCGGCATGTCCTGCACGCGGAAGCCGGTCCCGAAGATGATCGCGTCGACCTCGCGCTCGGTGCCGTCGGCGGACACGACGGAGTGTGGGCGCACCTCGGCGATCCCGTCGGTGACGACCTCGACGTTGGGGCGGGTCAGCGAGGGGTAGTACTCGTTGCTGATCAGGGCCCGCTTGCAGCCGAAGGTGAAGTCCGGCGTGAGCTTGCGCCGCAGCTCGCGGTCGGGGACCTGCCGACGCAGGTGCCGGCGGCCGACGCGCTCGGGGAGCTTGGCGAAGCGCTTGTCCATGAAGCCCAGGACGAAGGTCTCGCGCGCCCAGTAGATCCCCGCGCGCACGAGTCGCTGGAGGAAGGGCAGCCGCCGGTACAGGCGCCGCTCGCGGTCGGAGATCGGCCGGTCGGGATGGGGGAGGACCCACGGCGGCGTGCGCTGGAAGAGATGCAGCTCGGCCACGTCGGGCTGGATCCTGGGCACGAACTGGATCGCCGAGGCGCCGGTGCCGATGACGGCCACGCGCTTGCCCGTCAGGTCGTAGTCGTGATCCCACTGCGCCGAGTGGAAGGCCGGGCCCTCGAAGTCCTCGAGCCCGGGCACGTCGGGAATGGCGGGCTCGCTGAGCGCGCCCGTCCCGGAGACCATGGTCTGCGCCGTGAGCTCGCCGTCGGTGGTGCGCAGGCGCCAGTGGCCGGCGTCCGCCTCCCAGGCGGCCTCGAGGACCTCCTGGCCGAAGCGCACGTGGGGGCGTGATTTCGTAGCGCTCCGCGCAGCCGCGCAGGTAGTCCCAGATCTCGCGCTGGTGGGAGAACGTGCGGCTCCACTCCGGATTGGGCGCGAAGGAGAAGGAGTAGAGGTGCGAGGGAACGTCGCACTGGCAGCCGGGGTAGGTGTTGTCGCGCCAGGTGCCGCCGACCTCGTCGGCGCGCTCGAGGACGACGAAGTCCTCGATGCCGGCCTGCTTGAGCCGGATGGCCATGCCCAGGCCCGAGAAGCCCGAGCCGATGATCGCTACGCGGTGGTGGTCGAGATCGCTCATGGCGGGTTACCGTATGGTAATGTTACTCAAGGGTCAAATGCCAACTCGTCACACAGCCAAGAAGGTTCCGCGCTCCGTGCGCGAGCCCCAGATGCTCGACGAGGCCCTTCGCGTCTTCGCCCGCCACGGCTACCACGGCGCCTCGATGGCCGAGATCGCGGCCGGGGCCGGGGTGACCAAGCCGATGGTCTACGCGTACTTCGGTTCCAAGGACGAGCTCTACCTGCGCTGCATGGACCACGCGACGACGCGGCTGCTCGAGGCCTTCGACATCCCCGCGCGCGAGGGCGAGCCGCTCGACCAGACGCTGTGGCGGCGCGTCCTGTCCTACTTCAACTTCGTCGGGGAGCACCGCGACGAGTGGCTCGTCGCCCGGCGCCAGGCCGCCGAGAGCGGGGGTCCGTTCGCGGAGCGCTTCCAGGACTCGCGGCGGCGCGCGGTATCCCTCGTGGCCGGCCAGCTGGACGATGCCCGCAGGGCGCTGGGCGTCCGCGGCGCCGACTCCGAGCTCGAGCCGCTGGCCGAGGCCATCGTCGGGGCGGGCGAGGCGCTGGCCAACTGGTGGGTCGACCACCCGGAGGAGACGGCGGAGGCGATGGCCCTACGGGAGATGAACTTCGTCTGGCTCGGGCTCGGTGGCCTGATGGACGAGCGGCGCTGGTTGCCGGCGATAGCATCGCCCGCGTGAGCGCGGAGGGGCTTTCGGCCTGCGAGGAGAAGATGGAGGCGGCGGGAGTTCCCGACGTCGCCGTCGCCACCTTCCGCCACTACTACCGCCAGCTCGAGGCGGGGGAGACGGGGATGATCCCCGAGTCCGAGATCGAGCCCGTGACCGAGCTGCCCTCGGCGGCGGACCTGCCCGAGCCGGCCGACGGCGGGCGCGAGGCGCTCGAGCGCACCGCGGTCGTCAAGCTCAACGGCGGCCTGGGGACGAGCATGGGGATGACCCGCGCGAAGTCGCTGCTCGAGGTCAAGGACGGTCAGACCTTCCTCGACGTCGTGGCGCGCCAGGTCCTCGGGTTGCGCCGCGCGCACGGCGCGCGCCTGCCGCTCGTGCTGATGAACAGCTTCTACACGCAGCGCGACTCGCTGGCCGCGCTGCGCGCACACGAGGGGATCGAGGCCGACGTCCCGCTCGACTTCGTGCAGAACAAGGAGCCCAAGCTCACCGTGGACGACCTGGCTCCGGTGAGCTGGCCGGCCGACCCGGACCTGGAGTGGTGCCCGCCGGGTCACGGCGACCTCTACACCGCGCTGGTCACGAGCGGGATGCTGGAGGCGCTGCGCGACCGCGGCTACGAGTACGCCTTCGTGTCGAACTCCGACAACCTCGGGGCGGTGCTGCACCCCGGGATCCTGGCCTGGTTCGCCGACCAGGAGATCCCGTTCCTGATGGAGGTGTGCGACCGCACCGAGGCCGACCGCAAGGGCGGGCACCTGGCCGCGCGGCGCGACGACGGGCAGCTCGTCCTGCGCGAGATCGCGCAGACGCCCGACGCCGACCAGGATGCCTTCCAGGACATCCGCCGCCACCGCTTCTTCAACACCAACACGCTGTGGGTCAACCTGCCCGCGCTCGCCGGCGTCCTGGCCCGGCGCGACAACGTCCTCGGACTGCCGATGATCGTCAACCGCAAGACGGTCGACCCCTCGGACAAGTCCTCGACGCCCGTCTACCAGCTCGAGACGGCGATGGGCGCCGCGATCGCCGTCTTCGAGGGCGCCCGGGCGCTGCGGGTGGAGCGCGAGCGCTTCACCCCGGTCAAGACGACGAACGACCTGCTCGTGCTGCGCTCCGACTGCTACGAGCTGACGTCCGACGGACGGGTGGTCCTCTCCGCCCGGCGCACCGGTGGGCCGCCCTACGTCGACCTCGATCCCGAGCGCTTCAAGCTGCTGGGCGACTTCGAGGCGCGGTTTCCCTCCGGCCCGCCCTCGTTGGTGGAGTGCGAGCGCCTCACGGTGCGCGGGGACGTCGAGTTCGGCGCGAACGTCGTGGTGCGCGGCGAGGTCGAGGTCCAGGCGGGCGACGGGCCCCTGCGCATCGAGGACGGCACCGTCCTGGACGGGCCTACAGCTCCCTGAGCAGCTCCGCCTTCTTGGCCTCGAACTCCTCCTCGGTGAGCAGCCCGGTGTCGCGCAGCTCATCGAGCTTGCGCAGGCGCCCGGCGATGTCGCCCGCCGAGCCGGCGTCGGCCCCCGGGCCGGCCGAAGTGATCGTCGAGACCACCGGCGACGAGCCGGCCGGCCGGGCCGGCGGGATCGTGAACGGGTACTGCGGCGGCGCCGGCTTCGGGTAGTGCCCGGCCGGGCTCGGCGAGCTCGCTCGCCGCCGCGCCCCGCCGAAGCCGACCGCGCCGATGAGCGGAATCAGGCCCATGGGCAGGAAGACGATCATCAGGACGATCGCGGCCGTGCGGGCGCCGGGATCGTGGTTGTTGGCCGGGCCGTAGGCCGCCACGAACGTGGCCACGGCCAGCGAGACGAACAGCAGGGCCCACAGCACGACGCCCATGCCGAGGGTGCCCTCGCCCTTGCCTCCCCGGGTGGCGTAGATGCCGCCTCCGATCAGCAGCCCGAAGATCGAGCCGATCAGCCCGACGATCTTGGCGCCCGTCCCGGCGGGGCAGGGGCGCGCGGAGACGTAGGGGCCGCCCGAGGCGCAGGTGCCAGTGCGCACCAGGTGGTAGATCGCCCAGGTCATGAACAGGAGCGAGGCCAGGCAGATCGCCATGCCCAGCAGGGAGCGCGTCCAGTACCTGATCACCGCTGGCACCTCGCGGCCTCTTCGGCGCTGCGCGCGGCCCGGAAGCAGGCCTGCTGGCGGCGCTCCTCGGCGGAGGGCTGGCCCTGGCGCCGGACGTCCGCGCCCCGCGAGTTGGCCTCCCACTGCTTGTTGCGGATGGCCACGCCGTCGAGGTAGAGCAGCCAGCTCGGCGGGCCGGAGCCCGTGAAGGAGTAGACGAAGTAGTCGAGGCTCCTGGGCGGAACGCCGGTCCGCTGCTGCACGGTGGCGAAGACGCGCTCGGGCGCCGCGGTATCGATGATCCGCAGCCGGATGCCCGGCTGGTCGCTCTCCCCGAAGTCCCGCGTGGTGACCTTGAAGGCCGGGTCCACGGAGAAGATCCGCTGCCTGCCCGTGCCGTCGCGGGCGGTCACGTCCACGCGCACGGGGGAGAGGCGGACGCTGTTGACGACGTCCCCGGGGCCGAGCTTGGCGTCCACCTCCGCCAGCGACCGGGCGAAGTTCGCCGCGCGCACGAGCGAGTCGCCCTGCGCGCCGACGATCTCGCCGCGCTGCGCCTTGGCGACGGGATCGTCGAGCAGGCGGTTCTCCTCCTTCCAGAGGAGGATCCCCACGCCCGCGAGCGAGACGATGAAGAAGAGGACGAGGATGACGGTCTCGTTGGGCGCCCGGAACGTCCGGGGGCGCTTCCCGGGTCGCCGCGACGCCGACCGTCGCGTCGGAGAGCCCCGCGATTCCCGTTCCTTCCCCGTCGTTCACGTTCCCGTACCTCTTTGGCCGACCCTACTGCACGCTTCCTGCCACTGCTTCACGCGATCCGGGTTAATCGCTATGTTCAAAAGCCGTGGTTGCTCAGGCAGGGTGGCTCGAGGCGGTGGCGAACCCGATCCGGCTCCGGATCGTCCGATATCTGTCGGATCGCGACTCGGCCTCGCTCGATGAATTGTCCAAGGCCGTGTCGGCTCAGCGCAACACGGTGCGCGCCCACCTGCGCGCCCTCATGTCGGCCGGTGTGGTGGCCCGGCTGCCCGGCCAGTCCGAGGGACGCCTGGGCCGCCCGCCCGCGCTGTATCGCCTGGAGCGCCGCGACCCGCCGCGCAACGGGCGCACGGAGGGCAACGGGACGCCGGCGCCCCGCTCGCCGATCTCCGTCGTCGTGCGCGACTACCCGGGCCGCGTGCCCGCCTGGACGCTGCGGGTGCCCGCGTGGGCCGCGGCGATCTATCTGCTCGAGAGCCCGTGGATCAACCAGACCCGCGGCGTTCACGCTCCCAGCCCGGTCGACTACGAGCGGCGCTCGATCGACTGGGCGGGCCTCGAGCGCGAGTCGCGTACGTGGGGTCCGCCCGAGCGCCTGCTCCTGGACATCGCGCGCGGGCTCTTCGCGGACGAGCCGCGCGGCGACGCCAGCTCGATGGCCCGGGTGCTGGATCCCCATCAGCGGGCCCGCGCGCTGGCCGCGATCGCGCTGGCCGCGGGGGACGCCCGGGTCGTGGGCGTCGCCGGGGCCGCCACCGGCGCCGGCCAGCGCTCCGCGTACGTTGCCCGCCTTTACTCCGACCGCGGGCGGTGGGAGACTCGCCGCATGACTCCCTTCGCCCTCGCCGGCGGGAGCTGGATCTTCCTGGCCTTCCTGATCCTCTTCCTCGTCGTGATCATCTACAGCTACTTCACCCGGACCGGAAGCGGGATCGACGAGACCCCGTACGCGGACGAGGACGGCGCCTCAGGCCCCGAGCGCCCCAGCGACCTCGCGCACGACCGCTCGGAGAACCCGAGCACCTGGTCGCGCGGCACCCGCCACTAGAGCATCTAGGCCCGGACGGTCCGCAGGACGAGCCGCGGCGGCCGTCGCGGCCCGGTCGGCGCGCGCGGTCCCGAGGCCTCCCCGCGCAGCTCGCGCAGGGTCATGAAGCGCATGGGGGCCGGGTGGGCTGCTCTGGGATGATTGTGCTGTGCGTTTGACATTGTGCGTGATCCTGTAGGACACTGGTGCGGCTTTTAGCGCACCGTACAGGGACAGTCAGGTACATCAATGTCATACAAAATTCGTTTGGATGGTCTCGATCGGGAGTCCGCCACCTCGCTGACCGAGCAGATCGTCTCCCTCTTTCGCGAGGCGATCGACGCCGGCCATCTGGCCCCGGGCGAGAAGCTGCCCACGACCCGCGGCCTGGCCGAGGAGGCGGGGATCAACCACCTCACGGCCGTGCGCGCCTACCGGCGCCTGGCCGAGGAGGGGTACGTCAGCGCCACCGTCGGGCGCGGCACGTTCGTGCGCCGGGTGCCACCGGCCGCGGCCGCCGCGTCCAACGGCACCGACTGGCAGGCGGCGGTGCTGCCCGAACAGCGGCCGTCCTATCCCAACGAGGTCCTGGCCGACTCGTTCCGCCTGCCCGCCGACCCGGAGATCATCTCCCTGGCCACCGGGTGGCCGGACCCCGGCCTCTACCCCGTCGACGCGCTGGCCGCCATCACCGCCGAGGTGTTCGCCGACCTGCGCGGCGAGGCGCTGAACTACGTCGAGCCCGTGGGCATCGCCGAGCTGCGCGCCGAGCTCGCGGTGCGCGGGCGCCAGGCGGGCTTCGCCTCCTCGCCCGAGGAGATCCTGGTCACGTCCGGCGCCCGCCAGGGCATCGACCTCGTGTCGCGCGCGGTCGTCTCGCCCGGCGACGTCGTCGCCGTCGAGTCGCCGACCTTCGTCGGCGCGCTCAGCTCGCTTCAGTCGACGGGGGCACGGGTCATCGGCGTTCCCGTGGACGAGAACGGGATGGACGTCGGAGCCCTCGAGCAGGTCCTGGCCCGCCACGAGGTCAAGCTCGTCGCCGTCCAGAGCGCCTGCGCCAACCCGACCGGCCGCGACCTCTCTCCCGAGCGCCGGGAGCGCCTCGTGGAGCTGGCCCGCGAGCGCTCGTTCTTCATCCTCGAGGACGCCGTCTACGCCAGCGTGCGCTTCGAGGGCCCCGAGCCCTCGCGCCTGCGCGCCTCGGCGCCCGGGCATGTGATCTACATCGACTCGCTGTCCAAGACCATCGGCGGAGGCCTGCGCCTCGGGTGGGTCGCCGCCTCGGGCCCGGTGCGCCGGCGCCTGGCCCTGCTCAAGGTGGAGACCGACATGCTCACGTCGGGCCTCGTCCAGCACATCGCCGCGCGCTACCTGCGAGCGGGCGCCCACGAGGAGTACCTGCGCGAGGCCCTCCCGATCTACCGCGAGCGCCGCGACGCCCTGCTCGAGAGCCTGACCCGCCGGCTCGGAGACGAGGTCACCTTCATGCACCCGATCGGCGGGCACCACGTCTGGGTGCAGTTCGCCGAGGTGATGGACGAGCGGGCGCTGTTCGCCGAGGGAGTGCGCCAGGGCGTGGGCTTCACGCCCGGCGGGGCGATGATGGCCGAGCGGGCCGAGCGAACGTCGGTGCGCCTGTCGTTCGCCCTGGTCGGGCCCGAGGAGCTCGACGAGGGCGTCCGGCGCCTGGCCGCCGCGGTGCGCGCCGTGCGCCGGACGGAGCGCCCGGCGATAGTGGCACTGTCCTGACACGAATCCGTAGAAAGCCCGGAAGCGAGCGACAGGGCCGATTCCGACCATGTGGGAGTGGGAATCGCCAGCGGGACAGACGACAGGGGCCAGTCCTGGATCGCCCTGTACTGCCACGGGTGCGCGACGAGCGTCGCGTCGACCGAGACGCTCGACGCCGAGGAGTTGCGGCGTGAGCACGACTGGCGCGGACACCTGTGCCCGCGCTGTGCCGACCGGCACGACAGACGCGTTGCTCCCGGTCGCTGAGTGAAGGATTAGGCCAGGGCGGCGCCGAACGCCGCACCTATGGAAGCTCAGACACCGCCGCCCGCGGCTCCGGCACCGCCTCCGCCGCCGGCCAGCGACTATCCCGTCAGCTACGACGTCGAGTATCCCGACCGCGAGCTGAACCGCCTCACCACGTTCTTCCGGATCTTCACGGTGATCCCCATCGCCATCGTGCTCGAGACGGTGGCCGAGGCACGTACTCCTTCGGAGGCGGGAGAACCGGAACCGCCACGACGGTCGTCGCGGCCGGCGGCGTCCTGTTCGCCGGTCCGCTGCTGATGATCCTGTTTCGCGAGAAATACCCGCGCTGGTGGTTCGACTGGAACCTCAACCTCCAGCGGTTCTTCATGCGAGTTCATACGTACTTCGTCCTGATGAGCGACGTCTATCCCTCCACGGACGAGAACCAGTACGTCAGCCTCGAGTGGCGCTATCCGGACGTCAAGACGGAGCTCAACCGCTGGCTGCCGCTCGTGAAGTGGTTCCTGGCGATTCCCCATTACATCGTGCTGTTCTTCCTCAGCATCGGTGCGTTCTTCGTCACGATCTTCGCCTGGTTCGCCATCCTGTTCACGGGTCGCTACCCGCGTGGCGCCTTCGACTACCTCCGGGGAGTCCAGCGTTGGTTCGTCCGCGTCAACGGCTACGCGTTCACGCTGGTCACCGACCGCTACCCGCCCTTCAGCCTCGACCCCTAGGGTCGCGGGCCGTACGTATGCCAGTAGAGGACGGGGCCCCGTGAGCGGGCCCCGTCCTCGTCCATGAGGTCGAGGACCGCGGCCATCGCCTTGCTCGTGTAGACCGGGTCCAGCGTCAGGCCCTCGGCCTCGCGGGCCAGATCGGTCGCCGCCCGGGCCTGCGGCGTGCGATGGCCGTAGCCCTCGCCCAGCCACTCCGTGCGCAGCCGCAGGTCCGCCAGCGGGGCGCCGCGGCAGCCCAGGCGTCTCAGCGTGCGCCCGGCCAGCCGCCGGATGCGGGCCGCGCTGGGCGTGCGCTTGCCGTAGACGGCGATCCCCACCACACGGCTGCGCAGCCCGGCCAGCGGGAGGCCGGCCACCAGCCCGGCCGCGGTGCCGCCCGAGCCGACCGCCACCACGACCTCCGCGGGCTCGGGGAGCTCGCCGTCGCGCACCTGGCGGCCGAGCTCCAGGGCGGCGTCCACGTAGCCCAGGCAGCCCAGCGGCGACGAGCCGCCCACGGGCAGGTAGTAGGGCCGGCGCGCGCGGGCGAGGATGGCGGGGGCGGCGGCGATCGTGCGCGCGGCGCTGTGGGTGCGGTGGATCCGCGCTCCGGTCGCCTCGATGCGCGCCAGCTGGGCGGCGACGTGATCGTCCATGGGCTGGTCGACCAGCGCCAGGACGACGTCCAGGCCCTGGGCCCGGCCGTAGAGCGCCGTGGCCAGTCCGTGGTTGGTCCCCAGCGCGCCGGCGGTGACGAGCGTCCGGCGCGCCCGCCGCTTGGCGTCGGCGATGGTCCACTCCAGCTTGCGCGCTTTGTTGCCGCCCCACAGCGTCCCGAACGTCGAGTCGTCCTTCATCCACAGGCCCTCCCGCAGGCCGGGCAGGGCGCGCACGGCGGTCGGCGTCTCACCCAGGGAGACGTGGGGGAACTGCCACTCGGCGGCATCCATGGGGGATATCGTCTCGCGCCGTGCGCAAAGGGGTGCGGGTCCTGGCAGGGGTCTTGGTCGCGGCATGGCTGATCGCGGCCCCCGCGGCGCATGCCTTTGACGTGACGATCCGGCGCACCGCGCACGGCATCCCGCACATCTACGCCCGCGACTTCACGAGCCTGGGCTACGGCTATGCCTACGCGTTCGCCCAGGACGACCTGTGCCAGATCGCCGACAGCTACGTGACGGTCGACGCGCAGCGCTCGCGCTACTTCGGGCCCGACAACTCCTGGCGCTTCGAGGGCAACGGCACCACCGTCAACAACCTCAACTCCGACTTCTTCTACCAGCGGGTCAACGACACCCACGCCGTGGAGCGGCTGATGGCCCAGCCGCCGCCCGCCGGCCCCAAGCCGGAGATCAGGGACATCGTGCGCGGCTACGTGGCGGGCTACAACGCCTACCTGCGCGCGACCGGCGTGAGCCGGCTGCCCGACCCGACCTGCCAGGGCAAGCCGTGGGTGCATCCCATCACCGAGCTCGAGGTCTTCCGGCGCTTCTACCAGCTGGCCTCGCTGGCCAGTCAGGGCGTGGCCATCGACGGGATCGCGGCCGCCGCGCCGCTCACCGGCGGGGCGCCCGCCACGAGCGCCGCCCAGCTCGCGCCGGCGTTCGCCAAGCTCGGTGACATCGGCTCCAACGCGATCGGCCTGGGCCGCACGGCCACAGCCAACGGCCGCGGGATGCTGCTGGGCAACCCGCACTTCCCCTGGCAGGGCGCCGAGCGCTTCTACCAGGCTCAGCTCACGATCCCCGGGCACCTCGACGTCTCGGGCGCGTCGCTCTACGGCGTGCCGCTGATCCTCATCGGGACCACTCGCGGGATGGCCTGGAGCCACACGGTGTCCACCGCGCGGCGCTTCACGCCGTTCGAGGAGAGGCTCGTGCCGGGCTCGCCGACGTCCTACCTCTACGACGGGAAGGTCGAGCAGATGAAGGCCGACCGCGTGACGGTCTCGCTGCCGGGCGGCGATCGCACCCGCACGCTGTACTCGACGCGCCACGGCCCGATCTTCACGTCGCTGCTCGGCCTCTCCCTGTTCCCGTGGACGCCGGCCAGCGCCTACGCGATGGGCGACGCCAACGCGTCGAACTTCCGCTACCTCAACCACTTCTTCGACGTCGACCGCGCCCAGAGCGTCCGGGCGCTCGACGGGATCGAGCGCCGCTACGAGGGCATCCCGTGGGTCAACACCATCGCCGCCGACTCGCGCGGCGAGGCCTACTACGCCGACATCGGGGCGATCCCCAACGTCTCGGACGCCAAGGCGTCGGCCTGCAACACCGTGCTGGGCACGCAGACCCTGTCGCTGCTCGGGGTGCCGATCCTCGACGGCTCGCGCTCGGCCTGTGAATGGGACAGCGACCCCGACGCCGCGGCGCCGGGGATCTTCGGCCCCAAGCACCTGCCCAGCCTGTTCCGCGACGACTACGTCACGAACTCCAACGACTCCTACTGGCTGGCCAACCCCAAGCATCCGCTCGAGGGGTACGCCCGGATCATCGGCGACGAGCGCACCGCGCGCTCATTGCGCACGCGCCTGGGCCTCAAGCTGGTGGAGGGCCGGCGCTTCTCGCGGCGCGACCTCCAGGACGCGGTGTTCAACGACCGCCAGTACGGCGGCGAGCTGCTGGCCGGCGAGCTGGCGGCCTACTGCCGTGCCAACCCGACCCTGGTCGGCAGCAGCGGGCCGGTGGACGTGAGCGCCGCCTGCCCGGTGCTCGAGCGGTGGCGCAGGACCGACACCCTCGACGACCCCGGAGCCGTTCTCTTCCGCCGCTGGGCGACGCGGGTCCTGGCGTCCGTCGGCGGGGTCATCGCCAACCCGGCGGCCTTCAGCGTCCCCTTCGACCCGGCCGACCCGGTGAACACCCCGCGCGGCCTGAACACCGCCGATCCCCAGGTCGGCCAGGCGCTGGCGGACTCCGTCAAGGAGCTGCGCGACGCCGGCATCCCGCTGGACGCGAGGCTGCGCGACTACCAGTTCGAGCCGCGCGGGTCCGAGCGGATCCCGATCCACGGCGGGCCCGGAACGCTGGGGGTGTTCAACGCCATCGCCGACGCCTGGGACGGCAAGGGCTTCCCCGACGTGGTGCACGGCTCGAGCTACGTCCAGGTGGTCTCGCTCACCGGCGGCTGCCCGGATGCGCGCACGATCCTCACCTACTCACAGTCGGTGAACCCGCGCTCGCCCTACTTCGCCGACCAGACGCGGATGTACTCGCGGCACGAGTGGAACCCGATGCGTTTCTGCGCCCGGCAGATCCTCTCCGACCCGGCGCTGAAGGTGCAGCGCTTCGGCTGCCCGGGCTCGGGCGCCCTGCGCTCGGCCCGCCTGACCGGCGCCGCGGGCCGGCTGCGCGTGGCTCTGCGGCCGCGCGCCTCCCTGCCCGCATCCACCGTGGAGATCCTGCGCCTGCGTCCGGGCCGGCGGCCGCTGCGGGTCCGCCGCGTCCGGCGCGCGCGCTCCTACTCCGCGCACCTCGGGTCCGGCCGCTACCTGGTGCGAGTGCTGGCCCGGGCCGAGAGCGGGATCGTGGAGCGCCGGGAGGCCACGATCCGCGCGTCCACCGGGCGGATCACCGTCCTGCGCCCGCTGCGCAAGGTCGGTATTTGCGCGCGTTCAAGGTGATTCAAATGGGGTCATCACCCGATGTCCTTCCGGGCCCGGGATGTCGAAGATGACCACATGACCACGGCAGAACTCCTCTCAGGCCTCGCCAATGGCGGCCGGGCCCCCATGCCGCTCGATGCTCCTCCCGTCGGATCGGCTGCCCGCCGTATGCGCATCATGCGCCTGCGCCAGGAGCTTGAGGCCGGTCACGGTGTGGACGTCGACGCGGTCGCCGGGGCCCTCTCCCGTCGCGCGGCGTTCACGGCCGACCTGTCCCGCCGGCTCGCCGGCGCGTAGGCACCGCGGCTCAAGCCGTCGCGGCGGCCTCTTCCGCCGGGCGCTGTGCGCCCGCAACCGGATCCATGCGCACCGGGATCCCGTTGAGGAAGGCCATGCCCGCGAGCGGCTCGAGGTCCTCGGCCGCCGAAGAGGCCAGGAGATTGGAGTTCACCCCGCCTGCGTCGTTGGCCACCTTCCAGCCGCCGCGATGCCCCCAGCCGTGAGGCAGGGCGACCGTGCCCTCGGTCATCTCGTCGGTCACCTTCACCGGCACCTCGACGGTGCCCGACTTCGAGGCCAGGCGGACAAGGTCGCCGTCGGCCAGGCCATGGCGCTCGGCGTCGGCCGGTGACACCCGCAGGGCGTGGACGCGCCCGCCGCGCATGAGCAGCGGCGCGTTGTGCATCCAGGAGTTGTGCGAGCGCAGCTCGCGGAGGCCGATGAGACGCAGCGGGTAGTCGGGGTCGTGGCCGTTGGCGGCCGCCAGCCGGTCCACCTCCGCCCGGATCTCGGGCGGGTCGAGGTGCACCTTGCCGCCAGGATGGCGGACGCGGCGCTCGCGCACGCCGGTGGCGATGTGGTCGCTGACCACGACGCCGTGGGGGTCGCGGCGCAGCCGCGCCACGCTCAGGCCGCCGCGGCGCAGGCCGAACCAGTCGCCCTCCGGGCCCGTGCGCAGGAGGAGGTCCACGAGCCGCGTGGGCGTGATCTTCTTCCCCAGGCGCCCGAGCCGGCGCAGCTCCTTCGTCGGGCGGGCCGAGATGCCCAGCTCGTCGGCCAGGTCGTCGATCACCGTCCACTCGTCGCGCGCCTCGCCGCGCGGCTCGACCACGGGGTCGGTCCACTGCACGAAGGGCGTGGTGTACAGGCCGAGGAAGGCGAGCGGGAGGTCCTCACGCTCGAGGAACGTCGTCGCGGGCAGGACGTAGTCGGCGTGGCGGTTGGTCTCATTGACGTAGAGGTCCAGCGAGACCAGGAGGTCCAGGCGCTCCAGCGCTCCGTCGAGCGCCTCGCCGTCGGGCACGGACATCACCGGGTTGCCCGCGGAGACGAACAGCGCGCGCAGCTGGCCAGGGCCCGGCTCGTCGATCTCGCGGTGCATCAGCGACGCGGGCGCGGCGCCCAGCACGTCGGGGAAGCCGCCGATGCGCGAGCGCCACGAGCCGTACGTGGCCAGGCCGGCCTGCTCGGCCACCTCGTCCAGCGCGATCGCTGGCCGGCCGAACACCCAGCCGCCCGGCGAGTCGAGGTTGCCGGTCACCACGTTGAGCGCGTCGAGCAGGAAGGCGACCAGCGTCCCGAAGCGCCCCAGGCACGATCCGGTGCGCCCGTAGACGGCGGCGCTGTCGGCGCTCGCCAGGTCGCGGGCGAGCGCCCGGGCGACGGGCGCCGGGACTCCGGTCCGTGCCTCCGTGGCCTCGGGCGAGTGGGGGGCGGCGGCCTCGCGCAGCCAGCCGTAGCCGGTGGACTGGTGGACCATCGCGGCCCAGTCCTCCAGGCCCTCGTCGAAGATCACGTGCAGGAGGGAGAGGAGCAGCCAGGCGTCCGTGTCGGGCGTGATCGCGACGTGCTCGTGCGCGCGGGCGGTCTCCGAGCGGCGCGGGTCGATCACGACCACCCGGCCGCCCCGGCCGACGATGTCGTTGAGCTGGTCCTTGATCCTCGGGGCGGTGAGGACGCTGCCGTGGGACACCAGCGGGTTGGCGCCGACCATGAGCAGGAACTGCGTGCGCTTGAGGTCGGGGATGGGCAGCAGGGCGGCCGAGCCGTAGAGCAGGGAGGAGGCGGCGAAGCGGTTGGCCACGTCCTGCGAGGAGGCGGTGTAGTAATGGCGCGACTGCAGCGCGTCGAGGAAGCCCTTGACCCACAGCGGGTGCGAGTGCGAGAACGCGCCCGGGTTGCCCATGTACCAGCCGATGGACTCGCCGCCGTGGCGCTCGCGCACCTCGCGCAGGCGCCGGCCGATGTCGCCGATCGCCTCCTCCCAGCTCACCGGCTCGAAGCCCTCGCCGCCGGCGCGCCGGCGCAGCGGGTGCACGACCCGGTCGGGGTCGTTGTGCACGTCGAGCATGGCGATCCCCTTGGGGCAGGCGTAGCCGCGCGACAGCGGGTGCTCGGCGTCCGGGCGCAGCTTCGTCACGCGCCCGTCCTCCACCGTGGCCCACCATCCCGCAGTGCGCCTCGCAGATCCGGCAGAACGTGACCTTCTGCTCAGTGCCCATCCGCACCCCAGCGTAGTTCGCCCTCGCGCCCACCGCAAATAGACTGGAGCCGATGACCGAGGTCGCAAGCGGGGTCTGGCGGGCCGGAAGCTCCCTGGTGAACTGGTACCTGGTGGCTGACGACGACGGCGTGACGCTCGTCGACGCGGGGATCCCCGGCTACTTTCCCCAGCTCGACGAGAGCCTGGCGACGATGGGCCGCACGCGCGGGGACGTCCGGGCGCTGGTGCTGACGCACGGCGACGGCGACCATGTCGGCTTCGCCGAGCGGCTGCGCAGCGAGAGCGGCGTGCCGGTCCACGTGCACCCGGAGGACGTGCGGATCGCGACGACCTCCCAGCTGAAGAAGACCGAGGCCGGCCCGGGCACGCTGCTCGAGCTTCGCCACGGCGCGGTGTGGAAGCTCCTGGGCCACTTCGCCCGCAACGGCGCCCTGCGCGTCCCGCCCGTGGCCGAGGTCACGACGTACGCCGACGGGGACGTGCTCGACGTGCCCGGCCGCCCGCGCGTCGTCCACACACCCGGTCACTCGGACGGCCACTGCGTGATCCACCTCGAGGATCGCGGCGTCGTCTTCGCCGGCGACGCGCTGTGCACGTACAACGTGCTCGACGGCAGCCGGGGGCCGGCGCTGATGCCGCCCGCGCTGACCACGAACACGGAGCAGGCGGCCGCCTCGCTGGAGCGGATCGGCGCCCTGGCCGCCGACACGGTCCTCGTCGGCCACGGCGAGCCGTGGACTCGGGGCGCCGGCGCGGCGGTCGAGCGGGCGCTCGCCGTGCGCACCGGCTAGAGGCAGGATCGAGCAGGCCGGCGCCGAAGCAGCGGGCCATGGAATTCACCGCCTCCCGCGCCGAGACCACCTTCTTCCAGAGCTTCCTCCAGCGCGTCTTCACCTGGATGGTGCTCGGCCTCGCGGTCACGGGCGCCGTCGCCGGTGTCATCGGGTCCAGCGACAGCCTGCTCACGTCGCTGACCAAGAGCCCCGGGCTGTTCCTCGTGATCGTGGTCGCCCAGCTCGGGCTGGTGCTGGCCATCTCGTTCGGCATCAACCGGATGTCCCCCGCGGTCGCGACCGCCCTGTTCTTCGTCTACGCCGCCTCGGTCGGCGTGACGTTCGCGCTCATCTTCGAGATGTACACGGCGCAGTCGATCTTCACCACCTTCCTCATCACCGCCGGGATGTTCGCCGTGCTGGCCTTCATCGGCGCGACCACGCAGCGGGACCTGTCGAAGCTGGGGACGATCTGCATCGCCGCGCTGTTCGGCCTGATCATCGCCACGATCGTGAACATCTTCGTGGCCAACGACGCGCTCTACTGGGTGACCACGTACGCGGGGGTCCTCATCTTCGCCGGGCTCACCGCGTACGACATGCAGAAGCTCCAGAAGTTCGGCGCCCAGTCGCCGGGGGGCGAGACCGAGAGTCGCATGGCGGTGATCGGGGCGCTGTCCCTCTACCTCGACTTCATCAACATGTTCCTCTTCCTGCTGCGCATCTTCGGCCAGTCGCGCTAGCGGAGCCGGGCGACGTGGCGAGCCCCGACGAGGTCGTCGAGACAGGGGTCTCGAAGGACCGCACGATCGCGTTCAGCGACGGCGTGTTCGCGATCGCCATCACGCTGCTGATCCTCAACGTCGACATCCCCGACCTTCACCCCGAGTCGCGCCACGCGCTCGACCGGGCGCTCGACGAGACGATCCCCGACCTCATCTCGTACTTCATCGGGTTCTATGTCATCGGGAAGTTCTGGCTCGGCCATCACTACCTGTTCGACTCGCTCACCGGGCTCGACTCCCGGCTGATGAACGCCAACCTCCTGTACCTGGCCTTCATCGCCCTGCTCCCGTTCCCCACGGGCGTGCTGGGCGACCATGGAGGGCTCACCGTCGCCGTCGTGATCTTCGCCGTGGCCGTCTCCCTGGCCGGGCTGGCCGAGACGATGCTGCTGTGGCTCTCGCTGCGCTCCGGGCTGGCCGGGCCGGAGATCCGCGAGCACCGGCGCCAGCGCTACTACGAGTCGCTCAGCGTGCCCCTGGTGTTCCTGGCCTCGGTCCCGGTGGCCTTCGTCAGCCCGGACGGAGCCAAGTACTTCTGGCTGCTGCTCGTGGTGGTGCGGATCGGCGGCGCCAGGCTCGGGCTCATGGAGAACCGACGGAGCGCTCGAGTTCACCTGCCTCCGCCTCCAGCCCCTCCGCGATGACCTCGACGTCGGTCACCGCCGAGGCGTCGGCCGTCAGGCCGAGGTAGAGGCGGCCGGCCAGGGAGACGGCCGAGATCCGCAGGGCGTGGCGCTCGCCGATCTCGGCCAGCGACCACATCCCGCCGATCGGGGCGCCGAGCACGCGGCGCGGCTCGTCCGGCCCCGGGACGTTGGAGACGTTGAGCGCGAACACGTGCGGGCCGGCGGTCAGCCGCGACGCCAGCCGGGAGACGGGCGGGGGGAGGTGGCGCAGCTCGCGGAACAGGGAGTCGAGCGTCTGGGCGTCGTGCTCGCGCTTTCGCCGGCGCGTCTCGGCCGCGACCTCGCGCACCCGGATCAGCGGGTCGGGCTCGGCCAGCGGGAGGCTGACGCAGAGGAACGAGTCGCGGTTGGCCAGGGCATCGGGGTGCGCGTGGCGGTCGTGCAGCGAGACCGGGATCTTGGCGTTGATGCGGTGGGGCTCGCCGCCGTGGTGGGCGATCCAGCGGCGCAGGGCGCCGGTGACCAGGGCCAGCAGCACGTCGTTGACGGTCGTGCGCTGCGGCTGGGCGTGCTCGACCCGCTTGAGGGTGTCCAGCGAGACGCTCGCGAACGCCACGTCGCGGTGGGCGCCGACCGAGGAGTCGAGGGGCGACGGCCCACGGGAGGGGAGGAGGTCGCGGTTCACGGCGCCGGGCAGGCGGCGCACCTCGCCGGCGGCGGCGCGCCACGCGGTGGGCGAGATCAGCCCGCGGACCACGCTCCCCGCCCCGCCGGCCGCCTCGCCCGCGCGCTCGCGCAGCGCGGCGGCGATCAGGGCCGCGCTGCCCGGGACGGGCTCGGGACTCCAGTCTCCGGCGCTCGGCGCGCCGTCCTCGTCCCACAGCAGGGCGCCGCCCAGGCGCATGGTCTCCGAGCCGTCGGCCAGGGCGTGGTGCACCTTCCACAGCAGGGCGGCCCGGCCGTCGGCCACGCCCTCGACGACGTGCAGGGACCACAGCGGGTGGGCGCGGTCGAGGTGCTGCTCCATCTCGCGCGCCATCAGGGCGCGCAACCGCGCCGTGTCCAGCTCCGGGGCCGCGGCCGCGAGGCGCCGGACGTGGCGCGAGAGGTCGAAGTCCTCGTCGTCGACCCAGGCCGGCGGCGCGAGATGCAGCGGGGTGGGGGCCAGGCGCCGGCGCAGCCGCGGGGCGGCGCCGAGCCGGGCGCCGATGTGGTCGCGCAGCGCGCCCACCGAGGGGACCGAGCCGCCGGGCGGCGGCTCCAGGACGATCAGTTTGCAGGTGTGACCAGCGATGCGCGGGGATTCGAGGCCGAGGATGGCCGCGTCCTCTGAGCTGAGGCGGTCGAGAGTCAACGGATGTTCGATTCCGGGACGGGGCGCGAAGGCTGGAAGGCGGGAAAGCCGAGGCGTAGGGGACAGCTCGTAGAGGGTGTTCTACATGCGTTCTTGCGGACCTCGTCCTTCCGGGGCGGACCCAACCCATCGGATACTGCTGGCGACGGGCGTGGCGTGCCTGATCGTCGCCGTCGGCGTGCCCGTCGCGGCATCGGCCAAGGGCGACCACGGGCACCTCCCCGGCGCCGGCCACGGCCCGCACTCGGGTGTGGCCACCGGCAACCCGGCCGGTGCCCCGCAGGTCTCCGCCGCGCCGCGGGTCCCGCGGGCCCACGGCGGCGGCTGGGGCGGGCATCGCGGGCACGGAGCCGAGAGCTCTCCGCGCGGCGCGACGCCGCCGAGCCCGGCGAGCGAGGGGTCGAAGGTCGTCCAGGGCATCGTCGGCGACACGTCGGCCGGCCTCGGGCGGGGGGGCGGCAACGGAAACGGGCGCCACATCGGCAACGGCCACGGAAACGGCAACGGTCGCGGAAACGGCAACGGGCGGCGCGGCCGCTCCTCGGGCTCGAACAACCAGGCAGAGGGGTCGATCACCACCCCCACGACCACCCCACAGACCAGCACCCCGGCGCCCACGCCGGCCCTGGTCGCCCCGTCCACTCCCACCACGACCAGCCCGGCCCCGGCCACGGCTGCTCCCGCTCCCGCCGCGAGCTCTCCCGCGCCCGCGGACACCCGCCTGGGCCGGGTCTCGCCCGCCGGCTCGGCACCGGGCTCCAACCCCTCCGCGTCGTCCTCGCCGGGCGGCGTCGCGGGCGCCTCGGCCGGGATCGGGCCCTTCGGCGCACTGGCGCCGGCCGGTGTCGCCGCCGCGGGCGCCGGAGCCTCCGCCGGCTCCTCGGGCCCCGCGCGGCACGCGCGCAGGCCCGCCCCCCGCACGATCACGCGCACCATCACGCACACGGTGCGCGAGGCGGTCTCGGTTATCCCGGGCTTCATGTGGGCCCTCCTGGGCGTCCTGGCCGCGGTGTCGCTGCTCGGCGCCGCCGTCTCGTCGGTGATGACCGGCCGAGCGCGGCGCCTGGCTCGCCAGCGCGAGGCGCTGATGGCGGACGTCGGTCTCCTGCAGGCCGCGCTTCAGCCCGAGGCCCCGGCCCAGATCGCCGGCGTGGCGGCCTCGGCCGCCTATCGCCCGGCCACCACGGGCCCTCCGGGCGGCGACTTCCACGACGTGTTCGCCCTCGACGACGAGCGGCTCGGGCTGATCGTGGGAAGGGTGTCCGCTGCGGGCCGGCGCGCTCTCGGGCTGACGGCGATGATCCGCCACGTGCTGCGCGCCTACCTCGAGGGCGGGCTGGCTCCGCGCAACGCGCTTGGAGTCGCGGCCTCGGCACTCGAGAGCCACCTCGGGCCCGACTACGCCTGCGCCACCGTCGCCGTCTATGACCGCATCACCTCGACCCTGACCTACGCCGGGGCCGGGATGCCCGCGCCGGTGGTGATCGGCGCGGCGGCCTTCGAGCCGGTGACGTCCGGCGCGGCCCCGCCGATCGGCATGGGGGTGCCGACGGGAACGCGCCAGACGAGCCTCGTGCTGCCCGCCGGGGCGACCGTCGCCCTGTTCACCGACGGCCTGCTCGACGCGCGGCTCGGGGACGGCCGCTACGGCTATCGCCGCGCCTGGCACGCGGTCGAGGGACTGGGCCCCGACGCCCGGGCACCGGAGCTGCTGGACCGCGTCGCCGCCGAGTCCGACATGTCGGTCGACGACGTCGCCGCGGTGATGCTCGTGGTGGGCGACGACGCGCCGGCCGCACGGCCCGACGGCGAGCGGCGCTACGAGGAGCTCGAGCTGTCGGCCCGCGACCTGCGCGGCGAGCGCCCGGGCCTGTTCCTGCGCGACTGCGGCGTTCCCACCTCGGCGATCCCCGACTCGGTGGCCGAGCTGCGCGAGACCGGCACCCGGCTCGGCGGCGCGGTGCTGCGCGTGCGCTTCGGCCCGGGCCTGCCCGAGGCCGAGACGGGACTGCGCGACATGGAGATCCTCGGCGCCGCCCCCGGCGCGCGCTGAGCCTCGCTCACCCGCGGGGGTCCAGCAGCAGGCACGTGCACGTGGCGTGCGCGAGCAGGCGCCCGCCGGACTCCTCCCACATGCGCCCCTCGGCGGTGGTGACGGTGCCGCCCCGGTGAACGACCTCGCCCTCGCAGCGCACGAGGCCGGTGTCGGCGGTCACGGCACGGACGAAGTTCACCTTCAGCTCGAGCGTGGTGTAGCCGGTGCCCGCGGGGAGGGTCGTCTGCACGGCGCAGCCCATCGCGGAGTCCAGCAGCGTGGCCGCGACCCCGCCGTGCACGGTCCCGATCGGGTTGTAGTGGCGCTCCCCGGGGTGCAGGCCGAAGACCGCGCGCCCGGGCCCGGCCTCGACGATCGAGAACCCCAGGAGCTCGGCGATCGGCGGAGCGGGCAGCTCGCCCTCGAGCAGGGCCCCGACGAACTCCAGGCCGTCCATCTCCCGCGCGCGCCGGGCCAGGGCGTGGGGGCTCATGCGCCCACCTCCGCGGTCCGGGCGCCCGCGGGCGCCGGCGCGGCGACGCGGACACGGCCCAGGGCCGACGCCGTGACGGCGACGCCGAGCGCCGTGACGAGCATGAAGGTCCAGGCCGAGTCGAAGGCGGCCAGGGGGTCGGCCGGGTTGACGTCGGACAGGAGGGCCACCGAGATCGCGATCCCCAGGGCGGTGCCGATCTGGCGCGACATGCCGACCACCGCCGGTGCCGGTGGCGAAGCGCTCCGGCGGCAGCGACGCCGCCGCGGCGCTGGCCAGGGTCGAGATGCTCAGGCCCACGCCGGCGCTGCCGATCAGCCAGCCGGGCAGGAACTCCGACACATAGGCGGGGGTGGTGCCGACCTGCCAGATCGTCCAGGCGAAGCCCGCCGCGCAGAGGAGGGCCCCCGGGATCGCCACGGCTCGCTGGCCGAAGCGGTCCGACAGCCGTCCGGCGGACACCGAGAACACCGCGGCCATCAGCGGGCCCGGGGCCAGGGCCAGGCCGGCGGTCAGGGTCGAGTAGCCCCACACCGAGGTCATGAAGGTGACCGAGGTCAGGAGCATCGCGCCGAAGGCGGCGAAGAAGAGGAGGTTGGCCAGGTTGGCCACGGCGAACGACCGCACGCGCAGGATCTCGGGCTCGACCACCGGCGCGGGATGGTGGGACGAGCGCCAGGCGAAGAACCCGACGAACAGGGCCGCGGCGGCGAAGGTCGCGGTGACCAGCGCCGAGCCCCAGCCCCAGTCCTGGCCCTTGACGATTCCCAGGGTCAGGGCGCCGATGCCGGCCGCGAGCGCGGTGGAGCCGACGAGGTCTGGACGGGGAGTGTCGGCGGGCTCGCGCACCTCGTGCAGGATGCGCGTGGCGGCCCACACGGCGCCGATGCCGACGGGCAGGTTGACCAGGAAGACCCAGCGCCACGAGGCCTCCACGAGCAGGCCCGCCGATGGGCGGTCCGAGCGCCGCGGCCACTCCGCCCACGGCCCCCCAGAGGCCGACGGCGGTGGCGCGGCGCTCCGGGGGAACTCGGGCAGCAGCAGGCCGAGCGAGGTGGGGATGAGGAAGGCACCGCCGGCCGCCTGGAGCACGCGGGCCGCGACCAGCGCGAGCACCGAGGGGGCCGCGGCACACAGCGCGGACGCGACGGTGAACGCGGCCAGGCCGCCGATGAACGCCCGCCGGCGCCCGACGCGGTCGGCGATGCGCCCGGCCGGGACCAGCAGCGCGGCGAAGACGATGGCGTAGGCGGAGAGGACCCAGGACAGGCCGGCGAGGCTCGAACCCGAGAAGTCGCTCCGCAGACCCGGGAGGGCGATGTTGACGATGAAGAGGTCGAGGCTCGTGACGAACACGCCGACCGAGACGACGGTGAAGACCTTCCAGCGATAAGCCATTTCCCGCGACCTCCGTTGCTTGACAAAACTCACCGTACAAGAGTGGGTTGCCTCATGCAACTGAACCTGCCAAGATGCATGTGTGCTCCACCGCACGTACGAGAACCAGCAGTGCTCCATCGCCCGCACCCTGGAGGTCGTGGGGGAGCGCTGGACCCTCCTCGTTCTGCGCGACGCCTTCCTCGGTGTCCGGCGCTTCGACGACTTCCAGCGCGATCTGGGCATCGCGCGCAACGTGCTCACCGACCGCCTCGGCCGCCTGGTCGACGAGGGCCTCCTCGAGCGCCGGCGCTACCAGGAGCGGCCCGAGCGCTTCGAGTACCGCCTGACCGAGAAGGGCCGCGACCTCTGGCCGGTCCTGCACGCGCTGGCGTCCTGGGGCGACGCCCACGCCGCGCCGGACGGCCCGCCCCGCCTCTACCTCCACCGCGACTGCGGCGGCCGCGTGAACGACCGTCGCGTGTGCGACCGCTGCGGCGCCGAGCTCAGCGTGCGCGATGTGCAGGTCGTGGACGGGCCGGGGCTGAAGCGCTCGGCGCGCGACGCCGCCTAGGGACCGACGCCGCTGAACGGCGGCGATGAGGGGTCGGATCCGGGAGGGGGGCGGCCCGGAGGCTGCGCAAAGTCGCATCGGTGCGTTTTCCTGGCGCTATGCGCGACAAAGTCGCACCGGTGCGAGTTACTACCGCCCGCAAGCCGGCCCCCGGGGCGACCGTAGCCCTCAGGCCCGACGCCCTCAAGGCCGGTCTTTTCGCGCCCTACGCCACGAGCAGCGCGGCGCCCACCGCGCCGCCGAGGTCACCGAGGCCCGCCGCCTTCACGGCCGGCGGATTGTCGTCGGTGAAGAGGTGGGGCATCATCGCGTCGCGGATCCGGACGACGTAGTCCTCGCCGAAGCGCGTGCCCAGGCCGCCGCCGATGATCACGGCGTCGATGTCGAGCAGGTTGCAGGCCGAGGCGACGCCGGCGCCGAGGGCCTCCACGGCCTCGTCGACGATCTCCACCGCCACCTTGTCCTCCTTGCGCACCGCGCGCTCCCAGACGCCGCTGGTCAGCCGGTCGCGGCCGCGCTCCTTCATGATCGAGAAGAGCTTGGTCTTGCGGCCCTCGTCGTGCAGCTTGCGCGCGCGAACCTCCATCGAGGCGCGGCCCGCGTAGGCCTCCATGCAGCCGTGCCGCCCGCATCCGCAGCGGCGCCCGCCGATCTTGACCACCATGTGGCCGATCTCCCCGGCCGAGCCGCGGCCGTCCCACTGGCTGCCGTCGAGGATCACGCCGCCGCCGACGCCGGTGCCCCACCACACGCCGAGGATGGAGTCGAAGGGCCGGCCGGCGCCGAGGCGGAACTCGCCCATCACCGCGACGTCGACGTCGTTGCCCAGCCGCACCGCGCAGCCCAGCTTCTTCGTCAGCTCGGGGCCGAGGGGGAAGGCGCCCTCCCAGTCGGGCAGGTTGCGGGCCTGCGCGACGACGCCCTGGGTGGCGCGGATCTCGCCCGGCGACCCCACTCCGATCCCGTCGAGCGTGTCCACCTCCAGTCCGGCGTCCTGCGCCGCCTCGCGCATCGTCTCGGCGATCTCCTCCGCGACGGCGGCGGGGCCGCCCGTCTGCGGCGTCGGGTGGCGGGCCTGGCCGCGCACCTGGTGGCGGCCGTCCACGATCACCGCCTGGATCTTCGTCCCGCCCAGATCCACTCCGCCTCGGGCCTTCATCCGTCCAGTCTCCCTCGTCAGGCGATCAGCCGTTGAATGAGATCGAGATATTGCATCAGGCTGCGCACGGCCAGGAAGTCGTCGCGGACCCGTTCCATCGCTGCCTGACCCATCTCGTGGGCGCGGCCGGGGTCGGAGAGCAGCTCCGTCACGGCC
This sequence comes from uncultured Actinomycetes bacterium, assembly GCA_963757705.1. Taxonomy (GTDB): domain Bacteria; phylum Actinomycetota; class Thermoleophilia; order Solirubrobacterales; family Solirubrobacteraceae; genus AC-38. Next base: position 718,749 of record CAVWTG010000003.1, on the reverse strand, counting down.
TTCCCGTAGGCGCCGAGGTCGCGGGGGTCGGAGAGCAGCACGCCGCTGACCCCGTCCTCGATCTGGTCCTGGATGCCCCCGACCCGCGTGGCCACCACCGGGCGCGCCTTCCACATCCCCTCGGCCACGGTGAGGCCGAAGCCCTCGGCGATGCTCTTCTGCACGACGACCGCGGCGCGGCGCTGGAGGGCGTCGACCATCGCCGCGTTCTCCTGGAGGTCGTCCATCGGGAGCGCCACCAGGTGCAGGCGCTCCTTGGCCTCCGCCGGCAGGCCCTCGAACAGCGCCACGGCCTCGTCGAGCACCTCCTTGCCCTCCGGGTCGTCGGCGACGGCCTCCACGGCCGGGCCGGCGTAGACCAGGTGGGCGTCGGTGTTCGGGGCGATGTCGTCGACGAACCCCTGGATCACGCCGATCGGGTCCTTCAGCCGGTCCCAGCGCGAGACCTGCAGGACCACCGGGTCGCTGGAGCGCAGCCTGCGCGCCTCCCAGCGCTTGGCCTCACGCTCCACGCGCGTGGGCGTTCCGTCCTCGCGCGTGAACATGGGGGAGGAGCCCGAGCCGTCCTCGTTGAGGCCGGCCACGTGCAGGATCGCGGTCACGGTCTCGGGGTCGAGCTCCTGGTTCTTGGCCGAGAAGGCGTCGATGACCGGCGCGATGAGCTGGATCCGCTCGTCGGCCAGCCCCTCCCAGACGAAGGCCTCGCGCGAGAAGACGTAGGCATCGGCGGGCTCGACGTAGGGCAGCAGGAAGTTCCAGGCGCGCCGCGACACGTCACTCGGCGTGTCGATGCCCACGTGGCAGCGCCAGATGACCGGGATGCCCCGCTCCTTGAGCGGGCCGATCAGCCCGGCGGGCTGGGGGTCGTGGACGATGACCACGTCGTCGTCGGAGACCACCTTGAGGAACTCCTCGATGTTCGGCGCCAGGGCGTCGTCGTAGATCCCGCGCTCGGCCTCGCCCAGCTCCCCGCCGTCGCCCTCGGCGTTGTGAAGGTTGTTGTGAATCCGCTTCGTCAGGGCAAAGAAGGGGTCGTTGCCCGAGATCACCGTCCAGCGCGCATCCACCCCGGCCCCGTGGGCATAGGCGAGCAGCGAGACGAGCATCTCCGCCACGCCGCCGCCGCGCGACGTGGAGTTGACGTTCCACACCGCCCGGCCGTCGAGGAGCCGGCGGCTGCGCTCCGCCGCCTCGCGGAATTGCTCGTAGCGGTCGGGCGGAAGGATGGACTCGAAGCGCTCGAAGGGCAGCCGGCCGATCGGGACGGACGAGAGCGCGGGCATCACGCGGACCCTATTGGTAGCCGGGTGCACCTGCCACCGCGTGGGGCTATGTGTAAGGTCGCAGCATGAGCACGGTGACCCAAGAGCAGGCCCTCGATCAACTCTGCATCAACACGATCCGCACGCTGTCCATGGACGCCGTGCAGAAGGCGAACTCGGGCCACCCGGGCACGCCGATGTCGCTGGCCCCCGTGGCCTACCTCCTCTACACGCGCATCATGCGCCACAACCCGGGCAACGCCGGGTGGCCGGACCGCGATCGCTTCGTCCTCTCGGCCGGCCACGCGTCGATGCTCCTGTACTCGTCGCTGTACCTGTGCGGGTACGGGCTGACGCTCGACGACCTCAAGAACTTCCGCCAGCTCGGGTCGCCCACCGCGGGCCATCCCGAATACGGGCATGCCGCCGGCATCGAGACGACGACCGGCCCGCTGGGCCAGGGCATCTCCACCTCGGTCGGCCTGGCCCTGGCCGAGCGGATGCTGGCCGCGCGCTTCAACCGCGACGGCCACGACGTGGTCGACCACCACACCTACGTCATCGCCTCCGACGGCGACATGGAGGAGGGCATCCAGTCCGAGGCCGCGTCGCTGGCCGGGCACCTCGGCGTCGGGCGGCTGATCGCCTTCTACGACGACAACCACATCTCGATCGAGGGCGACACCGCGCTCGCGCTGTCGGAGAGACGTCCCCGACCGCTACGAGGCCTACCGCTGGCACGTCCAGAACCTGGGCGAGGACATCGGCCTCGACCGCCTGGAGGAGGCCGTCCGCAACGCCCAGGCCGTCGAGGACCGCCCGTCGCTCATCGTCATCCGCACCCACATCGCGCAGGGCGCGCCGAACAAGCAGGACACCGCCGAGCGCGCACGGCTCCCCGCTGGGCGACGAGGAGATCCGGCTGACCAAGGAGGCGCTACGGCTGGCCGACGGACGAGCCCTTTCTACGTGCCCGACGAGGCGCTGGCCCACTTCCGGCCTGCCGGCGACCGCGGCGCGCGAGCGGGAGGCGGAGTGGGAACGAGCGCATCGACGGCTTGGCGCACGAGCACGCCGACCTGCGGCGCGGAGCTCGACGCGTATCTCGAGCGCCGTCTGCCCGAGGGCTGGGACGCCGAGGCTGCCGCAGCTTCCACGCCGACGCCGGCATGGTCGCCACGCGCAAGGCCTCGAGCCAGGTCATCCAGTGGGCCGCCGAGCAGGTGCCCGAGCTGGTCGGCGGCTCGGCCGACCTGGCGCCGTCGACGCTGACCCTGATCGAGGAGGCCGAGAGTCGTCGAGAAGGGCGCCTACGCCGGGCGCAACCTGCACTTCGGCATCCGCGAGCACGGCATGGGCGCGATCGTCAACGGCCTGGTGCTGCACGACTTCCGCGCCTACGGCGCCACGTTCCTGATCTTCACGGACTACATGAAGGGCGCGTCCGGCTGGCGGCGCTGATGGGGATCCCGTCGATCTTCGTCTACACCCACGACTCGATCGGGCTGGGCGAGGACGGCCCGACCCACCAGCCGATCGAGCAGCTCGCGCACCTGCGCGCGCTGCCGAACCTCAACGTCGTGCGCCCGGGCGACGCCAACGAGGCCGCGCTGGCCTGGCGCTTCGCCCTGGCCGCGACCGACACCCCGACGGTGATCGCCCTCTCGCGCCAGGGCGTGCCCGACCCAGAACCCGGCCGCGGTGCCCGACGACGCCATCGAGCGCGGCGCCTACGTGCTGCGCGAGTCCTACAAGGACCCCGGAGCCCGACCTGATCCTGATCGCCACCGGCTCCGAGGTGCACATCTGCCACGGAGGCGGCCGATCTGCTGGAGGCCGACGGCATCGCGACGCGGGTCGTCTCAGCGCCGTGCCTGGACCGGTTCGCGGCGCAGGACGACGCCTATCGCGACCGGGTGCTCCCGCCGGCCTGCCGCGCGCGGGTGGCCGTCGAGGCCGCCAGCCCGATGGCTGGTACCGCTGGGTCGGCGACGGCGGGCGATGTCGTCGGGATGGAAACCTTTGGCGCCTCCGGCCCGGCCAGAAGGCTCTGTACGAGCACTTCGGCTTCACGCCCGAGAACGTGGCCGAGCGCGCTCGCAAGCTGGTCAAGTGACGACTGATCGAGGAGAGCGGATGAGCGTTGAGGCACAAGTCAATCCCCGGCTGGCTGCGCTGACGGAGGCCGGCGTGAGCGTGTGGCTCGACCAGATCCGCCGCGGGCTGATCGAGGGCGGCGAGCTCCAGCGGCTGGTCCGGGAGGACTCCCTGCGCGGCGTGACCTCCAACCCCGCCATCTTCGAGAAGGCGATCCTCGGCTCCGACGACTACGACTAGAGCTCGAGGCGATGGCCCGGGAGGGGCTGGACGCCAAGGACGATCTACGACCGGATCTCGATCAGCGACGTGCAGCTCGGCGCCGACGTGGTGCGCGTCGTCCAGGACGCCGCCGGCGGCGCCGACGGGTTCGTCTCGCTCGAGGTCGCGCCCGAGCTTGCCCGCGACACCGAGGGCACGCTGGCCGAGGCGCGCGCGGCTACTGGCAGGCCGTCGAGCGCCCCAACGTGATGATCAAGATCCCGGGCACCGAGGAGGGAGCGCCGGCCATCGAGCAGGCGATCTACGAGGGCATCAACGTCAACGTGACGCTCCTGTTCGCGGTGGAGGCCTACGCGAAGGTCGCCGAGGCCTACATCCGCGGCCTCGAGCGCCGGCTGGAGGAGGGCCGGCACCTGGGCGTGCACTCGGTGGCCTGTTCTTCGTGTCGCGCGTGGACACGGAGGTCGACAAGCGCCTCGAGGGGCTGGGCCGCGAGGAGCTGCAGGGCACCGCGGCGGTCGCCAACGCCCGGGCCGCCTACCAGCACTTCAAGGAGATCTTCCAGGGTGAGCGCTTTGCCGCCCTGCGCGAGGCCGGCGCCCGGGTGCAGCGCCCGCTGTGGGCGTCCACCGGCGTCAAGAACCCGCACTACCCGGAGACCAAGTACGTCGACGACCTGGTCGCGCCGGACACCGTCAACACGATGCCGATGCAGACGCTGCTGGCCGCCGCCGAGCGCTCCGAGGTCAGGGGCCGACCGGCCGACCAGGACCCGTCCGAGCATCTCGAGGCCCTGGCCGGCGCCGGGATCGACATGGCCGACGTCACCGCGCAAGCTGCTCGACGACGGCATCGTCCTGTTCGAGAAGTCGATCGAGGGCCTGCTCGCGGGCGTCGACGAGCAGCCGCGACGCGGTCGTCACCGATCGCCCGCCGACGATCCAGGCCTCGATCCCGCCCGAGCTGGAGCGGCGCGATCGCCGAGCGGGTCGAGACGGCCGTGGAGGAGAGCGTGGCCCAGCGCGTCTGGCGCAAGGACCCGACGCTGTGGGGCGCCGCCGGCACGCCGGAGATCGAGAACCGCCTGGGCTGGCTGACGATCTCCGAGCCGATGCTCGAGCACGCCGGCGACCTGCGCGCTTCGCCGACCAGGTGCGCGGCGACGGCTTCACCGACGTCGTGCTGCTGGGCATGGGCGGCTCCTCGCTCGGCCCCGAGGTGATCCGGCGCACGTTCGGCGAGATCGAGGGCGCCCTGCGCCTGCACGTGCTCGACTCCACCGACCCCGAGGTCGTGCTCGGCCTCGAGCGCCGGCTCGACCTGAGCAAGACGCTCTTCCTCGTCTCCTCCAAGTCCGGGCGGGACGATCGAGACGCTGTCGCACTTCCACCACTTCTTCGAGAAGGCCGCGGCGCCAGGGCGGCGCCAGTTCGTCGCGATCACCGACCCCGGCTCCCCGCTGATCAAGCTGGGCAACGAGAACGGCTTCCGGCGCGTGTTCGAGAACGACCCCGACATCGGCGGGCGCTACTCGGTGCTCTCGTACTTCGGGCTCGTCCCGGCGGCGCTCATGGGCATGTCGTCGAGGCGCTGCTGCACCGCGCGCAGGTCGCCGAGCAGAACTGCAACTCGTATGACGTCCACGGCGTGCAACTCCGGGCTGTGGATGGGCCTGGTGATGGGCGAGCTGCGCCAACGGGCCGCGACAAGCTGACGTTCATCGTCTCCGAGCCGATGTCGAGCTTCGGTCTGTGGGTCGAGCAGCTCGTCGCCGAGAGCACTGGGCAAGCAGGGCAAGGGGATCCTGCCCGTGGCCGACGAGCCGCTGGGCGAGCCGGACGAGTACGGCGAGGACCGCGTGTTCGTCTACCTGCGCAACGTCGACGACCCCGACGAGGCGCTGGACGCCAAGGTCGAGCCGCGCTGGGCAAGGCCGGCCATCCGACGGTTACGCTCGCCAGTCCACGGCCCGATCGACCTCGGGCCGGATCTTCTTCTTCGCCGAGTTCGCCGACCGCGGTGGCGGGCTGGGTGCTGGGGATCAACCCGTTCGACCAGCCCAACGTCCAGGAGGCCAAGGACAACACCGACAAGGTGCTCGACCGCTACCGCAGAGACGGCAGGCTGCCCGACTGGCGACGCCGACGACGACGCGCTACGCCGCTGCTCGACAGGCCGCGCCGCCGCACTACGTCGCGATCCTCGGCTACCTCAACCCGTCGGCGCGTTCGACGCGGCGGCCGGCGACTGCGCGCCTGCGATCCGCGACCGCACCAAGGTGCACCACCACCTTCGGCTACGGGCCGCGCTTCCAGCACTCGACCGGCCAGTTCCACAAGGGCGGGCCGCAGATCGGGCATCTTCCTCCAGCTCGTCCACGACGGCGAGGAGGACGTCGAGATCCCCGGGCCGCCTACACTTCGAGCACGCTGAAGAACGCGGCAGGCGACGGGCGACCTGCAAACGCTGCGCGACCACGGCCTCCCGGCCGAGCGCGTGCGGCTGGAGGGCGACCCGGCCCAGGCGCTGGACGCCCTGCCGCGAGCGCATCGAGGGCCTGCTGCGAGGCCACGGCGGCGAGCCGGGCAGCCCAGGACAACCCGCTCGTCGAAGGGCTCGAGCGGCTCCCGGTCCATCCGACGACGCTGGTGATCTTCGGCGCCACGGGGACCTCTCAAACCGCAAGCTGCTGCCGGCGATCTACAACCTCGCGCACGAGGGCTCGCTGCCCGAGCGCTTCAACCTGATCGGCGTCTCGCGCTCGCGACAAGTCCGCACGAGGACTTCCGGGGCGCGCCGAGAGTCGATCCAGAAGTACTCGCGCACGCCGGCCCGACCGAGCGTGCTCGATGCGCTGCTCGGCCGATGCGCTACGTCCCCGGCGGTTCGACGACGACGGCGTCTACGGCCGCATCGCCGAGGCTGCAGGCGCTTCGACGAGCAGGCCGCGATCCCGTTAACCGCTTCTTCTACCTGTCGACCGCGCCGGACTTCTTCCCGGTGATCGTCGCCGCAGCTCGGCAAGCCGAGCTCGACCGGCACGAGGGTTCCGACGTGCGCGTGGTGATCGAGAAGCCGTTCGGCTACGACCTCGCCTCGGCGCGCAAGCTCAACCGGGCGTGCTGTCGGTCTTCGACGAGAACCAGGTCTTCCGCATCGACCATTACCTGGGCAAGGAGACCGTCCAGAACATGATGGCGTTCCGGTTCGCCAACGACGATGTTCGAGCCGGTGTGGAACCGGAACTACATCGACCACGTGCAGATCACGGCGGCCGAGGACATCGGCATCGGCACCCGCGCCGGCTACTACGACGGCGCGGGTGCGCTGCGCGACCTGGTCCAGAACCACATGATGCAGCTGCTGGCCAACTGTCTGCATGGAGCCGCCGACGTCCTTCGACGCCGACAAGATGCGCGACGAGAAGGTCAAGGTGATCCAGGCGATCCGCCCGCCGACGGTCGAGGAGGTCCCGGACGATGGCGGTCCGCGCCCAGTACGGACCGGGACGCGGGGCGGGCGAGGAGGTGCGCGGCTACCTGCGAGGAGGACGGCGTGCCGCCGGACTCCAAGACCGAGACCTTCGCCGCGCTGCGCTTGAGGTCGAACAACTGGCGCTGGGCCGGCGTGCCCTTCTACCTGCGCACCGGCAAGCGGCTGGCCCGCAAGGTCACCGAGATCGCCGTGAGCTCAAGCCCGTCCCGCATCTGGCCTTCCAGGCCCACGGATCCCTGGGCGTGCAGCCCAACCAGCTGGTGCTCACGGTCCAGCCCGACGAGGGCGTGACGCTGTCGCTGGGGGCGAAGATCCCGGGCGCGCGGATGCGCATCCGCCCGGTCAACATGGAGTTCCACTACGGGACGACGTTCCTCTCCCAGTCGCCGGAGGCCTACGAGCGGCTGATCATGGACGCGATGCGCGGTGACGCCACGCTCTTCACCCGCAACGACGAGGTCGACTCGCTCTGGCAGATCGTCGACCCGGTTCTCACCGCCTGGAAGGAGGACAAGGGGGCGGTGGCGCAGTATCCGTCCGGGTCCGAGGGCCCGAAGCTGGCCGACGAGCTCTCGAGCGCGACGGGCGTTCGCTGGCGGCCGCTGTGAGCGAGGACGTCTGGCAGGAGCAGGACACGACGCCCTCGGCCATCGAGGCCGCGCTGCGCGACTACTGAAGATGCGCCGCGCCACCGAGCACGCGGGGTACGTGCCCGCCCGGGTGCTCAACCTCGTGGCCGTGGTCGACCGCGAGTGGCGGGGCGAGATCGCCAACCGCCTGGACCGCGTCGGGCGCTACCACGCCTCGCGCACCGTGCTGTGCACCGTGGAGAAGGGCAAGAAGACGCTGGACGGCAAGGCGATGCTCTCCTACGACGTCGAGCCCGCGCCCGGCCAGGTCGCGGTCGTGCGCGAGCGCGTCGAGATCGAGATGGGGCCCGAGCGGCTGACCGGCCTGGACACGATCGTCGACCCGGTCCTGATCTCCGAGGTCATCACCGTCGTCTGGTCGCCGCATGGCCACCCCGAGGCGGTCGACTCGCTGCTCGACCTGGCGCACGTCGTCCTCACCGACAGCGTGGCGGACCCCGACGTCCACGAGGCACTGGCGCGCGTGGAGCAGATCTCCGAGAAGGCCTACGTCGTCGACCTGGCCTGGCTGCGCTCCACCCCGTGGCGCGAGCGGATCGCGGCCACCTTCGACCCGCCGCAGTGGCGCGACGAGCTGGCGCGCATCAGCGGGGTGACCGTCCGCCATGGCTCGGAGTCCGAGGCGGCCGCGCTGCTGCTGTGCGGCTGGCTGGCCACCCGCCTGGGCTGGGAGCCGGGGTCGATGATCTCCCGCGGCGACCGCCTCGAGGGCAAGGCGCGCGCCCGCCGGCAGGAGGTCTCGCTGCACCTGGAGCCCGTCCAGCAGGACGTGCCCGGCCTGGCCGGCGTGACGATCGAGACCGCCGACGGCATGGCCATCTCCCTGGACCGCGGCCCGGGTGGCCTGCGGGCCCACCGGCGCGACCGCAAGGGCCAGGAATCGACGTGGACGCTGCTCGGAGCCTCGCGCGGCGAGGGCGGCATTCTCGGCGAGGGCGTGCGTCAGGCGCTCCTGCGCGATCCGACCTACAAGCCCGCGCTGGACGCGGCGCGGGCGATGCTCGGGTGAGCACGAGCGCCGACGTCCGTGTCCTCGACGACCCCGCGGCCGAGGCGGCGGCGCTGCTCGTCCGCCACGTCGATGCCGGGGGGCACATCGCCCTCACCGGGGGCTCGACGCCGCGCCCGGCCTACGAGCGCGCCGCGGCCAGCGGCATCTCCTGGGCGGGCGCGACGCTGTGGTTCGGCGACGAGCGCTGCGTGGCGCCCGCCGACGAGCGCTCCAACTTCGGGATGGCCAAGGCCGCGCTGCTCGACCGCATCGAGGGCGACGCGCCGGCCGTGGAGCGCATCGAGGGCGAGCTGGGCCCGGATCCGGCGGCGGCCGGGTACGAGGCGCGGCTGCGCGAGACGTTCGGCGAGGGGATGCCGGCGCTCGACCTGGTCCTGCTCGGGCTCGGGGGCGACGGGCACTGCGCCTCGCTGTTCCCGGGCAAGCCCGAGATTCACGAGATCTCGCGCCTGGTGGTCGGCGTGCCGGAGGCCGGCCTCGACCCGTTCGTGCCCCGCGTCTCGTTCACCATGCCGCTCATCAACGCGGCCCGCGAGGTCGTCTTCCTGGTCAGCGGGGAGGGGAAGGCCGAGGCGATGGCCCGCGCCTTCGGCGCTCCGGGCGATCCGGCGACGCCCGCGTCGCTCGTGGAGCCGGCCTCCGGCTCGCTCACCGTGCTGTGCGACGCGGCGGCGGCCTCCCGGCTTCCCGGAGCCGGCGGGTGAGCACGGTCGGGGTCGACGTCGGGGGGACGAAGGTCTCCGTGGCCGTGCTCGACGGCCGCGAGCTCTCGGAGCCGGTCGTCCACCCGACGGACAAGTCCTCGACGAAGGCGCTCGTCGACCAGCTCGGCGACGCGATCGAGGCGGCGCGGGACTCCTCGACCGAGGCCGTCGGGCTGGGGGTCCCGTCGGCGATCGACTGGGCCACGGGCACGTCGAAGTCGGGAGTGAACGTCCCGCTGACCGGCGTGCCGCTGCGCCACGTCCTCAGCGAGCGGCTCGGCCTGCCGGTGTTCGTGGACAACGACGCCAACGTGGCCGCGCTGGCCGAGGCCCACGAGGATGGCCGCCTGGTGACCCAGCATCTGGTCATGTTCACCGTGGGCACCGGGGTCGGGGGCGGGCTCATCCTCGGCGGCCGCGTCTATCGCGGCGCCACCGGCGCGGGCGCCGAGCTGGGGCACATCCTGATCGGCCTCGACCTGCGCGCCGGGGCACCGGCGCCGGCCGCCCGCTTCCCCCAGCCCGGGTCGCTGGAGGCGCTGGCCTCGGGCACCGCGCTGGGCGGCCTGGCCCGCGAGGCGGCGCAGCGCAACCCCGGCGGCGCGCTGGGGCGGGCGGTCGCCGAGCGGGGGGAGGTCAGCGGCGTCGACGTGGTGCACGCGGCCAAGGAGGGCGACGAGGAGTCGGTCGGCCTGCTGCGGATCCTGGGCGAGCGCCTCGGGGTCGGGATCGCCAGCGCCATCAACCTCTTCGACCCCGAGGAGGTGGTGATCGGCGGCGGAGTGGTCACGGCGGGCGACCTTTTGCTCGAGCCGGCTCGGCGCGCCGCCAAGGGCTACGTGCTGAGCGGCGTGGGCGAGCACACGGTGATCCGCCCGGCCCGCCACGGCGTCGAGGCGGGCGTGTACGGCGCCGCGATGATGGCGGCGCAGGAACTGGCCGGGGACCGGGTCGCCTAGCCGTGCCCAACACCGGCCCGGACGTCGTGCTCATCCGCCACGGCGAGACCGAGTGGAGCAAGGACGGCCGCCACACGGGATCGACCGACATCCCGCTGACCGAGGAGGGGCGCCGGCAGGCCCGCGAGGCCGGGGAGCGGATCGCCAGCAAGCTGCGCTTCGCGCTCGTGCTCTCCAGCCCGCTCTCCCGCGCGCTGGAGACCTGCCGGCTGGCGGGCCTGGGCGAGCACGTCCAGGTGCGCGAGGACCTGCGCGAGTGGGATTACGGCGAGTACGAGGGCATCACAACCCAGCAGGTGCACGAGACCCGGCCCGGCTGGTACCTGTTCGACGACGGCTGCCCCGGCGGGGAGACGGCCGACCAGGTCGGCGAGCGCGTGGACCGGGTGATCGCCGAGGCCCGCGCCGCCGGCGGGCATGTGGCGATCTTCGGGCACGGCCACTGTCTGCGGGTCCTGGGCGCGCGCTGGCTGGAGTTCGAGCCCGAGCAGGGCGGCCGGTTCGGGCTCTCCACGGCGACCGTGAGCGTGATGGGCGAGGAGCACGGCCGCCCCGCCGTGTGGCTGTGGAACGACTGGTGGAAGCCGGACTCGTGAGCGCCGACGCGGAGAAGCGGGCCGCCGCCGAGGCCGCGGCGCTGCTGGTGGAGGACGGCAGCCTGGTCGGCCTGGGGACCGGCTCGACGGTGGCGTTCCTGCTGCCGGCGCTGGCGAGGCCTGGGGCTGTCCCTGCGCTGCGTGGCCACGTCCCCGGCGACCGAGGAGGCGGCGCGGCAGCTGGGTCTGGCCGTCGAGCCCTTCGAGGGCATCGAGCGGCTCCACATCGCGATCGACGGCGCCGACCAGGTCGCGCCGGACGGCTGGCTGGTCAAGGGCGGGGGCGCGGCCCACACCCGCGAGAAGGTCGTGGCCGCGGCAGCCGAGCGCTTCGTCGTCATCGCCGATTCCTCGAAGACCGTGGAGGCGATCGGCGCTCCCGTCCCGGTCGAGCTCCTGCGCTACGGGTTGGCGGCGACGCTGCGCGAGCTGGGCGACGTGGCGATTCGCGAGGGCACCCCGCCCAGCCCCGACGGCAACGTGATCGCCGACTACACCGGCGAGGTCGACGACCCGGCCGCGCTGGCCGCCCGGCTCTCGGGCGTTCCCGGCGTGGTCGAGCACGGCCTGTTCCCCGCGAGCATGGTGAGCGACGTGCTCATCGGCCGGGGGGATACGGCGCAGCGGCTGGACCTGCGCCACTGACGGCGGCGATCGGGCGGCCGGGTTTCGGACGGCGGCTGAACCCTTGTGCGGGTGATGACCCGCACAAGCGTTCATTCGACGGCGACCGGCAGCCCGACCGCCCGCCACGCGCCGTCGCGGCGGACCTCGAGGCGAAACGTCGCGCCGGGCGGGGCGGGCGCCGTGAAGGCGAACGTGCCGTCGGCGGCGGTGACCAGGGCGCGCAGCGGCCGCCCGCCGGCGGTCACGCGCACCCGGTGTCGCGCCCGGCCCGGCCGCGCGCGGCCCCACACGGAGACCGTGCCGGGCTGCGTGCCGGTGTGCACCACCAGCGGGTAGGGGAACGAGCGCATGAGCGGCTTGGGCGTCCCATCGGGCAGTTCGAGGCCCGACTGCCAGTCACCCCAGCGCGCGGCCGCGGTTCGGCCCGGCCGGGCCGGGAGGTCGCGGAGCAGGAACTGGGCGAAGGAGCGCACGCGCCGGTCGGAGAGGGCGAGCGCCTCGGCCTGGGGCACGTAGCGCGCCTGCTCGGCCGCCGAGACCGGCTGGGTGGGGTCGGGCGGGTCGGTCTCGTAGCCGAACTCGGTGTCCCACAGCCCAAGGTGGCGACGGGTGCGCCCGCCCGCGGCCAGGCGGTCGAGCAGGTCGGCCAGCCGCCCCTGATCGGCCAGCACGGCCGTGTCGCGACCGGCGTCGCCGACCTGCGGCGCGCGCCGCGGCGAGTAGGGGTGATGCGCCCAGCCGTCGCCCGGCAGCGGCTGGAAGCGCGCGCAGGCGCCGTCGCGCACCGGGCGCAGATTGCCGTCGACGCACGCCAGGGCGCGGGCGAAGCGCAGCGGCGCGACCTCGTCGCCGGCGTGGCGGGGCGTGTCGTGGCCGAGGGAGGCCGTGCCGCCGATGAGGACGAGCGCGCGGGGCGCGTGGCGGCGGATCGCCGGGACGGAGGCGTAGAGCATGGCGCGGTACTCGTCGGCCGACGCGACCTCCCACCCGGTGGCGGCGCGGCGCCACTGGGGCAGCAGGAAGACCCCGAAGTTCGGCTCGTTCCAGATCGTGTAGGCCACGGCGCGATCGCCGTAGCGGCGGGCCACCGCCTCGGCGAAGCGCCCGAACTCCCGCGCGTCGATCCCGTCGCGCTGGCGGTCGGGCGGGCGCGACGGGGCCGCCACGGCCCACCGCGGGGCCCAGAAGGCGATGTCGATCGACACGTCCAGGCCCGCCGCCCGAGCCTCGCGCACCGCGCGGTCGAGCGCGCTCCACGAGCCCGGCGGGTAGGCCGCGGGGTCGGCGGCGTCGAAGCGCGGCCGGCGGGCGGAGCGCGATCCGGGGGCGATGAACGACCAGTTGGCCGTCACGCGCAGCCAGTCGACGCCGAGCGCGTGCAGCGTGCGCACGGCGCGGCGCACCTTCGCCGTGGAGCCGTACAGGACCTCGGCGTCGTCCTGCACGATCGTCGGCCGGTCGAGCACGGGCCGCCGGGGGGCGGCTCCGCCACCGCCCCCGCGCGTGAGCAGGACCGCGGCGGCGGCGAGCGCGAGGGCCGCGCCGGCCAGGGCGACGGCGGTCCACCGGCGGGCGTTGCGCGTCATCCGACCAGGGTATGGACGCAAACCGGCCCCGGACGCACAACGGGGCGGATCTATTGATCCGCCCCGAGGCGCTGATGGGGTGTTATGCGGTTAGGCCCATTGCCAGTTTCGGCAATGCCGGGGGCCTTCTTCATCCCTGGACCGAACGGTCCTGGTGCCTATTTCCCCTCCTACAGCTGTAGGTCATCCATTTGGAGGATGTGCTGGACGCCGCGGTTCACGGCTGGGCCGCGTGCTACAAACCTCGCCTCTTGAGCGGTGCCAAGGACCGAATCGGGGTCGTCGTGGCCGACGACCATCCCCTCTACCGCAAGGCCGTTATCGACGCCGTCAAATCGCGAGCCGACCTCGAGTTCGTGGGGGAGGCGGGAGACGGGCGCGAGGTCCTGCGCACGATCCGCGATCTCGCGCCGGCGGTCGCCCTGCTGGACATCCGGATGCCCCAGCTCGACGGCCTCGACGTCCTCAACGCCGTGGTGCGCGACGGCCTGGTCACCCGGGTGATCTTCCTCACCGCCCACGTGGACAGCGCGAACGCCTACGAGGCGGTGGGCGCCGGGGCCGCCGGCTACCTGGCCAAGGAGGCCAGCGCCGAGACCATCTGCGACGCGATCGCCGCCGTCGCACGGGGCGAGACCGTCCTCTCGCCCGAGGTGCAGGCCGGGATCGCTCGGGAGATCCGCCTGCGCAGCGGCGACGAGCGCCCGGTGCTCACGGCCCGCGAGCGCGAGATCCTCGGCCTCACCGCCGACGGCTTCTCCGCGCCCGAGATCGCCGAGCGCCTGACGCTCAGCCCGACGACCGTGCGGACCCACCTCCAGCACCTCTACGAGAAGCTCGGCGTGTCCGACCGCGCGGCCGCGGTGGCCGAGGCCATGCGCCGGGGCCTGCTCGAGTAGTCAGGCCGTCTCGCCGGCGACCGGAGTGGGGACCGCCGGCGGGCGCGGCCCGCCGCCCAGCGGGACCCAGAACTCGACGCTGGTGCCCTCGCCCAGATGGCTGGTCACCCGCCACCAGCCGCCGGCGGACTCGGCCCGCTCGCGCATGCTCACCAGGCCGAGGTGGCCCGGGCCGGAGCGCTGCCCGTCGACCTCGAACCCCACGCCGTCGTCGCGCACGAGCACCCACACGCCGTCGTCGCGGTTGGCCAGCTCCACCGAGATGGCCGCGGCGCCGGAATGCTTGGCCGCGTTGTTCACGGCCTCGGCCGTGATCCGGTAAAGCAGCGCCCGCAGGTCCGCCGACGGCTCGGCCTCCAGCCTGCCCCGCACCGTTCCCGCGACGCCCCACACGCGCGAGACCTCCGCCAGCAGGGTCTCCACGGCGGCCCCGAGGCCGGTGGTGGCCAGGGAGGGCGGAGTGAGCTTGAACACGAGGTGGCGCAGCCGGGCGACCGCGTCGCGCGCGGCCTCGCGCGCCTCGGTCAGCGAGTCGCGGCTCTCGCCCTCCGGCATCCGGGACTCGATCAGCTCCAGGCGCAGGAGCAGGGCGCTCAGGGCCTGGATCGTGTCGTCGTGGATGTCCTCGGCGATGCGCTTGCGCTCCTCCTCCTCGGCGGCGACCAGCTCCGCCAGCAGCCGCTGGCGCTCTCCGGCCGAGCGGTCGATCTCGCGTTCGCGGGCCTCGAGCGTGGCGGCCATCTCGTCGAAGGCGGCCGCCAGCTCGCCCACCTCGCCGCCTCCCTGCACGCCGCTGCGGATCGTCAGGTCGCCGGCGGCGATGCGCCGGCTCGCACCCGCCATGGCGCGCACCGGCCGGGCGATGAGCCAGTTGGCCGCCGCCAGGGCGAGCCCGACCGCGAACAGCGCGACCACGAGCAGCGTGACCAGGGTGCGGTGCAGCGTCCGGTCGGCCGCGGCCTGGGCCCGTGCCTTGGACAGGCCGACCGCCACCACGACCCGGCCGGCGCCCGCGCCGGCCCGCGCGAGGCCGTAGATGCGCCGGTGCCCGTCGAGTCCCGCCGCCTCGTGGGACCCGTTCGGCGAGCGGCGCCCGACCGCGACGAGCTCCGCCGCGCCCAGGTCGCGCCCGATGTAGTGCCGCGGGTCGGGGAAGCGGGCGAGCACGAGGCCGGAGCGCTGGAACACGGTCAGCGTTCCGCCGGCCGGGAGGTCGATGGCGCTGGCCACCGGGCCGAAGTCGCGCAGGTCGAGCACGGCGGCGATCACCTCGCGCCCGCCCGAGGCGGCGGGCGCGGGCTGGGCCACGACCAGGGCGGCTCGCGGGGCGAGCGCGCCGCCGAGATCGTCGCCCAGCGCCAGGGTCCCCGTCGCCATCGCCCGCCGCCACCACGTGGCGTCGCGCAGGGAAGTGCCGGTCCGGCCCGGCGCCACGGCGGTGCACACCAGCCGCCCGCGCGTGTCGACCACGGCCAGGTTCTCGTAGGTGCCGACCGCGCGCAGCCGGCGCCTCAGCTCTCGCCGGCACGCCGCGGGGGACGGGGAGATGAGCGCCCGGTCGCCGGAGAGGACGAGGAGGAACTGGCGCGCCGCCTCGAGGCGCTGGTCGACCTGCGCCGCGGCCAGGCGCCCCAGGGACTCGGCGTTTCGCCGCGCGTCGCGGCTGGCGTCGTCGCGGTTCTGGCGCGCGTTGACCAGCGCCACCACGAAGACCGGGATCAGCGGCAGCAGCACGAGCGCGACGAGACGCACCCGCAGGTTGCGAGACCAGCGCTGCGTCATGGCGCAGGCGTTTCGTTCACGGTCCGGTAATCCTTACCGCGTGAGCGACCGCGCCGCCATCTCCGCTTCGGCCGACGCCATCGCGGCCCGCGCCGAGCGCGAGCTCGAGGCGCTGGTCGCCGTCTCCTCGCCCTCGGGCGACGTCCACGGGGCCGAGGAGGCGCTGGCGGTCTGTGCCGCGCTGCTGCCCGAGGCCGCCGAGGTGGAGCGGGTGCCGTGCTCGTCGCCCGGCCACGCGCCCGACCTGCTGGCCCGGGTCGGGGGCAGCGGATCTGGCCGCCTGCTGCTGCTCGGGCACGTGGACACCGTCATCGCCCATCCCGAGCACCGGCCGCTGAGCCGCGACGCCGGGCGCCTGGACGGCTCGGGGACGGTGGACATGAAGGGTGGGGTCGTCATCTCCCTCGGCGTCCTGCGCGAGCTCGCGGCCCATGCGGCCGACACCTTCGCCGAGCTGGCGCTGCTGCTGGTGTGCGACGAGGAGTGGCGCACCGCCCCCTTCGCTCACTCCTCGCGGTTCGCCGGCTTCGATGCCTGCCTGTGCTTCGAGGCGGGCCAGCGGGCGCCGGACGCGGGAGAGGGCGTGGTGGTGCGCCGCAAGGCCGCTGGGACCCTGCACGTCACCGCGCGGGGCGCGTCCTCGCACTCGGGCTCGGCGCCCGAGAAGGGCCGCAACGCCCTGCTCGCGCTGGCGCGCGCCGCCGGCGTGGTCGCCGGGTTTCACGATCCGGCCGGCCCCGAGCGCCTGACGGCCGTCCCGACGGTGATGCACAGCGGCGACGCCTTCAACGTCGTCCCCGCGGCGGGCGAGCTGTACTGCGACCTGCGGGCCGACACCGAGGCCGTGTTCGGGCGGGTGCTGGAGGCGCTGCCCGCCGAGGTGGGCGGCGCCACGCTGAGCGCCGAGCTGGTCCGCGTGTGGCCGGGGATGGACACGCGCGAGGCCGCGACTCCCGTGCTGGCGGCGGCGTCGGAGCGCCTGGGCCGCCCGGTCGTGGGCATGGAGCGCGGCGGCGCGAGCGACGCCAGCCACCTGGCGAGCACCGTCCCGCTGACCATCGACGGGCTGGGCCCCCGCGGCGGGGGCGCTCACGCGCCCCACGAGCACGTGCTCGCCCGGACGCTGCACGAGCGGGCGGAGGTGGCGCTCGCGGTCGCGGCCGCCGCCCTGAGCGCGGACGCCTAGGTACTGGCCGCGGCGGGCTCCCGGGCGCGCGCCGAGCGTTCGCGGGCGTGGGCGCGGACCAGGCTCGCGGCGGCGAACACGCCACCGGCGTAGAGCCAGCCGATCACGACGTCGGTGACGTAGTGCTCGCCGCTGTAGACGAGCGTGAAGGCCATCGCGAGCACGTAGGCGCCCAGGCCGATCCGAGCCCACCAGCCCGCGCCCCAGAAGAACAGCAGCAGCAGCATGGGGTAGGCGGCGTGCAGCGACGGGATCGCCGCCTCCTGGTTGTAGAACTCGCCCCGGTTCTCGAACAGCGCGTGGGCGGGCTCGACGCCGATCACCCCCCACATGCCGCCGATGGTGCGCGGGACGGCCTCCAGATAGCCGTCGTACGCGGCCAGCCACGGCGGCACCGCGGGGAACAGCACGTAGGTGACGAAGCCCGCGGTGGCCAGGACGACCACCAGCGTGCGGTATTCGCGAAAGCGCTCGTGGGAGACCTTCCACAGGACCCCGAGGACGGCGAGCGTCACGAAGAAGTGCGACAGGTAGACGAAGAAGGTGGCGTAGTCGTACCAGTGCGCCACGCGCGGGTCATACAGCGCGTGCTGGAGCGTCGTGGTGGGGACGTGGCCGAACGCCCAGCGGTCGGCGTCGAGCTGGGGGAACACGTGGGGCGAGGTCCCGAGCCATTCGCGGACCGGGCGCGAGAGGTCGTAGCAGAGCAGCACCGCCATCAGCGGCAGCCAGTCCACGAGCACACCCCGGACCCAGCGCTTGGGGTCCGCCAGCGACACCGCGAGCAGGCCGAGCAGCATCCAGGCGAACAGCCAGTCGCGCGACAGGATCAGGCCCTTGGCGGCGACCAGGGCGATGGAGGCGGCGGCGAAGGCCATCCCTCCGACGAGGGTCAGGCGGCGCGCGCGGCGCGCTTCGTCACTTGAGGTACTGGCGGATCTGGACGGCATTGCGTTTTCCGGTGTGTGTGCTGCCCGGGCTGCAATGACAGACATTGGACAGGACGTAACCGGTCGCGGGGACGAGCGTCAGGAGCAGGAAGGCCGTGAGGACGATCGTGGCCCGGCGCAGCGCGCGGCTGCGGCCGATCGCCGCCAGCGGGAGCACCCAGAGCACGTACCAGGGCATCTCCCAGGTCAGGCTGACCACCAGCGCCAGGGTCGCCCACCCGGCCATCGTCACCCAGTCGGCACCGCGCCACGTGGCGCGCAGCAGCGCCACGATCGCCACCAGGAGCCCGAGTCCGACCAGGGCGCGCACCGCGCCGGTGGAGCCGCCCTGGCCGAGCACCAGCCCGACGAGGTTCTGGGGGCTGAGCGGAGTCACGAGCTTGGACTGCGTCTCCAGGCCCGGTAGGTGGATCCCGAAGGCCAGCGCCGAGGCGATCCCGAGCACCACGGCGGCGATGGCGGCGCCGACGAGGATCGGCCGGCGCTCATCGCGCGGCGCGCCGGCCAGGGCGAACGGCAGGGCCAGCCCGGCGGACATCTTCAGCGCCGCCGCCGTGACCAGCGCGGCGCCACCCCGGGCGGGGCGGTCGGCCAGGATCGCCGCGACGCCGGCCAGGATGGCCAGCAGCATGAAGAAGTCGTTGTGCACGCCGCCCAGGCCGTAGACGACCACCAGCGGGTTGAGCCCGACGAACACGATGGCCCACACCGGGTCGCGCCCCCGGCGCTCGGCCAGGCGCCAGACCAGCCACAGGCAGCCCAGCGAGGCCACCACCGTGGCGCTCTTGAGCGTCCACATGGCCCCGGCCAGCCCGAGCGGGACGAGCGCGTAGGAGAAGATCGTGAACAGCGGGCCGTACGGGCTGAGCAGGTGATGCCAGGTCGCGTAGGCGTAGCTCGGGTCGCCGGGCAGCAGCGCCGGGAGGTCGGCGTAGGGGTTGAGCCCGTGGACCACGCCCAGGCGGGCGTAGTTGATGTAGTTGAAGACGTCGGTGAGGGGGAGCGGCGGCCCGGCGAGCACGAGCACGTGCAGCGCCACCACGGCGCCCAGCACCCACCGCGCCCCGGCCCGGCCCGCGGCCAGCAGGGTGACCAGCCAGCAGCCGAACATGACGATGACCAGGCCGCTGAACGCGAAGCTCTCCATCAGCGCGTCGTCGGGCAGGAACGAGGCGGCGCCGCGCAGCGGGCCCACCAGCCACTCGTCGAAGCCCGCCTTGGTCGGCGGCGCCAGCGCCGAGCGGCGCTGCGCGGCGAGCAGCACGAGGGCGGCGCCGGCCAGGACCATGATCGTCAGCGCGATCCGCAGGGCCCGCTCGCTGCCCTCCAGGCGGGCGCGCAGGCGCGACAGCGCCTCGAGGCGGGCGTGGGGCCAGCGCAGCGACGGCTCGACGACCGCGGCGCCCGGAGTGGACCTCGTGACGGTGTCCATGGTCCAAAACTAGCGGCGAAGGGGTCCGATGGCGTGCGTACCCTGGCGCCGTCATGACTGCACGCGCGGTCTTCAGGGCGGTGCTCGTGGTTCTCGCGGTCGCCGCGGCCCTGTTCATCCTGTTCCGGCTCCGGCTCGTCGTCGAGGCGGTCGGCATCTCGATCTTCATCTCCGTTGCCCTGGCGCCGCCCGTCGCCTGGGTCCAGCGCCGGGGCGTACCCCGGGCGCTGGCGATCCTGCTCGTCTACGTCTCGCTGTTCGGCGGGCTGTTCGGGCTCGGGCTCGTCCTCGTGCCCCCCATCGTCGACGGCGTCGAGACGTTCGTGCGCGACACCCCGCACTACATCAGGGACATCCGCGACTCCCAGACGCTGCGCAACTACGACGACCGCTACCACATCACGGCCAAGATCAAGACCCAGTCGAACAAGCTGCCCAGCGCGCTCGACGACGCGGCCGGGGAGCTCGAGGTCGTCACGGTCGGGGTGTTCGAGCGCCTGTTCGAGCTCGTCACGGTGCTCGTGATGGCGTTCTTCATCCTGCTCGACGGCCCGCGCTGGGTCGACGGCCTGTTCCGGCGATTGCCCACGGATCACGAGCGAAGAGCCCGCGGCGTGGCCGACGAGATGGCCCGCGTCGTCGGCGGCTACGTGGTCGGCTCGGTGGCGATCGCCATCGCGGCCGGCCTGTTCTCGTTCGCCATGATGAAGATCCTCGGGCTGCCGTTCTCGGTGCCGCTGGCGGTCCTGATGGCCCTGACGGCGCTGATCCCCCTGATCGGCTCGGCGATCGGCGCGACCCCGATCGCGCTGGTGGCGGCGCTGAACTCGTTCCCCGCCGGGCTCATCATCTGGGTCGTCAGCTTCGTCATCTACCAGCAGGTCGAGAGCCACGTGCTCGGGCCCTACGTGTACAAGCGCACGCTCAAGCTGCACCCCCTGTTGGCGATCGTGTCCGTGCTGGCCGGGGCCAGCCTGCTGGGCATCCTCGGGGCCCTGCTGGCCATCCCGATCGCGGCCATGATCCAGATCCTCATGCGCGAGTACTTCACGATGTGGCCGGCGCGCCCGAAGGCCGAGCCCGCGAAAGCCTGACGTGAGGGCCCCGCGGCGTTAGGGTGGGCACGTGGTGGAGACCCGGTCCCTCCAGAATCGCCTGCTGATCGCGACCACCCTGTGGCGCGAGGCGACCGAGGACCCGCTGCCCCGGCTGCAGCCGGGCGACCCGCCCGCCCAGATCCAGCAGCTCGAGCTGCTCGTGATCGACCGGCTGTGCGCCGAGGCCACCAAGGAATCGGCCCGCGAGACCGCGGACAAGACCTGGGACCTGGTCTACGACCGGCCCGAGGACGATCCGGTCCGCCGGCGCGTGGTCGAGTGCCACGACAGGCTGGCCAAACTCAGCGCCGGGGGCTGACCGTCGTGCCCGACGCGGGGTGGGCGGCCCAGGTCATCGACGCCATACAGGACGTCAGCGGCCGCCACGAGGGGCACCGCGCCGTCCACGCCAAGGGGACCCTGTGCGCGGGGACCTTCACGCCGTCGCCCGGGGCGGCGGAGGTGTGCCGCGCGGCGCACTTCTCCGACGGGGAGGTCCGTGCCCACGTCCGCTTCTCCAACGGCACCGGCGACCCCGGCGGGCGTGACGCGGCGCAGGACGGGCGCGGCCTGGCGGTCAAGCTCTACCTGCCCGACGGCTCGACGACCGACATCGTCGCCCTGAGCCGGCGCCAGTTCTTCGTGCGCACGCCAGAGGACTTCCTCGCCTTCATGCGGGCGCGCAAGCCCGATCCCGAGACCGGCGAGCTCGACATGGCGAAGATCGGCGAGTTCCTCGGCGCCCATCCCGAGGCGGTGCCCGCCGTGCAGGAGCAGCTCGAGTCCCACGCGCCGGTCTCCTACGCGACCGTCGCCTACAACTCGCTGCACTCCTTCGCCTTCACCGCGCCCGACGGCACGCGGCGCTGGATCCGCTACCGGTTCGAGCCCGAGGCCGGGGAGGCGGTCCTCGAGAGCGAGGAGGCCGGCGAGCGCGACCGCGACTACCTGCAGACCGAGATCGCGCAGCGCCTGGAGGCGGGGCCGGTGGCCTTCACGCTCAAGGCGATCGTCGCCGAGGACGACGACCCGATCGACGATCCCACCCAGGCCTGGCCCGACGAGCGCGAGACGATCGAGCTCGGGCGCCTGGAGATCACCCGGCCCGCGTCCGACCGCGACCGCGACGGCGACGTGCTGGTGTTCGACCCCACGCGGGTCACCGACGGCATCGAGACCTCGGCCGACCCCATCCTCCACGCCCGCTCCGACGCCTACGCCGAGTCGGTGCTGCGGCGCAGCGGCGTGGCGCGCGACGCCTAGAGCGGCCGAGCGGCCGAGCGGCCGAGCGGCCGCGCGCCAGGGCGCCGCACGGCGGCATCGAGAGGGCGGTCGGAGCGGGGCCGGTTCCCGAAGCTTGCTGGTCTGGGGGTCGTATGGACCCCCTAGCCAGCAATCTTTCCGTCGTGGAGCCGCGGCCGCCGGGTCCACCCTCGATGCGGTCGTTCGCATGAGCCACGAGACGCCGAGCGGGCGAGCGGCCGCGCGCCAGGGCCGCAACTCCGTCGCTTGCAGGGCGTTTACTCTCTTCGTTCTGCCGATTGCGTCACGCATGACGAACCCGGCTCGCCGGTTGAGCACCCTCGCAGCCCTCGGCCTCGCCCTCGCGGCCGTCGGCGCGCCCGCCGCGCATGCCCAGTCCACGGGCGGTACGGGCGTACGCCACCTCCGGCGGCACGGGCGGGACTCCGCCGACCACCGTCGACCCGACTCCCACCACGAGCCCGGACCCGGCGTTCACGGGCAACGGCATGTGGATCTGGCAGCTTCCCCACGCCGACGGCGGGAGCGTCTCGCGAATCGTCGCCCGGGCGCGGAAGCGCGGGATCTCGACGCTGTTCATCAAGAGCGGGGACGGAAACCACACCTGGGGGCAGTTCACCCGCGCCATGGTCCGGGCGTTCAAGCGCGCCGGCCTGCGCGTGTGCGGGTGGCAGTACGTCTACGGCAACCAGCCGACGGCCGAGGCCAACGTCTCCGCCTGGGCCAAGCAGGCCGGGGCCGACTGCTTCGTGATCGACGCCGAGGCCGAGTACCAGGGCAAGTACGCCTCGGCCGACACCTACGTCCGGCGCCTGCGCTCGCTCGTGGGTGACTCCTATCCGATCGGGCTGGCCGGCTTCCCCTACGTGGACTACCACCCGAGCTTCCCCTACTCGGTCTTCCTCGCGCCCGGAGCCGCCCAGGCCAATCAGCCCCAGATGTACTGGCACACGATCGGGACCAGCGTGGACGCGAACTTCGCCCACACCTACACGTGGAACCGGGTCTACAAGCGGCCGATCTACCCGCTCGGGCAGACCTACGACCGGGCGCCGCCCGCGCAGATCAAGCGCTTCCGCCAGGTGGCGCGCGCCTACGGGGCGGCCGGCGTGAGCTGGTGGGAGTGGAGCGAGACCAGCGAGCCGCGCTGGCGGGCCCTCGGCGACCCGGTCGTGTCCCTGACCCAGTACCGGCCGTCGAGCGCGTATCCCACGCTGCGGATCCGCAACCGCGGCGACTACGTGGTGTGGGCGCAGGAGCACCTGTACGGCGCCGGGTACGTCCTGCCGCTGGACGGCGTCTTCGGCGCCTCCACGCGCAATGCCCTGCGCCTGTTCCAGGACTCGCAGGGCCTGCCCGTGACCGGCGTGCTGGACGCCGCGACCTGGTCGCGCCTGCTCACGGTCAAGCCCGTGGCCGTGCGCTGGCGCCCGTACAAGAAGACCTCCAAGGCCACTCCCGTCAAGGCCGCGCGGGCGGCCGGGTCGCCCGGCGCGGTCCTGGCCGGCGAGCCGCGCTCGGCCAAGCTCCCCGCCCGCTACGAGATCCCGCGCGGGCATGCGGGGCCGTGAGATCGATCATCTAGCGTGTCGGGCGGCATGGCCGCCCCCGCACAGACCGGTGTCGAGACCACGCGGGCGCTGTACGCGGCGCTGAATTCCCGCGACCTCGACGCGTTCTTCGACCTCCTGCATCCCGACGTCGAGATGCGCGAGGAGTTCCTCGGTCCCGACGTCGCGGTCTACCGCGGCCACGACGGGCTGCGCGAGTGGCTGGCCCGCAGCTCCGAGGCCCTGACGGAGATCCGCTTCGAGCCCCAGCGCTTCATGCGCCTGGAGGACGCGGTGGTCGTGCCGGTCCGCCTGCACGCGCGCGGCTCGGGCAGCGGCGCCGAGGTCACGGCCGACCTCGTGCATCTGGGGATGATGCGCCAGGGGAAGGTCAGCCTCCTGGCGGCGTTCCCCGACCTCCAGAGCGCGGTCGCGGTCGCGGCGTCGGGCATCGCCGTGGCGCCCGAGCCCTTCGACGCTCCCGAGTCGGTGGCGCTGCGCGAGGCGCTGGAGGCGGAGCTGTGCGAACGCTACGGCGCCGACACCGATCCGGGCGAGAGGCCCACCGCGCAGGACGTGGCGCTGTTCCTCGTGGCCCGCGACTCGGACGGCGAGGCCGTGGGGTGCGGCGCACTGCGGCCGCTGGGCGACGGCGGGGTGGTCGAGCTCAAGCGGATGTACGTGCGCCCGCATGACCGGGGCCGCGGCCTGGGCTGGGTGATCCTGATCGCCCTGGAGACCGAGGCCGAGCGCCAGGGGTTCAACTGCCTGCGCCTGGAGACCGGCGATTTCCAGCCCGAGGCGATGTCGCTCTACCGCGCGGCGGGCTACCGCGAGATCACGTGCTTCGGCGTCGCCGGCCCGCATTCGCGCTGCTTCGAGCGGCGCCTCGTGGGCTGAGCTACTCGTCCGCCGGGGGCCGGCGGCGCTGGGCCTTGACCGCCGAGCGCCGGCGCTTGGCCTCGGCCCGCGCCCGTCGCGACGCCCGGGTCGGCTTCGTGGGGCGCCGCGCGCGGGGGACCGCCAGCGCCGAGGCCAGCCGGGAGCGCAGACGCTCGAGCGCCAGCTCGCGGTTGCGGGCCTGGCTGCGCGCGTCCTGGGCGACCGCGGTGATCCGCGGGCCCGCCTTGGCCATCACGCGGCGGCGCTGGGCCTCGGTGAGGGAGGGGCTGGAGGCCACGTCGAAGACCGCCTCGACCCGCGAGGCGGTGACGTTGGCGTGCTGGCCGCCGGGCCCCGAGGACCGGGACGTGCGCAGCTCGACCTCGCGCAGCGGGATCGCCACGCCGGAGGTGACGGGCATCGGATCGTCCATCGCCCGGACAGGTTAGGCGGGACCCGCCGCGGCCTTCTGGGCCTCGCGATAGCCGCGTTTGGCCATCAACCCGTTGGCGATGAGCAGCAGAGTCTTGTTGGCCGGGGCGCGGAATCCCGCCTCGGTGTGGGGCGCGTAGATGCCGTCCGCCAGCCAGCCCGTGTGCTGGCGGGTGTGCAGGCCGACGAGCTGCGGCCTGTAGCTGTGGGCCACGAGGCCGGCGCGCCGCCCGCCCGGGGGCGCTCCCGCCGGAATGGTGAGGCGAAGACCGGAGGTGTCGGCGCCCGAGAGCTCGAACGGCACCACCAGCGGAAAGCCGTCGGCGTCCCGCCAGGCGGCGAGGCGGTGGGGCAGGGGACCCATGCGTCTGGCCGCCCGGGCCACGTCCACGCGCGGGCCGGTGCCCTTCTTGGGTGGGGTCTGGGGCTCGGGCGGACTGGCGGGGCGCGGCGCGCCCAGCACGCCGGGCTCGCCGGCGCAGCGAAGGTCCGGCCAGCTGACGATTCGCTCGATCTCCACGCTGACGCCCACGCGCGTGGCGTAGTACTCGCGCAGCATCCAGTCCCAGAACCGGCCCTCGCGGGGCGGCCCCATGAAGCGCGTCGCGGCCGGCGCCACGACATCGCGCAGGAACGCCTCGTCGGGCTCCTCGTCGTACACCGCCCGCCCCTGGATCAGGACGTAGCGCGGCGAGTCGGAGAACCCGTGCTCGCGCGCGTGGTAGGCCAGGGCGATCCGCGGCTCGTCGCGCAGGCGGTCGAGCTTGCGCCGGAACCCCAGCGAGGTGGTGAAGGCGACCGTGCCCGCGGCGCGGTCGCGCAGGCCGACCGGCGCCACCGCCGCGACCACCGAGCCCCCGGCCGGGGTGATGTAGGCCAGCGCGGCGGTGAGGTCACCGCCGAGGATCCCGTCGATCTCGTCGTCCCAGCTGACCGGCATTCCGAGCAAGCCTAGCCCGGCGGAGCGCTAGCGTCCCGCGGGTGATCGCGCACGTGGCGCTCGAGACCCGCCGGGAGGATGCCGAGGCCTGCGCGGCCTTCTTCCGCCTGCTCGGCTTCGCCGACGCCGAGCCGCCCGAGAGCCTGCGCGAGCGTGCCCGCTGGGTCCAGCGCGGCGGCACGCAGGTCCACCTGCTCTACCGCGACGAGCCGCAGATTCCCGGTCGCGGGCACGTGGCGGTGGTGGTCGACGATTTCGAGGCCGCCGTGGCGGCGCTCGCCGGCGCCGGGCACGACGTCGAGCGCCGGCGCGAGCACTGGGGCTCGCCGCGCGCCTACGCGCACGACCCGGCCGGGCATCTGGTTGAGCTGATGGCTTTCCCGCCGAGCCAGTAGGGTCCGCCGCCATGGCCGACCACCCCGGAGCCCCGCCGCCTCCTCCGCCCCCGCCGCCGCCCGGTCCCGGGCAGCCGGCGGGCGCGGTGCCGCCCGGCTACGGCCGGCCGCCGATGCCCGCGGGCGGCTCGGGCCCCGTCGTGGGCGAGCTGGCCATCAAGCGCGGAGTGGGCCGCGTGATCGGCTTCTCCGTGCTCTCGTTCGGGATCTACACGTACTACTGGTTCTTCGTCACCCGCAAGCAGCTCAACAGCGAGCTCAGCAGCACCGACGATCCGGGGCTCTACACGGCCGGCCTGCTGGTCCCGATCCTCAACATCATCATCACCTACTGGCTCTGGCGCGATCTCGACGCGCTGCGCCGGCGGGTCGGTCTGCCCGAGTTCAACGTGATCCTCTGGCTGGTCCTGGCGATGTTCATCCCCTTCGCGGCGCTGGTGATCTACCCGATGGTCGTCCAGCGGCTCAACGAGTACTGGGACGCGCGAACGGCAGGGGCGGCCGTGACTGCGCCGGTGACGACGGGGGAGAAGATCGTGGTCGGCATCGGCGCCGCGATCTGGGCGTTCTTCGTGCTCATCATCGTCATCGTGATCATCGCGTCCGCCGCTTCGAGCTAGTCCTGACGGCGCTGGTAGGGTCGCGGCGGTGAGCGAGGAGAGCGACGATCCGCAGGAGCCGGGCCTGACGCCCGGCGATCCGCTCGGAGGGGATGCGCCCCTGCCCGAACCGCCGCCCCTGCCCGAGGAGCCGCTCGGTCCCCCGTCGATGGCCGACGACCCGCCCCCGCCCGAGCCGCTCCCCCCGCCCCCGACGGGCTACGCGCCGCCGCCGCCCACCTACCCGCCTCCGGCCGCTCCGCCGCCCCCGGCCGCCCCGCCGCCGGCGGCGTATCCGCCTCCGCAGACGCCGCCGGCCGGCGCCTATCCGCCTCCGCAGACGCCGGGCTATGCCCCTCCCGTCCAGGGAGGCTGGCAGCCGCCCGGGCCGCCCACGGCCCCCCATCCTGGGGCCTACCAGCCGCCGCCCTACGTGCCGCCTCCGGCCCGGCCCCGGGGCCCGCACGGCCAGCCGGTGTGGGACAACGGCATCGAGTGCGCGACCTGGCTGAGCCGCGTCGGCGCCGCCTGCCTGGACTTCCTCATCGTCTGGGTGCCGTGGCTGGTCGTCGGCGGTGGCCTGCTCGCCGGCAACACCACGGGGACGGACGTCGCCGGCGGACTCGTCCTCGGTGTCGGCGGCGTGTTCGCCTACTTCGTCTACGCGCCGGCCTTCATGGCCCGGGCGGGGGAACACAACGGGCAGACGCTGGGCAAGCAGATCGTCGGTATCCGGGTGACCCGCGACAACAATGAGGCCTTCGGCTTCGGCAGCGCGTTCGTCCGGCAGGTGCTCGTCATCCGGCTGCTGTTCGGGGTCGTCGGCGGCCTGTTCTTCAGCCTGCCCCAGATCCTCGATTACCTGTGGCCCCTGTGGGACGAGACCAACCGCTGCCTGCACGACATGATCGTGTCGAGCCACGTCGTGCGCGCGGAGCCGCTCCCGGGCGCGATCGCGCCCCCGGGGGGTGCGACCACTCCCGGCGGGCCCAGCCTTCCCGGCGTCCCGTCGTGAGCCAGTGAACCGCGGCGATCTGGCGCGTCAGGGTCTTGAGGCGTTCAACCGGGGCGACGCGGACGCCGTGCTGGGCCTGCTCAGCCCGGACGTCGAGGTCCACTCCGTGGCCGAGATGGGCGAGGAGGGCACCTACCGCGGCCGGGAGGGTTACCTCGAATGGACCCGCATCTGGCTCGACGCCTGGGACGAGTTCCGGATCGAGGTGGCCGAGGTCGAGGAGGTCGACGAGGAGAACATCCTCGTCCACTCCGTCCAGCACGGCCGGGGCAAGGGGAGTGGGGTCGAGGTCTCCCAGGAAGGGGTCTATCTGTTCACCGTCCGCGACGGGCTGCTGGTCCGGCTGCACCTGTACGCCACACGCGAGCAGGCGCTCGAAGCCATCCGCGCGTGAGAGCGACACCCTCGTGTGGGTCTTCACGATTCCCGAGGATCGGGCGACGAGGATCGGGCTCTCCCGCGACCGCGAGTCCGCGCTGGCGGCGATCACGGCCTGATCCGCACGTGGATGTGGTCGTCGTGGAACTGGAGCGGGATGACCACCCCGCGCCTGCCGCGGATCAGCCCCTTGCGGTAGAGGACCGGCGAGACGAACAGGTACTGCGCTCCGGCGCGCGCGAACGCGCTCACCAGCTCCTGGGCGCGGGCCGAGTCGACCTCGGAGGGATCCTGGGGAGCGCACTCGCACAGGTCCCGGCGGGGCATGAGCACGTCGACGTCCAGGCCGTTCTGATGCGAGCCGTGGCCCAGGCCGCCGTAGCGCGACCCGAACGGGCCGCCGTGCGTGCGTGACAGGTCCGCGACGCCGATCCGCGCCAGCTCGGGGTGGCGCAGGCCATAGGCCGAGAGGACGCACTCCAGGGTGAGCACGAGCTTCTCCGTTCCGTAGCGCCGCCACTGCGGGTTGGGGGAGAACCCCTCCGGGAAGTCCCAGGTGAACGAGTAGTCCGTCTCCTCGGGGAACGGCACGCCACCGACCAGCCGGCCCGCGCCCGGACGCCCGACCGCGCGCGAGCCGGCGGCGAGCATCGACCTGGGAATGCGGCAGCCGGCGGGAAACGGCACTCCGGTCGGGGAGAGGCCACCGGTCTGCGCGCGCCGCGCCTGCGCCCGGCCCGAGACCACGTCCGCGCGAGCGCCGGCGACCGCGCCGGCGACCCCGGCCAGGAGCGCGGCGAGCAGCAGGACGATCAGGCGGACGCGCGTGCGGCGCATGCACACAGGTTGACGCGGGACGCCGACCGAAGTTGCGTATCAGCGCCCGTAGAGCCCGGTGAGGCCGCCCTGGCCGAGGGCCACCGCGGAGATCGCCTCCCGCACCATCTCCGGCTTGGCGCCGGCCCGCAGGCGCAGCGGGGCGCGCAGGGCGTAGAGCGTGAACACGTAGCGGTGGGGCTTGCCGGCGGGCGGACAGGGCGGGGTCCAGCCAAGGTGCCCGGCGCTGTCGGCGCCCTGGATCGGCGGCTTCGCGCCCGCGGGAAGGGCGCCGGCGGCGGGGCGGATGCCCCAGGCGGTCCAGTGCACGAACGTGCCGCCCGGAGCATCGGGATCGGCCACGAACAGGGCCAGCGACCGCGCGGCGGCCGGGATCTTGCTCCAGCGCAGCGGGGGAGAGGTGCCGGCGCCCGCGCAGGTGTACCGAGCGGGGATCGTGCGCCCTGGCATGATCGCGGGGCTCGACAGGAGCAGGCTCGAGGGAGCGGAGGACGGCGGCGACGTCACCGTGTCGCCCTTGCCGCCGTCACCGCCCCCGCATCCGGCCAGGAGGCCGGCGCCGACGAGGGCGATGGACAGCGTCCTGCGCATGAGACAACCTTACGGGCGGATGGCTCCGCGCATGGTGCATCTGGGTTACGGCAAGTGGGTGCGCGCCGACCGCGTGTTCGCCGTGGTGCCGCTGGAGGGCGCCGACCGCGGCGACGGCCGGCGCACGTACGTCCACGTCGAGGGGCTCTCGGAGCCGGTGGTCGCCTCGCGCTCGGAGCGCGCGATCCTGGCGGACGTCGACGACGC
Source organism: uncultured Actinomycetes bacterium (assembly GCA_963757705.1). Taxonomy (GTDB): domain Bacteria; phylum Actinomycetota; class Thermoleophilia; order Solirubrobacterales; family Solirubrobacteraceae; genus AC-38. The sequence goes on along the minus strand of CAVWTG010000003.1, from coordinate 689,104 downwards.
CCTGCAGGAGGCGGCGGGCGTTCCGCGCCGGCGCCGCGGGCGCTCGGCCGGGCAGGAGGAGCTCTTCTCCTGATCGCTCGCCGGGCCGCCGCCGGGCTGCTCGCGCTGGCGACCGGAGCCCTGGCGGCGACGGTCGTCTTCTACATGGGCAACGGCACCCACCGGGAGTTCGACAGGGGGGTGGCCTCGAGCTGGGTCATCGGCCTGCAGCTGGTCCTGGGAACGGCCTTCCTTGTCCTCGCGGGACTCGGGGCGGTGCGAATGTTCGCCGTGTGGCGCGGCCACCCGCGCGCGGGCGGGCGCCTGGTCCGCTGGTCTCTGCTGGCGTTGGCCGTCTGGCTGCTGTGGGCGTTCGTGCGGGTCGGGCAGTACGCGAGCTAGGCGGCATCCCCGCCGTCGTCGCCCTCGTCGGCGGGAGAGTCGGCGCCGGGCACCGACGCGTCCTCCTGCTTGGCGCTCCACTCCTTGCGGGTCTCCTCGATGCGGTCTCCCACCTCCTCGGAGTGGGCCTCGAGCTTGTCGAGCTCGGTCTGCATCTCCTCCGCGGCCGCCTGGACCTGGTCGTCGAGTTCTTCGTTGCGCTCCATGGGCCGCGACTACCCCGCCCGCGGCGCCCCTAAGCGGTTTGCCCGCAGGTGGGAGGGGAATTCGACCGGAAACGCGCCAGAGGAGGAATCCATCCGATGACACTGCGAAGAAGTCGCAAGCGACGAGCTGCGAAGCAGGCGAGCAAGGCCGCGAAGCGGGCCGCCCAGCGGGCGCCCGGGCGCACGCCGCTGGCCCTGATCGCCGGCGCGCTGGGCCTGGCCGTCGTGATCGCCGCGGTACTGCGGCGGCGTTCCGGCGACGCCGACCTGCCGGACTACGGCCCGCCGAACGAGAGCGTGCCCAGCCACGAGACGCTGGCGCCGTCGAAGAACGCCGCGGGGCAGGAGGCGCCCGACCCGGACGCCGCCGGCCAGGCGAGCTGACCTAGTCCTAGTCCACGTATCCGCCGTCGGGCTCGATCGGGAGCCCGGCGGCGACCCACGCGCTGATCCCACCGCGCAGGTTGTAGGCCTCGTAGCCCGAGGCGCGGAAAGCCTGCGTGGCCATGCCCGAGCGGCTGCCCACGTGGCAGAGGAAGATCACCGGCGCGTCGCGGTCGATCGTCTCGGCCTGCGAGGTCAGGCGCTCGAGCTCGATGTGGCGGGTGCCCGCGACGTACCCCGCATCGCGCTCGTCCTGCTCGCGCACGTCGATCACCGTCCAGCCGTCCTCGGTGAGGCGGCGATGGACCTCCCGGGGTTCCAGTTCCTGCTCGGAATCGGCGAACGGGGCCACCCGGAAGAGGCTATCGTCGGCGCAACCGAACGGGAGGGGAGAGGACGGTATGGACGAGCTCAAGCAGCGCCAGCGGGCGATGTGGGCGACCGGGGACTTCCCCACCGTGGCCGAGAAGATCGCCGAGGTGGGGTCGGCGACGGTGGAGGCGGCGGACGTGGGCCCGGACATGGACGTGCTCGACGTCGCGGCCGGGGCGGGCAACGCGGCCATTCCCGCGGCCGTGCGGGGCGCCCGGGTGGTGGCCAGCGACCTCACTCCCGAGATGTTCGAGACCGGGCGGCGCAAGGCGGCCGAGGCGGGGGTCGAGCTGGAGTGGGTCGAGGCCGACGCCGAGGACCTGCCCTTCGAGGACGGTCGCTTCGATCGCGTGCTGACCACGTTCGGCGCGATGTTCGCGCCGCGCCACCAGCGCACGGCCGACGAGCTGGTCCGCGTATGCCGTCCGGGCGGGGCCGTGGTGATGGCCAACTGGACGCCCCCGGGAGCCGTCGGGCAGATGTTCAAACTGATGAGCTCGCACATGCCGCCGCCGCCGGACTACGCCTCGCCGCCGCCGATGTGGGGGACCGAGGACCACGTGCGCGAGCTCTTCGCGCCTCACGACCTCGACCTGAGCTTCGAACACCGTTTCCAGCGGCTGCGCGACGATTCGGCCGACTCTTACATCACGTTCATGGAGACGTACTTCGGCCCGATGATCGCGGCCAAGGGCCTGCTCTCCCAGAGCGATGAGTGGGACGGCGTGCGGGCCGGGCTGGTCTCCCTCTACGACGACTTCGTCGTGGAGGACGACAGCTCGCCGTGGGCCGCCGACGCCGAGTACCTGCTCGTGGTCGGGCGAAAGCCGGAGGCCTAGCCCGCGCAGGCGGCGGCGGTGTACGCCGGCCCGTTCGCGTCGAGCAGCCAGAGCTCGTTGCCCGAGCCGCAGCCCTTCTGGAGGAAGGCGACGCGGCGCCCGTCGTAGTCGGCGGTCGGCAGGACGGGGTCCACTCGGTACTGCCGGGCCGGGAACGTCGCGACGGTCGTCTGGTGGCCGGCGAGATCGCGGAGCGTCAGCGAGGTCGGACCCGTGGCCGCGGGCGCGAAGCCGTCGGCGTAGAGGATCCTGTCGGCCCCGATCCGCGGAGCGATGCCGTCGGCGGGGAGGTCATGGCGGGTCTGGCCGGCGGGGGAATACCACGCCGTGATGCTGGATCCCTGCTCGCTCTGGCCCACGATCTTGCCGTCAGCCTGGACGCTCAGGTGGTCCGGCCACCCGGAGTGCGGGATCCGGTAGGCGACGCGGTTTCGCGCGCGGTCGTAGACCACGATCGTGTAGGTCCAGTGCGGTCGTGGGGTGCGGTAGGTCCGCTGCACCCAGGCCACGAAGTGGCCGGTCGCGGCCAGGGCCTTGATGCGCTCGGCCCGCGCGATGGTGCGCGGGGCTCCGCTGTGGGCGTAGTTGCGTACGACGACGATGTGCGCGCCGGGCGGGCAGACGCTCTCGACCGTCACCAGCGTGTCCTCGGCCACCGCGACGGCTTCCGGAGCCCAGCACCGAGACTGGCCGCGCGAAGGGTGGATGCGCTTGAGGGTTCCGGTGGGCCGGCCCGTCCACAGCTCTCTCGAGCGCGTGGTGTAGTAGCGCCCGATGTCGCGGTACTGCTCAGCGATCAGCCCCACTCGCCGGGAGGATGCCGCCGGAGCGAATGCCGTGGGCTCACCCCGGAACCCGCGCGCCAGCCGCTGGCTGAAGATCAGCCGCGACTCCTGTCCGGGCCGGGCCAGGCGAAGCCGGGCGGCGGCGTCCCCCGCCCGGAAGACGGAGTAGACGACCGCATTGCCCGCGAGGGCGAGCGGCCCGTAGGACGTTGTGTCGGCGATCTTGGCCGCGGGGGCCGACGGGGCGGTCAGAAGCAGCGCGCTCAGCGCCAGAGTGATCGAAAGCCTGCATCGCATGGTTTCATCGCGATCCGTCCGACGGGCACGCCGACGTCGGGGTGTATGAGGGTCCGTTTGCGTCCAGGAGCCAGAGTTCGTTGGTCGTGCAGCCCTTGCGGATGAACGCGACGCGGCGCCCGTCGAAGGTGGCGTTGCGGAAGTACGTCTGCATCTGCCGCGCGGGGAACGTCGCGACAACCGTCTCGTTTCCGCCGAGATCGCGCAGGGCGAGAGTCATGTCGCCTGTGAGCGGGAGGTCGCTGTGGTGGGAGTAGAGGAGCTTGTCGGCCCCGAGGCTAGGCGGCGTGACGCTCCCGGCGGGCACCTCATGGCGGACCGAGGACGTGGCCGAGTACCACCCGGTGACCTGGACGCCCTGCGCGCTTTGCCCGGCGACCTTGCCGTCGGCCTGGACGCTGAGGTAGTCGGCCCAGCCACCGTTGGAGATCCGGTGTGCCACCCGGCCGCGCGCGAGGTCGTAGACGACGATCGAGTAGGTCCAGTGGCCGTTCACGCGGCGGTCCCGCTGGACCCAGGCGGCGAGGTGGCCGGCCGCGGTCAGGGCCTTGATGCGGTCAGACCTGCCGATCGTGTGCGGTGTGCCCTTGCGGGCGTAGTCGCGCACGACGACCCGCCGCTCGGAACAGGTGGCCTCGAGCGACACCAGCGCGTCGTCGCCCACGGCAACGGCCACGGGACCTGCGCTGCAGGCCCGGCCACGCGTGGTGGATACGAGCTTGAACGCCGACCCGGCGGGCCGACCCGTCCAGAGCTCGTAGATGGTCGAGTAGTGGCTGCTCTCGATGTCACCGCGCTCCTGGAAGGTCACGACACCGACCCGCCGGGAGGAGGCCGCCACCTGGTCCATCGTCGGCTCGCCCCCATATCCCCGGAACAGGCGCTGGCTGAAGACGAGCTTCGACACGTGGCCCGGTCGCGCCAGGCGGACGCGGAGCGCCTGGTCGGAGTGCCGGAAGACGGAGTAGACGACCGCATTGCCCGCCAGGGCAATCGGGCCGGCCGAGACGGTGTCGGCGATCTTGGCCGCGGGGGCCGCAGGGGCTGCGAAAAGCAACGCGCTCAGCGCAACCGCAAAGGGAAGCGTGCGTCGCATATATCCATGGTGCACCTGTCGCGCCGTCCCGGCATCCGTACCGGGCCGCCGGGCGCCTGCCGCTATGTACGGACGGTCACGGCCGCAGCCCGCGCGCCTTGGGGCCGGCGGCCAGCTCGTGGCGCACGAGCTCATGGGCGCGCGCCGCCCAGTCGCACAGGATCGGGCGGGTGTCGCGCGGATCGATGATCTCCTCGACGCTGAAGCGCTCGGCGGTGCGGAAGGGTGAGCGCACGGCGTCCAGGCGGGCACGGATCTCCTCGCGCAGCGCGGCCGGGTCCTCGGCCGCCTCCAGCTCGCGCCGGTAGGCGGCCTCGATCCCGCCCTCGACCGGCAGCGACCCCCAGTCGCCGCTGGGCCAGGCGTAGCGGAGGTTCAGCCGCGAGCCGTCGCCGTGACCGGCCCCGGCGATCCCGAAGACCTTGCGTACGAGGATCGACACCCAGGGCACGGTCGCCTGGTGCACGGCGTACAGGGCGCGGGCGCCCCGGCGGATCGTGCCCTCGCGCTCGGCCGCCGTGCCGATCACGAACCCGGGCTGGTCGACGAAGTTGACGACCGGGAGGTGGAACTGGTCGGCCATGTCGGCGAAGCGGGCGAGCTTGTCCGACGCGGCGGCGGTTAGCCCGCCGCCGTAGTGCGCCGGGTCGGAGGCCAGCACCGCGACGGGCCGGCCATCGAGGCGGGCGAGCGCGGTGATGAGCGAGCCGCCATATCGACGGCCGACCTCGAACACCGACCCACGGTCCAGCACCGCCTCCAGGATCGCGCGCATCTTGTACGTGGAGCGGCGGTCGCGCGGCACGACCGAGAGCAGGCCCTCCTCACGGCGCTGCGCCGGATCGGTGGCGTCCGTGACGGGCGGGGCCTCCCAGACGTTGTCAGGCAGGTAGGAGAGGAAGCGCCGCAGCTGGTCGAAGGCGTCGTCCTCGTCGGCCGCCTCGTTGTCCACCGCGCCCGCCCGGGTCTGCGCGCGGGAGCCGCCGAGCTGCTCCTTGTCCGGGGACTCGCCCATGGCGGCGGCGACCACCGGCGGCCCGGCGACGAAGAGCTGAGAGGTGCCCTTGACGATGGTCGAGAAGTGCGACGTGACGACGCGGGCCGCGCCGAGGCCCGCGGTCGGGCCGAGCGCCGCCGCGACCACCGGCACGACGGAGAGGTTCTCCACCACCAGCTCGAAGCCGGGCAGGGGAGGGACGTAGGAGAAGCCCATGGTCTCCAGGCTCTTGACGCTCCCGCCGCCGCCGGTGCCGTCGACCAGGCGCACGAGCGGGATGCGCAGGTCGTGCGCGGCCCGCTCGGCCCACACCATCTTCTGCCAGATCGCGGCGTCCGCCGCGCCCCCGCGCACCGTGAAGTCGTCGGCCTGCAGGGCGGCCCGGCGCCCGGCGATCCGCCCGGTGCCCACGAGGCAGTTGGCGGGCAGGAAGTCCTCGATCTCGCCGTCCTCGTCGTAGGTCGCCGAGCCGGCCAGCGCGCCCGTCTCGTGAAAGGAGCCCTCGTCGAGCAGCCGCTCCACGCGCTCGCGGACGGTCAGGCGCCCGGAGGCGTGCTGGCGCGCCACCCGCTCCTCGCCGCCCATGCGCCGGGCCAGCTCCTCGCGGCGGCGCAGCTCCTCCAGCTCCGGTTCCCAGGTCACGCGCCGGAGCATATGGCCGGTACGCTCACGGCATGTGGCGGAACTGGGCGGGCGATCAGCACTGCGCGCCGTTCGAGCGCGTCGAGGCGCGCTCGCGCGAGGACGTGGCCGCGACGGTGCGCCGGGCCGCCGAGCAGGGGCGGACCGTGCGCGCGGTGGGCGCCGGCCACTCGTTCAGCGACATCGCGTTGACCAACGGGCATCAGGTCTCGCTGGGCCCGATGGACGCCGTGCTCGACGCCGACCGCGAGTCGGGGCTGGTGCGCGTCCAGGGCGGAATCACGATCCACGAGCTCAGCCGCCGGCTGTGGGAGCTGGGGCTGAGCCTGGAGAACCTGGGCGACATCGACGTGCAGTCGATCTCCGGGGCGATCTCCACGGCCACTCATGGCACGGGCTCGCGGCTGTGCAACATCGGCGCCAACGTGGCCTCGATCGAGCTGGTGATCGGCGACGGGAGCATCGTGGAGATCGACGAGTCCGCGATGCACGACCTTCGGGCGGCGCGGGTGGGCCTGGGCGCGCTGGGAATCATCACCGCCGTGACCGTCCGCGCGGTGCCGGCGTTCGTGCTGGAGGGCATCGACCGGCCGGAGCCGCTGGACGACGTGCTCGGCTCACTGGACGAGCGCGTGGCGGGCAACGAGCACTTCGAGTTCTTCTTCTTCCCCCACGCCGACGTCGCCCTGACCCGGACGAACAACCGCGTCGACGGACCGCCCGCCCCGCGCTCGAAGGCCAAGGCCTGGTTCGAGGATGTCGCGCTCAACAACCACGCCTTCCACGCCTTCTGCCTGGCCGGGCGCGCCGCGCCCTCCCAGATCCCGCGGATCAACCAGACGATCACCCGCGTCGCCGGGACGATGCGCCGCGTCGACCGCTCCTACGAGGTCTTCGCCAGCCCGCGTCTCGTGCGCTTCACGGAGATGGAGTACGGCGTGCCGCGCGAGCGGGCCGCGGAGGCGATCGCCGGCGTCCGCGACCTCTTCGCCCGCCAGGAGTTCGCCGTGCCCTTCCCGATCGAATGCCGCTTCGTCGCGCCCGACGACGCCCATCTGTCGACGGCGAGCGGGCGCGACACCGCCTACGTCGCCGTGCACATGTTCAGGGGCATGGCCTGGGAGCCGTACTTCCGCGCCGTGGAGGCCCTGATGGACGGCCTGGAGGGGCGCCCGCACTGGGGCAAACGCCACTTCCAGACCGCCGAGACCCTGCGCCCCCGCTATCCCGGCTGGGACGACTTCCAGGCCGTTCGCTCCCGCCTGGACCCGGAGGGGCGCTTCGCCAACGCCTACACGGACCGCGTGCTGGGGCGGGTGGCCACGCGCTCCGGCGCACCCGCCTGAGGGCGATCCGGTCTAGTCGCGCTGCACCAGCAGGTAGCGGTTGCCGTCGTTGTCCCGGAAGAAGGCCATCGGCGGGACCGGCCCGTCGAAGCTCATGATCTCCTCGATGGCGACGCCGCGGTCGGTCAGGGCCGCGTGGTCGGCCTCCAGGTCGTCGGTGACGAAGGACACGTTGGTCTCCTGGCCGGGCTGGGGATGGTCGGAGCCGGGCACGTTGAGCGCGAGCACCGTCTCCGCGCCCGCCGGGCCGACCTCGACCCAGCGCAGCTGCTGGCCCATCGCCTCGTAGGGCGTGTCGCCGCGCAGCTCCAGGCCGAACCCGTTCGTCCAGAAGTCGATCGCCGCGTCCTGGTCGGACACCGGGACGATCACCAGGCCGATCTGCTTGATCACGTCTGCTCCCTTCGCTCGATTTGCACTGCCCGCAGAGGGCTACAGGAACGTCTTCCCCTCGCCCCGGTACGTCGGCAGCTCCTCCACGATCTCCTCGCCGCGCACGACGAAGAGGCGGTCGAAGCGCTCGCACAGCTCGCCCGCCTTGGCGTGGCGGAGGTACACGCGGTCGCCGATGCGCAGGTCGCGCGCGGCGTCGCCGAGCAGCGGCGTCTGCACCTCGCCGGCGCCCTCCTGCCTGTCCAGCCGCAGGCCCTCGGGAAGGTGGGGGCGGGGGAGGCGGGAGGCGTCGCCCGCGCCGGAGGCGAGGTAGCCGCCGCCCAGCGCCGTGGCGATCGACCCGGACGGCCGCCGGACCACGGGCAGGGCGAACAGCGCCGCCGGCCGCGGGGCGAAGGCGCGGTAGGCGTCGAACAGGGTGGGCCCGTACAGGCCCGACCCGGCGGCGATCTCGGTCACCGCGGCCTCGCGCGACGTGGAGTGCAGCGAGCCCGTCCCGCCGCCGTTGACGAAGCGCAGGGGGCTCACGGCCGACACGGCCGCCACGACGGCGGCGCGCCGCTCGGCCAGCTCGCGCGCCGACAGTGCCTGCACGGCCCGCAGCGCCACGCCCATGAGCGGGCGCCCCGGCGGGCGGTCCCCGACCCCGGCGATCTGTGCCTCGTAGGCCATCAGCCCGTCCAGCTCGACCGCCGGGTGGGCAGCGATCGCCCGGGCCAGGGCCGCGCCCTGCTCGGGCGTGCGCAGGGGCGAGCGCTTGGCGCCGATGCGGATTCGCCCGCCCAGCGGTGCCCAGCCGGCGTCGACGTCGATCGAGACGCGGACCGGCGGCCGGCCCTCGCCCACGGCGCGGCCGATGAAGTCCAGGTGCTCGGTCGAGTCGACCATGACCGAGACGTGCTCGCGCGCCTCGCCCTCGGCCAGCGCGCGCAGGGACGCCCGGTCGGCCGTGGGATAGGCGACGACGAGGTCCTCGAAGCCCTCCGCGGCCAGCCACAGCGCCTCGGGCAGGGTGAAGGCCAGCGTGCCCCGGAACCCGTCGTAGCCCAGGGTTCGTTCCTGGAGCGCACGGCAGCGCACGGACTTCGAGGCCAGGCGGATCGCCGTGCCCGCCGCCCGGCGGACCATGTCGGCGGCGTTGGCCTCGTAGGCCTCGAGATCGACCAGGGCGAAGGGCGGCTCCAGGGCCGCCGTCGCGCGGTCCAGGCGCGCCCGCTCGCCGGCGGCCAGCCGGGGCGTTCGTAGGGCGGTGGCCATGGACCGCGAACATAACACCGCACGATCCGCTACCCTCCCGGGGCTTGAACCAGCCGAATCCGGCGCGCCACGGCGTACCGGAACGGGGGAACCAAAGGTCCCGGATGGGCCGGGGCGAATCGCAACTTACGTTGCGTAGCGCGAACTCTTTCCGCGCGAGCCCGACAGCTAACCCCGTAGGCGCCCGAAAGAGAAGGGGTTCCGAAAGTTGTCCGCATACCTTCGGCGTACGGTCTCGGCCAGTCTGGCGGTCGGCGCGATCCTCATGCTCGCCATGAGTGCGGTCGCCCACGCTCAGCTCGGCGACCGCACCCTCAAGGTCGGCAAGGCGGGGAAGGACGTGCGCGCGCTCCAGGGCTACCTGGACGCCTCCGGCTACCACGTGATCGAGACCGGCCGCTACGACAAGCAGACCCGCACCGCCGTCAAGGCCTTCGAGGCCGACTACGGCCTGCCCGCCAACGGCGTGGTCAGCCGGCGCGTGGCCAAGATGATCCAGACGACCGCGACGTCGCCTCCCGGCTACGGCGGCACCGAGTACGGCAAGACTCCCGGGCCGCCGCCTGGCCCCACGCCCACCGGCCTGAAGACCGTTCCCGGCAACAGGGCGAAGGTCCTGCGCGACGGCACCGCGGCCGCGCCCGAGAACGCGCCCGCCGAGGTCAAGAAGATCATCGCCTCGGGCAACGAGATCGCCAAGCTCCCCTACAAGTGGGGCGGCGGCCACTCGGTCTGGCGTGACAGCGGCTACGACTGCACCGGCTCGACGACCTACGCGCTGCGGACCACGTTCCGCAGGGGTCGCTACCCGACCTTCGGCTACTCCAGCTGGCAGCTTCCGGGCAAGGGCCGGTGGATCACCACCTACGCCTCGAGCTACCACGTGTACATGATCGTGGCCGGGCTGCGGTTCGACACCAGCGGCCTGCACGTTGCCGGGTCGCGCTGGACGAACGAGTCGCGCTCGAGCGCCGGGTTCGTCGCGCGCCACCCCGCCGGGTTCTAGGCACCCGAGTCGGCGCGTCGGCACAGGCGGCGCCTGCCATCATCCGGGCATGAGGGCTCGGGTGCTCACGCTTGCCGTGCTGCCGGTGCTGGTCGTCGCGGCGGGCTGCGGGGGCGGGGGAGGCGGGGACTCGAAGTCCGCGCAACGGCCTCCCGACCACAAGGCGGCGACCGCCGGCCCGCCGGTGGACGCGCGCCAGGCCAACCGCGCCGCCGTGAAGACGATCCGCGATTGGGCGAACGCCGTGCGCAACTCGCACATCGAGGCTGCCGCCGCGCTCTTCTCGCTTCCCACCATCGCCGTCAACGGGCCCGACCCGAACCTGCTGCGCACCCGCCAGGAGGTGACGCTGTGGAACGAGGCACTGCCCTGCGGAGCCGCGCTGTTGCGCGCCGTCGACGTGCGCGGCTGGACGGTCGCGCGCTTCCGCCTCGTCCACCGCCGGGGTAGCCAGTGCGATGCGAACGGTGCGAGCACCGCGAGCACGGCCTTCGCCATGCGCCACGGCAAGATCGCGCTGTGGGTGCGCGTGCGCGACGACGTCGCGCCCGAGAAGGCCGCCCCGGCCAGGCGCCCCGACGCCCGGTTCCTGCGCACGGGACGCATTCCCGGAGTCCCGGCGGCGCCGCCGGCGGGCGGCAACGGGGGCTTCGGGACCTCCGTATAGCGTCCGCCGGGCCCCATGCGCCGGATCGCGCTCGTCCTGGCAGCGCTCGCCGCCCTGATCTGCGCCGCCCCGGCGGCCGCGCTCGACGACGGCCTGGCCCGCACGCCCCCGATGGGGTGGAACGGCTGGTACTCGCTGGGCTGTGCGGCGAACGAGGCCGCGGTGCGCGCCACCGCCGACGCGCTCGTGCGCAGCGGGCTGCGCGACGACGGCTACGGCTACGTCGATCTCGACGACTGCTGGATGGCCGGCGCCCGCGGGCGCGACGGCGCGCTGCGAGCCGACCCCCGGCGCTTCCCTCACGGCATTCGCGCCCTGGCCGGCTACGTCCACCGCCGAGGGCTGCGGCTGGGCATCTATCTCAGCGCCGGACGGCTGACGTGCCAGCGGCGGCCCGGCAGCGCCGGAAACCTGGAGCGCGACGCTCGCACCGTGGCGGCCTGGGGCGCCGATCTGGTGAAGCTCGACTGGTGCTTCGCCGCCGCGTCGTCCGCCGCCCCGGCGGTCTACGGCCGGATGCACGACGCGCTGGCCGCGTCGGGCCGGCCGATCGTCCTGAGCATCTGCGAGTGGGGACAGGACCGCCCCTGGGCCTGGGGCGCCGGCGCCGGGCACATGTGGCGCACCACCCACGACGTCCCGGTTCATGACCCCCACGACCGCTGGCGGGCGATCCAGCGCGTCGTGGCCCGCAACGCCCCGCTGAGCGGATTCGCGGGACCGGGAGGATGGAACGACCCCGACATCCTCCAGGTCGGCCTGGGCGGCCTGTCGGCCACCGAGGGGCGAACGGTGTTCTCGCTGTGGGCGATGATGGCGGCGCCATTGCTGGCGGGCAGCGACCTGCGCCGGATCGACGCCGCCACCCGGGCGACGCTGGGCAACCGCGAGGTGATCGCCGTCGACCAGGATCCGGCCGGGCTCCAGGGAGTGCGCGTCTCGTCCCGGCGCGGGCGCGACGTCTGGGTCCGGCGCCTGGCCGGCGGCGAGCGGGCGGTGCTGTTCGTCAACCGCACGGCGCACCCGCGGCCCTTTCGCGGCCGTCCCGGCGCCATGTTCGGCGGCGCCACGGACGCCCGGCGCTTCGCGGTCCGCGACCTCTGGGGCCTGCGGACGTATGCGGCGTCGCGGTGGCTGACGGCCATCGTGCCGGCGCACGGCGCGGCGATGTTCCGGCTGCGCCCGCTGAGTCAGGCGGGCTAGGCGACGGGCGGCGGCGGCGGGCGGCGAGGCGGCTGGTCGCGGGAGCGACTGGCCGCGCTGGCCATCCAGGCCACCGAGATGAGCAGCCCGATGATCCCGACGATCATCAGGATCAGCCCGACGGTGTTGAGGTCGATGTCCTTGGGGTCGTAGGTGACCGCGTAGCGCAGAATCGCGCCGACGGCGATCAGCAGGAGGGACACGCCGATGCTCATGCGGTGACATTAGCCGCCGCCTCGGGCATTCCTCCAGTTCTCTATCATCACGCGCCGCTGATGTTGGCTCGCAGGTCACTCCACTGCTCGCCGCCGGGCTCCTCCTGGGCCTCGCCGCTCCCGCGGCGCAGGGCAGGGCACACGACATCCACATCTACCGGGTCACGAACGTCGCGCTGAACGGGACGCTCAAGCTCGACATCGTGCCCAGCGGGACGGGGCTGACGGAGCACATGACACGCACGGCCACGCTCTCCGGCAAGCCCGGCGGGACGTTCCGGATCGGCCCGGCGGGCCGCAACGTCGCGTTCTTCCGCGAGGCTTCCTCGAGCGGGGGGAACTTCACCGCCGGGCCCATGACCGGCGTCTTCACGCAGGCCGGCAGCTACTCGGTGACGCGCGAGGACAGCGTCTACGACGAGAACGACAACCCGCACACCGTGATCACCCAGGACTCCTCGGGCGACTGCGCTGACCGAAAGACGGCCCGCTTCTCCCCCCACGCCGTCTTCCGCGTGCGCTCGGGGAAGCTGGCCGGCGTGTTCACGCTGCCCGACTACCCGGCGCTCAAGGACTGCCAGGGCGCCCTCGACGCGCCGCCGGCCTTCGTCACCACCCCGAGCGGGATCGCCCGCTCGCGGGCCTTCGCCGCCCGGACCCTGAAGTTCCCGGTCTCCTATCGCCGGGCGCGGACGCACAAGGAGGACGGCGCGACCATCACCCAGGTCGTGACCTGGAAGGGCTCTGTGAGCCTGACGCGGGTCAAGACCTGCGTCTTCCGGCGCGGCGGCAACCAGGACGCCTGCGCGGGGCACAACCCCGATTCTCTCTAGCCGGGGCGCGGCGCCTGGATAGCATGGCGGGGGATGGAAGCCCTCGCCGACGTCTACGCGATCCCCCAGGAGCACCTGGACTTCCGCGACACGATCCGCCAGATCGCGCAGGAGCGCGTGGCCCCGCGCGCGGCCGAGATCGACGAGAAGGCGGAGTACCCGCAGGACGTCCGCGAGCTGTTCGCCGAGCACGACCTGCTGGGCCTGCCCTTCGGCGAGGAGTACGGCGGCACCGGCACCGGCACGCTCATGCTCAACATGGCCATCGAGGAGATCGCCAAGGTGTGCGCCTCCAGCGCTCTGATCCTCATGGTCCAGGAGCTGGGCACGCTGCCGATCCAGCTGTTCGGCTCCGACGAGCTCAAGCAGCGCTTCCTGCCCCGGTGCGCGACGGGCGAGTGGACGCCAGCGTTCGCCCTGTCCGAGCCCGAGGCCGGGTCGGATCCGGGCGGGATGATCACCCGGGCAACCCGCGACGGCGACGAGTGGGTGATCAGCGGGACCAAGAACTGGATCACCAACCTCGGGATCGCCGACTTCTACGTCGTCTTCGCGGTCACCGACAAGGAGGCCGGCCACTCGCGCGGCATCACCGCCTTCGTCGTGGAGGCCGACCGGCCCGGGTTCAGCGTGGGCAAGCTCGAGCACAAGCTCGGCATCCGCGGCTCGCCCACGGGCCAGCCGATCTTCGACGACGTCCGCGTTCCGGCGGAGAACCTCGTGGGGACCGAGGGCGAGGGGTTCAAGGTGGCGATGTCCACGCTCGACCACTCGCGCCTGGGCGTGGCCTCGCAGGCCCTGGGGATCGCCCAGGGCGCGACCGACTACGCCGCCGGGTACGCGCGCGAGCGCCGGCAGTTCGGCAAGCCGATCGCCGCCTTCCAGGGGATCCAGTTCAAGCTGGCCGACATGGAGACGAAGTGCGCCGCCGCGCGCGAGCTGCTCTACAAGGCGTGCGCGAAGGTCGACCGCGGCGAGGCGGACATGGGCAAGTACAGCGCGATGGCCAAGCTGTTCTGCTCCGACGCGGCGATGGAGATCACCGTCGAGGCGATCCAGGTGCTCGGCGGCTACGGCTACGTCAAGGAGTACCCGGTGGAGCGCTTCCTGCGCGACGCCAAGATCACGCAGATCTACGAGGGCACGAACGAGATCCAGCGCCTGGTGATCTCGCGCAGCCTCACCCGCTGAGGGCCACGCGATGAGACCGGTGACCCCCCGCGCGATTCTCGGCTCGGCGGCGGCGGCGCTCTGCTTCGGAATCGCCTTCATCACGCTGAGCGAGGGCTTCTCCGCCGACTTCCCGATCCGCCTCGCTCAGGGGATCGCGCTCTTCGCCGCGGGCGCGCTCGTCCTCTTCGTCCCCATCTTCTATCTGGCCATGCGCCTGGCCGACTGGCGCGACCCGACGTCCGAGCGCGAGTTCGACCGCATCGTCGAGCGCTCCGAGCGCCTGGCCCGTGACGACCTGGCGGTCGAGCCCGACGAGCACGAGTTCATGGAGCTCGACCCCTACAACGACGCCGAGTTCGAGGAGCTCGTCAGCGACGCGCTGGACGAGCTTCCCGACTGGGCGCAGCGCGCGCTGGAGCGAAACGTCGCGGTCGTGATCTCCGACGGGGGGCGCCGCCGCGGAGCCTACGGCCTGTACCACGGCGACGGCGTGGCCCGCGACGAGGTGCCCGACCGGATCATCATCTACCGCGACACCCTGCGCCGCGACTTCGGCCACGACCCCGATGAGCTGCGCGAGCAGGTGGTGCGCACCGTGCGCCACGAGCTGGCGCATCACCTGGGCTGGGACGAGCTCGGCGTCCGCGACCTCGGGCTCTAGGCCGGCGCGAGCCTCACGGCCGGGGTCGGACCGCCGAGACGGCCCGCTCGCAGCTCCTGAGGCCCCGCCGCGGGTCGAAGCGCTAGGCCTCGACCGGCTGCTCGAGCGGGGGAAAGCGCAGGCCGAACTCCTCCATGATGCGCACCGTGCCCTCGATGTCGAAGTGGTGGCCGTAGCGCTCGGCGATCTCCGCGATCTGCTCGGGGGACGGGGGCCCGTCGAGGTCGACCAGCTCCTCGAAGAACCTCTCGAACCCGGCGGGGGAGATGACCTCGATCAGCTTGGCCGGCTCGTCCCCGGCGTTCCAGAAGGTGTGCCACTGGTTGCGGGGCTTGAAGATCAGGTCGCCGGGCTCGCCGTAGACGACCTCGCCGTCGGCCCAGGCGCCGACCCGGCCCTCGACGACGTACGAGTACTCGTCCTCGCGGGTGTGCTTGTGCAGCGGCGCCGCCAGCATGCGGGGCGGCATGGGGTGCTCGACCATGGAGACGGTGCCGCCGGTCTCCTCGCCCCAGGCCATGAAGCGCACGCCGCAGCCGACCAGCCAGCCGGCCTTGCCCTCGTCCGCGCCCAGAACCTTGGCCTTCGTCACTCGTTCCATGTCCCCTCTCCTTTGGTCATACATCAGTGTGTGGCGGTTTCTACATGCCGAGAGCGCGCTTGTCAAGATTCGGTAGACAGGGCTGTACACTGATTGGCGCCGATGGCACGCAAGTACGAGCTCAAGCGCCGCGCGGAGAGCGTCGAGGAGACCCGGCGACGCATCGTCGAGGCCGCCATGGAGCTGCACGGGACGGTGGGGCCGGCCCGGACGACCGTGAGCGCGATCGCCGAGCGGGCCGGCGTCCAGCGCCAGACCTACTACCGGCACTTCCCGGAGGAGCGCGAGCTGTTCGCCGCCTGCTCCGGGCTCTACGAGGAGCTCCATCCCGCGCCGGACGCCGACGGGTTGCTCGTCGTTCCGGCCGGCCTGGACCGGCTGCGGGCCGGCCTGACCGGTCTCTACGGCTTCTATGAGGAGACCGAGGCGATGCTGACCAACGTCTTCCGCGACGCCGCCCACCACGAAACGACGGCCGAGACGGCGGCCCTGCGAGCCGAGCCGCTGCTGGCGCTGCGCGCCGTGCTGGCCGACGGCCTGGTGCCGGAGGGCGGCTCGCCGCGGCTGGAGGCGCTTCTGAACCTGGCGATCGACTTCCGGACCTGGCAGTCGCTGGTCCGAGCGAGCGGCCTGTCGAGCGCCGAGGCCGCGGATCTGGCCGTGGGTCTGTTCGGGTGCGTAGGCTCAGAGCCGACTTGATGATCGTGATGACACCCGAGGCCGACGAGGCCGAGATCCAGGCGGTCGTCGAGCGCCTGGAGACGACGGGCGTGCACGTGATGGTCCTCCCCGGGGAGCTGACGACCGCGATCGGCGCGATCGGGGATCCCGAGGGCGTGGCCGAGCTGGGCCTGGAGGGCATGACGGGCGTCGACCGCGTCGTGCCGATCTCGCGGCCCTACAAGCTCGCCTCGTCCGAGCTCGCGCACCACGAGCCGACGGTCGTCTCGATCGACGGGCGCCGGGTGGGGGGAGGGGACACCTTCTGCCTGATCGCCGGGCCGTGCACCGTCGAGTCGCCCGAGCAGACCTTCGCCGTGGCCGACGCGGTGTCCGCCGCGGGCGCCTCGATGCTGCGCGGCGGCGCCTTCAAGCCGCGGACCTCGCCGTTCGCCTTCCAGGGCCTGGGCGAGCCCGCGCTCGAGGTGCTCGCGCAGGCGCGGGAGCGGACCGGACTGCCCGTGGTCACCGAGCTGCTGGACGCCGCGCACGCCGAGGCGATCGACCGCTACGCCGACGTGGTGCAGATCGGCGCGCGCAACATGCAGAACTATGCACTGCTCGAGGTGGCCGGGAAGCTGGGCAAGCCGGTCCTGCTCAAGCGCGGCCTGTCCTCGACCGTGGAGGAGCTGCTCCAGGCGGCCGACTACGTGCTCAAGGAGGGCAACGAGGCGGTGATCCTGTGCGAGCGCGGGATCCGGACGTTCGAGACGGCGACGCGGTTCACCCTGGATCTCTCCGCCGTGCCCTGGCTCAAGCTGCACTCGCACCTGCCGGTGATCGTCGACCCGTCCCACGCCTCGGGCGACCGCCGCCTTGTCGAGCCGCTGTCGCGGGCCGCGGCCGCGGTCGGCGCCGACGGCGTCATCGTCGAGGTCCACACGGACCCCGAGGTCGCGGTCTGCGACGGCCCCCAGGCGCTCTACGCGAGCGACTTCGCGCAGTACGCCGAGTCGGTGGCGGCGCACGCGGCGCTGGTCGGCCGAACGCTGGCCTAGGTGGCCTTCTTCACGCGCTATCGACATCGACGAGCCACCGCGCGCAGAGTGACCTCGACACGAGTCGGGTCGTGGCGGATCTGGCCGTGGGTGAAGCGCAGCGGGGTCAGGCCGGCGGCGAGGTGCGTCTGGTCGCGCAGGCGATCGCGCGCCTGCTGGGTCGGGGTGCGGTGGTAGCGCAGCCCATCCGTCTCGACGACCAGGCCCAGGTGGGGCCAGTAGAAGTCGACGCGGAAGCCGTTCACCCGTTGCCTCGTCAGTGGCCTCGGCAGGCCGGCGCGGCGAGCGATCAGGTTGAACGCGCGTTCGAGAGCCGAGTCGGTGAAGACGAACGTGTGCCGGTCGAGGATGCGTCTCACGATCGCCGAGCCCGGTCTCGGCGTAAGGTCGTCGAGGGCGGCCCGTAGGACGTCCGGCGTCACCAGATCCAGTTTGTCGGCCTCGTTGATGGCGGCCTCCATGTCGTCGCGGCTCAGGGATGAGGCGATGTCGACGAGGGTGACGACCGGCGCGGTGACCGGGATGCGGTGGCAGACCTCTGCGGCGAGGGTGGCCCGGCGGTGGACGGTGATGCCGGGGCGGGTGGCGCGGCGTCCCGCCGGGATCGAGATGTCGATCCTCCGGCTGCGCTCCGGGCATATGTCCCATAGGGCGGCCGCGCTGCGGTGGCTGAGAACCGCGCCCGGGCCGCAGGCCAGCACCGCCGCCATCCACCAGCCCATTCGCTCGATGTCCGGTCGCCCAACCGCATAGACACCGCGAAAGACCGGGTGAAGTCGTGCCTCCGCCAGCCGATGCGCGATCGCGTCACTCGTGAATCCCAGCTCGAGCAGTTGCGCCCGGGTGATCACCCCGTGCTGCTCGCGAACCCGCCGCCAGGCCGCCGACTGAACGGTTGTACGTGCCATCACCCGTACAAGGGTTCAGCCGGCCTGGATTCGGCCCCCCTCCCGGGTCCGGCTGGGCCGGTGTCCCCGGAAGCGCCCTAGAGCCGAAAGCGCGTGGCCGTACCGGGGTAGTCGGCCTCGAGCCAGGCGAACGCCGTGGCGGGGCGCAGCGTGTACCAGCCGTCGGGCCCCGGGAGCTGGGCCGCGTCCATGTCGTACTTCGCGGCGTAGGCGCCCACCACGTCGGAGTGCGCGGCGCTCCCGAGCTCGCGCCGCTCGGCGACGCCCTCGAGGATCACGGCCTCGTCGCCGCTCTCCAGGTGGACGACGAGGCGCGGGTCGGCGGCGAGATTGCGTGCCTTGATCGAGGTCTCCCCCGTGCTGAAGAACAGCGTCTCGCCCACCCAGACGCCCCAGACCGGCATCACGTGCGGGCGCCCGTCCGGGCGCGTGGTGCAGACCCAGTAGTTGCGCGAGCGCTCCATCCGCTCGGCCACGAAGCTCCACGGCAGCAGGCCCTCGGCCGAGGCCGAGATCCCGTAGGCGCTGTCGAAGGCGGGCCGCTCCGGGCCGGTCGAGCTCACCGCCTCATCGTCGCACGGACGGGCGAACGCGCAGGACCAGCTTCGTCGTCCGCCTGCCCGCATCGCCGACCCGGGCTGTGAACGACAGGCGGGGGCGCCGCGCCAGCCGGCGCGCCAGCGACCCGGTCGCCCGCAGTCCCGACCAGTGCACCGACACCACGCGCCCGCCGCCGGCGGCCACGCGGACGCTCAGCGTCCGCCCGCTCACCCGCACGGCCGATCCGTGCAGTCGGCGTCCGCGCGCGAACACGCGCAGGGGGCCGGCCACGGCGGCCGCGCGGGCTCGCGTCGAGAGCCCGGCCGGCAGGAGCAGCCGCGCCGAGGTCAGCGAGGCCGCCCCGCGCGCCGCCGTGAGCCGCGCCGTCAGCTTCCCGGTGCCTCCGCGGAACGCGAGCGCCAGCCGCCCGCGCGGCCTGGGCCCGGCGGGCCGGGCGCCCCCGGCGGGGCAGCCCTGCACGGGCAGGCGCACCACGGACTCGACGACCTTGCCCGAGTGCGCGGTGAACGTGGCCCGGGCCGACACGAGCGCGCCGGGCCGGCACAGGTCGGCCGCGTTGGCCAGCAGCGCCCCGGGGCCGCCGGTGAGGCTGAGGTCGAACCGCGTCACCGGCAGGTCGGGCAGCCCGGCGATCGTGTTGACCAACCCGTCTCCCTTCTTGGCCGGCAGCGCGGCGCTGGCCTGGAGCGTCAGCGGCACGGCCCCGGTCAGCGGGATGACGAGGGGCGGGGGAAACGACCCCGAGCCCAGGATCACGGGCCCGGTGAGCGGAGCGGGGGCCAGCGGCGAGGACGCGACCGCCTGGCCGATGCTCGACTCGGCCGGGCAGGTCTGGGGCGCGGCGAGGCGGTCGGGCGGACAGGCGTGCCCGAGGCCGTTGATGTCCGCGTCGAGGTCGGGCGGCAGGGTCACCGAGACCCGGGCCAGGTTCGCGCCGCCCGCCGGGACCGTCACGGTCGTCCGCAGCGGGGCGTGGCGGCCCTTGGCCGTCTCGCCGGCCCGCCCGATCGCGCCCTCCAGGCGCGGCGCGAAGGGCACGGCGTCGCAGCCCGTGGGGGTGAACGAGGCGGTGGCCGTGCCCGCCGGGGCGCTCGGGTCATACGAGGTCGCGCTGGCCTGCATGAGCGCGCTCGCGCATGAGGTCGGGTTCGTCATGAACGGGCCCCGCGCGGCCTGCCCGTTGAGCGTCAGCGACATCGAGTCGAGGCGGATCGGCAGCCCGGCCGAGGTCCGCGGCAGGTCGTCGAACGTCGTGGCCAGCCCGTAGCCGGACTCCGGCCCGAGCGTCACCGGCGCCTGGAGGAAGATCTTGCCCAGGAGGCCGCCCAGGGGACGCAGAACGACCCCCAGCCGGGCGGGCTCCGAGCCCGAGGGGACGAGGTTGTAGACGTCGCCGTCGGCGCTGATCGGGACGTCCACGAGCAGGACCTTGGCCGTCGTGCTCACCGACGTCGTGCCCACGTGGGTGTCGTCCGCGCAGGCGTCGGCCGCAAAGTCCGCCGCCGAGCAGCGCGCGGCCGCGCTCGGATCGCCGAGCAGCCCCTGGGGCAGCACGACCCGCACCGACTTCACGTCGTCGCCCGACGACGAGTCACCGAGCCCGCCGAACGACGTGGCGATCGTGACGTCCGGATGGGCCGCCGCCTGGGTCGTCGACGACTTCAGGTCGGCCTGCGAGATCGACACGGCGGCCGCCGCGCCGCCGGGTGAGCTCAGGCCCACCGCGGCCACGGCACACGCCGCGCACACCAGCATGCGCAGCTTCACGTCTTCCCACCTCCCGTTGAGAACTTCCCCTGCCCGGAAATCTACGCCATGCCGGGCGCGCCCGTCACCGCCCACCCTCCCCGGACGAAGCGCATACCGCAGGTGACCAGCCGGGAGCCGATCAGCCCCGCCAGCCCGGCCCACACCCCGATGATCCCCCAGTCGAAGTGCAGCGCGGCCAGCGTGACCGGCATGAACACGCCGACCGCGGAGGCCAGCATCGACCACATGAGAAAGCGCGTGTCCCCGGCCCCGATGAGGATGCCGTCGAGCGCGAAGACCGCGCCGTTGAGCGGCTGCATGAGGGCGAAGAGCGGCCACACGGCGCGCGTGCGGTCGAGCACGTCGGGGTCGGAGGTGAACGCTCGCGGCAGAACGTCGGTGAGGGCCAGCAGCACGACGGCGAACGCCCCGCCCAGCGCGACCGACCATCCGATCATCCGCCACGACGCCGCGAACGCCGCTTCGGCATCGCCCGCCCCGAGGGTGCGCCCGACGATGATCTGCCCGGCGATCGCCACCGAGTCCAGGACGAGGGCCAGGAACGTCCAGAGCTGGATGGCCACCTGGTGGGCGCCCAGGGAGGCCGGGCCGATGCGGGCCAGCACGGCCCCGGCGACGAGGAACGACGCGTACAGCGACGCCGTGCGCACGAAGATCTCGCCGCCGATCCGCATGAGCGGGCGCATCGCCTCCAGGTCGGGCGCCCGGCGGTCGGCGGGGGCGCGCAGCAGCAGCCACGCGAACGCGGCGCCCATGCCGGCCTGGGCGATCACGGTTCCCCAGGCCGAGCCGGCGATGCCCCAGTCAAGCCCATAGACGAACCAGACCTCGAGCACGACGTTGACCAGGTTCGAGACGACCACGACCAGCAGCGGAGTCCGCATCGACGACATCCCGCGCAGGTAGCCCTGCCCGGCCAGCGCGATCAGGGCGAAGGGCAGCCCGACGGCGCCGATGCGCAGGTAGGTGACCGCGTAGCCGCCCATCTGCCCGCTCCCGCCCATCGCGTGGACGGCGGGCACGGCGAGGACGAGCGCCGCCGCCAGCAGGACGACGCCAATGCCGGACGACAGCCACAGCGCCTGCGCGGCGATCCGTCCGGCGACGGCCTCCTGCCCGGCGCCGTGGAAGCGGGCCACCTGCGCGGTCGTGCCGTAGGTGAGGAAGTTGAAGATCGTGAACGCGCCGGTGAGCAGCGTGCCGGCGAGGGCGAGCGCCGCCAGCTGCGGCGTGCCCAGGTGGCCCACGATCGCCGTGTCCACGAGCACGTAGAGCGGCTCGGCGGCCAGCGCGCCGAGCGCCGGCAGCGCCAGGCGGAAGATCTCGCGGTCGTGGGCCGAGCGGCGCAGCTGTGGCATGCTCGGACCATCGCACGGATCGCCGCCGCCATCGCCCTCTCCCTCGCGCTGGCGGCGCCCGCGGCGGCCAGCAACGCCACCAACGCCGCCGACAACGCGCGGACCGGCTGGTACCCCGACCAGGCGGGTCTGCGCCCGGACGTCGTCGCCGGTCCCACCTTCGGCCGGCTGTTCTCGGCACCGGTGACCGGCCAGGTGTACGGCCAGCCCCTGGTGGCGGACGGTACGTTGCTCGTGGCCACCGAGGACAACCGCGCCTACGGCCTGGACCCGCTGACGGGATCGCAGCGCTGGACGCGCGACCTGGGCGTCGCCTGGGACCCGGCGGAGGTGAACTGCCCCGATCTCCTGCCCAGGGTCGGAGTCACCTCGACCGCCGTGGTCGACCCGGCCACCTCCACCGAGTACCTGGTGAGCAAGACCTACGCGTCGGGCGGGTCGGGTCCGGCCGCGTGGTGGATGCACGCGCTCGACAGCGCCACCGGCGACGAGCGCGACGGCTTCCCCGTGCGCCTGGAGGGGACGGCGCAGAACGCTCCCGGGATCACGTTCGACGCCACACACCAGAATCAGCGGCCCGGCCTGCTCCTCCTCAACGGTGTCGTCTACACCGGCTTCGCCGGGCACTGCGACCGCTCGCCCTACCAGGGCTGGATCTTCGGGGTGGCCACCGACGGGCGGGTGCGCACGCGCTGGAGCGCGATCTCCCATCCCGGGACCGACGGAGCCGGCATCTGGCAGTCGGGTGGCGGCCTCGTGTCCGACGGGCCGAACAGCATCATCGTCACCACCGGGAACGGCGGCTCGCCCGCGGGCAGCATCCCCGGGTCCTCGCCACCCGGCGACCTCGGGCAGTCCGTCATCCGCCTTGCGGTCCAGCCCGACGGCACGCTGCGGGCCACGGACTTCTTCGCCCCCTACGACGCTCTGGCGCTTGACAGCTGGGACGCCGACTTCGGCTCGGGCGGGCCGGTCGCGCTTCCCAGCGCCTTCGGAACGCCCTCGCACCCCCACCTGCTGGTGGCGGAGGGCAAGCAGGGCTACGTGTACCTGCTCGACCGCGACGACCTGGGCGGCCAGGCCACCGGTCCGGGCGGCGCCGACCGGGTCGTGCAGCGCATCGGGCCCTACGGCGGCGTCTGGTCGCGGCCCGCCGTGTGGCCGGGGGACGGCGGCTACGTCTACATGCCCACGGCCAGCGACGGGACCACCGGCTGGGGGCCCGGCGGGGTGCTGCGCGTCTATCGCTACGGGACCAGCGCCTCGGGGAACCCGACGCTGTCGCTCGCCGCCACCTCGGCCGACCCGTTCGGCTTCTCCTCGGGCGGGCCCGTGGTGACGTCCGACGGCACCACGTCGGGCTCGGCGCTGGTCTGGCTGATCTGGGCGCCCGACGGGGACGGGCGGCGGCGCCCAGCTGCGCGCCTACGACGCGCTGCCCTCCGAGGGGCGGCCGGTCCTGCGCTTCTCCGCTCCCGTCGGGACGAGCACGAAGTTCGCGTCGCCCGGCGTGGCCGGCGGCCGGATCTACGTCGGCACCCGCGACGGGCACGTGCTCGGCTTCGGCTCCCCGGTCGCGCCCACGGTCACCGGGCCGGCGACCGTGTTCGGCAACACCGAGCTGGGGGACACGGCGCAGCGGACCGTGACCCTGCACGCCGAGCGCGACCTGACGATCACGGGCATGTCGAGCTCCAGTCCGCGCTTCGGGGCGGGGGCGGCCACGCCCGCCGCCGGGACGCCGCTGAGCGCCGGCGACGAGGTGAGTGTGCCGGTCTCGTTCACGCCGCAGCAGAGCGGGCCCGCGGCCGCGTCGCTGCTCGTCGAGACCTCCGCCGGGCCCGCGTCGTTCTCCCTCACGGGCATGGGCCTGAGCCCCGAGGCCGAGCTGCACGCCAGCCCGCCGATCGTGTCCTTCGGCGGCTCGGTTGTGGGGCGGGGAACCCTGTCCAGCTCGGTGACCCTGTCGAACTTCGGCGCCCAGCCCCTGCGCATCGACTCGATGGAGCCGCCCGGCGCGCCGTTCTCGGCCGAGGCGGTGCCGGTGGGGACCACGATCGCGCCCGGGAACTCGATCGATGTCAGCGTGTCCTTCGCCCCCACGCAGCAGGGGCGGTTCACCGACGAGCTCGGACTGGAGACGAGCGCGGGGGACGAGGAGGTCGGGCTGTCGGGGAGCGCGAGCCCGCCCGGGCGCCTCCAGGTGAGCCCGGCCGCCCTCGACCTGGGCGATGTCCCGCTGGGCCAGGAGCGCGCAGGCTCGATCGAGCTGTCCAACCCGGGCGCTGGCCCGCTGACGATCATGAAGTCCAAGCCCCCGGCCTTCGGGCCGTTCGCGGCGTTGTGGGGGCTGCCCGAGGGGACGACGATCCCCGCGGGCGGCAAATGGACGATCGCCGTGACCTTCCGCCCGGAGGCGGCAGGGGTGGCGTCGGACCGCTGGACCGTCACGGCCGACGACGATCAGGGCGTGCGCGACATCGTCGTCCGCGGGCGGGGCACGACGCCCGCCTCCGGCGGCTCGGGGCTGCGCCCGGCGGCGTCCGTGCCGGCCCGGCTGCGCGTGCTCTCCCTGGCCCTCTCCCACACCCGGCTGCGCACGGCCCGCTCGCACGCGCGCCTACCCCGCTCGGCGCGGGTGCGCTACCGCCTGTCGGCCCCCGCCACGCTGCGCCTGACCGTCCGCCACGCCATGCGCCGGAACGAGCGCACGGTGTGGGCGGCGGTGCCCGGCGTCCTGATCCACCGCGCGCGGTCGGCCTCGGGCTCGCTCGCGCTGCAGTCGCGGATGGGCGGCCATGCCCTGCGCCCGGGCCGCTATCGCCTGACGGTGAGCGCCGTGGGGGCGGGCGGCAGGGCCTCCGCGACCCGGGCGTTCGCGGTCATCGGCTGACCGGGCGCTCTAGGATTCCGCTTCCTTCCACCAAGGAGATTCCGAATGCCCGAAGCCGTCATCGTCGATGCGATCCGCACGCCCATCGGGCGCGCGTTCAAGGGGTCGCTGCGCCACGTGCGCGCGGACGAGCTCGCCGCCGTCCCCCTCAAGGCGCTGCAGGAGCGCAACCCCGACGTCGACTTCTCGCAGACCAACGACCTGATGATGGGCGCCGCGTCGGCCATCGGCGAGCAGGGCTACAACGTCGGGCGCAACGCCGGGCTGCTCTCGGGCCTCGACCACCACGTCCCGGCCACCACCGTCAACCGCTTCTGCGCCTCCTCGCTGCAGACGATCCGCATGGCCTACCACGCGATCGCCGCCGGCGAGGGTGACCAGTACATCGCCGCCGGCGTGGAGTCGGTGTCCCGGGCGGGCCTCGGTGCCGGCATCCCCGACGACGCCAAGAACCCCGAGCTCGACGGCTCCGAGGGCTCGCTGTTCGACGTCTACATCCCGATGGGGCTGACGGCCGAGAACGTCGCCGACCGATGCAAGGTCAGTCGCGAGTCCCAGGACGAGTGGGCGGTCATCTCCCAGAACCGCGCCGTCGACGCGCAGGAGTCCGGCCACTTCGACTCCGAGATCGTGGCGGTCGACACCCCGGCGGCCACGGAGACCGACAAGGAGGGCAACGAGGTCGAGGTCCCGGCCGGCACGGTGGCCAAGGACGACGGCCCGCGCCCGGGGACGACGATGGAGAAGCTCGCCGCGCTGAAGCCCGCCTTCCGCGAGGACGGGACGGTCACGGCCGGCAACGCGTGTCCGCTCAACGACGGCGCCGCCGCCGTGCTCGTGATGTCCGAGGAGAAGGCCAAGGAGCTGGGCCTCAAGCCCAAGCTGCGGATCATCGCCTCGTCGGTGGCCGCGATCCGGCCCGAGATCATGGGCCTGGGCCCGATCCCGGCCGTGGAGAATGTGCTCAAGCAGGCCGGCATGACGATGGAGGACATCGACATCGTCGAGCTCAACGAGGCCTTCGCCGCCCAGGTCGTCCCGTGCCGCGAGGAGTGGGGGATCGACGAGGACCGCCTCAACCCGTTCGGCGGCGCGATCGCCCTCGGCCATCCGTTCGGGATGACGGGCGCGCGCATCATGACCACCCTCTACAACGACCTGTCGACGCTCGACAAGACGATCGGGCTGGAGACGATGTGCGTGGCCGGCGGGATGGGCCAGGCGATGATCGTGGAGCGGCTCAGCTAGAGCGCTTGCGAAACAGGCGCCGGCGGGGCTTGTCCGCCTCGCCGGCGTCGGCCTCGCCCTGCTCGTCGCCGGCCGGCTCGGACTCTTCGGTCTCCGGCGAAGTCTCGGCCTTCGCCTCGGGCTCGGCGGCAGTCTCGGCCTTCGCCTCGGGCTCGGCGGGCTCCTGCCCCTCGGCCGGGGCCGCGGCCGCCTCGCGCAGCCTGGCCGCCGCCTCGCGCAGCTTGGCCGCCTCGGCCCGCAGCTCCTCCGCCTTGCGGCGGCGCTGCTCGGCCGCCTCCTTGAGGCGCTGCGCCTCCTGCTGCATGGCCTGCGCTTCCTCGTTCATCCGGCTGCGGTTCCTATCAGCTCTCCCAGGGACGCTTCGAGCATAGCCGCCGCATGATCGACCGGGGGATCGAGCTCGGAGTCCGCCAGCAACCCGAAGAAGACGCCGCCGTCGTAGGACAGGATGCCCACCGACAGCCCCTGGTTGGGCGGGTTGAGCGGGACGACGGGGAAGATCTCGCGCAGCCGCGCGCCGCCGAGGAAGAACGTCTGCTGGGGGCCGGGGATGTTGGACACGACGAGGTTGCACGCGCGCACGCCGCCCATGGCCCTGACCATCACCGAGGAGATCGCGGGCGGAGTCCAGCCGGTGGCGCCGACGATCATCGCGCCGGCCCGCACCGCGGCCGAGTCCTTCAGCTCCGACATCGTGGCCGAGATCCGCCGGACCCGCTCGAGCGGGTCGTCGATCTCCACCGGCAGGTCGACGAAGACGGTCGAGATCCGGTTTCCCATGTCCCCGCGCTCGTCCTCGCGCCGCACGCTCACCGGCACGAGCGCGACCGGCTCGCGGTCGACCTCGACACCCGTGAGGTAGCTGCGCATCATGCCGGTCGACGACCGCGAGCAGGGCGTCGTTCACGGTCCCGCCGGCCGCCTTGCCGGCGGCCTTGAGCTCCTGGAGATCGGTGCGGACGAAGGCGTAGCGGCGGTTGGGCGAGATCGGGCGGTTGAGCGGGGTCATGGGCGCCGGGGCCGGGTCCGCGCCAGCTCGGTCACGAGCTCGCTGGCCCGGCGCAGGTCGCCCGCGGCGCTGCGCGGGCTGGTGTCGAGCGCCCGGGTGGCCGTCTCGAGCATGAGCTTCTGGGCTCGCAGGAACGGCGTGGCCGCCAGGCGCGTCATGTGCCGCCGGCGCTCGTAGGGCCGCGGCTCCCACTCGTCGGGCGCGTCGATCTGGATCGGCTCCTGCGTGGGGTCGAGCAGCACGGTCCCGACGTCGATCGCCGCGATCCCGTCGACCAGCGCGTGATGCATCTTGGGCACCAGGGCCACGCGGTCGTCGGCCAGCCCGTCGACGACGAACAGCTCCCACAGCGGGCGGCTGCGGTCCAGGCGGCGCGAGAACTCCCGGGCCACGAAGGCCGCCAGCTCCGCATCTCCGCCCGGCGCCGGCAGCGTGGCCGGGCGCACGTGCCACTCGGCGTCGAAGGTCGTGTCGTCCACCCACACCGGCTGGGTGAGGCCGCCGGGCAGGCCGTCCTCGATCCGCTGGCGGTAGCGGGGGATCAGGTGCATCCGCGAGCGCAGGCGCTCGACCACCGCCGCATACTTCACGCCCGGGCCCCCGTCGAACACCAGGGCCGCGCCGACCGCCATGTTCACCGGTCCGCGCTCGGCGGCGAGCGACGAGCGGTCAGACGGTGAGAGCTCGTCGGCCACGGCGGCCTCCCGGGCTCAGCGCGGCGCCATGCGCAGGGCCCCGTCCAGGCGGATGACCTCGCCGTTGAGCATGCGGTTCTCGACGATGTGCGCCGCCAGCTCCGCGTACTCGGCCGGAAGGCCGAGGCGGGCGGGGAAGGGCACCTGCGCCCCGAGCGCATCACGCTGCTCCTGGGGCAGCGCGCCGAGCAGCGGGGTGTCGAACAGGCCGGGGGCGATCGTGCACACGCGCACGCCGTGCCGAGGCGAGGTCGCGCGCCGCGGGGAGCGTCATGCCGACGACGCCGCCCTTGGACGCCGAGTAGGCGACCTGGCCGACCTGCCCGTCGAAGGCGGCGATCGAGGCCGTGTTCACGCACACGCCGCGCTCGCCGTCCTCTCCCGGCTCGTTGGCGATCATGGTGGCCGCGGCCAGGCGCAGGACGTTGAAGGTCCCGATCAGGTTGACGCGAACGACCGTCTCGAACGGCACGAGCTGATGGGGCCCGCGCTTGCCGGCGATCTTCTCCGGCCAGCCCACCCCGGCGCAGCACACGCTGATGCGCAGCCCGCCGTCGGCGGCCGCGGCCGCCTCCACGGCCGCCGCCACCTCGTCCTCGTTCGTCACGTCGGCCCTGACGAAGCTCGCATCGTCGCCCAGCTCGTCGGCCAGGGCCTCGGCCCTTGTCCTCGTTGAGGTCGGCGATCGTCACGACGGCGCCGTGGTCGTGCAGGCGCCTCGCGGTCGCCTCACCGAGCCCCGATGCTCCGCCGGCGACGAGCGCGCCCGCTTTCTCGATGTGCATGGGGCGGCAGGCTATAGGGGCCGCGCGAGGGACAGCGCGAACAGGCCGTCCGGGTCCGTCCACAGCTCCGCCAGCTCCATGCCCGCGGCGTGGAAGTCGCGCTCCAGGCGCTTGGGGGTGAACTTCGCGCTGATCTCGGTGCGCAGTTCCTCCCCGGCGGCGAACTCGACCTGAAGGTTCAGGTCCGAGACGAACACCGTGCACGCCCGCCGCGCGCGCAGGCGCATCTCGATCCACTCGCGCCGGCGGTCGAAGAACGCGACGTGCTCGAAGGCGTCGGGGTCGAAGTCGCCGCCCAGTTCGCGGTTGATCACGTGCAGCACGTTGCGGTTGAACTCGGCCGTCACGCCCTCGGAGTCGTTGTAGGCGGCCTCGATGATCGCCGGGTCCTTGACCAGGTCGGTGCCGAGCAGGAAGGCATCCCCGGGTCCGAGCATGTCCCGGACGTCGCGCAGCATCCGCCGCCGGGTGCCGGGCGGGAAGTTCCCGATCGTCCCGCCCAGCAGGGCAACCAGCGCGGCCGCCGCCGTCCGGATCGGGGACCTCCCCGAGGTGGCGCTCGAAGTCGCCGACCACGCCGTGCACCTCCAGGCCCGGGTAATCGTCGACCAGCTCGTCCGCCGCCTCGCGCACCATCCGCTCGGAGACGTCCACGGGGACGTAGCGCTGCGGATCGGCCATGGCGTCCAGCAGCATCCGCGCCTTGAGCGTCGAGCCCGACCCGAGCTCGACCAGCTCGGACGGGCCGCCGGCGGCGGCGCAGATTTCGGTGGCCCGGTCGCGCAGGATCGCCGTCTCGGTGCGGGTCGGGTAGTACTCGGGCAGCTCGCAGATGCGCTCGAAGAGCTCGGACCCGCGGGAGTCGTAGAAGTGCTTGGGCGGGACCTCCTTGAACGGCTTGGTCAGCCCGTCGAGCACGTCGTCGGCCAGCCGCCGCTCGGTGCCCTCGCCGAGATGGACGTCGATCACCGGATTCATGCGTCCCTCGCGATCCGCACGCCGGAGAAGATCTGGCGGCGCGCCGGGTAGTCCCAATTGCGGAAGGTCGGCGTGGCCGACGCGCCCGGGAGGCCCACGAGCCGCCGCGCAGCACGCGGTACTCGTCGCCGAAGAAGACCTCGGAGTACTCGCGGTAGGGATGGGCGCGGAACCCCGGGTAGCCGCCGAAGCGGGTCGACGTCCACTCCCACACGTCGCCCAGCATCCCCAGGCACCCGCTCGGCGCGGCGCCCCGCGGATGGGCCCCGGCGGGGTCGGTCCCGAAGGCGAGCTGGTCGAGGTTGGCCAGCTCGGGCGTCCACTCGCGCTCCCCCCAGGGAGCCGGCAGTGCCCTTCCCGTCTCCTGGTCCCAGGTCGCCGCCCTCTCCCATTCCGCTCCGTGGGAAGGCGGGCCCCGTGTGCGCTGGCGAAGGCGTCGGCCTCGAACCACGAGACGTGCGCGACGGGCCGATCCGGATCCAGCGGCGTCCACTCGCCGGCGATCCACTCGTTCCCGTCGCCGTCCCAGTGCAACGGCCCGTTGATGTCGTACTCCTCCTTCCAGTGCCAGGCCTCGTCGGTCCACCACTCGCGGCGCTCGTAGCCGCCGCCCTCGGAGAACGACATCCAGGTGCCGTTGGTGATCGGCGTGCGGCCGAGGCGGAAGTCGCGCAGCTCCACGCGGTGGCGCGGGCGCTCGTTGTCGTAGGCGAAGCCCGACGCGGAGGCGCCCAGCTCGCACTCGCCGCCCGGGATCGCCACCAGCTCCAGGCCCGTGTGCCCGCCGGGCGCGGGCGGCGCCGGGCGGCGCAGCGAGCTGTCGAAGCAGCGCAGCCGCGCGAGCGCGATCGTCTGGAGCATCGTCTCGTTGTGCTGGTGCTCGTGGCGCACGACGAGCTCGTGGAACAGCCCGTCGCCCGGGCCCAGGCGCTCGGTGGCGGCCAGCGCGCGCTCGCGCACCTCGGCCATGTAGTCGCGGGCGTCGGGGGGACGCAGGAACGGCAGGTCGCCGCGGCCCGCGCGCGGCGTCTCGAAGGCGTCGTAGACCTCGGCGAGGTCGCGGCGGACCATGTCCTCGCCGCCGAAGCGATGCACCAGCCACAGGTCCTCGAAGGCGGCGATGTGGCCCAGGTCCCAAACCAGGGGACTCATGAGCGGAGAGTGGACCTGCTCCAGCGTGCAGTCGTCGAGCAGGGAGACCAGGGTCTGAGTGCGGTCCCGCGCCTCCTCGAGGGCGTCGGCCAGCGCGTCGGCGTCGGTGCTGGGGGCGGGGGAGAGGGCCATCGATGTCTCGCCAGGGGTCCGGACTCGGCGCAATACGTTACGTAACCGGAAACGTCGGCTGTCAAGCGTTTGTGAGGCGGTAGCGCAGGAAGAGCTCCGCGCCGTCGGTCAGCACCCACAGCAGCTCGAGCTCCACCAGCTCGGCCAGGGGCATTCCCTCGACGATCGACGGCGCCTCGCCGCCGCCCGCGATCCGCGGTGCCAGCGAGAGGAACAGCTCGTCGACGAGGCCCTCGCCCAGCATTGCGCCGAACACCGTCGGCCCGCCCTCGCACAGGAGCGAGCGGATCCCGTGGTCCTCCCGCAGGATCCGCAGCACCCCGGTCATCGTGAGCTCCTCGGCGCGTAGACGCTCGACCGAGACCCCGGGGCCCGCGCCCTCCAGTTCGTCCTCGGACGAGGTGAAGACGAGCGTTCGCTGCTCGGGATCCTGGAGCAGCGGTATGTCGACCGGCAGGCGCAGGCTGCGGCTGACGATCACGGCCGGCGGGTTGGCGGCGCGGCCGTCGGCCTCGCGAGCGGCCCGCAGCTCCGGGTCGCGCACCAGGCGGCCGTAGCGCTCGGCGCGAAGCGTCCCGCTGCCCACCAGCACGGCGTCGACCTGCGTGCGCAGCCGGTGAAACAGTGCGCTGTCGGCGTCGCCCCCCAGCTTCCCCGAGCGGCCCTCGAACGACGCCTTTCCGTCGGCGGTGGAGACGAAGTTGACGGCTACGAAGGGCCGCCCCGCCGACGCCAGCTCGGCGAGGCCCAGCCCGGCCATCGCCTCGGCCGGGGTCAGGTCGGCGGGATCGGGGAAGATGCGTCGCAGCTCCATGGCGCAACCCTACGGTGATCCCGCAGCGGCTCGGGTGCGAAACAGGATGGTGCGCATGCGCAGTCTGCTCGTGATCGCCGGACTGTCGGTCGCCGCGTTTCTCGCCGCGGCCTCGGCGGCGAGTGCCCTGACCTTCGCTCGATGCGGGCGCCCCGGGGCGATCCGCTGCGCCACCGTCACGGTGCCGCTCGACCGCACGGGCACGGCCGCCGGGACGGTGTCGCTCCATGTGGAGCGCGTGGCCGCCACGCACGCGGCGACCCGGCCTCCGCTGCTCGCACTGGCCGGGGGCCCGGGCGATCAGGCGAGCGCGACGACCCTTCGCCTGGCCGACCGCCTCGCGGCCGGCCTGCGCGACCGCGACCTCATCGTTCTCGACCAGCGCGGAGTCGGGCGCTCGGGAGCGCTGCACTGCGCGGGGGTCGACGCGGGACAGCTCGCGAGCACCGCCCTGCCGGCCTGCGCGGCTCAGCTGGGCGCCTCAGCCGGCGACTACACCAGCGTCGACTCCGCCGAGGACATCGAGGCCGTGCGCGCCGCCCTCGGGGTCCCGCAGCTCGCGCTCTACGGCAACTCCTACGGCACCTGGGTGGCCCAGGTCTACGCCCGCCGCCATCCCGACCGGGTCGAGCGTCTCGTGCTCGACTCCGCGATCTCGCCCGGTGACATCGCCGACGCCTTCGACCTGCGTCCGCTGCGCCGGCTGCCCGGCCTCCTGCGCGCCCTGTGCTCGGGGCGCTCGTGCCGAGGACTCACGGGCGACCTCGCGCGCGACACCTTCGAGCTGCTCGACCGGATGGATCGGCGGGCGATCCCGGCGCGCTACTTCGACGCCTCGGGTTCGGCGCGGCAGACGTCGCTGACGCGGCTCGGCACGCTGGTCGCCCTCCAGCAGCTCGACCTGCGCCCGAACATGCGCGCCGAGCTCCCCCGGGCGGTCTCCGCGGCGCGTCATGGGAGCCCGGCGCTCCTCGCCCGCCTGGTCGCCGGGCAGGGCCCGGCGGCGACGGGCAAGCCCGGCATCGGAAACCGGACCATCCTCGAGGTCACCTCGTGCGAAGAGAAGGGATTCCCGTGGGATCGCACCGCCTCGACGGAGCAGCGCGTCGCCCAGGCGCGGGCCGCCCTGAACGCCCTTCCCGCGTCCGCCTTCGCGCCGCTGGGCCGGGATCTCGCCTTCCTGGACAGCTTCGCCTCCGACTGCGCGTACTGGCCCGCCCGGTCCTCGCCCCCGGACTTCGGCGGGCCGCTGCCGGCGGTGCCCGCCCTGGTGCTGACCGGAGAGGCCGACCTGCGCACGCCGCGCGAGAACGCCGACGAGGCGGCCGCGTCGCTCCCCGGCTCGCAGGTCTTGGAGGTGCCCAACGTCGGGCACGCCACGCTGCAGGGGGACACCACGGGCTGTGCGCGCCGCGCCGTCGGGGCGTTCCTGGCGGGCGGGCACGCGGCGGGCTGCCGGAGGGCGCCCGATCCCTACGCCCCGCGCCCGCTGCCCCCGCGCTCGGTGCGGGCGGCCGGCGGCCCGGTGAAGGCCGCGCTGGCCACCGTCGACGACGCGCTGGACCAGGCCGACGCCGGGATCTTCAATCTCGACGGCCGCACCGCGGGGGGAGGGCTGTACGGAGGCAGCTACAGCCGGCCGGGATCCCGCCTCAGCCTTGCCGGCTACCAGTACGTGCGCGGCCTGAAGGTGGGCGGGACGGTGCCGCGCCGCGGGCCGGCGCGCCTGACCCTCTCGGGCGCCGTGTCGGCCAAGCTCGTGTTCTCGTCCTCGGGCCGCGTCAGCGGCACGATCGGCCGGCGAGCCGTCCACGGCCGCGCCCGCCTGGAGCGGCGCACGGCCGGGGAGATCAACACCGCCCGCTTCGGGATCCCGCCGCTGACGCCCTAGCGCGCCAGCGCGTCGATCAGGCCCGGCAGGTCGTCGGGCCCGGCGATCGGGGTGAGGACGAACGTGGTGATCCCGGCCGCCTCGTACTGCGCCAGGCGCTCCTTCTGCGCCTCGGGCGAGCCGATCACGAAGATCTCGCGCATCAGGTCCTCGGGCACCCGCTCGATCGCGGCCTGGCGGTCGCCCGACCTGTAGGCCTCGACCATCGGGTCGAGCGCCTCCCCCCAGCCCAGCTCGCGGAAGAAGTCCGCGTACACGCCCACCGAGCCGTAGTTGGCGAACATCACGCG
The DNA here is from genome assembly GCA_963757705.1 of uncultured Actinomycetes bacterium. Taxonomy (GTDB): domain Bacteria; phylum Actinomycetota; class Thermoleophilia; order Solirubrobacterales; family Solirubrobacteraceae; genus AC-38. The sequence goes on along the minus strand of CAVWTG010000003.1, from coordinate 655,548 downwards.
GGCCAGCGGGAGGGCCTCCTCGGAGAGCAGGAAGAAGCGGCAGGCGATCTCGAAGTCCGCGCCCCCGGCCTCGCGCGCCGTCGCCACGACCCTCTCGGCGCCCGAGAGCGGCAGGAAGTTGGAGAACACGCCGTCGGCGATCTCCCCGGCCAGGCGCACCATCCGCTCGCGCAGCGCGGCCAGGACGATCGGCACGGGCTCGGCCACCGGGGTCTCCAGCCGCAGGCCCCCGAAGCCCTTCTCGGCCGGGACCGACAGCACCGGGCGCAGCCGCTCGACGGCCTCGCGCACCCGGCTGAGCGGCTTCTCGAACGGGATGTCGTTGAAGCGCTCGACGATCACGTTGGACGACGCGCCCAGGCCGAGCACGAAGCGCCCGTTCGAGAGGTCCTGCATCGCCGCCGCGCTCTGCGCCAGCAGGCCCGGGCCGCGCGTGAATGGGTTGACGATGCCCGTCACCAAGCGCATGCGCTCGGTCGCCGTGGCGGCCACGGCGAGCGGGGTGAAGCCGTCGAAGCCGTTGGCCGTCTCGCCCGACCAGGCGTCGTCGTAGCCCGCGGCCTCCGCGCGCGCCAGGAGCGCCGCGTGGTCGTGCAGGGACACGCCCGGGAAGGGCAGCGTCAGGCCCCAGCGCGGGTCAGCCATCGTCCTCGTGCTGGATCAGGTACTCGGAGATCCCGTAGCCCTCGCGGCCGTCCCAGCGCAGGCGGGTGAGGCCCTCGTTGACCAGGGTCAGGCGCCCGTCGCGGCGCTGGCGCAGCGGGGCCACGCTCACGGCCTCGCCCTCCAGGCGCGCCTCGCGCCCCAGGTCGTCCGTGGCGTGCGCCGTGAAGCGGCGCTGGCAGCCGAGCTGGGGGTCGAGCTCCGATTCGGTCTCGCAGGCCACGATCGGGGCGAGCACCCCGTCCTTCATCAGGAAGCCGCCCGCCGTCTCGCCGCCGTCGGCGGTGCCGACGTTGTTGACCATCAGGAAGTTGTCCGGGTCGGCGAGCATCCCGAACCAGCGCCAGTAGGGGACGCCCTGCCAGTCGCGCACGCCCCACGAGTGGTCGCGCATCCCGGCGCCCGCGAGCGGGACCCGGCGGTCGCCGACGGTCAGGACCCCGGCGATCGAGCCCGGCTGCTCGTAGTGGCGCGAGGCCACTCCGTCGGTCAGCCCGGAGGCGAAGGAGAAGGGATCGGTCCAGGCGCAGAAGCGCACCTCGCCGCCCAGCTCGACCTCCTCGTAGGAGTCGCGGGCCAGGGCGACGTCCTCCGCGCGGGCGAATGCCCGGCCGGTGCCGTGGACGCGCACGCGCCACATCTCGAACGGCAGGCCGCACTCGTAGCTCACCGGGCCGCACTCGATCTCGTCGCGGTCGGCGTCGCGCCCGAAGGCCAGCACGAAGCGCCCGTCGTCGAGCCAGATGCCCAGCGCGCCCTCGATGCGCCCCTCGTTGGGACGGCGTCCGATGCGCGAGTAGAAGGCCGTCCCCCGCCCGTCGCCGCCGCCGAAGTACAGCGAGTCCGACCACTGGGGCTCGGGCCCGGGCTCGTGGAAGCCCTCGTCGCGGGCGGTCAGCTCCGGGGCGGTGGCCATGGAGCGGACCGTATCCGGTTGCCACGGCGAGAGGGCGATCTATAGGGTCGGGCGGGTGAACCCTTCCAACCTGCACCGGGGGGAGTGGATCGCCATGGTCGGCGGCCTGCTTCTCGCCATCTCCGTCTTCTGCCCGTGGTACGAGTGCACGAGCGTCCTCGGCAACCTGCCGGGCTTGGCTCCCCACACCAAGGGCACGGTATCCGCCTGGCAGGCGCACAACATCCTGCGGTTCCTCCTGCTCGCCGCCGGGGTCGCGCCGTTCATCCTCGCCTGGATCATCGTGCGTGAGCATCAGCTCTCCTGGCCGCGCGGGCAGGTCACGTCCGTCGTGGCGATCGCCGCCATCGGCCTGATCTTCTACGAGGGCCTCATCGACCGCCCCGGCGACCCGGCGAGCGCCATCTCCCTGAAGTGGGGCTGGTTCCTGGCGGCCCTCGGCGCGATCCTCATGCTCGTCGGCTCGGTGATGCGCCAGCAGGAGACCGAGGTCAAGCGCAAGCCCCCCGGCACGCTTTGAGCGCCGAGACGACAGGACGCCGGCCGGATCGCAACCTGGCCCTCGAGCTGGTCCGCGTGACCGAGTACGCGGCGCTGGCCGCCGCACGCCTGATCGGGATGGGCGACAAGGAGGCCGCCGACCAGGCGGCCGTCGACGCGATGCGCCTGATGCTTGAGAGCGTGAGCATGGACGGCCTCGTCGTCATCGGCGAGGGGGAGAAGGACGAGGCGCCCATGCTCTACAACGGCGAGCAGATCGGCGACGGCTCGCCCCCGGAGGTCGACATCGCCGTCGATCCGCTCGAGGGCACCCGGCTCACCGCGCTGGGGATGCCCAGCGCACTGGCGGTCATCGCGCTGGCGCCGCGCGGCACCATGTTCGATCCGGGCCCGATCGTCTACATGGAGAAGATCGCCGGCGGCTCGGAGGTGGCCGACCTGCTCGACCTCGACCGCCCGCTCGGCGAGACCGTCAACCTGGTCGCCGAGCGCAAGGGCATCGACGTCCGCGACGTGATGGTCGTCGTGCTCGACCGCCCGCGCCATCGGGAGGGCATCGAGGCGATCCGCGAGGCCGGGGCCCGCGTACGGCTCATCACCGACGGTGACGTCTCGGCCGCGCTCATGGCCGTGAGCGACAACACCCCGGTGGACCTCCTGTGGGGCATCGGCGGCACGCCGGAGGGCGTCCTGGCGGCGGCCGGGATCAAGGCGATCGGCGGCCAGCTGGTAGGCCGTCTATGGCCGCGCGACGACGAGGAGCGCCGCGCCGCCGTGGACGCCGGCTACGACCTCGACCGCCTCCTGCGCGTCGACGACCTCGTGGCCGGCGACGACGTGTTCTTCTCCGCCACCGGCGTCACCGACGGCGACGTGCTCGAGGGCGTGCGCTACGAGGGCCGTGGCGACCACGCCACGACGGAGTCCATCGTCATGCGCTCGCGCTCGGGGACCGTCCGCCGCATCCACGCCCGCCACGACCGGCGCAAGCTGCGCGAGGTCACCGGCGGGCAGCTGTACGGATAGACGCGGACGCGTCGCCGCCCTCGCCGCCCGCGAAGCGCCCGACGCGCGACTCGGCCAGGTCCAGCCGCGTGAGCGAGCGCAGGAAGCCGTGGGTGACGATCACGTGGATTCGCGACTGCGTGTTCGAGTAGACGAAGCGCGAGAAGCGCGACGCGATCATGGGGTAGAAGCTCGACACCTCCACCTCGACGTGGAGCACGGCGACGCCGTTCTCGTCGGCCTCGCTGCGCCGGAGCGCCACCTGGAGGTAGCCGTCGCCCTCGCGCCCGGCGCTGGCCACGAGCAGGCCGCGCTCGATGCGCCAGCGCACCACGCCGCGGTCGTCGTCCATCTCGTACTCGGGCGCCTTGAAGCGCAGGAGGACGAAGGGCCGCGTGAGCAGCACGACGAAGCGCTCGGCCGGCGTATAGGCGACTCGGATGAGGCCGAATGTGCAGCGCGAGAGGAAGCGCCAGTAGGTGCGGGCGAGGCGCTCCAGGTGCATCGGCGTCCAGATCTCGTCGAGCCGGTCGGCGGGCATCGTCAGGTCGGCGGCCTGGACCGAGCGCACCGCCCCGCGGCGGTCGATCTCGGTGTGCTCGTCCGCCGTGACGATCTTCGCCTGCGCCACCACCGGGTGGCGCCGGTGTCGCAGCAGGGCGAGCCCCGCGCGGGCCACGACCAGCGCGGCGACGGCGATTCCCGCGATCACCCAGGCCGACATGGCCCCAGCATTTCACGCCGGGGCCGGTTCAGATCCGCTCGACCGCCACCGGCGACCCGGCGGGCAGCGGCTCCGGGGCGGGGGGAACGAGAGCGAGCGCGTCGGCGCCCAGCAGCGACGAGAGCAGATGCGAGTCCTGGGCGCCCGTGGAATCGGCGAGCAGGCGGCCCTGCGCGTCGGTGCGCAGCCTCACCCGTACGGCCTCCTCGCGGGAGGGATTGCGGGGCTGGTCGTGCTCGAGCAGCGCGGTGAGCGCCGGGGGGAGGGGCTCGGCGCCCTGGAGGGCGCGCAGCGCGGGGCGCGCGAAGAGGACGAAGCACACGAAGGCCGACACCGGGTTGCCGGGCAGGCCGAGGACGAGTGTGTCCCCGCGCGTGCCGAACCACACGGGCTTGCCCGGCTTGAGCGCGACCCGCCAAAAGCGCTCCTCCACGCTCAGGCTCGCCAGCGCCGGCTTGACGTGGTCGTGGGGCCCGACCGAGACGCCGCCGGACAGGATCACGACATCGGATTCCTCCAACGCCGCGACCAGGGCCTCCTCGGTCGCGGCCCGGTCGTCGGGCACCTCGCCCGTGCGCACGGCCCGGGCCCCGGCTTCGACGCTGAGCCGGGCCAGCGCGGGCGCGTTGGAGTTGTGGATCTGGCCCGGCCCGAGCGGCGCGCCCGCGGGCGCCAGCTCGTCGCCGGTGGCCAGCACCGTTACCCGGGGCCGGGGCGCGCAGGTCAGCTGCGCCCGCCCGGCGGCGACGGCGACCGCGAGCGCCGCGGGCCCCAGGGTGGTCCCGGCCCGCAGGACCGTCTCGCCCGCCCCCATGTCCTCGCCCGGGTCGCGCAGGTTCGCGTGGGGCGCGGTCTCGCGGCGCGCCACGATCGCGCCGTCGCGCTCCTCGACGTTCTCGACCGGGATCACGGCGTCGGCGCCGGCGGGCACGGGCGCGCCGGTGGAGATCCGGATCGCCTCGCCCTCGCCCAGCGCCGACGTGGCGGGGCGCCCGGCGCGTGACTCGTCCGTGATCCGCAGCTCCCGGCCCTCGGGGCCCGACCTGATCGCGAATCCGTCCATGGCCGAGTTGGCGAATCCCGGCACGTCGGCGGCCGCGCGGACGTCCTCGGCCAGCACGAGACCGGCCGAGTCGATCACGGCCACCGGGGCGGCCGGAAGCGGCGGCGCGGCGGCCGCCACGACGATCTCCCGGGCCTCGGCCAAACGCAGCAGGGGTTTCTCGGACACTGCGGGCATTGTGTCGCCTTGGCGGCTCGGGCCGTCCCCGGACGCTGCGATGATCGCCGCCATGCTCGACCCGCGCGTCCCCGGCGCTCCGCGACCAGTCGCCGATCCGGTCGTCGAGGCGCTCGCCGCCCGACCGGACGACGTGGCGCGCCGCTGGCTGCTGGCCCTGCTGGGGTCCGCTCCGCTGGCCCGGGCGCCGGCGGTTCCGGTGGAGGCGATGGCCCAGGACGGCCCGGCCTTCTGCGCGGCGGTTCTCGAGGCGGTGCGCTCCGACGCGAGCCTCGCGACGCTCCTCGATCCGGCGTCCCCGCCGGCGCCGGACGGGCTCGTGCGCCTCTCCGGCGCGCCCGACGGCCCGGCGGCCGTCGCCGCCGCGGAGGCCCTGCGCCGCGCCGTGCGCGAGGCGGCCGCCGCCGAGCTCGCTCGCCGCCGACGCGGGCGTGCTGGGGGACCTGTCTGACCGGCTGGCCCATGTCTGCGCCCGGATCGCCGCCGACGCGCTGGCCGCGCCGGCGGATGTTTCCCGCGCCCTGGAGGCACCGGCGCCGGAGGCGGCCGAGGCGCCCGAGCCCGAACCCGCGCCGGCCTTCCGCGCCGCCGCGGCGCGCGCCCTCCGCTCCGGCGCCGTCCGGAGCTCCGCTGTGGGTGGCCGCCCTGGAGCGCCAGGTGGCCCAGGGCGGGCGGTTCGCCCTGCTGCTGGTCGAGCTCGACGGCGCCGAGCGCCTGCGCCTGGCCGAGGGCCCCGAGGGAGCCCGCGAGATGTTCGCGCGCGTCGGCCGCGCGGTGCGCGGCTGCGTGCGGCGCAGCGACCTGCTGGCCCACGAGGACGACGGGCGCATGTGGATCATCGCCCCGGAGTCGGGCCGAGACGGCGCCTCGTCGCTGGCCAGGCGGGTGGCCGGCGCCATCGAGGGTGCGGCGTCGTCGCACGGCACTCCGCTGACCGCCTCGATCGGGGTCGCCCTGTACCCGGACGACGGGCGTACGAGCGGCGAGCTGACCGATCAGGCGGAGGAGAGCGTCTACGCCGCCCGCGCCGCGGGGGTGCGTATGGCGTTCGACATCGACGAGCCCGCGGCCAACGGCCCGCGGCTCGTGCCCTAGCCGGCGCTAGCCCTTGGAGAGGCTGACTCGGCCGACGCGCATCGAGCCGACGAAGTCCAGGCCGTTGAAGCCGAGCTTGGCCGCCGCGGCATTGGTGAGGTCCCAGGACGCGCCGTTGGCGTAGGGCCCGCGGTCGATCACGGGCACCCGCAGGGTCTTGCCGTGGTAGTAGAACTCGACGAGCGTGCCGCACGGAAGGGTCTTGTGAGCGACGCCGAGCGTGGTGGAGCGAAGGATCGTGCCGCAGGCGGTGCGCGAGCCGTAGGAGCCCTCGCCGTACTGCGTGGCCTTCTGCGCGCTGTAGACCGTCGTGGCGGCGCTGGGCGGGGTGTCGGCGACCGACGCCGATCCGCGGCTGGAGGAGGCGATGGCCCGCAGCGTGAAGCGCCCGATCCGATCGGGGCGCCAGCGCACGGAGAAGCGGCCGCCGGAGCCGGTCGTGCCGTGTCCCACCTTCGTCCAGCCCGAGCCGGTGCTGCGCTGGAGGACGACGCGCGTCCCGCGGCCGGCGCCATCCAGCGTCCCGGCGGCGCGCTGCCAGCGCCCGAGCAGGGCGGCGCGGCCCGCGCGCAGGGCGCCGTTGGCGGTGGGCGCGGATCCGCCCCGGGCCCCGGTCCCCGTCGGCGTGCCGCCGGCGTCGGGAGAGGTGCCCCCGGCGACGGTGCCCGCCGAGGCGGGCACGGCGGCGGCGGCGCTCAGGGCGAGCACGGCGGCAAGTGTTGTCGCGATACGCGGCATCAAAGATTCCGTTGTGTGGCATCTCCGGCCTACGGGGTGAGCTGACGGGCTCGCGCCTGAACGGCGCTACGGCGCAAACATGCGCCGATTCGCCCCGGCGGACCATGGCTGGCCCGCAGTGGGTCCCCCGCCCGGCGCGTCCTGAGACGTCACCGGCTCGGCTGGAAGCGGGGCAGTATACGTAAACCGGCGACGGAAGACGCCGCCGGCGCCGCCTCAGGGCCGCGGCAGGCGCGAGACGGCCCCGCGCAGGGCCTTGGTCCCGAGAGTGAGGCCCAGCTGGGCGAGCTCGCCGGCGGCCTGGATCGCCGTGCCGACGAGCTCGATGCCCTCGGGCGGCTGCGCCGGGCGCCGCCCCGGGGTCGAGGCGGCGGCGTTCGTGGCCGCCGACGGCCGCACTCCGGCGGGGCGGCGGGCCGTCGAGCTGTCCTCGGGCTTGGCCGCCCGCGCGGCGGGCGCCGGCTTGCGTGCGGGGGCCGGCGGCTTCTTCGCCCGCGGCGGGCGCGGCTTGGGCGCCGCGGCCTTCGGCGCCCGGGGCGTGGCCCCGCCTGCATCTCGCCGTGCACTGCGTCTTTGCGGACGCCGTGCGGGTAGGCTCTTGAGGACGTCCGGGCTGTCGCGCTCGTCGGGGTCGGTCATCGCGTTCACATCATGGCGCAAAGACCGGGGTTGCGCTTCAAGCGGGCGGGGCAGGCTGCCGATGCGTGGGGCACCGGGCGCAGTCAGTGCGCAACTTGAAACGAACTGCGACGTTCCACGTAGAGAGAACAGGGCGCAGAGGTCCGAAGACAGCCGGGAAATGCAGGGACCCCTGGTTGACTTCAAAAAGTGAAGCACTAACATAGGAACGTATGTTTGAGTGGGGCGGACTGGGTCCCAGCCGCCACCCTCACGAGACGGTCGCCGGCGCGTTTGAGGCGCGCTGCGGCTGAGAAACGGAAAGTGATGTCAGTAGCGGAACTGCAAGAACTCGAAGAGGTCAAGGGCCTGATCCTCAAGGGCTCTCAGCTCGGCGTGCTCACGCACACCGAGATCGACAGTGCGGTCTCCGAGCTCGATCTGGACGAGGGCGACGTCGAGGAGCTCAAGGGCTTCCTCGAGCGCTCCGAGATCGAGCTGGTCGACGACGTCGACCCTGCCCTCGCGGCGGCCAACGAGGTCGAGCGCGCACCGGACAAGCGTGGCCGGCGCCGTGCGAAGACCCCGCTGGATCTCAAGCCGGACATGACCACCGACTCCCTTCAGCTGTTCCTGAAGGACATCGGCAAGGTCCGGCTGCTGACCGCCCAGGAGGAGGTCGATCTCGCCAAGCGCATCGAGCGCGGAGATCTCGACGCCAAGCAGAAGATGGTCGAGTCCAACCTGCGGCTCGTCGTCTCCATCGCGAAGAACTACCGCAACCAGGGCCTGCCCTTCCTCGATCTGATCCAGGAGGGCACACTCGGTCTCGTTCGCGCGGCGGAGAAGTTCGACTACCGCAAGGGATTCAAGTTCTCGACGTACGCGACATGGTGGATCCGCCAGGCAATCGCCCGAGCGCTCGCCGACAAGGCGCGCACCATCCGGATCCCCGTTCACGTCGTGGAGAAGCTCAACAAGATCGGCCGGGCCGAGCGCAAGCTCGTCACCGAGCTGGGTCGCGAGCCCACCGCCGACGAGATCGCCGAGGTCACGGGCATCGAGCCCGAGGAGGTCGACTCGATCAAGCGCTCGGCGCAGGCGCCGGTGTCGCTGGAGAAGCCCGTCGGCGACGAGGAGGAGTCGGAGTTCGGCCAGTTCATCGCCGATGAGCGCGCCGAGTCGCCGTACGAGCGTGCCGCGGAGATCCTGACCAAGGAAGCTCTGCGCGAGGCGCTCGAGAACCTCTCCTACCGCGAGCGGCGCGTGCTCGAGCTCCGCTACGGCCTGGGCGGAGAGCACCCGCGCACGCTCGACGAGGTCGGGCGGACGTTCAACGTCACGCGCGAGCGCATCCGGCAGATCGAGAACCAGTCGCTGAAGAAGCTGCAGTCGCTCGCGGAGGCCCAGAAGCTCCGCGACGTCGCCTGATCTGGCCCACGGGGCCGGGACCGCTTCACGAGGGGCGCCTTCGGGCGCCCCTCGGTCGTTGTGGGGGCGCCGTCCATCGTCCGTCCAGACGACTAAAGGCTGATGGGTGCGCCCGCCGATGGGGTGAATGCGATGTTCGACGTCGACGCTCGTCTGCACCATCTCATCCAGGTCGAGGGCTCCGACCTCCACCTGAAGGTTCCCCTGCCTCCGCTGGTGCGCGTCCACGGGGAGCTGAGCTCGATCGAGGGCCAGGAGCCCGTGACGCCCGAGGACACCGAACGAGGCCATGCGCCACATGGTCAAGGACCCGCACCTGCTCGACGAGTTCGACGAGGAGGGCGAGGTCGACTTCGCCTATGCGATCCAGGGGCTGGCGCGCTTCCGCGTCAACGCCTTCCGCCAGCGCGGCTCGGTCTCGATCGTCTGCCGCGCCATCCCGTTCTCGATCCGCTCGGTCGCCGACCTCGACCTGCCGCCGGTCATCAGCGAGCTGGCCGAGGAGGAGCGCGGGATCGTGCTGGTCACCGGCACCACCGGCTCGGGCAAGTCGACGACGCTGGCCGCGATCGTCGACCACATCAACCAGACCCGCGCCAAGCACATCGTCACGATCGAGGACCCGATCGAGTACCTGCACCGCGACAAGAAGTCGATCATCAACCAGCGCGAGGTCGGCTTCGACACCGAGTCCTTCAACCGGGCGCTGCGGCGCGTCCTGCGCCAGGACCCCGACGTGATCCTCATCGGCGAGATGCGCGACGAGGAGACGGTCCACACGGCGCTGTCCGCCGCCGAGACCGGCCACCTCGTGCTCTCCACCGTCCACACGGTGGACGCCACGGAGTCCATCAACCGCCTGCTCGATTTCTTCCCGCCCCATCAGCAGCAGCAGGCCCGGGCCATGATCGCCGGCACGCTCAAGGGCGTCGTCTCCCAGCGCCTCGTGCCCAACCTGCACGGGGACGGGCGCGTGGCCGTGTGCGAGATCCTGCGCATGACCGGCCGCGTCAAGGACATGATCACCGACCCCAAGCAGACGTCGCGCCTGCACGAGGTGATCGACGAGGGCGAGTACTACGGGATGCAGACCTTCGACCAGGCGCTGCTCTCCCACCTCCAGGCCGGCCGGATCTCGATGGAGACCGCGCTGCGCACGGCCACCCACCCGCACGACTTCAAGCTCCTCGTCGCCGCCGACGGCCGCCGCTCGACCACGATGAACGACCTCACCGAGGTCACCGGCGACGCTCCGGCGGGCAACGGGAACACTCCCGCGCCCGTCTTCTCCGGCACCCCTTGACGGGTCGGGGCGCGCCCGTCAGATTCAGTTCCCGGCGCCCCCGCTGATCCAGAAAGGAACCCCGTCAGGTGCAGACCACGCTCGCGCAGTTCAACGAAGTCGAGACCTCGGACGCCTTCTCCCTCCAGAACTCCAAGCTGCTGAAGGTCGAGCTCAACCAGGTCACGATCCAGGCCAAGCTCGGGTCGATGGTCGCCTACCAGGGCGAGGTCACCTTCGAGCACGCCGGCTCGGGCGGGATGAGCCGAATGCTCAAGAAGGCCGTCACCGGCGAGGGCCAGTCGCTCATGAAGATCAACGGGAGCGGCGAGGTGTTCCTGGCCGACACGGCCCAGGACATCCACCTCATCTACCTCGAGAACGACTAGATCACGGTCAACGGGCCCAACGTGCTGGCCTTCGACTCCGGGATCGACTGGGACATCGAGCGGGTCCAGGGCGCCAGCGGCATGATGGGCGGCGGCCTGTACAACATGCCGCTCAAGGGCACGGGCTGGGTGGCGATCCTCTCCGACGGGCCCCCCGTGCTGCTCAACGTGGCCTCGGCGCCGACGTTCGCCGACGCCCAGGCGGCGATCACGTGGTCCTCGGGCGTGACGACGTCGATGAAGACCGACTTCAAGGTCAAGAACCTCATCGGCAAGGGCTCGGGCGAGTCCGTCCAGCTGGCCTTCCCGGGCCAGGGCTGGGTGCTCGTGCAGCCCTCCGAGGGCCGCGTCACGGTGACCGGCGCTCGGGTGGCAGCGGCGGCGCCGGCGGGGCGCTGGGCAACCTCCTGGGCGGCTGACAGAGGTCGCGGCACCGGGGGCGAAAGTCGCACCGGTGCGTCGGACTGGCGCTATGCGCGAGTAAGGCGCACCGGTGCGGGTTTGTCGCGGCGATCGGACCGACAGCCTCATCGCCGCAGTTCGCCCGCGCCCGGCGCCCGGGCCCGCGCTCGCGCCGTCCGCCCACTTCATTTCCTGAAGCTTGCGCTACCCTGAGGGGTGGATGTCGGCTGCAAACGACAATTGCCCCGTCTGTCGTACGGCCGAGATCGTCTGCGGGAAGTGGACGCTGCTCGTCATCCGAGACCTCGCCGAGGGCCGCTCGCGCTTCTGCGAGCTCGAGCGCTCGCTCAAGGGCATCAGCCCTCGCACGCTGTCCCTGCGCCTGCGCGCGCTCGAGGAGGAGGGCATCGTCGAGCGGCGCACGTTCCCCGAGGTGCCGCCGCGCGTCGAGTACGCGCTCACCGAGAAGGGCCGCGCGCTCGCGCCGCTGATCGAGGACATGCGCGCCTACGGCCGGCGCTGGCTCAACGACGACGGCCTCTGCACCCCGGCCGCGGACGAGTCGTCCGAGCCGGCCGTCGCCGCCGCCTGAGACACCGCGGCGGAAGGAAGCGCGGCGGGAGCGGCGAACGCTCCCGGCATGCGCAACCGCGTCCTCCACCAGTCGCTGCGCGACTTCACCGAGCAGGCGGCCTTCCAGCTGGAGGCCGACGCCACCAACGGCGCCGAGATCCCCTTCGAGGTCATCGAGTCGCCCGGGGCCAACGCCCCGCTCTACTGCTACCGGCCGCTGACCGGCCACTTCATCCACGAGCGCCTGGGCGTTCTCGGCCGGCTGCCCACCTACGCCCCGGCCCGCCACGCGCTGGAGGGACAGAACGGCGTCGACGCCTACCTGCGGCTGCGCGGCGAGCCTCGGATCCCCCAGGACCTGGGCGAGCGCGCGGACGCGGCGCTGCGCTCCTTCCTGAGCTCGGTGTTCCACGAGGCCAGCGAGTTCGAGTTCTCGGCCGAGCGCTTCTCGCGCGCCTACGGCGAGATGGAGGGCGCGCTCTACGAGAGCCGCGCCCTGGCCGACGTGATCGTGGCCGTCCATGGCCTGCATCTGGACTCCGACGAGGTGCCGCTGGCCGACGGCCTGGTGCTGGCGCGCGGGGACACGGTCGACGGAGCGCCGCGCGAGGCGGTGTGGTCGAGCCCCGTCCCGTCGCCCGAGCCCAACGTGCTCGCGGTGCTGACGACCGAGGGCTCGCCCGGCGATCCGCCGCCGCTCGAGGAGGCGCGGGCCCGCTTCGGCGGCCTGCTCACCGCGCTGCGGCTCGTCGACGCGGGCGGGTTCTCGCTCGGCTCCGCGGCCTGGGCCCGCTCGGACGCCGGCCCCTTCCAGCTCGTGGCCCTGGGCCTGGGCGGCGGCGTGCCCCGCGGTGCGCCCTACCGGGTGGCGGCGGAGGAGGAGGACGAGCTGCGCGGGTTCTGCAACCTGGTGGCCCGGCGGGCCGGCGACGCCCACGGCGAGATCGGCTGGGCGCTGCGGCGCTTCGAGATGGGCTGCGAGCGCGCCGCCCCGCTGGAGACCCTGACCGACCACCTCCTGGCCCTGCGAGCCCTGCTCGAGCCCGAGGGCCCGGGCAGCGGACGCCTGGCGCAGCGCCTGGCCGCGATCTGCGCGACGCCCGAGCAGCGCGCGGCCCTGGCCGAGCGCACCGCCCACGCCATCTCCTTGGAGCGCGGGGTGATCGCCGGCCTCGACCCGGCGGTGACGGACGTCTCGGCGCTCGTCGCGGACACGTCGCACCACCTGCGCGCGCTGCTGCGCGACGTCCTGTGCGGGCACCTCGACCCCGACCTCGTCGGCGTGGCCGACGAGATCCTGGCCGGCGCGCTCGCCGAGGAGGCCGAGCCCGAACCGCTGGAGCCCGAGCCCGCGGAGCCCGCGCCCGAGCCCGATCCTCCCCAGGGCGTCATCGTCGAGCCGCTCGAGCCGCCCGAGGTCGAGCCCACAGTCACCGAGACCCACCGTGCGGCCGACGCCCGGCCGATCACCGAGCAGCAGACCGTCTTCTTCGACGAGCTCGAGTTCTAGGCGACGGTCTCGCTGAGCAGCTTCTGGCGCTCGGACTCCGAGGCGAACAGGAAGCGGTGGATGCGCGCGAGGCCCTCGAGGTCGTGCACGTCCTCGTCGAGGTAGGGCAGGAGCACGACCCGGCGCTCGTCGCCAGCTTTCGCGCCAGCCGCTCGATGTTGGCCTCGTCGCGGCGCGCGAGCACGTGGTAGTCGCGGAAGTTCTCGGCCACCTTGGCGGCGAGCTTGGGCCCCAGCTCCTCCTCCAGCGACTCCGCCACCTCCTCGGCGTCGGCGTCGGGCGCCACGTCGTGGTGGACGCGGTTGACGATCACTCCGCCGAACGGCATGCGCGCCGCCTTGAGCTTGCGCCAGAAGAAGATCGCCTCCTCGATCGGCTCGCGCTCGGGAGAGGTGACGAGCAGGAAGGTCGTCTGCTTGTCGGCGAGCAGCGCGTTGACCTGCTCGGCGCGCTCCTTGAACCCGTCGATCATGCCGCCCAGCGAGCGGAAGAAGACGGAGAGGTCCTGCAGGAGGTCCATGCCGGTCACCCGCTTGAGCACCCAGAAGACGACGCCGGTGCCGCGGCCGACGATCCGGCCGGCCAGCCCGGCGGGCCGCAGGAACACCTGCAGCGCCCGGCCCTCGAGGAACTGCGTCAGGCGGTCGGGGGCGTCGAGGAAGTCCAGCGCGTTGCGCGAGGGCGGCGTGTCGAGCACGAGCAGGTCGAAGTCGTGGTCGCGATCGAGGTCGTAGAGCTTGGCTCATCGCCGTGAACTCCTGGGAGCCGGCCACGGCGCTCGAGAGCTCCTGGTAGATGCGGTTGGCGAGGATCTCGTCGCGCGTGCTCTCGTCCGGCGCCAGTCGGCCGATCACCTCGTCGAAGGTGCGCTTGGCGTCGAGCATCATCGCCCACAGCTCGCCCTTCATCTCCACGCCGGCGGCCTCGAACAGCGCCGGGTCGACGAGCCGCGGCTCGTTGCCCAGCTCCTCCAGGCCCAGCGAGTTGGCCAGGCGCTTGGCCGGGTCGATCGTCACCACGGCCACCTTGCGCCCCTCGGCCGCCATCCCCATGGCGATCGCCGCCGACGATCGTCGTCTTGCCCACGCCTCCCGAGCCGCCGCAGATGCACACGCGCCGGTCCGCCAGCACCTCGCCGACGTTCACAGCTCCTCCTCCAGCGTGCGCGAGAGCGACTCGAACTCCTCGGGCCCCAGCTCGGGCCGGAAGACGAAGGGCAGACGCGCCGGCTCCTGGCCGGTGGCCTCCTCCAGCCGGGCGAGCTGCTCGCGCTGGCCCCGGGCGCGGGCGTGCTCGGACAGCGCGGCGCGCAGCGCCGCCCGCTGGGCCGGCGTGCCGGCGCCCTCCAGGGCTCGGGCCAGCGTGGAGCGGTGGCGCGGCCCGAAGCGTTCCGGGTACAGGCCGTTGATCACGATGCGGTCGAGCTTGAGGTGCAGCTCGGAGCGCAGCGTGTCGCGAAGCATCAGCGTCTCGTTCACCGGCATCTCCTCGGGCAGCGCGACGGCGACCACTCCCGTGTGGCGCGAGTCGGTGATCGTGTCGTGGATCGCCCGGCCCTGGCTGGCGATGGGACCGACGCGGGCGACGTTCGCGAACGTGCGCGGCGCGGTGAGCATCCCGACGCCGTGGCCGGTGGCCGGCGCGTCGACGATCACGAGGTCGTAGCGGTCGGCGCCCTTGGTGCGCCGCTCGGGGCTGCGTCAGCTCCCACACCTTGCCCATGGTCACCAGCTCGCTCATGCCCGGTGTGGCCACCGCGAAGTACTGGAACATCTTGCTTCCCGAGAGCAGGTCGGCCATCGGGCGCACCCGGATCTGGATGCGCAGGTACTCCTCCAGCGCGTGCTGGGGATCGAGCGAGATCGTCCACAGGCCGTCGGCCAGCTCGACCTCGGCGAAGTGGCTGTCCTGGGCCGAGAACGCCCGCGCGATGCGGTCCTGATGGGAGACCTCGGCGACGATCGTCCGGCGTCCCCGGCGCGCCGCGGCCAGTCCGAGGGCGGCCGCGACCGTCGATTTCCCGACGCCTCCCTTGCCCGTCACGAAGAGCAGGCGCTTGTCCAGCAGATCCCCCATAGGACAACGGCAGGGTATACGCGGGAAGGATTAGCCACGGTGGTTGCGAATAACGGGAAGCCAATGGGTTTCCCGAGGTGCATCGGAGCGTCCTGTGACTGAGCACTGCAAGGTCATCGCGTTCGCCAACCAGAAGGGCGGCGTCGCCAAGACCACCACCACTTTGAACGTCGCCGTCGCCTTCGCGGAGAAGGGGCATCGTGTCCTGTGCGTCGACATGGATCCACAGGGCAACCTGACCATGTCGCAGGGCATCGACCCCGACACCGTCGAGAAGTCGATGTACGACGTCCTCGTCCACCAGATCTCGATGCGCGAGATCATCCGCAAGCGGGAGATCGACGTCGCCTGCTCGTCGATCGACCTGGCCGGAGCCGAGATCGCGATGTCGACGAAGATCGGCCGCGAGCGGTCGCTGGAGAAGGCCCTGCGACCCATCAAGGAGGACTACGACTTCATCTGCATCGACACGCCCCCGAGCCTGGGGCTGCTCACGATCAACGCCCTGACGGCCGCCGACAAGGTGATCGTCCCCGTGCAATGCGAGTATCTGTCGATGCGCGGGCTGATCCAGCTCCAGAACACCCTCGCCATGATCCGCGAGAACCTCAATCCGAACATCGAGATCGAAGGGATCTTGCCGACACTGGTCGACTCGCGTACGGTCCACGCGAAGGAGGCCATCGAGATCCTCGAGGAGAACTTCGGCGATCGGGTGTTCGCCTCGCGCATCCGCAAGACGGTCCGCTTCGCAGAGGCGCCCGTGAAGGGAATGTCCGTGCTCAAGTACGAACCTGATGGAACCGCGGCCGCCGCGTACCGTCAGCTCGCCGAGGAGGTTCTCAATGGAAAGCCGTAAGCGCGCGAGCATGCGGGAGGGTCCTCTCGCTGCGCTGTTCCGCCGTACCGAGGACGAGGGCGACGAGAAGGATCCGGCCGCCCAGGATGCGCCGCCCGCGGAGGAGCCGCGCAACGAGGCGCCCGCCGAGCCGGTCGCGCCCGAGCCCGAGCCGGAGCCGGCGGCTGAGCCGGCCACGCCCGAGGCCGACGAGCCTCACGTGTCGACTCCGCGCGAGCGGCTGCGCCACGTCTTCTCCAGCGAGATTCCCGAGAACATCCTCGAGCGCCCGTCCTCGGAGGCGCCCGCGGCCGAGGCCGAGGCGCCGGCCGCGGCCGCGCCCCCACCCCTGCCCTCGCGCGACGAGGAGTACGCCCCGGCCCCGCGCCGTGCGGGGTCTCCGGTGCTGCGCGTCGTGGGCGTCGGCGGCGCCGGCGTCAACGCCGTCAACCGCATGATCGAGGCGGAGCTGTCGGGCGTGGAGTTCATCGCGATCAACACGGACCTGCAGTCCCTCCAGCAGTCCGCGGCCCACGTGACGCTGCACATCGGCGCCGGCGTGACCCGCGGCCTCGGCTCGGGCTCCAACCCCGAGCTCGGCAAGCAGGCGGCGATGGAGGAGTACGACAAGATCAAGGCGCTGCTCAAGGGCGCGGACATGATCTTCGTCACCGCCGGAGCCGGCGGAGGCACGGGCACCGGCGCCGCGCCCGTCGTGGCGCGCATCGCCAAGGAGCTCGGGGCGCTGACCGTCGGCATCGTCACGAAGCCGTTCGGCTTCGAGGGCACCCGCCGGCGCGAGCAGGGCGAGGAGGGGGTCGAGCAGCTGGCCGAGGCCGTCGACACCCTGGTCGTCGTGCCCAACAACCGCCTGCTCTCCGTCCTCGACAAGGGCACCTCGATGGTCGAGGCGTTCCGCGTGGCCGACGACGTGCTGCGCCAGGGCGTCCAGGGCATCACCGACCTGGTGACCCTGCCCGGGCTCATCAACCTGGACTTCGCCGACGTGCGGACGATCATGGAGAACGCGGGCAACGCGCTCCTGGGGATCGGCATGGGTACGGGCGAGCGCCGGGCGATCGACGCCGCGGAGCAGGCCGTCGCCTCGCCGCTGCTGGAGACCAGCATGGACGGCGCACGGTCGATCCTGCTGTCGATCACCGGCGGGCGCGACCTGAGCCTGTGGGAGGTCAACGAGGCCGCCAAGGCGGTCGCCGAGGCCGCCCATCCCGACGCCAACATCATCTTCGGCGCCATGGTGGACGAGAAGCTCGACGACGCCGTCTGGGTCACGGTCGTGGCCACCGGCTACAACGAGGCGCCGTCGCGCCCCTCGTTGGCGGAGCCGGCGGGCGAGATGCGGATTCGCCGCACGGCGGAGCGCGAGGTGCGCGGCGAGCGCGAGCCCGAGTCCCGGCGTGAGCGTGAGCCGCGCCGTGAGCGCGAGCCGCGTCGCGAGCGTGAGCCCGTCGGCGCCGAGCGCCCGCGCGAGAGCCGCCGGGCCCTGGGTGTCGACGAGCTCGACGTCCCGGAGTTCATCCCCCGAGGCTGAGCGCGAGAGGCAGACCCATGGGCGGCGTCGTCGCCGCCGGCCATCCCCGCACCGCCCAGGCGGGAGCCGACGTGCTCCGGGCCGGAGGCAACGCGGTGGACGCCGCCATCGCGGCGGCCTGCGTCTCCTTCACCGCCGAGTCGCCCCTGACCGGCCTGGGCGGCGGCGGGTACATGCTCGTCGCCCTGGCCGGCGGTGAGCCGGTGCTGCTCGACTTCTTCGTCGAGGCGCCCGGGCGCGGCGCCGACCCCGCCGCGCGCTCCGAGCTGCTGCCGATCAGCGTCTCCTTCGGCGACGCCGTGCAGGTCTTCAACGTCGGGGCCGCCTCGGTCGGCGTCTTCGGCGTGCCCGCCGGCCTGTGGGAGGCCTCGCGCCGATTCGGCTCGATGCCCCTGTCAGAGCTGGTCGGCCCGGGCGCCGAGGCGGCGCGGGAGGGCGCGGCGCTGACTCCCGAGCAGGCCTACCTGGTCGAGATCCTCATGCCGATCTACGACACGACGCCGGACTGCCGCGCGCTCTACGCCCCCGAGGGACGGCCGCTGGTGGAGGGCGAGAGCTTTCGCAACCCCGAGCTGGCCGAGACGCTCGAGCTGCTGGCGCGCGAGGGAGACCGCCCGTTCTACGAGGGGGAGATCGCGCAGGCCGTCCTCGACCGCCTGGACGGGGAGGGGGCGATGCTCACCCGCGACGATCTAGCCGCGTTCGCCGTCGTGGCCCGCGAGCCGGTGCGGGCCCGCTACCGCGGCCGCGACGTGCTCACAAACCCGCCGCCTTCCGCCGGAGGCATCCTCATCGCCTACGCCCTCTCGCTGCTCGAGCGCTCGGACGGGCCGGCGACCGTCGAGGAGATCGTCGCCGTGATGGAGGCGGCCCAGGCCGAGCGCACGCCCGAGTTCCTCGAGGGGCTGGGCGACGAGGGCTTCAGCCAGCGCTTCCAGGCCTCGCGCATGGGCTCGACGACCCATATCTCCGTGGTCGACGCCGACGGGGGGGCCTGCAGCGTCACCTGCTCGAACGGCGAGGGCAGCGCGATCATGGTCCCGGGGACCGGCATCCAGCTCAACAACATGCTGGGCGAGCAGGACCTCAACCCGCTGGGCTTCCACCGGCATCCGCCGGGGCGCCGCCTGCCCAGCATGATGTCCCCGACGCTCGTGATGCACGACGGCACGCCCGAGCTCGTCCTGGGCAGCGGGGGCTCCAATCGCATCCGCTCGGCCATCCTCCAGACGATCGTCAACGTGGTCGACCGGGGCATGCCGGTGGAGGAGGCGGTCCGCGCGCCGCGGGTGCACTTCGAGGACGGCGTGGTCTACGCCGAGCCCGGGATCGACCTCGAGGCCATCGAGCGCTCCGGCCACACCGTGGCGCGCTTTCGCGCGCTCAACCTGTTCTTCGGAGGAGTCCAGGCCGTCCAGGGCTCGCTGCCCGCCGGGGCGGGCGACCCGCGCCGCGGCGGGGCCGTCGTGTCAGTCTGAGGGCGTGAAGCGCACCCTCCTCCTGCTCGCCGCGCTGGCCGCGGCGCCGGCCCTCGCGGGCTGCGGCGGCACCCGCGCGCCCGACCTCTTCTACCTGACGCGAACCGGCTCGGTGCCGGGCGCGAACCTGCGCCTCCAGGTGATCGACGACGGGCTGGTGCGCTGCAACGGCGGCTCACGGCGGCGGATGCCCGACAAGCTGCTGCTCCAGGCGCGCCAGATCCAGCGCGAGCTCGAACAGGCCGCGCTCGACGACCGCCGCCTGCCGCCGGGCCGGCGCTCGATCCTCCACTACCGCCTGCGGATGGAGTCCGGGACCGTCACGTTCAGCGACTCCTCGCCCGGCCAGACGCGCGAGATGTTCCTCGCCCAGCAGCTGTCGCGCGAGATCGCCCAGCGGGTCTGCGGGCTGCCGCGCTGAGCGCCTCGGGCGCCTCGGGCGCGGGTCATCGGTGCAACTTAATGTCGCATGCCGCCACAAACTCGCACCGGTACGAGTTCCTCCCGGCTGGGATCACCGGCGAGTGTCCACTCGATGCCGGCGACCGGCCTCGACCCCTCATCGCCGCCGTTCGCCCGCGCCGGCACCCGGCCGCGAGCGCACTCCCCGCACGGCTAGCTGAAGCGGACCTTGCCGTTGGAGCGAGCGCGCTCCTGAGCGCGCTCGGCGAAGTCCAGGCGCTTGGCCGCGGCGCGGAACAGGCGCACGATGAGGCGCAGGCGGGCGTTCTCGGAGCGCAGGTCGAGCAGTCCCTGCTTGGCGTCGAGGCCGAAGTCGACCGTGGCCGCCATGTCGTAGGCGCCCATCGGGGCGAGCTCGCCCGGCTCGGGCCGGCGGTCGGTGGCGCGCTCGACGAGCACGGCGTAGGTCTCGTGGGCCTCGTCGAGGACCTCGAGGTTGAGGTCCTCGTCCTTGTCGGACAGGAACTCGATCTCCCCGGCGGGGTAGGCGAGCGCCTCCTGGCGCTCGACGATGCGAAACGGGCGGGTCCCGCGGCTGAGGATGTTCATCCGCCCGTCGTCGGCGCGCTCGAGCACCTCGGTGATCTCGCACGCGCAGCCGACGGGCCGCAGGCCGTCGTCGGAGAGCCAGACGATCCCGAACTCCCGGTCGGACTCCAGGCACTCGCCGACCATCGTCTTGTAGCGGTCCTCGAAGATGTGCAGGGGCACGACCTCGGAGGGCAGGGCGACGATTCCCAGCGGGAAGAGCGGGAAGTCTCGGACCGTGGCGGCCATCCACCTAGTCTACGAACGCTGATGCCCTCGACCGCCGTCGTCTGGCTGCGGCGCGACCTGCGCGTCCACGACCATCCCGGGCTCGTCGAGGCCGTGCGCGAGCACGACCACGTGGTGCCGGTCTTCGTCCTCGATCCCGCCCTGCTGGGGGGCCGTTTTCCCTCGCCCTCGCGGGCCGCCTTCCTGTTCGGGTGCCTGCGCGAGGTCGACGGGGCGCTGCGCGAGCGCAGGGGTGCGCTGGTCGTGCGCGAGGGGGACCCGCGCCGCGAGATCCCGGCGCTCGCCGCCGAGGCGAAGGCGCGGGCGGTGTACTGGGCCAGCGACGTCTCGCCCTACGCGCGGGCGCGCGACCGGGCGGTCACGGCAGCGCTGGGAGACGCCGGCGTCGAGGCTCGTCCGCGGCCGGGGAACTTCGCCGCGGACATCAACGCGATCCGCAAGGGCGACGGCGGCCCCTACGCCGTCTTCACGCCGTTTCACCGGGCCTGGGAGCGGGCGCACCGCCGCCCGGTCCACCGGGCTCCGGCCGAGATCCCGCTGCCGGGATCGCTGGCCCGCGGCCGGCTGCCCGCCGTCCCCGACAGCGAGCTCGGCGACCCGCCGCCGCCGGGCGAGGCGGCGGCGCGGGCGGCGATGGAGCGCTGGCTGGACGGTCCGATCGCGCGCTACGAGGAGCACCACGACCGCCTGGCGGGCGGGACGTCGATGCTCTCGCCCCATCTGCACTTCGGGACGATCTCGGCGCGTGAGCTGGACGAGCGCGCGGCCACGCGCCGGGGGGACGGCCCGGCGGCGTTTCGCCGCCAGCTGGCCTGGCGCGACTTCTACGCCCACGTGCTGCTCCACAACCCGGAGAACGCTCGCCTGGAGTACCAGGAGCGCTACCGGGACCTGGAATGGGACTCCGACGACGAGCTGCTGGAGGCCTGGCGCGACGGGCGCACGGGCTATCCCGTCGTGGACGCGGCCATGCGCCAGCTGCGCCAGACCGGCTGGATGCACAACCGCGCCCGCCTGGTCGTGGGCTCGTTCCTGACCAAGGACCTTCATCTCGACTGGCGGGCGGGCGAGGCGCACTTCATGCGCTACCTGCTCGACGGCGACGAGGCCAACAACAACGGCAACTGGCAGTGGATCTCCTCGGTCGGCGTCGACCCCGCGCCCTACTTCCGCCGGATGCTCAACCCGGTCCTCCAGCAGGAGCGCTTCGATCCCGATGGGGAGTACGTGCGTCGCTGGGTGCCCGAGCTGCGTGACGTGCCGGCGAAGCGGCTGGCGCAGCCGTGGCGGATGAGCCACGACGAGCAGGAGGCCGCGGGCTGCCGGATCGGCGAGGACTACCCGGCGCCCGTGGTCGACCACGCCCGGGAGCGCCACCGCGCGATCGAGCGCTACCGCGCCGCCGGGGCCTGAGCCCGAGCCGTCCGGGGCGCCGGGTGTCATTGCGGGCGTGGACGACCGCGCCCAATACGAGCGTGCCTTCCGCCGGGCCGGCCTGCCGCTCCTGATCGAGGGCTACTCGGCGCGCCAGGACGTGTTCACGCGCGCCGTGCCGCTGCTGACCCTGGTCGTGCTGGCCGAGGTCCTGGGGGCGATCGACCTCAACTGGTCGCTGGCGGGAAACCTGGCCGCCGTGGCCGGCGCGCTGGTGTTCGTCCTCGTCGCCCTGGGCCTGCTCAACCGCGTGCGCGGGCGCCCGTTCCTCTCCCGGCCGCGCGACGTCGGGACGGCCGAGCTGGCCGGATTCGTGCTCGTGCCCGCGCTGCTGCCGCTGGTGTTCGGCGGGCAGTGGCGAAGCGCGCTGGTCACCGCGGCGGGCAACGTGGCGCTGCTCGTCGTGATCTACGGGGTCGTGGGCTACGGGCTGCTGTCGATCGTCCGCTGGGCGGTCGAGCGCCTCGTCCGCCAGCTCGTCGCCTCCCTGTCGCTGCTCGCGCGGGCGCTGCCTCTGCTGCTGATCTTCGCGGTGGTCCTGATGCTCACGACCGAGATGTGGCAGACGTTCTCCACCGAGTCAGACGGCCAGCTGGCGCTCGTGGGCGCGATGTTCGTGGCGGTCGGCTCGGTGTTCCTCGTGGCCCGGCTGCCGCGCGAGGTCGGCCAGCTCGAGCGCGACGCCGGGTCGGGGCCGCCGCTGGACCCCCGTCAGCGCCTGAACGTCGGGCTGGTGCTGTTCATCTCCCAGGCCCTGCAGGTGCTGGTCGTCGCCGTCGCGGTCGGGCTGTTCTTCGCCGCGTTCGGGACGCTGGCCATCTCGCCCGACGTGCAGCGCGCCTGGCTGGGGGAGGCGCCGAACGCGCTCGTCACCCTCCATCTGGTCGGCGGCGATCAGGTCGTCAGCGAGGAGCTGCTGCGGGTGTCGGGCGCGATCGCGGCGTTCTCCGGGCTCTACTACGCGATCGCCGTGCTCACGGACTCCACCTACCGCGACGAGTTCCTGCACGAGGTGACCGACGAGATGCGCGAGACTTTCGCGGCACGAACGAGGTATCTGCAACTGCGGTCATGAATCCACTGGTCGGGCGTCGCGAAGAGCAGGACGCCCTCGAGCGAACGCTCACCGATGCCCGGCTCGGCTCGAGCCGGAACGTGGTCGTCTCCGGCGAGCCGGGGATCGGCAAGACCGCGCTCTTGGACTGGGCCGCCGGCCGGGCGCGCGCCGAGGGCATGGACGTGCTCGCGGCGCGCGGCGTGGAGTCCGAGGTCGAGGTTCCCTTCGGCACGCTGCTGGAGCTCCTGCGGCCGGCGATCGACGATGTGGATCGCCTGTCGCCGTCCCAG
Source organism: uncultured Actinomycetes bacterium (assembly GCA_963757705.1). GTDB lineage: Bacteria > Actinomycetota > Thermoleophilia > Solirubrobacterales > Solirubrobacteraceae > AC-38. The sequence goes on along the minus strand of CAVWTG010000003.1, from coordinate 632,497 downwards.
GCCGAGGCGCTGCGCAGCGCGCTGGACCTGGGCCCGGCCGGCGAGCGCGACCGCTTCGTCATCGGATCGGCGATTCTCAACCTGCTCTCGACTCGCTCGGAGCGGACTCCGCTGCTCGTCCTGATCGACGACGCGCACTGGGTCGACGACTCGTCGCTGGCCGCGCTGGTGTTCGCGGCGCGCCGGCTCCTGGTGGATCCCGTGGCGGTCGTGTTCGCGGCGCGCACGGGCGAGGCGCCCCAACTGGAGGCCGCGCGCCTTCCGGCGCTCCCCCTGGCGGGCCTGGACTCGCAGGCGATGGCGGAGATCGTCCTGCGTCACGCCGCCGATGCCCCGGCGCCGGATGTCGTCGAGCGGCTCGAGCGGGCCGCCGCCGGCAACCCGCTGGCCCTGGTCGAGCTCGCGTCGCGGGCGATGGACGTCGCGGCGGCTCCGGTGGAGGGGCCCCTGGAGGTCCGGACGAGTGTCGCCGCCACCTACGCCCGGCGCATCGAAGAGCTCCCTCCGAGGACGCGGAGGATCCTCGCCCTGGCGGCCGCCGAGCAATCGGGGCGGCTGGCGTGGCTCAGTTCGGCGGCCGAGGAGCTCGGGCTCGAGCTGACCGAGCTGGAGCCGGCCGAGAAGGCGGAGTTGGTGCACATCGCCTACGGCACTCTGTCCTGGCGCCATCCGCTCGTGCGCTCGGCCGCCTACGGGGTGGCCTCGCCCGACGAGCGGCGGGCGGCGAACGCTGCGCTCGCGCGGGCGCTTCCCGCAGGAGAGGAGGACCGCCGGGCGTGGCACCAGGCGGCGGCCGCGTTCGGCCCGGACGAGGCGGCGGCCAAAGCGCTCGACGGCGCCGGCCGGCGGGCGCGCTCGCGCAGCGCCTATGCCGCCGCGGCGACGGCGGCCGAGCGCGCGGCCCAGCTCAGCCCCGGCGACGAGGACCGGGCGCGCCGGCTCCTGGCCGCGGCGGAGGCGGCGTGGCTCGGCGGGCAGGCCGAGCGGGCGCTCTCACGCCTGCGCGAGGCGGGTGGCCTGGACCTGGAACCCGGTCTGCGGGCCGAAGTCCAGTACCTGCATGGCCAGGCGATGATCCGCGCCGGAGAGGTCATGGCGGGTCAGGCCGAGCTCGTGGACGGCGCCGCGGCGATCGACTCGACCGATCCGGAAAGGGCCGTGGTGATGTTGGCCGAGGCCACGGAGGCCTGCGTCTACGGGGGCCGGCCGGAGGCGATGCTGGATCCGGCCCGGCGCGCGTTCGCTCTGCTGGGCGACGAGTCGGGCGAGCGAGCGCGCTTCTTCGCCAACCTCGCTCTCGGGATGGCGTTGATCTACACCGATCACGGCGACGAGGGGGCGGGGCACCTCAGGGAGGCGGTGGCGGTTCTGGAAGCCTCGGACGTGCTGTCCGGGGACCCGCGCTGGCTGGCCGCCGCCGCCCTGGCGCCCCTGTGGCTTCGCGAGTCGCATGCCGGCGAGTCGCTGATCGACCGCGCGATCTCCGTCGCCCGGGCCAAGGGCGCGCTGGGCACACTCCCGTTCGCGCTCATGCTGGCGGCCCGTGACGCCGCGACGAGCGATCGCTGGCCGATCGGTCGCGCGCTCTACGAGGAGGCGATCGGACTGGCGCGGGAGACCGAGCAGAACCTGCCGCTGTGCGGCGCCCTGGCCGGCCTGGCGTGCGTGCAGGCGCGGACGGGCGAGGAGGAGGCATGCGAGGCCGGCGCCCGCGAGGCCCTCGAGCTGGGCGAGCGCCATGAGCTGGGCCTCTTCCGGGTGTGGGCCCTGGACGCTCTGGCTGAGCTCGAGCTGGGACGCGGCGGCCTGGAACCGGCGCTGGGATGGCTCGACGAGAAGCGCCGGGTTCTGAACGATCTCGGCCTCACCGATCCGGACCTCTCGCCGGTGCCCGAGCGAGTCGAGATCGCGGTGCGCCGAGGCGACGCCGATCTCGGCGGTGACCTGGGCCCCGAGATCGAAGCGTTCGCGCGGACCGCCCAGGCCAAGGGCCAGCCCTGGGCCGAGGCCCGAGCCGCGCGGACCCGCGGGCTCGTGGCGGGTGACGGGGACTTCCGGCGGTGCTTCTCGGAGGCGCTCGAGCTGCATGAGGCGACCCCGGACCGCTTCGAGGAGGCCCGGACCGCGTTGTGCTTCGGGGAGCGGTTGCGCCGCGCCGGACAGCGCGTCCAGGCCCGCGAGCAGCTGCGCGCCGCGCTGGCCGGGTTCGAGGCGCTCGGCGCTCAGCCCTGGTCCGCGCGCGCCGGCGCCGAGCTGCAGGCCACCGGGGAGCGGGCGCGGCGACGCGATCCGAGCACGCTGGACGATCTCACCCCCCAGGAGCTGCAGGTCGGCCTTGTCCTGGCCGGCGGCCACACGACGCGTGAGGCGGCGGCGAAGCTCTTCCTCAGCCCGAAGACCGTGGAGTACCACCTGCGCAACGTCTACCGGAAGCTGGGCATCCACTCCCGCGAGGAGCTGGCGGAGGCCCTGGCCGGGATGGACCCCCCTGGGGCCCAGGACCAGGTGGCCCCCTGAGGCGAGTGGGGCGGAAGGGCGTCACGGTGTCGCCCTCATCCCACGGATGCCCCGGCAGAAGGAGATCGACATGGCCACTCCCGCAGTCCTCGACGAGGCGAAGGTCGGCGACTTCGTCAACCGCGTCGTCGGTGAGCTCGGCGCCACACTCAACGCCGCGCTGGTCGTGATCGGCGACGAGCTCGGCCTCTACAAGGCCTTGGACGGGGCCGGCCCGCTCACGCCGAGCGAGCTCGCCGAGCGCACCGGCACGACCGAGCGCTACGTGCGCGAGTGGCTCAACGCCCAGGCCGCCGGCGGGTTCGTGGACTACCACCCGGAGGAGAAGCGCTACTCGCTTCCGGCCGAGCACGCGGTCGCGCTGGTGGACGAGGGCAGCCCGTTCTTCATGCCCGGCGCGTTCCAGCTGATGACGGCCAGCCTGCGCGACGAGCCGAAGATCCGCGAGGCCTTCCGCAGTGGCGCCGGCGTGGGCTGGCACGAGCACGACCATGGCGTGTTCGAGGGGTGCGAGCGCTTCTTCCGCCCCGGCTACGCCGCGCACCTCGTGTCGGAATGGATCCCCGCGCTCGACGGAGTGGAGGAGAAGCTCCGCGCCGGCGCGCATGTCGCCGACATCGGCTGCGGGCTGGGGGCCTCCACGATCCTCATGGCGCAGGCCTATCCCGAGTCGACGTTCACCGGGTTCGACTATCACGACGAGTCGATCGAGAAGGCGCGGGAGCGCGCGGCCGAGGCCGGAGTGGCCGATCGCGTGCGTTTCGAGGTCGCGCCGGCCGCCGGGTATCCCGGGACCGGGTACGACCTCGTCACGGCGTTCGACTGCCTGCACGACATGGGCGACCCGGTCGGCGCGTCACGTCACGTCCTCGCCTCCCTGGCCCAGGACGGCACGTGGCTGGTGGTCGAGCCGTTCGCCGGCGACACGGTCGAGGAGAACATCAACCCGGTCGGGCGCGTGTACTACGCCGCGTCGACCCTGCTGTGCACGCCCTCCTCGCTCTCGCAGGACGTCGGGCTCGCCCTCGGCGCGCAGGCCGGCGAGTCGCGGCTGCGCGACGTCGTGACCGGCGGCGGCTTCACCCGTTTCCGCCGGGCCGCCGAGACCCCGTTCAACCTGGTCCTGGAAGCGCGGCCATGAGCGCGCGTACGATGGACTCGATGGCCCAGCTCGTCGTGCCGGAGACGGAGGTCGTGGAGCAGTCCCGCGCCCGCTATCCGGACGAGGAGGGTCACGTCACCCGCGACGGGCAGCGGGTGTTCTACGAGGTCTACGGGGACGAGGGCGACGCCCGGGAGACGCTCTTCCTCCTGCCGACCTGGTCGTTGGTCCACTCGCGCCACTGGAAGATGCAGGTCGCCTACCTGTCGCGGCACTTCCGGGTGCTGGTGATGGACGGTCTGGGCAACGGCCGCTCGGACCGCTGCCGCGAACCGAGACGCTACGACGCGGACGAGTTCGCCCGCGACGGCCTGGCCGTGATGGACGAGACGCAGACCGAGCGGGCGGTGATGGTGAGCATCTCGCGCGGCGCCCAGTACCTGCTGGAACTCGGTCGCCTGGCGCCCGAGCGCGTGGCGGGCGCGGTCTTCATCGGGCCGATGTTTCCCTACACCCAGTCGCAGTTCAAGCCGTGGTCGCTGCGGCTGCTGCCCTACGCGCCGTTCCGCTCGTGGGGGAAGCTCAATCCGAAGCACTGGGCCGAGCGCTACCCGGAGTTCGTCGAGTGGTTCGTCACCCGGGGCTTCGTGGAGCCGCATTCGACCAAGGGGATCGAAGACCTGATCGGCTGGGGCCTGGAGACCGATCCGCTGACGCTGGGAGCCACCCTGGGGGGTGGGGTCCACAACACGCGGACTGACCTGCGCGACCTCGCCCAGGGACTGGAGTGCCCCGTGCTGGTGATGTACGGAACCAAGGACCGCATCACGCCGCCGCGCGACGCCCGTGCGCTCGCGCGCTTGACCGGGGCGGAGGTCGAGAAGCTCGACCGGGCGGGGCACTTCCCGCACGCGCGCCACATGGTGCGGGTCAACCTGGCCCTGCGCGACTTCTCCGAGGGCGCCTTCGGCCGCGAGCGCACGCCCCGCGACCCCACGGTGTACCGGCCCGACGGCCGTCCTCGCGCTCTGTTCGTCTCCTCGCCGATCGGCCTCGGGCACGCGCAGCGCGACGTGGCGATCGCCCGCGAGCTGCGCCGGCTCCAGCCCGACCTGGAGATCGACTGGCTGGCCCAGCACCCGGTCACGCGCGCGCTGGAGGCCGAGGGGGAGACCATCCACCCGGCCAGCCGCCATCTCGCGAACGAGTCCAAGCACATCGAGTCGGAGTCCGCCGAGCACGACCTGCACTGCTTCCAGGCCCTGCGCCGGATGGACGAGATCCTGGCCGCCAACTTCATGCTCTTCCACGACATCGTGCGAGAGGAGCGCTACGACCTGTGGATCGGCGACGAGGCCTGGGAGCTCGACTACTACCTGCACGAGAACCCGCGGGAGAAGCGCGTCCCGTTCGCCTGGCTCACCGACTTCGTCGGCTTCCTGCCGATGGAGGACGGCGGTAAGCGCGAGGCCCACGTCACCGCCGACTACAACGCGGACATGGTCGACCACATCGCCGATCACCCCGATGTGCGCGACATGGCTCTGTTCGTCGGCAACCCGGACGACATCGTCCCGGAGCGCCTCGGTCCGCAGCTGCCCATGATCCGCGACTGGACGGAGCGTCACTTCGACTTCACGGGCTACGTCACCGGGTTCGATCCGGCGCAGCTGGGCGACCGCGGGAAGCTGCGCGACGAGCTCGGCTACCGCGACGACGAGCAGGTCTGCATCGTCACCGTGGGCGGCTCCGGCGTGGGCGCCGACCTGCTGCGCAAGGTGATCGCCGCGTTCCCCGCCGCCAAGGACCGGGTGCCGGACCTGCGAATGATCGTGGTCGCCGGCCCGCGCATCGATCCCGAGTCCCTGCCCTCACACGACGGCCTGGAGGTCGTGCCCTACGTGCACAACCTGTACCGGCACCTGGCGGCGAGCGACCTCGCGGTCGTGCAGGGCGGGCTGACGACGGCGATGGAGCTGGCGGCGAACAAGCGGCCGTTCCTCTACTTCCCCCTGCGTCACCACTTCGAGCAGAACTTCCACGTCCATCACCGGCTGGAGCGCTATGGCGCCGGGCGGCGCATGGACTTCGACGAGTCCACGCCCGAGGTGATCGCGGAAGGGATCGCGGCGGAGATCGGGCGCGAGGTGTCCTACCGCGACGTGGAGCGCGACGGGGCGGCGATCGCCGCGCGGCGCCTGGCCGAGCTGCTCTAGCCGGCTACCCGGGCCGGCGGGCGGCCAGCATGAGGTTGTAGAAGACCTCGGCCGGCAGGCGGCCCTCCAGCAGCCCGCGGTCCAGGCGCTGGAGGAGCAGGTAGCCGCGGTAGGCGTACTGGCGCCACAGCCACGGGACCTCCTCGGGCGCCGCGCTGGCCTCCAGCGTGCGGTTGGCCCAGCCGAACCACGACGCCAGCAGCTCCTCGCCGGTCACGCGGACGTCCTCGAACCCGGCTCCGCGGGCGAAGCGCCGCAGCGCGGCGGGCTCGAAGGCGTGGACGTCCACGAAGGCCTCGAGGTCGTGCCCGTCGCCGTCGCCGTTGGGCTCGACGTGCTCGGGGTTGGGCGCGGCGCCCAGGGCGGCGCGCCACAGCGGCGCCAGCGCGCCGGCACCCCGCTTGGGGACGTTCGCCAGCCGGTCGCCGTAGTGGGAGGGCTCGCCGGCGAAGGCGACCCAGCCGCCCGGCCGCAGGACGCGATGAAACTCGGCGAAGGCCTTGTCGAGGTCGGGGATGTGGTGCAGGACGGCGTGGCCGAACACCAGGTCGAAGCTCTCGTCGGCCAGGGGCAGCTCCTCGGCGTCGCCGGCGACCGTGGCCACGGTGAGGCCGAGGTCCTCGGCGTTGACCTGGAGCGTCTCGAGCATCCCGGGCGAGATGTCCATGCACACGGCCGACTCGACGATGCCGGCCTGCATCAGGTTGAGCGTGAAGTAGCCGGTCCCGGCCCCCACCTCCAGGGCGCGAGGGAAGGGCTCGGGGCGCCGGCCCAGGGCCTTGTGCAGCTTCGTCAGAACCTGCTGCTGGCCGAGCGGGCCGAAGTCGATGCCCCACTTGGCGTCGTAGCCGTCGGCCGCGGCGTCGTGGTAGCGCGTGTTGACGTCGCGGATCTCGGCCGCTGTCGGGGGAGCCGCCATGCGGTCGCGAAGGGTACCGTTCGCCCGCCATGCCGGAGGCACCCCAGGCATATCTCCAGCGCGACCAGCCGCCCGGCGTTCCGCCCCTGGAACTGACGGGCGAGCGCACGCTGCCCGACGTCCCCGAGGAGAACTACTGGTATCGCCGCCACCTGGTCGTCTACGAGTGGATCGCGCAGCGCGTGGCGGGGCGCGACGTCGTCGACATGGCCTGCGGGGAGGGCTACGGCGCCGATGTCCTCGCCGCGGCGGCGCGCAGCGTGGTCGGGGTGGACGCCAACCCCGAGGCCCACGAGCACGCCCGCCTGCGCTACGGCCGCGAGAACCTGAGCTTCGCCCGCGACATGGTCCAGACGTGGTCGGGGGAAGTCGACGCGGTCAGCTTCCTGCAGACGATCGAGCACGTCGAGGACCCGGGTGAGCTGCTGGGACACTTCAAGTCGCTGCTGCGTCCGGGTGGTGTGGCCTACATCTCCACGCCCAACGTCCTCACGCTCGCGCCCAAGGGCGCCGAGCGCTCGGGCAACCCGTGGCACGTCCACGAGTACCGCGCCGAGGAGTTCGCCGGCCTGCTGGCCGCGCACTTCGAGTCCGTCGAGCTTCACGGGCTCTTCCACGCCCGCAAGCTGCGCGTCCATGACTGGGCGCTGAAGGTGGGCTGGGATCACGTCCATCCGCGCCTCGCCCTCACCGGCTCGTTCTACGGCTGGTTCACGCCGGCCATCTCCGCGCGCGACTTCCGGCTGCGGGCCGGCCCGCCCGCCGCCCTGCAGCGCGCGCTGGACTTCGTCGCCGTGTGCCGCCCGTGAGCCCGGCCCCGCGGGGCGAGCTGGCGCTCGTCCTGCACAGCCACATGCCCTACGTCGAGGGCTTCGGCACGTGGCCGTCGGGCGAGGAGTGGCTGTTCGAGGCCATCGCCGGCTGCTACGTGCCCCTGCTGGGCCCGCTCGAGCGGGCGCAGGGCGCCATCACGCTCTCGCTCACCCCGGTCCTGTGCGACCAGCTCGAGGCGCCGGGCATGGCGGAGCGCTTCCTCGACTTCGTGCGCGGGGTGCGCGAGGAGACCCACGCCCAGGACATCGCCGGCCTGCGCGGGGGCGGCCACGAGGACCTGGCGGCCGAGCTGGAGGCCTCGCGCGAGGACTACCGCGCCGCGGCGGCGCGCTTCGAGGAACTGGGCGGGGACGTGGTGCGCGCGCTGGGCCCGTTCGCCTCCTGGACGTCGGCGGCCACGCACGCCGCGCTGCCCCTGCTGGCCACCGACGCCGGGATCCGCCTGCAGGTCGGCCTGGGGATCGACTCGCACCGCCGGCGCTTCGGCGCCTGGGAGGGCGGGTTCTGGCTGCCCGAGTGCGCCCACGCCCCCTGGCTGGACCCGCTCCTCGAGGAGGCCGGCGTTCACGCCACCTGCGTCGACCTCACCGATGTGCTGGGCCTCGGCGCCCCGGAGCAGCTGCACCCGCTGCGCAGCGAGGACGGCCCGTTGCTGGTGCCCGTGGACCGAGAGGTCGTCGAGCTCGTGTGGAGCGACGGCGGCTACCCGGCGCACGGCACGTACCGCGACTACCACCACCACACCATCCATCACCATCGCCCGTGGAACAACGCCGGCGGCGCCTATGACCGCCGGGCCGCTCGCAACCTGGCCGCCGAGCACGCCGCTCAGTTCGTGGCCCGGGTGAGCGAGCGGGTGGGGGAGGGCGGGCTGTGCGTGTGCGCGCTGGACACCGAGCTCCTGGGCCACTGGTGGCACGAGGGCCCGTGGTGGCTGGACGCCGTGGTCGAGGAGGCGGTGGCGCAGGGTCTGGCGCTCACGTCGCTCGACGAGGCGCTGGCGCGCCACGAGCCCGCGGCCGCGCCGGAGCGCCTGCCCGTGACGAGCTGGGGCACGCCGCGCGATCTGGCGACGTGGTCGGGCCCGGCGGTGGCCGACCTCGCCTGGGCGGCGCGCGGGGCGGAGCTGCGTGTCCTCGAGGCCGGGAGCGAGGCGGGTCCGCGGGCGCTGCGCGAGCTGCTGGCGCTTCAGGCCTCGGACTGGGCGTTCATGGTCAGCCGGGGGCTGGCCGGCCCCTACCCGCGCGAGCGCGCGGAGGGCCATGCCGCGGCATTGGACGAGGCTCTGCGGCTAGGCTCTGGGGTCGAGCCCTCCGTCCGGAACCTCGCGCCCTTCCTGGGCGCCGGCTCTCTCCCCGAGCTGTGAGCACTCGCACCCTCATCCTCTCCTGGGAGTACCCGCCTCTCATCGAGGGCGGCCTCGCCCGCCACGTCCGCAAGCTCACCGAGCAGCTCGTGGCTCAGGGCGTCGAGGTCCACGTCCTCTCGCGCGGGGACGAGTCGATGGCGGCCGAGGAGGAGATGGACGGCGTCTGGGTTCACCGGGTGCGCGAGCCGCGCCGTCCGCGCGATCTGGGCGAGTTCGTGACCTGGGTGGAGCACATGAACGCCGACATGCTGGCCGCCGGCGTTGAGCTGGGCGACCGCTTCGACTTCGACCTCGTCCACGGCCACGACTGGCTCGTCGCCGTGGCCGGGGACCACCTGGCTCGGCGCTTCCGCTGCCCGCTCGTGGTGACGATCCATGCCACCGAGTACGGCCGCCACCAGGGCTGGGTGGACAAGCACCCGCAGTCCTACATCCACGGCGTCGAGCGCTGGATGGCCAACCGGGCCGACCGCGTCATCACCTGCTCGCACTACATGCGCGGGCACGTGGCCGACATCTACGGGCTGGAGGAGGACCGGGTCACGGTCATCCCCAACGGCATCGACCCGCTCGACCTGCAGCCGGTCGACGACCTCGATCGCCTGCGGGCCCGGTTCGCGGCGCCCGACGAGCGGCTCATCGTGCTCGTCGGCCGCCTGGTCTACGAGAAGGGCTTCCAGCTCGCGCTCGACGCGCTGCCGGGCCTGATCGAGCGCCTGGGCAACGTGCGCTTCCTCGTCGCCGGCTCGGGGACCCACGAGGAGGAGCTGCGCCGCCAGGCCGCCGACCTGGGCCTCGAGTCCCACGGGACGTTCATGGGCTGGATCGGCGACGACGTCCTGCACTCGCTCTACCGGATCGCCGACCTGTGCGTGGTGCCCTCGCTGTACGAGCCGTTCGGCCTGGTGGCGCTGGAGGCGATGGCCTCTGGCTGCCCGTGCATCGTGGCCGACACCGGCGGGCTGCGGGAGATCGTCCCCGAGGACGACCGGGTCGGCCTGCGCTTCAACGGCGGCGACCCCGAGCACCTCGCGGTGATGGTGGAGCGCCTGCTCACCGACGACGCCCTGCGCGACCGCCTCGTGGCCGAGGCCTCCGAGCACGTGCTGCGCTTCGACTGGGCCGACGTCGCACGCCAGACGGCCACGCTCTACGACGAGCTGGGCCGCGCCGCGGTCTGAGGCGCGCGCTCGAGCGCCAGCGCCAGGAAGGCCTCCGGGGCGGGGGCAGGCCGGCCGCCCGCGCGCCAGGCGATCGCCACCGCGCGGCGCGTCGCGGGCCGCAGCGCCAGCGCGGCCACCCGCGGGCCCGGGCGCTCGGCCTCCGAGCGGGGGACGACCGCCACGCCCAGGCCCCTCGCCACGAGCGCGCGCACCCGCGCCAGCTCGTTGGTCTCGAAGCGCACCGCCGGGTCGAAGCCGGCCTCGCGCGCCAGGCGATCCGTGGCATGGCGCAGGCCGGTGCCGGCCTTGAAGTAGACGAACGGATCGTCGCGCAGCGCCGAGAGCCGGGTCGCCGCCCGCCCGGCCAGGCGGTGCCCGGGCGCGACGATGGCCATCAGGTCCTCGCTGAACAGGTCGTGCGCGCGCAGCGTCTCGGGCAGGCGCTCGTCGCGGGTGAGGAAGGCCAGGTCGAGCTCGCCGGCCTCCAGGAGGTCGATCATCTCCCGCGTGGACGCCTCGCGCAGGGCGATGTCCACGGCGGGGTGGCGGGCGTGGAAGGCGGCGATGAGCCCGCTGAGGTCGAGCGGCCCGAGCGACTGCATGGCGCCGATCGTCACCCGCCCGGCGGTCACGCCCCGCAGGGCCTGGGCGCCCGTCTCGATCGCCTCGACCTCCATCAGAGCGGCGCGCGCTCCGGGGAGCAGCGCCCGCCCGGCCTGGCTCAGGCGCACGCGACGGCTGGTGCGCTCGAACAGCTCGACCCCGAGCTCGCGCTCCAGGCGGCGCACCTGCTGGGAGAGGGCGGGCTGGGCGACGTTCAGAGACGCGGCCGCGCGGGTGAAGTGCTCGTGCTCGGCCACGGCGGCGAAATAGCGCAGCTGGCGCAGCTCCATGTCATTCATAAGGTATCGCTATGAATGACAGATCACATATGTCTTTGACGTATGAGCGGCGCCGGGCGATCCTGACGGGGTGAATCCGAAGGCCGATCTCGACCGGCGAGGACTCGGCGTCCTGTCCGCGGGGCACATGACGGCGGATCTCTGCCAGGGCGCCGTCCCGGCGCTCCTGCCCTTCCTGGTCGCCCAGCGCGGCTACTCCTACGGTGCGGCCTCGGCGCTGGTGCTGGCGGCCACGGTCGCCTCCTCGGTCATCCAGCCGCTGTTCGGCCATCTGTCGGATCGCCGCGCGCTGGAGTGGCTGATGCCGGCGGGGCTGATCGCCGGCGGGGTGGGCATCGCGCTCACGGGCGTGGCGCCGTCCTACGCGCTGACCTTCGCGGCGATCGTGCTCAGCGGCATCGGGGTGGCCGCCTACCACCCGGAGGCCTCGCGCTTCGCCAACTACGCGTCGCGCTCGCGGCAGGCCACGGGGATGAGCCTGTTCTCCGTCGGCGGCAACGTGGGCTTCGCGCTGGGGCCGATCATCGTCACCCCGCTGCTGCTGCTCATCGGGCTCCCGGGCACGCTGTTCATCGTCGTCCTGCCGGCGGCGGCGGCGTGCGTCATCGTGGGCGAGCTGTCGCGGCTGCGCTCCCTGCGCCCGGCCGACGGCCGGCCCGCCGGGGCCGCGCCGGACGCCCGGGACGACTGGCCGGCGTTCTCGCGCCTGGCGGGCGCGGTCGCGCTGCGCTCGGTCTCCTACTTCGGGCTCATGACGTTCGTGCCGCTTTGGTTCGTCGAGCACCTCCACACGTCCAAGGGCGTGGCCAACGGCGCGCTCGCGGCCATGCTGACCGCGGGAGCGCTGGGCACCCTGCTGGGCGGCCGCCTGGCCGACCGCCACGGCCCGCGCACCGTGTTCGTCGTGTCGATGGCGCTGGCCACGCCGCTCACCGTGGCCTTCCTGTTCGCCGGCCCGGTCCCGGCGATCGCGCTGCTGGCCGGGGTCGGCGCGGTCACCATCGCCACGTTCAGCGTCACCGTGGTCATCGGCCAGCGCCTGCTGCCCAACCGCGTGGGCGTGGCCTCGGGCGTCACGCTGGGGCTCTCGATCGGCATCGGCGGCGTGGGTGCCTCGCTGCTCGGCCTGCTGGCCGACGCCCAGGGGCTGCGCGCCCCGCTGGAGGTGGTCGCGCTCCTGCCGCTGGCCACCCTGGCGCTGGCCGCCAGCCTCCCCGGCCGCCGGACCCAGCCGGTGCAGCCGCGGGCCGGGCGCGTCAGTCGAAGCGCAGCGTCCGCGGCGTCTCGCGCATCCTGATCACGCGGGCGGGGACGCCGGCCACGACGGCGTTGTCGGCCACGTCATGGGTGACCACGGCGCTCGTCCCGACGATGCAGTTGTTCCCGATGGTGACTCCGCGCAGGACGCAGGCTCCGTAGCCGATCCAGCAGTTGTGCCCGACGTTGACGTCGCGCTTGTAGATGCCCTGCAGACGGATCGGGCGCTCGACCTCCACGACGCCGTGGTCGAAGTCGATCAGCATCACGCGATCGGCGATGACGCACTCCCGGCCGATCGCCACGTGCTGGAAGGCCGAGACGGTGCATTCCTGGCCCAGGACGGTCTTGGCGCCGATGCGCGCCTCGCCCTCGTGCACGCGGATCTTGCAGCCATGGCCGATCCACGACCAGCGCCCCAGATGCAGGCGCGCCCCGCGGCCGATCTCCAGCTGCACGCCGGGCCCGACGAAGCACAGCCCGTCGGTCTGCAGGCGCCGCCCGAAGCGCAGCTTCAGCCAGCCCAGGCGCAGGATCAGGCGCCCGTACTTGAGGTTGAACATCCGGTGCGCGCGCATGAAGCGCACGAGCGTGAGCAGCCCGCCGTGACGCGGAGGCGGCTCGCCGCGCACGGCGGCGGGCACGGCGTCGATCTGCGGCGGGGCGGTGGCGGGATCCACGACGCGGGAATCGTAGATGGCGGAGGTGTGGGTGGAAGGCCCGTAGGTCTGGACGGATGTTTGATGGACCCGGCGCCCTGCGGCCAAGGACGGTGGGCTGGCCAATCAACCAAGGGGCTGAAGAATGAACGCTCGCAGGCTGGCGTTGTGTTTCGTGACCATGCTGACCGTCACCGCCACGGCGGCGATTCCGGTGGCGCTGGCCGCGCGTCCGGATAAGAAGCCGGGCGGAGGCGGCAGCGGAGGAGACGTGCCGAGACAGTGCCAGCGCTATCCGGCCGGCTCTCCGATCCAGCAGCGCTGCATCGATCATTTCGGCGGCAGCGGAGGCGGTGGCGGCGCCGGCCCGAAGATCAGCGCCCTGAGGGTGACGCCGAGCAGATTCAAGGCCAATCCGACGGCGAGCGCGCCGATCACCACCGACCCGGCGAAGGGCGCGGCGGTGACCTTCACGCTGTCGGCGCAGAGCCGTGTCGTCTTCAAGGTCATCGCGAAGATCCCCCAGGCCGGACGGAAGGTCAACGGGAAGTGCAAGGCCAAGACCCGCGCGAACCGGAACAAGTCCAAGTGCACGCTCGAGCGCGCCGCCGGGGGCTTCCCCTACGACGGCGTCGCCGGCGCCAACGCGTTCCGCTTCGCCGGCTATACGGGCCGGGCTCTGAAGCCGGGCAAGTACCGGATGGAGGCTCGCCCCATCAACAACCGCACGTCGCTGGCCAAGGCGAACTTCAAGGTCACGAAGTAGCGATCGCCGAACCGCTTTCGGGCGGCCGGGGCCGACATGCGGCCCTGGCCGTCCTTCGCGCGGACGCGCAGCCTGTAGGCCCCGGCATCAGGGCCTTGCCGGAAGCGAACGCTCGACGGCGAACGTGACCTTGACCGCCTCCGACAGGGTGAACCGGGGCTGTCATGCCTCTTCAACCGGTCTTCGGCGAATAACTTACGTGAGGTGCCTGACGATCTGACATCACGACTTCTGAGCGGCGACAAGCGCGCCCTGGCGCGCGCGATCTCCCTGGTCGAGAACGACGATCCCGCGGGGTGGAAGCTCGTGCGAGAGGTCTATCCGAAGACCGGGCGGGCGGCCGTGATCGGGTTCACGGGCCCGCCGGGCGTGGGGAAGTCGACCCTGATCGGCGCGCTGACCAAGGCCCAGCGTGAGGCGGGCAAGGATGTCGCCGTCCTGTCGATCGACCCGTCGTCGCCCTTCACCCAGGGCGCTCTGCTGGGAGACCGCATCCGCCTGGCCGACCACTTCCTGGATCCCGGGGTGTTCATCCGCTCGATGGCCAACCGGGGCGCGCTGGGCGGGCTGTCGGAGGCCGCGCTGCAGGCTGCGCTGCTGATGGACGCGGCCGGCAAGGACGTGATCTTCCTCGAGACCGTCGGCGTCGGGCAGGCCGAGGTGGACATCATCGACCACGCCGACACGATCGTCCTCGTGCTCCAGCCGGGCTCGGGCGACTCGATCCAGGCGCTCAAGGCGGGCGTGATGGAGATCCCCGACGTGATCGTCATCAACAAGGCCGACCACCCGCTGACCGACACGATGGTGCGCGAGGTCAAGGGAGTGCTGGCGCTGGCGCCGCGCGAGGACCGCGATTGGCAGATCCCCGTGCTGCGCGCCGAGGCCGCCCGCGGGGTGGGGGTGGACGAGGTCGTGGCCGCGCTGGACGAACACCGGGCGCACATCGAGGCCGAGGGCACGCTGATGGAGCGCCGGCGGCGCAACCTCATGAACGAGGTGCTGGCGCTGGCCACGTTTCGCCTGCGCCGCGACCTCGAGGCCTCGATCCGCGAGGACGCCGGCGTCCAGGAGCTGCTCGACGAGGTGGTCGAGCGCAAGCTCGATCCGGCCAGCGCCGCCGGCTCGATCCTCGAGCGGCGCAACGGGACGACCTAAACCGGGTCTGGCACCGCGGCCTCGGGGCGGCGGCGGCGCAGGTACTCGCGCACGCAGACCGCGGCCAGCGCGGCCAGCGCGAGCAGGGCTACGACCGTCAGGTACGCGGTGCCGGTGCGGGGGAACGCCCGCTCCAGGGGACCCCAGGGCGCGGGGGTGGAGGGATGGGCGAGCGCATCGGAGCCGAAGCGCACGGCGGCGTAGAGCCACACGCTGCCCGCGAGCGTCACCGCGGCGAGGATCGTTCCCACCCGCGGCGCGTGGCGCAGCCCCCAGGCGCACAGCGCCCCCAGCAGAGGCAGCGCGACGATCATCTGGCGCCCGCCGAACCACGGGCCGACGAGGAAGGGCGCCAGCAGCGCCGCCGTGGCCACCTGGGCGACGATCGCCGCGCACAGCAGGCCGGCGGCAGCGTCGCTCTGCGCCTGAGCGGGTACGGCGCGCGCGATCCGGTCGCGCCGCGAGCGCCACAGCAGCCAGGCGCCGACGAAGGCCAGCGCGAGGAAGGGCGCCCAGCGCAGCAGCCCCGCGTCGCGCTCGAGCCAGAGCCCGGCCAGGCCGTCGAGGCGCCCGGCGTAGTCGCCGGCGGTCTGGGCCCCGGTCGCGCTGGCGCCGCCGGGCAGGGCGGAGAACGGCGTCAGCCCTGAGTAGACGGCGTCGTTGAAGCTGACGAAGGTGACCAGCGAGGTGAACGCCACCTCGGCCGCCACGAGCGCGGCGAAGCCCCGGTGGCGGCGCAGCATCCATCCGACGAGGATCCCGCCGACCACGGCCGCGACCGGGATGAACTTGACGCCGAACCACGGCAGGACGGCCAGGCACGCCGCCGCCGCGGCCGCGGAGCGCACGCGCGGGCTCTCGCGGGCGCGCAGCGCCAGGAGACAGGCGCCCGCCAGCGCCGCGGCCGCCGCCATCTCCGGGTACAGCGCCGTGGCGTAGGCGAGCGCGGGCGGGGAGAGGGCCACGACGAGCGGGGCGGCGGTCGCCCAGGGTTCGGGAACCAGGCGCCGGGCCAGCGCCACCGAGAGCACGAAGGCCAGCGCGGCCAGGGCGGCGACCGTCAGCTCGGCGCCGGTCGGCCCGGCGACGGCGTAGGCGGGCGCGACGACGAGGGCCAGGCCGACCTCCGTGGGCTCCGGGCGCCCGCGGTCCGAGCGCCGCGCGGGGGGCGTGAGATTCCCGTCGTAGAAGTCCGAGTAGGCGCGCGCGCGGTACTCGTCGGCCAGGTCGACGTCGCGGTCGGAGACGATCGACTCCGCGATCAGCAGCCGCCGGGCCTCCCCGGCGCCGTAGTGGCCGGCGGGGCCGGCCCGCAGCCCGATCGTGGCCGCGTAGACGCCGAACAGGACGAGCCACAGCAGCGCGCCCCGTCCGACGGTCACGGCCGATTCAGGCTCCCAGGGCCCGGGCGATCACCATCTGCTGGACCTCGTCCGTGCCCTCGCCGATGGTGAGGATCTTGGCGTCGCGGTAGAAGCGGCAGACCGGGTACTCCTCGATGTAGCCGTAGCCGCCGTGGATCTGGACGGCCTCCTCGGTGGCCCGCACGGCCAGGCGTCCGGTCTTCAGCTTGGCCTGCGCCGCGGTGAGCGTGAAGTTGCGCTCCTGGTCCTTGAGGCGGGCGGCCTTGTAGACGAGCAGGCGCGCGGCCTCGATCTCGGTCGAGAGGTCGGCCAGCTTGGCCTGGATCGCCTGGAAGCGGCTGATCGGCTGCCCGAAGGCCTTGCGCTCCTTGGCGTAGGCCAGCGCCTCGTCCAGGGCGCCCTGGGCCAGGCCCACGCCCATCGCCGCGACGCCGATGCGCCCGATGTCCAGCACGTGGAGGAACTGCTTGAAGCCGGCGCCGCGCGGGCCGAGCATGTTGGCGTCGGGCACGTGGCAGTCGGTGAACGTCAGCGGGCGGGTGTCCGAGGCGTTCCAGCCCATCTTGCGGTAGGGCTCGCCCTGCTCGTAGCCGGGGGTGCCGTGGGGGACGATGAAGTTGGAGATCTCCTTCTCGCCCGTGCGCGCGGTGATGCACACGACGCCGCTGATGTCCGTCCCGGCGTTGGTGATGAACTGCTTGGCGCCGTCGATCACCCAGTCGCCGTTCTCCTGACGCGCCCGGGTCTTGACGTTGCCCGCGTCGCTCCCGGCCTCGGGCTCGGTCAGCCCGAACGCCCCGAGCAGCTCGCCGGCGCAGAGCTTCGGCATCCACTCCTGCTTCTGCTCCTCGGAGCCGAAGAGGTAGATCGGCTGGGTCCCGAGGCTGGTGTGCGCGCACAGGGTGATCGCCACGCTTGAGTCGATGCGGGTCAGCTCCTCGACGGCGATCGCATAGGCCAGGGTGTCGCCTCCGCCTCCGCCGTATTGCTCGGGGAACGGGATGCCCATCAGGTTCAGCTCGCCCAGCTTGCGCACGATCTCGTAGGGGAACGCCTTGGTGCGGTCGAGCTCCTCCGCCACCGGCGCCACCTCCTGGCGAGCGAAGTCGCGGACGGTCTGCTGGATCAGGCGGTGGTCGTCAGAGAGGTCGAAGTCCATGGCGGGGCATTGTCACAGAGCGGGCGTAGGGTGGACTATGAGCACTCCGCCATGTCCGCCTTTCGCCAGCAGGCCTTCATCGACGTCCCCATCGCCCGGGTCTGGGAACTGATCCGCGACGTCAACCGCCATCCCGAGTGGTGGCCGCGCGTCGTGCGCGTCCAGTGCGAGGGGATCGAGCAGGGCTGCCAGTATCGCCAGGTGACCGCGACCCCGACGGGGGCGATCGAGACGGACCTCCTCATCGAGGAGCTGGACGACTTCCACCAGTTCAACGTCCGCTGCCTGGACACCGGGACGTTCTGTCGCTGGATGCTGACCGAGACGCAGGGCGGGACGTTCATCGACGCCGAGTTCGGGATGGACCCGCAGGGCCTGAGCCGCCGGGCGTTCGACGCGGTGGCCGGCAAGCGCTACTTCCGCCACTGGCTGGAGGATGCGCTGGACGGGCTGCGGTTCGCCGCGGGCGAGACTCGCGTCTGATCCTTGACGTTGCGCGCGTCACGCGCGCGCCGGCCTGCGCCATCGTCGGCGCATGCGTGGTCAGCGGGGAGCGGCGACGGTGGAGTGGACGGGCCTCGTGCTCCTCGTGGCCTGCGTGCTGGCCGGCGCGGGCGCGACGGTGGGCGCGCTGCACGCGGGATCGCTGGCCCGCTCGATCCGCTGCGCGATCCTGGCCGGCTGCCGGGGCGAGGACCGGGCGCTGGCCGCCGCCTACGGCGACGACGTGGCCGGCGAGGTCCGGGCGTGGGCGCCGGGCTTCGTCTACGAGCCGGGAACGCTGTCGCTGCCCGTGGACTTCCGCTCCTGCCGGGCGCACCGCTGCGCCGACGCTCCGGAGGCTCCGGGCGAGGACGTGTGGATGTCCTCGAACGGCCAGAGCCGCGCCACGGTGTTCACGCACGTGGTGGACCGCCGGGCGAGCGGCGGGGCGCTCTACATCCAGTACTGGCTGTATTACCCCGACTCGACGTGGATGGGCCCGGCCTACGCGGTGAGCAAGTCGTCGCTGGCGCGTGGTACGCCGGTCGGCGACCTGACCGGGAAGGTGGCCGGCCACCACGAGGACGACTGGGAGAGCTACCAGGTCAAGCTCATGCCCGACGGGCGCGTCTTCTCGCGGGCCTCGGCTCACAACGGCTACTCGGGGCGCAAGCGCTGGCCCAATCTCAACGAGCTCCCCACCGAGCCCAAGCTGCCGCGGATCGGGCGCGGCGGGGTGGCGATGGAGAAACGGCCGCGTACCGGCGCCTGGACGCCCGACACGGGCTGGACCCGGGTGACCCGCGGCTCGCACGCCGGCCACATCCCCGACGGCCCGACGCGCGACGAGCGCCGCACGGAGGCCGACGGCGTCGCACTGGTCCCGATCGAGCGCCTGTCGGAGTCCGCGCTGGGCACCTCGTTCGCCATCACGCCGCCCTGGCGCAAGGGGGTCTACTCCGATCCGGAGCGGACGGACACGTGAGGGCGCGTGCGCGCCGCCTGAACCATTGGGCGTGCCGGAGCACGTACAACCGTTCAGGGGACGGACGGTGCTGGCCCTGCTATCCAGTTAGGCATGGATGGAGTCCGGCAGGCGACGCAACCGGCCCTGCGGCTCGGCGCGACCAGCGCGGAGGGCATCGCGCCGACCATGTTCGGCCTGCTCGATCGTGGGCTGCGCCGCCGGCCCGAGCTGGCGCTGGAGATGCGCGGGCTGATCGAGCTGCGCTTCGACGAGGACATTCTGCCGGTCCGGATCGCCTTCGAGGAGCGCGAGGTGGTCGTCGAGGACGGGTCGTGGGAGGTGGCCGATCTGGTGATCGCCGGCCGGCTGCCGCACATCGTCCACCTGACCACGGCCCCGATGCTCGGCGGGGTCCCCAACCCCGTCCGCGCCCACGGCCGCAGCGCCCTGGGCCGGCTGCGCCGCGGCGAGGTGCGCGTCCAGGGCGATCGCGCACTGGGCCGAAAGCTGCTGGCGCTGCTAGAGCTCTAGGAGCGACCAGGCCAGGGCCGCCGCCTCGGACCGCGAGGGGACGTCGAGCTTGCGGTACGCCCGTTCCAGGTGCTTCTCGACCGTCCGGTCGCTGATGCCAAGCTCCTCGGCGGCCGCCTGATTCGACCGGCCGAGCGCCACCCAGCCCAGCACCTCGGCCTCGCCGGGGGTCAATCCGCGGGCGACGAGTGCCGTCACCAATGCGTGGCGCTCATCGGGCGCCGCCGTCGCGTCGTGCCGGCGATCCAGCTCGGACCGCATTTCCGAGTGCTCGTTTGCGGCTCGGTAGGCCTGGATGAGGAACGGCCGCGCCTGGTTGAGCAGGTGTCGCTCATCGTCGGAGAAGTCGCGCTCGCGCCGGCTGAGCGCCACGGCGAGCAGGCGTGTCGGCGGGTGGGGCAGGGTGAACGCGATCTGGTGCTCGAGCCCGAGGGGGCGGTAGAACTCGCGGTACAGCTCGAGGGAGTGCAGCTGCTCGGGCGTGACGACGTCGGAGAAGCGATAGGCGCGGCCGTCACCGGTTTCCTGGAAGCGGGCCACGAGCGGGTTCTGGTGGGCCAGCCTGGCGAACAGCGCGTGCGCGCTGGCGGGAAACGCCGGTGTGATGAGGACCGCAGTGTCCTCGGGCTCCGGGCCGAGGTCGTTGAGCGAGATCCAGTTCGCCGGCACAGCTCGTCCGAGGGCGGCCAGCATCCCGCTGCGCAGGTCTTCGATGCTGACGAAACCGACGACGTCCCCTATGAGCTCGAGCAGGGCACCGCCGTCGTCCATGCCGGGCATGGCGCCACTGTACGTGGTGACCCCGTACGTCGTACAGGGGCGGGTTTGACCGCGTGCCGACCTTGGGGCTAGGTTCGCCTGACCGCGATATGCCAGTTCACGGAGGAACATCGCTGGACCCGAGGGCCGTAGCGGTCGCCTCCTCGCAACAGCGGCTCTCTATTCCCGTGGTCCGAGGGATCACGCGGACCCTTGCGCTCGCACTTCTCGTCCTCGGACTCGTCGCCGTGCCTGCCCACGCGGCCTGGCCGGGGGCGAACGGCGCAATCGTCCAGGTCGGCCATCTGACGGGCGCGGCCGGTTTGCAGATCTTTTCCCGCAACCCCGACGGCAGCAACGTGGTCCCGCTGACCGCTGACGACGGCGCTACCTACGCGCACCCGCGCTACTCCTCGGACGGGAACCGGATCGCCTACACCCGGGACGGCAACGTCTGGACGATGAACGCAAACGGCAGCAGTCCGCTGCAGATCACCAGCGGTGGCGACGACCACGAGCCCTACTGGTCGAAGGATGGGGCCACGATCTTCTTCTCGACGACCGGCCACAGCTCCGACTCGCGCATCTACAAGATCCCTGCCGGCGGCGGGGCTGAGACCGCGGCGATCGGCGCCGGAATCTCCGATACCGCCCCGGCCGTCTCGCCGGACGGAAGCCAACTCGCCTTTCGCACCATCGACAACGGCAGCCCTGGGGACATTCTTCGGGTCCCGGTCGGCAATGGCGGGTGTGGCTGCACGTCGCTGACCTCGACCGGGGAGGACGAGGACCACCCGAACTGGGCGCCCGGAGGCGCCGAGGTTGTTTATGACAGCAACCCGGCCGCCAACCGCGATGTGTTCGCCATCTCGGCAGCGGGCGGCGGTACTCGCCGGCCGCTGGCCACCACGGCGGCCGCCGAGACCAATCCGGTGTTCTCGCCGGACGGGGCGAAGATCGCCTACCAGTCGGACACCGCCATCGTGATCATGGACGCCTCCAACGGCGGCAACAAGACCACGGTGTCCAGCGCAGCCGTGACGTCGGCCTCCGAGCCCGACTGGGGCTCTGGTGTCAGCGGCAGCACTGGCCCTCCCGTCAACCCGGCCTGCACAAACCCCACCACGCTGCTGGTGACCTGCGCGGACGCCTATCGGCTGCCAGGCATCTGCGGCCCGACCGGGACGATCTTCCCGGCCTGCCACCTGCCCGTCGATCTACTGGTCGTCTGTGGCGGCAGCGGCACCATTCTCCAAACGTGTACGTCGAAGGGCCCCTACATCGTCGCCTGTGGCGGGTTCGGGACGATCCTCCCGCAGTGCAACCTCCCGCCCCCGCGCCTGCCCCAAGTCTGCGGGCCCAAGGACTCGATCCTGCCGCCGTGCACGGGAGCCAACAACGCCGTCACTGTCTGCGGACCGTCACAGACGATCCTGCCGGTCTGCTCCTTCGCGAGCGCGATCACCGTCAAACCGCTGAACCTCACCGCTGATACCGGGGAGGTCGACGCCGTGATTGGTTGTCCCAGCGCGCTGGCGACGACCGCGTCGCGCGGTGCGCGAGCAGCGAAGAGCAAGCCCAAGACGTGCAGCGCCACGATCTCGCTCCAGGATCTTCAGTACGCGCTGTCCCGAGCCCTCAGTGTGGAGGCCTTCAATGAGGGTGAGAACTTCACCCTGCTTGCTCAGAGCAAGCCAGCGAGTCCTGTGCCCCCGGACACCTTCACCGGCGCCCAGTACGCGGCGTTCGCCAAGCTCGACTGGCCGGCTTATGAGGCGCGTGCTCGCAGGCTCATCGACAACTACCTCCCCGTGCCCGACAGCAACGGGAAGGTGCCGTCACACGTCTTGGACGCAGTGACCGCCCTCCTGAACCGGGCCGGCCCGCCGACGTATCACGGACCCGACGATTTCATCCTCAACGCGGTAGGACAGGGAGCGCACTCTTTCGAGCAGTCCCTCAGCCGGGCAGTCGCCCAGTACAGCTTCCTCGTCGACCGGGCCAAACAGCCCCTACGCACCGCAACCGCGACCCGCTCGAGCCCGGCCATCTCTCGCCCCCGCGTCGTCAAGAGCGTCAAGCTGCGACGCGGACAGCGCCGCGTGCGAATCCGCCTCCGCCTCTCACGCAAGGTCGTCCGCTCACTCGGCCGGCTGGCCGGGAAGCACGCCCGCTACGTCCCGCTGCGCGTGATTGTCAGTTTCAAGGCCAAGCCACGTCCGGTCGCGCGGTTCGTCGATATCCGCGTCCCCGTCAAACGGCCGCCCTCCAAGCGAAAGCGGAAGAAGTAGGAAGGCGTTCCAGCGATGACAGTCAAGAGAATGTGGTGCGTCTTGAGTGTCGGTCTGCTGGCGGTGTTGTGTCTGGCCGGCGGCTTGGCTTCGGCCGGGCGCCCGAGCCCCAAGTCGCCGAGGATCTTCAGCTTCGGGATCGACGCGAAGCAGTCGACCTTCACCAATACGCCCATCACCCTGGCGAAGCTCGACACCGCCGAGATCACGGTCACCGGCGACGGCACCTGTCACGCCCCGTCCGCCAGCGACTGTCCGCCGGGACCCGACGGGGCGGGCAACACCTGCGCCCACAACCCGGTCGCGGGACCGTTGCCGCCGGGACCTGCGGGGCCCGACGTGCCCTATGGCGCAGTTGCGGGCAGGTTGGGGAAGGGCAAGGCGTTCTTCGTCGGAAGGGGCAAGACCGTACACGGGCCCGGCCGGCTGTCCATGATCTACAACGACTGCAACGGATCGTTGGGCTATGCCGACAACGGAGGCTTTTTCCGAGTCAGCATCGTTGCCACGGACAGCCATGACGAGATCGCCCGGATCTACGACGTCAAGGGCCATGTCTACGTGCGGCGCGGTCGAAGGGGGAACTCGTCGAGCTGCACTCCGACGACGGGCTCTTTGCCGGGGACGTGATCGTCACAGACAAGGACAGCGTCGCCGCCATCGAGATGCTGATCGGGGGCCGGGTTGGGCTCAAACGCGACACTCAGACGCTTCTCTTCGACGAAGGCACCGTGATCGACCGCGGCACCGGCGCGCCGGTGGTGCAGAAATCGAAAGGCCTGTGGATGAAGTTCGGCAAGCAGGACCAACCGCTCACGATCCAGACGCGCGGCGGCGTCATGGGCATCAGGGACCCCAGCCACTGATGGCACGTCGTCGCACAGCCGCGCTTCTGGTCGCTGTCGCCGCTTTGGCGATCCTGGCTGTTTTCGCGCTGGCTGGAGGGCCGGCGTCCTCAGCGCCCAAGGGCGTCGCGGCCAAACGTCCGGCGATCGTCGCTCACGTCACCGGCCTTTCCGGCCACCGGCTCTACGTCAAGCGCCAGGGCAAGCTCGTCCAACTGCACCGCGGAGGCAGCGTCGCCCTGCACGAGCTGCTGGTGCTCGGACCCGCTACCAAGGCCAAGTTCCGTCTGCGCGTCCCGCCACACGCCGGGATCCGGCCCACCACCGACATCCTGGACCTCGCGCGGTACTCGTCGTCGCGTGCGCCCAAGGCTCGGCGGATCACGAAGCAGTACGGCGTGATCGCTGCCGGCGTCAGCACGCATCACACGCTGCGCCTGCAACCCCACCTGATCGAATTCGCGCCCTAGCTGGCTGCGCCCTCCACCAGCTCGACGAGCAGCCGCACACCGAAGCCAGAGCCCGCCTTGCCGGTGTAGGGGCGGCCGACGTCCCAGGCCGTGCCCGCGATGTCGATGTGCGCCCAGGGGACGTCGTCGGTGAAGCGGCGCAGGAACTCGGCCGCGGCGATCGACATCGCCTTGCGCGGCTCGGGGGCGTTGTTGATGTCGGCGTAACGCCCCTCGATCAGCTTCTCGTACTCCGGGTGAAGGGGGAGGCGCCAGACCAGCTCGCCGCTGTCGCGGCCCGCGGCCTCGACCGCCGCCGCCCACTCGTCGTCGTCGGAGAACAGGCCGGCGTAGGTCGAGCCCAGCGCGACGACGATCGCGCCGGTGAGCGTGGCCAGGTCCACGAGGCGCTCGGCGCCGTGGCGGATCGCCCAGGCCAGGCAGTCGGCGAGAACCAGGCGGCCCTCGGCGTCGGTGTTGTTGACCTCGATCGTCCTGCCGTTCATGGCCCGCACGATGTCGCCGGGCTTCACCGCGCGCCCCGAGGGCATGTTCTCGGTCGCGCCGATGACCGCCACCACGCGCGCCGGGAGCCCCAGCCGGGCGATCGCGCTCATCGCCTCCAGCACGGCGGCGCCGCCCGACATGTCGAACTTCATCTCCCACATCTTCCCCGCGGGCTTGATGGAGATCCCGCCGGTGTCGAAGGTCACGGCCTTGCCCACGAGACCGACGACGGGGCCGGTCGCCGACGGGCCCTCGTAGCGCAGCGTGATCAGCGCCGGCTCCTGGTAGGTCCCCTGGGCCACACAGGCGAACGCGCCCATCCCGTGGGCCTCGATCGCCTCGCGGCCGTCGACCTCGACCGTCAGGCCCTCGACCGAGTGCGCCAGCTCGCGCGCCCGGTCGGCCAGCGCCGTCGGAGTCATGTCGTTGGCCGGGGTGTTCTGGAGGTCGCGGGCGGCGTTCTGGGCCTCGGCGACGATCGCGGCGCGCGCCACCGGCTCCCGGACGTCGTCGGAGCCGCTCACCACCAGGCGCTCCAGCCCGGTCGAGTCGTTCTCCTCGTCGCCGCCCTTGTAGCGAGCGAAGCGGTAGTCCGCCAGAACCGTCCCCTCGACCAGGCCCGCCGCCTCGCCGGCGCCGGCCGGCGAAACCCAGCACACGGTTCGAGCGCCCAGCTCCCGCGCCTTCGCGGCGGCCACGGCCCCGGCCACGCGGGCGCCCTCGGCGTCGAAGTCCTCGCGCGGGCCCAGGCCGACGACCAGCCAGCGCACGCCGTCGGCGTGCGTGACGGCCACGCGCCGCGGGCGGGCCTTGGCCTCGCCGGAGTCCACGAGCGCGGCGGCCGGGCCCTCGACGGACTCGCCCTCGAACAGGCCGACGGCGATCGTGTCGGCGTCGGCCTCCTGCGGCGCGGCGGTGGTGGCGGTGACCTCCATCAGGCGGGCCACGATAACCGGATCGGTAGCCTTCACGCCCCTCGAATCCGAACCGGAGAGCGCCAAACCGATGCCCAAGACCGTGATCCTGTCCTCCGCCCGCACGCCGATCGGCAAGATGGGCGGGGGCCTGTCGAGCCTGCAAGCCACCGAACTTGGCGCGCTCGCCATCGAAGCCGCGCTGGAGCGCGCCGACGTGGCGCCCGACCAGGTGGATCACGTCGTGATGGGCCAGGTCCTGCAGGCCGGGCAGGGCCAGATTCCCTCGCGCCAGGCCCAGATCAAGGCCGGGATCCCCAAGGAGGTCTCCTCGGAGACCATCAACAAGGTCTGCGCCTCCAGCGTTCGCGCGGTCGGCCTGCTCGACAACGCGATCCGCGCCGGCGAGGTCGAGGTGGGCGTCGGCGGCGGCATGGAGTCCATGTCCAACGCCCCCTACCTGCTTCCGGGCGCCCGCTTCGGCTGGAGGATGGGCGACGTCAAGGCGATGGACTCGATGGTCCACGACGGGCTGACCAACCCCTTCTCCGGGCGCCAGATGTTCGACGAGGCCACCGAGGTCGGGGACGAGCTCGAGATCACCCGTCCGGATCTCGACCGCTGGGCGCTGCGCTCCCACGAGCGCGCCCTGGCCGCCACCGACGAGGGCCGCCTGCCCGAGGAGATCGTTCCGGTGACCGTCAAGTCCCGCAAGTCCGAGACGGTCGTGGAGGTCGACGAGGGGCCTCGCCGCGACACCTCGCTCGAGGTCCTGGCCAAGCTCCCGGGCCTCGTGGGCAAGGAAGGCTCGCACACGGCCGGCAACTCGCCGGGAGTCAACGACGGCGGCGGCGCGCTCGTGGTGGCCTCCGACGAGTGGGCCGAGGCCAACGGCAAGAACGTCCTGGCCACCATCGTCGCCCAGGCCCAGGTCGCCGACGACTTCCCGTACCTGGCCAGGACGCCGGCGCTGGCCGCCGAGAAGGCCCTGGCCAAGGCCGGGCTGAGCGCGGCCGACATCGACGTGTGGGAGATCAACGAGGCCTTCGCCTCGGTCACCCTGAACTCGATCCGCATGCTCGGCATCGACGAGGAGAAGGTCAACGTCAACGGCGGCGCCGTGGCCCTCGGCCATCCGATCGGCGCCTCGGGCGCCCGGATCATCGGCTCGCTCGTGCTCGAGCTGGCGCGGCGAGGCGGCGGCAAGGGCTGCGCGGCGATCTGCTCGGGCGGCGGCCAGGGCGACGCGGTCATCGTCGAGGTCAACGGGGCGTCGTAGCCGGCGCTCTCGCGCCCGTCGTGGGTCAGGCCGCAGCCTTCTTCGACCTCGACCGCACTCTGATGGCGGGCTCGTCCGCCTTCGAGTTCGCGCGGGCGTCCTACAAGAACGGCCTGACCACCCGGCGCCAGATCGCCTCCGACGCGCTGGCCAACCTGCGCTTCCGCCTCCAGGGCTCCACGGACGAGGCGACCGAGGCGCTCAAGGAGCGCGTCATGAGCGCGCTGGCCGGCGTGCGGGTGCGCGACCTCCAGCGCCTCGGGCCCGACGTGCTGGCCGGGGTCCTGCCGCGCATCTACCCGCGGATGCTGGAGATCGCCTTCGCCCATCAGGACGCGGGCCGGCCCGTCCACATCTGCACGGCGGCCTCGCAGGAGATGGCCGAGCTGCTGGCCACCGTCCTGACCTTCGACGGGGGGATCGGCTCGCGCTCGGAGGTGGTGGACGGCGTCTACACCGGCCGCGCCGACGGGCCGTTCACCTATCGGGAGGGCAAGGCGATCGCGATCCGCGAGTTGGCCGACGAGCGCGACTATGACCTGGCGGACTCCTGGGCCTACTCGGACTCGGAGTCCGACCTGCCGATGCTGCGTGCCGTCGGCCACCCGGTGGCCGTGAATCCGGACGCCGCGCTGGCGGCTGTCGCGCGCGATGAGGGCTGGGAGGTCATCCGCTTCGAGACGCTGGGCCGGCGGCTGAAGCTGGGCGGGGCGATCCTGACCGCGGTGGCCGCCGGCGGGATCGGCAACGCCGTCCTGCGCCGGCGCCGCCCGCCCGGCCGCGGCCCGCGCGCCCTGGCGCGCCGATGAGCGCCACCGAGCTGACCGACGAGCAGCGCGAGATCCGCGCGCTCGCCCGGCGCTTCGCCGACGAGGAGATCGCTCCCGCGGCCTCGGGGTGGGACCGCGAGCACACCTTCCCCCGCGAGCTCTTCGGCCGCCTGGGCGAGCTGGGGCTGATGGGGGTGTGCGTGCCGGCGGACCACGGCGGGGCGGGCGCCGACTTCCTCAGCTACGTCCTCGTCCTGGAGGAGCTCTCGCGCGCGGACGCGGGCGTCGGGGTCACGGTGGCCGTGCACACCGGCGCGGGCACGCTGCCGCTCCTGGCCCACGGCGCGGACGAGCAGATCGCCCGCCTGGTCCCGCCGCTCGCCCAGGGCCACGAGCTGGCCGCGTTCGCCCTGACCGAGCCCGAGGCGGGCTCCGACGCCTCCGCCCTGCGCACCCGCGCGGACGACGACGGGCGGATCACCGGCGCCAAGCAGTGGATAACCAACGGCTCGCACGCCGCCACGTTCGTCGTGTTCGCCCGTGAGGGCGACGGGCGGATCTCGGCCTTTGTCGTGCGCCGCGGCGCGGACGGCTTTGCGGCCACGCGCGAGGAGGAGAAGCTCGGGCTGAACTCCTCGAGCACCGCCGACCTGGTCCTCGACGGCACGCCGGGCGAGCGCCTGGGCGTGGCCGGGGAGGGGATGCGCATCGCGCTGTCGACGCTGGACGGCGGGCGGATCGGGATCGCCGCCCAGGCCGTGGGGATCGCGCAGGCCGCGCTGGACCTCGCCGCCGCCTACGCCGGCGAGCGCCGCGCGTTCGGCCGCCCGATCGGGGGGTTCGGCGCGATCCAGCAGAAGCTCGCGGACATGCAGACCGAGATCGAGGCCGCGCGGGCGCTGACCTGGCGCGCGGCGCGCCTGAAGGCGGCCGGCCATCCGCACACCGTCGAGGGCGCCCAGGCCAAGCTGTTCGCCAGCCGCGTCGCCCGGCAGTGGACGGGCGAGGCCATCCAGGTCCTGGGCGGCTACGGCTACACGCGGGAGTTCCCGGCCGAGCGCTTCTACCGCGATGCCAAGGTCACCGAGATCTACGAGGGCACCAGCGAGATCCAGCGCCTGGTGATCGCCCGGGCGCTGCTGGGAGAGGCGGCGCGGGCGGAGGGGTAGCCTCGTTCTGTGCGCTGGACCCTGGATCCCGCCATCCTCGTCCTGCTCGCCGTGTCCGGCGGCCTGTACCTGCGCGCCGTCCGCGTCCTCGCGCACCGCGGCTACCGGGTCTCGCGCTGGCAGCAGACCGCGTGGTGGAGCGGGCTGGGCCTCATGGGGCTCGCGCTCATGGGCCCGACGAGCGGCTACGTCACCAAGCTGCTCGTCGCCCACATGGCCGAGCACCTGCTGATCGCCGACATCGGCGCTCCGCTGCTGCTCGTCGGCCTGCGCACCCCCGTACTCCAGAACTACCTGCCCCCGACCTTCATGCGCCCGCTCAGCCGCAGTAAGGGGCTCAAGCGCTTCGGCCACGCCATCTCGCGACCGTGGACGGCGATCGCCATCTATCTCGTCGTCCTGTACTTCTGGCACTTCTCGTTCGCCTTCGAGGCGGCGCTGCGCAACGGCCTCGTCCACGCGCTCCAGCACCAGTCGTTCGTGGCGATCAGCCTGCTCGTGTGGTGGTCGGCGATCGAGCCGGGGCGCCGGCGGCTGCCGGGCGAGCTGTGGAAGATCCCCTACATCTTCGCCATGCGGATGATCAGCATGTTCCTCGGGACGGCGCTGGTCTTCAGCCACACGCCCTGGTATCGCGGCTACTACGGCGCCAGTGCGCGCCAGTTCGGGATGAGCCCGCTCGAGGACCAGCAGATCGCCGGGGGCATGATGATGAGCCTGGACATCGTGATCATCATGGTCGCGCTGTGCATCTTCTTCTGGCGCGCGGCCTCCGACCACGACGCCGAGGAGGCGGCCGAGGAGGCTAGGAACCGTCCTCCCGAGCCCGTCGACGCTTCTCCCGCCGGTCCGCGATCCACAGTCCAAGTCCGATGATCAGGATCGGCCCGACGTAGAGGGCGAGGTCGGGCGCCCAGTGGCCGGCGTGCGCGAAGACGATCATGAGTTGTTGTTGACGGCCGACAGCAGCCAGAGGCCGAGGCTCGTGAACGTGATCATCACCAGCAGCATCCAGTACTGCGAGCGCGTGGCGTCGCGGATGTCGCGGTAGACGGCGAGCGCCTTGTCGTGGGCCAGCGTCAGGCCGGCCACGTGGCCGATCACCAGCGCTCCGACCTGCACGTACCAGATGCCCTGGGCACTCACGACGTTGTAGTCGATGGTCACGGAGGCCGTGCCGAACAGGTTCGAGCCGTGGCCCAGCGGGTCGGAGGACAGGAACGCCATGGCCTGGCCCTGGAAGGCCAGCAGAGAGAAGTAGTGCGCCACGATGTAGGCCACCGCGATCGGCGCGAGCGTGTGGACGAACTGGCGCGAGAGCTCGTTCGTCGGGTGCTTTCGGTCGACGGAGTGCATGCCCATCACCCCGATCCGATAGAGGCCCGAGACGAGCGCCACGGCCACGATCAGGCCGATGGTGGACGCCAGCTCGAGCGCGGTGGCGGCGGTCGTGCCCGCATTGATGAACGGTTGCTGGAGGGTGTTCGCCAGGCTCGACCAGGCGGCGCCCTGGCCGAACCCGTCGAAGCTCGTGGTTCCGATCGACGTGCACAGCAGCGCCACCGTGCCGGGAATCGGGTCGAGCTGCGGCAGGCCCGAGAGCGGGCGGCGCAGGTAGAGCACGCCGTCGTCGCCGCGCTCCCACGGCGACAGCCGGGCGATGACCCCGTAGTAGGCGCCGAACGCGTCGGCGCGGTCCGTCCAGGCGTCGATGCCGTAGAAGGTCATCCCCGCGAGCTGCACGGCGGCGTAGGCCAGCGCGAGGAGGGCGAGCGTCGAGGGGTCGTCGCGGTTCTGGTAGGCGAGCTCGATCCAGGCGAACACGAGCAGGCCGGCGGCGGCGGGCCAGCGCCCCAGCCACTGCGGGTAGGGCAGGGGAGCGGTGGGCTCGCCCGAGCCCATACGCCGCGCCACCCAGGCCACGGCGCGCGCAAGCGAGCGCCAGGGCGAGAAGGCGGCGAACACGTTGCCGAACAGCAGGCTGGCGATCACCAGCCCGACCCAGAACGTGACGTAGATGAACGTGGGCGTGAAGTTCGCCGTGGCCGTCTGCGTGCCCGCGAACCCGGCCCAGACGACGACCACGAACAGGCCGATCCCGATGATCCCGCACACGACGTCCACGACGGCGGGCAGCGCCACCACCCGGCGGCGGTGCTCCTCCTGGAGCTGCGGCGTGCGCCACAGCACGGCCAGGCCGACGAACGAGATCATCAGGACCATCGCCGCGCCCCAGCCGAACAGCCACTCGGGGATCGGCAGGTCTGCCCGCTGGGCGATGCCGTGTGCGGCGGCGGAGGCCGGGAAGGCCAGCGCCGCCCCGAGGAGCCCCGCGATGAGGCCAGCTGTGCGCCGGCTCATGGCTCGACCTTGACCTGGCCGATCTTGGTGCCCGTGTCCTCGATCTCGAACTCGTAGATCCCGGGTGCCGTCGTCTTGACGTCGTAGCTCACCGAGCCGCCCGCCTTGACGTCCTTGGCGATGTCGAAGCCGTGCAGGTGGATCTCGTAGTCGTGGTCGGAGACGACCTTGAAGCGGGCCCGGTCGCCCTGCTTGACGCTGATCGTCTGGACGCCCCCGACGGCCTTGCCGTTCTTGATCGTGACCACGGGAATGGCCGCCGGAGCGGCGCTCGTCGAACCGCCGGTGGACGTGGTGGCGGCGCTGGTGGCGGTGGACTTGGAGTCGTTGCCGTCGCTGCCGCCGGTGCCGATGATCACGATCGCCACGACGGCGATCACGGCGGCCGCGGCCAGCAATGCGATGCGCGTGTTACGGGTCAAGGACTTCCTCCTTCGGAACGTGGGTCGCGGCGCCTCGCGGCGCCGGACGGCGGCGGAGGCGTCAGGTCAGGGAAACGGCGGCTACCGCGGGCGGCGCGCGGCCCGCGGCGGCGGCGGCGAGCGGCAGGCGGCGGGCAAGGTGAACGGGGAGGGGAGGGCGGTGCGGGCGGCCGGCCTCGCGGGGCGCGGGGGCGGTCCGCCGGCGACGGGCGAGCGCGAGCACGGCGGCCCGGGCGCCGGACAGCACGAGCGTGAGCGCGCCGCCGATGAGCGCGCTGAGCGGCAGGGCGAGCCAGCCGCCTGCGCCGAGGACCCCGGCCAGGCCGCCGGGATGCCCGTTGGCCAGCATGCCCTCCAGCAGCTCCTGGCCGACGTAGATCGCGACGAGCGCGACGGCGACGAGCGCCCACAGGCGCCGACGGCCGAAGGCGCGCTCCTCGGCGTCGCCGATCCGCCAGGCGCGGGCCAGGCGCGAGAGGAGCTCGGCGGCGGCCAGGGCGCAGGCGATCGCCAGGAGGGGCCGCAGCGCGCCCTGGTAGGCGTGGCCCTGGCGGGCGAGCTGGGCGCCCGCGTCCGAGCCGTAGGCGAGGCGGTAGCGCAGCTCGTGCACGGCGAAGGAGGCGAGCGGCAGGAGCGCCGCGGCGCGGGCGCGCAGGGTGAGACGTCCGAGCATCGCTCGGAAAGTTAGCGCAGGCCCTCGTCCTCAGCCGCCGGTTTGGCCCGGGCCACGGGTTCGCTCCATGTAGCGCTCGGGCGTCGCGCCCGGGACGAACCCGAAGCGTTCGTAGAGCCCGTGGGCGTCCTCGGTGAAGAGGACCCAGCGGCGCAGGCCCTGGAGCTCGGGATGGCCCAGGACCGTCTCGACCAGCCAGACGCCGAGCCCCTGGCGGCGATGCGCGTCGAGCACGTAGACGTCGGCCAGGTAGGCGTAGGTCGCGCGGTCGGTGATGGCCCGGGCGAACCCCGCCTGCCCGCCCTCGGGGTCGTACAGGCCGAAGGGCAGCGAGCCGGCGATCGACCGCGTCACCACGTCGTGGGGGACGCCGCGTGCCCAATACGCCTCCTCGCTGAGGTAGCGGTGCACGGCGTCCACGTCGACCCGCGCGGGGTCGTCGGAGATGGTGTATCCCTGGCGTGTCCACTCCATGGCGGCCCGTAGACTGTCAGGCGATGGCCACGGAGGAACGCGAGCTCACCACCGTCGAGCGCTGGGAGCGAGAGCGCTTCGGCGCCTCGCCCGAGCGCGAGTCCCTGTTCTCCACGGTCAGCGGCCAGCCCATCCGGCCGCTGTACACCGAGACGGACCTGCCGCCGGACCCCTCCGTGGTCGGGCTGCCCGGCGAGTTCCCCTACACCCGCGGGGTCTACCCCTCGATGTACCGGGGCCGCCTGTGGACGATGCGCCAGTTCGCCGGCTTCGGCACGGCCGAGGAGACCAACGAGCGCTTCCGCTACCTGCTCGACCACGGGCAGACCGGCCTGTCCACGGCCTTCGACATGCCCTCGCTCATGGGCCACGACTCCGATCACGCACGCTCGCTGGGCGAGGTCGGCCGCGAGGGCGTGGCCATCGACACGATCGACGACATGGAGACGCTGTTCGCCGGCATCCCCCTGGGCGACGTCTCCGTCTCGATGACGATCAACGCGCCGGCGGCGATCATGCTCGCCTTCTACGTCGTCGCCGCCGAGCGCAACGGCGTCGCCGCCGATCAGCTCGCGGGGACGATCCAGACGGACATCCTCAAGGAGTACATCGCCCAGAAGGAGTGGTGCTTCCCGGTCGATCCCGCCATGCGCCTGGTGGGGGACATGATCGAGTGGTGCTCGCAGAACATGCCGCGCTGGCACCCGATCTCGATCAGCGGCTACCACATCCGCGAGGCCGGCTCGACGGCCGCCCAGGAGCTGGCCTTCACCCTCAAGGACGGGCTCACCTACGTCGAGCAGGCGGTGGCCCGCGGCCTGGACGTCGACGACTTCGCCCCGCGCCTGAGCTTCTTCTTCAACGCGCACATCGACCTGTTCGAGGAGGTGGCGAAGTACCGCGCCGCGCGGCGCATCTGGGCCCGCGAGCTGCGCGACACCTTCGGCGCGCGTGACGACCGCTCGCTGCTCATGCGCTTCCACACCCAGACGGCCGGCGTGTCGCTGACCGCTCAGCAGCCGCTCAACAACATCGTGCGCACGACCATCGAGGCCCTGGCCGGCGTCCTGGGCGGCACCCAGTCGCTGCACACGAACTCCTATGACGAGGCGCTGGCGCTGCCCACCGAGGAGGCGGTGCGCGTGGCGCTGCGCACGCAGCAGGTGATCGCGCACGAGTCCGGCGTGACCAACACGATCGACCCGCTGGGCGGCAGCTACTTCGTCGAGTCGCTGACCGACGAGATGGAGCGCCAGGCCTACGAGTACTTCGCCAAGATCGACGAGCTGGGCGGGATGGTCGAGGCGACCAAGCGCGGCTTCCCGCAGCGCGAGATCGCCGACGCGGCCTTCCGCTACCAGCAGGAGGTCGAGCGCGGCGAGCGGGTCGTCGTCGGCGTCAACGCCTTCGAGCAGCGCGACGAGATGCCGCTGGAGATCCTCCGCATCGACCCGGCGCTCGAGCGCAAGCAGGTCGACCGCCTCCAGTCCCACCGCGCCCGGCGCGACGCCGCGGCGGTGGAGTCGACCTTGGCCACCCTGCGCGAGGCGGCCGCGGTCGACGAGCGCAACCTGATGCCCGGCCTCGTCGAGTGCGCCCGCGCCGGAGCGTCGGAGGGCGAGATCGTCCAGGCGCTCCAGACCGTCTTCGGCACCTACACCGAGACGCCGGTCTACTAGCGCGCCTGCCCTGAGCCGGCGCCGCGCCCGCTCAGCAGAACGGCCGCATCGAGGGTGGGCGGGCGGCCACGGCTCCCCGGAGGAAAGCGTCCTGGTTAGTGCCGCATATAGCGGTACGGGGCAGGAACCTTCGCCGAACCTTCGCCGAACCGGCCCGGCCGCGGCCCTCTCAATGCCGCCGTTTGGTCCCGCGGGGGCGGCCGGAAGACGGCCCTAGCCGGGCTGGCTGTGCGTGACCGTGGGCACCGATAGGGCGCTGGCCTGGTAGCGGATGCGCAGTGGCATCGTCAGGCCGGGGCGGGTCCGGTAGGCGACCGTCAGCGGCGCCGACTCGCCGGGCATGAGCCTGATCTGGAAGCCCAGCCGCACGAGCTCCTCCTGCGGGACCTTGCTGGGCTTCTGGTAGGCGCCCCACAGCCCGTGGGCGTAGGAGGCGATGAACTGGGCGTGTGCGGCCACCTTGTGGCCCTGGCGATCGCGCACCGTCAGCTCGGTGGCCCTCAGGTTCACCGGCCGGAAGGAGCTGTTGCGCACGGTGCCCATGAGCACCCGGTCGGTGGGCATGCTGTGCGCGCGGAAGACCATCGGGGTCTTGGCCCAGCGCAGGTCGCCCGTCGAGTCGTCGCCGCCGCCGCAGCCGGAGAGCAGCGCTCCCAGCGCGGCCAGCGTCAGGAGGGCTTGGCCGGTGTGTCGAACCAGTCGCATGCGATGGGGCGCGGGTTGGTCATCGGGTCCCAGGCCGTACACGGGACGAGCAGCGAGTAGGTGGCGAGGTTGGGCGGCAGCCAGTTGTCGCGCCCGGGGCAGTTGGGCAGGCTCGCCGGGATCGACGAGTGGTCGGAGCCCGACTTCGAGGAGTTGCCGCTCCAGCAGTCCTGCTTGCCGGCCTCGTCCCAGAAGAAGTCCTTGCCGTTGGGCTTGGCCGAGCCGTCGGGCGCCGTGCCCATGACGTTGTCCGAGAAGACGTTGCCGTTGGACGTGTCCTGCTGGTGATCGGGGTTGTTGTCCCCGCGCACGGCGGCCGGAACGGAGATCACCCCGACGCCGTAGCGCCAGTTGTCGAAGATGCGGTTGGCGTGCAGCAGGTCGCGGTTGCCGCCGGCGATCAGCACGCCGGTGCCGACCGGCACCTGGAACTGCGGGCAGACGATCTCGCGCTTGCGCTGCGCGAACGGGGTGTTGATGCAGTAGTTCTGGCGCTCGGCCGTGAAGAAGTTCTGGTTGTTGGAGTTGATCGAGTTGTGCTCCCACTTGAAGCACTCCTGCGGCATGCCGGGGTGCCCGGAGGCGAACGAATCGGTCGTCAGCCCCGCGTTGTTGTCGTGGAAGCGGCTGTTGTGGACCCAGGTCGAGTTGCCCGCCGTACCCGAGTACCCCAGCACGTTGTCGTGGGAGTCGACCTGGCGCAGCTCCGTCGTCGGCGGCCCGCAGCCCGCCCGCGGGTTGGCCGCCGTGGCTCCGGCGTCGCACAGCCCGTAGGTGTTGCGGTCCAGGTCGCAGCCCTTGGCGTTGGAGCCCGGGTACACGCCCGAGTCGCCGTTGCCGTAGGCCTCGATGTGGTCGTAGAGGCCGTGGATCGAGCTGAACGTCAGCACCCCGTAGTTCTGGGCATAACGGGCCACGACCTTGGAGATGCGGAACCCGTCGGCCTCGACGAAGTCGACGTCGTTGAAGGCGGCCTGCTCGACGGTGAAATTGGAGAGGTAGACGCCGTTGGCCCGGTCGATCCGGATGACGTCGAGCTTGCGCCGGTCGCCCACGATCAGCACGTCGGCCGGGGTGCGCCCGAAGCCGGAGATCTGGAGGTTGCACTTCTGCAGGCAGGCGGGCAGGAGTGGATGCTGGGGATCGGGCTCGGGCCGCGGGTCGCCGATGACCGCGATCAGGTTCTTCGAGTTCGGGCACTTGACCTGGTAGTTGCGGTCGGGCCGCTGCGCCGGGTCGTTGGACGAGGGGCCGGCGGGCGGCGGCGCGTAGTGCGCTCCCTCGGTCTCGACGTAGTTGTCCTGGCACGGGGGCTGGCCCGGGCCGCCGACGGGCACGGCCCGGCTGGGCTCCTCGCGGTAGACGCCGGGCATGATGAGGATTCGGGTGCCGCTCTTGGCCGCGTTGACCGCCTGCTGGATGTGGCGGAAGCGACAGCGCCGCAGCATCTTCAGCCGGCCCTTCAGCGTGTTGTGGTAGCGCTTGCCGCGGTACTCCGCGCGCAGCCGCGAGCCCGAGTCGGTCTTGCACACGACGAGCGTCGGGCCCCCGTTGCGGTAGCTGGGCACCTTGCCGTGGGCGGGGTTGGGGAACACCGCCGTGCGCTCGGGGTGGCCGAACGCGCCGCCCGTGAGTGCCACCGACATCCCCAGCGCGGCCAGCACGACCGCGGCGGTCGAAGTGATCCGCCTCAACCCCATGGCGCGGCGCAGAGTACGGGAAGGCGGAGCGACCGCGCGTCGGTTCTTCATCGACCGGATGTCGGAAGCAGAGAGCGGAATCCGGCGGCCCGGATATAGAGCTCGTAGAGCAGGAAGCTGCGCGCGTAGGCGTGCGAGCAGGTGCCGTCGAACAGCGCGCCCGCCTGGGCGGATGAGAGGGTCGAGGCGGGCCCGAAGCCCGTCGCCCCGCCCACGCCGGCGGCCAGCGCGCGGAAGGTCGCCGTGCGCTCGGCACTTGAGGCTCCGGGCCAGTCCACGCAGCGCGCCCGCTGGAGGGGGACGGCGCCGATGACCGCGCCCGCGGCCGGCCGGCGGGGCGCCGCGGACCCGTGGGTCAGCAGCGCGGCCGCGAGGGCGGCGCAGGCGATGACGAGCGCCACGGCGGCGAGCGGCGCCACCGGCAGGCGCCGCGCCGGGGCGGGGGCGGCTAGCCCAGCCGGCGCGTGAACGGATCGCATGTCAGCGTC
Source organism: uncultured Actinomycetes bacterium (assembly GCA_963757705.1). Taxonomy (GTDB): domain Bacteria; phylum Actinomycetota; class Thermoleophilia; order Solirubrobacterales; family Solirubrobacteraceae; genus AC-38. The sequence continues at coordinate 595,646 of CAVWTG010000003.1, read as the reverse complement.
CCTCCCTGGCCGCCGAAGAGCCGGCAGTCCCTGGGTGCTTGGGCGTGGGGGTCGAGCGACCGGGCCAGCGCGGTCCAATCGGCCTGCTGGCGGGCGGCGGCGGGGGTCCCGGGCCGCGCCGGCGCCGCGAACCAGTCGCAGGTGTTCGGGTCCTCGTTATCGAGCGCGATCCCGCCCAGACAGCCGACGAGCATCGCCTCCTTGGGGCCGTTGCCGGCGCCCACGTTGGACTGCGCGTTGCAGTCCTGGGGCAGGAACCCGGGCACGGATGTCCCGGCCACCGGCGGGGGCGGCGGGTCGGAGGTCACGCTGGCCGCCGTTCCGGCCGACCCGGTGTTCGAGTACCAGCAGTTGCCCCGGTTGGTGGGGAACTCGTCCCACCAGAAATCCACGCCGTTGGGGAGCGCCTTCCCGTCGGGAGAGCGGCCCATGACGTTGTCGTAGTAGCGGTTGCGCTGCGAGGTCGTCGCCGCGCCCTGCGGAGTGCAGGGCGGCGCGCCGTTCTCGGGGCTGGGCGCGCAGGAGATGACGTCGGGCACCGCGACGAGCATCGTGCCGCGCCGCCAGTTGTCGTAGATGTGATTGCCGCGGACCTGGTCGTCGTCGCCGCCGCCGATGAGGATCCCCACACCGATCGGGACCGGAACGGCCGACTTCACGTCCGAGCCGGGGGCGTAGACGTTGAAGTTGTTCGAGTAGATGCGGTTGTTCTCGAACACCGCTGAGTCCTGCGGATAGCCCGGGTGCCCACCGGCGAAGAACGAGTCCGTGGCGATGCCCGTGGTGTTCTCGTAGAAGTTGTTGTCCACCACGCGGGTGGCGTTGCCCATCGTTCCCGAGTAGCCCAGGTTGTTGTGGTGCAGGTCGCAGTGCGTGATCGTCTGGTTGAGGCGCGGCGTGGAGTAGAAGTGCTCGTCGCGCAGCGCGCCGGTGTCGGGCGCGCCGCCCGGGTACACCGCCGAGTCGCCGTTCCCCACGCCCTCGCAGTTGGAGGTCAGGCCGTGGTCGGACGCGAACATGAGCGCGCCGTACTCGCCGCCGTAGAAGTACTTCATGCGGTCCATGCGATAGCCGTCGGTCTCCAGGACATAGACGTCGTGCTCGGCGGCGTGGCGGACGGTCATGTTGCGCAGCACGAAGCCGTCGGCGCGGTCGGCCTTGATGCCGACGTCCTTCTTGGCCCCGATCGGGGCGTGGTTGCCCGACTCGACTCGACCAGCATCGACGACGACGTCGTCGGGAGACGGTCCCGAGCCCTCGAGCTGGAGGTTGCAGCGCAGGCACGGGCCGGCGTTGGGGATCCCGTGCGGATCCGGGCGCCCGCCCGGGGAGGACTGGGGCTCCTCGCCCGTGCCCAGTCCGCGGCCGATCACGGCCACGAGCGCCTGGGCGTTGGGACAGTGGTACTGGTAGCTGTAGGAGACGGCTCCGGTCCCGTTCTCGGAGGTGACGCGGTACTGGTCGCAGGCCGGCGGCAGCGAGGGAACGGCGCGCGAGGCGGGCTCGGTGTAGAGCCCGGGCATGACCACGACGCGGTCGTTGTTGTGCGAGGCCGTCACGGCGGGCTGGATCTGGTGGAAGCGGCAGCGCGCGAACAGGCGGCGGTTGAGCTTGAGCAGGCGGCGGGCGGAGGCGCGCGAGAGCCGCCGGTGCCCCTCGGTGGGGCGCACGACGTACCCGGCGTTCCGGGCGCGCGAGATCGCCCGGGTGGCGCGCCGCAGGGAGTCGCCCTGGCACACGACGCGGGTCGAGCCGGGCGGCTTGGAGAGGAGGGCCGAGGCGAGCGTGCGCACCCGGGGCACGGCGCCGCCGGCGGCCGGATGGCTCGAGTTGTCGACGCCGGGATTCGGCCAGTAGGACGTGCGCTCCACGTGCGCCCAGGCGGGCGCGCACAGCGCCGCGGCCAGGCCGGCGGCGGCGAGCACAGCGAGTCCCGTCCGGCCCGGACGGTCCTTCGTCGAGCCAATGCACCTCATCAGGGTAGGAGCCTATAAGCACAAAAGCGGTAAGACCAAGGGCGAACCGTCGTGCGGCGCCAATCACTAGGATTCCCGCCCCCTTATGGAGGCGGCCACCCAAAGGAAGATCCGCGTCGTCGTCGCCAAGCCAGGCCTCGACGGACACGATCGCGGGGCGAAGATCATCGCCCGTGCGCTGCGTGACGCCGGCATGGAGGTCATCTACACCGGTCTGCACCAGACTCCGGAGCAGATCGTGGCGACCGTGATTCAGGAGGACGCCGACGCCGTCGGGCTGTCCATTCTCTCGGGCGCCCACATGACGCTCGTGCCGCGAATCGTCGAGTTGCTGCGCGAGGAGGGGGTGGAGGACGTCGTGGTGACCGTCGGCGGGACGATTCCCTCCGACGACATCCCGGAGCTCCAGGAGCTGGGCGTGGACGCGGTGTTCACGCCCGGGGCTCCGACGTCGGAGATCATCGACTTCATCAGGGGAGCGGTGTCCCAGACTCGCCAGTAGTTCGACTGACTGGTCAGTCAATCGGGTAGCATCGCGAACATCCGTTTGGTTTTAGAGGAGGCTTTGCGTTGAAGATTTGCGTCCTGGTCAAAGAGGTCCCGGACGCCGCCGTGGAGAAGCGGATTGACTCCTCCACGGGGCGACTGGACCGCAGCGGGGAGAAGAACCTCAACCCGTTCGACACGCACGCCATCGAGGCTGCCATGCAGATCAAGGAGGGCGGCGAGGCGGAGGTCGAGGAGGTCATCGCCGTGACGATGGGCCCCGAGAGCGCCATGCGCGCGCTCCACAAGGCGGTGTCGCTGGGCGCCGACCGCTCCGTGCACCTCAGCGACGAGTCGCTGGCCGGCTCCGACGTGGCCGCCACGGGCTACGCGCTGGCCAAGACTCTCGAGCGTGAGTCGCCGGACCTGGTCCTGCTCGGACAGCAGTCCGACGACGGCGAGTGCTACACGATCGGCGCCGTCGTGGCCGAGCACCTGTCGATGCCCTCGCTGACGCAGGTGATCAAGATCGACCTCGAGGACGGCAAGCTGCGCTGCGAGCGCCAGGCCGAGTACGGCTACGACACCGTGGCCGTCGAACTGCCCGCCGTCATCTCCGTCGGCGACGCCATCAACGAGCCGCGCTACCCGTCGCTCAAGGCGATCATGGGCGCGAAGAAGAAGCCGCTGGACGCCATCGGCGCCTCCGACGCCGGCATCGACGGCTCCAAGGTCGGCGGCGACGGCTCCATGGTCGCGTGCGGTGACTTCACCGACCCGCCCTCCAAGGAGGCGGGCCAGATCATCGAGGACGAGGACACCGACGAGACGGTCGAGAAGATCGTCGCCTGGCTCGACGAAAGGAAGCTGATCTAGATGCCCCTTTCGATCCCCCCGCACATGCGGATGGCGCGGAATCCCTTCGCTGGATCTGCGTCCTCGGGCTTGCCTTTGCCGCCGGCAAAGGCTGCGCCCTGCGTCCTTGACCAGCTCGATCTTCCGCGCCCCCGCACGCACGCGGGGACCGAAAGGAGCATCTAATGGCCGACATTCTCGTTTACGTCCTCCACTACGAGGGCGAGTTCAACAAGAACTCCCTCGGCGCCGTGTCCGAGGGCGCCCGGCTGGCCGGCGAGATCGGCGGCGAGGCGCATGCCGTGGTCGTCGGCGGCGATGACCTGACCGACGACCTGTGCGGCCAGCTCGGCGCCTACGGCGCGACGAAGGTCTTCCGCGCCAAGGGCCTGCCCGAGGGCCTGGCCCAGCCGGTGGTCGACGCGATGGCCAAGGTCATCGAGGACAACGGCCACACCTACGCGCTGTTCGGCGGCGGCCTGCTCGGCTTCGAGATCGGTGCCGGCCTGGCCGCGCGCCTGGGCGCCGGCGTGACCATGGAGGTCACCGAGGTCGGAGTCGAGGACGGCAAGCTCGTCGCCTCCCGGCCGATCCTCCAGGACTCGAAGATCTCCAAGTCCCACTACAAGGACAAGGGCGTGATCATCGGGCGCCTGAACGCGTTCGAGAGCAAGGAGTCCGGCGGCGGCACGGCCACCGTCGAGGACGTCGAGGTCGAGCTCTCGCCCCAGGCCACCAAGGCCTCGATGGTCGAGCGCGGCGAGCAGCGCGGCGAGGACGTCGACATCGAGGGTGCCGACATCCTCGTGGCGGGAGGCCGCGGCCTGGGCAAGGCCGAGGGCTTCGAGCTGTGCGAGTCCCTCGCGCAGGCCATGGGCGGCGCCGTCGCCGCGACCCGCGCGGTCGTGGACGCCGGCTGGTACCCGTACTCGACGCAGATCGGCCAGACGGGCAAGACCGTCGCGCCGAAGCTCTACCTGGCCGCCGGCATCTCCGGCGCGATCCAGCACAAGGTCGGCATGCAGAGCTCGGAGAACATCGTCGCGATCAACAAGGACAGCAACGCGCCGATCTTCGAGTTCTCCGACCTCGGGATCGTGGGCGATCTCAACAAGATCCTGCCCAAGCTCACCGAGGCCGTGAAGGCGAAGAAGGGCGGCTGATCGGGATGGCTTCCGGCAACGGCGTGGTCGTCCCCAGCGAGTATCCGCCTCCCGTCGACTCACCCGACGAGTTCATCAAGCACGGCCTCGACGACGAGGACGAGCTGATCGAGGTCGGCGTGGCGATCGTCGGCGGGGGCACCGCCGGGCTGGCCTGCGCCAACCGGCTGCTCCAGCTCCTGGCCGACGATCCGGCCACGATGGAGAAGCTGGGCGAGGTCCCGGTCGCGATCATCGAGAAGTCCAAGACGTGCGGTGGGCACAGCCTGTCCGGCGCCGTCATGCGACCGGGCCCGCTGGAGGAGCTCTTCCCCGACATGTCCCGCGAGGATTGGCGGAAGCAGGGATTCGCCTACGGCGAGGTCGACAAGGAAGCGGTCTACATGCTTCCCACCGGGAAGACGAAGCTCCGCATCCCGCCGCCGCCCCCCTTCAAGAACCACGGCAACGAGGTGATCTCCGTCTCGGCGCTGGCCCGCTACCAGCAGGCCCAGGCCGAGGAGGGCGGCGCCTACGTCCTGACCGAGACGGCTGCCACCCAGCTGATCGTGCAGGACGGGAAGGTCGTCGGCGTGCGCTCGGGCGACAAGGGCCGGGGCAAGGACGGCGAGCCGCTCGGGAACTTCGAGCCGGGCACCGACATCAAGGCGAACGTGACGGTGTTGGCGGAGGGCTGCTGGGGCCACCTCACCGGCGCCGCCATCCGCGAGTTCGACCTCGGCGCCGACCGCGAGCCCCCGGTCTGGGAGCTCGGCGTCAAGGAGGTCTGGAAGGTGCCCAAGCCACTGGACCGCCTGATCCACACCATCGGCCCGTGGCCGGTGAAGCTGTCGTCCAAGTACGGGCAGATCGGCGGCACGTGGCTGTACCCGATGAAGGACGAGAAGACGGGCGACGACCTTGTCTCGATCGGCTTCGTCATCGACCTCGAGTACGCGGACGCCACGACGTCGGCCCACGACCTGCTTCAGAAGTTCAAGACGCACCCGTTCGTCCGGAAGATCCTCGAGGGCGGCGAGCGCGTGGCCTGGGGCGCGAAGGCGCTGCCCGGCGGGGGCTACTGGTCGATGCCCAAGCTGACGATGCCGGGCGCCCTGCTGGTCGGCGACGCCGGCGGCATGGTCGACACGGTGGCGCTCAAGGGCGTCCACCACTGCATCCGCTCCGGCATTCTGGCCGCGGAGTCGATCTATCGCGCGGTGAAGGCCGGGAGCACGGACGTCTCCGCCTACGAGGAGCTGATCGAGGAGTCCTCGGTGGGCCAGGAGCTCTACCAGGTGCGCAACACGCGCCAGCCGTTCCAGAAGGGCTTCCTGCGCGGCGGCCCGCTGGTCAACCTGATGATCGCCAGCAAGGGGCGCTTCCCGGGTGGGCGGTGGAAGTGGCACCGCAACGACGAGAAGCCCGTCTTCATCGGGAACACGAAGGACTCCTATCCCAAGCCCGACGGCAAGTACATCTTCGACAAGCTCTCGTCGGTCTACATCACCGGCAACGCGACACGCGATGACGCGCCCAACCACATCCGGGTGCAGAAGCACGTCCCGCGTGAGCTGGCCGAGGCGTGGGTCTGGATGTGCCCGGCGGGCGTGTACGAGATCCCGGATGACGCGCCCGAGGAGGGCCCCGTCGATCTGGTGGTCAACTACACGAACTGCGTGCAGTGCGGCGCGATCACGGCCAAGGGCGGCCGGCTGACGACGCCCGAGGGCGGCGACGGGCCGCTCTACCAGGTCACCTAGAGCCCCTCGGCCAAGCGACCGATGATCGGCGCCCTGTGGCTGCGGCCGCTGCGCTGGTCGATCGGCGACCCCGAGTAGAAGAAGAACCAGACCTCGAACAGCGCCACGACGAGCACGACGCTGACGATGAGGATCCACTCCAGCGTCGAGAGCTCGCTGGCGTGACGCTGCACGTGCGGGCGCTCGCCGCGCATGCTGCGCAGCCACGGGACGTGGCGGGTCACCGTGGTGGGCCGGCCGGCCACCCGGCCGTAGATGGCGTCCAGCCAGGCGATGAGCTTGACGAGGACGTAGCTGATCACGCCCAGGGCGACGGCGGCCGTGCCCACCGCCAGCATGCTCGGCGGCCCGGCATTCTGCACGCGCGACCCGATCCACAGCGCCAGCAGCGGGCCGCCCGTCCACACGTTGACCGTGGCCACGGCCATGAGGGTGGCCAGCCCGACCTGCTTGAGGCGCAGCTTCCCCGGGCGAGCACCGCCGTTCACGCGATAAACCTACTTCCGGTTGCCAGGCGACGCGGGTGAATTGGACCGGTATTCGCGCAACCTTTGCGCATGCCCGATCGTTAAGGGGTCGGCATGAGACGCGTCGCTGCGACATCCCTCCTTGCCTGTGCGCTCCTGGCCGTGCCCGGCGCGTCGGCGCTGGGCGCCTCGAAGCCGAGGCTCAAGGTCAGCGTCGCCAAGGCTCGCCTGACCTCGTGCCACCCGGCGCTGGAACCGACGGGACGCTCGCTCACGGTCGACGCCACGATGCGCTCGCTCCACAAGGGCGACCGCATGCAGATGCGCTTCGACCTCCTCCAGAAGGTCTCGGGCGCCAGGCGCTTCCACAAGCTCCCGGGCCCCGGCCTGGGCGCCTGGAACCCGGCCTCGCCCGGCGTCGACCGCTACCGCTTCCGCAAGCCGATCCAGAACCTCCCGGCCGCCGCCAGCTACATGGTCAAGGTCAGCTACCGCTGGCAGGACGACCACGGCGTGACCTTCGCCCACACGACGCGCTTCACCCGGGTGTGCGCGCAGCCCGACCTGCGGCCCGACCTGCGCATCGCGAGCTTTCTCGGCACGCGCAAGCTGGGCGGGGGGCAGTTCGCCTACCGGATCGTCGTGCGCAACGCCGGGCGCACGCTCTCGCGTGACTTCGACGCCGTCCTGACGATCGCCGGCCTGCCGCGTCCCGCGGTCGACGTCGCCGGCCTGGCGGGGGGCGACCGGCGGGTCATCGAGCTCACCGGCCCCCGCTGCGACGCGGGCCAGACCATGCGGGTCGAGCTCGATCCCGACAACCGCGTGGACGAGGCCTCCGAGACCAACAACTCGCGCTCGACGACCTGCTGAGGACCCGCCCGATCGGGCTTGGGTGCCTTGCTAGGCTGGATTCAAATGAAGACCGACATTCATCCCGAGTACGTCGAGGCTCACGTCCGCTGCACCTGCGGCAACGAGTTCGTCACGCGCTCCACGAAGCCTGAGCTGCACGTCGAGATCTGCTCGAACTGCCACCCGTTCTACACCGGCCGCCAGAAGCTGGTCGACACGGGCGGCCGCGTCGAGCGCTTCCAGCGTCGCGCCGCCAAGCGCCAGAACCGGTAGGCCATGAGCGTCGCCGCCTCCCCGGGCGCCTCGACCAGCGAGGAGACGAGGCTTCCGGACGGGGCGCTGATGGCGCAGCGCGACGCCCCCGTGGGCGGCCAGGCCGTCCTGGAGGGCGTGATGATGCGCGGGATCTCGACCTGGGCGGTGGCGGTGCGCAAGCCGTCGGCCGAGCAGCTCGAGTCCGAGGAGCGCCTGGACCCCCGCGAGGCGGCCCTGGGCGAGATCGAGGTCCGCTCGTTCCCGCTCGTCTCCATCCTGCGCAAGCACCGGTGGATGCGCCTCCCCGTCGTGCGCGGCATCTTCGCGCTGTGGGAGTCGCTGACCATCGGCTTCCGCGCGCTGAACATCTCGGCCAACGCCCAGCTTCCGCCCAACGAGCAGGGCGAGGAGGACGAGATCGGCAAGGGCACCTGGATGGGCACGGTGATCTTCGCCGTCGCCCTGGCCATCGGCCTGTTCTTCCTGCTGCCCGTCGGCGTGACCAGTCTGTTCAAGGACTCGCTGCCCAACTCCCTGGTGTTCGTGCTGGTGGAGAAGGCGATCCGGATCTCGATCTTCCTCGGCTACCTGATCCTCGATCTCGCGCCTGCCCGACCTGCGGCGCGTCTTCGAGTACCACGGCGCCGAGCACAAGACCATCGCCTGCTTTGAGGCCGGCCAGCCGCTCACGCCCCAGAACGCCCACCGCTACTCGCGCCTGCATCCCCGTTGCGGGACCAGCTTCCTGCTCATCGTGATGGTGGTGGCGATCTTCGTCTTCGCGCCGCTGGGCACGCCCGCCTGGTACATCCTCTTCCCGTCGCGCGTGGTCGGGATCCCGATCGTCGCCGGCATCGCCTTCGAGGCCATCAAGTGGTTCGGGCGCAACCGCAACAAGCGCTGGGCGCGTGCGCTGATGTGGCCGGGGCTGCAGCTCCAGCGCCTGACGACCCGCGAGCCCGACCTCGACCAGCTCGCCGTGGCGATCGCCTCTCTGGAGGCCGTGCTGGCCGTCGAGGACCCGATGGCGGCCTCCGAGGCCGACCGGGCGGGCATGGAAGTGGCCGCCTAGTAGTAGATGAACACCCGCTCCCCGAGGTGCACGTGGGTGAAGATGAACCACGAGTCGGGGATCGGGACGCGCAGGCAGCAGTGGCTCCAGTTGGTCGTCGGGACCACGAAGTAGCCGTGGATGGCGCAGCCCGAGGTGAAGTAGGCGCTGTGCAGCTGGCCATGCGCCCAGCCCGCCTGCTTGCGCCAGATCGTGTGGGTGCCGGCCGGCGTGGGCAGGCCTGGGCGTCCCGAGGACGTCTCGTAGACCTTGAACACCGATCCGCCGCGGTTGACCAGGGCGAGGACCTGGCGCGTGAGGTCGGCCTCGACGTGGCGCGCGCCGCGGTGGCGCGGGCGGAAGGCGCCCCGATGGTGGGCGGCGCGGAAGAACACGCCGCGCGAGGCGTTGCCCACGCGCCGCATGTGGTTGACCTTGCGGAAGGCGATCACGGCGCGGCGGGTCTGGTCCTCGTAGCGGCCCGTGACCCGGATCGCGAAGCGCATCTCGCGCAGGCGCCGCTGGAGGAGTCGCACGTGCAGTCCCCTCGAGCCGAGCTGCGCCGCGGGTTGAAGGACGATGGCCCGGCGGAAGGCGGAGACCCGGCGGCCCGCGACGCCGGCGGGCGCAAGCAGCCGTGCCGTGACGGTGACGGTTCCCGGCCCGACCGCCTGGAAGGCGGCCCGCGCCACACCGGTGGCGGCGCGCGGCTCGGTCCGGACCAGGCCGTTGTGGCGAAAGACGAACAGGACCCGGCTTCCGGGCGCCGCCCGCCGGGCGATCGCGCTCACGTGCAGCGTCTCGCGGGAGAGCAGCACGAGGCGCCCGTCGAGGCGCTGGGGTCCCCTGACCGACAGCGTGAGCGAGGGGCTCTTCGGCGCAGCCCGCGCGGGGACGGCGAGCGAGGGTTCCGCGCCGAGGACGGCCACGCAAGTGATCAGCAATAGCCGGCCACGTCGCATCATGACTCGACTATGAACCCGAATGCGGTCCCCCGCGACCGCCCAAAGCCCCGTCCTCGGGTGCGTAGGGACTACCACCTAGACTCGCCTCATGATCGAGTCCCTGGTCGAGCAGATCGAGGCACGCTTTGCGGACCTCGAGCGCGAGATGTCCGATCCCGTGGTGATCGCCGACCGCGAGCGCTACGCCGAGGTCGGCCGCGCCTACCGTGACCTCGAGGGCGCGGCGCGCCTGGCCGCGGAGTGGCGCCGGGCCACCGACGACGCCGCCGGCGCGCGCGAGCTGCTCGCCGAGGACGGCGACGACCCGGAGCTGCGCGAGGTGCTGGAGGGCGCCGACCGGCGCCTGGGCGAGCTGGAGGACGAGATCCGCCTGGCCATGGTCGAGCGCGACCCCAGCGACGCCAAGGACGTGATCGTCGAGGTGCGTCCCGGGACCGGGGGAGAGGAGGCCGGGCTGTTCGCCTCCGACCTGTTCCGGATGCTGACCAAGTACGCCGAGCGCCGCGGGTTCAAGCCCGAGCCGCTCGAGGTGGGCGACGGGCACTTCACCTTCGCGATCAAGGGTGACGGCGCCTACTCGGTCTTCAAGTACGAGGGTGGGACGCACCGCGTCCAGCGCGTGCCCCAGACGGAGTCTCAGGGGCGCATCCACACGTCGACGGCGACGGTGGCCGTGCTGCCCGAGGCCGAGGAGGTCGACGTGCAGATCGATCCCAACGAGCTCCAGGTCGACGTCTATCGCTCCAGCGGGCCGGGCGGGCAGTCGGTCAACACCACGGACTCGGCCGTGCGCATCACCCACAAGCCCACGGGCACGGTGGTCTCCATGCAGGACGAGAAGTCCCAGCTGCAGAACCGTGAGAAGGCGATGCGCGTCCTGCGCGCCCGCCTCTACGAGCGCGCGCTGGCCGAGCAGCAGGCCGAGCTCTCGGCCGACCGCCGCGCCCAGGTCGGCACGGGCGAGCGCTCGGAGAAGATCCGCACCTACAACTTCCCCCAGGACCGGATCACCGACCACCGCGTCAACGTGACGGTGCACGGGATCGAGAAGGTGCTCGGCGGCGAGCTGGACGAGCTGACCGATGCCCTGCTCGCCGACGAGCGGCGCCGCGGGCTCGAGGCCCAGGCCGGCGTATGAGCACGGTGGCCGAGATCACCCGGCGCGAGGCACTGGCGGCGGCGAGCACGCGGCTGGAGGCGGCGGGCTGCGCCTCGCCGCGCCTGGACGCGGAGGTGCTGCTCGCCGACACGCTGGGGGTCGACCGCGCGGCCCTCGTCACCGGTGCCGAGCGGGTGCTGGAGGCCGTCGACGCCGAGCACTTCGAGGCCTTCGTGGCCCGGCGCGAGGGCCGCGAGCCGGTCGCCTACATCCTCGGGCGCAAGCCGTTTCGCTACCTCGAGCTGCACGTCGACCCGCGGGTGCTGATCCCCCGCCCGGACTCCGAGGTGCTGGTCGAGGCGGCGCTCGGGCTCGCGCCGGGCGCCCGGGTCGTGGACATCGGCACCGGCAGCGGCGCGATCGCGCTGGCGCTCAAGCAGGAGCGCCCCGACCTGGAAGTCACCGCCACCGACGTCGACGAGGGCGCCCTGGAGGTGGCGCGCGGCAACGCGGAGCGCCTGGGCCTGGACGTGACGTTCCGCCAGGCCGATCTGCTCGAGGGCGCGGGCGGGCCGTTCGATGCGGTGCTGGCCAACGTGCCCTACGTCGACGAGGAGGATCACGCCCGCCTGGACCCGGAGATCCGCCTGCGCGAGCCGCGGATCGCCGTGGTCGCCCCCGACCAGGGGCGCGCGATCGTCCGGCGGCTGGTCTCCCAGCTCGGCGAGACGCCGTTCACCGCCCTGGAGGTGGGGCTCGGCCAGGAGGAGACGGTGAGCGACCTGCTGCGCGCCGCCGGCTACACGCGCCTGGAGACCCGGCGCGACCTGGCGGGCATCGAGCGCGTCGTGATCGCCCGGCGGGCGTGACGCCGGAGGACGTCGCCGCCTTCGAGCGCTGCGTCGCCGGTGGCGGGGTGGCCGTGTTTCCCGCCGACACCGTCTACGGGCTGGCCTGCGATCCCGAGAGCGCCGCGGCGGTGGAGCGTCTGTACGCCCTCAAGGGACGGCGTCCGGACAAGCCCGCCGCGGTGATGTTCTTTGACCGCGACTCTGCGCTGGATGCGCTGCCGGAGCTGCCCGCGCACACGCGCGGGGCCCTGCAGCGCCTGCTGCCGGGAGCGGTCACGCTGCTGCTCCCCAACCCGCGGCGCCGTTTCGGGCTCGCCTGCAGCGGCGACCCCGACACACTCGGCCTGCGGGTCCCGGCGCTGAGCGGCCGGCTGGCGCCGCTCGCCGCCTGTGGGCGCCCGGTACTCCAGTCCAGCGCCAACGTCTCCGGCGGGCGGGATGCCCGCCGCCTGGCCGACGTGGCGGCCGAGATCAGCGAGGGAGCGGACCTCGTTCTCGACGGGGGCGACCTGCCGGGTACGCCGTCCACCGTGGTGGACCTGCGCGCCTACGCGGAAGCGGGCCGGTGGAGCGTGCTGCGCGAGGGCGCGGTCGGCGCCGGGCAGATCGAGCGCGCGCTCGCCTGATTGGCGCTCTTCGCGCGGCCTCTGGCCCGCCCGGCGGCGCTGCTATCGTCGGCCTCGATGAGCGATCTGCCCGCCGACTTCTTCAACCGCCCGCTCGCCGACGTGGATCCCGAGATCGCCGAGGTCCTCGCGCTCGAGCTCGAGCGCCAGCAGCGCACCCTCGAGATGATCGCCTCGGAGAACTTCGTTCCCCAGGCCGTGCTCGAATGTCAGGGCTCGGTGCTGACCAACAAGTACGCGGAGGGGCTCCCGGGCAAGCGCTACTACGGCGGGTGCGAGTACGTCGACACGGCTGAGACCCTCGCGATCGAGCGGGCCAAGAAGGTCTTCGGCGCCGGGTTCGCCAACGTCCAGCCGCACGCCGGCGCGCAGGCCAACGAGATCGCCTACTTCGCCCTGCTCGAGCCGGGCGAGACGATCCTCGGGCTCAACCTCGCCCACGGCGGCCACCTGACCCACGGGATGGCCAAGAACTTCTCGGGCAAGCTCTACAACATCGTCCCGTACCACGTGCGCGAGGAGGACTCCCTCGTCGACATGGACGAGGTGGCGCGGCTGGCGGAGGAGCACCGGCCCAAGGTCATCCTCGCCGGATGGTCGGCCTACCCGCGCCACCTGGACTTCGCGCGGTTCCGCGAGATCGCCGACGGCGTCGGCGCCTACCTGATCACCGACATGGCCCACTTCGCCGGACTCGTCGCCGCCGGGGTGCATCCCAACCCCGTGCCGCACTCCCACGTCACCACGACGACGATCCACAAGACCCTGGGCGGCGCCCGCGGGGGCATGGTCCTCTCCAACGACGAGGAGATCGCCAAGAAGCTCAACTCGGCCACGTTCCCCGGCCAGCAGGGCGGCCCGCTCGAGCACGTCATCGCCGGCAAGGCGGTCGCGCTGTTGATCGCCCAGAGCGACGCCTTCAAGGAGCGCCAGCAGCGCACGATCGACGGCGCCAAGGCGGTGGCCGAGGAGCTCCTGGGCGCCGGCCACGGCGTCAGCGTCCTCACCAAGGGAACCGACGTCCACCTCGTGCTCGTCGATCTGCGCGAGTCCGAGCTCGACGGCCAGCAGGCCGAGGACCGGCTGCACGACATCGGGATCACGGTCAACCGCAACGCCGTGCCGTTCGATCCTCGTCCGCCGATGGTCTCCAGCGGCCTGCGGGTCGGGGCCTCGGCGCTGGCCACCCGCGGCCTCCAGGCCGACGACTTCCAGGAGGTCGGCCAGGTCATCGCCACCGCGCTCACGCCCGCCTTCGACGCCCAGCGAGACGAGCTGGCCGAGCGCGTCACGGCCATCGCCGAGCGCTATCCGCTCTACGCGGAGCTCGGCGCCGCTGCGCACGCCTGACCCGCGGCTAAGCTCCCGCCCGTGCAGACGGACGCCCTCTGGGCCTTCCTGACGGCTGCGGTCGCCTCCGCCGTGCTCACCCCGGTGGCCGCTCGGTTCGCGACTCGGGTGGGCGCCGTCGACCGGCCCCGGGACCGTGGCCTCTCGGACCGTGACACCCCGCTCCTCGGCGGCCTGGCGATGCTCGCCGGCGTCCTGCTCGCGGCCGTCCTGTTCATGCCGGTCACCGACGAGACGCGGGGGATCCTGGCCGGCGCCATCGTGATCGTGATCATCGGCGGCCTCGACGACGTGTTCGACCTGCACCCGGCGGTCAAGCTGATCGGCCAGGGGGCGGCGGCGGCGATCCCGATCGCCGCGGGTGTGCGCGTCGAGCACATCACGCTCCCGTTCGTCGGCGCCATCGACTTCGGCTGGGCGGGCGGCGTGCTGACCGGGATCGGGCTCGTGGCCGTGATGAACGTCGTGAACCTCTCCGACGGCGTCGACGGGCTCGCCGCGGGGGTGTGCACGATCAGCGCGGGGACGTTCGCGATCATCGCCTTCGACCTCCAGCGCGACGCGGCGGGGGTCCTGGCCGCGCTGACGGCGGGCGCCGCGCTGGGGTTCCTGATCCACAACTTCCATCCCGCCTCGGTCTTCATGGGCGACAGCGGGTCGAACCTCCTCGGCCTGCTCCTCGGCTGCATCGCCGTGCAGGGCTCGCTGAAGACCAACGCGTTGATCGCGCTCGTCGGGCCCCTGGTCATCCTCGCGGTCCCGTTCCTGGACACCGGGTTCGTCGTGGCCAAACGCCTCAAGTACCGGCGCAAGCCCTGGGAGGCCGACGCCGAGCACTTCCATCACCGGCTGGCGCGGATCGGGTTCTCGCAGCGGCGCACCGTCCTCTACCTCTACGGCTGGACGCTCGCGCTGGCCGGCCTGGCCCTGGCCCTGCGCTTCGTCCCCTACAGCGACGACGCCGGCCACCTCAACCCCGGCTGGGCGGCGGTGATGATCGCGCTGGGGCTGCTGGCGCTGGCGGCCAGCGTCTACCTGGTCTACGTGCTGGAGATCTTCAAGTTCCGCCGGGTGCGCGAGCGCCAGCTGCGCGAGCTCGACCCGAACACGGGCGAGCACGAGATCGAGACGATCGTCAAGCGCGAGGTCGAGACCGGAGACTTCCCGGCGCTGGGCGGCCGGCGCTAGGCGTTGTGGGCGGAGCGAACGGCGGCATCCAGAGGGCGGGCCGCCGGCCACGGGGGTCTATCAGGAAGCTTGCTGGCCTGGGGGACATATGGACCCCCTATCCAGCAATCTTGCCGACCCGGGAGCGAGCCCGCTAGGCGCGCTCGCCGTACACGGCGAGCATCCAGATGTGGACCAGGCCGCCGAGGAACTCCTCGTCGTCGAGGTCGCCGCCCTGCACGATTTGCTGGTAGCAGGCCCGCTCGGTCATCCATACCAGGGCGAACGCCGTGGCCCGGGCGGGGACGGGGGAGATGGCCCCGGCCGCCTGCTCCTCGTCGATGCGCGCGCGGGAGGCCTCGACGAACCGGGCGATGATCGCGCGCCAGAAGCCGGCCACGGAGTCGTCGTAGGCCGATGCCTCGACCACCGCGCGCAGGAGGACGCCGTGCGCGCGGTAGAGCGCCAGGACGCTGCGCAGGGCCTGCTCGAGGGCGACGCGCCCGTCGCCCTCTCCGCTCCACCAGCCCTCGGCCTCGGCGTAGAGCTGCTCGGCGACGTCCTCGGTGAGCCGCATCAGCAGCTCGCGCTTGTCGCGGAAATAGAAGTAGAACGCGGTGCGGGAGATGCCTGCCGCGCCGGCGATCTCCTCGATCTTCAGGTCGGCGTAGCTGCGACCGCCGTCGAGCAGGCGCTCGGTGCCGTGCAGGACGGCCGCCTCGACGGCGGCGCGCTTCTCGGTCTGGGCTTCGGTGCGTCGTGTGAGGCTCGCCATGTTCGAGAGGCAACCATACACTTGACACGGTGTCAAACGTAGTGTTGAATCGCGCGCCATGCCGACACTTCTCGATCTCACCCAGCAGGGCGACGTCGCCACGATCACCGACGAGTCCAAGCTCGCCTCGGTTCAGCTGATGACTCCGCAGCAGCTCTACGAGCTGTGGGAGCGCCAGAACTGGCAGTCGCACACCATCGACTTCGCGCAGGACAAGGAGGACTGGCAGTCCCTGTCCGAAGCTGACCGGGACCGCATGGCCTGGAACCTCTCGTCCTTCTTCGTGGGCGAGGAGCGGGTCACGACCCAGTTCACCGGGCTTGTCGCCGCCTACGAGTCGCAGGGCGAGGAGGCCTTCCTCACAACGCAGCAGGTCGACGAGGCGCGCCACGCCCAGCACTTCAACCGCTTCTACGAGCAGGTCGTCGGCTACGACGGCTCGTTCGACGACCGTCTGGTCCGGGCACGGGAGGACCTCAACGAGGCCTTCCTCATCCTGTTCGACCAGCACCTGGTCGACGCGTGCCGGCGGCTGCTCGCCGACCCGGCGGACCGCGAGGCGAAGGTGGACTTCATCACCACCTACCACATGGTCATCGAGGGGACGCTCGCGCTGACCGGGCAGTACTACATCACCGAGTACTGCGAGAAGCACAACCTCCTTCCGGGCTTCCTGCAGGGGTTCAAGAAGATCTCCCAGGACGAGCACCGCCACGTCGCCTACGGCACCTGGTACCTGCAGCAGGCGTGTAAGGACCCGGCCCTGGCCGCCCGCGTCCAGGACAAGCTGGTCGAGCTCCTGCCGGTGGCGGCCGGCGTCTTCGTGCCGCCCGGAATGCAGCTCGGGGACTCCTACGACATCCTCGGCTTCAGCTCCGACCACGTGAACGAGTACGCGTTCACGGCGCTGTCACGCCGCCTCAAGGTCATCGGCATCGGGCTGCCCGCCGTGGAGGCCGCCGCATGAGCCCGACCGAGACCCTCCAGGCGCAGCTGTGGATGTGCGAGAGCTGCGGG
This sequence comes from uncultured Actinomycetes bacterium, assembly GCA_963757705.1. Lineage (GTDB taxonomy): Bacteria > Actinomycetota > Thermoleophilia > Solirubrobacterales > Solirubrobacteraceae > AC-38. The sequence goes on along the minus strand of CAVWTG010000003.1, from coordinate 578,946 downwards.
ATGATCTACGACCCCGAGCAGGGCGATCCCGACGGCGGGATCGCCCCGGGGACGGCGTTCGAGGACGTGCCCGACGACTGGTTCTGCCCGGTCTGCGGCGCCCGCAAGGGCGACTTCGTGCCCTACGCCGGATAGCCGAAGCCCAGGCTCACCAGGGCAGCTGCTCCGCGTCGCCTCCCTGGAGGAAGTGCTCGCGGTCGACCTTGATGAAGAGGGCGGTGGCGTCGGCGACGACGTCGCCGTTCTCGCGCATCTCGGCCGCCATCTCGATCTTGCGCCCCTCGACGCGCTCCACCCACGCCTCGAGCACGAAGGGCCGGTGAAGGAAGGCGGGCCGGCGGTAGTTGACCTCCAGGCGGGCCGTGACGCCCGGGTGGCGCAGGACGAGCAGCAGCGTGCCCAGCGTGTCGTCGAGGACCGTGGCCACGGCGCCGCCGTGGGCGAAGCCCGGCGCGCCCTGGTGTCGCTCGTCCAGCGTCACCTCGCCGCGCACCCGCTCGCCGTCGATGGCCAGCTCGAGCCCCGGGCTGCAGGGGTTCTCGGGCCCGCAGCCCAGGCAGTGTGGGTGGTGCGGGGGAAGGTGGCGCAGCTCAGGCACCGGCGAGGGCGCGCTCCATCGCGCTGACGCCGTCGCGCTCCAGGCTGGCGATGCGCTCCATGTGCGCCAGCCCACCCGCGTGGTCGGCGACCTCGGCGAGTGCGACCCACTCCGCGGCCAGCTCGTCGTAGACGGCGCCCACCTCGGTCAGCGCCGGGTCGCCGAGCAGTGCCCCCGCGTCGTGGGCGAAGCGGGCGTGCAGCCCGCGGAAGAGCGCCCCGCCCGTGCCGGCCTTGACGATGAAGATCCGCAGGCCCCGCAGCGCTGCCTCCAGCCGCTCGCCGAACCGCGCCGGCCACTCCGGGTAGGCCGCGGCGAAGGCGGCGACGCCCGCAAGGCCCATCCCGTCGGCCGAGGCGTTGAGGCCCGCTCCGCCGCCGCGCATGTTGGCGATGGCTCCCTTCAGCGCGTCGCTCACGGCCTCGCGGGGCTCGGGGAGGCGTTGCGGGAACTCCATCAGCCAGGTGGCGTGACGGTTGGGCCCGGGGAAGGCGTGGGAGTTGCGCGCACGCGCCAGCGCTTGGAGCGAGCAGCGCTGGATCTCGTCGCGGTCGTTGTCGGCCACGAACGCGACGCCCTCGGACTCGTCGTAGCCGGTGATGACGATGTCGTGCATCGTCATCTGGAGCTTCACGCGCAGGTACTCCAGGTGCTGGATGTCCGCCCAGACCATCGTCGGGCGCCCCTCGTCCAGCGCCCGGCGCAGCACCTCCCAGCCCTCGTCGGGGTCGTCGGTCTGGCGCAGGTCCAGCCCGATCCCCAGGTGCTCGCAGATGTCGCGCTCCAGGCCGCCCGTGCGCCCGACGAGGTAGATCGGCGGATCGCGGTCGAACAGCTCGATGTAGGCGAACCCCAGCCCGGCCCCGAGCCCGAAGACCATTCCCTCCGAGAGCGGCTCGTCGGTCCAGCTCAGGCCGTGGAACTCGAGCAGGTCGCGCAGCGCGCCGGAGCCGCAGTGCCCCGCTCGGCGATGCGGAAGATCGATCTCGACGCGCCCGGCGGCGGTGGCCACGCGCGGAACCGTATAGATCGAGGGGCGCCGCGGGTCGCGGACGGGGGCCGGAGCTAGCGCGTGATCTCGCCGCGCAGCACCGGGACGCCGAAGCGCTCGCGGGCCTCCGCGAGCTTCTCCTCGCGGTAGGCCTCCTCGTCGCCGGGATGGACGAAGACGAGGATCCGGTCGGCGGGGAAGGTGGCCAGCGCGTCCTCCAGCGCCTGGAGGGGCTCGCTCTCGCCGGTGTCGCCGGACGCGTCGATGCCGGATTCCTCCAGGCGCTCGACCGTCTCCTGAGCGACCTCGTCGGCCTTCGCGATGGCCTCGTCGGAGTCCGACACCCAGAAGGCGACGGGCGAGTCGTTCAGAGCGGGGGAGACCACGAGCACCTCCGCGCCCTCGGCCTCGTCGCCCAGCGTCCCGCGGACCATCTGCGCGTCGACCGGCTCGGGCGTGAGGACGAGGACCTTCACGGGCCTCGCCTACCCCGGCGCGGCGGGGCCGAAAACTAGCGCTGGCTGGGGTGGCCGTCGCCCGGCCAGGGGGCCAGCAGCAGCAGCACGCGCGCGTTCGCCGTGGCGCGGACCTCGTGGCGCTCGTTCGGGTCGAATACCGCCAGGAAGCCGGGGCCGCCGGTCACCGTTCCGTTGTCGCCGGCGTCGATCTCGATCTCCCCGTCCACGACGACCACCCACGCGCGCTCGTGCACCTGATGGTCCTGAAGCACGTCGCCCGCGGGGAGCGAGATGAGGATGGTCCGCCCCTCGCCCTCGGAGTGCAGAACCTCCGGCTGACGGGGCTCGACGTCCACGCTGCGCAGGTCCCATCGCTGCATCAGGGGGGATCGTACCGGCAAGAGTCGGTTTTCACCCGGGCACTTGCGGATATCCGGAGATAACGGACCGGGGACGCTCCAACCGCCACTTTCCAGGATGTTCTTCCAGGAGCGACACCGACTGCCCCACGGCCCGCAGACTCCCGCCCTCGCGCGGGAGGTCGTCGACGAGGCCCTGCGCGACCGGCTCGACCGCGAGCGTCTGGCCGACGTCCGGCTGCTGGTCTCCGAGATCGCCACCAACGCCGTTCGCCACGGCCTGGACCGCGAGGGCGCCGTGGAGCTGGCGCTCGAGTACGACGGCACGCGCGTCCGGGTCGAGGTGGCCGACGGCGGCGACGGATTCCTGCCCTCGGGGCGGCGCGCGGACCCCGACGAGGTCGGCGGCTGGGGGCTGATCGTCGTCGAGCAGCTCGCCGAGCGCTGGGGGATAGACGTCGGGGACGGGACCCGGGTGTGGTTCGAGCTCGACCACGTCCCCGGGGCCTCCGGCGGCGGCCGCGCGACGATGACCGCCGCCGTTCGCAACGTATAGAGTGGGGCCAGCCCGCACGCGCCGCGCGGGCGTTTCGTGTCTCTTGGGCCGGCGCAGTCTGGATGCTCCACCAACTCCTCGCAGGGTCATCGCTTGTCGACAATCGCTTCAGGGACCGCTGATTCCGTGTCCGTCGTGCGCTACTTCGATCTGGTCGTGCTCGCGCTGGCCTTCCCGGTCTTCGTGCTCGCCGGCCTGCCGCTGGCCGGCTACGCCGCGGCCGCGGTCGTGTGGGTCGTCCAGCGCGCCATCCAGGTCGTCCTCCAGCGCCGCGCCGAGGCGGCCGAGGACCCGCGCACCGTGGTCGGCATCGCCTCGGCCAGCATGATCGGGCGCGGCTGGCTCGTCGCCCTGTCGGTCTTCGGGATCGGCGTCACGGCCGGGCACGATGCCGGGCTGGCGGCCGCCGTCCTCGTGATCGTGCTGTTCACCGTCTACTTCACCGTCTCGATGATCGTGCGCCCCTTCGACCAGCCGCCGCACACGTCGTGAAGACGATCCACAAGGTCCTGCTCTCGATCTTCGGGCTGCTGGCCCTGGCGGTCGTCGTCTTCCTGGTCTTCGGCAAGGAGCCCAAGAACAACGACTTCAAGCCCCAGAACGAGTTCAAGCTGCACAACTGGATCGAGATCAAGGTCGGCGGCCTGGACCTGAGCATCAACCGCGCGGTCCTCTACCTGTGGATCGCCGCCGCGCTGACCGTGTTCGCGATGACCTACGTCGCCCGGCGCATGCAGGACAAGCCCAACCGCATCCAGACGGCGGTCGAGACGGCCTACATCCTCATGCGCGACAACATCACCCGGGGCAACATGGACGCCCGCATGGCCACGCGCTGGTTCTCGTTCATCGGCACGCTGTTCCTCTTCATCTGGTTCTCGAACATGATCGGCTACCTGCCGCTGCCGACGAACACCGAGGAGACGATCGACATCTTCGGCTTCGGGATCCCGGCGTTCGCGATCTACGCCGCCACGGCCAACATCGCGATTCCCCTGGTGCTGACGCTCTTCGTCTGGGTGACCTACCACGTCGAGGGCATCCGGGCCCAGGGCTTCATCCCCTACCTGAAGTCGTGGATCCCCGCCGGCACGCCGGGCGGCCCGATGAAGATCGGGATCTTCGTGATCGAGGTGATCTCCCAATTCGTGCGGGTGATCTCGCTCTCCGTACGACTCTTCGCCAACATCCTCGCCGGCCACCTGCTCATCCTGTTCATGGCCGGAGGACTGGTCGTGATCCTGGGCGCCGCCTGGATCGGGATCCTGACCCTCCCGATCGCGATCGCCTTCTACATCTTCGAGGTGGGGCTGGTGGCCACCCTTCAGGCCTTCATCTTCGCCACGCTGGCTTCCATCTACTTCGGCGGAGCCACTTCCGCTCACCACTAAGGAGGAATCGACACACAATGGACATCGGAGCTCTGACCACGCTCGCCGCCGCCGCGGCGAACGACGGGACCAAGAAGGGTCTGCAGGCGATCGCGCTGGGCGTCGGTGCCGGTCTGGGAACGATCGGGCCGGGCATCGGCGTCGGGTTCATCTTCGGCAAGGTCATCGAGGCGGTGACCCGCCAGCCCGAGATGCGCGATGAGATCACCTCGATCCAGTGGCTGGGCTTCGCGCTGACCGAGGCGATCGTGTTCTACGCCTTCATCTTCGGCCTGATCGCCTTCTTCCTGTCCGGTTGATGCTCGGCGCGGTCGTCACATTCGCCGCCAAGGACAGCGGCAACTTCCTCGTCACCCCCGGGGTGGGGCTGATGATCTGGACGCTGATCGCGTTCGGGGTCACGTTTCTGCTCCTGCGCAAGCTCGCGTTCCCCCGGATCCAGGAGGCGCTCGACCGCCGGGCGAACGCGATCGCCGAGTCGATCGAGCACGCGGAGAAGACGCGGCACGAGGCCGATGAGCTGCTGGCCGAGTACCGCGAGCGCCTGCGCGAGGCCCGCCTCCAGGCGGACGAGATCATCGCCCGCGCCCGGAAGGCCTCCGAGGCCACCGAGCGCGAGGCGGTGGAGGACGCGCGCGAGCGCCGCGAGGAGATCCTCGCCCAGGCCCGCAAGGACGCCGAGGCGGAGATCCGGCGCGCCAACCAGGAGCTGCGGCGCGAGGTCGCCGACCTCACCGTCCTGGCGACCGAGAAGGTCACCCGCAAGACGCTGACGGCCGAGGACCAGCGCCAGCTGGTCGACGAGGCCATCGGCGAGCTCGACTTCTCCGCGCTCTCCGGCGCGGAGAACGGAAGCGAGCGGGAGGGCTAGCGCACAGATGGAGGAGATCGCCCAGGTCTACGGCCGTTCGCTGTTCGAGGTCGCCAAGGAGCGCGACACGCTCGACGTCGTGCGCGAGCAGCTCGGTCAGTTCGCCGACGAGCTGGCGGGCAACCACGAGCTCCAGGTGTTCTTCTTCTCGCCCTACTTCTCCACCCAGGAGAAGGAGAACGGCCTCCACAGGGCGCTCGAGGACGCGGACGAGACGCTCGTCAACTTCCTCGAGCTGCTGATCGAGAAGCACCGGATGCCCGCGCTCATGCGCACCCGCCGCGAGTTCGACGCGCTGTGGGAGCACGAGAACCGCCGGCTCCCGGTGTCCGTGACCAGCGCGGTCGAGCTCGACGAGGCCACGGTCCAGCACATCGGCGACGCCATCGGCAAGCAGACGGGACAGCGCATCGACCTGTCCAGCGAGGTCGACCCTGACATCCTGGGCGGCATCGTCCTTCGCGTCGGGAACTCCATCCTCGACGCCTCCATTCGCAACCGACTCGAGAAACTGAGAAAGCAGGTAGCCAGAGCCTGATGCAGATCAAGCCCGACGAAATCACCTCCATCCTCAAGAGCCGCATCGAGGGGCTCGAGACGGGCGGCGGCGACCTCGCCGAGGTCGGCACCGTCCTGTCCGTGGCCGACGGCATCGCCCGGCTCCACGGCCTGGACAACTGCGAGGCGTTCGAGATGCTGGAGCTGCCTCACGGCGTGACCGGACTCGCCCTGAACCTGGAGTCCGACAGCGTGGGCGCCGTGCTCTTCGGCCCCTGGGAGAAGGTCGTAGAGGGCGACACGGCCAAGCGCACCGGCCAGCTGCTCGAGATCCCCGTCGGCGATGCCCTCCTCGGGCGCATCGTCGACCCGCTGGGCAACCCGCTCGACGGAAAGGGGGACGTGGAGACCACCGAGACGCGGCCCGCCGAGTTCAAGGCGCCCGGCGTCGTGCAGCGCCAGCCCGTGACCGAGCCGATGAACACCGGCCTCAAGGCCATCGACTCGATGATCCCGATCGGGCGCGGCCAGCGCGAGCTGATCATCGGCGACCGCCAGACCGGCAAGACGGCGATCGGCATCGACACGATCATCAACAACAAGGACAAGGACCTGATCTGCGTCTACGTCGCCATCGGCCAGCGCATGGCCACGGTGGTGCAGCTTGCCGAAACGCTGGCCGACAACGGGGCGCTCGACAACACGATCATCGTCGCCGCTTCGGCCGACGAGGCCGCGCCGATCAAGTTCATGGCCCCCTACGCGGGGTGCGCGATGGGCGAGCACTTCCTCTACAACGGCAAGCACGCCCTGTGCATATACGACGACCTGACCAAGCACGCCTACGCCTACCGGCAGATGTCGCTGCTGCTGCGCCGACCGCCGGGTCGCGAGGCCTACCCGGGCGACGTGTTCTACCTGCACTCCCGCCTGCTGGAGCGCGCGGTCAAGCTCGCCGACGAAGTCCCGGGCCTCGAGAAGGGCGGCGGCTCGCTGACGGCGCTGCCGATCATCGAGACGCAGGCCGGCGACGTGTCGGCCTACATCCCGACGAACGTCATCTCGATCACCGACGGGCAGATCTTCCTCGAGCCGCGCCTGTTCTACTCGGGCGTGCGGCCGGCCATCAACGTCGGGATCTCGGTCTCCCGCGTGGGCGGCAACGCGCAGATCACGCCCATGCGCAAGGTTGCCGGGCGCCTGCGGCTTGACCTCTCTCAGTACCGCGAGCTCGAGGCCTTCGCGCAGTTCGGCTCTGAGCTGGACGCCGACACCCAGCGCACGCTGGCCCGCGGCGAGCGCCTGGTGGCCACGCTCAACCAGAACGAGCGCAGCCCGATGCCGATCCAGGAGCAGGCGGCCCAGATCTACGCGGCGACCAACGGCTATCTGGACCGCATCACGGTGGACCGCGTGCCCGAGTTCCTCGACCAGCTGCTCAAGAGCCTGAACGCCGAGAAGTCCGACCTGCTGGAGAAGATCGCCGGCGGCGACTGGTCCGACGAGACCGTCGAGGCGCTCGACGACGCCGTGTCGACGTTCGCCGAGGACTTCGGCTACGACCTCGACGAGGAGGGCCAGCCGCTGACCGAGGACTCCGAGCCCGACGCCCCGCGCCGCAGCGACCGCGCCGAGGGCGAGTCCGAGCGCGAGGACGAGGGCCAGGCGGAGGCCGAGGCCGACGCGGCCGACGAGGAGGAGCGCGAGCCGGCGGGCGCGCACTAGGGGATGCCCAGTCAGCGCGACGTCCAGCAGCGCATCGCCTCCGTCAAGAACGTCCAGAAGATCACCCGGGCGATGGAGATGGTGGCGGCCGCCCGGCTGCGCCGGGCCGAGCAGCGCATCGAGCGCCTGCGCCCGTACGCGGGCGCCATCCGCCGCATGACGCGCCAGGCGGCGGAGGCGGCCGAGAACATGCCGAACCTGCCGATCCTCCAGGAGCACGACTCGGTCAACCGCGTGGGCCTGCTCCTCGTCACCGGGGATCGCGGGCTGGCGGGCGCCTTCAACTCGCAGATCCTGCGCGCGGGCCTGCGGGCCGGCAGCGAGCAGGAGGGCGAGGGGCGCGACGTCGCCTGGTACGCGTCCGGGCGCCGGGGCGTCTCGTCGCTGACCTTCCGCGGCAAGGAGGTCGCCGGGAGCTACATCGGGTTCACCGAGCGCCCGGCCTACGGCGACGCCCGCCACATCGCGGAGGAGCTCATCGCCGCCTACGTCGACGGCGACGTCGACGAGGTTCAGATCTTCTACAACGGCTACGTCTCGCCGTTGACCCAGGAGGTGCGGCGCGAGACGCTGCTGCCCCTCCAGCAGGCGACGATCCTCGAGGGAGAGGACGAGGACGAGGAGGGCGAGGAGCCGGAGTCGGGCCCCCATGCGCTCGTGGAGTACGAGCCGGGGCCGGAGGAGATCCTCCAGCGCCTGGTGCCCGACTACGTGGAGATCTCGCTGTACCGAGCGCTGCTGGAGTCGGCGGCGTCGGAGCTGGGGGCGCGCATGACCGCCATGCGCAACGCCTCGCAGAACGCCGGTGAGCTGATCGACGACCTGACCTTGGAGATGAACCGCGCCCGCCAGGCCGAGATCACCCAGGAGATCCTGGAAGTGGTCGCCGGGGCCGAGGCGCTGGCGTAGTGGTCAACTAGGAGACTGAGAAATGGAAGCAGCGACCCAGAACGAGAACCAGACCGAGAAGCGCAACGTCGGCCGGATCGAGGAGATCCAGGGCGTCGTGATCGAGGCGGCGTTCCCCGATCACGTGCCCGAGATCAACCACGCGATCGTGATCGAGCGCGAGGACAACCCCGAGGAGCAGGAGGGGATCAGCTCCGGGACGGGCAACCACCTCGTGTGCGAGGTGCAGCAGCACCTGGGCGACGACCGCGTCCGCGCCGTGGCCATGGACACGACGGACGGCCTGGCCCGCGGCATGGAGGTCATCGACACCGGCGGGCCGATCACCGTGCCCGTGGGCCGAGACACGCTCGGGCGGATCTTCAACCTCCTGGGCGACCCGATCGACCTGGGCGACGAGCTGCCGGACGACACGAAGCGCTGGCCGATCCACCGCTCGGCGCCCAACGTCGAGTCGCTCACCCCGACCACCGAGATGTTCGAGACGGGCATCAAGGTCGTCGACCTGCTGGCGCCCTACGCCAAGGGCGGCAAGGTCGGCCTGTTCGGCGGTGCCGGCGTGGGCAAGACCGTCCTCATCCAGGAGCTCATCCACAACCTCGCCCAGGAGCACGGCGGCCTGTCGGCCTTCTGTGGCGTGGGCGAGCGCTCCCGCGAGGGGAACGACCTGTGGCTGGAGATGAAGGAGTCGGGCGTCATCGACAAGACGATGCTCGTCTTCGGCCAGATGAACGAGCCGCCCGGCGCGCGCATGCGCGTCGCGCTCTCGGGCCTGACGATGGCGGAGTACTTCCGCGACGAGGAGGGCCAGGACGTCCTCCTGTTCATCGACAACATCTTCCGCTTCGTCCAGGCGGGCTCCGAGGTCTCGGCGCTCCTGGGCCGCATGCCCTCGCAGGTGGGCTACCAGCCGACGCTGGAGACCGAGATGGGCCAGCTTCAGGAGCGGATCACGTCGACCCGCAAGGGCTCGGTCACCTCGATCCAGGCCATCTACGTCCCGGCCGACGACCTCACCGACCCGGCGCCCGCGTCCGTGTTCGCCCACCTCAACGCGACCACGACGCTCTCGCGCTCCATCTCGGAGAAGGGGATCTACCCGGCCGTCGACCCGCTGGACTCGACCTCCACGATCCTCAAGCCCGAGATCGTGGGCGAGGAGCACTTCAACGTGGCCAACCAGGTCAAGGAGACGCTCCAGCGCTACCGCGAGCTCCAGGACATCATCGCCATCCTCGGCATCGACGAGCTGTCCGACGAGGACAAGCTCGCCGTGCAGCGGGCGCGCCGCATCGAGCGCTTCCTCTCGCAGCCGTTCAACGTGGCCGAGCAGTTCACCGGCCTGCCCGGGGCCTACGTCCCGATCGCCGAGTCGATTCGGGGCTTCAAGGAGATCCTCGAGGGCAAGCACGACGACCTGCCCGAGCGGGCGTTCCTGCTCAAGGGCACGATCGACGACGTCGTGGCCGACGCCGGCGGCTCGCGCGAGGAGTCCAAGGACGAGGAGTCCAAGGACGACGACTCGAACGGCGGGAACGGCGGCAACGGCAGCGGCGACGAGGGCGAGGAGAGCTAGGCCTTGGCCCGCACGAAGTTCCCCGTCGAGATCCTCTCGCCCGAGGGCGAGGTCTGGTCCGGAGAGGTGGAGATGGTCTCCACCCGGACCAGCGTCGGCTCAATCGGCCTGCTGGCCAACCACGAGCCCGTGCTGGCCATGCTGGACCCGGTCGAGCTGCGCCTCTACGAGTCCGAGAACGAGGTGCTGCGCTTCGCCCAGGGCGAGGGCTACCTCCAGGTGGCCGGCAACCGCGCGCTTCTGCTCGTGGAGGAGGCGCACGCGCCCGACGAGCTGGACTCCAGCGACCTGCGCGAGAAGCTCAAGCGCGCCGAGTCGGAGATCGACTCGGCCGAGGACGGCTCCGAGGCCCAGCGCAAAGCCCAGCGCGACAAGCGCCGCTGGGAGACGTTCATCGCAATCGCCGAGGGGTAGCGCGCACGTGGGCGAACGTTCCGAGCACGCTCCCGGAACGTTCAGCTGGGCCGAGCTGGCCACCACCGACGCCGCGGCCGCCAAGGCCTTCTACTCGGACCTCCTGGGCTGGGAGCCGGAGGACCATCCGATCCCGGGGGGCGCGGGCACCTACACGTTCATGATGCTCGACGGCCGCTCGGCCGCCGGGATGCACGGCCATCTGCCTGCGGGCGTCCCGCCGAACTGGACCTCCTACGTGACCGTGGCCGACGCCGACGCGACGGCCGAGAGGGCGACGGAGCTGGGCGGGGAGGTGCTCGACGGGCCGTTCGACGTCGGCTCGTCGGGACGCACCGCGGCGATCCGCGATCCCCAGGGCGCCATGTTCGCCATCTGGCAGCCGGGCGAGCAGATCGGCGCGCGCGTGGTCAACGACCCCGGCGCGCTGACCAACAACCAGCTCAACGCCGCCTCGCCGGAGCAGGCCCGCGAGTTCTACTCCGGCCTCTTCGGCTGGCGCTTCGAGGGCGTGGAGGGCCACGAGTTCTGGCTGATCCACAACGGCGAGCGCGGCAACGGCGGCATGATGCCGCTGCCCGAGGGCGCGCCCATGCCGACGCACTGGCTCGTCTACTTCACCACCGCCGACCTCGACCGCGACGCGGCCAGGATCCCGGAGCTCGGCGGCCAGGTGGTTGTCGAGCCGACGTCGATCCCCTCGGGGCGCATCCTCCTCGCGGCCGACCCTCAGGGAGCGCACTTCGCCCTGTTCGAGGGCGAGATCGACGACTGACCTCCCAACGCCCGATGCGTCGGATATAGTCGGCGCCGTGAGACCACGGATGGTCGGTGCAGCGGTGGCGATGGGCCTTGCCTTCGGCGGTGAGCTCCCGGACAGCGCCGGCGCGGTGACTCGGACTCAGGGAAGCTCGCTCACCGCGGCGAACACCACCTTCGACTGCGACCAGCGCTACCTGCCGGACTTCGGCGGTACCTACCAGCCCTACTTCACGAAGATCCCGTCGACCTGCTCGATGTGGTCCCCGGGCACGACGGTCACCAACACGGACCTGGTGCCGGGCACCGGGACCGTAACCAAGGTGCGGGTCAAGTCAGGGCCCAACCCGGCGCCCCTGAAGGTCATCACCGGCCGCCGGCTCTTCCAGACGAACCCCAACAACCCGAACGAGATCACGGACGCCACTTGCTGCATGGGCGTGTACGAGAGCGAGCAGTTCCAGCCCAAGCCCAACGCGGTCACCGAGGTCACCGTGAACCTGCTGGTGGAGACCCACCCCTCGGAGAACGGCGCGTCCGGGTGGCATGACTTCGTCTCCGTGAGCGGCGTCGGGCCGGGTGACATGCCCGTCGCCGACGTCGGCCCGCACACGACGGCCGCGGGGTCGTCGGCCGGGACGACGAACCTCTACACCTACTACCCGAAGTTCGAGAAGGGCGCGAGCAACCAGAACCAGTGGGCCTATCCCGGCTGGGAGCTGCTCATGCAGTACGACTGGATCGACAATCCGGGCGCCTCGACCGGCGGTGGCGGCGGTGGGGGCGGGGGTCAGACGAAGCCGGCCGTCCGGGCGGGTCAGATCCGCAGCACGGGCCTCAAGCTCAAGAACGGCAAGGTGCCGGTCGCGGTCAGATGCGCGAGCCCGACCAAGGCCACATGCCGGGGCCGCGTCCGGCTCCTGACGACGAAGTCGAAGCTGCTGGCCAGCAAGGCCGTCACGATCCGCAACGGCAAGACGGCGACCGTCTCGATGCCGCTCTCCGCCGCCGCGCGGCGCAAGGTGCCGGGCCGGCGGCCGAAGGTCGTGGTCGAGGTGAACCTCGGCGCGCAGGGCAAGACCGTCAAGACCCTGAGGCTGTCCAAGTAGCCCCCGCGGGCGCGGCTAGCGCTTGACGATGAACGCCTGAGCCGTGGGCGCCCGGATCAGCGGCTCGGGACGGCCCGAGATGAAATCCCCGATGGCGCGGGTCGCGCCGGGGCTCTGGCCGGCCGAGCCGTGGTCGTCGAAGACCATCAGGCCGCCCGGCACCAGGCGCGGGTAGAAGAACTCGATCGAGTCGCGCGTCGGGTCGTGGAGGTCGACGTCGATGTGGACGAAGCAGAAGCGCCGGTCGGCGACCTCGGCGAAGCGCTCGGGGATCCACCCGGGGTAGAGCTCGACGTCGAACCCGTCCAGCGTGGCGCGCGCCTGCGCCTCGCCGGCCGCGGCGTCGCCGCGGCGCCAGTAGCCGCCGTCCACGGCGGCAGGCTCCGGGAGGCCCTGGAAGGAGTCGAAGCCGTGGTGCGTCTTGCCGGCGTCCGCGAAGTGGCGGCAGATGAACCACGACGAGGCGCCGGTGTAGACCCCGCACTCGGCCGTGTCGCCCGGGAGGCCGTCGGCAAGGGACAGCAGCGAGCGCAGGAGGTACTTGCGTTCCGCCGAGCGGCGGCGGTCGGCCGGCATGAGCCGGTCGTAGTCGCGCAGGAACTCGGCGTCGGTGAACCACGTCTTGGTCGCCTTGCCGGGTATGTAGCCCGGCTGCGCCCAGGCGGCGAAGCGCGCGAGCAGCCGGAAGCCGGCCGCGTCGCGGTCGCGGGGATCCTCGGCCCACAGACGCCGGCGAACGAGCGATGCCAGCTCGCGGATCTCGGCCACGGAGCGGCTGCCAGAAGTCGCCACGCGGCAACGATAGCCACCGTCGAGCACCGGGTCCCCTGCCTTGCCAGCCGCGGCGGCGAGCGGATACGATCGCCGCTCCAGACCCGCGAACGGAGGTGCCCATGGAGGAGACGACGACCGTCAAGGAGTCGACCGAGCCCCTCGTGGAGATTGCGCCCGAAGAGGCCGTGGTGCGTGCGCTGGCGCAGAGCGCGCATCCCGTCGAGTTCATCGAGTCCAACCAGTCGGACGAAGAGTCCGACTGAGCCCTGACGGGCCCGCAGCGGGCCCGGCGGGATCCCGCCGGTTGCACCCCGCGCTCCTCGTGCACACCACGTGGATCGCGGGGCGCAGGCGGTTGGTCGCCCAGGCGTGGGCCGGGCGGGCGCCGCTGATCCTCAACCACCCGAGCGCGCTGGCCGCGCTGGCCGCGCTCCCGGAGGCCTTCGACCGCGCCGGCGCCGGCGCCGCCTGGGAGGCGGCCGGCCTCTCCCCGGAGGCCGCCGGCCAGCTGTGGGACGCCCTCGACCAGGCCGGGCTGCTCACCGAGCCCGGCGACTCGCCGGATGGGTGGTGGGACGACCTCGACTGGGGTGAGGCCCGCGTCTATCACCGGGCGACCCGCGACTACCCGTTCCTCCAGATGGATGAGCGCCAGGCGTTCGCCGACGACGCCCAGCGCATGGAGGACTACCGCGACGAGGCGCCGCCGCCCGCGCTCTACCAGCACCTGGGAAGCGACGGCGTCGTGGCGCTCCCGGCTCGGCTCGGCGACGACGACTCGCCCGACGAGCGCCTGGAGGGACTGAGCACGGAGGAGCGCCGGAGCCTGCCGGGCATCGGCCTGCTGCTCGACGTCTGCTTCGGCGAGCGCGGGCAGATCTCCGTGGCCGCGCGGGGTCGCTGCCTGCTCAAGAGCATCCCCTCGGGCGGCGCCCGGCATCCCACCGAGGTGTTCCTGGCCGCCTTCGACGTGCCGGGCCTCGAGCCGGGCGTCTACCACTACGACGTCGAGCACCACCGGCTCGAGCGGGTGCGAGAGGGTCAGCTGCGAGGCGAGTTCGCGGCCGCCACGCTCGACCTGTTCGCCCGCCACGACGAGCCTCCCGCGGCGCTGCTCGTCTTCACGTCGCTCGTGGAGCGGGCGATGTGGCGCTACCGCGACCCGCGGTCCTTCCGCGCGATCATGGTCGACGTCGGCCACGCGGTCACGGCCTACCGCCGGGCCGCCCGGGCGCTGGGCTTTCGCACCTACGCCTACCAGAAGATGAACGATCGGGAGGTCGCCGGCCTGGTCGGCGTCGACCCCGTCGCCCAGCCGCCGCTCTACACGGGAACCCTGGTCCCATGAGCGACGAGGACGTACTCGCCACCTCGCCGATGCTCTTCGGCTACCGCGGCCGCGGCGGGCGCCTGGCGATGTGCGACGCGCAGCGGGGCACGCGCTTTCGCCTCACCGGCGCGCGGGCGGCCGAGATCGCGACGGCGTTCCTGGAGCCGCGGCCGGCCGGGGAGGCGCAGGACGACGGCTTCACGCCGGACGAGCTGCGCCAGGCGCGCGAGGCCGGCATCCTGGTCTCGGGCGACGACCTCGAGCGGCTGGGCCTGTGGGAGCGCAGCGGCTGGTCGCGGGCCGCGTACCTGCTGTTCGGGCAGATGGACATCCCGTATCGCGAGTCGGATGGGGCGACCGATGACCGGGCGGCCATGACGGCGCGGCGGCGCGAGGCGGTGCGAGAGTACGAGAGCGAATCGGACTACCCGCGCCCGGCGGCGCTGGCCGACGGCCCGGCGCTGGAGCTGCCCGCGCCCGAGCCCGTCGTCTCCGGGCTCTCGTCCCTGACCCGCCGGCGCTCGGCCCGCGCGTTCTCGCCCCGCCCGCCGGAAGCCGGCCAGCTGGCGGGTGTCCTGCACGACGCCACGGAGAACTTCCGGCTGGTCGCCGGCGACCGCGCCGGCGGGGACCCGTTCCGGCTGCTGAACTCGCTGTACTCCTGGGCGCACCTGTTCGTGGTCGTCCAGGAGGTCGATGGCGTGCCCGCCGGGGTCTTCGAGTACGACTGGGCGAACCACACCCTGCTGCGGGCCGGCCCGTCTCCGTCCGACGACGCGCTGCTGGCCTCCGTCCAGCGCCAGCGCTGGGTGCTGGGCAAGGGCTTCGCGATCTTCCTCGTCGCCGACCTGTGCGGCTACGCCTGGCTGTATCGCCACTCGCGGGCCTATCTCCACGTCCTCACCCAGATCGGGGAGCTGGGCCAGGAGGTGCTCATGGCGGCGACCGATCGCGGCCTGGCCGGCTGGCCGACCCCGGCCGTCCACGAGTCGCGCGCCGCCGAGCTGCTGGGCGTAGCCGAGAACGAGTCGATCGACCCGGTCTGCATGATCAAGCTGGGCCGGCCGCTGCGGGCGCGGTGACGGCGGTCACGTTCCGCGGCGACGCGGGGACGCTGCACGGGCATCTGCATCGCCCGCCCGGGCCGGGGCCGTTCCCGGCCGTGCTGTGGAGCCACGGCAGCGAGCCCGACCCGGGTGCGCGCGAGGACCTGGCGGCGTTCTACACCGGCGCCGGCCACGTCCTGTTCGTGCCCCACCGGCGGGGCCATGGGGACTCGGCCGGCGAGCACTTCGCCGCGCCGCTGCTCGAGTCCGCGCGCGTGCGGTCGCGCGAGCGCGTCGTGGCCGCGCTCATCGAGCGCTGGGAGAGCGACCTGCTCGACACGCTGGCGGCCGCGGCGTGGCTCGCCGCGCGCCCGGAGGTCGATGCCGAGCGCGTCGCGCTGTCCGGCGTCTCGCAGGGCGGGGTGCAGACGCTGCTGGCGGCGGAGGCCGGCGCGGGCGCGTGCGCTCACGTCCCGTTCGCGCCCGCGGCCGTCGGCTGGGAGGGCAACCCCGAGATCCAGGAGCGCCTGCGCCGGGCCGCGGCCGGCGTCCGCGCTCCGGTCCTCCTCGTCCAGGCGGCCAACGACCACAGCCTCGGGCCCAGCGACGTCCTGGGACCGCTGCTGGCCGCGGACGGGCGGGGCGGCGCCCGGCTGTACCCGGCGTACGGGGACACGGCGGACGCGGGCCACGGCGACTTCGCGTGCCGCGGCTTCGACGTCTGGGGCGCCGACGTCCTGGCCTTTCTGGCCGGATCAGCGCAGCCGGCGGCGTAGCGCGTCGAACGGGCGGGCGATCCGACAGGCGAGCCGCCAGCGCGCCGTCGCGCGCAGCGCGCGCAGCTCGGCGTGCACGGCCTCGAGATCGCGCTGCGCGCGCTGCGCCTCGAGCTCCATGCGGTCGCGCAGCACCCCGTTCTCGTGCGTCAGGGTCGTGGCCAGGCCCTGGGTCTGCCACTGGAGGCGGACGAGGCGCGCCATCTCCTGGAGCGGCGCTCGCGGCGGCCCGCCGTTGGGCGAGAAGCGGCGCAGGTGGGTCACGAGCTCGCGCGCGTGCTCCATGGCGTGGTGGTGCTGGTAGGCGAGCTGGCGGTTGACGATTCCCATCTCGGGCGAGTACGCGGACAGCTCGCGGCGCAGGCGCTCGCCGTCGACGGGCTCGTCCGCGGCCAGGCCGGCGAAGCCGTTGGCCTCCAGCTGCGGGTAGGAGTCCGGCGTCACCCATCCGTCGCCCGTGTAGCGATCGAGCACGTAGACGGCGCGTCCCGTGGCCATGGCCTCGATGGCCGCGCGACCCGTCCCCACGGTGATGTCGCTGTCGGCGATCTCCTGCTCCGGGGAGATCGAGGACTGCGTGGGACTGCCCACCTGCGCGAAGGACATCCCGGCCTGCGCGCAGACCTCCGCCAGCATGGCCCGCGACGCATCCCAGTGGTAGTTGCTGAGCAGCAGGACCCGGGAGGGCTTCTGGCGCGGGCCGCCGCGCGGCGCGAAGCGCTGGAGGTCGATGGGCTGGCGCAGGCGGATCATCTCGTGCCGCTGGGCCAGCCCGTCCAGCCGCGCCGCCAGGCGATCGTTGAGCACGACCACGGCGGAGATCACGCCGTCGAGCTGCACGGGCCGCTGAAGGTCCTGGCCCGGGGAGTGGGCGACGAACAGCTGGGAGGTGCCGGGATAGCGGTCCGCGAGCGCCAGCGACATCGCGCCGTCCTGGACGAGGATGCCCTGGCATTCGGAGGGCAGCTCGTGCTCGTCGGAGACGACGCGCAGCCCGCGCGAGGCGGCGACCGACGCCATCCGGCCCCGATCGCCGGCGTAGATCGTGATGTCGTGGCCGAGCCGCTGGAGATGCTCGGCCACGGTCAGCAGGTAGGTCTCGCTCCCGCCGGGGGCGTCGAGGGTCTGGTGGCCGAGCACGAGCTCCATGGCGCCGATGCTTCCGGCCGCCGTGCGCCCTGTCAAACAACGGCCTCCGTTACGTAGGGTGGCGCGGTGAGCGGGCAAAGACCCTGGCGCCGTCGGCGGCTTCACTTCGTCGGCATCGGAGGAGCGGGGATGAGCGGCCTGGCGCTGCTCGCCCGCGACGCGGGCGCGCAGGTGACCGGATCCGACCTGGGGGAGGGGCGCTACGTGCGGCGCCTGCGCGAGCGCGGGGTGGAGGTCGCGGTCGGTCACGACGCCGCCCGGGTCCCGGCGGACTGCGAGCTCGTGTACTCCTCGGCGGTGCGCCCCGACAATCCCGAGCGGGCGCGGGTACGCGAGCTCGGGCTGCGGGAGATCCGGCGCGGAGAGCTGCTGGGCGAGCTGTCGCGGCTGCGGCCGTGCATCGCCGTGGCCGGAGCGCATGGCAAGACGACCACCGCGGCGATGATCGTGCACGCGCTGCGCGCCGCCGGCGGGCGCCCGGGCTACGCGATCGGGGGCGAGCTGCGCGCCACCGGGACGAACGCCGAGTGGGGTGAGGACGAGTGGCTGGTCGTCGAGGCCGACGAGTCCGACCGCAGCTTCCTGGCGCTGGCGCCGCAGATCGCCGTGGTGACCAACGTCGCGCTCGACCACCACCGGGAATACGGCTCGCTGGCCGAGGTCGAGGAGGCGTTTCGTGCCTTCCTCGCTCCGGTGCCCCGGGCGGTGATGTGGGACCGCCCCGCGCTGCTCGCCCTGCGCTCGGGGCCCGTCGTCGCCTACGACGCCCCCCATCCGCGCCTGGAGCCGGAGGGCGCTGTGTTCGACTGGCGGGCACGAGAGGTCCGGCTGGGCGTGGCGGGCGCGCACAACGCCCGCAACGCGGCGGGCGCGCTGGAGGCGTGCCGTCTGGCGGGCGCCGACCCGGCGGCCGCGGCCGCCGGGCTGGCCGACTTCCCGGGGGTCGTGCGCCGCCTGGAGCCGGTGGGGCGGACGCCCACGGGGGCGCTGGTCTACGACGACTACGCGCACGCCGCGACCGAGGTCCGCGCAACGCTCGAGGCGGCCCGCACCCTGCGCCCCCGGCGTCTCGTGGCCGTGCTCGAGCCCTTCGGCCCCCACCGCGTCCGGCACACCGCGCGGGAGTTCGGCGAGGCGCTGGCGCTGGCCGACGTGAGCATCGTGCTGGAGATCCACCGGCCCGCCGGCCGGCCGCCCGAGCTGCCGGAGGTCTCGGCGCGGGTGGTGGCCGAGGCGGCCGAGAAGGCCGCCCGGGGCCGGACCGTCCTGTGGATGCCGCGGCCCGGCGAGGCCGAGCGGTGGCTGCGCGCCCACCTGCGCGGAGGCGACGTGTGCGTGACCCTGGGCGCCGGGCGAATCGAGGCGCTCGCCCGGCGGCTCGTCCGCGAGACGGACGGCTAGGACAGCAGCGCGCCCTCGTGGGCCAGGAGCGCGCTCTTGCGCTCGACCCCGTAGGCGTAGCCGGTCAGCGCCCCGCGGGCCCCGATGACCCGGTGACAGGGAACGATCAGCGCGATCGGGTTGCGGCCGTTGGCCGCGCCGACCGCGCGGGCGGCGCCGGGGCGCCCGAGCCGGCCCGCGAGCTCGCCGTAGGTGGCCGTCTCGCCGTAGCCGATCTGGGCGACCAGGGCCCAGACGCTGCGGTCGAATCCGGTGCCCTCGAGGCGCAGCGGGAGGTCGAAGGCGGTGCGCTCGCCCGCGAAGTACTCGCGCACCTGCGTGGCGGCGGCCGCGAGGCGCTCGTCGTCGCGCTCACCCGCGGGGGGCACGTCGCCGGCGAAGCCCAGCCCCGTCAGGGCGGTCTCGTCGCCCGTGAGGACGACGACGACCGAGGGGGGTGTCGATGAGGGAATGGTTGGTCATGCCCAAACGACGCCCCACCCCGGCGTGCCGTGAGATCCCTACTTGACGGTGATCTTGGTCAGCAGGCCCTCCTGGTCGTGCGTCTTGCCGCCACCACGGTCGGTGAGCGGGCAGAAGAGCACGTAGGTGCCCGGCTTGGCGAGATCGACCGACGCGGTGGCCGACTTGCCGCCGTCCAGCACCGCGGTCGTGAAGAAGCTCGACTGATCGACGAACTTCGGCGGCGGCCCGTTCGAGGCCAGACCCTTCTTGATCTCGGCCAGCGAGGGATTCCCGTTGACCTTGAAGGCCCCGATGAAGTGGATCGCGTCGTCGCCCTTGGAATTGAACGTCACGACGTTGTTGCCCGGCTTCAGCGCGCCGGAGATGTCCCACTTGTACTGATCCTTGCCCGGGTTGTCGGCCGTGATCTTCACCGGCGTGCTCGGCAGCGCCCCGTCCTGGCCGCCGGTGACCTTGAACGCCTTGTAGGGCGGGGGGCCGCTGCTGCCGGGGCCGCCGACGTCGGTGATGACGTACTGCCCGGCGGGCAGGTTCATCGTGCCCTGGCCCTTCTGGCCCGGCGCCGTCTGGCTGACGCCGCCCTCGGCCCGGATCCAGTCCGGGGTCTTGTCGCTGTCGCTGTTGATGGCCTTCAGCGCCTCCTGGACCGAGTGGTTCCCGGTCACGCGCACGAGCTGGGGAGTGTGCGGCGCCTTGTCGTTGTTGGTCACCGAGAGCGTGACCAGCCCGCCCTTGATGGAGGCGGGGATGGTGTACGCGGCGGTCTTGCCGCTCGAGGCGATGGTCGCGTTGACGGGGGTCGGGCTGGAGGACTTGTCCTTCGAGCCCTTGTCGTCGCTGCCGCAGGCGGCCAGCGCGAACACGGAGGCCGCGCACAGGGCGGCGAGGGTGAGGCGTCGGGTCATGGAGGTTCCTGGGGTTCGGGGAAACGGCGGCCTCATGCCACCGCGGACCGGGAAAACGATATGCGAAAAAGCGGATGCAGGCCTACTCGGCCCGCTTGAGCCCGGCCTCGGCGCAGCCCGCCTCCAGGGCGTCCAGGCCGAACCCGTCGACCGGCCCCAGCGCGCCCGTCCCCTGCAGCTCCCCGGCCAGCGCGCGGGACGCGCCCCAGGCCAGGAAGTCGGCGGTGAGCGTGTAGCCGTTGGGCCCCTCGAGCGTCACCTGCGCGACCTCGCGCCCGGCGGAGTCGTAGGCGATCGCCTGGACGTGCGAGCCGGTCCGGGCGCGCTGCGCCTCGTCCGGGCCGCCGGTCGAGCCCTTGACCAGACGCGACGTCACCGCGCCCGTCGCCGCGCCCACGCCGGGCAGCGACATGACCGCCGACATGACCTGCATCGGGCGGGAGGCGGGGCCGAACCAACCGAGGTAGGCATTGACCTCGCGCAGTTGCGGGGCCACGCGGTGCAGGGTGAAGTGCTCCGAGGACCCGGCGGAGATGGCCTGGCGATCCTTGCCTCCGACGCGGAACGAGCGCACCCGCTTGGCGGCGCGCTCGGTGACGATCCGGCCCTCGCGCCAGCCGAACGACGGAGCCGTGACCGCGCCCGCGGCCGAGGCGCGCGTCCCGCCGCTCATGTCGTCGGGTCCGCCGCGCCCGGTCATGTAGTAGCCGATGTCGACCCGGGTGGCGTGCTCGCCCGCGTCGTGCAGGGCCAGGGCCCCGGCCAGGTTCCCCGGGACCCAGTCGTATCCGAACGCCGTCACGAGGCCGCAGCCCGCGGCCTCGGCCCCGGGCCCGTAGCGCTCGAACACGTCGCGGATGAACGGGGGCTCGCCCGTCGAGTCCAGATAGTGGGCGCCCGAGGCGATCGCCGCCTGCACCGCGGGGGCGCCCCAGCGGACGAAGGGCCCGACGGTGGAGACGAGCACGTCGCCGCGCTCCACCAGCGCGCGGACCGACTCGGGGCGCGAGACGTCCGCGGTGGCGGTTTCGAGGTCGCCGCCCAGCTCGTCGGCCAGGCGGGCGACGCGCTCCTGCGAGCGGGCGGCCAGCACCGGCCGCTCGCCGCGGGCGACCAGGGCACGGGCGACGAGGTCGCCGGTGTAGCCGGTGGCGCCGAACAGGACGATGCGCGAGGGCACCCCTGGAGCCTATCCCGACGGCGAGCCCATCCCGCCGGTCCTCTACCCTGTGGCCCGATGGACGAGCGGCTCCTAGCCGAGCGCCTGATCACCTACGACACCTCGACCATCGACGGGCTTCGCGCCGCGGCCGGCTTCGTGAAGGGCTGGCTGGGATCGCGAGACGTCGACGTCACGGACCGCGAGCACGAGGGGCGGCCGGTGATCACGGCCGACGTCGGCGCCGATGAGGCGTCCGGCGCCCCGACCGTGATCTTCCACGGGCATCTCGACGTGGTCCCGGGTCACGAGGACCAGTTCGAGCCTCGCATCGAGGGCGACAGGCTGATCGGCCGCGGCGCCTACGACATGAAGGGCGCGCTGGCGGCCATGATGTGCGCCGTGCGCGACGCCGCCGACCAGCGCGGCGTGCGGGTGCGCTTCGTGTGCGCGCCCGACGAGGAGTCCGACGAGGTGGACAACCGCTCGACGGACGTGCTCGTGGAGCAGGGCCTGCGCGGTGACTTCGCCATCACCGGCGAGCCGACGGACCTGCACATCGGCGTCCAGGCCAAGGGCGTGCTCGCGTTCCGCCTGCGGGTCGACGGGACGGCGGCGCACGGCTCGACGCCGTGGCTGGGCGACAACGCGATCCTCAAGGCCCATCGACGTCTTCCGCGCCATCGAGTCACTGCCCTTCAGCCGCGAGTCGTCCGACCTCTTCGACCGGCCCGTCGATCAACCTCGCGCGCATCCTCGGCGGGGATGCGCTCAACAAGGTGCCCGACGCCTGCTTCGATCGACGTCGACGTCCGCTACATCCCCGGCCAGGACCCCGGCGAGATCCTCGGCCAGGTCCGCGGCGCTCCCGACGTCGAATCGTGATCAAGACCTTCATCCGCGCCGCCCGCGATCGTGTCGCGCACCGACCCGTACGTCGGGGCGCTGCGCGAGGCGGTCGGGACCGCCGTCGAGCGGCGAGGCGCTCGCGCGTCGGCCGCGACGGCTCCTCCGACGCGGTCTCCTTCCTCGACGTGCCGGGATCCCGGCGGTGGAGTTCGGTCCCGTCGGCGGAGGCCATCACGGGCCCGAGGAGTGGGTCTCGGTGGGCTCGCTCGAGCGCTACCGCGAGGCCCTGGCCGCTTCGTGGCCGCCTGCCGGCGTCGCTGGAGAGCCAGTCCAAACTGCGCGCCGTGGGGGGTGACCCGACATGAACCCGACGACCAGGTCCCCGCGCGAGCGCGGGCATGTGGCCGCGCTTCCTGCTCGCCGGCGTCGTTGATCGTCGTGCTGCAGCGGCCGCGGCGGCGGCGACGGCCGGCTTGCGGAGGTCAAGCGACCTCTCCCGGTCGCTGCACGCCGATCGCCCCGCCCGACGGTCCCGCGAGCTCACCGCCGGCCGAGGCGGGGCCCGCAGACGATCCTCCTGCTCGGGCTCCGACGTGCGCAACGATCGACGCGCGTGCGCGGGCCGAGCGGCGCAACTCGGACACGATGATCCTCGTCCGCCTGAACCCGAGCAAGCCGGCCACGCGCTCCTGTCGATCCCGCGCGACCTGCACGTCGACATCCCCGGCTACGGCACGCGACAAGATCAACGCGGCCTTCCCCGAGGGCGGCACCGCCTGACGCGTCAAGACGATCCAGCAGCACCTGCCCGGGATCAAGATCAACCACGTCGTCAACGACGACTTCAAGGGCTTCACAGGCGCTGGTCAACCGGGTCGGCTGCGTCTACCTGGACATCGACCGCCGCTACTTCAACGACAACGCCGGCCTACGCGGACGATCGACATCCAGCCCGGCTACCAGAAGATGTGCGGCTACCGACGCGCTCGAGCTACGCGCGCTTCCGCCACGAGGACACAGACCTCGTGCGCGGCGCGCGCCAGCAGGACTTCCTGCGCCAGGCCCGCAGACCAGGTCGGCGTCAAGACTTTCTGCCGAGGACCGCAAGCTGTTCCTGCGCATCTTCGGCAACTACACCGACACCGACAACGGCACGGCGTCCAGCCCAGATCCTCAGCCTGTTGAAGCTCGTGGCCTTCTCGGCCGGCCACCCGCTCAAGGAGGTGCAGTTCCGCACCGACATCGGGCCCCCGTACGAGACCTCCTCTCCGGAGCAGATCAGCGCGACGGTCCACGAGTTCCTCGACGTCAAGCCGACGAAGGGCCCGCGCGGCGTCAACCGCGCCGCCCCGAGCATCGCCGGCCCCAAGCGGCCCAAGCTCGACGTGACCAAGCTCGGCCTCGAGGACGCCAAGACGGCCGGGGAGGACCAGGCGATCGCCGCGGCGCCGCACGTGCAGCTTCCCCGTCCTCTTCCCGCGCCTGCGCATGGCCGGGTCGCTCTACGTGGACGTCCCCCGCATCTACGTGATCGACGGGCCCGACCACAACGCTACCAGGCGTATCGCATCGTCACCCGCACGGCGAGCTGGGCGCCTACTACGGCATCCAGGGGACGACCTGGAAGGACCCGCCGATCCTCGAGAACCCGTCCGAGACGCAGAAGTCCGGGGGCCGCACGTATTACCTCTACGGGGACGTGAACCGGCTGCGGCTGGTGGCGGTCAAGACGCCGCGCGCCGTCTACTGGATCTCGAACACCGTCCTGCTCTCCATGACCAATCGCCAGATGCTGGCGATCGCGAAGTCGCTGCAGCGCATCGGCGCATCGGCTCTTAGCCCCTCATGAGCGAACGAGAGCCGATCGCGGTCATCGGGGCCGGGTATGTGGGACTGGTCACGGCGGCGGGCTTCGCCGAGCTGGGCACGGATGTCCACTGCGTGGACATCGACGCCGAGCAGCGTGGCGGGCCTGCAGGCGCGGCGAGATCCCGATCTACGAGCCGGGGCTCGACAGGTGCTGGTCGCGCCATCGCGACCGCCTCCACTTCTCCACGGATATGGCCCCGGCGCTGGAGCAGGCGCGGCTCGTCTTCGTCGCCGTCGGCACGCCGCCGACCTACTCGGGCGACGCCGACCTCTCGCGGTCAACGCGGTGATCAACGCGCTGCCGCCGTGGACCGGCGAGCACGCGATCGTCATGAAGTCGCACCGTCCCCGTCGGGACGGGCGCGACGATCGCGCCGGGAGCTTGAGCGCCAGGGCAAGGGGCTCCCGCCTACGTCTCCTGCCCCGAGTTCCTCCGGAGGGCACGGCCCTGTCGGACTTCCTGCCACCCGGACCGCGTCGTCGTGGGCGACGACGGCGACTGGGCCGGCGACGCCATCGTCGAGCTCTACCGCCCGCTCGACGCCCCGCTCGTGCGCACCGACGTGGCCAGCGCGGAGATGGTCAAGCTCGCCTCCAACGCCTTCCTGGCCACGAAGATCTGCTTCATCAACGAGATCGCCAACGTCTGTGAGGAGACCGGCGCCGACGTCACGAGGTCGCGCGCGGGATGGGCCTCGACCACCGCATCGGGCCGCTGTTCCTGCGCCCGGGCCTTGGGTTCGGCGGCTCCTGCCTCCCGGAGACGAGACGGTGCTGGTCCGCCACCAGCCGGCCGGACGAGCCTCATGTGCTTCGAGGCGCTGTGGCGGCGCCGGAGGCGTTCGACGAGCC
Source organism: uncultured Actinomycetes bacterium (assembly GCA_963757705.1). Taxonomy (GTDB): domain Bacteria; phylum Actinomycetota; class Thermoleophilia; order Solirubrobacterales; family Solirubrobacteraceae; genus AC-38. Next base: position 554,157 of record CAVWTG010000003.1, on the reverse strand, counting down.
CGAGGAGGACGGCGTGATCGAGCCCCACGCGCTCGAGGTCCTGTCCTGGGTTCCCGGCGAGCCCGAGCCGGTCTTCCTCGACGTGATGTGCGTGACCCGCCGCGAGTACGACGGCGACGTGCTCGACGTGCGCACGAAGATGGGCCGGCGGGTGACCATCGACCGCCGATCATCCCTGGATCGTCTCCGACGGCCGCGGCGCCGAGCCCGACCGCAAGCTGGCCGGTTCTCGACGCCGGACGGACTGGGTGCCGCTCGGCCCTGGGCCGCGCGGCGCCCGTCGACAGCTCGGCCGGCAGGCCGTGCTGGTGGGCGCAGCCGAGGCGGCACAGCTCTCACCCGACCAGCTGATCGTCCGGCCGCGGCGCGAGTACATCGAGGAGAGGGCGCGAACCCTGAGATTCAGCGACGCTGTCCGGTCGGGGCTCCCGCTCCAGGGTGCGGCATACGGCACGGCGTCCCACGGCAATTTCGTCCCGGGCGAAGTTGACCTCGATGAGGCCTTCTGGCGAGTGGTGGGGCTGTATATCGCCGAGGGGTGCACGTACGCCATCCGTGGTCACAGCACGATCCACTGGACATTCCACAAGCGCGCGAGCATCATCTGGTCGACGAGGTCGTTGCCTGGTTGATGCGACTCGGGGTTTCGAGCCGTGTCACCGAGACTGCAACTGCCATTCAGGTGATCGTTTCGTCGCGACTGCTCGTGGCCTGGTGGCTCCACGTCCTCGGCCTCGGGCGCAACAGCTACGCCCAGCGCCTGCCCGACCTGCTCTGGGATCGCTCCGACGAGGACAAGTGGGCGCTGTTGTCGCGCTCTTTGGGAGGGCGACGGCTCGTGGTCGCTGGTGAATGGTGGCCCGAGCGTCGATCCTGGAGTTCGGGACCATCAGTGATGAGTTGGCGGACGGCGTGATGCGCCTGCTCGGCGACCTGGGGATCGTCACCTCGCGCCGCGTGGGCCGTGTCGCCAAGTCGACGAAGGACACCCATTGGATCCGGATCAGCGGGGCCGACCAGATCGAGCGCGCGCTCGGCCTGGTACCCGAGCGCGACCGGCCCGGGGTTGAGGCGAGCCTGGCGCGCCAGCACAAGCGCATCGCGCCCACCGGGTATCGCACCTTCGGAGAGGGCCCCGCCTGGGTGCGGGTCGTGGAGGCGAGACGCCGGCGGTTCCCGGAACCGTCTACTCGCTCGAGGTTCCCAACGCGCACACCTTCGCGGCGACAGGCGGAATCATCACCCACAACTGTTTTCCCAAAGATGTCTCCGCCCTCAAGCAGCTCGCCGGCAACTCCGGCTACCACTTCCAGCTCCTGACGGCGGTCATCGAGGTCAACGAGCTGCAGAAGCGCCGGGTCGATGGGCAAGCTCCAGCGCATCTCGGGAGCGCTGGCCGGCAAGCGCGTGTCGCTGCTCGGCGCTGGCGTTCAAGCCCGACACCGACGACATGCGCGAGGCCTCCTCGCTCGTGCTCGCGGCGCGCCTGCAGGCCGAGGGCGCGCACGTGCGCGCATATGACCCGGTGGCCGAGAAGCGAGGCCGGTGAGCTGCTCTCGGGCGTCGACGTTCTCCGCCTCGGCCGCTGGAGGCCGTGAGCGGCGCCGACGCGGTCGTGCTGGTCACCGAGTGGCACGAGTTCTCCGAGCTCGACTGGGGCGAGGTGGCGCAGGCGATGCGCGGCGACCTGTGGTCGACGGGCGCAACGCCCTGGACGCCGACGCGGTTCGTGCCGCCGGCCTGAAATACGAGGGAGTGGGGAGGACCTGATGCAGGCGCTGATCCTGGCGGGGGCGAGGGGACGCGGCTGCGGCCGCTCACCTCGACGTCCCCAAGCCGGTCGTCCCGCTGGTCGACCGGCCGTTCATCGCCTACATGCTCGAGTGGCTGCGCGGGCACGGCGTCGACGACGTCGTGCATGTCGTGCGGCTTCCTGGCCGTCGGGCGTGCGCAACGTCCTCGGCGACGGCCGCGCACTCGGCGTGCGGCTGCGCTACGTCGAGGAGCCGCGGCCGCTGGGCACGGGCGGCGCGGTCAAGTACGCCGAGCGCCTGCTCGACGAGCGCTTCCTCATGCTCAACGGCGACGTCCTCACCGACCTCGACCTCACGGCGCAGATCGCCGCTGCACGAGAGCAACGGGCGCGCGCGGCCACGCTGGCCCTGATCGCCGCGTCGAGGACCCGCGGCCTACGGGCTCGTGCGCCTGACGCCGACGAGGCGCGTCACCGAGTTCCTGGAGAAGCCGAGCCTCCGACCAGATCGACACCAACCTGATCAGCGCCGGCGCCTACGTGCTCGAGCGCGACGTGCTGACCTGATGCCCGCCGGAGACCGAACGTCTCGATCGAGCGCGAGGTGTTCCCCAGCTCATCGGGCGACGGCCTGTACGGCTACGCCGGGCGAGGGCTACTGGCTCGACATCGGCACCCCCGCAGCGCTACCTCGCAGGCCACCTTCGACATCCTCGAGGGCAACGTGCACACGGCCGTGGGCGACCGCCTCGACGGCTGCGTTCCTGGCCGTGGACCGGGACGCCGACGCGCGCGGGCGCGTCATCCCGCCCGGCGCTCGTCGAGCGCGGGGTGCCGGTCGCCGAGGGCGCGCACGTCGGCAGCCTCGCGCGTGCTCGGCCGCGACGTGACGGTCGGCGCCGGCACGACCATCGAGCGAGTCGGTCGTGCTCGCCGGGCGCGAGATCGGCGCGGACTGCCGCCTGAGCGACTGCATCGTCGGCGCGGGCGCGCGCGTCGGCGACGGCACGCACGTCGAGGGCGGCGCCGTCCTCGGCGAGGGCGTGACCATCGGCGCGGGCAACGTGCTCACGGCCGGGGCGCGTATGTTCCCGGGCGTCGACGCTGCCCGACGGAGCGATCGCGTTCTGAGCTCGCGCGCCACCGCGGCGACCTCGACTCGGCGGCGATCGCCGCCGTCGACTCCGCCTCGCAGCTCGCCGACATCCTCTCGCTGCCCGAGCAGCTGCGCGACGCGCTGTGGAGGGTGGAGTCAGCGCGCGCTCGCGCCGTACGACGCGCCCGGCGGCCTGGTCGTCGCCGGCATGGGCGGCTCGGCCATCGGCGGAGCGCTGGCCCTCGCCGCGCTGGGCGACCGGCTGTCGCGCCCGATCGGCCTGGCGCGCGACTACGGGCTGCCCGCCTGGGCGACCGCCCGACACGACCGTCCTGTGCAGCGAGCTACTCGGGCGACACCGAGGAGACGCTCGCCGCCTACGAGGCCGCCGGCCGCGCTGGGCGCGCCGCGGGTCGTGGCCACGACCGGCGGCCGAGCTGGCCGAGCTGGCCCGCGAGGACGGCGTGCCGGTCATCCCGGTGGCCGGCGGCTACCAGCCGCGCGTCGCCGTCGCCTACATGACGGTGGCCGCGCTCGAGGTGGCGGCGCTGTGCGGCGCCGGCGCCGCCGCTGCGCTCGGAGATCGACGTCGCCGCCGCGCACGCCGAGGCGCTCGTCGCCGAGTGGGGCCCCGACGGCGCCGAGGACTGCCTGGCCAAGGATCTCGCCCGCTCGCCTGCACGGCACGGTCCCGCGTCGATCGCCGGGCGCGGCCTCACCGCGCCGGTCGCCTACCGCTGGAAGACCCAGCTCAACGAGAACGCCAAGCTCCACGCCTTCGCCCACGAGCTGCCCGAGCTCGACCACAACGAGATCGTCGGCTGGGCGGGCGCGCCGGAGGACGGCCCGCTTCTCCGCGGTCTTCCTCGACGACTGCGACCTGCATCCGCGCGCGCGCCAGCGCATCGAGCTCACCCGGCGGCTCGATCGAGCCCGCAGCGCCGGCCACCCACGTGCGTCGAGACGCGCGGGCGAGAGCCGGACCGAGCGCGTGCTCTCGCTCGTGCTCCTCGGCGACCTCGTCTCGCTCTACCTGGCCGTGCTGCGGGGCGATCGACCCGACCCCGGTGGCGGTCATCGAAGACCTCAAGGCCCGGCTCGCCGCCACGTCCTAGCCGCCTCGCGTGGCCGACGTGCTCCTCGATCGACCGCGACGGCGCCGTCGCGCTGGTCACGCTGTGCCGGCCCGAGAAGCGAAACGCGCTGTCCGTGGAGCTGCGCTGGGCCCTGGCCGGCGCCTTCGAGGAGCTGGCCGCCGACGACGGGGTGTCCTGCGCCGTCCTCACGGGGGCGGGGAGCGCGTTCTGCTCCGGGATGGACGTCACGGAGTTCGGCGGGGACGCCGAGCACCGCCGCGAGCTCGTGGACTGCAGCCTGGCGGCGTTCGGCGGCGCGGCCCGGTTCCCCAAGCCGCTCGTCGCCGCGGTCAACGGCCCGGCGATCGCCGGCGGCTTCGTGCTCGCTCTGCACAGCGACGTGTGCGTGGCCTCCGACACCGCCCGCTTCGGCTTCCCGGAGCTGCCGCGGGGCATCCCGCCCAGCTACGCCGCCGCCCTGGGCGGCCTGCCCGAGCCGGTGGCCCGGGAGCTGTGCCTCACGGGGCGGCTGATGGACGCGGCCGAGGCGCGGCTGCACGGCCTCGTGACCGAGGTCGTTCCCGGCGACGGGGTCGTCGAGGGCGCGCTGGCGGTCGCGCGGGGGATCGCCGCCCAGCCGCTGAGCGCCCTGCTCGAGGTCAAGCGACGGATCATGCTGGCGGCCGACCAGGCGCGCGGCGCCCTGTTCGCCGACGAGGAGCGGGTGCTGCGCGCGGCGCTGCTGGGGGCGGCGGACGAGCCGCCGCCCCCGGGGAGCAGCGGCTAGACCAGCGGCACCGAGAGGGAGAACGCCCGAGAGGCCTCGGTCGTCCCGTCGGCGGCGAACGTCTTGACCTGGACGTACTGCGGGGACGTGAAGGCCCCGGCGCACGTCACGCCGTTGGGGTTGGACGAGCTGGCGCCGCCGCACGGCGCGGCGACGATCTGCCCCGGCGTCTCGCCGGAGATCGTGGCCTGGAGCGGGCGGCCGGCCACGCTGGCGCCCATGTTCAAGATCACGGTGTTTCCGGTCTGGTTGGCCACCGTCACGCCGGTGCTGCCGCCGGCCAGCGCGCCGGTCGCGTCCACGAGCGCGAACTTCGTGATGGCGAGCGATGCCTCGTCGATCTGGGTGCCCGTGACCGTGTTGTCGGCGAGATCCTCGCCCAGCAGCGACTTGTTGCGGATCTTGGCCGCGGTCATCTGGTTGCTGGCCATCTTGGAGAACGTCACCGCGCCCCGGCCCATCTTCGTGTTGGAGACGGCGCCGGGATGAAGCTTGGAGTTCAGGATGCGCCCGGCCTGGATCTGGGCGCTGCCCACGCTGTTGGCGGGCAGGGTGAGGGCATAGGTCGTGCCGCCGGCCGCCAGGAACAGGGCGATCGTGGCGATCACGAGGGCCGGCGAGGGCCGGCGCAGGATTCGTCGCATTGAAATTGGGCCTCCCGAGTCAGGTATGAGCTGGAAACCCCGAATCACGCCCGCGCGGCCAGAGTTGTGGTCCGACTGATGACGGGACGGATCGTTCAGGAGGCGGGACGAGGTGCCTCGCCAACCTTGACACGAGCATGTTAGGGTTGTCCGTCGATGGACTCGCTTACGTCAACGAAGCGGCCGCCACGACCGGCTGGTCGCCGCGGATGCTGCGCTACGTCGAGCGCGCCGGCCTCGTCGCGCCGCAGCGCTCGGCGGCGGGCTACCGGCTCTACGGGGCGGCCGAGCTCCAGCGCCTGCGCACGCTGCGCGAGCTGCTCGAGCGCCACGACGTCGGCCTCGCCGACGTCGGCTTCGCCCGCCGGATGCGGGAGGACGCCGACCTGCGGGGCGCCGTTGAGGAGTGGCTCGAGCGCCAGCCCGCACGTCCCGATGACGTCGCACGCCGACGTATGGCTGGGGTTGGAGCAGCACAAGCACGAGCGCCTGCTGCTCCTCACCCGAAACCGCAATGGAGGCCCGCATGAGCACCGCCACGCTGACCGCGACCGACTACAAGGTCGCCGACCTCTCCCTGGCCGACTACGGCCGCAAGGAGATCCGCCTCGCCGAGCACGAGATGCCCGGCCTGATGGCCACGCGCGAGGAGTTCGCCGCCTCGCAGCCGCTCAAGGGCGCCCGGGTCACGGGCTCTCTGCACATGACGATCCAGACGGCCGTGCTGATCGAGACCCTGACCGCGCTGGGCGCCGAGGTGCGCTGGGCCAGCTGCAACATCTTCTCCACCCAGGACCACGCCGCGGCGGCCGTGGTCGTGGGCCCGGAGGGCACGCCCGAGGAGCCCACCGGCGTCCCGGTGTTCGCCTGGAAGGGCGAGACGCTCGAGGAGTACTGGTGGTGCACCGAGCAGGCCATGACGTGGCCCGGCGAGGGTGGACCGGCGGCCCGAACATGATCCTCGACGACGGCGGCGACGCCACGCTGCTCGTCCACAAGGGCGCCGAGTTCGAGAAGGCCGGCGCGGTGCCGGACCCGGACTCGGCGCCGACAACGAGGAGTTCCAGGTCATCCTCGAGCTGCTCCAGCGCTCGCTCCAGGAGGACGCGCAGAAGTGGACGCGGATCGCCCAGGGCATCCTCGGCGTCACCGAGGAGACGACGACCGGCGTCCACCGCCTCTACCAGATGATGGAGACCGGCACGCTGCTGTTCCCCGCGATCAACGTCAACGACTCGGTCACCAAGTCCAAGTTCGACAACCTCTACGGCTGCCGGCACTCGCTGGTCGACGGCATCAACCGCGGCACCGACGTCCTGCTCGGCGGCAAGGTCGCCGTGATCTGCGGCTACGGCGACGTCGGCAAGGGCTGCGCGGACTCGCTGCGCGGCCAGGGCGCGCGGGTGATCATCACCGAGATCGACCCGATCTGCGCGCTGCAGGCCGCGATGCACGGCTACCAGGTGGAGACGCTCGAGGACGTCCTCGACACGGCGGACATCTTCGTCACCGCCACCGGCAACAAGGACATCATCACCGCCGACGCACATGGCCCGCATGAAGCACCAGGCGATCGTCGGCAACATCGGCCACTTCGACAACGAGATCGACATGGCCGGGCTGACCAGACCTCCCGGGCATCGAGCGCATCAACATCAAGCCGCAGGTGGACGAGTGGCGCTTCTCCGACGGCCACTCGATCATCGTCCTCTCCGAGGGCCGGCTGCTGAACCTGGGCAACGCCACCGGGCATCCGAGCTTCGTGATGTCCAACTCGTTCACGAACCAGGTGATCGCCCAGATCGAGCTGTTCACGCAAGCAACGACGAGTACGAGAAGCAGGTCTACGTGCTGCCCAAGCACCTCGACGAGAAGGTGGCGCGCCTGCACCTCGACGCGCTCGGCGTGGGGCTGACCGAGCTCACGGCCGACCAGGCCGCCTACCTCGGCGTGCGGTCGAGGGCCCGTACAAGCCGGACCACTACCGCTACTAGGCAGGCGGACAGTCGCGGGCGACTGCCCGCTGCGGCGGCCCGATCGAGTGGGCGGACGGGCAGATGCCGCGTCCTGCGCTCGATCCGCGAGCGCCTTCGCCGCCCAGCGGCCGCTCGGAGGGCGTGCGCGTCGGCGGCCTGCCTGCACGTGACCGCCGAGACGGCCAACCTCGTGCGCGCGCTGGTGGCCGGCGGCGCCGCGGCCGCCCTGTGCGCGGCCAACCCGCTGTCCACGCAGGACGACGTCGCCCAGGCGCTGTCGGACGAGGGAGTCGAGGTCCTCGCGCGCCGCGGCGAGGACCTCGACGCCTACCGCTGCGCACGTGGCCGCGCTCGCCGGCGGCTCGCCCCAGATCACGTCGACGACGGCGCCGACCTGATCGCCGCGGTGCACGCCCGGGCCCGGAGCGGAACCGACGGGCTGCTCGGCGGGACCGAGGAGACCCCACCGGCCTCCTGCGCCTGCGCCGGCTGGAGGCCGAGGGCGGGCTCGCCTGCCCGGTCCTCGCCGTCAACGAGGCCCACACCGAGCGGGCCTTCAACGACCGCCACGGCACCGGGCAGTCGGCGCTCGACGGCATCCTGCGCGCGACGAACCTCCTGCTGGCCGGCCAGACGCTCGTCGTCCTCGGCTACGGCTGGACGGGCAAGGGCATCGCCCAGCGCGCCCGCGGCGCCGGCGCGGCCGTCATCGTGTGCGAGGTCGACCCGCTGGCGCGCGCTCGAGGCGCGCATGGACGGCTTCGAGGTGATGCCGGCGCTCGAGGCGGCGCAGCGCGGCGACGTGTTCGTCACGGTCACCGGCTCGCGCTCGGTCCTGCGCCGCGAGCACTTCGAGCGGATGAAGGACGGCGCCGTGCTCGCCAACGCCGGCCACTTCGACGTCGAGATCGACCTCGACGCGCTGCGCGGCGCTGGCCGGCGGGCGTGCGCGAGGTGCGCCCGCTCGTCGAGCGCTACGACCTCGGCGACCGCGCGCTGCACCTCCTCGCGCGCGGGCGCGTGGTCAACCTGGCCGCGGCCGAGGGCCATCCCGCGGCCGTGATGGACGTCTCGTTCGCCATCCAGGCGCTGTGCGTCGAGGACGCTCGTCCGCGGCGACGCGCGCGCCGGGCCCGGGCGTGCACCCGGTCCCGGACGCGATCGACCGCGAGGTCGCGCGCCTCAAGCTCGCCGCGCTGGGCGTGAGATCGACGCGCTCGACGAGCGCCAGCTCGAGTACCTCGCGAGCTGGGGGTAGGGCGCGGTCCCCGCCCCGGGCGCCTGGCATCGAGTGGGTCGGGTCCGGACGGTTCGCAGGGCCTCGAGGTTTGGGGCGGCTGACTGTGGCTATGGCAACGGAAAGTCGCCCCGAGCCGGCCGTCGGTGCCTTCCCCCGCAGACCGAGTCCGCTCCCTCATCGCCGCCGTTGTCGGCACTCGGCGCCCTCCGCGCCGCCCCGTTCGCTACCTTGGCCCGCTGATGCGACGCGCGCTCCTCGCCACCGCCCTCCTCGCCGCGCTGCTGGCCGTGCCGGCCGGCGCCTCGGCGCAGACCCCGGCTCCGCCGCCCGCCGCGGGCCCGCCGCCGCCGCCCGACCTCGTCCTCTCCGGGCGCAACATCCGCCTCACGCGGACCGGGGTGGTCGGCGTCAAGCTGGGCTGTCGCACGAGCGACATCCCCGGAGAGGCGTGCATCGGCTCGCTCACGCTGCGGCTGGCCGGCGCGATCACGATCACCGCGCCGCCTCCCGGCAAACCCAAGGACAAACCGCGCAAGCAGCGGATCTCGCCGTTCAGCTTCGGCGTCATCGACTTCAAGATCGTGGCCGGCGACTCCGCGCAGGTGCGTGTGCGCCTCAACAAGCGCGCGCAGGCTCTCATCCGGCTCCAGGAGCGCGTCCGCGTCGACCTGATCGCCGACTACAACAGCCGCGCCGGGGCGCAGGGCCACGCCCGGCGCAACGTGCGCGTCTACTTCCCGACGAAGCCCGGGTCGTAGCGTTCGGCGCGCTGGGTCTCGCGCTCGGACTCCGAGAGCGTCCGCAGCAGGAGGACCACCAGGGCGATGCCCATGACGATGGACTGCTGGAGCGCCATCACCGCGCCGCCCACGTTCTGGTCGGTCACGTCGTTCATGCCCCAGTAGTCCGGGCGGCCGGAGTAGAACGAGTACAGGGCGTTCGGGGAGAACGTGAGCAGGACTCCGAGCAGCCCGACCATGATCTTGGCGCTGAACATGTAGGCCACGGGACCCAGGCCGGTCAGGCGCTGGCGGCTGCGGATGGGAGACAGCAGATGCCACCAGTAGAGGCCGCCGATCACCACGAACGTGAGGTGCTCGAGGATGTGGAGGGTCGGGTGCTCCAGCGCGGCGTCGTACATCGCGGGGATGTGCCACAGGTACATGCCGCCGACGTAGGCGAAGACGGCGAAGATCGGGCTGGCCAGCGGCCCGGCGGCGCGCTCGAGGCGGTGGATCCGCCGGGTCACCGGGCGCAGGATCACCCGCGTGAGCCCGACGATCAGCGCGATGGAGGCCAGGTCGAGCAGGAGGAGGTGCTGGACCATGTGCCAGAGGAACATCTGCTCGCCGAGATGGTCGATGGGGGAGACGAGGGCGGCGAGGACGAGGACGAGGCCGCCGACGAAGCAGGCCAGGCGCCATCCGGGCGCCGCGGCCGGCCCGGCCTCGCGACGCGCGGCGCGCCAGCGCCGGACGTAGAGCACGGCCAGGATCGCCACGGCGAGGATCACGCCCGGCGAGAACGTCCAGGCATAGCTCGGCGACGCGGCCAGGATCACGCGCCGATTGTCGCAATGCGGGGGCCATGCGTGATTCGCGCCCGGTCACGCTGGGCGGGTGCGCTCCCGAGTGCTCGCCGAGGTCGTCTCCCTCTTCGCCCCGCCCGTGTGCGTCGCGTGCCGCTCGCCGCTGCCCGGCCCGGTGGCCGACCTGTGCCCAGCGTGTCGGCAGGCGCTGCCGCGGCTGGAGGCTCCGTGCTGCCCGCGCTGCGCCCTGCCGGCACCCTGCGCCCCATGTCCGGCCCGCGGCGCGGCCTTCGCGGGCGCCTGGGCGCCGATGGCCCACGAGGGGACGGCGCGCGCCCTCGTCGGCGCGCTCAAGTTCGCCGGCGCGCTGGGCCTGGCCGACCTGATGGCCGCGCAGGTCGTGGCCGCGGCGCCCGACGCGCTCATGCGCGGGCCTGGGGTCCTCGTTCCCGTCCCGGCGCACCCGGCCCGGCGGCGCGAGCGGGGGTTCGACCAGGCCCGCCGCCTGGCGGACGCGCTGGGCCGCCGCACGGGCCTGGCCGTATCGCCGTGCCTGCGCCGCGGCGGACCGGCCACCCGCCAGCTCGGAGCCGGCCGCCGGGCCCGCTCTGAGCCCGGCCGGGTGGCCGTCACCGCCGCCGGGACCGTGCCGTCGCGGGCCGTGCTGGTGGACGACGTCCACACCACTGGCGCCACGCTGGACGCCTGCGCCCGGGCGCTGCGCTTGGCCGGCGCGGACGACGTTCGGGCGCTGACCTATACGAGGGCGCTGAAGGGTTAGGCAATCGCGCCGTGCGGCATTACGATCTATGAACTCCCGGCCAACTCGTCAGACCCGAAAGGTGGGTGTGAAAGTGCGGGTTTCCATCAAGGGCCGCAACACTCCGGTCACCGACGACCTCCGCGCGTACGTGGACAAGCGGTTCGCCAAGATCGCGCGCCAGATCTCTCCGCTCGCCGAGCTCGAGGTCGAGGTCCGAGAGGAGCGCAATCCGGCGATCGCCGACTCGCAGGTCGCCGAGGTCACGCTCCACCTCAAGGGGGTGACCCTGCGCGCCTCGGACGCCAGCCGGGACATGCTGCACTCGATCAATCTGTGCGCGGACGAGATGGCGCGCCAGGTCAAGCGCCACCGGGACAAGCGTCGCAAGCGGCGCGAGTCGCGGGCGGCCGCGCAGCCGGCCATCTGAGGCGGGCACACGGCCGGCGCGCCAGGGGCTCTGGCGCTCCCAGCCCCGTTGCTACGCTAGCCACATGTCCATCCTGGATCGTGCGCTGCGCGTCGGCGAGGCCAAGAAGTACAAGACCTACGAGAAGCAGGTCGCCCGCATCGGCGACTTCGAGCCCGAGCTCGAGCTCGAGTCCGACCAGGAGCTGCGCGAGCGCGCCGACGCCCTGCGCGAGCGGGCCCGCAACGGCGAGTCGGAGGACGACCTCCTGCACGAGACCTTCGCGCTCGTGCGCGAGGCGGGCAAGCGCACCATGGGCATGCGCCACTTCGACGTCCAGCTCATCGGGGGCATGGCCCTCAACGAGGGCTCCATCGCCGAGATGCGCACGGGCGAGGGCAAGACGCTGACCGCCACCCTCGCCGTCGTGCTCAACTCGCTCGGCGGCCGCGGCGTCCATCTGGTTACGGTCAACGACTACCTGGCTCGCCGCGACGCCGAGTGGATGTCGCCGATCTACGACATGCTCGGCGTGACGTGGGGCGTGCTGCAGAACATGCAGCCCTACGAGGAGAAGCGGGCCGCCTACGCCTGCGACGTCACGTATGGCACCAACTCGGAGTTCGGCTTCGACTACCTGCGCGACAACATGGCGATGTCGCTGGAGGAGAAGGTCCAGCACGGTGGGCGCGAGAAGCCCGAGGGCTTCGAGTCCTGGGATGCCGACGGCAAGCGCAAGTCCTGGATGCACACCTTCGCGATCGTCGACGAGGTGGACAACATCCTCATCGACGAGGCGCGCACGCCGCTGATCATCTCCGGCGCCCCCGAGCAGGCGGCGGACTTCTACCGCCAGTTCGCCCGCCTCGCTCCCCAGATGGAGTCGGGCAAGAAGCCCGACGGCATGGACCCGAAGATGAAGAAGGACTTCGTCGCCGACTACGACTTCGAGTTCGACGAGAAGCACAAGACGGTCTCGATCACCGAGCGGGGAGTCGGCAAGGCCGAGCGCTTCCTCAACGTCGACCATCTCTACCGGGCCGAGAATGGCCACATGGTCAACCACCTCATCCAGGCCCTGAAGGCCGAGTCGCTGTACAAGCGCGACGTCGACTACGCGGTGATCGACGGCGAGGTGAAGATCATCGACGAGTTCACCGGCCGCATCCTCGAGGGCCGGCGCTGGTCGGAGGGCCTGCACCAGGCGGTGGAGGCCAAGGAGGGCGTGCGCGTCCAGGAGGAGAACCAGACGCTGGCCACGATCACCCTCCAGAACTACTTCCGCCTCTACGACAAGCTCGCGGGCATGACCGGCACGGCGATGACCGAGGCCAGCGAGTTCAAGAAGATCTACAAGCTCGACGTGGTCGAGGTCCCGACGAACATGCCGATGGTCCGTGACGACCGCAACGACGAGATCTACAAGACCAAGGACGGGAAGTGGTCGGCGGTCGTCAACGAGATCGTCTCGCGCCATGAGACCGGCCAGCCCGTCCTCGTCGGCACGATCTCCGTCGAGGTCTCCGAACTGCTCTCCGAGCGGCTGCGCAAGCGCGGCATCAAGCACCACGTGCTCAACGCCAAGCCCGAGCATGCCGAGCGCGAGGGCGAGATCATCGCCGGGGCCGGGGCCCCGGGCGCGGTCACCATCGCGACCAACATGGCCGGCCGCGGAGTGGACATCAAGCTCGGCGGCAACGCCGAGCACCTCACCCGGATGGAGCTCGTCAAGCTCGGCCTCAAGCCGGGCGACCCGGACTACGAGGAGCGCTTCGCCGACGTCCTGCCGACGATCGAGGCGCGCCTCGAGGAGAGCCGCCGGGAGGTGGTCGACGCGGGCGGGCTGTTCATCTGCGGCACCGAGCGCCACGAGTCGCGCCGGATCGACAATCAGCTGCGCGGCCGTTCGGGCCGCCAGGGCGACCCGGGCGAGTCTCGGTTCTTCCTCTCCGCCCAGGACGACCTCGTACGCCTGTTCGCCGGCGACCGCATCTACCGCATCCTCGACCGGCTGGGGACGACCGACGACGAGGGCAACGAGGAGCCCATCGCCGCGGGCGTGTTGACCAAGCAGATCGAGAAGGCCCAGCGCAAGGTCGAGGAGCAGAACTTCCTCATCCGCAAGCGCGTTCTCGAGTACGACGACGTGATGAACCAGCAGCGCGAGGTCGTCTACGAGTACCGCGACCGGATCCTCGACGGCCGCGACATGGGCGAGGAGGCACGCGACCAGGTCGGCCAGGTCGTCGACCGCCTCGTCGAGGAGTACACGGTCGGCGAGTTCGTCGAGGACTGGGACGTGGACGGGCTGTTCAACCAGGCCGAGCAGATCTGGGACCTCGACGTCGACCAGACCGAGATCAAGCCCGAGCAGAGCAGCCGCGAGGAGATCACGCAGATGCTCCGCGAGGACGCCCTCGACCTCTACGAGGAGCGCGAGGAGGAGCTGGGCGAGGAGCTCATGCGCGCCCTGGAGCGCTACCTGCTGCTGGAGATCATCGACCAGCGCTGGCGGGAGCACCTCTACGACATGGACTACCTGCGCGAGGGCATCCACCTGCGCGGGTTCGCCCAGATCGACCCGCTCGTGGCCTACAAGAACGAGGCCTTCACCCTCTTCGAGGACCTGATGAACTCGATCTGGACCGACTTCGCGCGGATGATCTACAACGTCGAGGTCGAGATCGAGGGCGAGGACGGCACGGCGGTCCCCGCCGTGCCCGCGCCGCGCGCGGCCGGAGGGTCCTCGACCAGCGGCGGGCGCGTCTCCTACTCCGGTGGCGGACCCATCGGCAGCGCCGAGGCGATCGCCATGGCGATGGCCGGCGCCGAGCAGGGCGCCGAGGCCTACGCGGACGGCGAGGTCGACGAGTCCGAGCTGGCCCTGGCCCCCGTGGTCGAGCAGCGCGTCGCCGGCGAGTACGACGGCGTCGGGCGCAACGACCCGTGCCCCTGCGGCTCGGGCAAGAAGTTCAAGAAGTGCCATGGCGCCTAGCGCCGGCGCTCGCGGCCGCTAGCGCCGCCCTCGCCGGGCCCGTCTTCGCCGCTCCGGGCGATCCCGTCAGGCTCGGCGGCGCGCCGCCGGGCGCCCGCGTCCCGATTGCCGTCGGGCTGCCGCGCCATGACCGGACGCTGGCGTCGCTGGTCCGCGTCGTCAGCGGCCCGAGGTCCGCTAGCTACCGGCGCTGGGTGCCGGTGGCTCGGCTGTCGCGCCGCTTCGGCGCTCGTCCGCGGGCCCGTGGGGCGGTCCTGCGTGCCCTGCGCGGCACTGGCGCGCGGGTCGATGCCACGGGCTCGTTCGTGTCCGCACGCCTCACCTCGGCGCAGGCGCGCTCGCTGTTCGGCACGACCATCGGCCGCTACGAGATCACCGGCGACCGGGTGATCCTCGCGGCCGACCGGACGCCCCCCCTCGGTCCGGCTCTGCGGGGGCGGGTCACGACGGTGCTCGGCTGGAGAGCGCGCGGGCGCGTGCGGTGCTCTCGACGCCCGACGTGCCCGAGCCGGCGGTCACGGGCCGCCCGCCGCGCACCGGGACGCCGCAGGGCTGCGCCGAGGCACGAGCGCTCAACGCCTACGCGCCCGGCCAGCTCGCGACCGCCTACGGGTTCGATCGGCTCTACCGGGCCGGGGTACGAGGACGGGGTGCGCGCGTGGCCCTTCTCCAGGCCTCGCCGGTCTCCGTGGCCGACCTGAGGAGGTTCACGAACTGCTCCGGCAGGGGAACGCCGAGCCTGCGCACCCGGTTTCTGGATCCCGGCCCCTATCAGTCCAGCGGCGAGCCTCAGCTCGACGCCCAGATCGTGACCGGGATGCTGCCTGGCCTTCGCCGGCTCGACACCTATGTCGCCGCCGGGCCGGGCCTGGACCAGTTCGCCCGCCTGCTCGCCGCACCCCTGAGCGGGGCCCGGCCCGATGTCGTGCTGCGCGCCTTCGGGGCCTGCGAGCCGACATGGCGCGCGTTCCCGGCTCGGCGGCGCTGATCGACCACCTGCTGATGGGCGAACGCGGCGGCGGGCGTGACGGTGGTCACGAGCGCCGGCGATCGCGGTTCCGCGGACTGCCAGGCGGACGACGGCGCGCTCGTGCCTCGCCTGGCCACGCGCTTCCCCGCCACGTCACCGCACGTCATGGCGGTGGGGGCGACGACCATCGGCCTGGGCGCCGACAACCGCCTGGAGTCGGAGGTCGCCTGGAGCGACGCGCGCTGGGGGCGCATGCGGGCCGGCGGCGGCGGGACGAGCCGGCTCTTC
Organism: uncultured Actinomycetes bacterium; assembly: GCA_963757705.1. GTDB lineage: Bacteria > Actinomycetota > Thermoleophilia > Solirubrobacterales > Solirubrobacteraceae > AC-38. The sequence goes on along the minus strand of CAVWTG010000003.1, from coordinate 538,635 downwards.
GCCGGGCGCGAGGTCCCCGGCGTCTCGATGCTCGGCGACACCCTCACCGGCTATTCCGTCTACTGCACGACGTGCGCCTCGTCCGGCTGGCAGTCGCTGGGCGGCACGAGCGGCGCCAGCTCTCTCTTCACCGCGGCCGCGGCACTGGCCGCCGAGAGCGCGCGGCGCGCCGGGCGCCCGCCGCCCGGCCTGCTCAACCCGCTGATCTACGGCGCGCCGCGCCGATCGCTGGTGCGCGACGTCCGACAGGGCTCGAACGACCTTCTCGGGCTCGGCTGCTGCACCGCCCACCGCGGCTTCGACCGCGCCACCGGTCTGGGCTCGGTGAACGCGGCGGAGCTGGCGCGCCTGGTGTCGCGCTGAGGGGGGCGGCGGTGATAGCGAGACTGGTTGCTGTACGACCAGTTTCGCTTCCACTAACGGTGAAACAGCCAGCCGGGGTCAGATCCCGAGCCAGCCGGGGTCAGACCCTGGGCCAGCCGGGGTCGGACCCCGGGGGGTCACAGTCCCCGAGGGGTCTGACCCCTAGGCCCCGCGCCGCCCGCCGCCCGGGAGGCGGTCGGCGATGCGGCCCAGGCGCTCGACGGTTCCCTGGAGCGGCTCGACGATCTCGATCGCGCGTTGCAGCGTGGGCAGGGCCTCGGCCAGGCGGCCGCCCTCCTCGGCCACGGTCGCGGCTCGCTCGGCCAGCAGGTCGCCCTGCTCGACGATGCGCTCGCCCTGGTCGCCCAGGCGCCGCGCGGCGGTCACGCCGGCCTCCATCTGCTCGCTGACCCGCTCGCCCAGCGCAAGGATGCGCGCCGCCTGGGTATCCAGCGCGTCGACGCGCTCGGTCAACCTTGCCTCGATCTCGGGCAGGCCCCGCGCGGCCAGGGCGATGTCGTGCAGGTCCTCCAGCGCCCGGGCGATGAGGCGGGGCGGGAGGAGGAGATCGAGCGGTCCGGACATGGCGGGCGCGGAGTGTACGCTGCTCCCGTGGCCACGACGCCGACCCCTGAAGTCACCCCCCAGCGCCTTTCGGCGATCCGCGACCAGCTCAAGCTGCTCGCGGATTATCTTTGACCCAGACGCGCTGGAGCGCCGGATCGCGGCGCTGGAGACCGAGATGGGGGAGCCCGGCTTCTGGGACGACCAGGAGCGCGCGGCGAAGGTGAGTGCCGAGCACGCTCGCGCCACCCGCAAGCTCGACGGCTTCCGGACGCTCTCCTCCGACGTCGGGGACCTCGAGGGGCTGGCCGAGCTGGCGGCCGAGGACGAGGACATGCGCGACGAGCTGGCCGGCCAGGTCACGACGATCGAGCAGCGCCTCGAGGCGCTGGAGGAGGAGCGCCTGTTCTCCGGCACCTACGACTCCGGCGACGCGCTGGTCACTGTCAACGCCGGCGCTGGCGGCACGGACGCCCAGGACTGGGCGGAGATGGTCCTGCGGATGGAGATGCGCTGGGCCGAGAAGCGCGGCTTCGCCGTCGAGCTGCTCGAGGCCAGCCCGGGGGAGGAGGCCGGGATCAAGTCGGCCACGTTCCGCGTCGGCGGCGAGAACGCCTACGGCCTGTACTCGGCCGAGAAGGGCGTCCACCGCCTGGTCCGTCTCTCGCCCTTCGACGCCGCCCACCGGCGCCAGACCTCGTTCGCCGGGGTGGAGGTGGCCCCCGTCGTGGACGACAGCGCCGACGTGGCGATCAACGACGAGGACCTGCAGATCGACACCTACCGGGCCAGCGGCGCCGGCGGCCAGCACGTGAACAAGACCGACTCCGCCGTCCGGATCACGCATCGCCCCTCGGGGATCGTCGTGCAGTGCCAGAACGAACGCTCGCAGTCGGCCAACAAGCAGACCGCGATGAACATGCTGCGCTCCAAGCTGGTCGAGCTCCAGGAGCGCGAGCGCGCGGAGGAGATCGCCCGGGAGAAGGGGGAGGCCCAGGACGTCAACTTCGGCTCGCAGATCCGCAACTACGTCCTGCATCCCTACAAGCAGGTCAAGGACGTGCGCACCAACCTCGAGGCCGGCGACGTCCAGCGGGTGCTCGACGGCGATTTGGACGAGTTCGTCCGGGCCTACCTCCTCCAGGAGGCGGGCGGCGCCTAGATGACCGAGCCCGCCCGCGCGGACGGAGAGCTCGAGCAGGGCGTAGCGCCCTACCTGGAGGCGGTCGCCTCCTACGGCTTCCGCGAGCCCACGCGCTTCCACGTGCCCGGGCACAAGGGCGGCGCCGGCGCGGACGCCGCGCTGCGCAACAACATCGGCGAGGAGGCGCTCCTCATCGACCTGCCCAAGGACACGCGCGGGATCGACGTCGCGCCGCCCGTCCCGACGCCCTTCGACCTGGCCGAGATCCTGGCCGCCGACCTCTACGGCGCCGGGCGCACGTGGTTCCTGCACAACGGCGCCACCCAGGGCAACCACGCGCTGTGCCTGGCGCTCGCGCCGCCGCGGACGAGGGTCGTCGCCCAGCGAAACTCCCACGGGTCGATCGTGGACGGGCTCGTCCTCTCGGGCGGCATCCCGGCCTGGGTCGCGCCCGAGTACGAGGCCGAGCTGGGCATGGCCCACGGGGTCACGCCCCAGCAGCTGGAGGCGGCGTTCGCCCGGGCGCCCGGCGCGCGCGCGGCGTTCATCGTCTCGCCCACCTACTACGGGATGGCGGCCGACATCGCCGCCCTGGTGGAGGTGGCGCACGGCCACGACGCGGCGCTCGTGGTCGACCAGTCCTGGGGCCCGCACTTCGGCTTCCACCCCGACGTGCCGCCGTCCGCGCTGGGCGCGGGCGCCGACGCGATCGTCACCTCGACCCACAAGATCGTCGGCTCGCTCACCCAGTCGGCGATGCTGCACGTGGCCCGCGACGGGCGCGTTGACGCCGATCGCCTCGGGCGCACGGTGCGGCTCGTCAGCTCGACCAGCCCGTCCTCGTTGCTGCTCGCGTCCCTGGACTCCGCCCGCCGCCAGCTGGCGATCCACGGGCGCGACCTGCTCAACCGCACCCTGCGGGCAGCGGCCGAGGCCCGCGAGGCGATCGGCGCGATCGACGGCTGCCGCGTCGTCGGGGAGGAGCTCGTCGGGACGCCGGGGGTGGCCGCGTGGGACCCCATGCGAGTCGTCATCGACGTCCGGCGAACCGGGTGCACGGGCTACGAGGTCGCCGACGCCCTGCGCCGCGGCTCCGACGTTCACGTCGAGCTCGCCACGCACGCCACGATCGTCCTCGTCCTGGGAATCAGCCAGCCGATGACGGCGCTCGAGCGCTTCGCCCACGACCTGGCGGCCGAGCTGGAGGACGTCCGCCGGCCGGGGACGGCGTCGGCGGTGCTCCAGCCTCCGGCGGCCACGGATCCCGACGTGGCGGCGTCGCCGCGCGACGCCTTCCTTGGCGCCACCGAGCGCCTGGACGTCGACGCCTCCGTCGGGCGCGTCTCGGCGGAGTCGATCGCCGGGTACCCGCCGGGCATCCCGGCCCTGCTGCCCGGCGAGCGGATCACCGCAGAGGTGATCGCCTACCTGCGCGAGCTGGCCGCGGCGGGCGCCCGCCTGCATGGCGCCAGCGACCCGGCCTTTCGCACCGTCAACGTGCTGGCGCCATGAGCGAGCGCCTGGCGAAGCTCGTGGCGCGGGCGCTGTCCGAGGACCTCGGCTCGGGCGACGTGACGACGCGGGCCGTCGTGGGCGAGGAGGCGACCGCCGTGGCGACGATCACGCAGAAGGAGCCGGGAGTCATCTTCGGCGTGGCCGCGGCCGAGGAGGCGTTTCGCCAGTGCGAGTCGTCGCTGGCCACAGACCGCCTGACCGAGGAGGGGCAGTGGCGCGAGGACGGTCCGGTGCTGCGCGTCGAGGGGTCCGCCGCGGGCATCCTGGCCGCTGAGCGCACCGCCCTGAACCTGCTCGGCCGCTTCTCCGGCGTCGCCACGCTGACGGCGCGCTACGTCCAGGCGGTCGAGGGAACCGGCGCGCGGATCCTGGACACTCGCAAGACGACCCCGGGCCTGCGCGAGCTCGAGAAGCAGGCGGTGCGGGCGGGCGGCGGTCACAACCACCGCGTCGGCCTGTTCGACGCGATCCTGGTCAAGGAGAATCACTCAGCGCTGACCGGCGGCGTGGGGGAGGCGACACGCCGTGCGCTCGCGGCCGCGCCGAACGGGATGGACGTGGAGATCGAATGCGCGAGCCTGGGAGAGGTCGACGAGGCTCTGGCCGCGGGCGCGACGCGCGTGCTCCTGGACAACATGACGCCCGACGAGCTGCGCGAGGCGGTCTCCCGGGCCCGAGGACGCGCGACGACCGAGGCCTCGGGCGGCGTCAGCCTCAACACGGTGCGCGAGATCGCGCAGACCGGGGTGGACTTCATCAGCGTCGGGGCGCTGACCCATTCGGCTCCGGCGCTGGACCTGAGCCTCCTGCTGGAGCCGGCACCGCCTTCCTGACTGCCGGTCGAGCGCAGGTCACTACACTTCAGTCAGCACACCAACAGCTCGCGAGGCGACAGGCGAGCTTCATTTCGACACCTAGCGAGGTTCGAAACATGCAGTCCCTTCCCATGGCACCGACCGCTGCGGGTACCTCCACTCCGACACCGGAGGAGATTGCCGCGCTGACGGACGAGGTGCGTGCGCTGGCCCGCGAGCGCGACGCCGTGATCCTCGCCCACAACTACCAGGTGCCCGAGGTCCAGGACGTGGCCCACTACGTCGGCGACTCCCTCGGGCTCTCCCGCCAGGCGGCCGCTGCAGAGGCGCGCACGATCGTGTTCTGCGGGGTGCACTTCATGGCCGAGACCGCCTCGATCCTCAGCCCCGACAAGACCGTCCTCATCCCCGACCTCAAGGCCGGCTGCTCGCTGGCCGACTCGATCACCGCCGACGAGCTTCGGGCCTGGAAGGCCGAGCATCCGGGCGCGGTCGTCGTCATGTATGTGAACACGAGCGCCGAGGTCAAGGCCGAGACCGACTACTGCTGCACCTCGTCCAACGCCGTCGGGGTCGTCGAGCACATCTATCGCGAGCACGGGGAGGACACCGAGATCCTCTTCGGGCCCGACATGTGGCTCGGCGCCTACGTCGAGCAGCGCACCGGCCGGCGCATGCACGTCTGGTCGGGCGAGTGCCACGTCCATGCCGGCATCCGGCCCCGGGACATCGAGCAGACCCGCGCGGCCCACCCGGGCGCCGACTTCCTGATCCACCCCGAGTGCGGCTGCTCGACGAGCGTCATGGAGTACGTGGCGCACGGCGACGTGGACGCGGCGGGCGTGCACATGCTCTCGACGGGCGGGATGCTTGACTACGCCGAGCACGCCAAGCCCGGCGGGACGGCGATCGTGGCCACCGAGACGGGGATGCTGCATCCGCTGCGGATGGCCGCGCCGGACACGGAGTTCATCGCCGCCAACGAGCGGGCCTCGTGCCGGTTCATGAAGATGATCACCCTGCCCAAGCTGCGTGACTCGCTGCGCGACGGGCAGTTCGAGGTCCGGGTGCCCGACGAGGTGGCCGACCGGGCGCGGATCCCGATCGAGCGGATGGTCGCGATCGGCTAGGCGGCTAGGCGGCGCGGGCCATCCGTGCGCGCTCGGCCACGGCACGGGTCTCGCGCCCCAGCATCAGCGAGGGAGCGTCGCGCAGGAGCGGGGCGTTGAGGACCGTTGCGGCCGGCCGCACCGCGGCGACGGTGATCGCGTCGAGCGCCGGGCTGCGGTCGATCCCCGCCAGGCGGCGCAGGTCGCGCGGGACCGTGGCCACGGCGGCGCTGGCCACCACTCGCAGCGGGACCTGGAAGGCCAGGAGATCCCGCGTCAGCGGCGGGTTGACGACGAAGCGGATGGCGTCGTTGGCGAACTCGCTCATCCGCAACTCCCCCCGGACCGACGCGAAGTACTCGCGCATCTCGGCCACCGAGGCCGGGACGGTGTCCGTCGGGACGTCGAGCAGCGCGGCGATCCGGACCCCCTCGGCGATGTAGCGGTCGGCGTCCTCGTCGGACAGGCCGCCGGCGAAGGCCCGGTAGACGGCGAGGAAGGAGTGCCACTCCACGCAGTGCACCCAGAGCTGCGTGACGGGGTCGTCGGCGCTGTAGGGCAGGCCCGTCACGCGGTCGATGCCGCGGACCTTGCGGTGCATGTTCTTGACGCGCTGCGCCGCCGCGTGAGCCGTCTCGAGGTCGCCGAACGTGGTCGCCGAGACGTAGTAGGCGGTGCGCCGCAGCCGGTCCAGGGAGCGGTTGCGGTAGTCGCTGTGCTGGGCGACGCCCGCCATGGCGAGCGGGTGCAGCGACTGGATGATCAGGGCGCGCAGCCCGCCGACCAGGGCCACGGGGTGGCCGATCACCCGCCAGGCGACGGAGTCGGGGCCGAGGAGTCCCTGCGAGTTCTCCACGGCGGGAAAGATAGCGCGAGGGGCGGCCTGTGGCCGCCCCTCGCCATTCCAGCCGGTCTGGCTCGTGCGCGCTACTTGACGAGCTTGACCTCGTGGAAGACCGCTCCGGCGCTGGTGGCCTTGAGCTCGGCCTCGTGGACGATCGCGCCGGGAACGAGGTCCGCGGTCGAGCAGTTGCCGTGCTCGTTCTCGTTGTCGTCGCCCTGGTCGTCGTCGCCCTGGTCATGGCCGGGGCCGCTGTTGTCGCTGGGACCGCTGTTGTCCTCGCCCTGACGGTCGCCGGAGTTGTCGTCCCCGGACTCGCCGTCGCGCGTGGCCTGGGCGGTGGGCGTCGTGGCCGGCGCCGTCTCGCACTCGATCTCGGTGGCGTCCGTGACGTGACCCGAGATCGTCTCGCCGTTGACCAGCTTGATCGTCAGCACGTCGCCCTCGAGGCTCACGACGCTGCCGGCGTTCTCGTGGTTGTCCGTGACGCCGTCGTGATCGCTGTCGCGATGACGGGGATCGAGGCCATGGCGGCACTCCTGCCCGTCGTTGACGCCGTCGTTGTCGGTGTCGGCATCACGCGGGTCGGTGTTGCGCTGGAACTCGGCCCGGTTGTTCAGGCCGTCGCGATCCTGGTCGCGCTTGGTCTGCTTGACCTTGAGGCTGAGGTGATGACGACGCTCCCAGCGATCGGGGATGCGATCGTGGTTGCGATCGGCGGCCGACGCATTGTGATGCGAGCTGCGCGCCTGGGCGGCGGCCGGGACGAGCATGACGGCCGCGGCCAGTGCGGTCACCATGATGATCAGAGTCCTTCTCATGCCGTTGAGCTCCTCTGGGTGGAGAGTGGGGATCGGGCCTTCTCACCCGGTGTGACGACCCATCGCCACAAAGGTCACGTGGCTGGAGCAGGGAACTCGCGGACTGGACGCCGGCGGCGGGGAGGGGCGGGCTCAGTCGTCCGTGGACTCGGTGCGCGTGCCCGAGTCGCCGGACCCGGAGCCCGAGTGGCCGTCGCCGCCCGAGTCGGAGCCGCTGGACCCGGACCCGGAGTCGCCCGAGCCGGACTGAAGCGAGTCATCGGAGCCGGAGTCGCCCGAGCCCGATCCGCTGGAACCGGAGTTCCCGGAGCCCGAACCCGAGTCGTCGGAGCCCGAGCCCGAGTTCGAGGAACCGGACTTGCCGTCACCGCCCGAGCCGCTCGATCCGCTCCTGTCATCGGAGCCGGACCGGTGCCGGTCGCCCGAGCCCGAGCCGCTGGAGCCCGAGTGATCGTTCCCACCTTCGCCCGAGCCGCCGGAGCCCGACCCGTGCCGGCTCGAATCGCGTGAGCCCTTGCCGGAGGATCCGGAGCGGCCGCGGCTCCCGCCGTCCCGGCCCCGGGACTCGCCGCGGCCGCCTCCGCCCCTGACGTCGGCGCTTCCCGTCGTGGTGGCGCCCGCCGGACCGTCGTCCTGGCCCCTAGCATCGCTCGGGGTGTCGGAGGACGCCGCGGCCTTGGAGTCCCTGGCGACGTGATGGCGCAGGTCCGCCCCCGGCCCGACGGCGATCACGCCGGCCGCGACGATGACCGTGCCGGCCTTCACGGCGGTGGCGGCGACGCCGACCGAGCCCGCTCCGGCGCTCAGCTCGGCGATGCGCTGGGTGACCGCGCCGTCTCCGGTGGCGCCCATCGCCGCCGCCCAGGAGGCCAGCGGGGCGGGGGTGATGGCCGTGGCGGCGGCGCGCAGCGTGGTGCGGGCCCGGTGCACGAGCTGGCGCACGGCGCCCTCGCTGAGGTCGAGCCCGCGCGCGATGTCCGCGCGGCTGTGGCCGGCCGCGGTCTGGAGCAGGGCCTCGCGCTGCTTGTCGGGCAGCCCGGCCACGCCGGCCAGCGTCTGGCGGATCACCTGGCGGCGTTCGAGCTCGTCGTCGGGACCCGGCGCGACGCGCAGGGCCTCCTTGAGCTCGTCGTAGTCGTAGCCCGCCTTGCGGGCGTTGTCGATCGCGGTGTTGCGCGCGATGCGGTAGAGCCAGGGACGAAGCTCGTCGACCGCGGCGCCCTCCTGGAGCGCCACCCAGGCCTTGAGGAAGGTCGTCTGCACCGCATCCTCGGCGCGCGCCTCGGGCAGGAAGCGCCGGCACCAGCGCAGGAGCGGCTTGCGGTAGCGCTCCACGATGGCCTCGAACGCGCGCTCTCCGCCACGCCCGGCGAGAGCCATCAGGCGGGCGTCGGACTGCGTGCGCAGCAGGGTGGAGGAGAGGACCGGGGTCACGACCTGTTAGTCGTGTGACGGGCGTCGCGGCTGAAGGTCACGCATTCAGATCCAAACCTCTGTCCGCCGCGTCGCGCACGGCGGGTAGCTGATCGAGCTTGCGCTGGAACTCGACCGGTGTGTAGCAGTGGACCTGGGCGCGCTCGCCCATCTCCGCCGCATCCCACAGCGACTCGGCCTGGTGCACGCGCTCGAGCCACGGGACACCGTCGAACCCCTGTGAGACAAGGACGACGAAGAAGCCCGGTTCCTTCCCGTCTCCGGTTACCCGCCCGCCGCCCACGTAGGCGCGCTCCAGCGGCCACCGCTCGCCCACGCGCCGCGCGTAGCGGCGCAGGCCCTCGCGGTCGACGTCATCCGGCGAAGTCATCCGCGGTGTGCGGTCCCACGCAGGCGACGGCCCGCTCCGTCGAGATCCGCCTCGCCGCCTCGGCGACCTCGTCGAACGTCACGGCGTCGATCGCCTCGATCGCCGCGTCCGGGTCGATCGCCTCGTCGTGGACGATCGTCTGGCTGGCCGCGTAGCGGGCGACGGCGTTGGTGCTCTCGAAGGCGAGCACGAGCCGCCCGGCCGAATAGGCACGGGCACGCTCCACCTCGGCCTCGGTGGGGCCGTCCTGGCGCAGCTCGTCCACGATCTCCGTCATCCGCCGGTAGGCCTCGACGCACTTCTCGGAGTCCAGGCCGGCCGAGAGCTGGAGTATCGGGACGTCGGCGAAGGCGTGGTCGAAGGCGTAGACCGAGTAGGCCAGGCCCCGCTGCTCGCGGATCTCGTCGAACAGGCGCGAGCCCATGGAGCCGCCGAGCAGCGTCGAGTAGACCGACAGCGCGGCGCGCTGGCGCAGGTCGCCGACGTCCGAGTCGGGCCGGTAGGAGATCCGCAGGTGGGACTGGTTGGAGTCGCGCTCCTCCACCAGGGTGGCGGGCTCGAAGCCGGGCGCGGCCTCGAAGGGCTCGGGATCGGGGAGCCGGGGGAAGCGGGAGAAGAGCTCGTCGAGCGCGCCGTTGGCCGGCACCGACTCGAGGTTGCCGACCACGAAGGCGCCCCCCTGGGCCCCGGCCCAGCGGCGCTCGCGGAAGGCCACGATCGCGTCGCGCGTGAAGGTGCGCAGGTGCTCCTCGGGCCCGAGGACCGGGCGCCCGAGCGGGTGGTCGCCCATCGCCGCGCGGTCGATCAGGTGCTCGGCCACCGCGGCCGGCTGGTCGTTGGCGCGGGCGATCTCCTGGATCACGACGCCGCGCTCGCGGTCGAGCTCGCCGGCGTCGATGTGAGGGCGCCCCACGAAGTCCGTGAGCAGGTCGGCGGCGTCCATCGCGGCCTCCGCGCGCGCCGTGATGTGGAAGGCGACGAGATCGTGGCTGGTGTAGGCGTTGAGCTGCGCGCCCATCCGCTCCGCCGTCTCGTTGACGTCGCGATAGGTCGGGTACTTCTCGCCGCCCTTGAACACGAGATGCTCGAGAAAATGGGCCATCCCGTTCTCCTCGGGGCGCTCGGTCCGGGCACCGGCGTCGAAGGCGGCGAGGATGGTCACGGAGCGGGTGCCCTCGAGCGCCACGCGATGCAGCGGAAGGCCGTTGGAAAGGGGCGTTGTGGTCACTTTGGGCATCCGCTCAGGGTAGATGATCGATCCCGGGGCCCCGCGCGACTGCGGGGGCGCACGGGACCGACCATCGGGCGACGAGTGCAGGGTTCATTGCAATCGCAGGCATTCTCAGAACCCTTCGCTAGGGTGGCCAACCCCATGGCCCAGAGGAACTTTCGCCGCGAACAGCCCAACCGCGCCGCGACGGCGCCCAAGCGCCCCGCGCACCATCCCGGTGCCGGCAGCCATGTCATCGAATTCCGGGGCGTCTCGAAGGTCTACGAGGGCGGCGACGTCGGCCTCGACCAGGCCACGTTCGGGATCGACCGCGGCGAGTTCGTCTTCCTCGTCGGCCACACCGGCTCGGGCAAGTCCACGATCATGCGGCTCCTCATCAAGGAGCTGGATCCGTCCGCCGGCGGCGTCGTCGTGGCCAAGCGCGACCTGGCCGACATCACGCGCAAGCGGGTGCCCTACTACCGGCGCAACATCGGCGTCGTGTGGCAGGACTTCAAGCTGCTGCCCAACCGGACCGTGTACGACAACGTCGCCTACGCGCTCCAGGTCACCGGGGGCAGCCGGCGAGAGATCCGCGAAAAGGTGCCCGACATCCTGCGCCTCACCGGCCTCTCGACCAAGCTTCACAACTACCCCGACCAGCTCTCGGGCGGCGAGCAGCAGCGCGTCTCGATCGCGCGCGCGTTCGTCAACCACCCGCCGCTGCTGCTCTGCGACGAGCCCACGGGGAACCTCGATCCCGAGACGTCCATCGGGATCATGCAGCTGCTCTACAGGATCAACCGGACCGGCACGACGGTGCTCGTGGCCACGCACGACCACGCGATGGTGGACAAGATGCGCCGCCGCGTGATCGAGCTCGCCGAGGGGCGCGTCGTCCGCGACGAGGCCGCCGGCCTCTACACGCGCGACGAGACGACCCGCGAGTTCGCCGCCCGCATGCGCGGCGCCGTCGCCGATCCCGACCTCGACCCGGCGACCCGCGGCACGCGCGCCGTGCGCGAGCGCGGCCGCACCGGCTCGAACTGATGAAGATCGGGTTCTTCCTTCGCGAGGCGCTGCGGTCCCTCGGCCGAAACGCGATGCCGAGCTTCGCCGCCATGGCGACCGTGCTCGTCACCGTTCTCGTGCTCGGGGTGTTCATCCCGATCGTCCAGGCCACGACGGGTGCGGCGAACGAGGTCCGCGGCCGCCTGCTGCTCGACGTCTACCTCAAGACCGACGCCTCGGGCGCCGACGTGTCGCGCGTGCAGGCGCGCCTGCGCAACGACACGCCGCACGTCAAGCGCGTGCAGTACGTGTCCAAGAAGCAGGCCTACGCGCAGGAGCGCAAGCGCAACCCCGAGGCCTACCAGCTGCTGGGCACCAACCCGCTGCCCGACACCTTCCGCATCACACCCGACAAGGCGAGCAACATCGACGCGCTCAAGGCCGCCCTGTCACCGCACGGCAAGCCCGTGGACGCGGCGATCGACACGGTGCGAAACCGCCGCGACGAGACGAACAAGATCCTCTCGGCCACGCGCGTGGTGAAGCTGACGACGGCGATGCTGGCGATCCTGCTCGTGACGGCGTCGATCCTGCTGATCTCCAACACGATCCGCCTGTCGCTCTACGCGCGGCGGCGCGAGGTCGAGGTGATGAAGCTCGTCGGCGCGACCGACTGGTTCATCCGCTGGCCGTTCGTGATCGAGGGAGTCATCGTCGGCGCGCTGGGCGGGGTGCTGGCGATCCTGCTGCTCGCGGTGGGGAAGATCGCCCTGATTGACCCGCTGGCCAAGGACTTCGCCCTGATCGCGGCGCCGAACACGATCAACTTCGGCCTGCTCATCGCCGTGCTGATCGGCGCCAGCGTGTTCGTCTCGGCCGCCGGCTCGGGCATCTCGCTGCGCCGCTTCCTGCGCGTCTGAGCGCTCGCGCTTTAGATTCGGCGCAACGGCCTCAGTAGCCTCAGGGGTTCATGCCTCGGCGCAGTCTCCAGCGACTTCTCATCGTCCTGGCCGTGCTGCTTCCCGTGCTGTTCGTGGCCGGGATGTGGCTGGGCGGCCACCCCTCGACGCTCCCCGCACCGCTGCGCGACGCGTTCGTCGACGACCACACCGCCACCCTGGACGAGGGCCTCGACGTCATCTCCGACGACTACTACCGGAAGGTCAAGCGCGGCGAGCTCGTCGACGACTCGCTGGCCGGCGCGGTGGAGCGCCTGCACGACCGCTTCTCCAGCTACCTGAGCCCCGCCGACTACCGGCGCTTCCAGGAGTCGTCCAACGGCGAGTTCTCCGGGGTGGGCATGGAGGTGACGGAGAACCCGGCCGGCCTGCGGGTGACCAAGACCTTCGCCGGGTCACCCGCGAAGCGCGCCGGCCTGCGTGCGGGCGACACGATCGTCGCGGTCAACGGCCGCAGCATCGCCGGGCTCTCGAGCCAGCGCACGACCTCGCTGATCCGCGGCAAGCCCGGGACCAAGGTCACGCTGACCTGGACGCGGGACGGCAAGCGGGTCACGCGCCGGATGGAGCGCGCCACGGTCGAGGCGCCCTCGGTGACGTCCAGCCTGCACACCGTCCGAGGGAAGAAGATCGGGGTTGTCGCCCTGTCGGGCTTCGTGTCCGGCGCGCACGGCGAGGTCCGAGACGCGGTCGACCGGCTGCGCAAGCGCGGCGCCCAGGCGCTCATCCTCGACCTGCGCGGCAACGGCGGCGGCCTGCTCGACGAGGCCGTACTCGTGGCCAGCGTGTTCATCCCGGATGGCACGATCGTGTCCACGAAGGGGCGCCACCGCCCGCGCCACGTCTACAACGCCGCCGGCGGGGCGATCCCCCGCCGCGTTCCGGTGATGGTTCTCGTCGACGACGGTACGGCCTCTGCCTCGGAGATCGTGGCCGGCGCCATCCAGGATCGCCACCGCGGCGAGATCGTGGGCACGCGCACGTTCGGCAAGGGCGTCTTCCAGGAGGTCCGCGAGCTGGGCAACGGAGGCGCCCTGGACATCACGGTGGGCGAGTACTTCACGCCCAGCGGGCGCAACCTGGGCGGCGGCGGAACCCGGCGGGGCGCCGGTATCCAGCCCGACATCAAGGCGAAGGACAACCCGAAGACGAAGGCGGACGAGAGCCTTCAGGCGGCCCTGAACGCACTGGCGGCACAGGCGCGGTGAGTCCGCCCTCGCGCGCCGTGGTGGCCCTGCTGGAGAAGCGGGGGCGCTTCCTCACCGGCACCCCGTTCTTCGAGCCCGGGCGGCGGATCGTCGTCGACCGCGACCGGCGCGCCCACGCCGGCGACCTCGTGCTCCTGCGCCTGGCCGGCCAGGGGCGCGGGCACGCCCGGGTGGCCGAGCGCATCGGGCGACCCGACGTGGCGCGAGACGTCCTGCATGCGCTGCTGCTCGAGCGCGACGAGCGCGAGGAGTTCCCCGCCGCTGTGGAGCGCGCGGCCGACGAGGCCCGCGCGCCCGACCGCCCGCGCCGCGACCTGCGCGACCTGCCGACCTTCACGATCGACCCCGTCACGGCTCGCGACTTCGACGACGCCCTGTCCGCGCAGGAGCTCGGGGAGGGGGCGTGGCGCGTCTGGGTCCACATCGCCGATGTCTCGGCGTTCGTGCGCCCGGGAAGCCCGCTGGACCGGGAGGCCTACCGGCGGGCCACCAGCGTCTACGTCCCGGGCACGGTGGCTCCCATGCTCCCGCACGCGCTGTCCAGCGACCAGTGCTCGCTGCGCCCCGACGTCGACCGCGCCGCGGTCACGGTGGAGATGGAGCTGCGCGGCCCTCGGGTCGTGAAGGCCTCCTTCCACCGCTCGCTGATCCGCTCCGACCAGCGCCTCGACTACGACCGGGTGGACCGGATCTTCGCCGGGCGCGAGCCCGCGCTGGAGCCGTGGGCCGCGCCGCTCGCCGCCGCCCGGGCCGCCGCGGCGGCCCTGGACCGTGAGCGCGCGCGCCGCGGGGCGCTGCTCGTCGACTCGTCCGAGCCGGAGTTCGACTTCGACTCCGACGGCCATGTCACCGGCCTGCGTCCCGTCGTCCAGACCGAGGCCCACCGGCTCATCGAGCACCTGATGATCTGCGCCAACGAACAGGTGGCCACGCTGCTCGACGCCCAGAAGGTGCCGGCGCTCTACCGCGTGCACGAACGCCCCGAGCCCAGCGCCGTGGAGCGCCTGGCCGACCAGCTCGCCTCGCTCGACGTGCCCACGCCGGCGGTGCCCGAGCACATGACCTCGCAGCAGGCCGCGGACCTCATGGGCGAGTTCTCGCAGCTCGTCGACGACCACGTGCGCCGCACCGGCCATGGCCGGGCCGGGCTCACGAGCCTCATCCTGCGCTCGCTCAAGCAGGCCCACTACTCGCCCGTCAACCTCGGGCACGCGGGCCTGCATTCCCCGCGCTACTGCCACTTCACCTCGCCGATCCGCCGCTACCCCGACCTCGTGTGCCACCGGGCGCTGCTCAGCGCCGTGGGCGGGGGAGAGGACCCCCCGGTGGCCGCGCAGCTCGCTGAGTCCGGCGCCTGGACCTCGCAGCGCGAGCGCGATGCCATGCGCGTCGAGCGCGACGCCGATGACATCGCCCGCTGCTTCCTGCTCACGCGCGAGCTCTTCGAGCTGGGCCACAACACGGTCTACGAGGGAGAGGTCGTGGGGTTCGCACCCATCGGCGCGTTCGTGGCGTTCGGCGACGGCTACGAGGGCCTGCTGCCCGTGCGGCGCCTGCGCGGCGACTGGTGGGAGCTCGACGAGCTCGGCACGGCGCTGCACGGAACCAGGAGCGGGAAGACCATCCGGCTGGGCGATCCGGTGGGGGTCGAGGTCGGGCGGATCGACGCCCCGCGCGGCAGGGTCGACCTGTATCCGGTAGAGGTTCGGTAATGGTGGTCCACTGATGGCCAAGGGAAAGAAGCGCAAGGCGGAGCCCGGCGACATCGCCACCAACCGCCAGGCGGCCTACCGCTACAACCTGCTCGAGAAGCTCGAGTGCGGCGTCGTGCTCACCGGCACCGAGGTCAAGTCGCTGCGCCAGGGGTCGGCCACGATCAAGGACGGCTATGCCGCCGTGCGCGACGGCGAGCTGTGGCTGCACAACGTGCATATCGCCCCCTACGGCCCCGCCGCCCGGGAGAACCACGAGCCCGAGCGCGAGCGAAAGCTGCTCGTCCATCGCCGCCAGCTCGAGCGGCTGGTCGGCCAGACGCAGGAGAAGGGCCTGACGCTCGTTCCCACGCGCCTGTACTTCCGCGGCCCCCACGCCAAGGTCGAGATCGCCCTGGCCCGGGGCAAGGACGTGCGCGACAAGCGCGAGACGATCCGCGCGCGCGAGAGCAAGCGCGAGATGGACCGCGCCATCCGCGACGCGCAGCGCTGAGTGCCCGGTCGCATAACTCTTGTCGAATGGACCTATGTCCAGTCAAGTTCCGAGCGGCGACGCGCCGATAACTCCGACCAGTTAGGCCCCCTCGCCCCCGCTCGGATGCGGAGGCGGCAGCATCAGGAAGGACTCGAATGGGTGTTATGCGAAAGGCGCTGGTCGCCGCGGTCCTCGGCATGCTCGTCGTGCCCGGGACCTCTCTCGCCGCGGACACGCTGGTGGGAGGAACCGTCGGATCCGAGCTCTCGCTCGCGGTCGCGACACCCGCGGTGATGACCCTCACTCACGCGACGTCAGGGACGACGTCCTCGCTCGTCACGGTGACGAGCACACAACCGTCGTGGACCCTCAAGGTCAGTGATGGCTCCGGCACGACGCCGGGCTTCATGGACAAGGTCACCGGCAGCGGACCCGCCAGCCTCACGAATCCGCTCGAGTGGAAGCTGAGCACGTCGGGGACGTACAACAACCTGTCGGCAACGCCGGCAACGGTCACGACCGGATCGCTCGTGGGCGCAGCCCTCGTCGACTTCCGGCAGACCCTGGCCGCGGCGGACGACGTCGCCACGGCCGACACATACAACCTGACGGCGACCTTCACGGTCACCTGACGGCCTCCATGTAAGGCGCAGAGGACACACACGGCGGCGGGGCGCTTCGGCTTCCCGCCGCCGCGTGCCTCTCAGACCCTCCGATCAAGGGACCGCACATGACCACACGCCTCCGCATCTCAGCCGCCGCCGCGGTGGCCGCCCTGCTCGCGCTGGCGCCCGCCGCGCAGGCTCAGGACCAGCCGAGCATCCACCTTCAGCCGGCCCGCGCCGAGGGCGTCGTCGCCAACGGCCAGGGCGTCGGGCCCTTCACGATCGCCAACCTCACGCCGGACGCCTACTCGATGCGCGTCTTCCCGGTCCTGCTGGGCCAGTCGCGCGACGGCGGGCTCTTCGTCCGCGACGACCAGGCCTCGCTGGCGCTGGCGCGCCGCCGCCTGGGCGCCCAGGTGCGCGGCTTCCCCTTCGGCCCCGGCGCCGCGCGCTCGGTGCTCGGCCGCGTGCGCCACGTGCCCGCCGGCCAGGGCTTCTACGGGGGCATCCTCTTCCGCGCCAACCCGTCGCTGGCCACGACGCGCCGCCAGCAGCTGCGCAGCATCCTCCAGCTCAACGCCCGCCTGATCCTCAACCCGCGCCATGCGGTCGTGCGCTGGAGCACCGGCGCGGTGCGTGCCGAGCAGGACGGGCGCCGGCGCCTGCGGCTCCTCGTTCCCGTGACCAACCGCGGCAACACGTTCGCCTGGGTGCACGCCCTGGTGCGGGTGCGCTCGGCGACCGGCCGGGTGCTGGCGATGCGCCCGGCGCGCCCGTTCCGCGTGCTGCCCGGCGCCACCGTCGAGCTTCCCGTCCGCCTGAGCGGGCCCGTGTTCGCGACCGGGCGCTACCGGCTCAGCGCCGCGGTGCGCGGCGGGGGCCGGCTGCTGGGGGCGTTCGGCTCGATGGAGCTGTTCGGCCCCAACGAGGTGCGCACGGAGCGCGCTCGCCTGATCGACTTCCCGGCGCCCCGGGCGTACATCGGCGACGACACCAAGGTGAAGGCGTCGTTCCTCAACACCGGCAACGTGCCCTACGCGCCGCCGGCGCAGATCGAGGTCCGGCCGCTGATCGGCGGCCATCCCGGCCCGGTGGTCGCCCGCGCCAAGCTCGAGGGCGACCGGGTCGCCCCGGGCCGGCGCGGGGAGGTGGAGGGCAGCGTGAAGCTTCCACCCGTCGCCCGCAGCTACGAGCTGACCGCGCGTCTGCTCAAGGGCGGCCAGGAGGCCGACTCGCGCGCCAACAGCGTCACGCCGGTCAAGCGCCCGCCGCTCACGGCGCGGATCAAGGACTACGTGACCGAGCACGCGATGCTGATCGTGGCTCTGCTCGTGGCGGGCTTCGCGATCGCCGGGGCGTTCGTCGGGCGCTACATCCGCCGGTTGCAGGCGGCGGCGCGCCGCTGAGTCAGACCAGCGTCGCCTCGCGCTCGAACTCGAGCACGGAGAGCAGCGTCTCGGCGCTGTGCGGGCAGAACTGGCTGCCCGCGCAGCGGCGGACCTCGGCGACGGCCGCCGCGGGGTCCATGGGGCGGCGGTAGGGGCGCTGCGAGGTCATCGCCTCGAACGCGTCGCAGACGAACACGATCCGGGCGGCCAGCGGGATCGACGATCCCGCCAGCCCGTCCGGATAGCCGAACCCGTCCCAGCGCTCGTGGGTGGCCCGTACCGCCGGTGCGACGTGGGCGAGGCTCGGGATGCGCTCGAGCATCGTGGCGCCCACGATCGTGTGCTGCTCCATGACGGATCGCTCGACCTCGTCCAGCGGGCCGGGCTTGAGCAGGATGGAGTCCGGCGTGGCGAGCTTGCCGATGTCATGCAGGGCCGCGACCTGGCTGACCTCGAGGATCCCCTCGTCCGTCAGACCCAGGCGAATCGCCACTCGCTCGGCGAGGTCGACGACGCCGAGGGTGTGGCGCAGCGTTCCCGGGTCACGCGCGTCGAGGGCCGCCAGCAGGACTTCCTGGTCCATGGGCTGCGCTCCGTGCACGGGGATTGGAACGCGGCCGCGCCCCCGAGGTTGGCAGGTGACTGCAAATTCTCGGAGGATGCGGGTTCGTCGTCGCGCCCCCCTTGCATCGGCGGCCAGGCCGCGGCTAGGTTCTTTCCAGACGCGGAGTGCAGCCGCAAAGAGCGAGGCCACTGAGGTGAGAGGCCCTGCCGCCCAGAGCTCCGGAAGCTTCGGCGACCGGAAGGAGGGCTCCTCGAGCGGCTCGCTTCGCGTCGTTTTTCGTCAAGCGACGATCCCGAAGCGCCGCACCGACGCGCCCAGCGCGACGAGGAGCATCACGGCTCCCAGGGCGGCGAACCAGGCGGTGATCTCGCGGTGCTCCGTGCGTGTCGACAGGCGCGAGCCGAGCCCGTCGTAGACGGAGTTCAGCGTCCCCGCGTCGTCGACGGCGAAGAAGCGCCCGCCCGAGGTCTTGGCGATCTCGCGCATCGTGGCCGGGTCGGGCGGGACGGGGATGACGGCCGAGGTGCCTGGCACGAGCAGGGCCGCGCCGGGGTTGCCGAGCGCCACGGTCGTGATGCTCACCCGCTCGCGCTTGGCCTGCTGGGCCACCGCGACCGGGTCGCGGCCGATCGTGCGCTTGCCGTCGGACAGGAGGACGATCGCCGCCGGCACGCGGCTGCGGTCGCCCGGCGGGCGCAGCGTGGAGAGCGCGGCCTCGAGCGCGTCGCCCGTGGCCGTGCTGCCGTCGGGCGTCAGGTCGTCGAGCACCTGCGAGATCTCCCCGTGGTCCGACGTGGGGGCGATGACCGGATCGGGCGACCCGGCGAATCCCACGAGCCCCACCTTGACGTTGGAGGGGACCCGGGCGAGGAAGCGCTTGGCCGCGGCGCGCGCGGCGTCCAGGCGCGAGGGCTGGACGTCGTCGGCCATCATCGAGCGCGAGGTGTCGGTCACGAGCATGATCGAGCCGCTGCGCACCGGCACGGCGACGCTGCGCTGAGGCCGGGCCACGGCCAGCACCAGCCCCGCCAGCGCGAGGGCCAGCAGGGCGGCCGGGATGTGACGGCGCCACGCCGCGTGGCGCGGGAGCACGGAGACCAGCGTCGCCACGCCGGGGAAGCGGACGGCGTCGGCCGGGGGCCGGCGCTGGCGGCGCCAGTAGAGCACGCCCCCGAGCGGTAGCGCGAGCAGCAGGAGCAGCAACGCCGGGGTCTGGAAGCTCATCGCAGCGCCTTGGCCAGGCGCTGGAGCCAGGGCTCGTCGGTGCTCAGCCGCACGTGGGCGGCGCCCGCGGCCCGGATGTCGCGCGCCACGTGCTCGCGCCGCTGCGCCTCACCGGCGGCATAGCGCTCGCGCACGTCGCGCCGCGAGGTGTCGACGGAGACGTGGCGGCCCGTCTCGGGATCGACGAGCGTGAGGTGCCCGACGGCCGGGAGGGCCGACTCACGCGGGTCGGAGATCTCCACGGCGACGGTGTCGTGGCGCTGGGCCAGGCGCCGCAGCGGGCGGCCCCAGTCGGCCTGGTCGCGGAAGTCCGAGACGACCACGACGAGGCCGGGCATCCGCGCGACCTTGCTCAGCCGGTTGAGCGCGCCCACGATGCCGTCCGGGTCGGCCTCGCCGTCGCGTCCGACGCCGGCCTCGAGGCGGCGGCGCAGCGCGACCGTGGCCAGCCGACCGCCGCGCGGCGGCACGAGGACGGGCGCGGAGGCGCCGAACGTGATGGTCGCCAGTCTCCCCGCCCGGCGCAGGGCCAGGCGGGCGATGGCCAGCGAGACTCCCTCGGCCACGTCGGACTTCAGGCGCTCGGCCGTGCCGAAGGCCATCGACGGGGAGAGGTCGAGCGCGAGCCACGTCGTCAGCGTGCGCTCGGGGACCTGGAGGCGCACGTGGGGCACCGCGGTGCGCGCCGTGGCCGCGGCGTCGATCTGGCGCACGTCATCCCCGACCTCGTAGGGGCGAAGCTGCGCCAGCTCGGTGCCCGAGCCGGCGCCGGCGGCGGGGCGGTCGCCGGGCAGCAGCCCGCCCGAGCGCCGCGCGAGACGCAGCTCCATCGCGTCCAGCAGCGCGGGCGGCATCCGCCCCGGCCCCTGGCGGGCCGCGGGGGGCGCGAGCGGCTCCGCGGTCGGGCTCACGCGGCCCGCGCGCTCTCCGCGGCCGGCTCGTCGCCCAGCGTCGGCGCCTCGGGCACGACCACGGTGGCCAGGATGCGCTCGAGGATGTCATCGGCGCTCACGCCGTCGCCGAGCGCGTCGTAGGAGAGGACGAGGCGGTGGCGCAGGACGTCGGCCGCCAGATCGGTGATGTCGCCCACGACGACGTGCTTGCGACCGCGCAGGAGCGCGAGCGCGCGGGCGGCGCGCACCAGGCCGATCGGCCCGCGCGGACTGGCCCCGTACTCGATGTAGGGCTCGAGCTCGGCCAGGCCGTAGCGCTCGGGACTGCGGGTGGCGTCGGCGATCATCACCGCGTAGCCGATGACCGAGCGGTCGACGTACACGCCGTCCATCGCCTCCATGTGGCGCTCGAGGTCGTCGAGGCTGACCTGCTCGCGCACCTGCACCTCCGCGCCCAGCGAGCGCCCGACGACGGCGGCCTCCTCGCCCACGCTCGGGTAGTCCACGAGGACCTTCATGAGGAAGCGGTCGACCTGGGCCTCGGGCAGCGGGTAGGTGCCCTCGGACTCGATCGGGTTCTGGGTGGCCAGCACGAGGAAGGGGGTGGGGACGGGGAACGTCTCGCCGCCGATCGTCACCTGCTGCTCCTGCATGACCTCCAGCAGCGCCGACTGCACCTTCGCGGGCGCGCGGTTGATCTCGTCGGCGAGCAGGAAGTTGCCGAACACCGGGCCCAGCTCGGTCTCGAAGCGCCCGGTGTCGGGGCGCCAGATCCGCGTGCCCACGAGGTCGGAGGGGACGAGGTCGGGCGTGAACTGGATGCGCCGGAAGCTCCCGCCCAGCACGGCGGCCATGGTCTTGACGGTCAGCGTCTTGGCCAGCCCGGGGACGCCCTCGAGCAGGACGTGCCCGCCCGCCAGTAGCGCGACGAGCATGCGCTCGAGCATCTCGTCCTGGCCGACGATCACGCGCTTCATCTCGTACAGGGCCTCGGCGATGGCCCGGCGCGGCTCGGGGGCCGGCGCGTCGCCCGTGGGGTTGGGGTGCATGTCGTCTCCTGTCGCAGGCGGGGGATTCACGCCAGCGAGGCTAGGAAGCGCAACGTCAGATGGGGATAAGGGCGGCGCGGCGCTTATCTGGATCTGACGTGCCCGCCCCTAGCGTCATGTCCGTGACCGAGCGGAGAAAGCGCCTGTGGAGCGACGACGAGGCCGAGGGCGTCGATCACGCCTGGCTGGCCCCGCGCATCCGCGATCCTCATGAGGGGCGCCGCGAGCGGTCCCGCACGGAGATCCATCCGCCCGCGCCGCCGCCCCCGCCCGGTCCGGGCCGCTGGGCGACCGTGCGCGCCGCGCTGCTGGGCGGCGTCGCCGCCGCGGTGGCGGTGGCCCTCGTCCTGCTGGCCACCGGGACCGTGGGCAAGAGCGAGGACGCGCCCGTGCCGCTGCCGGCGGCGCCCACGGTGAAGGTCCCCTCCGGCGGCAGCGCCGACGGCCGGGTCGCCGCCGTCTACAGGGCGGCCAGCGGCAGCGTCGTCTCCATCCGCGCGGCCACGGCCGGCGGCGTCGCGACCGGCACCGGGTTCGTCGTCGACACCGACGGCACGATCGTCACCAACTCCCACGTCGTCGGCTCCTCCAAGCACGTCGAGGTGCGCTTCGGCGATCGCGGCCGCCGCCTCACGGGGACGGTCACGGGCTCCGATCCCTCGTCCGACCTCGCCGTCGTCCACGTCGACCCGTCGGGCACCACCCTGCACCCGCTGGCGCTGGCCGACTCGCGCGCGGTGAAGGTGGGCCAGCTGGCCGTGGCCATCGGCAATCCCTTCGGGCTCGACCGCACCGCCACGGCGGGCATCGTCTCCAGCACGGGCCGCGAGATCCAGGCGCCCAACGGCTTCTCGATCGACAGCGTCATCCAGACCGACGCGCCGATCAACCCCGGCAACTCGGGCGGCCCGCTGCTCAACGGCGCCGGCCAGGTGATCGGCGTCAACTCGCAGATCGCCACCGCGTCGGGCGGCGGGGGCAACGTGGGCGTCGGCTTCGCCGTCCCGTCGAACACCGTGCGCCAGGTCGTGCCCAAGCTCCGGCGCGACGGGTCGATCGCCCGGGCCTACCTGGGCATCAGCGTGGCCGAGAACCCGGCCGGGTCGGGCGCGCTCGTGGCCTCGGTCCCCCAGGGCGGCCCCGCTGACCGGGCCGGGCTGCGGGGCGGCATCTCCAACGGCGACGTGATCGTCGCCATCGGCGGCCACAGGGTGCGCGTCGCCGACGACGTGACGGCGGCGGTCTCCAAGCTCAAGCCCGGCCAGACGGTGAAGGTCACCGTCCTGCGCGACGGGCGCCAGGTCGACGTCAACGTCAAGCTCGGCACGCGCCCGGCGCGCGCCGGGACGCCATGAGCTTCGCCGCCCCGCTCGCCCTGCTGGCGCTGATCCTCATCCCGCTGGCGGTCGGCGGCTACCTGCTGGCCGAGCGGCGCAAGCGCAGCGCCGCCGCGGCCTTCGTCCAGCCCCATATGCGCGAATCGGTCGTGCGCTGGGCTCCGGGCTGGCGGCGCCATCTGCCGATGGCCCTGTTCGCGCTGGCGCTGGCCGTGCTCATCGTCGGGGTCGCGCGCCCGCAGGCCACCGTCGCGGTGCCCGTCAAGCGGGCGAACATCATGCTGGTCACGGACGAGTCGTCGTCGATGACGTCGACCGACGTCTCCCCGACCCGCCTGGAGGCGGCGCATGCGGCGGCGCTGCGCTTCCTCGACCACGTGCCCGCCGGCGTCCACGTCGGGGCGATCGGGTTCACCCGCCACCCGCGGCTGCTCATCTCTCCCACCGGCGACCGCCAGCAGGTCCGCGACGCCCTTCGGGGCCTGCAGGCCGGCGGCTCGACGGGCACGGGCGACGCGCTCGCCCAGGCGCTCCAGGTCCTTCGCCGGGCCCCGCGGCCGGGCGCTCAGCGGGTTCCCGGGGCGGTCGTCCTGCTGTCGGACGGCGTGCCGACGAGCGGCGGGCCGGTCGAGCCGGTGGCCCAGCGCGCCCGGCGCCTGCACATCCCCGTGTTCACCGTGATCCTGGGCACGCCCCAGGGCAAGGCGCGGATCCACGGACGGATTCAGAACGTGCCGCCCGACGACCGCACGATGCAGCGGATCGCCGACGTGACGCGGGCGCGCATGTACACGGCGACGAGCGCCGGCGAGCTGAAGTCGGTCTACGACAACCTGGCGACGCAGGTGTCCAAGCGCGACCAGGAGCGAGAGCTGACGGCGTTCATGGTCGCCGCCGCCCTGCTGGTCATGCTGGCCGCCGCGGCCTTCTCGACGCGCTGGTTCGCCCGCCCGGTCTGAGCCGGGGCGCGTGCTGGGCCGGCTCGTCCGGCGCCGGGAGGACGGCCCGGACGACGAGGCCGCCCTCGGGCCGCGCCTCGAGCACCAACTCGCCGCGGTGCGCGTCGACGACCGAGCGGGCGATCGAGAGCCCGAGCCCGGCGCCGCGCCCGTCGGCGTGGCGGTCGAGACGGTCGAACGGCGCGGTGAGCCGCCCGAGCTGCTCGGGTGTGATCACGGGGCCGGTGTTCTCCACCAGGAGGGTCGGGCGGCCCTCGACCACCTCGGTCGCGGCGCGCACGACGCCGCCCGGCCGGTTGTAGCGGACGGCGTTCTCCATCAGATTCGCGGCCAGGCGCTCGAGCAGCCGCCGGTCACCGCGCACGGCGGCGGGCCGCGCGTCGACGTTGAGCCTGATGCCGTGGGCCGCGGCCTCGCGCGAGACCAGGGCGGCCGACGGGCGCAGGCAGTCGGCGAGGTCCGCCGGCTCGGTGCGCAGCAGCGCCCGCTGCGCGCGCGCCAGGGTCATGAGTCCGTCGAGCAGCGCCTCGGTGCGCTCGGCCTCGGCGAGCACGACCTCGCCCATCTCGCGCAGCCGGCGCTCGCTGGAGTTGGGGTCGCTGAGCACGACCTCGACCTCGGTGCGCATGAGCGTCAGCGGCGTGCGCAGCTCGTGGCTGGCGTTGGCCACGAAGCGCCGCTGCGCCTCGAAGGACTCCGAGAGGCGCTCGAGCATCTCGTCCAGCGCGTCGGACAGGCGGTGGATCTCGTCGGCCGGGCCGTCGAGGGCGATGCGCTCGTCGAGGCGGTCGCCCGAGACGCGATGTGCGGTCTCGGTGACGTGGCGCAGTGGCGCCAGCGCGCGGCCCGCCAGCAGCCACCCGGCCACCACGGCGAGGACCATCGTCCCGGCGAACGCCAGCGCGAACTCGGTGCCCAGCGTCGAGGCCGTGGCCGACGCCTGCACGTCGGGCAGAGTGCGGAAGAGATGGCGGCGCATCAGCCAGAAGCTGACGCCCAGCAGCAGCGCGGCAGAGGTGCCGAAGAGCGCGACGTAGAGGAGGGTGAGCCGGACGCGCAGGGGCGCCAGGCGGCGCAGCAGCTCGCGGCTCACACCCGGTAGCCCGCCCCGCGCACGGTGTGGACGGCGGGCGGGTCGCCGAGCTTGCGCCGCAGCGTCACGATCGTCATCCGCACGCTGTTGGTGAACGGGTCGGCGTGCTCGTCCCACACGCGCTCGAGCAGTTGCTCGGGGCTCACCGCGGCGCCGTCGGCGGCCATCAGCGCCTCCAGCACGCCGAACTCCTTGGGGGAGAGGTCGATCGGGAGCCCGGCGCGCGTGACCGAGCGCTCGGCCGGGTCCAGCTCGATGTCGCCCCGGCGCAGCACGGCGGGCCGGGCCTCCCCGGAGCGGCGCCCGAGCGCGTTGATGCGGGCGATCAGCTCGGCGAAGGAGAAGGGCTTGCCCATGTAGTCGTCCGCGCCGAGCGCCAGCCCGTCGACCATCTCGTCCAGGGCGGCGGCCGCCGTGAGCATGAGCACCTTCGTGTGCGGCTGCTCGGCGTTGACGGCGCGGCACACATCGTCGCCGTGGACGCGGGGCATGTCACGGTCGAGCACGATCACGTCGTACGGGTAGACGCGGGCCTTGTGCAGCGCCTGCTCGCCGTCATGGGCGACGTCCACGGCCAGGCCGCGGGTGCGCAGCCCCTCGGCCAGCGTGTCGGCCAGGCGGCGCTCGTCCTCGGCGATCAGGACCCGCATCAGGTGGGCTGGGACGAAAGGGTGATCTGGCGATGCAGGTGGCGGTGGCGGCAGGGTGGCTGGGAGACGGGAACGCGCTGTGGCGTGACGCGCGGGGGCGGGCTGGTCTCGGCGGCGGCGCGCTTGAGCGAGCCATCGAGCGCGGCGACCTGCGTGACCGCGCCGGACACGAGCCCGATGCCGATGGCGGCGAGGAACACGGCGAGGAGGCGATAGAGGCGCACGGATCCTCAGTCTGACCGCGAAGCTGAAGTTCGTCTAAGCGTCGGTCAGCCCCGCTGCGTGGCGGGCCGGCGGCGGGGCCTGGACCTGGCGCCCGCTCCGTTGCCGCCCGTGGCCTTGGCCGCCGCCCGCAGATCGGCGACCGAGTCCTCGATCCCCTGGCACAGCACCTCGATGTCCGGCGCCTTGTCGTAGTCGCCGGTGACGCCGAAGTTCAGGCCGCCGTCGTAGGAGAAGATCGCCACCCCGACGCGGACATGGGCGCCGAGCGGCACGTAGGGGAACGCCCCGACCATCCTGCGCCCGCAGGCGTAGAGCGTGCGCTGCGGGCCGGGCACGTTCGTCGTGACGGTGTTGACCGCGCGCTGGGGCATGCGCGTGGCCGCGCGCAGGCCGAGCGAGAGCAGCATCGCGGGCGCGAACCCGGTGAGCCCGACGAGGACGTCGCCGGCCACGGCCTCGTGCGAGGACTTCAGCCGCTGCATCTGCATGCGGATCGAGGACAGGCGCTCGACGGGATGCTCGATGTCGACGGGAAGGTCGGCGAAGATCGCCGAAACGCGGTTGTTGTAGGTGCCCCGCTCGGCGTCCGAGCGCACGGAGACGGGCACGAGGGTCCGCACGACCCGGTCGGCGGGCTCGCCGCGGGAGAGCAGGAGTGCGCGAAAGCCGCCGGCGATCGAGGCCAGCACGACGTCGTTGACCGTGCCGCCCAGCGAGCCGCGGATCTCCTTGACCTCGTCCAGGGTGCTGTGGGCCCAGGCCCAACGGCGGTGCGGCCCGATCGGGCCGTTGAGCGAAGACGATGGGGGAGGGGAGGCCAGCCCGGCGTACTTGAGCAGGCCCTGGACCGTCTCTGAGGCCTCGCCGGCCAGCCGGCCGGGTGTGCTGAGCGCGCTGGGGATCGCCTTGACCGGGTCGAGCATCGAGCCGGCACGTTCGGTCAGCGCGCGCAGGGCGAGCTCCGGGCTCGACGGCTGGCGCTCGGGCGTCCAGGGAGGCGGCTCGGGCAGGTCGGGATCGGGCTCCTCGTCCAGGACGGCGGCCATCAGCTCGGCGCCGGAGACGCCGTCGACCATGCAGTGGTGGATCTTCGACAGGATCGCCCAGCGGTCCTCGTCCAGGCCCTCGACGATCCACATCTCCCATAGCGGGCGCTCGCGGTCGAGCGGGTTGGACATGACGCGGGCGACGAGGTTGCGCAGCTCGACGTCGCCGCCGGGCGCGGGCAGGGCGGTGCGCCGCAGGTGGTAGCGCAGCTGAAAGTGCGGATCGTCGACCCACACCGGCCGGCCGAGCGCGAGCGGCAGGAAACGCACGCGCTGGCGGTAGCGGGGGATCTGGGGCAGCTTGGCCGCCACCATTCGCTCGAGCTCGTCGTAGGCGGGCGGGGGACCCTCGAGGATCGCGACCGAGCCGATGTGCATATGGCTGACCGCATCCTCGAAGTGCAGGAACGATGTGTCCTGCGAACTGAGGCGCTGCATGGTGCGAGCCTACCCTGGACGTCTACACTGGAAGCGGACATACACCCCCGGGGACGACAGGCTTCGACGTGGTCGATCCGTGGGGGTGGTCGCGAGCCGAGGTGCCGGGCGGCCTCGTAAAACACCCGGCAAAACCATAAGTGCGGACTCTCACGAGTACGCCCTCGCTGCCTAGCAACAGCTAGTCGAGTGAGGTTCCGGCCCACCCACGCCTGCGGGGTGGATGTCCGGAATCAGAAAGCAGGCTCCACCCGAGGCGGCCCGCCTCCGCCAAATCGGGGACATCTTCAGGAGGCTGGTCCCCCGGAACCCCGCCGGCGCGGCAACCGGGAGACGAGATCAGAGCGCCGGCTACGCTCGTAGAAGCCACCTTTCACGCGACCGCGGACGTGGGTTCGATTCCCACCGTCTCCACTGGCACCTGAGAAGCCGCTCAACTGAGCGGCTTCTCTCGGTGCTCGGCGCCGGGTCGCTACTGGGCGAAGACGCGATTGGCGACTGTCGGGTCGGCGAGCGTGTCGAATGAGGTGAGCTTGCCGTCGGCGTTGTAGGTAAGGACGTCGGCACCCTCGCTGGTCTCGCCATCGAGGGATTGGGTGACGAGGACAACGACCTTGTCGCCGTCAGCGATGAAGTCGTGCGCCTTGCTGCTGAAGCCCTTGCTCACGATCTTCGTCCAGAGCTCGCCGATCTCCTGCTTGCCCGTATACGTCCCGGTCAGGCCGTTGTCGCCACGGACCGTCCAGGCCGCCGAGTCGTCGATGTTCTCCATCGCGCCTGCGGCATCGCCGTTGGCGAACGCCTCGTAGGCGGCTTGCGCTGACTGCTTGTTCTCCTGGGCACCCACGGGGTAGCCCCTTTCCTTTTGAGGGATCCCCGCCACGCCGAACCTACAGCAGCAACCGCCGACTCACAGGCTTTCGGTTCGCCCGGCCCGGGTTGGTTACGTCCCTCCCCGGACCAGACGGCCGATCACATTGAGAAACGCGGGGTTCGACAATCGTCCACTGGTCAGCCGGGAAGCCGCTCGGTTGAGCGGCTTCCCGGCATTTTGAGCCTCCGATCAGCTGCGCCGGCGGATCCGGAGGACGACGTCGGCGTCTTCGGTGCCCTTGATTTCGTGGCGCGACAGCACGCGTCCGCTGGCGCCCTGATAGATGCCTGTGCCGTTGGTCACCGTGCCGGGGTTGCCGCTGATCACGAGCAACGAGCCGCCAAGTGCGAAGTGGGAGACGCAGTCGGGCTCGCCCGCGCCGAACTGGCAGACCAGGTGGTTGCTCGACGTCCAGCGCTTGGCGTGCTTGACGTGCGTGCCCGGGAACCCGATCGAGTTGATCTCGAGGACGTCACCCGGCTTGGGGTCTCCGAACGGCGGGCGGGCGGCGCTGCCGTCGGCGTGGGTGAGCTTGATCGACGTCTGCTTCTCGTAGACGTGCAGCGTCTGCGTGCGCTTCGCCGCCTGGCCGGCGCCCGGCATCAGCGCGATGGCGGCGGCGGCGCTGGCGGCGAGGAGGGCAACCGGCGGAATGAACGTGCGACGGGTCATGTGCGGCTCCTTCGAGTGGTCGTGATCGATGCCGCCAGTCAACCGCCGCGACCGCGTTGCGACATCACCCCGCGGGGTGCACCTGGGCTCCCCCCTGCGAGGGATGCCTGACCCGCGGGAGGGACGCGCGCAGCTGCCAGCCGCCCGCCTGAGGGCCGGCGGTCAGCGTGCCTCCGAGCGCCTCGACGCGCTCCCGCATGCCGGCCAGTCCGAGCCCCGCGCCGGTCGCGCTCAGGGTTGAGCGCGCGGCTGGACCGTCGTCGGTTACTTCGATCACCAACGCATCCGCGGTCAGGTCGAGCCGGATCTCGACCACCGCGCCCGGCGCGTGCTTGATGGCGTTCGTGAGGCTCTCGTGGATGACCGCGACCGCGGCCGACTCGACGCTCGCCCCGAGTTCGACCTGGTGCGGGAGAGGGGTCATATGCACGTCCAACCCGCCGGCGGCCGCCTGGGCCAGCAACGCAGGAAGGCGTGCGAAGCCGCCGCCTTCGCCCGTGCCGTCGGCCTGTAGTACGTCGATCAGGCGGGCCATGTCCGTCAGCGCCTGTTCGCCGGCGGACGCGATCGTGCGGAACCGCGCCGCACGCGTCTCCGGCGTCCCGTTGGCGGCCATTCGCCCGGCGCCGGCCTGCACGACGATGACCGCCAGATGGTGGGCGACGATGTCGTGCAACTCGCGCGCGATCACGGCCCGTTCGCGGCGCACCGACAGGCGGACGTAGCTGTCCTCCGCGGCCTCGAGTTGACGCTGACGCGCGGCGAGCCGAGTCACCAGCGCCCGGCGGGCGCGGAGCTCGGTGCCTGCCCACCAGGGTATGAGGACGATGAGTGCGATCTCCACGTTCGGGAAGTCCGCGAATCCCATCGCGACCTGGATCGAGGCCATCAGGGCCAGGGCGCCGACCAGTCCGCTGCGGCGCGACAGCCAGGCCCCGGTCACAAAGGCCAGCACCGCCAGCGGTAGCGCTGGTGCCGCCGAGTTGACGAAGTCAGGACGCAGGCCAAGGAGCAGCCCGCAGACAAGCGCGAGCGCCCCGATCACGCCGCGCTCGCTACGCACGCGATGCCACGAGTGGAAGCTTGGCATTCAGGACCCGGTGCGTTGGGCTTGCCACGCTGGACTCGAAGCTCCCGCCCTGCGCCCGGACACGTTCCTGGGCGGCCGCCAGCGCCGCGTTGGCGCCTGTGCTCTGAAGCGGTGCTCCCCGGACCTCGACCTCCAGCGTGTCGGGCGTGTAGCGCATGACGATCGTGACCGGCTCTTGATCGGTCCCACGTACAGCCACCAACGCGTGCTGGAGTGTGCGATAGGCGGCAAGCTCGATCCCGCTGGGCAGCGGGCAGCGATGCCCCTCGACCGCGAGCTCGACGGGCCGGCCGCCGCGTCGCATGTCGGCCAGAAGGGCCTCGAGCTCGCCGAGAGTCGGGCCTGGCGCGCGCGTCGCAGGCTCATCGCTGCGCAGCACGCCGAGGAGCTGGCGCATGTCGTTGAGGGATGCACGGCCCATCCGCTCGATGTCGGCGAAGGTGTAGCGGGCGGGACCGGGATCGGGCGGCCCATCGCGTTCGCCGCCGGCGGCGATCTCGACGATCTTGCGGACGCGGCGCCGCGCGGCCGCGTCCAGCTCCGAGGCCAGGCGGGCTCGCTCCACCTCGACGGCAAGCTCCGCCGTCGCCTCACGCCGATGTTCGAGCGCCAGCGTCGTCGCCTCGAGCTCCGCGGCGAGCCGGTTGCGCGAGCGGATCAGCCGCCCGGCGCCGAAGCTGACCGCCGTCAGCGGCGCGCCAAAGGCGAGGACGTCAAGCGGGGTGTCGACGACTTGTTCCGTGGCGCCGTCGATCGCGAGGCCGGCGAGGATGAGTGCGAGGCCGGCAGCCGCCGCAGCGCGGTCGGATTCGCGGCCCAGCGCAAGCCCCACGGCCATCGCCACGCCGACGACCACTGGGATGCGCAGCTGATCGAAGGTCGGGATCGCGCTGACGCCGCATGCCGCCATGAAGACGCCGGCGGCCAACAGCGGTGACCGGCGGCGCAGGGGGACGGCGATGAGCACCGTCGGAAGCAGCAGGGTGTCCAGCCAGGTGCCGGCGCCGATGTCGGGATCGCTCGACAGGGTCGGCGGCAGGCCAAGCACCAGCAGCGCCAGGCAGAACGCCAGGTCGGTCCACCGTGCGCGGGTCGGATTGGACACCTCCATCGAACAGCGACGCTAGCGCCCGGCGCAGGCGCCGGCGTCCTCCCGTGGGGGTAGCGCGCCAGGCCACTCTGGAGGGACGCCAACCGCAACGGCAGGGTTTAGGTTGCGGGCATGGACCAGACGGCGGCCGACGCACCGGACACGATCTCGGTACTGATCGCCGACGACCAGGCGCTCGTACGGGCAGGCTTTCGCGCGATCCTCGAGGAGCAGGACGGGATCAGGGTTGTCGGGGAGGCCGGCGACGGACACGACGCGGTGTACCTCGCGGAGAAGCGGCGACCGGACGTCGTGCTGATGGACATCCGCATGCCGGGTGTCGACGGGCTCGAGGCGACACGAAAGATCCTCGACGCGGCGGGCGACGACCGCGTGGCCGTCCTGATGCTCACGACGTTCGACATCAGCGAGTACGTCTACGAGTCGCTGCGCGCGGGCGCCAGCGGGTTCCTGCTCAAGGACGTCCTGCCCGAACAGCTCGTCGCCGCCGTACGCGTGGTGGCCGCCGGCGAGGCCCTGCTGGCGCCGGCGATCACCAAGCGGCTGATCGAGCAGTTCGTGCGAAGCGCCCCCAGGGCGACGGCTCCCGGGGGGTTCGAGGAGCTGACGCCGCGCGAGCTGGAGGTGTTGACGCTGATCGCGCGCGGGTTGTCAAACGGCGAGATCGCCGCCGAGCTCGTGCTCAGCGAGGCCACCGTCAAGACACACGTCAAGCGACTCTTCCGCAAGCTTGAGATCCGCGATCGTGTCCAGGCGGTGGTGCTCGCTTACGAGGCCGGGCTGGTCGCCCCGGGTGACGGTTGACTGCCCGGCTCGGATAATCGAGTCGCACGCGCCAAACAAAGGAAGCGAGATCTCCGGGCTGCGCCGGCCCAGCGGGCAAACAGGGGTGGCCACTCAGGTTCCCTGTCGGTAGAGGCCCTGAGCAGTCTTGATCAGCGCTGCGCGGTGCGTGCTCGGCTGCTCGGTGCCCAGGAAGACCTGCTCCACGAACTCGTCGCTTCGGAACACGATTGCGTCGGCGCGGAGCACGTCGGGGTGCGGGCTGCCCGGCTGGGTCCCGATGATCTGCGTCGTGTTCATGCCGGCCGCTCCCGGAATGTCCGAAATGCCGAAGCGCTCGGTCCTCTGCTCGCACCTGAGGCCCGGCGGGCACGGCAGGTGCAGCAACGAGTGGATCTCGCGCTCGACCTCGGCCGCCGCGCCCTTGGCATCGCGCATCTGCACGACGACGTGGGTGGCGATGTCCGGCCCAGTTGCGGACTTGAAGTTCCTGCCGACGCCGGCGACGAAGCCATCGCTGCGCAGGCCGGCAACCGCCTTCGCGGGATCGGAATAGAAACCGGGAAGGTCGGCACTCAGGTCGCCGGGATCGGTCCGTACGACCAGTCCGGACATAGCCGGGTACCCGAAGAGGCGGTCGCCGTGGACGGCGCGTGCGGCGACAGCGGATCGAGGCCTGAGTTTCGCCTCCGGCGAGTCGGACGCAGAGCCGGACCCACACCCGGTCGCCGCAACCAGCGCGGCGCTCGCGGTGAGCAAGGCGCCGGCAAGCTTCTTGACAGGGCGATTCGTGACGGATTTGACCATGGCGCAAGCTTCCCGCGAAAAGGACGCATGGCCGTCATCCTGGAGGATGACCTCGCCGGCGAACCATCCCTCGTAGGGATGGCCGTTCACGCAACAGTGACGGCTGCGGCTTCGGTTCATCACGTCGAGGCCGAGCTGCTCCGGCTCCTTCTCACCGTCTCCGACCGGCGCTTGGAAAGCTGTGGCTAACGGATCATTCGCGATCGAAGCGCCCGCGCGAGGTGAGCGGTGTCTGCTGCGCCACGTCGGGGACGTACTCGTCGAGAAAGATGCGGGCGACGAGCTCCTGGCGCGACGCGACACCGACCTTGTCGTAGAGGTTCTTGACGTGGTCCTCGACGGTGTGCGGCGATAGGACGAGCGTCTCGGCGATCTCCGCCCTTGACAGCCCGCGGGCCAGCAGCGTGGCGACCTCGCGCTCCCGCGCGGTCGCGCCGAACGCCTCGAGCTGGACGGTCGCCGAGCGCGCCGCGCTGGCCCGCTCGATGACGATCGCGACGCGGCCGTCGCCCGCGGTGCCGGGCAAGGACGCGTGCAGGGTCACCCAGCCGTCATCCGCGGGAACCGTGACGACGTTGGACCCGCTCTGGGCGGCCTGGGGTGCGTCGCGGACGAAGGCTGCCAGCGCGAGCACCGACGCGGGGACCGCATTCTCGGCGTAGACCTGGCCGCCGGCGCTGATCGCGGCGAGCAGCTCCAGGGCCGGCGGCGTGATGAGCTCGACGTCGTCCCCGGGGCCGAGGACGACGAGTCCTGGCGCCTCGATCCCGGTGACGCGGCGCGCCGCGTCGAAGCGCAGCGAGGTACGGATCCCTCGCGCGATCGCGCCCGTGACGGCGGCGAGCGCGTCGGCGTCTTGCGGCTGGAACGGCCCGCTGGCGCCACGGCGGGCGATGTGCACCGCGCCCCACACGCGGCCGCGGATGACAAATGCCGCCCGGAGCTCGTGTGGGATGTCCGCCGGCAGCAGGAGGTCGCGGTAGCGCGCGCTGCTCTCCGGGTTGCCGTGCGTGGCCTGGTCGAGGCTTCCGACCGGGACCCGCCGTGCGGAGAGGCCGGCGAACGTGTTGACGTCCTCGATCATGTACTCGCTGCGGACCAGCAGCTCACCGGCCGCCGGCGCCTCATCCGGCGCGAAGATCCCGTGCCCGATCAGCTCGGCTGGGTCGTCGCTGGTCATCAACCGCGTGTGCGGGTCCAGGGTGTGCCAGCAGCTCGCGTCGTTGTCGATGACCTTGCGGAGCCGCGGGGAGAGCTCGGCGAAGAACTCCTTGCGAGGCAGCCCCCTGGCGGCGAGGAGATCGACGTCGTCGACGAGCCGGTCGATCGACCGCTGCATGGCGCCAGTCTCCCACCTGGTGCAAGAAAGATCCCCGTGTGCGGGGGGATGGCGGTGCGGCGCCGTGGACGCCAGGCTTGCACCCATGACTACTCTCACACCAAGCACTTGCGAGCCCGGTGCGGGCGAACACCTCTGGTTCTTCGGCGGGCTCACGACCATCAAGGCAGACGGGGACGCGACCGGCGGGCGGGTGATGGTGACCGAGCAGCTCGCGCCGCGCGGCAGCGGCTCGCCGCTGCACGTCCACCACAACGAGGACGAGTGGTTCTACGTCCTGAAGGGCGAGCTCACGATCTGGGTTGACGGCCAGACGGTCGTCGCCCCGGCGGGGGCGTTCGTCTTCGGCCCGCGCGACGTCCCACACACGTTCGTCGTCAGCTCCGAGCAGGCGCGCTTCCTGCTCGTGACCGAGCCCGCCGGCTTCGAGGGCTTCGTCCGCGCGCTCGCCGAGCCGGCCGCCGCACCGGAGATCCCGCCGGCGCCGACCGCGCCGCCCGACATGGAGCCCGTGCTCCGCGCCGCCGCCGAGCACGGCCTCGAGATCCTCGGCCCTCCCGGGATCCCGGCATGACCGGCACCGTCATGACCGCCGACGACAACAGGGCGGCAGCGCGCCAGTGGATCGACGCGTTCAACGCCCGCGACAACGAGGGAGAGGGCAATGCGCGAACCGAGGGCTACATCGCGCACGCCCCCGACAGCATGCAGCTGCCGGCGCTCGACAGCGACGCGTGGGGCGAGTTCCTCGACGGCTTTGTCGAGGGCTTCCCCGACCTCCACCTCGAAGTGCAGGACGCCGTGGCCGACGAGGCGATGACGGCGCAGCGCATCCTGTTCACCGGCACCCACACCGGCCCGTTCCGCGGGCTCCCACCGACCGGCCGCCGGGTCCGTTTCTCCGGCATCGAGATCAACCGGATGGTCGACGCGAAGGTCGCCGAGCACTGGTTCCAGCTCGATGCGCTCACGCTCTTCGAGCAGCTCGGCCTGCGGGTCGTGCCCGGCCCGCGGCTGCTCCCGCGGCTTCTGGCCTCACCGGTCACGAGGCTGTTCGGCAACCTGCGGCGCTCCATTGGAGGTTCGGGCTAGACCTCGCAGACAGCAATGGCGGGTGCGTCGCGGCGGGCCTTCTCGGTCGCGGTGCTCAGATCGGCGAGCGCCGTGTAGCTGATGTGGTCGGGGTCGAGGTCCAGGGCGGCAGCGTCGTCGGTCTCGAGGCGCTCGATGATGTCTTTGGAGGCGAGTGCCCGCCCACCGGTGGCGCACGCCTCGATGCGGGCGGTCTCGTTGACCTGGTCGCCGAGCGCGGTGACCTCTGACCGGCCGCCGGTCGTGATCTGGCCGACATAGAGGCTGGCTCCCCAGTGCAGCCCGAACCGCAGCACGACGTCCTCCGGCTGCAGGTCGCTCTTGGCGGCGACATCTCCGATCGAGTCCTTCAGCGTGCGGGCCGCGGTGATGCACGCCCGTGCGGCCAGCGACTCCGACCCGGAGATCTCGACCAGGAAGAACGCGACGACTCCGTCACCGGCATGACTTCCGACGAGGCCGCCCGCATCGATCACGCACTGGTCGGCGGCGCGCGCCATCCGCCTGATCAGGGCGAAGTAGCCGGCGGTGGAGAGCCGGCGCGAGAGCGGCGACGACGATTCGAGGTCGGCGAACAGCACGGCGGCAGGGCGGCGTCCGGACCTCGCGACGCGCTCTGTGCGCTCGAAGTGCCGCGGGTCGCCCATCCCGGTGATCCGGGTGAGGATCGCCATGCCGACCGCGGGTTTGGTGAGGATCGCCGTCCCGACGACGACGCCCGCGGCGTCGCGCAGGCGCACCATCGTGTTCAGCGTCTCGATGCTCGCCCCGCGCTCCGTGTAGACGCCCCGGAACGTGTACGTCCGGGCGGCCCCCAGCTCGACGGGCGTCAACTCGTCCACGATGTCCCGGAGCCTGGGGTCGACGAGCGCGCGCAATCCCTCGCGCCCACCGGGGGTGTCGGCGAGGATCACGCCTCCCCACAGGGCGAGCGCGCTACGGAAGATCGCGATCGGGAACTGGCCGCCGCGCCACTCCAACCCCGCGCTCACGCGCTCAGGTCCGTACGAGTGCATCCCCAGCGGATAGGGCGCAAGCTCGGATCGGCCGCCGTACATCTGGCGGGTGTCGTCGGTCATGTAGACGCCCCTCCATTCCCGGTCGACGATCTCGGCCCAATGGCCGCCGTCGTTCAGAGCCCGCGCGACCGCGGCCAGCACCGGATTCTCGGGAAGCGGACAGGTCTCCTGACCGATCAGGGACACCAGGCGACCCTACTGCCGGCGAGAGGGCCTCGAAGCCCGATCAGCTAGCGACTTCGTTCGGGGAGGGGGATACTGGGCGCCATGGCGCCGGATGAACCGCTTGAGGTCGCGCGCCGCGTGTGGGAGGCGTGGGAGCGAGATGACGCGGACTCTGTGTTCGCGCTCTACGCCGACGACATCGAGTGGACGATCTACCAGTCCACCGATTACACAGCCGACGAGCCCGAAACCTATCGTGGCCACGAGGGGGTCCGTCGCTTCCACCGAGGGTGGTTCGAAGTCTGGAGCAACTACTCGGCCCGCGCCGGGGAGTTCGAGGGGCTGGGCGACCGCGTGTTGCTGCGCGTGGACTCGAGCGGTGTGAGCAAGCTTGCCGGCGTGCCCGGCGAGATGACGACGTGGCACCTGTGGGAGATCCGTGACGGGAAGGTCGCCCGGGTCCGCGGTTATCCGACCGAGGCCGAAGCACGAGCCGCAGCGCACGCCGACTAGCGGATCCGGCTCGGTAGAGCCGCCTTTCTCGGATCGGGCCCAACCGATGAGTTGTCCCTTCCCTGGTGGTCTATGTGGCCAGTCAACCGCACGCGAGGAGAACGACATGACCGCCACCTACACCTTCGACGTCTTTTCCAGCCTCGACGGCTACGGCGCCGCCGGCGGCGACTGGACCGGCTACTGGGGCAAGCAGGGGCCCGAGCTGCTCGATCACCGTCTTGACCTGTACGGCGAGGAGCAGCGAATGGTCTTCGGGGCCAACACGTACCGGGCGTTCGCGCGGATGCTGGCCGCGAGCACCGAGGAGTCCGACGTGCGCGACCCGTGGGTCACTCGGATGAGGAACTTCCCGGCCACGGTGGTGTCGACCACGCTGGAAGGACCCCTCGACTGGCCGAACGCGACCCTCGAGAGCGGTGACGCCGTCGACGTCGTCGCCCAGCTCAAGGAGGAGTCCGAGGTGCCGTTGCGCTCGCACGGCAGCCTGTCGATGAACCGGGCGCTGATGGCCGCGGGCCTGGTCGACCGCGTACAGGTGACGCTTTTCCCGGTCATCACCGGTCAGACCGGGCTGGACCCGATCTTCGGGGGTGCGGCCGACTTCGACCTGGAGCTGATCGAGAACCGGACGCTCGACGGTGACATCCAGGAGCTCGTCTACCGACCCACCCTGCACTGACCTCTCCTGAGTCCTGGCAGCGGCGCATCTCCTAGCCGGGAGCGGTACCCGCGGCGACGAACAGCTCGCAGGGGCCCTCGAAGCCGTCCGCCGTCTCAAATTGTGAGAGGTCGCGCTCGATCTCGCTCCACGCCTCCTCGCGCTCGGATTCGCTCAGTCCCGCGAGCATCTGGTGCAGGGCACCGAAGGACTCGCGCGCGAAGCGGACGTACTCGGCAGCGGAGGGCAGCCGCAGGGGAGCGGGGACTCGCTGCACCGCGACCTCGGTGAACCCCGCCCCCTCGAGGGCCGCCTCGATCACACCGGGGGCGCCGAGGCTGAACGGGCCCGGCTGGCCCGGCGCGGGTGCCGGCAGCTGCGCCCGGCGGCGGATGATCGACACCGGGATCGAGAAGAAGGGGTTGGCCTCGGGCGTCGAGTAGACGATCCCCGCCAGGCGGCCGCCCGGCCGCAGCGCGTGCCGCATGCCGACGAAGGCAGCGTGCTGGTCGGGGAAGTAGATGAAGCCGACGCGAGAGATGACGGCGTCGAACGAGCCCGGCTCCACGTCCAGCTGCTCGCCGTCGACCACTCGGGTCTCGATGTTGTGCAACCCGGCCTCGCGCGCGCTGCGCTGAGCGAAGGCGAGGATGTTGCTGGAGATGTCGGTGGCCAGCACATGCCCGTCGGGCCCGACACGACGGGCCGCCGCGAGCGTCTGGCCCCCGGCGCCGGCCGCCACGTCGAGCACGCGCGCCCCCGGGACGACGCCGGCCACGTCGAACATCGTCTCGGTCGCCTCGCCCAGCCAGGCTTCGAGCGTCGGGCCCCAGCGGAACCAGGGCTCGGCCGCGGTCTGCCACTGGTCGGTCGTCGTGCGCTTGTAGGCGTCTGGATCGAATGTCGGAGTGGTCATGTCGACCCGTCTACTCAACCACAGCCTCTCCGGGGGACGCGAGTCGAACGCGAGTCCGGGCTCGTGTTAAACACCGGGCGATGTCGACGGGTGGGCAAACCACGACGCGCCGCCGGCGTGGGCTCGCGACCAACCTCTCGCCCGCCGGCTCAGCCGAGGGAAGATTCCTTGCCGGTCCCGCGTCGTTTGGTGGTGAGTACCCAACGCGCCGCTTCTCCCCCTGTTGGCGGCGCAGAACGGAGGTCCCACCCCCATGAGACGTGCTCTCCTCCTCGTCGCCGCTGCGGTCGCCGTGGCGGTCGTCAACGCCGGCTGCGGTAGCAGCGGTGGCGGCAGCAGCAACGCGAGCAGCTCCTCCGGAGGCCAGTCCGCGGGTTCCGTCGCCGCGGCCACCGGCCCCGCGGTGGAGGTCAAGAAGCTCAGCGACGGCAAGGCACTTGTCGACGCACAGGGCCGCTCGCTGTACCTGTTCGAAGCCGACAAGAACGACCGCAGCAACTGCAGCGGAGCGTGCGCGAGCGCCTGGCCGCCCGCGACGGCGAGCGGCAAGCCGACCGCCGGCCCGGGTCTGGCCGCCGCGAAGCTCGGAACGACCAAGCGCAGTGACGGCATGACCGAGCTGACCTACAACGGTCACCCGCTCTACCGCTACGTCGGCGACACGGCGCCTGGTCAGGTCACCGGCGAGGGCCTGAGCCAGTTCGGCGCCAAGTGGTACCTGCTCAGCGCGAGCGGAAACAAGATCGACAAGGACTGACGTGACGGGAGCCCGGGCGGTTCCGCGGAACCGCCCGGGCCCCATCGTCCGGGCGGGCCCCAGCCCCGGGGTTAGACTGCCCCCGAGATGGAAGCCTCAGGCACCACCGTCCTCGTGACGGGAGGATCGGGCTATCTGGGCGGTTGGTGCATCGCCGAGCTGCTGGAGCGAGGGCATGCGGTGCGCACGACCGTCCGCAACGCGGGTCGCGAGGCCGATCTGCGCGCAGCGCTGCCCGGCCAGGCCGACAGCGGCGACCGGCTCCGGTTCTTCGTCGCCGAGCTGGGCTCCGACGAGGGATGGGCCGAGGCGGTCGCCGGGTGCGACTTCGTGCTGCACGTCGCCTCGCCGTTCCCGCCCGCTCAGCCCAAGGACCCCGACGAGCTGATCGCGCCGGCCCGCGACGGCGCGTTGCGCGTGCTGCGCGCGAGCCTCGACGCCGGAGTGCGCCGGGTCGTCCTGACGTCGTCCGTCGCGGCGGTCCGACACGGTCACGAGCCGCCCGCCGGGGGTGTCTACACGGAGGCCGACTGGAGCGACCCCGACGACACCGACCTGACTCCCTACACGCGCTCGAAGACGATCGCCGAGCTCGCCGCCTGGGAGCTCGTCCGCGAGCGCGGCGCCGAAGACCGGCTGGCCACGGTCGAACCGGGAGCGATCATCGGCCCCGTGTTCAGCGACGACGTGTCGTTCTCACTTCAGACGATCGAGCGGCTGCTGAAGGGCATGCCGGCCATGCCGCGCCTCGGATTCACGTTCGTCGACGTTCGCGACGTCGCCGACCTGCACATCCGCGCGATGACCGACCCGGGCGCCGCGGGCCAGCGCTTCCTGGCCGTCAACGGCTTTCTGTGGATGGAGGAGGTCGGGCGGATCCTGCGCGAACGGCTCGGGCCGGCGGCGTCGAAGGTGCCCAAGCGGGTCGCGCCGAATCTGATGGTGCGGGCGATGGCGCTGTTCGACCCGGCCATCCGCACGATCGTCGACGACCTCGGCCAGAGCCAGGCCTACTCGGCGGAGAAGGCGATCAACGACCTCGGCTGGTCGCCGCGCCCGATGGAGGACACGATCACGCAGTGCGCGCAGAGCCTGATCGACCGCGGCGTGGTCTGAGCCAAGCGTGTCCCAGGAGAACGTGGAACGGGTCAGGGCGGGCTTCGCGGCTCACAACAGCGGCGATCTCGACGCCCTGGTCGCCTTCTACCACCCGGATGTGGTGTTCGAGACCCTGCTGCTCGGCACCCACCACGGCAACGAGGCCATCCGGGTGATCTACGAGGAGAACCAGAGGACGCTGTCGGGCTACGACGTCGTGCCCGTCGAGCTGATCGACGCGGGCGACAAGGTCGTGGCCGTCGCCCAGGCCGTGGGGTCCGGGCCCGCCAGCGAGCTCGCGGTGGACGAGCCGTTCGCCTTCGTCTTCACGTTCCAGGACGACCGCGCGATACGCGAGCAGGCCTTCCGCAACCGCGAGGAGGCCCTCGAGGCCGTGGGCCTCGCGGGTCAGTGACCGTCAGACCAGCTGCTGGCCGCCGTCGAAGTCGATGCCGCCGATCACCACCACCGTCTGTCCGGAGAGCTCGCTCATGGCGATCCTGCCTCGACGGGCCGGCGCGGGCCCGTGATCTCGCCGAGCAGCGCCTTGAGCGCCTCGACGTAGATCTCGGAGAACGTCGGGAAGGGCTGGATCGTGTCGCGCAGCACGTCCAGGGGAACGCGGGCGCGGATGGCCAGCGTGGCCTGCTGGAGCCACTCGCCGGCCTCCGGCCCCAGCGCGTAGGCGCCGGTCAGCCGCTCGCCGTCGCTCAGGAGGGTGAGGAAGCCGTTGGAGTCGGCGTAGGCCCGGGTGTAGGTGGACGTCTTGGCGATGCCCGACACCTGCGCGGTGGCGCTGAAGCGGGCCTCCGTCGCTCCCACGGCGGCGGCCTGCGGATCGGTGTAGGACACGCGCGGCACCGCCTCGTAGCTGGCCTCGCGCGGGTCGCCGAGGATGTTCGCGGCCACGATCTCGCCCTGGTACTTGCCGGTGTGGGTGAGCGGCCAGATTCCGGTGATGTCCCCGAGGGCCCACAGACGCTCGCCGGCCCGCATGCGAGCGTCGACGGGGATGCCGTGCCCGTCGGGCTCGATGCCCACCGTCTCCAGGCCGATTCCCTCGACCCGCGGCCGCCGGCCGGTGGCCACGAGGAGGCGCTCGCCGCGGAGCTCGCCGCCGTCGCCGAGCTCGAGCACGTAGTCCTCGCCCTCACGCCGGGCCGCGGTGGCCTGGACGCCGAGGGCGAGTTCGACGCCGTCGCGGCGCAACACCTCGGCCAGCGCTTCGCCGAGGGGCGCGGGCTCGTTGGCCAGGAGATGGGCGGCGGCCTCGATCAGCGCCACCTCGCCGCCCAGGCGGCGGACCGCCTGGGCCATCTCGACGCCCACCGGCCCGCCGCCCAGCACGAGCAGGCGGCGCGGGACGGCCTTCATGCCGGTGACCTCGCGGTTGGTCCAGAGCCCGTCCAGCTCGCGCAGGCCGGGCACGGGCGGGACGATCGGGTCGGCTCCGGCCGCCACGACGACATGGTCGGCGGTGTGGCGCGTGCCGTCGACCTCGACGGCGCCGGTCCCGGCGAGCCGGCCGCTGCCGCGCAGCAGCGTGATGCCGTTGTCGGCCAGCCAGCGCTCCTGGCCCGCGTCCGAGTAGTCGGAGACCTGGAAGTCGCGCCAGGCCAGCGCCCCCTGGACGTCCACCTGCGCCCGGGCCTCCGCATCGTTCGCGGCGTGCGCCGCCTCGCCCGGGCGCAGCAGGGTCTTCGACGGGATGCACGCCCAGTAGGAGCACTCCCCGCCGACCAGCTCACGTTCGACGAGGGCGACGCGCAGGCCGCCCTCCGCCAGGGCCCCCGCGCAGTGCTCGCCCGGCGATCCGCCGCCGATGACGATGACGTCGTAGTCGTTGCTCACGTGGGCAGTTCCTCTCCGGCCTGCTCGCGCACCATGTACTCGGCGTACCAGTCGGGCCAGTTCGCGTCCGCTTCGCCGGTTCGCTTCTCGTGCTCGCCGTGCGCCTCCGACGCGCGGCGCATCGCCTCCGCCAGCTCGCTAGCCGATTCGTATGTGGTCGACATGCTCAGCGCCCCGGAAGCCGCTGCTTGATCTCCTGCAGCAGCCAGCCGTTCCCGTCCGAGTCGTCGAACGAGGCGAACGAGCCGTAGTCGGCGTGCTCGGGCGCGGGACCGGAGACGCGTCCCTCGGTCCCGGCGTGGTGGAACACGCCCCCGGCGTCGTGGAAGACCTCGCTCACGTCGACGCCGCGGGCGATCAGCTCCTCGCGGCTGCGGTCGATGTCGAAGACCGTGAGCTGGAGGCCCTCTATCGAGCCCGGCTCGGCCGCCGTGAGGCCGTCGCCGAAGATGATCGAGGCCCGCGAGCCGGGGGGCGTGAGCTGCACCACGCGGAAGTCGGGGCCGGTGACGAAATCGGCGTCCAGCCGCCACCCGAGGCGCTCATAGAAGGCCTTGGCCCGGTCGGTGTCGGAGACGGGCACGACCACGACCTCGAGCTTCATGTCCGAGACCGCGCCCTCAGGGGGCTCGGCGGCGCTCTCGCCGCTCACTTCGACGCTGCTCATGACTACCTCCGTGGGTTGGGTGAGGACCGGTCACCACCCCGATGGGCCTGGCCGCCGATCGCGGGCAACCGGGTGAGCTGCTGAGGATCCTGAGCCATCGCCGTCCGCGTTGGGTTCCGGGGATCGATTGTCGCACCCGGCGCCATGCGGACGGCTTTTCTTAGCCGCGCCGGACAAGCTGCGCGAAAGTCACCTGACGATGGTGAACTTCAGCGTGACCGCCCTCGCCCTGCCCTTCGCATTTCGCGCCGTCACCGTCGCGGTGTAGCGCCCGGGCTTGAGCGCCCGCCTGCCGATCCGCCCGCTGAACGCGATCGAGTTGGGTCCGTTGTGCAGGTGCGAGCGGGTCAGCGTGCCGACCTTCACGCGCCGGCCGCGCTTTGAGCCTGAGATCACGATCGTGACCTTGGCCGGCGCCTTCAGGGTGAACCTGAAGCGGGTGCCCGCCGGCGCTCGGGCCGCGATGGCGGTGGGCGCGGAGCCGACACGGAATTTCCGGTTGGTCACCGACGCCCGGCTGACGGCCGGAACCACGAGCGGCAGGACCGTGACGTTGTGGATGACACCGCCGGACTGCGTGTTGTTGTCGCGCACGAACAGGGCGACCTGGTACGTGCCGGCCTTGGCGAACCCGTGCGTCGGCTTCGCACTGCTCGCATTCGCGGTGCCGTCGCCCCACTGCCAGTCGTAGGAGGCGATCGTGCCGTCGTCGTCGCTGGACGCGCTTCCGTCGAACGAGACCGGGTCCGTGGCGA
Organism: uncultured Actinomycetes bacterium; assembly: GCA_963757705.1. Classification (GTDB taxonomy): domain Bacteria; phylum Actinomycetota; class Thermoleophilia; order Solirubrobacterales; family Solirubrobacteraceae; genus AC-38. Next base: position 495,442 of record CAVWTG010000003.1, on the reverse strand, counting down.
ACACGGTCGACGGCGCGAACGTGAACCGCCCCTGCGGATACAGGCCGTCGATGAAGAAGTCGTAGGAGGTCTGCGCCGCGTGGCCGGCGCTGTCGGTGACGGTGAGGGTGACGGTTTGCAGGCCCTGCTTGGTCAGGAGATGGGAGACCGTCGCGGTCGTGGCATCCGGGGAGCCGTCGCCGAAGTTCCAGCGGTACGCGACGATCGGGTTGTCGCCGTCGCTCCGGAGCGCATCCCATGCCGCGACGGATCCGACGAACGGTGGGAAGCCGTTGGGGCCGAGACCGATGACCGCGGTCAGCGGATGCGCGGCCCCCGGATAGCGCGTCACGTAGCTCGCGCGGGTGTCGCCGCCGGCGGTGACGAGGTTGCCGCCCACGACGACCTGGCCGCCGAACACCGTCAGCGCGTTGCCGGGTCCGGGAAGCGGGCCGTTGCCCGCTCCGTCGGATCCCATCGCGGCCCAGCTCGAGCCGTTGAACTTCGCGACCTCGTCGGCGTTGGCCGCGCCGTTGGCGTTCTGGAACGAGCCGGTCACGAAGAGGTTGCCGCTGCTGTCCGTGGCCATGGCGTTGATGAAGGCCGAGCCGGTGGAGAACCAGCCATCGGTGCCGGCGGTGTTCGAGCCCAGGGCGCTCCAGGCCGATCCGTTCCACCTGGCCACGTTGTCGGCCTGCGCGATCTGCGCCACGTCCGCGGCATCGGTGCCGACGTACACGGTCGTCCCACTCGCCGTCAGGCTGCGCAGGGTGCCGGTGACCGCGCCGAGGGCGGGGCCGGCACCGCTGCCCATCGCCGTCCATGCGGCGCCGTCGTACATCGCGACATGGTCGGCCTGGGGGATTGCGTCGAGGTCGATGAAGCCGCCGCCGGCGTAGAGGTTGCCCGCCGAGTCCGCGGTGAGGGCGTTGACGGAGCCGTTGATCTCGTGGGCGACGTCCGGGACCGTGGACGATGCGGCGCCGGTGTCCATGTTGCAGCTCACGAGCCGGTCGCCGGACGCGACGCCCCCGCCGTCGGCGAAGTCGCCGCCGATGTAGAGCCTGCGGCCGATGATCTGCAGGGCGTTGACGTTGGCCGTCATCGGCGCGCAGAACGGCTGCCAGCTCACGCCGTCCCACACCGCGACGAAGTCGGCGTTCGGGTTTCCGCCGGCGTTGATGAAGTTCCCGCCGACAAGACCCTGCCGGTGGCGCCGTCGACGGCGATGGCATGCACGCTCGCTCCGACCACGGTGGAGATCACCGGCGCTCCGATCGAGTGCCACGCCGCGCCGTCCCAGCGGGCGATCATCGCCGCCGAAGCATTGCCCCCGGCGCTGGTGAAGACGCCGCCGGCGTAGATCGAGTCGGGAATCGAGCCGAAATGGGGCACCGCGACCAGCGAGTCGACTCGGCCGTTGAGCGCTGCCGAGGACAGCGTAGCGCCGGTGCCGAGGTGATCCCAGCCGCCCGGCCCGGTCGCGGACGCAAGAGTGGCTGAGCCGAGGAACATCCCGAGGCAGACGGCGAGCGTCGCCGAGACGTTGGCCGTCAGCCGGGAGCGCGGTGTGCCGGGCATCTGGGTCTCCTGTGGTCTCCTGTGGCCGCGGAGGACCCGCGAGCCACGAATTCCCTCTGGGAATCCGGCGGAGGCCAAGCCTGTCGGCGAGTCCGAACTGCGAGCTGGTCGGCCGAGTCAGCGCCCGTCTCGGTCACCGTACACCCGACCGGTGAAATGCGAAACGGTCGCGTGCTACGTTGGGTGACGCGCGAAGAGCCTCTCAGCCGGCGCCGTCGAGCTTCTCAAAGCTCCCTCGGCGCTCTCCGGAGCTCGGGCCGCATCGGGACTGCTCAACCGAGTCGTCCCACCTGAAGAGACAGTTGGGAGCAGCACCATGCATGCCACCATCCGACGCTACGACGGTGTCGACCAGTCCCGCACCCGCGAGCTCACCCAGAAGGCCAAGGAGAGCCTCGCCCCCCGTCTGAGCGAGCTGGCCGGGTTCAACGGCTATTACCTCGTCGACGCCGGCGACGGCGTCGTGAGCTCCGTCAGCGTCTTCGACACGGCCGAGCACGCCGACGCGTCGAACTCCGTCGCGGCCGACTGGGTACGCGAGGAGAAGTTCGAGCAGGCGATGCCGAATGCGCCGAAGGTGACCAGTGGCGAGGTCGTCGTCAATCACACGGCCGACGCCGTCACGGCGTAGAGCGCCTTCGCAGTCACCGAGTCCGCGCGAGAGGGCCCGCGACTCGCGGGCCCTCTCCACGCGCGGCGACGCCCACCCAACCCACGCATTTGACCGACACGAAGGAGCACGATGCCCCGAGTCCAAGTTCTGACTGACGTGCCCGGCCACGAGGCCGAGACCCTGCTCACCGAGCACGTCCCGTCGGAGAGTCTCGCCAACGACCACTACGCCGACCAACTGGTCGAGCGGATGGGGTGGGCCCTCATGGACGCCGAGAAGGTCGAGCGGTCGATCGCCGGCTAGAGGAATCTCCAACTCGGCGGGGATGGGAGTACCGTCAACGTAAGGACGGTCACCGACCAGCCGGCTTCTCGCGAGTTGACCAGCCGACGACTCCGGTTGCCGTCCAAAGCGGCTTCCCGGCTCTCCGAGCCGCGGGAGGCTCCGCTGCCATCGAGCGTCATCGACGCTTCAGAGGAGGCCACGCACATGGTGCACGGCGCAATGAACGCTCTCTCCTGGGGACTCCCCAGGCTCGGTCTCGCAATCGTCGCGCTCTTTCTGGCGATCTTCGTGGCCCTGGCGAGCGTCGTCACGGTCATGGTGGCTATCGAAGCCGTCAAGGCGCTGGGGCAGTAGCCGCACCCGCGGCTGTGCGACGATCCTGAGGTGCGTCCCACGCTGTACGAGTTCGCCGGCGGCGATGTCGCCTTCCTCGCGCTCGCTCGCGCCCATCACGCCCGCTGCCTGGCCGATCCCGAGCTCAACCACCCGTTCTCCCACGACGACCAGCATCCGCAGCACGTCGAGCGGCTGGCCGCCTACTGGGCGGAGGTGATGGGCGGGCCGACGGCCTACTCTGAGTCCTGCGGGGATCAGTCCGGCCTGCTGCACATGCACTCGGGCAACGGGGACATGACCGATCTCGGCGAGCGCTTCCTGCGCTGCTTCGTGGAGGCGATGGACGACGCCGGGCTGCCCGCCGACCCGGAGTTCCGCGGGGCCATGCGCGCCTACATGCGCTGGGCGATCGACGACGTGCTCGCCTACTCGCCGGTCGGCTCGGTCGTCGCGCCCGGCCAGGCGATGCCGCACTGGGACTGGGACGGGCTGCGGGCACCCTCCGGGGTTCCCCCCGGCCCATTGCGGGGATAGGGGAGCCGATGAGCGGCTTCACCGTCAGGGACATCGACGAGATGCACACCGGCAGCGGCGGCATCGTCAAGCTCGCGGGCGCCGAGCTGGGAGTCGAATCCTTCGGGGTCCAGGTGTTCGACTTCCCGCCGGACTTCCCCGACTACCCCGAGCACGACCATGCGCAGGAGGGCCAGGAGGAGGTCTACCTGGTCCTCCGCGGGTCGGCCGCGTTCGAGGTCGACGGCGAGCGCGTGCCCCTCGATCCCGGCCGGATGCTGCGGATCGCGCCGGCGAGCCGGCGCAAGCTGCATCCCGGGCCCGCCGGCGTGCGGATCCTGGCCGTCGGCTCCGTCCTGGAAGGACGCTACGAGCGGCCGGAGGGGCTTAAGGTTCCGGCCGCCACCCCGAGATCGGAGACCTGATGGGCTTTGACCAGTACCACGAGCCGCCCGACGAGCTCCCGGCGGAGACCCGGACCTTCGCTCGTCTGTGCGCCTCGCTGACCGAGGAGGCCGAGGCGATCGGCTGGTACCAGCAGCGCCTGGCCGTCGAGCCCGACGCCGAGGCGCGGGCGATCATGCACGACGCGATCGGCGAGGAGTACAAGCACTTCAGCATGGACCTCGAGTTCCTCCTGCGGCGCACGCCGCTGTGGCGCGAGATCGCGCAGGGCATCCTCTTCCAGGAGGGCGACGTGGTCGAGCACGGGGAGGAGGCCGAGGAGGAGGCGACCTCGGACTCGCCCGAGGTGGCGACGCCCGGCCTGTCGTCGGGCTCTCTGGGAATCGGCGACCTGAGGGGGAGGGCATGAACCATCTGCTTCGCTCCATCGCTCCCGTCTCCGACGCCGGGTGGAAGGAGCTCGACCAGGAGGCCCGCGAGCGCCTGAGCGCCGCGCTGGCCGCCCGCAAGCTCGTGGACTTCGCCGGGCCTTTGGGCTGGGACCACTCGGCCACCAACCTCGGGCGCACCGAGACGGTGGACGGGACGCCGCGCGAGGGAGTGGATGTGCGCCGGCGCAGCGTGCTCCCGCTCGTCGAGTTGCGCGCCGGCTTCACGATCGCGCTCGAGGAGCTGCGTGACCTCGAGCGTGGCGCCGCCGACGCGGATCTCGAGCCGCTCGACGACGCCGCCCACCGGATCGCCTGCGCGGAGAACATCGCCGTCTTCCACGGCTTCGGCGCGGCGCAGATCGCCGGCATCACCGAGGCCTCCACGCAGGAGTCGATCGCGCTCACCGACGACTTCGACGCCTATCCCGGCCACGTGGCCAAGGCGGTGGAGCTGCTGCGCCGCCAGGGCATCGGCGGGCCCTACGGACTGGCGCTCGGCCCCGACGGCTACACCGGCGTGATCGAGTCCACCGAGCACGGGGGCTATCTGGTCTTCGACCACCTGGGCAAGATCCTCGGCGGGCCGATCGTCTGGGCGCCCGGGGTCAAGGGCGCCGTGGTGCTCAGCCTGCGCGGCGGGGACTTCCTGTTCGAGAGCGGCCAGGACCTGTCGATCGGCTACGACAGCCACGACGGCGAGAACGTCAACCTGTATCTGGAGGAGAGCTTCAGCTTCCGGGTGGCCACGCCCGAGGCGGCGGTGACGCTGACGGCCTGATCAGCGGGTGCGCTCGTCCAGGCGGTCGGCCTGCTCGATGGCCTCCTCGGCCACGAGCGCCGCGACCTGGGGCGGCAGCAGGAACGCGCCCTGGATGAGCCCGCAGAGCTGGTCGAAGGAGAGACCCGTGGCCGCGTGGAAGACGGTGGCGGCCTCGAGCGCGTCGCCGATGGCGCGCTCGGTGTCGGGCGTGCGCGGCAGCGGGGGCTCCTTGGAGCGCCGGCCGCGCAGGTCGTGCTCCGCGCGCCGCGCCTCCTCATCCAGGCGGGCCTCCTCGTCGTCCTCCAGTGAGCGGCGCTCGAGAAAGGCCTCGTAGGCGACGCGCGTCGCCTCGCGCTCGGGGAGGAAGCCCAGCCGCCCCGACAGGAACTCGGCCACCTCGTCGGGATGCCAGCCGTGGTAGGCGGCGAGGCGCGCGAGCTGCTGGGCGGTGAGCGGAATCGATTCGGCCACAGCGGAAGCCTGACATGTCCCGCGGCGCGCGGGGCCCGATGGCCGTTGGCTGACCGGCAAGCGCCGGCTGACGCCCGGGCGCTACGGGCTGGTGATCACGGCGCGCAACTCGTCGGGGCAGCGATCGACGCCCAGGCCGCTGCGCTTCACGATCGTCCCGTAGGCGTCAGCGGTAGTAGAGCCAGAGGTTGAGGGTGCCTCCGACGTAGGAGTTCGGGTGAGCCTCCACGTGCACCGTGCAACTGCGGGGGCTCGTCAGCGCCAGCTTCGGGTGGCCCACCTTGGGGAGCGCTCCGAACATGCCGCCCTGCCGGCTGCGCAGCAGTCCCGGCCGGCTGCAGGCCGTGTCCCACTGCACGTTGACCTCGCGGCAGGAGCTCTGACAGAAGTAGCCGGGATTGAGGGTGCCCCGCACGACCACGGTGAAGGAGTGCGGGTGCCTGGCCGAGCGCGTCAGGCGCGGTCCCCAGCCGATGCTCGTGGCGGAGCTGCTGCCCGAGGCCCGGGCGTGGCCGAGGAAGTGCCCGTAGTTCGCGGCCGGCGCGGCGGCGGGGACGGCGGCCGTGGCCAGCGCGCACAGTGACACGATCATCAGGCGACGCATGGCCGCCTCCTCTCGAAGATGAGACCAACCCTAGACCCGGCCCCCGGGACGGCGCATCGGGGAAGGCCACACCCCGGATGCGTAGATTCAGCCGGCCAGTGACCGGTTGCGATTCCACTCCACCCAGGCGACACCGGTGCGGCCGTCGCCGGCGGTGACGCGGCACATCGCGCGGGGGAACTGGGACACGCGCCCGTCCGGGGCCTCGAGGCGCAGCGGGCCGAAGGCCGCCGGCTCCACCGTCAGCTCCAGGTCGTCGCCGTAGCCGATCCGCGCGGAGGTGATGAGCCCGTCGGGACCCACGCCCTCGTCCGCCGTCACGCGGTCGAGCTCGACCACGCCGCCCTCGGGCGGCTGGAGATAGCCCACGCCGATCCGAGGAGCGTCGGGCAGGCGGAACTCCACGCCGTGGAAGCGCGTGCCGTCATCCAGATGCCCGGCCGACCACATCCACTCCGCCGACCACCAGTCGCGCGCCCCCCACGAGTGGTCGCGCTGGCCCAGGCCGGTGAAGGCGATCTCCTCGTCGCCGACCCACACGGAGCCCGAGATCCGGCAGGGGATCTCGTAGCGCGTGGTGACGCGGTAGGCGTAGGGATCCCCGAGCGTCTCCCAGACGAGGTCAAAGCCGGCCGGGACCGGCGGGCCGGGCTCCCCGCGCAGCAGCGCCGAGGCGTCGGCGTGGGCCTCGCCGGTGGCGTCGAGGCCCACCCGGAAGCGCTCCAGCGCCGCCTCGCAGACATGGGCGGTGCTCAGCGAGCCGGTGCGCACCGTCAGGTCGTCGCCCTCGACCAGCGGCGCCTCGAAGTCGATCACGGCCACCGTGTCGCGCTCGGGACCGCAGACGAACGCGGTCACCCACGAGACCCCGAGGTTCGGATATAGGCCGAGTCGCGCGTAGACGCCGGTCGCGCCGTCGTCGGAGACGGCGTCGAAGTACCAGCTCTCGTTCCACAGCGGCTCGGGGCCCGGCGCGTGGCGGCCCTCGTCCTCGGGCTCCGGGCGCAGCGCGGCCGGGCGCCCCGCGCCCGGATCGGGCAGCAGGTCGAGCGCGCCGAGGTCGAGGATCTGCTGGGCGTAGCGCGCCAGGCAGGTCATGAACATGTCGTCCCCGCGCTCGGTGCGCTGGACGATCATGGCCGGGCCGACGGTCATCAGGATCCCCAGGAACGCGGCGCGGCGGTAGCCCTCCCAGCACTCCTCCCAGTCAAAGCCGCGCACGCCGTGGGCGTGCAGCGCCTCGTGGTACTCGCGCACCAGCGCCTCCTCGTGCGCCCGGCGGTCGTCGACGGACAGCGAGCCGCCGACGAAGTAGGAGACGTCGGTCATGGCCGGGCCCCAGCCCACCGTCTGCCAGTCGACGGCGACGAAGCGCCGCGGTGCCTCGGTCGCGCCGAAGAGCATGTTGTCCAGCCGGTAGTCGCCGTGCACCAGGCCGAGCGGGGGACGGCGGTCGGCGACCCAGCCGTCGAGGCTGGCCACGAAGCGCTCGCACACCTCGCGGTGTTCGGGCGCGATGCGCTCGGCGTAGCGCTCCAGGAACCCAGGCAGGAGCTGGGCCATGACGCTCTGGTTGAGCGGCATGTCCTGGTTGAGCCACGGCGTGGCTCCGAGCTCGGGGTCGGCGAACACGGGGGCGTGGAGCTTGGCCAGCTCGTGAACCGCCAGGCGGGCGTCCTCCACGTCGCAGCCGGCGATCTGGTCGCCCTGGGTGGCCGGCGCCACGTCCTCGAGGACGAGCGTGAACCAGCCCTCGTCGGGATCCACTATCGCCAGGTGGCACTCGGGCAGCGGTCCGCGCACCCGCGGGGCGAGCTCGCGGTAGAAGCGCACCTCGCGTTCGTAGACGCCCAGCCCGACGCCCGTGGCCCGGCTGGTCTCGTCGTCGGAGGCGACCTTCACGACGACGCTGGGCGGTCCGGCGTCGGGGCCGGGGGCGTAGTCGATCGTCACGCGGTGGCTGGCGCTCATCTGGCCCGTCCCGATCGCCTCGGTGCGGACGGCGTCGATCGGCCCGGCGCCCAGGACGGCCGCCAGCCACTCGGGAGTGAGGTCGGAGGCACGGCGGACGACGGGGATCGTGTTCTCGCTCACGCCCACATCACATCAGATCGGACACTGTGTCGTATAGAGTGTCCGACGATCGTGGACCTCGCGGACGTGGACCTGTTCGACCTGCGCTGGCATCCCGACGGCCCGCCGCACGAGCTGTTCGCCCGGATGCGCGCGGAGGCGCCGGTGCGCTGGAACGAGCTGGGGGACGGCACCGGGTGCTGGACCGTCACCCGCCACGCGGACGTCGAGGCGGTGAGCAAGGACAACGCGACGTTCTCCTCCCACGAGCGCGGGATCTTCCTGCACCCCGACCAGGTCGTCCCGCTCGACCTGGCCCGCAACCTGCTGCTGTTCATGGACCCGCCGCAGCACACGAAGTACCGCCTCATCCTCCAGCGGGCGTTCGTGCCCCATGCGGTGCGCGCGCTCGAGGAGCCGGTCCGGCGCCGGGTCACCCGGGTGATCGACGCCTTCGTGGAGCGCGGCGAGGCCGACCTCGTCGCCGACCTCGCCGTGCCAGTCCCGCTCGGAGTGCTCATGGAGCTCATGCAGCTGCCCGACTCCGACCTAACCCGCTTCCTCGGCTGGACCGCGGAGATCGAGGCCGCGCAGCGCTCCCCCGAGCCGGGCGCCGCCGTCGGCGTGTTCATGGAGATGGGCCAGTACCTGAACGAGCAGATCGCGCGCCAGACCGCCGAGGGACGCTCGGACTCGATCGTCACCGCCCTGCGCGACGGCCGCGTCGACGGGCGAGAGCTCACCGATGCCGAGCTGCTGGTGTTCTTCGCGCTGCTCGCCTTCGCCGGCCACGACACGACGCGCAACACGACCGCGACCGGGATGCACGCGCTGCTGGAGCATCCCCTGGCGCTGGAGGAGGTGCGCGAGGACCCGTCGCTCGTGGCGGGCGCCGTGGAGGAGATCCTGCGCTACACCAGCGTCGTGCAGTGGTTCAACCGCACGGCCACGACCGACACGGAGCTGGGCGGACAGCCCATCGCCGCCGACGACCGGGTGGTGATGTGGTACTCCAGCGCCTCGCGCGACGAGGCCGTGTTCGACGACCCCCAGACGTTCGACATCCACCGCGTCAAGCCCGACCACGACGCCTTCGGCGGGGGCGGGCGCCACTTCTGCCTGGGCGCCGGGCTGGCCCGGCTCGAGCTGCGGGTGATCTTCGAGGAGGTCACGCGCCGCCTGACCGATCTGCGGCTCGCCGGCGACGTGGCGCGCCTGCCTTCGACGTGGGCCAACGGACTGCTGACGCTGCCCGTCACGTTCACCCCGGGACCGCGCGAGGGCGGCTGATGCCGTCCGTCACCCGCCGCGCCAGCCGTTCGCCCGAGCGCCGCGAGACGGTCGTGCGCCAGGTCGCCGACGCCGTCGAGCGCCTGCTCGCCGAGGGGCACGGCTACACGACGCTGGGCGTCCAGCGCATCGCCGACGAGGCCGGGATCGCACGCTCGACCTTCTACCTCTACTTCCCCGACAAGAGCGCGCTGCTCATGCGGGTGGCCGAGACGGCCACGGCCCGGCTGTTCGCCACGGCGGAGGCGTGGGTGGCCGACGGCTTCGCCGATCGCCCGGCGCTGGAGCGGGCGCTGGGCGACATCGTCGGCCAGCAGCGCGAACACGCGCCCCTGCTGGCCGCGCTCACCGAGGTGGCCGGCTACGACGAGGCGGTCGCGGCGTTCTGGCGCGATCGGGTCAACGGCTTCGCCGGCCTGCTGAGCGAGCGGATCGCCGACGGTCAGCGCGCCGGGACGATCGCCGCCGGGCTCGATCCGGACACCGCGGCCGCCTGGATGGCCTGGGGCGTCGAGCGGCTCGCCGCCCAGCACGTGGCCTCCGAGCCGCCGTCGAGCGACGCGCGGCTCGCGGGCGGCCTGGCCCGGGCGATCTGGGCGACTCTGGGGCGCGACGAATGACGTTCGAGCGCGACACGCCGCACGGCCCCGCCCGCGTCCACCTGCATCCGGTGCCGCGGCCGAAGGGCGCCCTCGTGCTCGGCCACGGGGCGGGTGGCGGCGTGGACACGCCCGACCTGCTCGGGGCGACCGAGGCCGCCCTGGGGGTGGGCTTCACCGTCGCGGTCGTCGAGCAGCCCTACCGGGTGGCCGGCCGGCGCTCGCCGGCTCCGGCGCGCCAGCTCGACGCCGCCTGGACCGCGGTGGCCGAGCAGCTGGCGGCGGACGAGCTGAGCGGGCTGCCCGTGGTCGCCGGCGGGCGCTCGTCGGGCGCGCGGGTGGCCTGCCGGACGGCGGCCCGGACGCGAGCTGTGGGCGTGCTGTGCCTGGCGTTTCCGGTCCATCCGCCCGGGCGCCCGGAGAAGACCCGCATCGACGAGCTCGACGCGGTGAGCGTGCCGGTGCTCGTGATCCAGGGGCGCAGCGATCCCTTCGGGATGCCTCCGGCCGCCGGGGGCCGGACCGTGATCGCGGTCGAGGGCGACCACGGGCTCAAGAAGGACCCCGCCGCCCTCGTGCGGGCCATCCGCGACTGGCTGCCCGGCCTGGAGGGCTGACTCAGTCGGCGAGGCTGCGCAGGAAGTCGGCGAACCCGTTGTCGGGCGCGTGGATGTTGAGGAAGCGCCCGGTGCCGTCCGGGTGCGCGAAGGTGTGCAGCACGCCCCGCGGCACCGACGCCAGGGTGCCCGCGCCCGCCGGCACCACGTCGCCCTCCACCGTCATCGCCAGCTCGCCGTCGATCACGTAGAACGAGTCGACCCCGGAGTCGTGCCTGTGCACCGGCGGGCCCGAGAACGGGCCGTCGATCTTCCACTCCACGAAGCAGATCTCCGCACGAGACCCCTTGATCCACACCCGCCGCGGCCCGGTGGATGTCTGCTCGCCCTCACCGGGGCCGCTGACGATCACCTCCGAGGCCGGGGGGCCGCCGTCGGCGGGGGCGTCGAAGCTGTCGAAGGTCACGTCGCGCCCGTCGCGCGCGCCGCGCATGAACTCGGCGAACCCGCCGTCGGGAGTGTGGAAGTTCAGCCAGCGCGCGTCTTCGCCGGAGCGGTTGCCGAACCCGTGGACGACGTGGGGCGGCACGCAGACGAACGTCCCCGCGGGCGCCCGCACGGCCTCCAGCTCCCGGCCGACGTCGAAGGTCAGCTCTCCCTCGAGCACGTAGAAGGAGTCGGCGTGCTCGCGATGGATGTGCGGGCCCGGGCCCTCCTCGCCGGCGCCGTAGCGCGACCAGGTGATCGTGATGTCCTCCCGCTCGGTCAGGACGACCACGTTGCGCTCGGCGCGGTCGGAGATCGTCTCGCCCTCGCCCGGGCGGATCACGATGGCCCCGGTCTGACCCATGCCCGGGCATGTTGGCGAATTGTCGCCAACGCGGGAACGGACACCGGCGTTCTCGGCGGCGAGCTGGACGCCGGCGGTCTGGGTCGCATCCTCGGGCCCCATGCCGACATCGGCGCGTTCGAGTACCCGCCGGCGGCCGCGGCGCCCTCGACCGCGAACTTCGGGACGCAGGCGCTCAACACCCAGGGCGCGCCGGTGACCATGACGTACTCCGTGCCCGCGCAGGGCGCGGCGGCGCATGTGGACTCGGTGACGATCTCCGGGACCAACGCCGACGACTTCGCGATCACGTCGAACTCGTGCACCGGGGTGACGGTGGCCACCGGCGGCTCGTGCACGGTGGCGCTGCGCTTCTCGCCCTCCGCCACCGGCGCCCGCACGGCCACCGTGAACTTCAACTTCCGGGCGAACTCCACCCCCGGCGTCGCGCCGGCGACCCTGACCGGGACCGGCGGGTCGCTGCCGCAGGGCCCGCAGGGCAACCCGGGCCCGCAGGGCAATCCGGGCGGGGCCGGCCAGACCGGCGCCAAGGGCGACACCGGCGCCACGGGCGCGCGAGGCCCGGCGGGGCGCGACGCCAGGGTCACGTGCAAGGTCACCCGCTCTCGCGGAACACAGCGCGTGCGCTGCACGGTGAAACTCGTCAAGGCGAAGGGCGCGCCGCGCGCGAGCCTGACGCGCGGCGGCCACCGATCCCCCGGCCCGCCACAAGGACGCCGCCATGCAGGTCGGCAACGGGCACGGCGCGGGCCTGGTCAACGCCGCATCCCATTCCCCGGCGCTGGCCCTGTGCGGCGACGAGGGCGGCGGGGGAGGCGGTGGCGGCACGCCCACCTGAGTCGCTCACACACAACACATCAGGAGCAGTACGCTCGTCCGGTGGGCGACGCCAGCGTCATCGACCGTGCCGGATTCGATGATCTGCTCGCCGCGCTGGTCCGTCGCGGGTACTCCCTGATCGGCCCGACCGTCAGCGACGGCGCGATCGTCAACGCGCCGATCGAGACGGCGGCCGAGCTCCCGGCCGGCGTGGGAGACGAGCAGGACGGCGGCACGTACCGGCTGCGCGAGCGCGACGACGAGGCGCTCTTCGGCCACAACGCCGGGCCGGACTCCTGGAAGTCGCATCTGTTCCCGCCCACGCTGCGCCTGTGGAAGGCCACGCGGGGCAAGGACGGCACCCTGGAGGTCGAGGACACCAGCTCGGACCCGCCGCGCCAGGCGTTCATCGGGGTGCGCTCCTGCGACCTGCACGCCATCGCCGTCCAGGACAAGGTGTTCAAGGACGGCGCCTACGTCGACCGCGACTACGAGGCGCGGCGTGAGAACGCCTTCGTCGTGGCGGTCAACTGCGGGCAGGCCGCATCCACCTGCTTCTGCGCCTCGATGGACACGGGGCCGCTGGCCACCACCGGCTATGACATCTCGCTCACCGAGCTGGTCGGCGAGGGCGGCCATCGCTTCGTCGCTCAGGCGGGTAGCGAGGCGGGAGAGGAGGTACTGGGCGAGGTCCCGAGCGCCGAAGCGGCCGAGGCCGACCTGGCGGGCGCGCGGGCCGAGGTCGAGCGCGCGGCGGCGCAGCAGACGCGCAGCCTGGACACGGACGGGATCAAGGACCTGCTGTACCGCAACCTCGAGCATCCGCGCTGGGAGGAGGTCGCCGACCGCTGCCTGAGCTGCGGCAACTGCACGATGGTCTGCCCGACCTGCTTCTGCAGCGACGTGGAGGACGTCACCGACCTCACGGGTTCCGAGGCCGAGCGCACCCGCGTGTGGGACTCCTGCTTCACGCTCGGCCACTCCTACGTCCACGGCGGCCCCGTGCGCCGCTCGACCAAGGCGCGCTACCGCCAGTGGATGACGCACAAGCTCGCCACCTGGATCGACCAGTTCGGCACCTCGGGCTGCGTGGGCTGTGGGCGGTGCATCGCCTGGTGCCCGGTGGCGATCGACATCACCGAGGAGGCGGCGGCCATACGCGCGACCGACGGGGAGGGCCATGCGGACGATCGATGAGCTGATGACCGAGATCCCGGCGTTCTCGGGCCTCACCGCCGACCGGCTCGAGCTGATCGCGGGCTGCGGCGAGAACCGCTCGTTCCAGGCCGGAGACACTCTGATGCGCGCGGGCGAGCCGGCCGACACGTTCTTCGTCATCCGCCACGGGACGGTGGCGCTGGAGACGTTCGTCCCTCAACGGGGACCCCTGGTCATCGAGACCCTCGACGACGGCGATCTCCTCGGCTGGTCGTGGCTGTTCCCGCCCTACAAGACGGAGTTCGACGCGCGGGCGATCGGGGTCGTGCGCACGGTGGCCTTCGACGGCGGCTGCCTGCGCGGCAAGTGCGACGACGATCCGGCGCTGGGCTACGACCTGATGAAGCGCTTCGCCGAGGTGCTCACCGAGCGTCTCCAGGCCACGCGGCTGCGGCTGCTCGACGTGTACGGACATGTCGCGGGCGGTTGAGGCCGCCGCCCTGCCGCGGGCGATGACGCCCGCGCCGTGGCGCGTTCTGAGCAAGCGCCAGGACACGGCCGACACCTGGACCCTGGAGATCGAGCCGCGCGAGCGCCACGGTGGCCACGGCTTCGAGCCCGGCCAGTTCGCGATGCTCTACGTCTTCGGCGCGGGGGAGGTACCCATCTCCGTCAGCGAGATCGGCACCGACGGGCTGACCCACACCGTGCGGGCCATCGGGGCGACGACGGAGCGCATCTGCGCCGTGGAGCCGGGCGAGGAGCTGGGGCTGCGAGGCCCGTTCGGGACGAGCTGGCCGATGGCGGCGGCCGTGGGTAAGGACGTCGTGATCGTGGCCGGGGGAATCGGGCTGGCGCCGGTGCGCCCGGCGGTCCTCCAGGTCCTCGAGAACCGCGACGAGTACGGCCGGGTCTCGATCCTCTACGGCGGGCGCTCGCCCGAGGAGCTGCTCTACGTGTCGGAGCTCGAGCACTGGCGCGGGCGCTTCGACGTCGACGTCGACGTCACCGTGGACGCCGCGCCGCAGAGCTGGCACGGTCGGGTGGGCCTGGTCACGAAGTTGATCCCCCGGGCGTCCTTCGACCCGCCCGAGACGGTGGCGATCATGTGCGGCCCCGAGATCATGATGCGCTTCACGGCCGCGGGGCTGCGCGAGCGCGGCGTGCCGGCGTCGGGGATCTACGTCTCGATGGAGCGCAGCATGAAGTGCGCCATCGGCCACTGCGGGCACTGCCAGCTCGGCCCCGCGTTCATCTGCAAGGACGGCCCGGTGTTCCGCTGGGACGTGGCCGAGGCCATGATGGAGGTGCGCGAGCTGTGAGCCGCGAGCGCCCCAAGCTGGCCGTGTGGAAGTTCTCGTCCTGCGACGGCTGCCAGCTGAGCGTGCTCGACCTCGAGGACGAGCTGCTGGCGCTGGCCGGCGAGGTCGAGATCGCCTACTTCCTCGAGGCCACGCGGGAGGAGGTCGCCGGGCCCTACGACGTCTCGCTGGTCGAGGGCTCGATCACCACCCCGCACGACGCCGAGCGCATACTCGAGGTCCGCCGCCAGTCGAAGGCCCTCGTGACCATCGGGGCCTGCGCCACGTCGGGCGGCATCCAGGCGCTGCGCAACTTCGCCGACGTCGGCGACTTCCTCAGCGTCGTCTACGCCACGCCGGAGTACGTCTCGACCCTGGAGACGTCCACGGCGATCGCCGACCACGTGCCCGTCGACTTCGAGCTCCAGGGCTGCCCGATCAACAAGCGCCAGCTGCTGGAGGTGCTGAGCGCGTTCGTCAACCGGCGCCGCCCGGCGATCGCGGCGCACAGCGTGTGCATCGAGTGCAAGCGCGCGGGCAACGTGTGCGTGATGGTCGCGCACGGGACGCCGTGCCTGGGCCCCGTGACGCACGCCGGCTGCGGCGCGCTGTGCCCGTCCTATGACCGCGGCTGCTACGGCTGCTACGGGCCGATGGAGGCGCCGAATACGGAGTCTCTGAGCGGCTGGTACGAGCACCTGGGCCAGGACGACGCCGACATCGTGCGCGCCTTTCGCCTGTTCTACGCGAACTCCGAGACCCACCGCGAGGCGGCGGCCGCGCGGGAGGCGCGGTGAGCGAGCAGCGCACGCTCAAGGTCGACGCGCTGGCGCGCGTCGAGGGCGAGGGCGCGATGCACGTGCGGATGCGCGACGGCGAGGTCGAGGAGGTGCAGCTCCAGATCTACGAGCCTCCGCGTTTCTTCGAGGCCTTCCTGCGGGGCCGCAAGTTCACCGAGCCTCCCGACATCACCGCGCGGATCTGCGGGATCTGCCCGGTCGCCTACCAGATGAGCGCCTGCCTGGCGATCGAGGATGCCTGCGGCGTGGAGGTCGACGAGCCGATCC
Source organism: uncultured Actinomycetes bacterium (assembly GCA_963757705.1). Lineage (GTDB taxonomy): Bacteria > Actinomycetota > Thermoleophilia > Solirubrobacterales > Solirubrobacteraceae > AC-38. The sequence goes on along the minus strand of CAVWTG010000003.1, from coordinate 479,750 downwards.
GCCTGATGCGCCGGCTCCTGTACTGCGGCGAGTGGCTGGAGAGCCATGCCCTGCACGTCTTCATGCTCCACGCGCCCGACTTCCTCGGCTACCAGGGCGCGGTGGAGATGGCCAACGACGGCCACCGCGAGCTGGTCGAGCAGGCGCTGACGATCAAGAAGACGGGCAACGAGATCCTGTCCACGCTGGGCGGCCGCGAGATCCACCCCATCAACGTCCGTGTCGGCGGCTTCTACAAGGCCCCGCGCCGGGCGGCGGTGCGCGAGCTGCGCGAGCGGGTGGCGCGCTCCCTGGAGCTGGCGATCGCCGCCGTACCCGTGATCGCCGGGCTGCCCTTCCCCGAGTACGAGGATGATCCGGAGCTCGTGTCGCTCGTCGACCCCGAGGAGTACCCGCTCGAACGTGGGCGGGTCGGTTCGACTGCGGGCCTCGACATCGCCGCGGCTCAGTTCAACGAGGTGTTCGAGGAGTCGCATGTCGCCCACTCCAACGCGCTGCACAGCAGCGTGCGCGAGCGCGGCAACTACCTCACCGGGCCGATCGCGCGGCACGCGCTGAACGGCGACCGGCTCTCGCCGGCGGCGCGGGCGGCGGCCCAGGGGATCGGCCTGGAGCCGGTCGTGCGCAACCCGTTCCGCTCCATCGTCGTGCGGATGGTGGAGATCGTGCACGCGCTCGACGACGCGCTCGCGCTGATCGACTCCTACGAGGAGCCCGACCGCTCGTTCGTGCCCGTCGAGCCCAGGGCCGGCCTGGGCCACGGCTGGACCGAGGCCCCGCGGGGGATGCTCTACCACCGCTACGAGCTCGACGCCGACGGCGTGATCCTCGACGCTCAGATCGTGCCGCCCACGTCGCAGAACCAGGCGACGATCGAGGACGACCTGCGGGGATTCGTCACCCGCCACGCCGACCTGCCCGACGAGGAGCTGGGCCTGCGCTGCGAGCAGGCCATCCGCAACTACGACCCCTGCATCTCCTGCGCCACGCACTTCCTCGATTTCACCGTCGACCGGGGCTGAGCGGCCTTTGCGGGTGGTGATTGGCGTCGGCAACGCCTTCCGGGGCGACGACGCCGCTGGGCTCGAGGTGGCGAGCAGGCTGGGCGAGCGGGTGGGGGAAGGCGTGCGGGTCGTGGAGTGCGAGGGCGAGCCGTCGCGGCTGCTCGACGCCTGGGAGGGCGCGGAGGAGGCGATCGTGGTCGACGCCGTGTCCTCGGGCGCGGCGCCGGGGACGCTGCACCACCACGACGCGCTCGCCGGGCCGCTCCCGGTGGCCCTCTTCCAGGCGGCGTCCACGCACGCGGTGGGCGTGGGCGAGGCCGTGGAGCTGGGCCGGGCGCTGGAGCGCCTGCCGGCGCGCCTGGAGATCTACGGGATCGAGGGCGCCCGCTTCGGTCTGGGCGAGGAGATGTCCCCCGAGGTGGCCGGGGCGGTCGCGGCGCTGGTCGACCGGCTGGCCCGCCCGGCTCGTTAGCGCCCCCAGGGGTCTGACCCCTTACCCGGTGAGTGTCGTGGCCGCGACAGACGCGCGGCGCGGGGGCTCCTACGGTTGACCCATGACCACCTCGCGCTCCGCTCTCGCCATCGCCCTCGCCGCCGTCAGCCTCGGCGCCGGCGCCACCGCCGCCGGCCCGGCCAATGCCGCGACGGCGTCCACCGGCACCGCCGCCTCGAGGACGGCGGCGTCGATGAACGTCTCCACCGGCTGGTCCGGATACCGCCGCTGCTGGATCCGCAACGGCCACCGGTACTGCCGCTGGTACGCCTCGGCCGCGCGCGGCTAGCCGAAGGTCATGTTCGGCTCGCCGTTGGCGTTGAGCCCCGTGCCGTGGGCGCAGGTCCCGCCGCGCGGGCTGCCGCCGTTGTAGGCCTGGCGCAGGCAGTTGCGCAGGCCCTTCTGGCCCCAGTAGCTCGGATGCAGGTCCTCCTGGAGCTGGTAGGGCCCGCCGATCGTCGAGCTGGTGCGGATCTGCGACACCCACTCGGTGTTGTCCACCGCGCCGGGCGACGTCCAGCTCGCGATGCCACGCTCCTCCAGCAGGCCGACCGTGTTCTCGCACAGCCGCCGGCCGGCGAACGCACTCTGGGCGTCGAAGATCGCGACGTTCCCCAGACCGGACTGGGCGGCGCCGTTGCGGACCGAGTTGTTCAGCGCGGGCACGACGGTGTCGTTGGCCCAGTCGGCGTCGCGGTTCCACATGCCACAGCCGCCAGTGGTCTGGCGGGTGTAGCCCGTCTCCGGGTAGCGGATCCCCGAGCCCCGCGGGATCGGCGACGAGTACGTCTGGGCGAGCAGCTTCCACGACGTGTCGCCGTAGCCCGCGTTGCGCATCGCCGTGCGCAGGTTCTGGAAGCCGCCCGCCACCTGGCCGGTGATCGCCGACTGGTTGGCCGCCGTGAAGCGCGAGGCGATGCTCGAGTCGTCGTTGCAGTAGTCGCGCGCCCACGACGGCGAGTAGTACCAGTCGACCACGCACTGCTCGACGATGTCGGCGAAGCCGTAGTTGTTGGCCCCGATGAGCGCCACGACGACCTTCACGTTGTGCGTGGACGCGTACTGCTGGAGGGCCTTGGCCTGGCCGATGTGGCCGGCGCCGTCGTCGTAGAAATCCAGGCCGGGCTTGAAGTCGTCGTCGGAGTTGTAGGGCTGCGTGTACGTGCGCGCGCCCGAGCAGGCGAGGTTGGCGGAGGCCACGCCGCCGCCGATGTGGATCTCGGCGGCCTTGGAACGGTGGCAGCCGGAAATCGCCTCGCCGCTGCCCGTGTCCAGTACGCCGTGGAGCCCAGCGCGTCGACCTTCGACGAGCTGTCGTTGGTGTTGCCCGCCCAGCGCCCGGCCTCGCCGGAGATCGCCGAGTCGCCGACGCTGACGACGGTGGGCGTGCCCACGCCCGGCCCGTCCGCGCCAGTCCCGTGCCGCTACTTCCCGGGGTGCCGGAGCGTTGATTGCTTGGAGGGTTAATGACCATTCGCCACCGCATCGCCGCGGCTCTCGCCGTTTCCGGCCTGCTCGGGCTCGGGCTCGCCGCCCCCGCCGGCGCCGTCCCGGGCGTGCGTGACTCGGCCTTCGGCAGCAACGGCCTCGCCTTCGCCCGGCTGAGCGCCACGCGCGGGGACACGCTGCTGCGCGACGCCGTGGGCGCCGGAGTCATCCGCCAGCCCGGCGGGCGACTCGTGGGAGCCGCCACCGTGCGCGTCTACGGCCGCGGGGCGGGCGCTCCGGCCTCGAACCACGTGGCGCTGTTCGGCATGACCTCCGCCGGCCGGCTGGACCGGACCTTCGGCAGCCACGGCTTCGTCCAGACCGACCTGCGCGGCGGCAGCGAGAGCGCGGCCGCGCTGCTGCGCCAGCCCAACGGGCGTCTCGTCCTCGCGGGAGCCGGCCACGGGCGGATGCTCCTCGTCCGGTACACGGCGTCGGGACGCCTGGACCGGTCGTTCGGCGGCGATGGCGCGGTGCTGGTCTCCGCCGGAACCGGGGTCGACTCCGCGGCCGGGCTGGTCGCCCGCTCGGGCGGCCGCCTGCTCGTCGTCGGCCAGTCGGGCGGCCGGTCGGCCTTCGTGCTGCTGCGCTCGAACGGGAGGGTGGACCGGGCCTTCGGGCACCGGGGCGTCACGCTGGTCGACCTCGGCCCGGGCGCGGACCGGTTGAGCGGAGTGGTGCTCGATCGCGCCGGGCGGATCCTGGCCTCGGGCACAAGCGGGACGACGGCCTCGGTCCTGCGCCTGACCAGGGGCGGCTCGATCGACCGCAGCTTCGGCGCCGGGGGCGCGGCCCGCGTACGCGGCGCCACCGGCCACGCCGTGGCGCTCGACGCGGCCGGCCGGGTGCTGCTCACGGGCGGCGACTTCCGCACCGGCCGGGTGAGCTCGGGTGGCACGCGGCTGCGCGACGGCATGTACGTGGCCCGCTTCACCGCCGCCGGCGATCCCGATCCGGCCTTCGGCGACGCGGGCGTGGCCGGCTTCGCCGGATTCCCCGACTCGACGGCCATGCGCGTGGACTCGGCCGGCCGGGCCGTCGTCACCGGCGGCTTCGGGCTCGGCCCGGCCTGCGCCTCGCTGGTGCGGCTGGACTCCGCGGGGGCGCTCGACCCGGCGTTCAGCCCGCCCACACCCGGACCGCTCGGCGCGGAGAACGTGTGCCGCCCGGCCGGCGTGTTCAACCAGGTCTTCGAGCCCAGCGTCCCGGGCCCGGACGGCGGCATGTCGGCCTACACGGGACTGCTGATCGACCCGGCGGGCCGGATCGTCACGGTCGGCGCGATGGGCGGCGACGAGTTCGAGGGCTCGGACCCGCTGCTCGCACGCTACGGCGGCTAGCCCCGACGGGGACCGCCGATCGGAGTTTGTCGCGCCATGCGAGACAAACTCCGATCAGCGGCGGGAAACCGCGCGGCGCGACGCGGATACGATCGCGGGCGTGAGCGCTGCGATCTGCGCCGGGGCCGGGTTTCTCGTTGCGGTCCTGTGGTTCGACCTCATGCATGACGTGCAGGTGCGCGGGCACCGCGTCGAGGACGTGCCGGAGGCTGCGCTGGCCTCCATCGCCGGCTATTACCGCCGCGTGACGACGGACGCGCGGCCGATGAACCGCCTCGTGGCCGCCGTCATGCTGGCCACGCTCGCCGCCGTGATCGCGCAGATCGCCCGCGCTGACGATCCGCTCTGGCTCGGCTGGGTCTCGCTGGCGCTCGTCGGGTCGGCGGTCGGCCTGGCCGCCTCGCACACGGTCCGCAGCGCCGTGCGGCTGGGCGCCCGCGCCGACCCTCCGGCCGTGCAGGGCCGGCTGGCCCGTGGTGTGTTCCGGGACCACCTCTACTGCCTGGCCGCGGTCGCCGCGACCCTGGCCATTCAGCTCGCGACAGGCTGAAACATCCACCAGCGCTGGTCGCCCGTATCTAGGATGAACGCGACCGAGGAGGACGGGAAGATGGAAGCGAGCGCGGCGTCCCAGCGGCGCTTCGTCGAGGAGGTCCAGTTCCTCGGGGTGCCTCCGACCGGCCGGAGGGCGACCATTCGCGTCATGGACTTCGTCCGCTACCGGGACGGGCGGATCGCCGAGCACTGGAACGTCGTCGACGTGGCCGGCCTGACGGCCCAGCTGGGAGCGGCGTGAGGAAAGCCGCCTGAGTGGACCCGACGACCGCCGTCGGGAGCGTCCTGGCGGGCTTCGGCCTGTCGGGCGCGGCCGGGCTGAACGCCTGGCTCCCGCTGTTCGTCGCCGCCCTGCTGGACCGGGTGGGTGCGGTCGACCTGGCCGCGCCCTTCGACGATCTCTCGACCACACGGGGGCTCATCGTGCTGGGCGTCCTGCTCGTGCTCGACTTCGTGGGGGACAAGGTGCCCGCGCTCGATCACACGCTGCACGTCGCCGGAACGGTGATCGCGCCGCTGTCGGGAGCGGCGCTGCTCACGGGCAACGCGGGCGAGCACACCGACATCCCGACGCTGCTCACCGTGGTCGCCGGGGGAGCGACGGCGGGGGCGATCCACCTCGCCCGCGCCGCCCTGCGGGCCGCGTCGACCGCCACGACCGGGGCCATGGCCAACCCCTTCCTGTCCCTGGGCGAGGACGCGACGTCGGGGGTGCTCACGGCCGGCGCCTTCCTGGCGCCGATCCTGGCCGCGCTGGCGGTCATCGCCGTGGGCGTGGGCGGCGTGATGGCCTGGCGCGCGCGCCGGCGGCGGGTCAGGCGAGCCGCCGCTCGGTCGCCCAGCGCGTGAGCTCGTGGCGGCTGGAGAGCTGGAGCTTTCGCAGCACCGCCGACACGTGAGCCTCGACGGTCTTGACCGAGATCCCCAGGCGCTGGCCGATCTCCTTGTACATGTAGCCGCGGGCCAGGTGCTGGAGGACCTCGCGCTCGCGCGGCGTGAGCTGGTCGAGGTCGGGGTCGGCCCCCGCCGGCGGCGGCGCGGGCTCGGTGGCGAAGGCATCCAGGACGAACCCCGCCAGCCGGGGCGAGAAGACGGCGTCGCCCTCGGCCACGCGCCGCACGGCCTCGGCCAGCTCGGGCCCGGCGATCGTCTTGGTCACGTAGCCGCGCGCGCCGGCCCGGATGACGGCGATGACGTCCTCGGCGGCGTCGGAGACGGAGAGGGCGAGGAAGCGGGTCTGCGGCGCCCCCTCGCTCGACCCGCCGATCACCGCCACGCCGCCGCCCCCGGGCATGTGGACGTCGAGGAGGACCACGTCCGGCCGCGTCTCGCGGATCAGCGCGACCGCCTCCTCGACGGTGGCCGCGTCGCCGACGACGTCGACCAGCTCGTCCAGCTCGGCCCGCACGCCGGCGCGGAAGAGGTGGTGGTCGTCGACCACGACGACGCGGGGGCGGCTCACGGCGCCTCGCGCTCCAGCACCAGCTCCACCTCGGTTCCCTCGCCGGAAACCGCGGTGATCGCGGCGCGGCCGCCGTGGCGCTCCATGCGCCCGACGATCGACTCACGCACGCCGCGGCGGTCCTCGGGCACGGACCCGGGATCGAAGCCGGGGCCGCGGTCGCGCACGAACACCGTGGTCTGCTTCTCGCCGGCCTCGGCGTAGACCGAGACCGGCGAGCCCTGACCGAACTTCGCCGCGTTGACGATCGCCTCTCGGGCGGCGGCCACCAGGGCCTCGCCGCGCTCGTCGAGCTCGGCGTCGCCCACGGCCACGACGTCCACGGCGATGTGGTGCTCACGCTCGACGTCGGCGGCCACGGCCTCGAGCGCGGCCTCCAGGCGCCGCTCTCCCGGCACCGCGGCGCCCCGGCCCGACAGCCAGGTGCGAAGCTCGCGCTCCTGCCGGCGGGCGAGCGCCGCGACCTCGGCCGGATCGTCCGCGCGCTTCTGCACCAGGGCCAGCGTCTGCAGCACGGAGTCGTGCAGGTGCGCGGCCATCTCGGCCCGCTCCTGCGAGCGCACGCGCTCGGCGCGCTCCGCTCCGAGCGAACGCACGAGGCGCACCACCCAGGGAGCGAAGATCACGCCGAGCACGATCGCCGCCACGAGCGCGGTGAGCAGCACGTCGCGCGCCGCGGACAGCGCGCCCGTCGACTGGAGGAAGGCCAATCCGGCGGCGATGACGAGCACGGTGCCCAGCCCGGTGCGCGACACGGCCCGGGCCCGCTCGGTCGGGGCGTCGGGCGGGGCCGGAGCTGACTCGGGCCGTGTGTCCGGCGGGGGGATGGCCGGGCTGCCGAGCGACTGGCGCCATAGCAGCGCACCGCCGGCGCCGACCAGGACGAGCGGCCACACGATCACGTCGGAGAACCAGATCCCCGTGGCGCGCAGCACCAGCAGGGCGCTGAGGAGCAGGAACCCGACGCCGAGCGCGACCTCGACCGCACCGCGCCCGGTCCGCAGCCGCAGGGCGGGGGCGCTGCCGTCGAGCGCGGGCGTGAACGCCCAGGCCAGGAGGTACACGACGACGCCGATCCCGCCGGCCACGGCCGCGGCCACGAAGGCCACGCGGACGATGAGCGGATCGACGCGCAGCTCCCGGGCGATCCCCGCGCACACACCGCCGAGCCACTCGCCGCGAGGATCGCGGCGCAGCCGGGTCCGGCGGGGTGCGCTCGTGGCGGCCATGGCGTTCATGTTCCCAGCGCGGGCCACGGGCGCGCGGTCACTCGCCGCGGCTCAGCCCGTTCGCCAGCAGGATCCCGCCGATGACGGCGAAGGCGATCGGCCCCAGGGCGGCGAACCCGAGGTCGAGCGACCCGAGCTGATCGAGCAGGAGCACGACTCCGAAACCGGTGATGGCGAGGCCGGCGACGAGGCTCGGGGGGTCAGGCCTTCGCATCCGTGCAGGCGCGGTTTCCGGGTTCGCCGTGACGGTCGTGCCAGTGGCGCTGGTCGGGGTCGTCGTGCTGGACCTGGATCGCGCCCAGGCCGACGTCGGCGTCCAGCACCACCCGCGTCGTCGTCGGAGCGGCGGCCGGCCGGTCCTCGAAGTCGACGTCGAGGCCGCCGCTGCCGTGGTCGAAGAAGTCGACCTGGCCCGCGCCCGCCGTGGCGTGAGTGGCCACGCAGACCCGCTTGGGCACCACGAGCACGGCCTGGCCCATGCCCAGGTCCATGCGCAGTGGCACGTCGCCGCGCGGCAGGTCCGCGTCGCGCAGGTCGACGACGAGGCGCCCGGCCCCGAGGCGATAGTGGTCGCGCACGTCGACGCCGGCCCGCGGGCGGTATTCGCGGTCGCCGACGCCCCCATGCAGGTCGACGTCGGTGGCGGCGGCGAAGCCCACGCCCAGGGCGAGAGCGAGGGCGGGGACCACGAGCGGGCGTACCGGGCGCACGAAGGCACCGACCAGGATCGCCACGCCGCCGCCGATGGCCAGGGCCGCGGCCACGGTCCCGCCGCCGGTCCCGGTGGCCCAGAACCCGGCGACGAAGACCGCGATCGAGCCGGCGAGGATGGCCAGGCCGAGCACGCTGCGGCGCAGGAGCGTGCGCCAGTCGTCGCTGAGCCCCTGGCCGGAGGACATCCACCAGACGAACAGGCCGACGAGCGCCAGGACGCCGAGCGGCAGCAGCAGCCAGACCGCGCCGAAGGCGGCGCCCGAGAGCAGCAGGGCGGCGGCGGCGACGAGGGCGACCACGCCGACGGCGGCCAGCAGGCGCCCGCGTTTGGTCGAGGTGTCGGCGAGCGCGCCGCCGTCCTCCTCGGGCACGAGCAGGAGCGCGCCCAGGTAGAGGAGGGCGCCGAGCCCGGCGAGGAACAGCGACGCCACGGCGGCGACCCGGACGTAGAACGCGTCGACGCCCAGGTAGTCGGCGATGCCGCCGCACACGCCGGCCAGAACGCGGTTGCCCCGCGAGCGGACGAGGCGGCGAGGGGGAGGGGAGGAGGGAGTGGTGGGGGAGGTCGATTCCATGCTCGGCAGGGTGCCGCGAACCGCGCGCCCTGCCTATTGGGGATTCCCCCTAGGGCCGCGTCAGGGAGACCGTGATCCGCGCCGGCGTGCCCCCGCCGGGATCGCGGTTCACCGCGCTCAGCGCGAGCGAGGAATGCCCGGCGCGGCGCAGGGCGCTCAGCCGCGCTGCCGTGAGCCGGAAGCGCAGCAGAGCCTCGCGACCGGGCTTCAGCCGGTAGGCCAGGGCGCGGCGCGCGCCCTCCAGGGTGGCCGTTCCCGCGCACCGCGCCGGAGCGGTCCCGGTCCAGCGCGGCGGGCAGGCGAGCCGCGCCAGCACGGTGCCGTCGGACCCGGCGCGCGTGCGGGCCAGGCGCAGGCGCGCGGCGCGGGCCCGGCCGGGGCCGGCGGGCGGCAGCGGGTCCTGCGAGACGCCCTTGGAGTACTCGTCGGGATGGGTGAGCGAGGTCTGGAAGCCATAGTCGGCGTTGGGCTGCGCCGGGCCCATCGGGGCCGGCCCGGGCGGCGTGATCTGCTGGTCGGTGATGGAGCCCAGGATGCGCCGGTAGAGCTCGTGCTCCCAATCCGACCCGCCGGCGAACACGAGCCCCGGGTCCTGCCCCGTGCGAACGACGAGCAGGTCCTGGGAGGGGAAGATCGTCACCAGCTGCCCGAACAGGCCGGAGAAGCGGTACATGTCGGCGGGCATGTCCGGGAAGTCGCGAGTGTTGGAGACCGGCCGGTCGGTGATCGTCGGGCCGACGCAGGGAGCGGCGGCGTTGACCCAGATCAGCCACGAGTAGCAGCCGTTGGTGGCGGAGGGCGTGATGGCCTCGCTGACGAACTGCTTGGAGAGCAGCCGGCGCCCGCGCCACAGGCCGCCGCGCCGCAGCAGCTCTCCCAGCCGCGCGAAGTCGTCGGGGCGCATGTTCACGCCCCAGAACCCGCCCACGTTGCCGGCGCTGTCGTGGTTCCAGAACCAGCGGTCGGCGGGGATGCCCAGCCGGTCGAACAGCTCGCGCTGGCCGAAGCCCTGGACGGCCCCGGGCGTCTTGGTTCCCAGGGACCGCCCGACGGCCGCGGCGAGCAGCGACACCGGGCTCTGCGCGTACTCGAAGTACGTCCCGTGAGGGTGGGCGATCGGGAGCGTGAGGGCGTCACGCACCCGGTCGGGCTGCGTGAAGATGTTGTAGTCCCGCAGCCCGTTCCAGGCCAGGCCCGAGGTCTGGGTGAGCAGGTCGCGCATGGTGATCGCGCCATGGGCCCGGTCGGCCTCGGGGAACAGGGCTCCCACCGGGTCGTCGGGCGAGATCAGCCCCAGCGTCATCGCCCGGCCGAAGATCAGGGCCGTGACGGACTTCCCCATCGACCAGCTCTCGTAGGTCTGGGTGCGGTTGACCGGCGCGCCGCGGTCCTCGGCCACGAGGCAGCCGCGCCGGTAGACCCGCACGGCAAAGCTGAGCTGCGAGGTCCCGTAGTCCATCGCGTCCGCAAGCTTGGCCGCGTCCATGCCCTCGTCGGCCGGCCCGGCCCGCTCCCAGTCCCCGCCCGCCGGGGGTTGGCAGGTCCGGGCGGCGTTGGCCGCCGGGGCGCCCAGCGCCGGCACCAGCCAGCCGGCCAGCGCGATCGCCATCCCTGCACACACCCTCCGCACGAAAGGCAGGCTAGTGGAGCGTCACTCGGTGCCGCGCCAGGTGAGCCAGGCGAAAACGAACTGCAGGGGCAACCGGGCCCACAGCAGCGGCGGCGGAACCTGCGGGAAGCGCTCGGAGCGCACCGCCATGAAGATGTTCGCCGGGTACACGGCGGCGAGCGTGGCCAGCAGCCACCAGCGCGCGCCGCGCCGGGTCCGGGGCGAGAGCACGGCCAGGCCGCCCGCCAGCTCGGCGATCCCGCTGGCCACCACGACCTCGCGGCGGCGCTCGTCGAGCGGAGGCGGCACGATCGCCTCGTACTGGCGGGGGATGACGAAGTGCATCACCCCGGCGAAGATCCAGAAGACGGCGGTGCCCACGCGTGCCATGGGCCGCACTCTCTCACAGCCCGTGGTTCGGCCACTCCGGGCGCCGGCGCTCCTTGAACGCGCCCGCGCCGATCGTGTGGGAGTCGCGGCGCATGAACATGGAGATCGTCATCTCGGCCTCGATCCGCAGGCGCTCCTCCAGCGTGCGCCCGACGCCGCGCACGATGCTCTCCTTGTCCGAGCGGATCGCGCCCTGGGGCAGCTCGCAGATCTCCCGCGCCAGCTCCTGGGCGCGGGCCAGCGCCTCACCCTCGGGCACGACCTCGTTGACCAGGCCGATCCGCTCGGCCTCCCGCACGTCGATCCGCCGCCCGGTGACGATCAGCTCCATCGCCTTGGCGTAGCCCACGACGAGCGGCAGGCGGACGGTCATGCCATCCCCGCCGACGATGTTCCAGCGCCGCTCGAGCGCCCCGAATTCCGCGTTGGCGGCGCCGATGCGGATGTCAGCCAGCAGCGCCGTCTCCAGGCCGGCGGCGAACGCGCCGCCGTTGACGGCCGCGATCACGGGCTTGAAGACGTCCACGCGGCGGGTGTAGCCGCACGGCCCCGGGTCGTCGTAGAGGCTCACCCGGAAGGCGTCGAAGTCGCCCAGCTCCGCCAGCGCCGCGGCGTCGGCCAGGTCCCACCCGGCGCAGAACGTGGTCTCGCCCGCGCCGGTGATGACGAGGACGAAAGCCTCGTCGTCGTCGCGGAAGCGCCGCCAGGCGAGGTGCAGCTCGGCCGCCATCTCGCGGTTGATCGCGTTGTGCTGCTCGGGCCGGTCGTAGGTGAGGGTGACGACGTGCCCGTCCTGCTCGTAGCTGAGGTTGGCGTAGTCCATGCGGGCCAGCCTAAGGGGGTCGGACGGGCCAAACCTTGGGGGCGACGTTTGGGGGTGACCACGATGTGCGCGCCCCGCGCGGCGGACAGGCTGGCGATCGCACGGTTCATCCCTCAAGGAGAGAGACGAGTACATGACGCGCACCGCACGGATCGCCGCCCTCACCGCCGCCCTCTCGGTCCTGGCCGCCGCCCCCGCGCTGGCCGCCAAGACGGTGAGCTACAGGGGCAAGACCAAGGGTGGGCACACGATCACCTTCAAGCGCCAGGGCAACCGGGTGTGGTGGATCTCCACTATGGCCCCGACGGTCTGCCTGCCGTCCAACCGGACCGACCGCCAGCCGATCGCCGGCGCCGAGATCTACACCCCGCCGGGCTACGAGATCGTCGGGCGCAAGGTCACGTTCGAGGATCTCCAGAAGCCCGCCATGTACTACAGCAAGGTCACCAAGCACTACGAGACGACTCTGAAGGCCGGCCCGAACGGCCGCCTCAGCGGCAAGCTGCACCTGAGCTTCTCGTTCCTCATCCCGACCTACCCGATGCCCGCGGTGATCATCTACCTCTGCACGGGCGACACGACGTTCACCGCCTCGCCGGTCAAGCGCTAACCCGCCGCGCCGAAGCGCGCGATCAGCCGGGCCAGCGCGCGAGCCAGGGCGACGACCTCGTCCAGGCGCACGCGCTCGTCGGCCGCGTGGGCTCGCTCGATGCCGGCGGTCCCGATCATCACGCACGGGATCGCGCGCTCGCAGAACAGCCGCATGTCCGCTCCCCAGGGAACGCCCCTGAGCCGGGGACGCCGGCCCGTCTGGGCCTCGAACGCGTCGCGCACCAGGGCCACGAACGGATCGCCGGGCGCGGTGGCGCCCGGCGCGAAGCGCCCGCCGGAGAAGCTCAGCACGGCCTCGGGACAGGCGGCCGCCACGACGCGCTCCACGTCGGCGCGCGCGTCCTCCGGGGTCTGGTCCACGGGCACCCCGGCCCGCCCGGAGAAGCGCAGGCGGTCGGGCACAGTGCTTGCCCACGTGCCGGCCTGGACGGTGCCCACGGACACCGGGTAGGGCAGGTCGAGCTCGCGCATGAGCGGGTGCTCCACCGCCGAGTTGATCCGGCGCTCGTGCTCGCGCAGGGCGGCGTGCACCTCCATGTAGCGGTCGATCGCCGATACGCCCTCCCGGCGCAGCGCGGCGTGCGCGGCCACGCCGGGGACCTCGCCCTCGAAGGTGATGGACCCGGCCTGGGCGCAGACGGCCTCGAAGCCCGTCGGCTCGGTAATCACGCAGGCGTGAAACGCCGCGTCGCGCCGCAGGGCGGCGAAGGTCCCCAGCCCGCCGTCCTCCTCGGACCCCACGGCCTGGAGGACGACGTCGCCCGCCGGGCGCAACCCGGCCCGCGCGACCGCTGCCATCGCGTGCAGGCCGGCGGCCACTCCGCCCTTCATGTCCACGCTCCCGCGCCCGCGCACGCAGCCGTCGACCAGGTCGCCCGCCCAGGGGTCGAAGCTCCACGGCGCCTCGCCCGGCCCGACCACGTCGAGGTGGCCGTTGAGGCACAGCCGTGGCCCGTCCGCCGGCCCGCCCAGCGTCGCGGTCGCGCCGAAGAGCCGCTCCCTGGGAGCCTCCTCGCCCGGATGGCCCGGGTCGGCCCGCAGCGCGGCCAGATCGTGTTCGTGGACCTGGGCCTCCAGGCCCCGAGCCTCCGCGAGCGCCGCCAGGGCGCTCATGGCCGCCGCCTCGTCCCCGGTGAGCGAGGGGATGCGGATCAGGGCGCCCAGGTCGGCGGCGAGCGCCTGCGGGTCGACCGCGGCGGCGGCCGCCTCCTCGGGCCCCGGCGTCATCCCGCCGCCGGGCCCACCACGCCGGGGTCGACGTCGAGGGACGGATCGGCCGCGCGGGCAGCCTCCAGCGCGCCGCCCAGCGCGGCGATCAGCAGGCGGCGCATGTCGTCGCGGCTCAGGTCGCGGCGCAGCAGCCAGTCCAGGCTGGCGCCCTCGACGAAGCTCAGCCAGCCCTCGAGCGCCGCTCGCAGGGCGGGCGCGGGATCGCGCGGCTGGGAGATGCCGTCGAGGATCAGGCCGATGACGAACGCGCGCTGGGCGTCGCGGATGGAGCGCACCTCGGGGTCGGAGCCCAGGCCCCCGGCCAGCAGCGTGCGATAGCCGGCGGAGTGCTCGTCGACATAGGCGAGGTAGGCGTCCAGCGCCTGGCGCAGGCGCTCGGCGGGCGCGAGCGAGTGATCGGGGTCCAGCCGGGCCCCCAGCTCGCGCGCCGCCGCCTGAACGATGGCCACGTAGAAGCCGCGCTTGCTGCCGAAGTAGTAGTAGAGGAGGCCCTTGGCCACGCCCGCTTCGGTGGCGATCTCGCCGATGGCCAGCTCGTCGTACGGGCGGTCGGAGAACAGCCGCAGGCCGGCCGCCAGCAGCTCCTCGCGGCGCTCTCCGGGCCCCTCGACGGCCGGCGGCCGCGTCATGAGTCGCTGCGGCGAACGCCCAGGCCGTCGGACGCGACCGAGAGCTCGATGCGGCCGTCCAGCAGGTCCAGCAGCTCGGATCCGACCAGCTCGCCGCGCCAGCCGCTCAGCACGCGGGCGCGCGGCTCGTTGCCGCGGCGCACGTCGTCCACCAGGCGCGTGAGCTCGGGCTGGGTGGCGATGAGCGAGACGGCGATGCCGCTCTCGTGGGAGCGGTGGCGCACCAGGGCCGAGGCCAGGGCCACGGCCGGCGCGCCCAGCGGGTCGGGCGGGGGAGAGTGGTCCTCGGTCTCGGGAGGCTCGCGCTCGGCGCCGCGCTCGATGGCCGCCAGCAGCTCGCGGTGGCGGCGGTGCAGCGTGGCCTCGGGCAGCCCGCGGATGTTGCCCAGCTCCTCGCGGCTGGACGGGCGCCGCCGCGCCAGCTCTATCAGCACGTGGTCGGCCATCACCGAGGGCACGCTGCGGTCGGCCTCGCGCGCGGCGGCGTCGCGCCACTCCACGAGCTCGCGGGCCACGGCCCTCGGCCGGGGACGCAGCCGGTCGACCTTGGGCAGGCGCCGGTAGACCTCGTCGAGGTCGCGCTCGTCGGTGGAGCGCTCGAGCGCTCGGCTCTCCTCCTGGGCCCACTCGAGCCGGCCCGCCTGCGCCAGGCGCTCCTTGAGCCGCTCGCCGAGGTGGAGCAGGTGGGCGGCGTCGGCGCGGGCGTACTCGATCTGCTGGTCGGTCAGCGGGCGGCGGTCCCAGTTCGTGAACGCCTCGCCCGCGGGCAGCTGGATGTCGAGGATCCGCCGCACGAGCGTCTTGTAGCTCTCCTGGGTCCCGAAGCCGACGAAGCCGGCGGCCACCTGGGTGTCGAACACGTTGCGCACCTCGGTGCTCCAGGTCCGGCGCAGGATGGCCACGTCCTGGCGCCCGGCGTGCACGATCACCTCCACGTCGGGGTCCGCCAGCGCCGCCGCCAGCTCGGTGGGATCGGGGGCACCGCCGGGATCGAGCGGGTCGAGGACCTCCGTGCGCGCGTCCTCGTCGCCGTCGGGAACCGCGATCTGGGCCAGGCAGAGCATCGCCTGGTAGCGGCGCTCGGACATGAACTCGGTGTCGATGGCGAGCCGGCCGGTCTCCCGCGCCCGCCTGGCGATCTCCTCCACCACGGCAGGCGACTGTAGCGGGGTGACTAGGTGGCGGCGTGCTCGGTGTCGGCCGCCAGGACGCCCATGAGGGCCTCGACGACGCGCGGGTCGAACTGCGTCCCGGAGTGGGCGCACAGCTCCCCGATCGCCCGGTCCGCCGCCATCGCCCGGCGATAGGGGCGATCGGAGGTCATGGCGTCGTAGGCGTCGCAGGCACAGATCACGCGCGAGGCGAGGGGAATGGCCTCGCCCGCCAGGCCGTCGGGGTAGCCGTGGCCGTCCCAGCGCTCGTGGGCCGAGCGCACGAGGGGGTGGACGCCGGCGAAGAACGGGATGCGCTCGAGCATCTGGGCGCCGACGATGGTGTGGCGCTTGACCTCCTCGAACTCCTCGTCGGTGAGCGGGCCGGGCTTGCGCAGGATCTCGGTGGGGATCGCGATCTTGCCCACGTCGTGCAGGAGGGCGGCGTAGCGCAGGTTGCGCAGCTCGGGCTCGGCCATGCCGAGGTGCTCGCCCACGGCCTCCGCGAGGTCGGCGACCTCGCGGGCATGGGCCGCGGTGTAGGGGTCCTTGGCCTCCAGGGCGTCTGAGAGCACGGCGAGCGTGCGCACGAACGCGCCCTCGAGCTCGGCGAACAGCTCGCAGCGCTGGATCGCCGCGCCCACGGCGGCCGCGATCGTGTCTCCGAACAGCACGTCGTCGGGGCCGAAGGCCCGCGGCTCGGTGGACTCGAGGTTGAGCACGCCCCACACCTCGCCGCCGACGCGGATCGGCAGGGCGAGCTCGGAGCGAGAGCCGGCCACGTCCTCGGCGGTCATGAAGTCCGGGTCCAGGCGCGTGTCGGAGACGAGCGTCGGCTCGCCGGTGCGCGCCGTGCGCCCGTTGACGCCCTCGTCGAGGCTCTGCTCCCACTGCTCGAGAGGGATGTTCATCCGCTCGACGAGCTCGCCGGCGCCCACGACCGGGCGCAGGACGCCGTCGTGCTCGAGGCGGTGGATGACCACGAGGAACCAGCCGAACTCGGAGTGCAGCTCCTCGACCGCCACGCGCGAGATCTCCTGCGGATCGGAGAGCGGGGCCAGGCGGGCCGAGAGCCGGCTGGCCAGGGCGAGGCGGGCGCGCTGCGTGTTCATCGGCGCCGCGGCGACCGACGCGATGGCCGAGGGGCCGTCGTCGTCGGCGCGCTTGGCCGCGTAGAGATCGTCGTCGGCCCGGGCCAGCAGGGCGTCCTTGGTCGGCCCGGCATCGGGCCAGGCCGCCACGCCGGCCGAGACGTGCACCCGGCTGTCCAGCGCGCCGGTGGAGGCGCGCACCCGCGCCGCCGCGGCGCACGCGTCCTCGTGGCCGGTCTCCGGGAGCACCAGGGCGAACTCGTCGCCGCCGATGCGGAAGGCCAGGTCCGAGACACGGCACGCGCCCGACAGCGCCTGGGCGAACGCGCACAGCACGCGATCGCCCTCCGCGTGGCCGCCGGTGTCGTTGACGAGCTTGAAGTCGTCGAGGTCGAAGAGCACGACGGCCATGCGGCCCCCGTAGCGCCGGCAGCGCTCGAGCTCGCGGGCGACGGTCTCGTGGAACTCGCGGTGGTTGAGCAGGCCGGTGAGCGAATCGCGGCTGGCCCGGGCCTCCTGCGCGGCGTACAGGCGGGCGTTGGTCAGCGCGATGGCGGCCTGCGAGGCATAGGACTGGAACAGCTCGACCTCGCGGGGCAGGAAGCCCTCGGTGGCGCCGGCCAGCGCCACCAGGATCCCCAGCGAGCGGTCGCGGAAGGTCAGGGGCGCGGCGCACAGCGAGCCGAGCGGATGGCCGCCGGCCCGCAGCTCGGAGAGCGCCTCCACCGAGGCGACGTCGTCGACGACGAGGGCGGACTGGAGCACGCCGGAGGTGCTCTGGCCCCAGCGCTCGAGCGCGGCGATCAGCTCCGCCGGCAGAGCCGAGGAGCTGCGGCAGCGAATCGCACCGCCGGGCTCGTCGACCAGCAGGGCGAACTCGGTGCCGCCCACGGCGGCCTGGGCGTTGCTGGTGATCTTGCCCAGCACCTCGTCGAGGTCCAGGCCGGCGACCAGGTCCTGAAGCGACTCGGTCAGGCGCTCGGTCGCCTCGGTCTCCTGCTCGGCCTGCGACTGCACGGCGCGCCAGCGCCGCCGGCGGGCGCCCAGGGCCGTCGAGCCGGCCACGGCGGCGGTGCCCGTGGCGGCCGCGGCGGCGAAGGGGAGCAGGGCGGGAGCGGCCAGCGCCGTCGCGGCGAGGGCGACCATGCCCGTCATGCTCCAGGCGGCCACGGCACGGGCGCCGTCGTTGGGCCCGCTCCACTCGACCTCGTAGATGCACTCGTCGGCCCCGTGGCCGAGGCACACCGGGTGGCGGACCCGGGCGGGTGGGCGGCCGAACAGGCCGGGCGCGGCCGCCATGAGTCCCATGTTGTAGTCGCAGTCCACCGGGTGCCACGGGATGTCGGGCGCCGGCGCGTTGCGGATGCGCGCGCGGGAGTCCGACAGCTCGAGGATGTCCATGCGGTGGACGAGGTTGAACTTCGCGTTGACCCGCGGGGCGTTCGAGTAGATGAGGCGGGGCGAGCCCAGTGCGCGCAGGGCGAGCTTGAGGGGGCCGGCCACGTTGAGGTCCAGTGAGGCCTCGCCGATGTGCCGGGCCACGTGGGGGTCGTTCAGCGCCTGCGCGGCCGCCTCGAAGAGCCGGACCCGGACGGCGTCGGCGAACCAGGCGTTCTCGTCACGCAGCTCGCCTTCGCGGTCGGCCATCCGGGCGATCCGCAGGACCTCGTCGACGGCGGCCCGGCCCCCCTCGCGCTCGACGTAGGAGAGCACGAGGCGCATGGTCAGGCCGCTCGCCTGCCGGGGCTCCGGCTGCTGCGGGCGGGTCGCCTGAGCGGGGGCGCGGGCAGGGTCCACGGTGGAGGCCGAAGCCATGAGTTCGATTTCGGCGGCCCGGGCGCGAAACTTGACCGTCAGGCGGCCTTTTGAGGCGACTCGCCGACCCGCTCGCGGAAGATCTGCTCGATCTGCCTTCGCACGCAGGCTGGAAGCCCGGAACGGCGCCCCGTAGCCTGCACCCCGTGAAGCTGCCGCGCGTCCGCCAGCCGGTCCGCTCCCTGGAGATCGGCGAGCTCCAGGACACGTTCCTCGTCAGCGCGGTGGCGATGATCCTCGTGATTCGCCTGCAGCTGTGGCTGACCAACTACCCGCAGCTGGGCGGAGGAAAGCTGCACATCGCCCACCTGCTCTGGGGCGGCGTGTTCATGCTCGGGGCGCTGGGGATCCTGCTCTCGTTCCTCGGGCGCTCGCTGCGGACCCCGGCGGCCATTCTCGGAGGCATCGGCTTCGGCTTCTTCATCGACGAGCTGGGCAAGTTCATCACCTCCGACAACGACTACTTCTACAAGCCGGCGGCGGCGCTCATCTACATCGTCTTCATCGCCCTGTTCCTCATCACGCGGGCGATGCAGCGCCGTCGCGGCTTCACTCCGCGCGAATACCTGGTCAACGCGATGGACCTGGCCACCGACGCCGCCCGGCGCGACCTCGACGTGCGCGAGAAGCGCCGCGCCCTGGAGCTGCTGGACAAGGCCGATCCGGCGGACCCGCTGGTTGAGCCGCTGCGCCGGCTGCTGCGCGAGCTCGAGGCGATCCCCACGCCCGAGCCGCCATGGCTGACCCGCCGGGCGCTGGCCCTGCGCGACGGCTACTTCCGCCTTGTGCGCCGCGCCGGGTTCACGCGCGTAGTGCAGGGCGTGTTCGTGATCTGGGCGCTCGTCTCGCTGCTGCAGATCGTCGGGCTGACGCTGGACATCGGCCAGCAGGTGCGCCACCTGTCGTTCATCAACTGGTGCAACCTCGCGTCGTCGGTGGTGGCCGGCGTGTTCGTGATCGCCGGGGTGGTCAAGCTGCGCGCCGGGGACCGCGCGGCCGCCTACCGGCGCTTCGACCGCGGGCTGCTCGTGTCCATATTCGTGACGCAGGTCTTCGCCTTCGTGGAGTCGCAGTTCTCCGCCGTCTTCGGGCTCGGCGTGGACCTGCTGCTGCTGGTGACCCTGCGCGCGATGATGCGCGGCGAGCGCCAGCTCGAGGAGGGCGAGCCGCTAGTCGCCCAGAGCGCGTCGCAGCAGGTCCCTGAGGGCTCGCTGGTCGGCGGCGGATAGCGCCGAGATCGCCTCGGGCGGCTCGCTGAGGCGTCGCGCCAGCTGCTCGCGCACGCGCACTCCCTCCGTCGTCAGCGCCAGGGTCTTCACGCGGCGGTCGTGGGGGGCGGGGACGCGCTCGACGAGCCCGCGGGCCTCCAGGCGGTCGGCGATGCCCGTGACGTTCGAGGCGTCGCAGAACATCTCGCCCGCCAGCTCGCTCATCGGCTTGGGCCGGTCGGGATCGATGTGGACGAGGGCGAAGGCCTGCTGCTTCGAGAGATCGAACTCGGCGAACAGCGCCACGGTGCGGGGAAACGCGCCGGTCCACAGCCTCCGGATCAGCTCCCAGGACTCCTGGGCGGCCGAGGCACGCGCCTTTGTGGAGGTGCTCACCCCTCCCAGTTTATCCACAACGTCAATGATTGACTACCTCAAGCTTTGCGCTACAGTGCCCCGATGCCCGACGATCACGCAGCCAGCATCGAGGTCGAAGGCCTCGTCCGCGAGTTCAAGAAGGGCCCGCGCGCCGTCGATGGGATCGACATCTCCGTGGCGCCGGGCGAGATCTATGGCTTCCTCGGCCCCAACGGAGCCGGCAAGTCGACAACCGTGCTCATGCTCACGACGCTCCTGCCGCCCACCGACGGCACGGCGCGGGTGGCCGGCTACGACGTGGTCCGCGAGGGCCCGCGGGTGCGGGCCTCGATCGGCGCGGCGCTCCAGGAGGCGGCGCTCGACCCCTTCCTGACCGGGCGCGAGCACATGCGCCTGCAGACGGCGATGCACGGCATCCCCAAGGCCGAGCGCGTCCGCCGCGGCGACGCCCTGCTCGAGCGCGTGGGACTGATCGAGGCGGCCGACCGGCGCGTCGGCGGCTACTCCGGCGGCATGCGCCGCCGCCTGGACCTGGCGCTTGCGCTCGTCCACGGCCCGCGCATCCTCTTCCTCGACGAGCCGACGACCGGGCTGGACCCGCAGAGCCGCAGCGCGATGTGGGACGAGGTGTCCCACCTGGCCCGGGACGAGGGTGTGACCGTCTTCCTGACCACGCAGTACCTCGAGGAGGCCGACGTGCTGGCCAACCGCGTGGGCATCATCGACCACGGCAAGATCGTCGCCGAGGGGACTCCCGCCGAGCTCAAGGCGGAGATCGGACGGCCGACGGTCGAGGCGATCCCGACCGACCCCGAGCGCCGGGCCGCCGCCGAGGCGGTGCTCGCCCGCTTCGGCGAGCCCTGCGGCGCGGTCGATCCGCGCACCTCGGTGGCGGTGCGCCTGCGCGGCGGCGAGAGCAACCTCGCCGACGTCGTGCGCGCGCTGGACGCCGAGGGCATCGAGGTCGCCAACCTCGCTCTGCATCAGCCGACCCTCGACGACGTCTTCCTGACCAAGACCGGCCGCTCTCTGGAGGGCGCCGAGGAGGAAGAGGAGGAGGCCGAGGAGGCGGAGGCCGTACCGGCGTGAGCCGCCCGGTCCTCAGGCAGGTCGGGATCCTGGCCCAGCGCTCGGTGGTCCGCACGCTGCGCCAGCCCGCGCAGTTCGTCCCCGCCCTGATCTTCCCGCTGTTCCTGCTCGCCGTGAACTCGGGCGGCCTGAACTCGGCCACGAAGATCCCGGGCTTCCCGACCGACTCCTACCTGACGTTCGCCCTGGGCTTCACGTTCGTCCAGGGCGCGCTGTTCGCCACGATGAACGCGGGGACGGACCTGGCCCGCGACATCGAGACCGGGTTCCTCAACCGCCTCGCGCTGACGCCGCTGCGCGGCGCGGCCCTGTTGGTCGGGCTGCTGGCCGGGATCGTCGTGCTCGGGATCATCCAGGCCATCACCTACCTGATCGTCGGCGTGGCCGCCGGCGCGGACTTCGCCACGGGGTTCGCGGGCGTGCTGGTGATCTTCGCCCTGTCGATGCTGATCACGCTGGGCTTCGGCGCGATCGGCGCGATGATCGCCCTGCGGACCGGCAACGGCGAGGCGGTGCAGGGGATGTTCCCGCTGCTCTTCGTCCTGCTGTTCCTCTCCTCGATGGCCCTGCCGCGCAACCTGATCGAGCAGGACTGGTTCCGGGAGGTCGCCACCTACAACCCGGTGAGCTACCTCATCGAGGGGGTGCGCTCCCTGCTGATCACGGGCTGGGACGCGGAGGCGCTGCTGCTCGGCTTCGGCGTGGCGCTGGTCATCATCGTGCTCGGCCTGCTCGGCGCGAGCGCGGCCATGCGGACGAGGCTGCTGCGCACATGAGCCGGGCGACCTTCTGGAGCGTGTCCCGGGCCGTGGCCTGGCGCACGATCCACAACATCACGCACAACCCGGCGCTGCTGATCCCGTCGCTCATCTTCCCGCTGTTCTTCTTCACCGCCTTCGCCGGTGGCCTGTCGCGGGTCGACAGCGTGCCCGGCTTCGACTTCCCGTCCGGGTACACGGCGTTCCAGTTCGTGTTCGTCCTGCTCCAGTCGGCGGCGTTCGGCGGCGTGTTCACCGGGTTCGGTATCGCCCGCGACTTCGAGTCGCAGTTCGCCCGGCGCCTGATGCTCGCCGCGCCCGACCGGCGGGCGCTGATCGCCGGTTACGCCATGGCCGCGCTGTTCCGCGCCGTGCTGACCTGGGCCATCATCACGGTGGTCGCCCTGATCGCCGGCATGCAGATCGGAGGCAGCGGGGTCGACCTCGTCGGCCTCTACGGGCTGGCGGCGATCGTCAACTTCGCCGCCGTGCTGTGGGCGACCGGGATCGCCATGCGCTTCCGCTCGCTCCAGGCCGGGCCGCTCATGCAGACCCCGGTGTTCCTGGTGCTCTTCATGGCTCCGGTCTACGTGCCGCTCGGCCTGCTCTCGGGCTGGATCCACTCCGTCGCCTCGTTCAACCCGGCCACCGCCCTGCTGAACGCCGGGCGCGGCCTGATCTCCGGCGGCCCCGGCGACGTCAGCCTGGGGTTCGCGTGCGCCGTCGGCCTCTCCGTGCTGTTCGGCATGTGGGCCGTGCGCGGACTGCGCAGCGCCGAGCGCGCGGGCTAGCGCTGGAGCGCCGCCTTCTCTTTGTCGTCGAGCTTGCGCGTGTCGCGCGGCTCGAGGAACGGCTCCTTCTCCGGCGGGTGGCCGGCCTCGATCTGGCGGCCGCGCTCGGCCTCGGCGTTGAGCTCGGCGCCGAAGAGGACCGCGATGTTGGAGATCCACAGCCAGACGAGGAAGACGATCACTCCGCCCAGGGCGCCGTAGGTCTTGTTGTAGGAGGCGAAGTTCGCGACGTAGAGGGCGAAGCCCGCCGAGGCGGCGATCCAGAGCACGACGCCGGCGACGCTGCCGGGACTGACCCAGCGAAAGCGCGGGTGCTTCACGTTCGGCGCGGCCCAGTAGAGGATCGCGAACATCGTCATGACGACGACCAGGATCACCGGCCACTTGACGATGTCCCAGACCTTCACCCCGGTCGACCCCAGCCCGATCAGGTCGCCGACCTGCTGGGCCAGCGGCCCCGTGAACGTCACGCCGATGGCCACGGCGGCCAGCATCAGCAGCAGCACGATGGTCGTCAGCACGCGGGTGGGCAGCGTCTTCCAGATCGGCCGGCCCTCGGGGACCTCGTAGATGGCGTTGGAGGCGCGCATGAACCCGGCCACGTAGCCGGAGGCGGACCACAGCGCGCCGGCCAGGCCGACAACGAACAGGACTCCCGCGGCCCCGCTGCTGCGCTGAAGGTTCTCGATCGCCGAGGTGAAGATGTCCTTGGCCGGGCCCGGGGCGACGTCCTTGAGGTTGTCCAGCAGGGGCTGGGTGGCCGAGTCGCCGATCACGCCCAGCAGCGAGACCAGCGCGAGCAGGGCGGGGAAGATCGCCAGGACGCTGTAGTAGGTCAGCGCCGCTGCCCAGTCGGTCAGGTTGTCTTCCGAGAACTCCTTCGCCGTGCGCTTGAGCACGCCCATCCAGGAGTGCTTGGAGAGGTGGGTGGGCTCCTCGGGTGTCTTGGCCACGCCCCGCGCGTACCCGCACGCGGGGCGTGTAATCCGCCTGACTAGAGGACGGCGTCGGCCAGGCGATCGACCTCGCCGGGATCGGCCGACGTGGGGAAGTAGATGAGCTCGTCGGCCCCCGCCTGCGCGAAGGCGTCGCGATAGCCGCGCGCCATGTCGGGGTCGATCACGGCGCTCTGGGCGATCCTCTCCGCGAGGTCACCCAGGAACGCGTAGTAGTCGTGGGCGTAACCGTGGGCCTGGGCCCGGGCGTCCTCGCCCAGAGCGAAGTAGCAGAGGGCGAGGATGCGCGGCTCGCCGTCGCGGCCCGCCTCTTGCCAGGCCTCCTTGGTCCGGCGGATGCCGTCCTGAAGCATCTCGGGCGTGCCGCCGCCCTGGGTCCAGCCGTCCCAGTGGGCCGCGCGGCGGAAGGCGGCGTCCGCGGTGCCTCCGATGACGACCCGCGGGCGCCCGTTGGGGGCCGGTGGCCCGATCTCCTCGCCGCTCCAGACCGCGTCCATGCGCGCGAGCATCTCGTCCATGCGCCTTCCGCGGGTGGAGAAGTCGACCTCGGAGTGGACGTAGTCGTCCTCGCGGCCGCCGACGGCCAGGCCGAGGGTCAGGCGCCCGCCCGAGATCGAGTCCACGGTGGCGGCCTGCTTGGCCAGCAACGCGGCGTTGGCCCGGTAGGGGACGATCAGGATGTCCGTGAGGAGGCCGATCCGCTCGGTCACCGCCCCGGCTGCGCCCAGCGCGATCAGCGACTCGTAGTTGGGATAGGCGATGCGGTCGATGGTCCCGAGGCTGGAGAACCCGCGCGCTTCCGCCCGGCGCGCCCAATCCAGGAACGAGGCGCGGTCGACGCCCCGGACGGTGTTGGGAAGTCCGATTCCGATGTCCATGGGGGAGGCTCCTCGGGGTCTTCGTAGGCTGTGACGGTGGAGCACCTCAACCTAGCTGGGTGGTCACTTCGGCTTGTCGAGGAGAGCCGCGTCGGCCACCTCGGACTGGTCGACGACGACGGGCTCCCACGCGTGCTGCCGGTCACGTACGCGCTGCACGGGGGCCTGGTGTGGAGCGCGATCGACGAGCACAAGGCGAAGACGCGGCCCGGCCGTGACCTGGCGCGTGTGCGCTGGTTGCGCGCGCGCCCGCGGGCGTCTCTGACGATCGACGTCTACGACGACGATTGGGAGCGTCTCGCCTGGGTCCAGCTGCTCGGGGAGATCGCCCTACGCGACGAGCCCGATCCCGGCGCGCTGGAGGCGCTGCGGGCCAAGTACGAGCCCTACGCGCAGCGCGCGCCGGGCGGGCCTTTCGTGCGGATGGAGGTCTCCCGTGCATCGTGCTGGCGTGCGCGGGAAGAAGAGGGTGCGTGAGCGCAGCCGAGTTCCTGCCGCCGATCCGCGCGTCGCGGCGGCCGCGCTGACCGGCTAGACGGTCAGCTCGACCGGCACGAGGTCAACGTGGGTCAGGCGCCCGGCGCGGACGAGCGCCGTGGCGAGCCGGCGGCCGATGAGCTGCGCGGTCATGAGCCGCTGGAGATCGTCGACGCCGCCGATCGGCGTGCCGTCGACCTCGACGATGAGGTCCTCGGGGCGCACGCCGGCCCGGTGAGCGGGGCTGCCGTCGACCACCTCGATGACCTCGACCGCCGTCGCCAGCGGCGAGTGCTCCCGGGCGTGGGGCGGCAGGGGCCGGGGACCGCCGGCGATGCCGAGATACGCGCGTCGCACCCGGCCCTCGGTCATGAGCGCACCGATGATGGCTCGCGTGGCTTCGTTGATCGGGACCGCCAGGCCCAGCCCGACGCCGGCCACGGCGGTATTGATGCCCACGACATTGACGGAGCTGTCGACCAGCGCGCCGCCGGAGTTGCCGGGGTTCAGGGCGGCGTCCGTCTGAATGACGTTGTCGATGATCCGAGCGGTGCGGCGGGTGCGGGCAGGCAGCGAGCGGCCCAGCGCCGACACGACCCCGGCGGTGACCGAGCCGGCGAAGCCGTGAGGGTTGCCCACGGCGACCACGAGCTGGCCGACCCGCAGATGCTCGGCGTCGCCGAGCACGGCCGGGCGCAGGTCGTCGGCCTCGGCGCGCAGCACGGCCAGGTCGGAGAGGGGGTCGGCGCCGACGATCTCGAAACGCAGCTCACGCCCGTCGGTGAAGGCCGCGCGCCCGGCCCGGCCGGGGCCGGCGACGACGTGGGCCGAGGTGAGGATGAAGCCGTCGGGAGTCAGCGCCACCCCGCTGCCCGCCCCGGCGGGCACGCGCCCGCCCCGGGCGCGGCGGGTCACGCGCAGGTTGGCGACCGAGGGCGCGATCCGCTCGGCCACGTCGACGACGATCTGCGAATAGGCGTCCAGCGCGCGGGCCTCGCGGGCGGTCGCGGGCTCCATCACGCCACCGGGGCGCCGTCGCCGAACCGGACCGTCACCTCGCGCTCGCTCTCGCCGCGCACGACGGTCAGGGCCAGCTCCCCGTCCGGGCCCGCCGCCTCCAGGGCGTCGTAGAGGGCGTCCACGCTCTCGAGCGGGCGGCGTTCCGCGGCGACGACGAGGTCGCCGTCCTGCAGCCCGGCGCGCTGCGCGGGGCTCCCGTCCTCGACGCCGCGCACGAGCACGCCGTCGCGCTCGGGCAGGCCGACGGCCCGGCGCAGGCGGCGGGCGACGCGCGGCGGCGCGACGGCGACGCCGAGGCGCGGCCGGGCCGAGGGCTCGCCCTTCCACAGGGCCTCGGCGTGGCGGGCCAGGCGCTCGTCGGCCGGCAGGGCGAGGATGAGCCCGCCCTCGCGGCGCACTGCGTTGAGGCCGAGCAGGCCGCCGTCGAGATCCACGAGCGGGCCGCCGGAGGAGCCCCGGGGGAGGGGGGCGGTGTGCTCGATGGCCCCGCCGATGCGCCGCCCGCGCGGGCCACGGAAGCGGGTGGCGGCCGCCGACACGAATCCCGGCGTCACGCGCAGGCCGCGGCCGCCGGGGTTGGCCAGGGCCAGGATCGGGGTGCCGATCTCCGGCGCCGCGGAGGCGGGGGACCAGGCGACCGGTTCGGTGTCGCCGGTGTCGACCTCGATGGCGGCCAGGTCGAGGTCGGCATCGACGCCGGCCACCCGGCCGGTCTCCACGCGACCGTCGGCGAAGGCGACGGAGACCTCCTCGCCGCGGAGGTTGTGGGCGTTGGTGAGGACCCGTCCGGCGGCGACGACGACGCCGCTGCCGCGGCCCCATCCGCGCCCCAGGCCGACGACGGCCGGTCCGACGCGGTCGGCGGCGGCGCAGATGCTGGAGGAGAGATCGGTGAGAGGCATTTCCTGCTCCTGAGAGTGACTTGCAAGTTGCAAGTGAGCACTGTAGCGAACGCTAGGCTTGGGCCATGAGCCGTCGTCCCAAGGCCGAGCCGGCCACGCCGCTGGCGGCGGCGCTGGCCAGCGTGGGCGACCGCTGGACGCTGCTCATCGTGGCCGCCCTGCTTGACGGCCCGCGGCGCTTCGGGGATCTCGAGCAGGAGGTCGCCGGCATCGCGCCCAACGTCCTGACGCAGCGCCTGCGGCGCCTGGAGGAGGAGGGACTGGCCATCGCCCAGCCCTACTCGGAGCGCCCCCCGCGCTACGTCTACGAGCTGTCGGAGGCGGGCCGCGGGCTGGCCGGGGTTCTCCGCCTGCTGGCCGACTGGGGCGCCCGGCACTCCGGTGCCGAGCCTCCGCGCCACGCCGCCTGCGGCACCCCGCTGGAGGCCGTCTGGTACTGCCCGACGTGTGAGGCGCCGGTGGAGCTGGGCGAGGACGAGGACCTGCACTTCGCCTGAGGCCAGGGCCTAGCGCCCGGCGAACGTGGCGTGGCCCGGCCCGTGCTCCAGGAACGACGCCACGCCGATCTTGAAGTCCTCGGTCTCGACGACCTCCGCCGCGACCTCGTTCATCGCCTCGTCCGCGCCTCGCACGCCACCCGCCAGGAACTCGCGCACCATCCGCTTGGTGGCGGCGTGGGCCCGGGTCGGGCCGGCGGCGAGCCGGGCGGCGAAGCGCATCGCCTTCTCGGAGAGCTCGGAGTCGGGCAGCACGCGGTTCACGACGCCCCACTCGCGCATCTGCCCGGCGTCGAACAGGCCACCGGTCATGACGAGCTCCCGCGCCCGGGCGGGGCCGGCGCGCTCGGCCACGCGCTGCGTGCCGCCCATGAACGGGGTCACGCCCACCACCGCCTCGACCAACCCGAACTTCGCCGACTCCGCGGCCCAGATCAGGTCGCATCCGAGCGCCAGCTCGAAGCCGGCGGTGAGACAGAGCGCGTGCACGACCGCCAGCGTCGGGATCGGCATGGCCTCCAGGCGATGCGGGATCGAGATCAGGTTCAGCTCGCGCTCGACCTGCTCGCCCGTGAGCCCGACGAACATCTTCACGTCGGCCCCGCCGGTGAACACCCCGCCCTCGGCGCGCACCACGAGCGCGCGGGGAGCGGAGGCCTCGGCCTCGTCCAGCGCGGCGTGCAGGTCGGTGAGCAGCTCGCGGCCGAAGAGGTTGAGCGGTGGGTCCGCCAGGGTCACGATTCCCACGTCGCCGTCGCGCTCGAACCGAACCTTGCTCATGCTGCCTCCCGGGGTGGTTGCACTCTGTCTCCGGGGAAGCTACCCGTGATTCCTGGCCTCGGCCGGGTACACCGCGGGTTGACATGGGACGAGTCGCGGTGATGGCTGCTGCGGTCGCGGCGGCGGCATGCGCGCGGCGCTCTACTCGAACTCGCTGCTCCTGGTGATGGGCACGATCTGGCTGGCGAGCTGGCTGGCGCAGGGCCTGGACGGACACATCAGCTACGACGCCCAGCAGCTCGACCACCACGAGCCGGCCAAGTCGTTCCTCGCCTACCTCGGGACCTCGGACTTCTGGAACCGCACGATTCAGAACTGACAGTCGGAGTTCCTGGCCGTGGGATCGATGGCGATCCTGGCCGTCTACCTGCGTCAGCGCGGCTCGCCGGAGTCGAAACCGGTGGGGACCTCCCACGACGCCACGGGAGTGGAGGGCTGACCGCTATCTTTGGTGGGGGATGGCGATTCTCGATCTTGAGACCGAGAGCGACAACGGGCGGGCCACGGTCTCGCTGCGTGGTGAGCTGGACATCTCCAGCGCTCCCACGCTCGAGGACGCGCTGCAGCGCATCGAGGCCGACTCTCCGACCGTGATCTACGTCGACCTGCGCGGCCTGGAGTTCATGGACTCCACGGGGCTGCGCACCCTGGTCAGCGCCGACCAGCGCGCCCGCGAGGCCGGACGCCGCCTGGCCATCGTGCGCGGCCCCGAGGCGGTCGATCGCGTCTTCAACGTGACGCGCCTCGACGAGCGCCTCGACCTGGTCGACGATCCGGCCTCGGCGTAACCGCCGCGTCAGGCGGCTACTCGCTCACGCGCAGGACCAGGATCGCCACGTCGTCGCGGGGCTCGAACGCCGGCTGACCCTCGGGTGAGGTGGCGGCCCGCTCCATGTGCTCGGCGATGGCCGCCGCGTCGAAGCCCGCGCACTCGCGCAGGAGGCTCGCCAGGTCCGCCGGGCTGAGCACCCGCTCGGGGGCCTGGGCGTCCGTGACGCCGTCGGTGTAGAGCACGACGGCGTCGCCGGGCTCCAGGCGGACGCTGTCGTCGCGCAGGTCGGGCTCGGGCATGATCCCCAGCAGGGTCCCGGGCGTGCCGACGGCATCGACGCGGCCGTCGGCGCGCAGGAGCAGCGGTAGCGGGTGGCCACCACTGGAGACCGTGAGCCGCGCCCCGTGACCGTTGTTCTCCAGGCGTGCGAAGGCCACGGTGCAGAACTCCTCGTCGGTGCGCTGGCGCACGAGCGCCTCGTTGAGCGTTCCCAGGACATCGCTGGGATGGGCCTCGCGCATCGCCGCCGCCCGCAGCGTGTAGCGGGCCAGCGCCGTCATCGCGGCCGCCCGGGCACCCTTCCCGCACACGTCGCCCATGACGATCGCCCAGTGCGAGTCGCCGATGTCGAAGAGGTCGTAGAAGTCGCCGCCGACCTCGTTGCCGTCGCCCGCGGCGCGAAAGCGGGCCGCGACCTCGATTCCGTGGATCTCCGGCAGCGTGGGCGGCAGCAGGCTCTCCTGGAGGGCGCGGGCGATGTAGGCGCGCTCGCCGTAGAGCCGGGCGTTGTCGACCGCCGTGGCCGAGCGGCGCGCCAGCTCCCCGGCCAGCGCGAGGTGCTCGGGTTCGAACCGCCGGCCGGAGTCCCGCGTGGCCACGAAGCTCAGGGCGCCCAGCACCCGGCCGCGGGCCACCATGGGCACGATCATCATCGAGGCCATCCCCAGGCTGCGCAGGAGCTCGAGGTGGCGCTCGTCGCGGGCCGCGAGGACGAGCATCTCGTCGGTGACCTCGGGGAAGATCTCGGCCTTGCCCGAGCGCAGGACCCGGGGCACGCCCCGGTCCGACAGCGGGTCGGCGGGGTAGCTGTCGCGCAGCTCGCGGGCCAGGGGCAGATACTCGTCGTCGGCGGCGGCCAGGGCCACGTGGCGCAGCTCGCCGTTCGGGTCGATCACGTCGACGGCGCACCAGTCCGCCAGGGTCGGCACCGTCAGCTCGGCCACGCGGCGCATGGTCGTCGGGTAGTCCAGCGAGGCGGCGAGCAGCTTGCTCGCCTCGGAGAGGAAGCGCTCGGTCTGCTCCGCGCGCATGTGGTCGGTGACGTCCTCCATTACGCTGATGGCGAGCACGACCTCGCCGGTGTCGTCGCGAATCGGCGTCGACTTGACGATCGTCCAGCGCTCCTCGCCCGTCTGGCGGTCGCGAAAGCGAATCGCCATGGGCTCGGGGATCTCACCCCGGATCGCCCGGCGGCCCGGCAGGCGGTCGGGGGAGAGCGGGGCGCCGTCGTCGTCGAACAGCTCGAAGCGCCCGACGACGTCCTCGCGCGGAGCTGAGAGCATCTCCTCGGCCGAGCTCAGGCCGACCGCGGAGACGGCCGCGCGGTTGGCGAACACGAGGCGTCCGCCGGGCTCCTGGGCGGTGACGCCGTCGGCGACGTTCTCGAGGATCGCCTGGAGCTGATCGCGCGAGCGCCGCAGCCGCTCCCCGAGCTCCGCCATCCAGACGGCGGCGAGGCATATCGTGGATAGGACGGACGTGCGGATCACGAAGCTCTGCGTGCCCAGGTCGTCCGAGAGGCCGCCGACGGCGACCGCCGCGAGGACCGCGTAGGCGGCGATCACGCCCGTGGTGCGCGGCCCCAGGCGCGTGGCCGCGATCAGCGGGCCGGCGCTCATGAGGCTGATGAGGATCACGTCGCCGCCGACGACGGCATCCACGATGGCGATCGCGGTCACGATCGCGACCGACAACCCGATCCACTCCCGCCGGCTCCGCCGTGTCACCCCATCATCCTAATCCGCATCGGTTTTTTCGCCCACGGCGCGGGGTAGCCGCAGGGCATGCCAACCGAAACCCGCATTCTCGAGGTCCCGGAGCCCGCGGGCCCCGACCAGCCCATGCCCGGCACGCCGTCAGGACCGGCGGTCCCGGACGGCCCGCCCAGCGAGGATCCGGCCATTCCCGACGGGCCGGACATGCCCGAGCCGCGGCCGGCCAACGAGCCGTCCCCGGAGGGCCCCGACGTCCCCGCCGTGGACCCGAAGGGCCCGGAGATCCCAGAACAGGAGGACTGACCCATGCATGTCGCCATCGCCTTCGCGCTGGGGTTGCTGGCCTTCGCCCTGCTCGTCCTGCTGGCGGGTCTCACCCCGTTCATCGGTGTTCCCATCGCGGTCGTGGTCTTCCTGATCCCGATCGCCTGGGTCGCCGGGCTGGGCCGCGTGTTCGCGGAGAAGGAGCACGGCCATCTGGACAAGTCAGGCGTGCCCTCCAGCGCCGCGGCCTCGTACGAGCCGACGGTCGATCCGGCCGAGCGCGGCCCGTAGGCCGCACCCGGCCCTCTCGCTCTCAGCTGCGAGAGCGAGAGCCGGACCGGCTGCTCCGCCGGCTCGCGGAAGAAGAGCGCCTACCGCTCCGACGGCGGCCTGAGCCGTGGTTGCGCTCGGAGGCGGGGATCTCCGCGGTCACGACCGCCCTCGCGAGCGTCGGGATCAGCCTCTCGAGGAACCTCGCCATGCGCTCCTCCTCGCGCAGGATCGCCTTCGCGACCTTCTCCGTCTCCCGGTCGCCGACGCTCTCGGCCAGGGTGGCGATCGCCGTGTAGGTGGCGATCTCCTCGGCCTCGGAGGCGTACTCGGTGCGCGCGTTCTTGAGCTGGATCTCCTGCTCGCCGGTGCCGCGCACGGCGTGTACCGGGCCCTGCGCGGCCGCCACGGCCTTGCCGGCCAGCGACTGGACCGTCGTGGCCGCCTCGGCCAGCGCTCCCGCGCCGCCGAGCTTCTTGATGCGCTTCTCGACCTCACGCGCGTGGCGCTTGGTCTCCGTGAGATGAGCGCGCAGGCGCTTCTTGTAGGCGGCGCGGGTCGCCATGGCGATGTGCGCCTCCAGCGCCGTCTCCAGCTGCTTCTCGTTCGTGTACGCCTCGCTCAGGTACTGCACCAGCTTGGCGTCGCGGGCTGTCTGGTCGGCCATCCCGTTCAGCCCTTCTTCCCGTCGACGGCGCGCTGGAGCTGCGCCTTGTTCATGTTCGAGCGACCCTCGATGTTCAGCTGCCGGGCCTCGTTGTAGAGCTGGTCCCGGGTGCGGCCGCGGGGCCCGCTCGAGCCGGAGCGCTGGCCACCCCGTCGACCCGAGGACATGTCCTGGGTGGATGTCCGGGACCGCTGACGAGA
The DNA here is from genome assembly GCA_963757705.1 of uncultured Actinomycetes bacterium. Taxonomy (GTDB): domain Bacteria; phylum Actinomycetota; class Thermoleophilia; order Solirubrobacterales; family Solirubrobacteraceae; genus AC-38. The sequence goes on along the minus strand of CAVWTG010000003.1, from coordinate 447,639 downwards.
CTCGCCGCTGCGGGCGCGCTCCTTGTTCACGGTCCGCGCCGCGATCTCCTCGGCTCGGTCCTCGGAGCGGCCCTGCTGGCGCTCGCTGCTCTTGATGTGCTCGTACTGACGGGCACGCTTGGTGCCCGGCTTGACTCCGCGAGGGGGCATTCGCCTCTCCTTTCCGGTCGGACGCGAGACGTCTACCCGGTCTGTGCGGCCTCATTCGCCCTCGAGGAGGTCCAGCACGGCGGTCTCGATGCGGGTCCGCTTGCGCGGATCGCCCAGGTCCGGCTCGCCCATCGTGGCCAGGGTGTCGGCGATCGTCCAGCCCGAGCGGAAGCGGTCGAACACCCGCGGATCGATGTAGGAGGCACGGGCCACGGCGGGGGTGTTGCCCAGGTAGACGGCGACGGTCTTGACCGCCGCGGCGGTGGCTCGCTTGTAGGCGGTCTTGGAGGCCGGCTCGTGGTCGCCGCCCGCGATCGCCACGGCCGCGAGCACGGTCGCGTTCCACGTGCGAAAGTCCTTGGCGCTGAAGTCCTCGGACGTCACGTCCTTGACGTAGCCGTTGATGTCGTCGGAGCGGACGTCCTTCCACCGGCGCCCGTTGCGGTAGGCCAGCAGCTCCGGGCCGCCGCCACGGCGGCGCTTGAGGTCGGCCACGATGTCGCGCACGTCCTCGTCGGCGATGGCCTGGATCCGGCGCTGGCCCGACTTCGCCGGGTAGTCGAAGACGACCTCGCCGCTCTCCACGGTGACGTGGCGCTTGAGCATGGTGGCCAGGCCGTAGGACTCGTTGGTGACCGCATAGTCCTCTGAGCCGATGCGAAAGAAGCCGAGGTCGAGCAGGCGGGTGGCGCACGCCAGCACGCGCTCGCGGTCGAGCTCGTCGCGGCGCAGGTCGCGACGCACGCGCCGGCGCAGGCGCGGCAGCGCCCGGCCGAAGTGGGTCATCGAGGAGAACTTCTCTCGGTCGCGCCGCGCGCGCCACCGGTCGTGGTAGCGGTACTGCTTGCGTCCGGCGTCGTCGATGCCGGTGGCCTGGAGATGGCCCAGCGGGTCGAGGCAGATCCAGACGTCGCGCCAGGCGGGCGGGATGGCCAGCTCGGCGATCCGCTCCAGCGTCTCGCGGTCCTGAACACGTTCCCCGTTCGGATCGAGGAATTCGAACCCCCGGCCCCGGCGACGCCGCGCGATGCCCGGGGCCGCGCAATCGGATCGTCGGAGTCTTGGCACGAGGGCCGATCTTCCCGGAAGTTGCGGCTTCTAACTCGTTTGACCACCGGATCCCGGGGTATTCGCTGGCCGACCCACCCACAAGGGGGAATGAGAATGAGCATCATCGACAAGATCACCGGCAAGGCCAAGCAGGCCGCCGGAGACGTGGCTGACGATCCGTCCCTGCGCCGCGAGGGCGTCAAGGAGGAGCGCAAGGGCGAGGCCAAGGAGGATCTCGACCGCGCCGAGGAGAAGGCCGAGGCCAAGGCCGATGAGGTGGCCGACCTCGAGCGCCGCACCTAGCAAGACGTCGCGCCGCCTCCGGCCCCCTCGCCCGGGCGTCGGAGGCGGCCTCCCACTTCCATGACCGAGTCCCAGGATCCAGCTCAGCCCGACGAGGACGTACGCGAGACGCCCTCCGAGCAGGCCGACGAGAGCGGCGGCGACGCCCGCGACGCCGCGCGCCAGTCCGCCGGCGAGGCGGCCGAGGACGAGGGCACTCCGCGCGAGGGCGAGGAGCGCCGCGCCACGGGCAACCCCGGCGCCGCCGGCGCCGAGGACTGAGCCTCAGGCCGCGATCTGGACCGGCGTCGCGTCCGCCGGCTCTGACTCCGACCCCTCACGCAGCTCGGTCAGCGCCCGGCGCAGGAGGCGGGAGATCTGCATCTGCGAGACGCCGATCCGCTGGGCGATCTCCGACTGCGTCAGGTCCTCCATGAACCGCATGTGCAGGATCCGGCGCTCGCGGACGGGCAGGCTCTTCATCGCCCGCCCGACCGCGTCGCAGTCGTCGACGAACTCGAACCGGTCGTCGGCGTTGCCCATCGTGTCGGCGTACGTGCGGCCCTCGTCGTCCTCCGTGGGCGCGGGAGCGTCGAGGGAGCGGGTCTCGTAGGCGCTGGAGGCCTGGATGGCCTCGAGCACGAGCTCCTGGTCCATCTCCGCGTGCTCCGCCAGCTCGGCGACCGTCGGGTTTCGTCCCATCCGCCCGGACAGGAACTTCTCGGACTGCTCGACCTTGAGGACGCGCTCCTGCAGGCTGCGGGGCAGGTGCAGGGCCCAGCCGGTGTCGCGGAAGTGGCGCTTGATCTCGCCCACCATCGTCGGCACGGCGTAGGTGGAGAAGGCGACCTCGCGGGCCGGGTCGAAACGATCAACGGCCTTCACCAAGCCCAGCCGGGCGACCTGAAGCAGGTCGTCGAACGGCTCGCCGCCACGCATGTAGCGCCGGGCCACCTGATGGGCGAGCGGCAGGGCCCGCTCGACGAGGCTGTCGCGAATCGCGGGATCGCCGGTGGCGCGCAGGCGCCGGAAATCCTCAAGTTCTTCAGCTTGCCCGCGCGGGCGGGCGGCGGTCAGGGTACTCACAGAACCACGCTCCTTCGATGACTCGAATTCAAGCGACGGTCCTCCAGGAGCCGTTCCCTGCGACTCCCCGGGTCCCTTCACGTTTTGATTGCGGGCCGTCCGCCGTTCGAGCAGACCTCCCGAATCCAACGATACCTCCGCAGCCCCGGCCCCAAACGGGCGACTTCGCTGTTTCCGACACAAGGGGGCCTCAAGCGCCGCCCGGAAGGACCTGCCGCAGCGTCACGCTCTCGGCCAGCAGATCCCCCAGTTCAGCCACGCGCTCGACGACCTCCGGTGCCTCGAACGCCAGCGCACCCTCGTCACCCGAGTCCACCGCCGCCTCGACCTCGTCCCACGACACCGGGGTGCTCACGGCCGGGCGCTCGCGAGCCCGCAGCGAGTACGCGCACACCGTCGTCTTGTGCTCGTCGTTCTGGCTCCAGTCGACCAGGATGCGGTCCTGGCGCAGCCGCTTGGTCATGCGCGACACCACGCGCTCGCCGTGGTGCTTGGCCATCAGCTCGGCCACGGCGCGGGCGAGCGGCTTGGTCTGGGCATAGGTGACGTCGGTGTTCAGGGGCACCTGCGCGTGCAGTCCCTTGGAGCCCGAGGTCTTGACGAAGGTCCGCAGCCCCAGCCCGGCGAACGCGTCGCGCAGCCACAGGGCGACCTCGGCGCAGTGCAGGAGGCTCATGCCCGGGCCGGGGTCGAGGTCGAAGACCAGCATCGTGGGCCGCGAGATCCGCTCGGCCAGCGACAGCGAGGTGTGGAGCTCCAGGGCCGCCAGGTTCGCCAGCCAGATCAGGGTCGGAAGGTCGTCGGCCAGGCAGAAGTCGATCGTCTTGCTGCCCGCCTGGATCGGTGCCGTGCGGACCCAGTCAGGACGGTGCGACGGGCACTGCTTCTCGTAGAAGAACTTGTCCTCGACGCCGTTGGGGTAGCGCTTGAGCGTGAGCGGGCGGCCGCGCAGGTGGGGGAGGATCGCCGGAGCGATCGCGGCGTAGTAGTCGATCACCTCGCCCTTGGTGAAGCCGGACTTCGGGTAGAGGACCTTGTCGCGGTTGGAGAGCCGCAGCTCGCGCCCGTCCACCTCCACCGGCCCGTCGCGCAACTCCGGCGTCTCGCGCAGGCCCTTGAACGACGGCGCCCGCAGGATCCCCGCCTTCGTGCGCTCGCGGAACTCGACCTCCGCGCGCAGGCGCGGCTCGGCGAAGCGGGCGCCCTTGGGCACCGAGCCGCGCTCGAAGGGCGAGTCCTCGCGTCGCAGCGGCCCCAGGCGGGCGAGGATGTCGTCGAGGACCGACTCGGTGAACCCGGTCCCCACCCGCCCGCAGTAGCGCAGCGCTCCGTCGGGCTCGCGCTGGCCGACGAGCAGGGCCCCGATGCGCTCGCGCCGGCGGCCCTCGCCCGGCATCCACCCCCCGATGACGAAGTCCTCGGTCTGGACGTTCTTGACCTTGATCCAGCCGGCGCTGCGCCGGCCCGGCTCGTAGGTCGAGTCCAGGCGCTTGGCGACCACGCCCTCCAGCCCGCGCTCGCCCGTCGCGTCCAGCAGCGCCCGCCCGTCGCCGCGGTGAAACGCCGGGGTCTGCCAGGCCGGCCCCGAGAGCCCCAGGGCCTCGAGGCGCTCGCGACGCTTCTCGTAGGGCAGACCCGTGAGGTCCTCGCCGTCAAGATGGAGGAGATCGAAGATCACGTAGATCACGGGCACCGACGAGGCCAGACGGCGGACCCGGGCCTCGGAGGCGACGTGCATGCGCTGCTGGAGGCGCTCGAAGCTCGGCCGGCCGTCCTCGTCGAAGGCGACGATCTCCCCGTCGAGCACGGCGCTGTGGGCGCCCAGCGCCTCGCGCAGCCCGCGGACCTCGGGGTAGCGCTCGGTGATGTCGTTGAGGTTGCGGCTCTGGAGGGTCAGCCGCCCGGGCTCGTAGTGGGCGAGCGCGCGCACCCCGTCCCATTTGACCTCGAACGCCCAGCCCGTCTCGTCGCGGGGCAGGTCGCCCAGCCGGGCGAGCATGGGCGCCACCCGGTCGGGCAGCGGCGCCCGTCCCTCGGGCGCCGGGTCCATCCGGTGGATCATCCAGTCCTTCGGGTCGCGACCCGCCCGGAACAGCACGTAGCGCCCGCGCACCCGCTCGCCGTGGAAGACGACCATCACCTCGTCGTCGCGGAACTTCTCGCACTCATACGTGCCGCGGTCCCAGATCTCCATCGTCCCCGCCCCGTACTGGCCGGCCGGGATCTCGCCGTGGAAGTCGAGGTACTCGAGCGGGTGGTCCTCGGTGCGCACGGCCTTGCGGTTGTGCTCGGGGTCGTCGGGGATCCCGTTGGGCACCGCCCAGGAGGCCAGGACGCCTTCGCGCTCCAGACGCAGGTCCCAGTGCAGCCGGCGCGCGTGATGCTCCTGCACGACGAACCGCCCGCCCTCGCCTCCGCTCGCGCCGTCGCCCCCGGGCTCGGGCGTGGCCGCGAAGTCGCGTTTGCGCTCGTACTCGCCCAGCCGGGCGGGCTTCTTCGGCATGTCCTCAGTATCGCGAGACGCTAGAGGCGGCGGCGATCGAACCAGGAGCGCGGGTCGACGTCCCAGATCCGCTGGAGGCGGGAGGGAGCGCGGCGGTCGGGCCCGGCGCGGCGGTCGGCGAACGTCTCCAGCACGGTGCGCTGGGCGCCGCAGAGCGGACAGGGGCCGGGCGCGATCCCCACGACGGCGAAGGCATCCGCGCCACACTCCGTGCAGCGCACCCTCGCGACGGCGGCCTCCCGATCGCCCTCCATGAATCAACTTTACAGACGATGCTGTTGCGACGGGAGGACCCGGGAGTGCGAAGATGGACGCGGCCCCCGATGCACCGATTCCACGTGACCACGACGAACGAGGACGGAGTCGTGTCGGTGGCGGTCGAGGGCGAGCTGGACATCGCCACGGCTCCGGCGCTGGACGCGGTCGTCGCGGAGGCCTTCGCGGAAGGGGACGAGCCCGTTCGCCTGGACCTGGCGGGGGTTCCGTTCATGGACTCCACCGGGCTGCGCTGCCTGCTCAGCGCGCGCCGGCGGGCCCAGGGCGCGGGACGGGCGCTGTCCCTGCGCAACATCCAGCCCCGGGTCCTGCGCGTCTTCGAGATGACGGGTTCCGGGGCGCTGTTCGACCTCGGCTGAGCACCGTTTCGCCCTCGGGCGAGCCGGGAAAAGCGCACAAGACATGGCCACTCCGACCTCCACCGACCGCAACGGCGCCGACCCCGAGGACGGCGTGCTCGCCGGCTACGACGAGACGCCGCATCCGCTCGGCGAGTACGGCCTGCTCATCGCCACCTTCGGCACGCTGTTCTCGGTGGGCCTGACCGTCGCGGCCCGAGCGGGGCGGCTTCCCGACCGTGTCCGCCCGAGCGATGTCGTGCTGGGCGCCCTGGCCACCCAGAAGCTGTCTCGCCTGGTGGCCAAGGACCGTGTGACCAGCGCCGTGCGCGCTCCCTTCACCCGCCGGGAGGGCGAGGCCGGCTCGGCCGAGGTCGAGGAGGCGCCGCGCGGCCGCGGCCTGCGCCGAACCATCGGCGAGCTGCTCGTCTGCCCGTTCTGCCTCGCCCAGTGGGTGGGCGCCGCCTTCACCATCGGTCTGCTGCTGGCGCCCCGGCCCACCCGGGTGATCGCGGGGATGATGGCGACCGTCGGCCTCTCGGACTTCCTCCAGGTCGCCTACAAGGCGGCCGAGAACCGGAGGGACCGGCAGTAGGGCGCACATCGCGACCAAGCGGCTTTCCTGGTGTTATGGAGGGCGTGGCCACACCGCTTCCAGGCTCCGATGACGCGGCGCACAGTTCCGGCGCACGCGTGCTCCTCTTGGACGAGGACCCCGATCTCGGGATATCCCTGAGCGCGACCGAGTTCGAAGCCGCCCGACGGCTGTCCGCGGTTCGGGTGGTGGAGCTCACGGCCGGCCCCTGGACGAACCCGGCAGACGCGATCCCCGAGCAGGCGATCGGCCTGCTGGTGGTGAAGGGAATCGCCGGGGCGCGCATCAACGTCGGCGATCGTCATGGGCTCGAGCTTGTGTCGGTGGGGGACATCCTCAGGCCGTGGGCGGGGTTCGAGCCCTACGACGGCTCGCCGGTCGTGACGTCCTGGTCGGTGTTCTCGCCGGCTCGTCTCGCCGTCATCGAAACGCGTCTCGCTCCGCTGTTGGCCCGCTGGCCGAGTCTGCTCAACGCGATCGTGCAGCGGCAGACGATTCGGCAGCGGCGTCTCCTGTTCCAGCTCACGGCGATGTCGATGAACAGCGTGGAGGACCGGCTGCTCTACGAATTCTGGCATCTGGCCGACCGCTGGGGACGAATGACGGCGGAGGGCGTGCTGCTGCCCCTCCCACTGAGCCACCGGGATCTGGCCGACCTGGCGGGCGCCCGCCGCCCCTCGATCACGGCGGCCCTGACGAGCCTGCGCCGCCGGGATCTCGTGCTGCCCATGGAGTCGCGCGGCCTGTGGCTTCTGCGCGGCGAGCCGCCGGCCGACCTGGACCGTCTCCATGAGCAGGCCGCTCTGGGGCCGGTCAGCGTCTCCGGCTAGCGGTGCTCGCGGGCAGGTCGTCCGCGTCGTACCGAGTGAGGAACGCGAGCTGAACGGCGGCTCCGGTGAGATAGAGGGTCGTGGCCATCAGTGATCCCAGGGCCCAGGCCACGCCACTGCTGGTCTCGGAGACGAGAGCGACCGATCCGACGGCGATGCCGACCGAGAACCAGTGCAGGATCCCGGCGACCAGATGCCCGCGTCCGGGCTTCAGCGGCTCGGCCTTGCGCAGCGCCCCATGGGCGATGCCCCCGACGATGCCGAAGCCGGCCAGGGCGCCCGCGGCGAACAGGAAGACCTCACCCACGTTCGGCGGGCCGTGGAAGTGCATGAGGAGGGCACCCGAGCTCCACAGGGAGATCGTGTAGCCGTAAGGGGTGGCGCTGGCGGACGCGACGGTTCCCAGCGCCAGTCGCAGGTGGGAACGGCTCACGCCTGCATCTTCGCCTACCGCGGAGACTGGGCGGCCCTGCGGCGCTGCGCCTCGACCGTGTACCTCGGGTCGGCGGCCGACTGAAACCCCGCGCGGTAGACGCTCCAGCGCTCGGCCATCGCGCCGGCGGCGAGGAGCGCCGAGCCGGCGAGCGCGGCGCGGCGGCTCCGGGCGCCGCGCAGGGCAATGAGCCCTCCGCCCGCGACGGTCAGTGCCTTCGCCAAGGTCGCGAAGCGTCCCGCCGTCTGTGCGCGGTAGGGCTCCCCGGCGTCCCCGAGCGTCTTCTCCATCGCCAGCACCGCTCCCAGCTCGGCGATGGCGCCGCCCACGGCGAGGCGCCGGGCCGGCGCGGCATGCCGCGCCGGGGTGGTCGCGACCGCGGCCGCGCCGGCGCTCGCCGCGGCGCCGGCCGCGAACACGAAGGGGAGTGACCGGCGAGCCTCGTGCCAGACCGGGATGGACGTGTTGGCGATGAGCACCGCCGTGTAGGTGGCGACGGGGAGCCCGAGCACGGCGGCCGCCGCCTTGGCCGGCCCCGCGGCCCGCGGCAGCGCCCCGGTCCAGACGTGCAGGCCGGCGAGCCCGGTGGCGATCCCGAAAGCCTGCAGGAACCAGGTGCCCAAGCTCATCGGGGACGTGAGCTTGGCCACGCGAAGCATGTTCAGGAACCGCGACGGCCTTCCCAGGTCGGAGATGAGCAGCACCGGGCTGACGGCGCCCGCCCCGACCGCGATCGCCCAGGCGCGCCGTTCGAGGTGGCGGTTGCCCTGGAGCCCGGAGAGGCATGCCAGTCCCGCCGACGCCCCGGCCATCCCGCCCGTGAAGAAGTAGACGGGGATCTCCCACGTCCACACCGGCTCCTTGAGGACCGGGCGGCCGTAGTAGGAGCGCGCCGGCGCCGTCATCGGCGCCCGCCCAGCACGGCCGCCGCCAGCCCCGCGGCCAGCGCCGCCGAAGCCGCCGCGGCGGCCGCCCACGAGGCGCCGCCCTGGCGGACCGGGTCTACCGGGTCCGGCGGCAGCCCGTAGACCTCGGGCTCGTCGAGCAGCAGGAAGAACGCCCCGAAGCCACCGACGCCGTCGTCGGGGTCGGCGCCGTAGAGGCGGGCGTCGAGCTGCCCGGCGTCGCGCAGGCGCTCCACCCGCTTCTCCGCCCGCTCTCGCAGCTCCGAAAGCTCGCCGAACTGGATCGAATTCGTGGGGCAGGCCTGAGCGCAGGCTGGCTCCTTGTCGTCCTTGAGGCGGTCGTAGCAGAGGGTGCACTTCCACACCCTCCCGTCACCCTCGCGCTGGTCGAGGACACCGAAGGGGCAGGCGGGCACGCAGTAGCCGCAGCCGTTGCACACGTCCTCCTGGACCACGACCGTCCCGAACTCCGTGCGGAACAGCGCGCCGGTGGGGCAGACCTCGAGGCAGGCCGCGTGGGTGCAGTGCTTGCAGACGTCCGAGGACATGAGCCAGCGGACGCCGTCCGCCTCCTGATACGTGGCCGGTCCGTCCTTCTCGGCCAGAGCGAGCCGCTCGGCGGCCGCGACGAGGTCGCCGCCCTCCTGTGCGCCCACGGGACGGCGCTGCTCGATGAACGCCACGTGGCGCCATGTGTTCGCGTTCAGCTCGACCGTGTTGTCGTAGGACATGCCGGTGAAGCCGCCGATCGTGTCCGGAACCCGGTTCCATTCCTTGCATGCGACCTCGCACGCCTTGCAGCCGATGCAGATCGACGTGTCGGTGAAAAAGCCCATGCGAGGCCTGGCCTCCTCGCCGTATGTCCGCACCTCCAGCGCCGTCATCGCGCGATCCCCGCCCGCTCGCGGTAGGCGTGGACGAACTCCAGCAGCGCGGGACCGCGCGGCCGGCGCCCCGGCCGGATGTCGCATGTGCCCACCTTGTACTCGCTGATGTGCACGTTGAGGTCGAGCGCCAGCGAGGTGAGCTCGTTGCCCGAGTCGCCGGTGACGAGGCCCTCGCGCCCCCAGTGGTAGGGGATGCCGATCTGATGGATGACCTGGCCGGCCACGCGCAACGGCGAGATCCGCTCGGTCACCAGCACCCGCGCCTCGATCGCCGTGCGCGCGGTGACCAGCGTGGCCCACCCGCCGTGCTCCAGGCCCCGCTCGGCCGCCAGCGCGGGGGAGACCTCGCAGAACATCTCCGGCTGAAGCTCGGCCAGGTAGGGCACGCTGCGCGACATCCCGCCCGCCGTGTGGTGCTCGGTCAGCCGGTAGGTGGTGATCACGTACGGGAAGACCGAGGCGTGCGGGTCGCCGTGCGTCGGGTTGTAGGGATTCTCGCGCCGGTCGAACGTCTGGCGCGTCGGATTTCGCTCCTGGTCGTAGAGGAGGTTCGCGAAGGGAGACTCCTGCGGCTCGTAGTGGGTCGGAAGCGGGCCGTCCACGAGCCCGGACGGGGCGTAGAGCCAGCCCAGGCCGTCCGGATGGACGATGAAGGGGTCGGAGCCGTCCAGCGCCTCGAGGCCGCGCGCGTCCTCCTCCGGCTCGAAGTCGGGCGCCTTGTCCGGCGGGAAGTCCACGTGGTCGCCCAGGCTGTCCCACGCCCCCTTCTCGGCATCCCACCAGGCGTAGCGCTTGCGCTCCGACCATGGCTTGCCCTCGGGGTCGGCGGAGGCGCGGTTATAGAGGATGTGGGTGTTGGCCGGCCAGGCCCAGCCCCACTCGGGCGCGATCCAGTTCTGCTCGGCGCGGGGGCGCCTGCGCGCGGGCTGGTTGACGCCGTCCGCGTAGATGCCCGCGTGGATCCACGAGCCGCACGCCGTGGAGCCGTCGTCCTCGAGCTCCTGGTACTTGGACACGAACGACCCGTCGGCGAGGCGGCCGTTGATCTCCTGGAGGACCGCTTCGGCGTCCGGCTCGTCGTGCGGGCCGGTCACCGGGTAGTCCCAGGTCAGGTCGCGAATCGGCCGGTCGCGGCGCCTGCGCGACCCGCGCAGCTTCTCCCGGATGCGGCGCCCGAGGTGGTACATGAACCACAGCTCCGAGCGGGCGTCGCCCGGTGGGTCGACGGCCTTCTCGTGCCACTGCAGGAGGCGCTGGGTGTTCGTGAAGCAGCCCTCCTTCTCGGTGTGGGCTGCGGCGGGCAGGAAGAACACCTCCGTCCCGATGTCCTCGGTTCGCATCTCCCCGTTGTCGATCTCCTCGGAGCTCCGCCAGAACGTGGCCGACTCGACCATCACCGTGTCGCGAACGACCAGCCACTCGAGGCTGGCCATGGCCCGCCGCTGGAGCGAGGAGTTGGCCGAGCCGACGACGGGGTTCTGCCCGACGCAGAGAAATCCCTTCGTCTCGCGGTCGAGCATGCGCAGCATCATCGGATAGTGGGAGTGGTCTCCGTTGATGCGAGGCAGATAGTCGAAGCAGAAGTCGTTCTCGGGGGTGGCCGCGTCTCCCCACCACGCCTTGAGCAGGCTGACCGTGTAGGACTTCAACTCGCCCCAGGCCCCGGTGTCGGGGCCGTTGAGCTCGATGAACCTGTCGATGCTCCCCTCCGAGAAGGGGTGGGCCATCGGGATATAGCCGGGGAGGATGTTGTAGAGCGTCGGGATGTCCGTGGAGCCCTGGATGTTCGCGTGGCCGCGCAGGGCGAGGATGCCGCCGCCGGGGCGCCCGATGTTGCCCAGCAGCAGCTGCATGATCGAGGCCGCCCGGATGATCTGGACGCCGACCGTGTGCTGAGTCCAGCCGACGGCGTAGCAGATGGCCGACGTGCGCTCGCGGCCCGAGTTCTCGCACAGCCACTCGGCCACCCGCAGGAACATCTCCTTCGGGACGCCGCATATCTCCTCCACCTTCTCCGGCGTGTAGCGCGCGAAGTGGCGGCGCAGGATCTGCAGGACGCAGCGGGGGTCCTGGAGCGTCGGGTCCTCCTCCGGCGGGTCGCCGTGCTGGAGCTTCATGCCGTGCGCGCCGTGGGCCTGCTCGCCCGAGACGTCGGCGGCCTGCTGGGCCTTGCCGGCCGCCGCCTTCTGCTCGGTGCGGGAGTAGGCCCAGCTGTCGATGTCGTAGACGTTGCCCTCGGGATCCCAGCCCGAGAACAGGCCGCCGAGGTCCTCGGCGTCCTCGAACGCGTCGTCGACGATCACCGGCGCGTTTGTGAACGAGCGGACGTACTCCTCGAACCAACGGTCGTTCTCCAGGATGTAGTTGATGACGCCGCCCAGGAAGGCGATGTCGCTCCCGGCCCGGATCGGGACGTGCAGGTCGGCCATCGCACTCGTCCGGGTGAAGCGCGGGTCGACGTGCACGACCTTGGCGCCGCGCTCCTTGGCCTCCATCACCCATTGGAAGCCCACCGGATGCTGCTCGGCCATGTTGGAGCCCATGATCAGGATGCAGTCGGAGTTCTGCAGGTCCTGCTGGAAGGTGGTGGCGCCGCCGCGCCCGAACGACGTCCCCAGACCGGGGACGGTGGAGCTGTGTCATATGCGGGCCTGGTTCTCGATCGACACGGCCCCGGCGGCGGAGAAGAACTTCTTGATCAGGTAGTTCTCCTCACTGTCGAGCGTCGCGCCGCCGAGCCAGCAGAAGCCCAGAGTGCGGTTCAGCGGCAACCCGTCATCGTCGCGGTCGTCCCAGGTCTCCTCGCGCGTGGCGATGATGCGGTCGGCGATCATGTCCATCGCCGTGTCGAGATCGAGGTCTTCCCAGTCGGTCCCGTGCGGCCGGCGGTAGCGGACCTTCTTCTCGCGCCGCGGGGAGTTGACGTAGTTCTCGGAGGCCGAGCCCTTGGGGCAGAGCCGGCCGCGGGAGATCGGCGAGTCGGGATCGCCCTCGATCTGGACGACCTTCTCGTCCTTGACGTAGACGCGCTGCCCGCAGCCCACCGCGCAGTACGGGCAGATGGACTTGACCATCCGGTCCGCGGTGCTGGTGCGGGGTTTCAGCGTCCGCGAGCGCTCGGACCGCGCCGCGGATCCGAGCGCCAGCGGATCCCACAGCTGGCGCACGAGCGGAGGCAGTCGGCGACGCCCGTTCTCGGTCACGGCGAGATCTTTCTTCCCCCGCCGGTCGGGCGCAAACTCCCGGTCAGATTTCTTCCCTGCGGGGTAATCGGTCGACATGGAACATCCGCACGAAGGCGCCGACCGCGTGGAGCACGGCGAGGCCTCGCTGGGCGAGGCTCAGTCGTCCAATCCGCCCGACGATCCCGAGATGCTCGAGCCCGACGCCGGCGAGCTCGACACCGACGTCGACTACGAGGGCGACGATCCGCGGCCGGCCGAGGACCGCGACAACGAGGACCCGGCGCCGAACGCGCCGTAGGTCGGCCGTTCAGCGGGAGAACCGGACGGAGGCGGTGGCGTCGCCCACCTCGTCGGGAGCGTCCAGCTCCCAGGCGAGATAGCGGAGCGGATACAGGAGAGCGAGAGCCAGGGAGCGCATCGATCTTCGGGCCGCGTCTACCCGCGGCCGAAGCTGCAAAAACCTGCCTATTCGTCCAAGCTCAGCGTGCGCGCGAGCGCCCGCCGATCTTCGGGACCGTCCGGAAGACGTGGTCCCAGAACGGGGCACTGATCCCGTACCCGCGCGAGTCGTCCTGGAAATGGTGGCGCATGTGCAACTCGCGCAGCCACCGGCCCAGCCGCGCGCGGGGCACGTGGTGGTGCAGGTGGTAATGGAGCATGTCGTAGACGAGGTAGCCCGAGAGGAAGCCGGCGGCCAGCGGGAACGCGACGGGGGTGCCCACCGTGAGGACGAAGAGACCGAAGAAGGCGGCCGCCAGGGGGACGCTCACCGAGGGCGGCATGACAAGGCGCATCGGGTCGTTGGGGTGGTCGTGATGCACCCCGTGGATGATCCAGTGCAGCCGCGCCCCGAGCCCCTCTTCGGGCTCGAAGTGGAAGACCAGACGGTGCATCCAGTACTCCGTCAGCGTCCAGAAGAACCAGCCCCCGGCGAACCACAGGGCCACCGAGACCGTCTCCACGCGGCGGAATCCGATGACCAAGAGGACGAGGATCGCGGGCATGAAGATGAAGAGCGGCACGGTGTGGTGCACGCGCGACAGCCGGTCCAGCCAGGCGCGCTCGAACATCCGCGGGGACGCCCGCAGCATCTCGGCGCGCGACAGTCCCTCGAGGCTTTCCGCGCGCTTGCTCATCGGAGAATTAGCCTAGCGCGTGGCTCACTCGGGACAAGGGTTCCGGGGCCCGTTTCCAGCGTTTCCCGGGTCGCGCCGGGGTCAGCCCATGAGGCGGGCGGAGCCCTCGGCGACGGCCTCGCGCGGGTCCTGCGGCAACTCGCCCGACAGCAGCCACGAGCCGTCGTCGCGGCGGGTCACCCGACCGGACTCCGACAGCGTGCCCAGCGCGGTGGTGACCGAGGGCCGCTGGGCGCCCACGAGCCGGGCGATGGTGCGGTGGGGGAGGTTGAGCGGCACGACGACCCCCTCGGGCGCCACGCGCCCCCACCGGTCGGCGAGATGCCAGAAGAGCACCTGGAGGCGGACGTCGACCCGGGTCAGGTGAGACAGGGCCATGTGGAAGGCGAGGCTGCGCGAGCGCTGGATGCTGCGGGCCATCAGCGATTCGAAGAGCTCGGGCCAGCGGCAGGCGACGGTGACGAACCGCCGGTCGAGCACGGCGACCGAGGTCGGCTCGAGGATCTCCCAGGCGGGCTCGAAGCGGGCGAACTGGCCCCCGACGTCCTCCTGCCAGGGGCGCAGGAGGTCGCCCTGGCCCAGAAGCTCGGCGCAGGCGCTGTTGGCCAGCTCGACCTCGCGCTTGAGCAGGCCGCTCGTGACCAGCACCCCGAGGATGCCGTCGCCTGCGCCGAAGGCGCGATGGGGGTCCCAGGCGCCGGGCTCCAGGCGCATTTCCTCGGCCACCGCGAAGCGCGCAGCAGCCGACCGCGCCTCGTCGTCGAGGCCGTAACCGAGGTCCGGGTCGGCGTCGAGCACCCGGACGAGCTGTCTGCCTTCTGCCACGTTCCCCCGCTTTCGCCTACCTGACAGGAACTTGACCTAAGCGTAGCGCCGGTCGCCTCGAATGGCTCGCGGCGGGTATCCGGTACCTGTGCGCACTCCCTATCCGCCGCTCTCCGACTACGCCCTGATCGCCGACTGCCACGCCGCGGCGCTGGTTTCGCGAGCCGGCTCGGTGGACTGGTGCTGCATGCCCAGGCTCGACCGAGGCAGCTGCTTCGGGCGGCTGCTGGACTGGGATAGCGGTGGGCACTGCTCGCTCGCGCCCGCCGGGCGCGTCGAGGCCGTCGGCCGCGAGTACCTCGACCGCACGCTGATTCTCTCCACGACGTTCCAGACCGCCGGGGGTGAGCTGCGGGTACACGACTGCTTCGTCATGCGCCGAGGCCGCCGCAACGCCCGGCACCGCGAACTGCTGCGCGTCGCCGAGGTCACCCGCGGAGCGGTCGAGGTGGAGGTCGTGGTGGCGCCGCGTTTCGACTATGGAGCGATCCGGCCCTGGCTGAAGCGCGCCGGCCACAATGTCCACTGTGCGATCGGGGGCGACGACGGCCTGCTGATCACCGGCGATGTCGCCCTCGAGGCGCAGGACGGATTCGTCCTTGCCGGACGGGCGGAGCTGCGAGCGGGCGAGCGGACGCGGCTGTCGATCGTCGCCATGGCCCCCGAGACCATCGAGGAGAGCGCGCCGGAGGCTCCGGAGCCGGACGCCCTCGACCGCCGGCTCGACGCCACCGCCCGGTGGTGGCGCTCCTGGTCGCGGCGCGCGCGCTTCGACGGCCCGGACGAGGCCGCCGTCATGCGCTCCGCCCTGGTGCTCAAGGCATTGACGCACGAGCCGACGGGCGCGATCGCCGCCGCCGCCACGACCTCGCTGCCGGAGGTGCAGGGCGGCGGCCGCAACTGGGACTACCGCTTCTCCTGGGTGCGCGACTCGACCTGGGCGGTGCGGGCGCTCGCCGATCTCGGCTACGAGTCGCAGGCGAATGGCTTCCGCCGCTTCGTCGAGCGCAGCTCCGCCGGCAGCGCCGAGGATCTGCAGATCCTCTACGGGATCGGGGGAGAGCGGCGCCTGACAGAGCAGGAGATCCCCGAGCTGGAGGGCTGGAGGGGTTCGCGGCCCGTCCGCGTCGGCAACGCGGCCACCGGTCAACTGCAGCTGGACGTCTACGGCGAGCTGCTCAACCAGGCCTGGCGATGGTTCGAGCGAGGCCACTCGCCCGACGACGACTACTGGCGCTTCCTGCACGAGCTCGTCGACGCGGCCGTGGCGCGCTGGGAGGAGCCGGACTGCGGGCTGTGGGAGTGGCGCGGCCGGCCCCGCCACTTCGTCCACAGCAAGGTGATGTGCTGGGTCGCGGTCGATCGGGGCCTGCGGCTCGCCGAGGCCGGCATGCGCAAGGCGCCCACGACCCGCTGGCGGCGGGCTCGCAAGGCAATACGCGAGGCCGTGGAGGAGCGCGGCGTCGATCGCCGGCGCGGCTGCTTCGTACAGGCCTTTGATCACGGGAACCTCGATGCCGCGCTTCTCCTGCTCCCGGTGGTGGACTTCGTGGGCTACGACGACGAGCGGATGGTGGCGACCGTGGACGCGATCCGCGAAGACCTCTCGGATGACGGCCTCCTGCGTCGCTACTCCGACGACGAGCTGGAGGGTCGCGAGGGCGCCTTCGTGGCCTGTTCGTTCTGGCTGGCCGAATGCCTGGCCCATCAGAACCGCCAGGAGGAGGCGCGCGAGGTCTTCGACCGCGCTTACGCCACCGCCAACGACGTCGGGCTGTTCTCCGAGGAGTTCGACCCGGGCCGGGGGGAGATGCTGGGCAACTTCCCCCAGGCGCTCAGCCACCTCGCGCACCTGACCGCGGCGCGCGCCTGTCAGTCAGCAGACCGGCCCGCGTAAGCGCCCGATCCGCGGGAATGCTTGGCATGTGAGCCGGAACGTTTCCCAGTTTGTCCTCGAGCGTCTGGTCGGGTGGGGCGTCTCGCGCATCTACGGCTATCCCGGAGACGGCATCAACGGGCTCCTCGGCGCATTCCACGAGGCCGGCGATGACATTCGCTTCGTCCAGGTCCGCCATGAGGAGATCGCCGCCTTCGCGGCCACCGCCCACGCGAAGTACACCGGCGAGGTCGGCGTGTGCATGGCAACCTCCGGGCCCGGCGCCATTCACCTCCTCAACGGTCTCTACGACGCCAAGCTCGACCACCAGCCGGTCGTCGCGCTGATCGGACAGCAGAAGCGCATGTCCCTCGGGGCCAACTACCAGCAGGAGGTCGACCTCCAGAGCCTCTTCAAGGACGTCGCCTCGGAGTTCGTCCAGTACTGCATGGCGCCGGAGCAGGCGCGGCACCTGATCGACCGCGCCTTCCGGGTCGCCCAGGCCAGCCGCACCGTGACGGCCGTGATCTTCCCCGACGATGTCCAGGAAGCTCCGTACGCCGATCCGCCCCGCGCGCACGGAGCAGCCTTCTCGGGCGGCACCGTGCCGGCCCCGCGGGTGATCCCGGACGAGGCTGAGCTGCGGCGCGCGGCCGAGATCCTGAACGCCGGGCAGCGTGTCGCGATCCTCATCGGCCAGGGCGCCGCGGGGGCCCCGGACGAGGTCGAGCGAACCGCCGACGCGCTGGGAGCCGGGGTGGCCAAGGCGCTCAACGGCCGCAGCGCCCTGCCGGACGATCTCCCGTTCGTCACCGGCTCGATCGGACTCCTCGGAACCAAGCCCTCGGCGGACATGATGCGCGACTGCGACACGCTGTTGATGATCGGGTCGAGCTTCCCCTATTCGGAGTGGTTGCCCGAGGAGGGCCAGGCCCGCGCGGTCCAGATCGAGCTCGACGCCCGGGTCGCCGGCCTGCGCTACCCGATGGACGTCAACCTGATCGGCGATGCGGGCGAGACGTTGCGCGCCCTGCTTCCGCTGCTCGAGCGCAAGGAGGACCGATCGTGGCGCGAGGGCATCGAGGACGGGATCCGCCGCTGGGCCGAGATCCTCGATTCGCGAGCCCAGCAGCCCGCCGACCCGCTCAATCCCCAGCTGCTCTTTCACGAGCTCAGCCCCAGACTGCCCGACGACTGCATCCTGTCCGCCGACTCCGGCTCGGCCACCGACTGGTGGGCGCGGCATCTGCGCCTGAGGCGAGGGATGAAGGCGGCGCTCTCCGGGACGCTGGCCACGATGTGCCCCGCGCTCCCGTACGCGCTGGCCGCGAAGTTCGCCTATCCGGACCGCGTCGCGATCGCGTGCATGGGCGACGGCGCCTTCCAGATGCTCGGCATGAACACGCTGCTGGACGTGGCCCGGTACTACCCGGAGTGGAGCGACCCGCGCCTCGTCGTGCTCGTGCTCAACAACCGCGACCTCAACCAGGTGACCTGGGAGCAGCGCGTGATGTCGGGCGATCCCAAGCTCGAGGCCTCCCAGGCTTTGCCCGACTTCCCCTACGCGCGCTTCGCCGAGCTGCTCGGCCTGCGGGGCATCCGCGTCGACTCCCCGGACCAGGTGGCGGATGCCTGGGACGAGGCGCTAGCCGCGGACCGGCCGGTCGTCTACGAAGCCGTCACCGACCCGGAGGTTCCGCCCCTGCCGCCTCACATCCGCTTCGAGCAGGCGAAGAACATGGCCAAGGCCCTGACGGGAGATCCTGCCCGCCGCCCCATCGCGAAGCACTCGCTGCGGGGCAAGCTCGCGGAGTTTGTGAACCGGTGAGCACCATGGCGGCCCCTCTGCCGGTCGCCGTGGACGGGATCGAGGTCGCCACGTACACGGTCCCGGCCGAGGAGACCGAGTCCGACGGCACACTGACCTGGGACTCCACCACCGCGGTCGTCGTGATCGCGCAGGGCGCCGGCCACTCCGGGCTGGGCTACACCTACGGCTCGCCGGCGGTGGCCCCGTTCATCCGCCACGAGCTCGCCGCCGTCGTCGAGGACACGGACGCGATGCACCCGCAGGCGGCATGGGCGGCGATGCAGGAGGCGATTCGCAACTCGGGACGCGCCGGGCTCGGTGCCATGGCGGTCTCGGCCGTCGACATCGCGCTCTGGGATCTGAAGGCCCGGCTGCTCGATGTCCCGCTGGCCGACCTGCTCGGCCGGTTCCACGACGAGGTCGAGGCCTACGGGTCGGGCGGCTTCACCTCCTACGACGAGGCGACGTTGCGCCGGGAGATGGCCGGCTGGGTCCGGGAGCTCGGCTGCTCGCGCGTGAAGATGAAGGTGGGCCGCGAGCCCGATCGCGACCCGGACCGCCTGCGCGCCGTGCGAGAGGCGATCGGCGATTCCGTGGAGCTGTTCGTCGACGCCAACGGGGCGTTCACGCCCAAGGAGGCGCTGGCCTGGGCGGAGCGCTACGCCGAGTACGGCGTGACCTGGCTGGAGGAGCCGGTGTCGTCGGACGACCGCGACGGGCTGCGGGCGGTGCGCGACGGCGGCCCGCCGGGCATGGAGGTCGCCGCGGGCGAGTACGAGTCCGGCCTGCCGGGCCTTCGGGCGGTGGCCGAGAGCGTGGACGTCCTGCAGGCCGACGTCACCCGCTGCGGCGGCGTGACCAACATGCTTCGCGCCGACGGCCTGTGCCGCGCCCGGTCGATGGCGTTCTCGGCGCACTGTGCGCCCTCGGTGTCGGTGCACGTCTGCTCCGCCATGGAGACGGCTCGCCACGTCGAGTACTTCCACGACCACGCCCGCGTCGAGCGCCTGCTCTTCGACGGGGCCGCCACCGCCCGTGGCGGAAGGCTGCGACCCGATCCCGAGCGCCCGGGGCTGGGACTGCAGCTCAAGGAGGCCGACGCCGCCCGCTGGGAGGTCGCGTGAGCACGGTCCGCCCGGTCGACGCGGACGAGCTGCGGGCCCGCGTGCGGCGAGGCGGGCATGACGTCCGGCGTCCGGAGGGAGTCGAGAACGTCGACGTCGCGTCGCTGGAGCGCCGGCTGCAGGAGAAGGTGCGCGGCGACGTGCACTTCGAAGCCGGCTGGCGCGCGGCCTTCGCCCACGACTCGTCCAACTACCGCCAGCCGCCGCTCGGGGTCGTGCTGCCCCGCGACGGCGCGGACGTCGAGGCCGCCGTGGCCGCGTCCCGGGAGCACGGCGCGCCCGTCCTGCCGCGAGGCTGCGGCACGAGCCTCTCGGGAGAGACGTGCAACGTCGCGGTCGTGATCGACATGTCGAAGTACATGCGCGAGATCGTCGAGGTGGACCCGGATCGCCGCCTGGCTCGGGTTCAGCCGGGGGTCATTCGCGACCAGCTCTCCAACCAGACCGAGGCGCGCTTCAACCTCACGTTCGCGCCCGACACCTCCACCCACGAGTACGCGACGTTCGGCGGGATGCTGGGAAACAACTCCTGCGGCATCCACTCGGTGATGGCGGGCCGCACGTCCGACAACGTCCACGAACTCGACATCCTGCTCTACGACGGCACCCGGATGCGGGTGGGGGAGACGAGCGAGGAG
Source organism: uncultured Actinomycetes bacterium (assembly GCA_963757705.1). Lineage (GTDB taxonomy): Bacteria > Actinomycetota > Thermoleophilia > Solirubrobacterales > Solirubrobacteraceae > AC-38. Next base: position 427,710 of record CAVWTG010000003.1, on the reverse strand, counting down.
GAACTGGCGCGCATCATCGCCGCCGGCGGCCGCCGGGGCGAGATCTACGCCCGGCTGCGAGACCTTCGCGACCGCTATGCCGCGCTCGTCCGCGACCGCTATCCGGAGATCCCCCGGCGCGTGTCCGGCTACAACCTCGACGATCTGCTGCCCGAGAAGGGCTTCAACGTGGCGCGCGCCCTGGTCGGGACCGAGGGGACCTGCGCCACCGTCCTGGAGGCGACGGTCCGCCTGGTCCACAGCCCGCCCGCCCGGTCGCTGCTCGTGCTCGGCTATCCCGATGTCTTCTCGGCCGCCGATCACGTGCCCGAGGTCATGCAGCATGGCCCGGTCGGGCTCGAGGGCATGGACCGGCGCCTCATCGAGGACATGCAGGTGCGCCACGAGCACCTGCGCGACCTCACCATGCTGCCCGAGGGGGGCGGCTGGCTGCTGGTGGAGTTCGGCGGCGAGACCAAGGAGGAGTCCGACGAGAGGGCGCGCGAGTGCATGACCGCGCTGGCCAAGGACTCCAACCCGCCCGACATGAGCCTGTTCGACGACGACGAGCAGGAGGCGCGGCTGTGGGAGGTGCGCGAGGCCGGGCTGGGCGCGACCGCCTACGTGCCCATGGAGCGCGACCACTGGCCGGGGTGGGAGGACGCCGCCGTGCCGCCGGAGCGCATGGGCGCCTACCTGCGCGAGTTTCGTTCGCTGCTGGAGCGCCACGACTACCGGGCGGCGCTCTATGGCCACTTCGGTCAGGGCTGCATCCACTGCCGGATCTCGTTCGACCTGCGCAGCCCCGGCGGCGTGCGGGAGTGGAGGTCGTTCCTCGACGAGGCGGCGGACCTCGTCGTGGCTCACGGCGGCTCGCTGTCGGGCGAGCACGGCGACGGCCAGCAGCGTGCGGAGCTGCTGCCCAAGATGTACGGCCCGGAGATCGTGCAGGCGTTCCGGGAGTTCAAGGCGATCTGGGACCCGGACAACCGGATGAACCCCCACAAGGTCGTCGATCCCTATCCGATCGTCTCCAACCTCAAGCTCGGCGCCGGCTACCGGCCGCCGGAACCGAAGACGCACTTCGCCTATCCCCAGGACGGAGGCTCCTTCGCCCACGCCGCTCTGCGCTGCGTCGGCGCCGGAAAGTGCCGCAGCACCGACACCGGGACGATGTGCCCGAGCTACATGGTCACGCTCGACGAGGAGCACACCACGCGAGGGCGCGCGCGGATCCTCTACGAGATGCTCGAGGGCGACGTCATCACCGACGGCTTCCGCTCCAAGGAGGTCAACGACGCGCTGGACCTCTGCCTGTCGTGCAAGGGCTGCAAGGGCGACTGCCCGGTGAACGTCGACATGGCCACCTACAAGGCCGAGTTCCTGTCTCACCATTACCGCCGGCGGCTGCGCCCCGCCGCCGCCTATTCCATGGGCCTGATCATGCTGCACGCTCGCCTCGCGAGGCTCGCGCCGGGACTGGCCAACGCCGTCGCCGGCACCGCGCCGGCCAAGCTGCTGGCCGGGATCAGCCCGCGCCGCGAGATGCCGCCGTTCGCCGGGCAGACCTTCCGCGACTGGCACCGCGAGCGCACGCCGCCCGCGTCCCACGGCGAGCCGGTCGTCCTGTTCGCGGACACGTTCAACGACAACCTGCACCCGGAGGTCCTGAAGGCGACCCTCGAGGTGCTTGAGGCCGCGGGTCGCCAGGTGATCGTGCCGGACGAATGGATGTGCTGTGGGCGCCCCCTCTACGACTACGGGATGCTCGACACCGCCAAGCGCTTCTGGAAGCGGACCCTGGCGGTGCTGGCTCCGCACATCCAGGCGGGAACGCCCGTCGTCGCGGCCGAGCCGAGCTGCGTCGCCGCCTTCCGCGACGAGCTGCCCAACCTCCTGCCCCACGACGAGGACGCCAAGCGGCTGTCGCTGCAGACGCTGACGCTGAGCGAGTATCCTGACCGAGCACTGCGCGGAATGGGAGATGCCGCGGATGCATCGCCGGGCGGTCGTCCACGGCCACTGCCATCACGAGGCCGTCATGGGCATGGACGCCGATCGGGCGGTGCTCGATCGGCTCGGCCTGGACTACGAGGTGCTGGACTCCGGCTGCTGCGGGATGGCCGGGTCGTTCGGCTTCGAGCGCGAGCACCACGACATCTCGGTCAAGATCGGCGAGCGCCGTCTGCTGCCCGCCGTGCGCGAGGCCTCGCTCGACTCGCTGATCGTCGCGGACGGCTTCTCGTGCAAGACGCAGGTCACCCAGGAGACGGACCGCCGGCCGCTGCACACCGCACAGGTGATCCGCATGGCCATGGAGCACGGAGTCGACGGCCCGCCGGGCAACCGTCCGGAGTCGGGGTACCCGGACGTCGTGAAGCCCGGGTCACACTCGCGGACGAGGTGGGCGGGCCTCGCCCTGGCGGGGGGCGCCGTGGCCGCGGGCGTGGTCCTTTCGCGCGGGATGCGCCGGTGAGCCCCGTCGTCGTCGTGACCGGCGCGTCGGCCGGCGTCGGCCGGGCCGCGGTGCGGGAGTTCGCCCGCCACGGCTACGACGTGGCGCTGCTGGCTCGAGGCGAGGCCGGGCTGGATGGCGCGCGGCGCGAGGTGGAGGGGGAGGGCCGGCGCGCCCTCCCGGTGCCCGTCGACGTCGTCGACGCCGCCGCGGTGGACGAGGCGGCGGGACGAGTGGAGGCCGAGCTGGGACCAATCGACGTCTGGGTCAACGACGCCATGGCCACCGTGTTCGCCTATTTCGACGACGTCGAGCCCGAGGAGTTCGTCCGCGCGACCGAGGTGACCTACCTGGGCACCGTGTGGGGGACGCGGGCGGCCCTGAAGCGGATGCTGCCGCGCGACCGCGGGACGATCGTGCAGGTCGGCTCCGCGATGGCCTACCGCGGCATCCCGCTCCAGTCGCCCTACTGCGGCTCCAAGCAGGCGATCAAGGGCTTTCAGGAATCGCTGCGGACCGAGCTGCGCCACCGGGGCAGCTCGGTCCATCTGACGATGGTCCAGCTGCCGGGGCTCAACACCCCGCAGTTCGAGCACGGCCGCAACAAGATGCCCCATCCGCCGCAGCCCGTGCCGCCGGTGTACTCGGCCGAGCTGGCGGCCCGGGCGATCCGCTGGGCCGCCTCGCAGCGCCGGCGCGAGATCTACGTCGGCGCGCCCACCGTCTACACCATCCTCGGCAACAAGCTCGCGCCCTGGGTGGCCGACCGCTACCTGGCCCGCACCGCGGTGAGCGGGCAGCAGATCGAGGATTCGCCCAACGGTCACCGGCCCGACAACCTGTTCGGGCCGATGCCGCGCGACGAGGGCGCCGACGGGCCGTTCGAGGAGATGGCGCACCCGCGCAGCCTCTGGTTCTGGGGCTCGCGCCACCGGCGAGCGCTGACGGCGCTCGGGGCCGCCGGCGCGGCCGCCGGGGCGGCAGCGGTCGTCCGACGTCATTCCTGATGCTTGCCCCGCACGGGACCGGGGTAGGTCCCGCTGCGGTGCGGGCGCTCGTCGACACTCGTCACCAGTTCGCGGATCTCGCCCGGCTCTACCTGCCCATCGCCGGGGCGGTGTTCCTTCTCGTCTCCGGAACGCTGCTGGTCTTCGTTTGGCGCTTCCGGGGCGACCGCTCGCCCTCCGGTCCGGCCGACGCGCCCCGGGTCGAGGTCGCCTACGTGCTCGGGCTGGCGGTGGTCGCCGCGGTGCTGCTCACGGCGACGTTCCGCGTCGAGGACCGCGAGGACGCGGTGGCCTCGCGGCCGGGCCTGGTCGTGGACGTGCTGGCCGCCCAATGGAGCTGGCGCTTTCATTACCCGCGCCAGCGGATCACCCGGGTCGGGCCGTTCCAGCGCCAGACGACGCTCGTCGTCCCCACGGACACGACGGTCCGGTTCCGCCTGCGCTCCCAGGACGTCATCCACTCCTTCTTCGTCCCGGCGCTGCGCTTCAAGCGCGACGCCTTCCCGGACCGGACCACGCGGTTCGATCTCGTGTTCGACCACCCGGGCCACTACGAGGGGCTGTGCGGCGAGTACTGCGGCCTCAACCACGCGGACATGAACTTCTCGGTGCGCGCGCTCCCGCCCGCGGCCTTCGCTGCCTGGGCGCGCCGGGAGGCCCCGCGATGAGCGTCGCCGCCGTCCCGCGGCGGATCCCGCGGCCGCTGACCCTGCTGGCGGGCACCGACCACAAGTCGCTCGGTCTGCGTCTCGCCGGCGCCGCCCTGGCGTTCTTCGCCGCTGGAGGAGTCCTGGCGCTGGCGATGCGCACCCAGCTCCAGGTGCCCGAGAGCCACTTCGTGTCCCACGACACCTACAACCAGCTGTTCACCATGCACGGGTCGACGATGATCTACCTCTTCGTCAGCCCGATCGCGCTGGCGCTCGGGGTGTACGTCGTCCCGCTGCAGATCGGTGCCGCCGGCCTGTGGGCGCCGCGGGCGGCCCTGGCCGGGCTGTGGGTCTTCCTCGCCGGCGGTCTGACCATGTACGCCGGGTTCCTCACCGCGTCGGGCGCCGGGAAGTCGGGCTGGACGGCGTTCGACCCGCTGTCGAACTCGACCTACTCGCCGGGCGTCGGGCAGGACTTCTGGATCTTCGGCGTGATGCTGTCGGCGGCCGGGCTGACCGCGATCGCGGGCTGCATCCTCATGACCATCCTGCGCCGGGCGGCGCCGGACATGACCATGCTGCGCCTGCCCGTCTTCACGTGGACGGCGCTCGTGACGAGCCTGATGACGGTCACGTCCTTTCCCGTCCTCGTGGCGGCGATGGGAATGCTCTGGGTCGACCGGCAGTTCGGGGGCGTCTTCGGCGGTCCCGACGGCGCGATCGACTACCAGCACCTGTTCTGGTTCTACGGCCACCCCGTCGTCTACGTGATGTTCTTTCCCTTCCTCGGGGCGGTCGCCGAGGTCGTGGCGGTGTTCTCGGGCAAGCGGTTCTTCGGCTACCGGGCCGCCGTGCTCTCCCTGCTCGCCTTCACCGCGCTGTCGATGGCGGTGTGGGCGCATCACATGTTCGCCACGGGCCAGGTGCCCAACCGCTACTTCTCGCTCACCTCGACGGCCCTCCTCGTTCCCGCCGGGGTGGAGTACTTCGACCTGCTGGCCACCACGTGGCGAGGGCGCATCCGCCTCACCGTGCCGATGCTCTTCGCGCTGGCCTTCATCGTGCAGTTCCTGGTCGGCGGGCTCACCGGGATCTTCGTCGCCTCCCCGCCGCTCGACTACCACGTGACCGACACGTACTTCGTGGTCGCGCACTTCCATTACACGCTTCTGGCCGGGAGCGTCTTCGGGCTCTTCGCCGGCCTCTACTACTGGTTTCCCAAGGCCACGGGCGCGATGCTGCGTGAGGGCCTGGGACGGGCGCATTTCGTCCTCATGGCGATCGGGACCAACCTCGCGTTCTTCCCGATGTTCCTCCTGGGCTGGGACGGCATGCGGCGGCGCATCGCCACCTACCCGGCCGGCGAGCACTGGCAGGGGCTCAACGTGCTGTCCACGATCGGCGCCTGGCTGATCGCGATCTCGATGGTGATCTTCGCGGTCAACCTCGTGTCGTCCCTGCGCCGCCGGGTCCCCGCCGGGGACGATCCCTGGCAGGGGCAGACGCTGGAGTGGGCCACGACCTCGCCCCCGCCGCCGCACAACTTCGACGCCCTGCCGCCGGTGCGCTCCCACGCCCCGCTGCTCGACCTGCGGGAGGAGGCCCGGTGAGGCGGGCGGCTCCGGTCGCTCTATGGGGGCTGTACCTGGGCCTGCTGGGGGGCGGCCTGTGGGTGTGGAGCGGCTGGCACCTGGCGCCGGCCCTGCTGCTGGGCGCGGCGGCGGCCATCCTCGTCCTGGCGGCCGGCCAGGCCCTGCGGGGCGGCGGGGAACCCCCGGCGCTGGCGATGCCCGAGGTCTCGGTGCCGGTCGTCCCGGCCGCGCTCGGGGTCGCCGCGGCGGTCGTGGGCGCCGAGGTCGGCCTGTGGCTCATCCTGATCGGCGCCGGGCTGTTCGCGCTGGGCGCCGGCGCGCTGGCCCGCGAGGCGCTGGCGCAGCGCCGCGCGGCGGCGATCGCGCGCGACATGGCCGCCCGGGCGGCGCGGCCGCTGCTCGTCCTGGCCGCGCTGGCGGTCGGGGCGGCCGGGCTGAGCGCGCTCTCCGCGCCGCGCTCGCGCGCCCAGCCGGGCGGCGGGGACCTCGTCCAGCGCGGGCGGGTCCTGTTCCAGGACGGCTGCTCGACGTGCCACGGGCTCGACGGCTCGGGGATCCAGGGCCGCGGGCCGTCGCTGCGCGGAGCCGGGGCGCGGGCGGCGGACTTCTACATCCGCACCGGGCGGATGCCGCTCGACGACCCGGCCGACGAGCCGGTGCGCAAGACCCCCGCCTACGGCGGGCGCGACCGCGCGGCGCTCGTGGCCTTCGTGGCCTCGCTCGGGGGGCCGCCGATCCCCCGCGTGGACCCGGCGGTGGGCTCGCTGTCCGAGGGCCGGCAGCTCTTCGCCGAGCACTGCGCCGGGTGCCACCAGATCCAGGGCAAGGGCGGGATCGTCACCGGGGCGCTCGTCCCCTCGCTCGAGGAGGCCTCGCCGCGGGACATCGCCGAGGCCGTCCGGATCGGGCCCTACCTGATGCCGCGCTTCGACGCCCGGCAGATCACCCCCGCGCAGATGGACTCGCTGGCCCGCTACGTGCGCTCCACGCGCCGGCCCGACGACCGCGGCGGGTGGGGCCTGGGCAACCTGGGGCCGATTCCCGAGGGGATGGTGGCCTGGCTGATCGCCGCGGCCGCCCTCCTGGTGGCGGCTCGCCTGATCGGGGAGCGCACGGGCTCATGAGGCGGCTTTGGCGTTGGCTGTTCGGGCTCTCCCTGGCGCGTCGTGCGCAGCGCCGCCGCGACGAGCGCGCCGAGCGCGGGCGCGCGGCGGCGCGAGGCGCGTCGTCGCCCGAGCGACGCGTCGCGGTCGGCAGCCCCGGCGCGGAGGTCGTGGTGGCGGCGCTGCTGCTCGGAGCGGGGGCCGGAGGCGCAGCGTTCGCGGTGCTGATCGCGGTCCACCCGAACACGCAGCTGCTCGGCCTGGCGCTCGGCCTGGCCTTGCTGTGCCTGGCCGCGGCGGCGATCCTGGCCGCCAAGCGGGTCGTGCCACAGGAGACGATCGAGGAGGAGCGCCCGGAGCTCGGCGACGAGGACGAGTCCGCGGAGGTGGACGGGCTCGTGAAGGCGGGGGGAGACGGGATCTCGCGCCGGCGCCTGATCGCGGGCGCCGCCGGGGCCGCCGGCGTCGGGCTGGGGGCCGCGGCCGCCGCGCCGATCTCGGCGCTGGGGCCGAACGTCTCCCAGCGGATCGATCGCACTCCCTGGCGGTCCGGGCGCCTGGTCGTGGACGAGGAGGGGCGCCCGATCCTGGCCGACGACGTGGTCGGCAGGACGCTGGTCACCGGCTTTCCGCAGGATGCGAGACGGCGCGAGCTGGGATCGCCGATCGTCCTCGTCCGCCTCGACCTCTCGGCCCTGGACCTGCCGGCCGGGCGCGAGGACTGGGCGCCCGAGGGCATCGTCGCCTACTCGAAGATCTGCACCCACGCGGGTTGCGCGATCTCGCTCTACCGCAAACCGACCTACAGGCCGGTTCAGCCCCGGCCCGCGCTGGTCTGCCCCTGCCATTACTCGACCTTCGACCCGGCGCGGGGCGCCGCGGTGATCTTCGGGCCCGCCGGGCGTCCGCTGCCGCAGCTCCCGCTGCGCATCGGGCCGGGCCGCCGGCTGGAGGCGGCCGGAGGATTCTCCGGTTCGGTCGGCCCGGCCTGGCTCAACGTGGAGCGCGGGTCGTGATCCGCCGCGCCGTTCGCTTCGCCGACTCCCGGCTGGGCAGCTCGCCGCTGCTGCGCAAGGCGCTGCGCTACGTCTTCCCCGACCACTGGACGTTCCTGTTCGGCGAGATCGCGCTCTACGCGTTCATCGTCCTGGTCGCCACCGGGATCTACCTGACGCTGTACTTCGAGCCGAGCACGAAGGAGGCCGTGTACTCCGGTGCCTATGCGCCGCTGCACGGACTCCAGACGTCGGAGGCGTTCAACTCGACGATGCGGATCAGCTTCGACGTGCCGGCCGGCCTGCTCATCCGCCAGACCCACCACTGGGCGGCATTGGTGTTCGTGGCCGCGATCGTCCTGCACCTCTTCCGCGTGTTCTTCACCGGGGCGTTCCGGCGGCCCCGCGACGTCAACTGGGTGATCGGCGTGACGATGATGGCCCTCGCCGTCCTGGAGGGTTTCGCCGGCTACTCGCTCCCGGACGACCTGCTGTCGGGCATGGGACTGGCGATCGCCTACGGCGTGGCGATGTCCGTCCCCCTGATCGGGGCGAATCTCGCGTTCCTGGTCTGGGGCGGTGAGTTCCCGGGGTCGAGCGCGTTCGAGCCCCGACTGTTCATCGTCCACGTGCTGGTCCTCCCGGTCGTCCTGGCCGGGCTGATCTCCGCGCACCTGGGGATCATCATGCGCCAGAAGCACAGCCAGTTCCCGGGCCGGGGGCGCACCGAGCGCAACGTGGTCGGGACCCCGATGTGGCCGGGGTACGCGCTGCGGTCGCTGGGCCTGCTGTTCGCGGTCTCCGCCATCCTGTTCCTCCTCGGCGGGCTGGTGCAGATCAATCCGATCTGGCAGTGGGGCCCCTACGAGCCCTACCTCGGGACGAACGCCGCGCAGCCGGACTGGTACCTGGGCTGGCTGATCGGGGCGCTGAGGCTGATGCCTCCCCTGGAGATCACCGCCTTCGGGCGCACCATCGTGCCCAATCCGTTCTTCGGCGGCGCCCTGTTCCCCGGCGTGTGCTTCACGATCCTCTACCTGTGGCCATGGATCGAGCGGCGGCTCACCGGCGACCGGCGCCGCCATGACCTGCTCGACCGCCCGCGCGACGCGCCCCGGCGAACCGCGGTGGGAGCGGCGTTCTTCTCCTGGATCGTGATGATCTTCGTCGCGGGCGCGGGCGACCGGATGTTCTTCTCCCTCGGCTTCCCGTACGAGGGTCAGGTGTGGTTCTTCCGGGTCGCGGCGGTGCTCGTCCCCGTCGTGGTCTTTCTCGTCGTGCGCCGCGTCTGCGAGGAGCTGCGCGCGACCGACGCGCACCCCCTGCGCGGGTGGACCGGCACGGAGGTGCGCCGCTCGCCGTCCGGAGGGTTCGAGGAGGTGCGCCGGAAGCGGTGAGCCGCCGCGGGCGCCCTACGCCTCCGGGTCCACGATCGACAGGTGGAGGTCCTCTCCGCCGTTGCGGCGCTCGACCGCGACCCCGTCGGTCAGGCGCTCGAGCACCGGGCCCAGGCCGCCGACGGAGCTGGAGGAGATCAGGCGGTCGCCGCCGCCCAGCTCGAGCGGGCCGACGCGCAGGTCGAGGCGGCGGTCGGCAAAATCGATGGCCGCGTTGACGTGCGGGCCGGGTATCGCGTCCTCGGCGTGCGCGGCGATCGCGTCCGTGACCAGCTGGGCGTCGGAGAGCCGCTCGACGGAGAAGCGCGCCCGGGCGGCCAGCACGGCGATCACGTTGCCGAGAACCGGCGCGACCAGGCCCCCGGAGACCGAGATGACGGTCTCGCCCGGGGGCGGTTCGGTCTCGGCCGGGCCCTCCTCGATGTCCGAGGTGTCGAGCGGGACCTCGGAGTGGAACGACATGCGGACCTCGGTTCCCTCCCCGGCGCCGCCGCCGAATTCCACCCGGTCGGTCAGCGCCTGGATGAGTGACAGGCCGACGCCCTGCATCGCCGCCTCGGGCTCGGGCTCGCGCGGCTGGATGCCGTTGCCCTCGTCGCTGACGACGATCGTTATCTCCTGGCCCTCGGGGCAGGCGTAGACCCTCAGCGGACCGCCGTCGTCATAGGCATGGAGGACAACGTTGTTGCAGGCCTCGCTGACCGCCGTCTTGATGTCGGCCAGGAGGCCCTCGTCGATGCCGACCTTCGCGGCGATCCCACCCAGGGCCTGACGGACGAGCGCCACGTTCTCAGGCAGGTTGGCCACCACCAGCCTCATGTCGGGCGCCGAGCTCATCTACACCTAGGCATATGGCCCGAGTCCGGAATACCCAAACCTTCCGGCTGCGGGGAGAGGGCGATTCCGCGCGCCCGGAGAGAGCGTCAGGCGGCCGCGAACGTCACCAGCAACCCGGCCTGAACCGCCGAGCTTCCGCACCCCGTCCGCGCGCGCGCTCACGCATGGAATCTAGCGGACCGGCGGCGCCCGAGGTCCCGCCTGGCCGCGCGCACCGCGCGCAGCTCGGTCACGGCCAGTGGCGGCGCCGCGCGCTCGGGGGCCGGAAGGCGGCGGGGGACGAGCGGCGTCTCGGAGACGCCTCCGGCCTCGGTCCGCTCCACCCGCCAGGCCTGGGCGCGCGGGCGCGAGGAGACGATCTCGGCCAGGCGCGCGTCCTCGAACAGCAGGCCGACACCGTCGTCCACGCCGTAGCCGGCGCCGACCTCTCCGGTGCGGACCGCCTCCAGGTAGCGGGGGCGGCGATGCGGCTCTCCGTCGTAGTGCACCGAGTTGCTGCCCGCGAGCAGGCCCAATCCGGCCGCCGGTCCGGGGAGTCCCGAGGAGGTGCTGATGCCCTGCTCGAACCAGCACATCGATCCGGCGCTCAGCCCGGCCAGCAGGATCCCCTGCTCCCAGGCCTGGCGCATGACGAGGTCGAGCTCGTGAGCCCGCCACACGGCGAGCATGTTGAGCATGCTCCCGCCGCCCACATAGATGACGTCCTGGCCCAGGAGGTGGGCGGCCACGGACATCGGGCGCCGGCCCAGCCGAAAGAGCGACAGGTGCGTCGGCTCGCACGCCTCGTCGGAGAAGGCGGCGTAGAAGCGGAAGATCTGCTCCTCGGAGTCGCCGCCCGCCGTGGGCAGCAGGCACACGCGCGGCTCGGGGCGGCGCACGCGGCCGAGCTCCAGGACGTAGCGGTCAAGCGCGGGGTTATCGGGCTCCATGGCGAATCCACCGCCGCCCATGGCGAGGATGCGCCGGGTCGCGGTCAAGCTGCCATGGCGTCCGCCGCCCTCGGCGTGCCCAGATAGTCGCTCGCCAGCTCGGTCTCCACGACGTTCCCGCCGGTCAGCCCGACGCGGTAGGCCCGCGCCCGGCGCTTGCTCGCCACGACGCGGTGGAGCTCCGACCCGACGAAGTGGATGGCCGCTCCGTCATCGACCGCGTAGCCCTCGGCCATGCCCTCGCGCACGAAGCCGTGGAAGGCGTCGCGGCGCTCGGGCTCGCCGTCGTAGTGCACGGTGTTCGAGAAGGGGAGGAGGCCGAGGCCCTCGACGCGCTGCGGCGAGCCGTGGAAGGCGGTCACACCCTCGGTGAACCAGCACAGCGAGCCGGCGGACAGGCCGCACAGCACGACGCCGGACTCCCACGCCTCGCGCAGGATCGAGTCCAGGCCGTGGGCGCGCCACACGCCGAGCAGGGAGATGACGCTCCCGCCCCCGACGTAGATGACGTCCTGGGCGAGCAGGTGGTCGCGCAGGTCTCCCACGCAGTGCTCGCGCCGGAACAGGGAGACGTGAGAGGCCTCGCAGCGGTCGGCGCCGAAGTGGCGGTAGAAGCGCACGATGTAGTGATCGGCGTCGCCGCTGGCGGAGGGCAGGAAGCACACGCGCGGACGCGGCCGGCCGACCACTCCCAGCAGGTAGGCGTCCATGAGCGGGTTGCCCGGCTCCATCGAGAAGCCTCCCCCACCGAGCGCGACGATCTGACGCACACGACCCTCCATGGCCGCCAGAGTAGGGGCGAATTCGCGGTTTTGCTGGAATTTCAGCCCTTGGTAGAGGCGCTCTGTACCGAATGTCGAGGTGCGATCCGCACCACCTGGCCCGAGCTGTGCAGCGCGAGGTACAGGTCGCCGTCCGGCCCGATGGCCGCGCCCAGCGGGTCGTGCTCGGCGAAGCCGTGGGCGAACGGGTGCTCCGTGCCGACCCAGCGCGAGCCCGCGCGGCGCAGCGAGACGCGCACCACCACGTTGCCCGAGGGCTTCGGCCGGATCGTCGACCCGTTCTCGGCCACGAACGCCGACAGGCCGTACGGGCCGAGGCGGCGCGCCACGGCCACGCCGCCGGCCGCGGCGTGGGGCGCCAGGGCGGCGAGGGGCTCGGTCGTGCCGCGGCAGGCCGCGCCGCCCTGGCCGAAGCAGCCCGGGAACCCGAAGTCGTCCGGCGGGCGGGCCACGTTGCCCACGTTGAGCTCGTCCGGCGGGCGGTTCGCGCCCAGCAGGTCGCGCCCGTTGTCGCTGATCAGCAGGTCGGACGTCCCGGGGATGAAGGCCAGGCCGTAGGGATTGCGCAGGCCCCGCGCCACCGCGCGCGCGCCGTGGCCGGAGGGCGGGAACGACACGACGCTCGCCGCCAGGGGGTCGCGCCCGCGCCGCGTGTCGGAGAACGAGCCCACGCCGACGTACAGGCGCCCACCCGGGCCGGGGGTGATCGAGTCGATCTGGTGCGCGCCCGTCGGCAGGTTCCCGAGCACGGTGCGCCGGGAGCGAAAGCGCCGGCCGTCGAAGCCGGAGAAGGCGGTGACCTGGCCCCGGCCGGCGCGGCCCTGCCCCACCACATGGCTCACGTACAGCGAGCCGCGAAACCACGCCAGGCCGAGCGCCGCGCGCACGCCTCGGATCACGTGGACCGGACTCGCGCCGGGACGCGGCGTGAACCACACTCCGTCGCTGGCCGCGTTCCCGTAGCCCGCCGACGTGGTCCACAGCCCGCCTCGCCGGTCGAACGTCAGATTGCTCGGCTGGCCGATCCCCGAGGCCACGGTCGTGACCGAGAACCCGTCGGGCACCTGGATGCCGGAGTCGCTTGACCCGCCGCAGCCGGCCAGGGCACCCGCCGTCAGCAGGCAGGCGATGCCGGCAAGGCGTCTCAAGCGTCGAAGCGCGCGCGCTCGACCCGGCGGGCGACCGTGTTCGTCCAGTCGCCGTCGAAGCGCTCGCGCAGGGCGCGGGCCGAGCCCTCGTGGTCGTAGGCGACGCGGCGGTGCTCGATCCGCCCGTCGTCGTGGCGCAGCGCGTAGGCGGCGCGGGGGTCGCCGTCGAACGGCATGCCGACGCTGCCGGGGTTGACGAGCGTGATCGCGCCCGCCTCGCGGACGAACGGGACGTGGGTGTGCCCGAAGACCAGCACCGGCTCGGCCACGCCGGCGAACAGCTCGTCCTCCCCGTCGGCCGGCCGGGGCGCGAAGGAGCGCATGTCGGAGACGGGGGAGGCGTGGACGTGGCGCGCGCCGCCCTCGACGTGGTCGAAGGACAGCGCGGCCAGCTCGCCGGCCAGGGCCACGCCCAGCGCCTCGCGGCAGGCGGCCATCGCCGGGCGCATCGCGTCCGGGGCATCCTCGGCCTCGAGGTCGCCGACCCAGCGCTCCCCGTTGCCACGGATCCAGAAGGCGTCGAGCTCGCGCAGCTCCGCCACGACCTCCCGCGGCCAGGCGCCGAACAGCGCGTAGTCGCCGCCGAGGCCGAAGCGCTCGGCCCCCTCCGAGCGCGCGTCGGCGAGGACGGCCTGCAGCGCGGGCAGGTTGCCGTGGACGTCGTAGAGCAGCGCCAGCACGTGGGTAGCATCGCGCACGTTGGAGGTCCACGGCCCCACACTGACCCTGCGCTACGCCACGCCCGCGGACGCGGCCGCGCTGTTCGGGCTGGCCCGGGATGCGGAGGTCACGAGGTTCTTCGCCTGGAGCTATGACCGGGTCGAGCAGGCCGAGGAATGGATCGCCGCCCTGCCCGCCAAGCGCGCGGCCGGCGAGCTGCTGGACTTCCTCGTGGTGCATCGCGAGCACGGGCCGATCGGCGTCACGGGCCTGTCGGAGCTCTCCCCGCGCGATCGCCGGGCCACCGTCGGGACGTGGTTCGGGCGCGAGCACTGGGGCAGCGGCGCCAACGCCGAGTCCAAGGCGCTCGTGGCGCATCTCGGATTCGGGACCCTGGGCCTCGAGCGCCTCACCGCCTACACGAGCGTGGACAACCCACGCTCCCGGGCCGCCCTGGAGCGGTCCGGGTTCACACGCGAGGGCGTGCTGCGCGCCTACCACCGCCATCCGTCGGGGGTGCACGACGTCGTCGTGTTCGGGCTGCTGCGCGCCGACTGGGAGGGCTCGCCGCCCAGCCGCGTGCCGGTGACGGTCGACGGCGACCCTCCGGGCGCGTTTCGCGTGGGCTAGCCTCGGGCCCGTGGCCGACGTCACCGAGACGCTGGACATCCGGGTGCCCATCCTCCAGGCCCCGATGGCCGGCGGGCTCACCCCGCCCGAGCTCGTCGCCGCGGTGACCCGGGCCGGCGCGCTGGGCTCGTTCGGGGTGATGGGCATGACGCCCGAGCGGATACGGGAGGACGTGGCCCGCGCGGTGGAGCTGGCGGAAGGCCCCGTGGCCGTCAACGTCCAGCTCGCCACGCCCGAGGCGCGCGGCGACGCCGCGGCCATGCATGAGTTCCTCGCGCCCTTCCGCCGCGAGCTGGGCCTTCCGCCCGTTCCCGAGCCCGGGGAGCCGGCGACCGCCGCTCCGGACCCGCTCGACCTGGCCCGGGCCGGCCTGGAGGGCGGGGCCACCGTGCTCAGCGGCGCCCTGGGCGATCCGGCGCCGCTGGCCGCGCTGGCCCGCGACGCCGGCGTTCCGCTCATCTCCATGGTGGCCACGGCCGCCGAGGCCCGGGAGCACGAGGCGGCGGGCGCCGACGTCATCGTGGCGCAGGGCGCCGAGGCCGGCGGCCACCGCACGAACGCCCCCCCGGAGCCCGAGGAGCCGCCGCTGGTGGGCACGTTCGCCCTCGTGCCGGCGGTGGTCGACGCCGTCGGCGTGCCCGTCCTGGCGGCGGGCGGCGTGAGCGACGGGCGCGGCGTCGCCGCCGCCCTGGCCCTGGGGGCGCAGGGCGCGGCCCTGGGCACGCGGTTCCTGCTGGCCGAGGAGAGCTCGGCGTCCCCGGCCTACCGCGAGGCGCTGCTCGCGCTCGAGGATCGCGGAACGGTGGTGACCGACCAGGTGACGGGGCGCCCGGCACGCTGGGTCCGCAACCGCCTCGTGGACGCGCTGGCCGGCGAGGCGCCCCCGCATCTGGGCTGGCAGTCGCAGCGGGCGGCGGTGCGCGACATCTGGGTCGCGGCCGCACAGGCGGGCGAGCCGGAGCTGCTGCCGATGCTCGCCGGGCAGGCGGCGGCGCTGGGCGGGCGGGTCATGCCGGCGGGCGAGATCGTCGCCGAGGTGTGGGGCGACGCGCAGCGAATCCTGCGCGACCTGGCCGGCTGACTACTCGCGGCGCTGCTCCCAGCTGAAGCCGCGAATCGCCAGGACGATTCCCAGCGCCGCCCACAGCACGACCACCGCCAGCGCCCCGGCGTTGTCGGCCAGGCTCTTGCCGGTGACCATGGCTCCCGACAGCCCGTCGATCACGTGGGTGAGGGGCAGGACGTCGGCGATCTCGCGGATCACCCTCGGCGCGTTCTGCGCGTCGAAGAACACGCCGGAGATGAAGATCACCGGCAGGAAGATCGCGTTCGTGTAGGCGGGTGCGGAGTCGAAGTTGGGGATCGCGTGGGAGAGGGCGACGCCCAGCGAGGCGAAGCAGATCACCCCCGCGACCACGAACACGACCAGCTCCGCCCAGTCCTTGGGCCAGTCGACACCGAAGACCGTCTTGCCCGCGATCGTGATGATCGCGATCTGGACCACGGTGTTGGTGACGGCGCTGGCCGCGATCCCCGCCAGGTAGGCGCCCGAGGGCAGCGGGGTCCCACGCATCCGCTTGAGGATCCCCTGCTCGCGCAGGAAGGTCATGTTGAAGGCCAGGGCGATGAACGTCGTGGACATGATCGCCATGCCGGCGATTCCCGGGACGATCACGTCGAGGTCCTTCTGATTCCCGGAGAACACGGCGCCGAACAGGCCGAGGAAGATCAGCGGGAAGAGGAAGTTGAAGAAGGCCGCGGTGGGGTTGCGCCAGAACATCCGGCGCTCCAGGCGGTACTGGCGCCAGGTCAGGCCGACGAGCTCATGCATCGGCGGTCAGCTCCAGGTAGACGTCCTCGAGCGAGGGCCGGCTGACCGCGAGGTCCTCCAGCGTCTCGCCCCGGGCCAGCGCCTCGCCGGTGAGGTCGTGCAGCAGCCGCGTGGGGTCGTCGGTGACCTGCTCGTGCTCGGTGCCGTCGGGATCGCGCCACGTCACGCGATAGCGCGACGCCCCCTCGCCCAGCTCGCCGGGAGGGCCCAGGGCGAGAATCGCCCCGTCCTTGATGATCGCCACCCGGTCGGCCAGGGCCTGGGCCTCGTCGAGGTAGTGGGTGGTGAGCAGCACGGTCTTGCCCAGCGCGCGCAGCGAGCGCACGGTCTCCCAGGCCTGGCGGCGCGCCGCCGGGTCGAAGCCGGTCGTCGGCTCGTCGAGGAAGATCAGCTCCGGGTCGCCGATCAGTGCCAGGGCGAAGTCCAGCCGGCGCAGCTGGCCGCCCGAGAGCCGGCGGGTGAGGGTGGAGGCCTTCTCGGCGAGTCCGACGACGTCGATCACCTCGTCCACGTCGCGCGGGTCGGGGTAGAGGCCCGCCCAGTGGGCGACCGCCTCGCGCACCGTGACGTGGCGGTACATGCCCGAGGTCTGCAGGACGATCCCCATGCGCCGGCGCAGGTCGCGCTCGCGCAGCTGCGGGTCGTGGCCGAGCACCGAGACGTCGCCCTCCGAGCGCTCGCGGTAGCCCTCGAGGATCTCCACCGTCGTCGTCTTGCCCGCCCCGTTGGGCCCGAGCAGGCCGAAGACCTCCCCGCGCAGCACACTGAAGTCGAGGCCCCGCACGGCCTCGAACTCCCCGTAGAGCTTGCGCAGTCCCTGGACCTCGATGGCGGCGGTCATGGCGGCCAAGGATCATGTCAGGGCAACGGCGCGCGCCTTAAGATCGACCCGGCGTGCCCCCGCTCTACGCCTGCATCGACATCGGATCCAACACGACGCGGCTGCTGGTGGCCCAGGCCGCGGACGGGCAGCTGCGCGAGGTCATGCAGCAGCGGGCGTTCACGCGGCTGGGGAAGGGGCTGCGCCGCGACGAGGCGATCTCGGGCGAGAAGCTCGAGGAGGTCGCCCGGGTGGTCTCCATCCAGGTGCGCCTGGCCCGGGAGCTGGGCGCGCAGAGCCTGCGGGCCGTGGCCACCGCGGTCATCCGGCGCGCCGCCAACGGGCCCGAGCTGTGTGAGGCGGTCCGCGAGCGCAGCGGCGTGACCGTGGAGATCCTCGACGGCGACGAGGAGGCGCGGCTGGCCTTCGTGGGCGCGACCAAGACGCTGGGCCATCCGGTCGCGGGCGAGGTCGTCGTGGCCGACGTGGGCGGCGGCTCCTCCGAGCTGGCCGTGGGGACCGTCGCGGGGGGCGTGCGCTGGGCGGAGTCGTTTCGCATCGGCTCGGGGTTCCTCGCCGACGCCTACCTGCGCTCCGACCCGCCCTCGATCGACGAGCTGCACGCGGTGCGCCAGCACGCCCTGGGCGCCTTCGAGGGAGTGGAGGTGGGCGCGCCGGCGATGGCCGTGGCCGTCGGTGGCTCGGCCACGTCGCTGCGCCGCCTCGTCGGGGCGCGGCTGGAGCACGAGACCCTGGAGCGGGGGGTGCGGGTACTGGCGACGACATCGGTCGCCGACGTCGCGCGGCGCTTCGAGCTCGAGCCCGAGCGGGTGCGGCTCCTGCCGGCCGGGATACTCATCCTCGAGGCGATCTCCGACCGGATCGGGCTGCCGCTGCAGATCGGGCGTGGAGGCCTGCGCGAGGGTGTCATCCTGGAGATGATCGGAGCCGGCAACGCGAGGGCGAGCGCCGGATAGGCATGGCCAAGGCACGCGAGATACCGGGACTTCACGGGACGGACGACTTTCGCGAGGCGGCGATCAAGGTCGTCTCGGTCCGGGCGGACGAGCTGTGGGAGCACGCCGACGGGGTGCTGGACGTCGGGGACATCGAGGGGGTGCACTCGATGCGCGTGGCCACTCGGCGGCTGCGCGCCGTGCTGGAGATCTTCGCCTCGTGCTTCCCGCGCAAGCCCCACCGCGACGTGCTGGACGACGTCAAGGTCCTGGCCGACGCGCTGGGCGAGCGGCGCGATCCGGACGTCCAGATCGAGCATCTCGAGGCCTACGAGCGCGAGGTCCCGACCGCCGACCGGCCCGGGGTGGCGGTCCTGGTCTCCCGCCTGCGCGCGCGGCAGGCGGCGGCCAATGCCGACCTGGCGATGGCGCTGGCCGAGATCGAGCGCAGCGATCTGCGCGGCCGGCTGCGGGCGCTGGTGGAGAGGGCGCGGGAGGGATGAAGGCCCGTCGCGTCAAGGGACTGGGCCCGGAGCTGACGCTGGCGGACGCGGCCGAGCGGATCGTGCGCGTCCGCCTCGACGAGCTGTACTCCTTCGTGCCCCGGGCGCTGAAGCCGGCGCAGGCCGGTGCGTTGCACGACCTGCGGATCGCGGCCAAGCGCCTGCGCTACGTCCTGGAGGTGACCGGGCCGTTCCTGGGCGAGTACGCGCCCAAGGCGGCGAAGCGCGCGCGTGACATTCAGGACCTGGTGGGGGAGATCCACGACTGCGACGTGCATCTGCCCGAGGTCCTGGGACTGCTCGAGGACCTGCGCGCCCACGACGCGGGGCACATGCGCCGGGCCGCCGGCGACGCCGAGGATCTCGATCCGGGTCTCGCGGCCGACGCCCCCAATCGTGCCGCCTACCGCGGCCTGGAGGTCCTCGCCGCTCACCTGGCCGCCCGCCGCGCGCTGCTGTTCGAGCGCTTCCTGGCCCTGTGGGACGGCCTCGAGCGCCACGACTTCCGCGGACGCCTGGAGGAGGCCGCCGGGGAGCGACGCGAGCCGGCGGCGTCCACGGAGCTCGCCCGCCGCGACGGCGGCAACGGGCGCACGGACCACGCCGACGCGCTGCGCCGCGCGCTGGTGGCTCGCGATCGGGGGGCCAGCTTCTAAGCTGCCCGCGTGATCAGGCGGTTGGCAGGACCGTTGGCGGCAGGGGTGGTCGCCGTGCTTGCCCTGGCGGCCCCTGCGCCCGCCGGGCCCGACGACGTGGCCACGATTTCGTCCCTGGCCCAGGGCGCCGGCGCCCCGCCCCGCCCGCCGCTGGAGTTCGCCATCCAGGACGACCCGGAGTTCCTCAACCACCCGGAGCGCCTGGACGAGACGATGGCCGAGGTCCGCGAGCTGGGCTTCACGCACGTCCGGCTGAGCGCCCACTGGGACCAGCTGACCCGGGCGCCGGGCGCCACGCACCGGCCGCGCTTCGCCGCCGCGAGCCCGGGCGCCTACGACCAGCGGCGCTGGAGCGCCCTGGACCGCGCCGTCTCCGCGGCCGCGCGGCACGGCCTGTCGGTGATGATCGACGTCGCCTTCTACGCCCCGCGCTGGGCCACGACCGGGCCCGACCGCTTCGGCCCGCGCCCGCGCAACCGCATCAACGCCCGCGACTTCACGAACTTCGCCGTGGCCATCGCCCGCCGCTACAGCGGACGCTTCGCCACCAGCCCGCACGCCCGCCAGGCGCTGCCCCGGGTGAGCATCTTCACGCTGTGGAACGAGCCGAACCTCGCGGTCTTCTGGACGCCCCAGCGCCGGGTCCTGCGCGGCGGGAGGATCGCGCTGGACAGCCCGCACGCCTACCGGCGTCTGGTGGCGATGGCCTATCCGGCGATCAAGCGCAACCGGCCCGACGCGACGGTTCTCGTCGGCGGGCTGGCCTCGGGCCAGGCGTGGATGCCCCGCGCCCGCCAGGCCGGGATCCCGGCGATGCGCTTCATCCGCGAGATGGCGTGCGTGGACACGGCGCTGCGCCCGCTGCACACGCCCGACTGCGCCCGCTTCCACCGGGTGCCCGGAGACGGGCTCGCCGCCCATCCCTACTCGCTCGGCCACCCGCCGGACTACCGCCCGGTGGGCGACCGGGTGGACACGCTGACGATGGGCAACCTCGGCCGGCTCGCGCTCCTGCTGCGCCGCCTGGCCGCGCGCGGGCGGATCGCCCCCGGCCTCCAGTACGTCTACCTCACCGAGTTCGGCTACCTCACCCCCGACCGCGAGGCGCGCGGGCTCGCCCATCGCAACCCCTTCCCCAAGGTCACGCCCGCGCAGCAGGGGACGCTGGAGGCGCGGGCGCACGAGCTGGCCTGGCTCCAGCCCCAGGTCCGCATGTTCGCCCACTTCCTCGTGCGCGACACCGACTGCGCCCTGGGGTCGGGCATCGAGTGCGTCGACTGGACGAGCGGCTTTCGCTACGCCGACGGCCTGGCCAAGCCGATGGTCTCGGCCCTGGGCGCGGCACTGCTGGTGAGCCGCCGGGCGGGCGGGATCACCGACGTCTGGGGCCGGCTCGGGCACCCGGAGCTGCGCAGGTCCGCCGTCCTCGAGTACGAGCAGGCCGGCACATGGCACCCGGTGCGAAACGACGAGGTCCGCTCCTTCTCGGGCGGCGGCCCCGACGGGATCTTCGCCGCGCGCCTGCAGGGCCCGGCGACCAGCCGGTTCCGGATCGCCACGCGCTGAGCGGAAACTCGGGTTAACACGCCGGAGGTACGATCCTCCGACCGATGAGCACTCAGGACATCGCCCGCTCGCAGCCCGAGGCAGACGCCGGGGCCGAGCGCGACCTCGACGACGCCTCGCTCTACTTCAACCGCGAGCTGTCGTGGGTCGACTTCAACGACCGCGTCCTCCAGCTCGCCGAGGACGCCCGCGTTCCGCTGATGGAGCGGGTCAAGTTCGCCGCGATCTACACCTCGAACCTCGACGAGTTCTTCATGGTCCGGGTGGCCGGCCTCCAGGACCAGGTCGACGCCGGCATCACCACCGCCGGCCCCGACGGCCTGACGCCGTCGGAGGTGGTGGAGGGCATCGGCGAGCGGGTCGCCGCCCAGAGCCAGCGCCTGTGCCGCTGCGTCGAGCACGACCTCATTCCCGCGCTGGCCGAGCACGGCGTGCGGATCGTGTCCTGGGACCACGTCTCCGACGACGAGCGCGCCGCGCTCTCCGAGCGCTTCCAGCGCCAGATCTTCCCCGTGCTCACGCCGCTGGCCGTCGGACTGGGGCGGCCGTTCCCCTACATCTCCAACCTCTCCCTCTCGCTCGCGGTGCGGCTGCGCGACCCCATGACCGAGGCGCGGACGTTCGCCCGGGTCAAGGTCCCGAAGGAGATGCTCCCGCGCTTCGTGCCGGTCGCGGAGGGAGCGGCGACGTTCGTCCCGCTCGAGGACGTCATCGCCCATCACCTCGACCAGCTCTTCCCGGGGATGGAGATCCTCGACTACGACACCTTCCGCGTCACCCGCGACGCCGACTTCACCGTGTCCGACGAGGCCGACGACCTGCTCCAGGCGGTCGAGGCCGAGTTGCGCCGGCGGCGCTTCGGCGAGGTCGTCCGGGTCGAGGTCGGCAACCAGATGAACGCCAGCCTGCGCGAGGAGCTCACCGACGCCCTGGGCGTCGAGGAGGGCGAGGTCTACAGCGTCGCCGGGCCGCTCGACCTCAACGACCTGTGGCAGATCGCCAAGCTGCCCGGCTTCGCCGATCTGCGCTACGAGCCCTGGAGCCCGGTCACCCAGCCGCGCCTGCAGACCGGCGACGAGGACCAACCCGTGGACATCTTCGGCGAGATGCGCCGCGACGACATCCTCGTCCACCATCCCTACGACTCGTTCGCGACGTCGGTCGAGGCGTTCGTGGAGCAGGCGGTCGAGGATCCCGACGTGCTGGCGATCAAGCAGACGGTGTACCGGACGAGCGACGACTCACCACTGGTGCCGGCCCTCATCCGCGCCACCGAGCGCGGCAAGCAGGCGGTCTGCCTGGTGGAGCTCAAGGCCCGCTTCGACGAGCGCGCGAACATCCAGTGGGCGCGAGCGCTCGAGGAGGCCGGCGTTCACGTCGTCTACGGCCACCCGGCGCTGAAGACCCACGCCAAGTGCGTGCTCGTGGTGCGCCGCGAGGGCGACGGCGTGCGCCACTACGTCCACGTGGGCACCGGCAACTACCACCCGACGACCGCGCGCCTGTACACCGACTTCGGCCTGTTCACCTGCGACGAGGAGATCGGGGCCGACGTCGCCGACATGTTCAACTTCCTCACCGGCTACGGCCGCCCGCGCCGCTACCGCAAGGTGCTCGTGGCGCCGAACTTCCTGCGCGACGGGATCCTGGCTCAGATCGAGAAGACCATCGAGGCCCACTCGCCCGAGCACCCGTCGCGGATCGCCATGAAGATGAACGCCCTGGTCGACCGCAAGTGCATCAAGGCGCTGTACCGCGCCTCGCAGGCCGGGGTGAAGGTCGATCTGAACATCCGCGGGATCTGCTGCCTGCGGCCTGGTGTGGAGGGGGTGTCGGAGAACATCCGCGTCGTGTCGGTCGTCGGGCGCTTCCTCGAGCACTCGCGGATCTTCGCCTTCGAGCGCGCCGGCGAGGAGCCCCGGGTCTACATCGGCTCGGCCGACCTCATGCCGCGCAACCTCGACACGCGTGTCGAGCTCGACGCGCCGGTCGAGGACCCGCCGTTGCGCGACGATCTGCTCGACGCGATCGAGCGCTGCCTGGCCGACGACGCCAACGCCTGGGATATGCGCTCCGACGGCGACGTGGGAGCGTCACGAGAGCACCGACGCCGAGCCGCGCAGCGTCTTTCGCGAGCTCATGCTCGGGCACGCCTCCCGCGCCGCCGAGGCGGGCGGCCCCGGCGCGTGACCTCCCCGCGCGAGGCGATCGAGCCCGTCCACATCAAGGTCCCCACCCGGGGCAACCGGCGCCTCGAGCGCCTGCTCTCGGCGGTCAACTCCGACGCGCAGGTGAAGGCGTGGTGGCGGATGCAGGGGCTCAACGCCGACCGCCTGCACATGTCCGACCACTCGTGGGTCCACATCCAGATCGTGGTCAACATCGCGCTGCGGATGGCCCGCCTGCTGTTCCGCCGCGGCGTGGAGCCGGTGATGGTGTCCGACCACTCGATGACCGAGCGCGACGCCGAGGTCGTGATCGCGGCCGCGGCGCCTGCTGCACGACACGGGCATGCAGGTCCACCGGACCGACCACGAGGCCTACTCGCTGTTCCTGGCCGCCGACAAGCTGCCGGCGCTGCTCGAGGGCGTCTACGAGGACCCCGAGCGCACGATCGTCGTGGCCGAGGCGCTGCACGCGATCATCGGCCACCGCCGCCGGGGCGACCCGTTCACGATCGAGGCGGGCGATCGTGCGGGTGGCCGACGCGCTCGACATGGCCCGCGGGCGCTCGCGCGTGCCCTTCGAGGCCGGCCACCAGAACATCCACTCGCTCTCGGCGTATGCGATCGAGGACGTCAAGATCGTGGCCGGGCGCGAGAAGGCGGTGCGGGTGGAGATCGCGATGTCCAACAGCGCCGGGATCTTCCAGATCGACGAGCTGCTGGCCACCAAGCTGCGCGGGAGCGGCATCGAGGACGCACGTCGAGGTCGTGGCCCGCGTCGAGGCCGAGCAGGAGCAGCGCCTGGTGCAGGTCTTCCGTCTCTGATGGTCCTGCGCGAGCTGGGAGACGACGAGGTCCTGTGCATCGCCCAGCCCGCGCACGCCTGGCTGTCGGGCCAGTTGGCCGCGGCGTGGGGCAATGGGTTCTTCGCCTCGCCCCGCCCGCGCGAGGAGGTCGTGCTCGCCGCCTCCCAGCACGACCTGGGGATGGCCGCCTGGGACGCCGAGCCGCAGCTCAACCCGGACACCGGCTGGCCCATGTCGTTCCTCGAGATGCCGCTGGAGACCCATCTGGACCTGTGGTCGCGGGCGCCGACGCTGGCACTCTCCCAGTCGCGGCTCGTCGCACTCCTGGTCTCGATGCACGGCACCTACCTCTACTCGGGCCGCTCCGAGAAGCCGGGGGTGGCGGAGTTCCTGTCCGCGCAGCGGGCGTTCCAGGACGCGCTGCGCGCCTCGCTGGGCATCTCCGAGGATGAGGCGGCGCGTCACCAGCGGATGCTCGCCGCCTGGGACTGGATGTCCCTCGTCCTCTGCCGGGCCGACCTGCCGGCCACCGTCGAGGCGCCCGAGCGCGCGGTGACGATGACGGGGAGGGGGGAGGGGACGGTCGAGCTGTCGCCCTGGCCGTTCTCGGGGGACGACCTGGAGGTGACGGTGGAGGGACGCCGCCTGAGCGGCCGCTTCGGGCTGGACTCCGAGGTGCGCGAGGCGCTGGCCCAGGCGCCCTGGGAGACGCTGATCTGGCGCCTGGCGCCCGGCCGCTAGCCCGGCGAGCGAAACGCCGCGGCCACGTCCACCGGTCGCCGCAGGATCCCGAAGCGCACGTCCCAGGCCGACCACGCCCGCAGCCGGACCGGGTCCAGGCGCCCGGGGTCCGGGCCGAACGCCGGCTTCACGGCGGCGAGCTGCGCGGTCGTCAGGCTGCGGTCGAGGCCAGGGGAGGCCTTGACGAGTTCGTCCACGGCGGCGGTGGGGTCGCGCTTCACCGCCTGGTAGCCGCGGCGCAGCGCGGCCGTGACGTCATCGACCAGGCCCGGATGCTCGCGCAGGGTCCTGCCGGTCGCCGTCACCACGAGCTCGGGATACGCGGGCGCGCCGAACTCGTCCACCCGGAAGACGCGGAACCCGGGACGCCTGCGCGCCAGCGCCACGCCCTCGGCGTTCCAGAACGCGGTGGCGCCGTCCACGCGGTGGCCGAGCAGCGCGGGAACGGCATTGAAGCCGATCGTCGTCGTGCGCACGCGGCCCGGGTCGCCGCCGGACCCGCGGACCACCGAGCGCAGGACGGCGTCATCGCTGGGCACTCCCGTCACGCCGACTCGCCGGCCCTCCAGCCCGCGCGGGGTGCGCACGCCCGGCTGGGCGATGACCGAGGCCAGCGGGCGCTCGACGAGCGCGAAGACCCCGACGAGGTCGGCGCCCTTCTCGCGCGCCAGGCCGAGGTCGTGGATGTCCAGGACGGCGAAGTCCGTCTTCCCCGCCACCAGCAGCTTCGTGGCGTCCGCCGAGGAGGACGGCTCGCGGACCGTGAGCCGCAGGCCCGCGTCGCGGTCGTAGCCGCGCGCGGTCGCGGTGAAGATGCCGGCGTGGACGGCGTTGGGGGTGAAGTCGAGCAGCAGGGTGGCGCGCTGCGTGCCGGATTCCCCGCCCCCGCCGCAGCCGGCTAGGGCCAGCGCTCCGGCGATGGCGGCTGCGAGCAGCCGCCCCTGACCCATTAACCCAGACCGTTCCGCCTGCTCACCAGTGCACTCCCCGCATGAGGTGGGCGAGCGCGACCTGCTCGGTCGACGCCCGCTCGTCCTTGGGCCTGCTCGCCCTTGGCCGCGGCGGAGTCGGGGAACACCTTGTAGGCCATGTGCAGGATCTGGTCGACGGCCTTGGGCGCCAGCGCGTAGGCCACCTCGCCGAACGTGCCCAGCCGAGTGTTGATCTGTCTTGGGCTTGGCGCGGATCGCCTCGCAGATGAGGTCGCCGGCCTCGTCGGGCGTGATCGTCGGGAACGAGTCGTAGATCTTCGTCGGCGCGATCATCGGCGTGCGCACGAGCGGCATGTGGATCGTGGTGAAGGTGATCCCGTCGCCGATCAGCTCGCTGGCCGACGACGCGCGTCCACGCGTCGAGCGCGGCCTTCGAGGCCACGTAGGCCGAGAAGCGCGGCGGGTTGGTCTGCGCGCCGATCGAGGAGACGTTGACGATGTGGCCGAACCTGCGCTCCTGCATGTGCGGCAGCAGGGCCATGACCATCTTGATCGCGCCGAAGTAGTTGAGCTGCATCGTGCGCTCGTAGTCGTGGAAGCGGTCGAGTGCCGAGCGCGACCGAGCGGCGGATCGAGCGCCCGGCGTTGTTGACGAGCATGTCGACGGCGGCGTGGTCGGCGAGGATCTCGTCCACGACCTCCTCGATCGCGTCCATGTCGGACAGGTCGGCGGAGTAGGACGTAGGCGGTGCCGCCGGCGTCCTCGATCTCGCGCTTGATCTCCTCGAGCTTGTCGATGCTGCGGGCGACGAGCATCGGGATGCCGCCGGCCGCGGCGATCTTCATGCGCCGCCGCCTTGCCGATGCCGCTCGAGGCGCCGGTGATGATCACGCGTCTTGCCGTTGACGGCGCCCTCGAACGAGCGGTCCTTGAACAGGTCCGGGTCGAGGTTGCGCTCCCAGTAGTCCCAGAGCTTGTCGGCGTAGGTGTCGAGGCTCGGGCACCTCGATGCCCGAGCCGGCGAGCGCGCGCTCGGTGTCGCGGGTGTCGAACTGGGCGGTCAGCCCGACGTACTCGAGGACCTCGTCGGGGATCCCGTAGTCGGCGAGGATCGGCGCTGCGCACGCTCCTTGAGCGCGGGCAGCTTCATCGCCATCGCCAGCGTCGCCCTTGGGCAGGGCGTCGAGCAGTCGCGAGTCGATGCGCATGGCCATGCTGCGGCGCGTGGGCGGCCTTGGCGAACGTGTTCATCACCTCGCCGGAGCGCTGCGACTTCGGGCTGGAGAGGTGGAAGGCCTGCCCGTCGAGGTCGGGCTGGTGGGCGATGTGGTCCAGCGCCGCGGCGACGAAGTCGACCGGCACGATGTTCGTGTAGCCCAGCTCGGGGCCGATCGAGCGGCACCCACTCCGGCAGGCAGTGGCGCAGCTTCTGGATCGCCTTGAAGAAGTAGTAGGGCCCGTCGATCTTGTCCATCTCGCCGGTCTTCGAGTTGCCGACGACGATCGCGGGGCGGTAGACGCGCCAGGCGCCCCGCGTCTGGGTGCGGGCGAGCTTCTCGGACTCGAACTTCGTGCGGTGGTAGGGGTGGTCGAGCTTCTGGCCCTCGTCGAACATGTCCTCGCGGAAGAGGCCCTTGTACATGCCCGGCGGCGGCGATCGAGGAGACGTGATGGAAGCTGCCCGCGTCGATCTCGTTGGCGAGCGCGACCGCGTGGCGCGTGCCCCCGACGTTGAGCCTGTGGTTGCGACTCGTCGTCCGCGGTCATGTCGTAGATCGCGGCGAGGTGGAAGAAGTGGTCGACGTTGCCCTTCAGCTCGCCCACCGTCCCGTCCGAGACGCCGAGGCGCTGCCTCGCCCAGGTCGCCGACGACGGGGACGATCCGCTCGCGCGGTGTCCCCACTCATCGATCAGCGCGTCCAGGCGCTCCGTCGAGCCCTCGCGCACGAGGACGTAGATCTGGCCCTCGCGGTCGGCCAGCAGCTGCTCGACGAGGTGCCGGCCGATGAAGCCGGTCGCCCCGGTGACGAAATAGGTCATCGCTTCTCCCTCACGGACGACGATTGCGGCAAGCCTATATGGGCGCCGTCAGACGCCCGCGCCGGAGCCTCCGCGGCCCTGCCCGCCGGCGAACCGCGCGGCGCCCTCCTGGGCGACCAGCAGCGTCTCCAGGCCCGGCCTGCGCCTCCAGCGCGAGCCCCTCCTCCAGCGGATGCCCGAAGCCCTCGATCGCCGCGCGGCGATCGGCCAGCATCGTCTGCTGGGGGAAGGAGGCCAGGCCCTCGGCCATCTCCAGCGCGCGCTCGAGGTGGCGGCCCTCCTCGACGATCTCGGTGAGCATCCCCATCGCCAGGGCCTCCTGCGCCTCGACGATCCGCCCGGTGAGGATCAGGTCCAGCGCGCGGCCCATCCCGACGATGCGCGGCAGGCGCTGCGTGCCGCCGTCGATCAGCGGCACCCCCCAGCGCCGCTCGGGAAAGCCGAGCCTGGAGTCGCCGGTGGCGATCCGCAGGTCGCACCACAGCGCCAGCTCCAGGCCGCCGGCCAGGCACCACCCCGAGATCGCGGCGATCGTCGGCTTGGACGCGGTCAGCCGGGTGAACCCGAGCGGCCCCGCGCGGTCGGGGATGCGGGTGGAGAGGGTGTCGATCGCCTTGAGGTCGGCGCCGGCGCAGAAGGCGACGCCCCCGGCCCCGGTGATGACGAGCACGCGCGCCTCGTCGTCGGCCTCGAAGGCGCGGTAGCCCTCGCCGAGCTTCTCCGCCGTCGGCCCGTCCACGGCGTTGCGGCGCTCCGGGCGGTCGATCGTCAGGACGGCGGCGGCGCCGATGCGCTCGTAGCGGACCTCGTCGGGCATCGCGGCTGATCCTAGTGCGCCGAGGCCGCCGGAGACACGAACGGCCCCGGGCAGGGAGGTCCGGGGCCGAGCGTGTGTTACGAGGAGGGATCTCGTGTGCCCACAGGCTGGCGCAGCGACCCGCGGGTGGTGTGAACAACCCGAGAAGCCGGTTATCGCGGTGTTGGCGCGCTACCAGCCGGCGGACGGCTCGCCGCGGGCGGCGCGGGCCTTGGCGGCGCGCTTGCGCGTGTCCTTGCGCTTGTCCAGCCGCCACTGCAGGAGGCTGAGGAGCAGCACGAGGATGGGGAAGAACCCGATGAGGATGAAGCCGGCGTTGGTGACGACCTTGTCGTCGGTCTCGCCGTAGGTCCCCTGGCCGCCATCGACCCGGTCCAGGCCGAACGCCATCGGCGCGAGGACGAGCAGGACCACGAGGGCGATCGGAAGGGCGAGGGCGAGGCGCCGGCGCATGGGTGCAGCCTACAAGACGCCCCGCCCTCCCTTCAGCGCAGGGACTTCAGGAACGGCACGACGGTCTTGAGGAATTTGTTGCGCTTCGGCGCCGCCGTGAGCGGATCGAGGTGGCCCGCCCCGCGCTCGTCGACGTAGGTGGCCCGGGGGATCTTCGAGCGCTTGACGAAGGCCCTGGCGCCCTTGAGCACGTTGCCCTTGGTCAGGTTCGTCTCGTAGGCGTAGAGCGGCAGGTTGACCTGGGCGACGTGGAACGGGCGCAGGTCGAGCAGGTCGGTCACCGGGCCGCGCTTCAGGGGGCTCATCCCGTCGGTGTCGAGCCGCAGCCGGTCGGGGAAGTACCACTCGACCGCGTTGCCCGGCTCCTGCCAGAAGGTCGAGGCGATGTTCTGGGCCGGGGTGAGCTCACCGTCCTTCCAGGGCCGCGGGTCCCCGGAGGCGGCCAGGCGCCCCGCGTGCACCTCGAGCAGCTCGAGGCCCTTGGGCACCGTGTCGGCGTCGAAGGCGTGCGCGAGCAGCGCCTCGTTGGTCACGGGGAAGGGCGGCTTGAAGGCATCGGGCAGGGCGAAGTAGGTCTGGGCGCGCGAGACCGCGTTGGGCGCGCGCTTGGCCAGCAGGGCCCCGATCTCCGCGAACACGCCGGCCGACCACGGCGGGAGCCCGGGGAGCAGCACGGAGAAGGGCTCGCCGGAGTCGATCGCCGCCTTGCGCTGCTTGGCCTGCTCGAGGTTCGCCGAGTCGAAGGAGCCGAGCAGGCCGCCGTCGATGAGGACCAGCCCGTCGAGGTCCTTGTAGCCGGGCCTGCCGTTGAAGTCCCAGGTGGCGTAGGCGACCGTGGTCGAGCCGCCGAGCGAATGGCCGCCGAGCGTGACCTTCCGGCCGCCCTTCTTGGCGGCCAGGATCACGCGACGCAGATCCTCGAGCTGCACCTTCATGCCCCAGTTGCGCGCGAACGGCGCGTCCTTGGCGCCGTCGATCTGCTTGAAGTGCAGGCCCAGGTAGTAGTCGTAGGCCGAGTCGGTCGAGGTCGACGACCGGAAGCGCGAGGTGTCCTCCAGCGCGTTGGAGCGCCGGTCCACGGCCCAGACCTGGAGGCCCGGGACGCGCTTGATCAACTCGCGCGCGTCCAGGGTGAAGTCGCCCGAGCCGCCGACGAAGCCGGGCGTGAGCACCAGCACGCGCTTGGCCGAGGCGTGGCCGAATTTGCGCACGTACACGCGGTCGTACTTCGCCGGGGTCGAGGGCTCGTCGTAGCCCTTGATCGCGACGTAGGGCTCGCTGGCGGCGCCGGCGGCCGGCGCGGTGGCGCCCAGGACGGCGGCGAGGGGGGCGAGGGCGAGGGCGTGACGGAAGCGCAGGCGCAAGTGTGTCCTCCTGGTCGAGGCGCCACCCGCGGCCAAGGTATCAGCGGGGCGGAACGATCCGCGGCACCCGGTCATCCCCCGGACGGGATCTCGGTCTGCTCACGGCGACGGCGCCACGTGCCTGCCCGGGCTCCGGCGTTTCGCGAACATGGGGCGATGGCCGTTCTCATCGCCTCCGACCTGGCCAAGGACATCGCCGGCGCGCCGCTGCTGCGGGGCGTCTCGTTCAAGCTCGAGCGCCGCGAGCGCCTCACGATCGCCGGCCCCAACGGCGCCGGGAAGACCACGCTCCTGCGGATGCTGGCGGGCGAGTCGGGCATCGACGGGGGCGAGCTCGTCCTGGCCAAGGACGTGCGGGTCGCGCTGCACGACCAGCGCCCGCCGCGCGAGCGCGACCTCAGCCTGCGCGACTACGTCCTCTCGGGCTGCGCCGAGCTCGTGGCCCTGGAGAGTGAGCTGGCCGACCTGGAGCGCCGCATGGCCGAGGGCGACGCCGGGCAGGCCGTCCTCGGCCGCTACGCCGACGCCCAGGCGCGCCTGGAGCACGCCGGCGGCTACCGCTGGCGGGACCGGGTGCTGGAGGTCGTGCGCGGGCTGGGCTTCGCCGACGGCGACCTCGACCGGCCGTTGCGGACCTTCTCCGGGGGCGAGCTCACGCGCGGCTCGCTGGCCCGCGCGCTGGCCGGGGACCCCGATCTGCTGCTCCTGGACGAGCCGACCAATCACCTGGACATAGACGCGCTGGAATGGCTGGAGTCACGGTTGGCCGGCCTGGACGCCGCCATCGTGCTGGTCGCCCACGACCGCTGGTTCCTGGAGGCCGTGGGCACCGCCGTGCTCGAGCTGGAGGGCGGTCGCGGGCGGTTCTTCGCCGGGTCCTGGCACGCCTGGCGGCGCGAGAAGGCGGCCCGGGAGCTGGCGCAGGGCCGCGCGGTGGCGCGCCAGCAGGCGGAGATCGCCCGGCTTGAGCGCTTCGTCGAGCGCTTCCGCGCCGGCACGCGGGCGCGCCAGGCCCAGGCGCGGGTCAAGAAGCTCGACCGCATCGAGCGCGTCGAGGGCCCGGGGGCGGCCGCCCGGACGCTGGAGTTCGGCTTCAAGGCGCCCGAGCGCAGCGGCCGGGTCGTCTTCGAGCTCGAGCACGCCACGATCTCGGCGGGGGAGAAGCGGCTGCTGACCGACGCCGAGATGTGGCTGGAGCGCGGCGAGCACGTCTCGCTGGTGGGGCGAAACGGCTCGGGCAAGACGACGCTCCTCGACGTCCTCACCGGCCGGCGCGAGCCGGCCGAGGGCAGGCTGCGCCGCGGGCACAATGTGCAGATCGGGCTGCTCTCCCAGCACGCCGACGAGCTGGGGGAGTCCGGGACCGTGCTCGACGCGGCCCAGCGAGCCACCAAGCTCACGCCGAACAAGGCGCGGGCGCTCCTGGGCGGGTTCCTGTTCTCCGGCGAGGAGGCCGAGAAGCCGCTGGCCGGCCTGTCGGGCGGGGAGCGCCGGCGCCTGGCCCTGGCGATCCTCGTGCACTCGGGCGCCAACGTCCTCGTCCTCGACGAGCCGACCAATCATCTCGACGTCGACAGCCGCGAGGCGCTCGAGGACGCGCTGCGCGCGTTCGCGGGCTCGGTCCTGCTCGTGTCCCACGACCGGGCCCTGCTCGACGCGGTCGGGTCGCGCACCGTCGCGGTGGAGGACGGCGCCCTGCGCTCCTACTCGGGCGGGTGGCCCGAGTACGTACGTGCGCGCGAGGCGCGTCGCGAGGCGGAGGCGGCGCCGAGTCGCCCGCGCGAGGAGCGCGAGGCCCCGCGCCGGGAGCGCCGCCCGGCGGGGCCGTCGAAGAACGCGCTGCGCCGCCGCGATGAGCTCGAGCGCGAGATCGCGCAGGCCGAGGCCGCTCTGGCGGCCCTCGAGGACGAGCTGGCCGATCCGGCCGCCTGGGCCGAGCCGGCCCGCGCCGCGGACTCGACCTCGCGCCACGACGCCGCCCGGCGGGCGATCGACGACCTCTACGCCGAATGGGAGCGGACGGGATGAGCGAGCTCGACGTGGCGCGCGGGCAGATCCTGGCGCGCGACGAGGAGGTGGCCGACCGCGTCGAGGCCTGGGAGGGCGGCGTGGCCCTCATCAGCCCCACCCAGCCGCGGCTGTGGGACAGCAACTATCTACGCGTGGACCGCCCGGACGGGCTGACCGCGAACGATCTGGCCGAGCGTGCCGAACGCGTGCTGGGCCCGGGCGGCGCGTTTCACCGGGCGGTCGTCGTGCCCGACGGTGACGCGGGAGAGCGGCTGGCGGCGGACTTCGCGGCCCTGGGCTGGGACTGCGACCGGCTTCTGTTCATGGTCCTGCGCGGCACGCCACGCCGGCGCCCGGGCGGCCCGCGGGTGGAGGAGGTCGGTCTGGCCGAGCTGGAGGGGCTCAAGCGCGACCTGGCGATCGGCGAGCCGACGGGCGAGGCGGAGATCGCCGACGAGGTCATGCTGCGCGGCGAGCGCTCCGCCCGTCACTCGGCCGTGCGGCACTTCGCCGTCCGGGCCGGCGACCGGCTCGCCGCCTCCTGCTCGCTCGTCCGCCGGGGCGACGTCGCCGAGGTCGACGACGTGGGCACCCTGCGCGTCTACCGCGGCCGGGGCCTGGCGCGGGCCGCCGTCATCGGAGCAGTGGGCGCCGCCCGCGCGGAGGGCCGCGGGCTCGTGTTCCTGGGCGCCTACCGCGACGACTGGCCCCAGCGCTGGTACCGGCGGCTGGGCTTCGAGCCGGTGGGGATGCTCTCGCGCTTCCGGCGACTCGGCGGCAGCGGCCGATAACAGCCAGTTCACTTCCGCACAACGGCACGGAAACATCCGTTTTGCAGGGGCGTCGTAACTTGATGCCCGTGACCGTCCTCCCCCTCGACGTACTGCGACCCGCCGGCAGCGGAGCCTCCTCCGCCGGCCGGCAAGCGCTTTCCCGCCGCCTCGGGCTCAACGTGCCCAAGGGCTGGTTCCCCACCGCCCCGATGCTCAAGTCGCTCGAGGCCGCGGGCTTCACCTGGGTGCAGGTCCACGCCCCTCCGCGCGACATGCTGTGCGACCGCGACCGGGTCCTGCGCCATGCCGCCGCGCTGCGCGCGACGCTGGAGACGAGCGGCCTGCACGTCGTCCTCCACGCCCCCGACGACCTCAGCGCCGGCGACCCGGCGCACGACCGCGCGCTGGACGGGCTGCTCGACTACGCCGCCGCCACCGGCACGCGGCAGATCGTCTACCACGGCGCGAACCTCCCGGTCGCCGACGGCGGCGTGGCCGCGGCGCGCGTGCACGAGCGCTCGCTGGCCGAGGAGACCTCGCTCGCGGCGCGGTCGGCCCGGCTGGAGCGCCTCGGGGTGACGCTGGCGATCGAGAACCTCGCGCCCGTCCATCCCGGCCCGCCTCGGCTCTGCCACGACCCCGCCCATGTGGCGGCGCTGGTCCGCCGCCTGAACTCGCCGCGGATCGGGATGGTGTTCGACGTCGGCCACGCGCACATCGCCGCCGAGCTGCTGGGGACGGGAGCGCGCGAGCTCCTCGACCCGGTCCTCGACGTCGTCTCGCTCTTCCACGTGCACGACAACCTCGGAGCACGCCGGGACGGGGGCTGCCCGCCCGGGATCGATCCGCTGCGGCTCGACCTGCACCTGCCGCCGGGAAGCGGACGGCTCCCCTGGGAGGCGGTGGGGGCGCCGATGGTGGGCCGCAACGTCCCGCTCGTGCTCGAGGTCCATCCGCCGCACCGGCCCGAGCCGCTGTCGCTGGCCTCGGTGACCACCGAGCTGCTGCTCCGCGACCGCCCCACCGTCGGCGGCACGCCGCGCAGCGCGCTCGCCTCCGTGCCCCTGGGCTGAGCGCGCTCCCGGGCGCGACGACGGGCCGAGCCGGAATGATGGCGGCATGCAGGTCGACCGCGGCGAGCTGGCCGCGATCTTCGTCGGTGGAGTGATCGGGGCGGTCGCGCGCGCGGCCGCCGGCGACCTGCTCGCCCACGACCCCGGGGCCTGGCCCTGGTCGACGTTCGCCCTGAACATCACGGGCGCCGCGCTGCTGGGGTACTTCGTCACCCGCCTGCAGGAGCGCCTGCCGCTCTCGGCCTACCGGCGCCCGCTCCTGGGCACCGGCCTGTGCGGCGCGCTGACCACGTTCTCGACGATGCAGGTGGAGCTCGTGCAGATGCTCGACCGGGGGCGGGTCGGCCTCGCGCTGGGCTACGCGGCGACCAGCGTCGTTGCCGGCTTCGCCGCGGTGTTCGTGGCCACGAAGCTCGTGCGCCGGGTGAGGGTGGCGGCGTGAGCCTCTGGGTCTACTGCGCGATCGGGGCCGTCGGCGGGTTGGGGGCGATCGGCCGGTTCCTGCTCGACGGGCTCGTGTCCGAGCGCGTGGCGATCGACTTCCCGCTCGGCACGCTCGTCGTCAACCTCAGCGGGGCCTTTCTGCTCGGCCTGTGCCTCGGGGTCTCGCTGCGGGGAAACGGGCTGGCGGTGGCCGGTACCGGCGTCCTCGGGTCGTACACGACGTTCTCGACCTGGATGCTCGAGACCCAGCGCCTCACGGAGGACGGGCAGTTCGCGGCGGCGGCCCTGAACGTCGTGGCCAGCCTGGTGATCGGCGTGGCCGCCGCGGCTCTGGGGCGCGCGCTGGGAGAGCTCCTGTGATCACCGACGGCCTCAAGCTGACCACGTACTTCGGCGAGCGCGACCGGGCGAACGGGCGGTTCCTCGCGGACGCCCTGCTCGACGTCTACGAGCGCCACGGCCTCCAGGCGAGCGTGCTGCTGCGGGGCGCCGAGGGCTTCGGCGTCAAGCACCGCCTCCAGACCCAGCGGCTCCTCAGCCTGTCGGAGGACCTGCCGCTGGTCACCGTGGCGGTGGACTCGCGCGAGCGCATCGAGGCGGCGCTGGACGAGGTGGTCTCGATCAGCGGGCATGGGCTGATCAGCCTGGAGCGCGCGCGCCTGCTCACGGGTGCCCTGGACGCGCCTTCGCCTCCCGCCGCCGAGGGCGAGGCGGCGAAGCTCACCGTCTACTGCGGGCGCCAGGCGCGGGCGGGGTCGCGGCCGGCCCACCTGGCCGTCGTGGATCTCCTGCACGCGCGTGGCCTGGCCGGGGCGACGGTGCTGCTCGGGGTGGACGGGACGGCCCACGGGCTCCGCCGGCGCGCGCGCCTCCTCGGCCGCAACGCGGACGTGCCGCTGATGATCATCTGCGTGGGCGACGCCGATCGCGTGGCCGGTGTGCTGGGCGAGCTCGGAGGGCTGTTCGACCAGCCGCTGGCGACGCTGGAGCGGGTGCAGGTCTGCAAGCGCGACGGGCGGCTTCTGGCCTCGCCGCGCGCGGTCGCGCCCGAGGACGCCGGCGGCCCGGCGATGTGGCAGAAGCTCATGGTCTACGCCTCCGAGCAGGCCCACGTGGACGGTCATCCGCTGTACGTGGCGCTCGTGCGGCGCCTGCGCGAGGCGGGAGCGGGAGGAGCCACGGCCCTGCGGGGCATCTGGGGCTATCACGGAGACCACCCGCCGCATGGCGACGCGTTCTGGTCCCTGCGCCGCCGCGTGCCCGTGGTGACGGTGATCGTGGACACCCAGGAGCGGATCCGGGAGTGGTTTGCCATCGTCGACGGGGTGACCCGCGACACGGGGCTGGTGACAAGCGAGATGGTGCCCGCGGCACGGGCCACCGGGCCCGAGATCGAGGAGGGCGCCCTGCGCCTGCCCGGCTGACTACGCGGCCGCGTCGAGCTCGCCGACGAGCGACTCGACTCGCCGCGCGAGGTCGTCCCGCGTCGCCCGGACCTCCTCGATCGGGCGGCCCTTCGGGTCGGGCAGGTCCCAGTCGACGTAGCGCTTGCCCGGGATGTAGGGACATTCGTCGCCACATCCCATCGTGACCACGACGTCGGCCCACTCGGCGAGCTCCTGGGTCAGCGCGCGCGGTTTGCGATCAGAGAGGTCTAAGCCGAGCTCGGACATCGCCTCGACGACCTCGGGGTGGACCCGCTCGTCGGGAGTCGTGCCGGCCGAGGCGGCCTCGTGGCGGCCGTCCGCGGCGAGCTCGAAGAGCGCCTGGCTCATCTGCGAGCGCCCGGCGTTGCGCAGGCAGACGAACAGCGCCCTGGCCATCGGTCAGCGCACCTCGACGGTCTCACGGGCGGAAGCGTCACCGCGATCGCTCGGGAGCTCCCCGGGGGCGGGCTCTCCCCACCAGCGACGCCGCAGCCAGAGCGCGACGTACACGAGGGTGACGAGGACCGGCACCTCGATGAGGGGGCCGACGACCCCCGCGAGCGCCTGCCCGGAGCTTGCGCCCCAGACGCCCACGGCCACCGCGATCGCCAGCTCGAAGTCGTTGGAGGCGACCGTGAAGGCCAGCGTCGCCGTTTTCGGGTAGCCGAAATCGAGCCACCGGCCGACAAGGAAGCCCAGGGCCCACATGAGAGCGAAGTAGGCCAGCAGGGGCAGCGCGATGCGAGCCACCGTCAGCGGGTCGGCGGTGATGTGGTCGCCCTGGATCGCGAACAGCAGCACGATCGTGAACAGCAGCCCGTAGAGGGTGAGCGGGGCGATGCGCGGGACGAACCGTGTCTCGAACCACTCTCGCCCATGGGAGCGCAGGCCCCAGCGCCGAGTCAGGTAGCCGGCGGTCAGCGGAATGCCGAGGAAGATGAGCACCGTGCGGCCGACCTCCCAGATCCCCACCTGGAAGCCCTGGTTGTCCAGGCCGAGCAGGTCCGGCAGGGCGTTGAGGTAGAACCATCCGAGCAGCGCGTAGGCCACGACCTGGAAGACCGCGTTGAACACGACCAGCACCGCGGCCCGGTCGTTGTCGCCTCCGGCGAGGTCGTTCCAGACCAGGACCATCGCGATGCAGCGCGCGAGGCCGACGACGATCACTCCCGTGCGGTAGGCCGGCTCGTCGGCGAGGAAGAGCCAGGCCAGCGCGAACATCAGCGCGGGACCCACGACCCACGAGAGGAAGAGAGATACGCCGAACATCCGCCCGTCTCCGCGCATCCGGCCCATGTCCTCGTAGCGGACCTTCGTGAGGACCGGATACATCATCAGCAGCAGGCCGATGGCTATCGGCAGGGAGACGGTTCCGATCTGGAGGGAGTCCAGGAAGTCGTTGAGCCCCGGGACGAGCGACCCGAGCGCGAGCCCCCCGGCCATCGCCGTCGCGATCCACAGCGGGAGGAACCTGTCCAGGGTCGAGAGCCGCCCGATCACGGCGGTATCGGCGGGGTGCGGGCCGGTCGTGACGGTCACGCGAACCACAGTGGCGCATCGGTCCGGCGCCCGCAAATAGACAGAAATCGATTTAGCATCTTCGATTGAAGAGATGATTCTCGATGGATAGGATCGGGCACCGGTGAGCGCCTCCGTCGGGATCAACGGGTTCGGCCGCATGGGCCGGCTGGCCCTGAGGGCGGCGTGGGGCCGGCCCGAGCTGCGGTTCGCGCACGTCAACGAGCTCAACGGCGACGCCGCGACCGCGGCGCACCTGCTCACGTTCGACTCCGTCCACGGGCGCTGGTCCGAGGACGTGGCCGGGGAGGGCGACGTCCTGCGGGTCGAGGGACAGGACCTCGGCTACAGCGCCCAGGCCCACCCGGGCGATGTGCCCTGGGGCGAGCTGGGGATCGAGATCGTGCTCGAGTGCTCCGGGCGGTTCCGCTCGGAAGAGGCGCTCGACGCCTACTTCCGCCAGGGCGTGCGCACGGTGATCGTCGCCGCGCCGGTCAAGGAGGAGGGCGCCCTCAACCTCGTCGTCGGGGTCAACGACGATCTCTACGACCCGGACCGCCACAACCTGCTCACCGCCGCCTCGTGCACGACCAACTGCCTCGCGCCCGTGGTCAAGGTCATCCACGAGGGGATCGGGATCCGCCACGGGCTGATCACGACCCTTCACGACATGACCAACACGCAGACCCTCGTCGACGCCCCGCACAAGGACCTGCGGCGCGCGCGGGCCGCGACGCTTTCCCTGATCCCGACCACCACGGGCTCGGCCACGGCGATCGGGCTGATCTTCCCGGAGCTGGAGGGCCGGCTCGACGGCCTCGCCGTGCGTGTTCCTCTCCTCAACTCCTCGCTCACGGACTGCGTGTTCGAGGTCGAGCGGGAGACGACGGTCGAGGAGGTCAACGGCCTGCTGGCGGCCGCCGCCGCGGGCGACCTGGAGGGCATCCTCGGATACGAGGAGCGCCCGCTGGTCTCGGTCGACTACCGGGATGACCCGCGCTCCGGAGTCGTGGACGCGCCCTCGACGATGGTCACCGATGGAACCCAGGTCAAGGTCCTGGCCTGGTACGACAACGAGTGGGGATACGCGAATCGCCTCGCCGAGCTGGCCCGCATGGTGGCCGGGGGGATGTCGTGAGCAGCCAGGTGGCCCGCCCGCGCGGCGACCTGCGCAACTACGTACTGGTGACCGCCGCCTACTGGACGGACACGCTCGTCGACGGGGCGACGCGCATGCTCGTCCTCTTCTACTTCGACCAGCGCGGCTACAGCCCGTTCCAGCTCGCCTCGCTGTTCGTCCTCTACGAGTTCTTCGGCATCGTCACCAACCTGGTCGGCGGCTGGCTCGCGGCGCGCCTGGGGCTCAAGCGGACCCTGTTCATGGGACTCGGGGTCCAGGCCGTGGCGCTGGGCATGCTCGCCTTCGCGCCGGCCTCGCTGCTGGTGGTCGGCTACGTCATGGCGTCCCAGGCGCTCTCGGGGATCGCCAAGGACCTGACCAAGATGAGCTCCAAGAGTGCCGTCAAGCTCGTCGTCCCCGAGGGAGAGGAGTCCTCCCTGTACCGCTGGGTGGCGATCCTCACCGGCTCCAAGAACGCGCTCAAGGGCGTGGGCTTCTTCCTCGGTGGGCTCCTGCTGACCGTGGTCGGGTTCCGCGCCGCCGTGTTCATCCTCGCCGGGATGGTGCTCACGGCGCTGCTCGTCACTTCGCGGCTGATGCACGGAGAGCTGGGACGCCCCGACGCCAAGGCCAAGTTCCACCACATGTTCTCCCAGAACCGGGCGGTCAACGTCCTCGCCGCGGCGCGGATCTTCCTGTTCGCCGCCCGCGACGTGTGGTTCGTGGTCGGGCTTCCGGTCTTCCTGTACTCCGAGCTGGGCTGGAGCTTCTGGCAGGTGGGCACGTTCCTGGCGGTCTGGGTCATCGGCTACGGCGCCGTCCAGGCCGCGGCTCCGCGCTTCGTGCGCCGGCGTTCCGGAGACTCGGCGCGCGAACCGGACGGCCGGACGGCGACCTGGCTGGCCGCCCTGCTGGCGCTCTTCCCGGCCGCGATCGCCGTGGCGCTGGACGCGAACGTCGACCCGACGGCGGCGATCGTGATCGGGCTGATCGCCTTCGGCGTCGTGTTCGCGATGAACTCCGCCGTCCACTCCTACCTGATCCTGTCCTACGCGGACAACGACCGGGTGGCCATGAACGTCGGCTTCTATTACATGGCCAACGCGGGCGGGCGATTGATCGGAACGGTCCTGTCCGGGCTGCTCTACCAGTGGCACGGCCTCACCGCGTGCCTGTGGGCCTCGACGGCCTTCGTGATCGCGGCCGGCGCTCTGTCGCTGCTGCTGCCCTCGGGCGAGGCCAGGGGCGCGCGTCCCAGGGAGCTGTCGCAGACTGCCTGATCACCGCCCCGTGTCAGCCCGCCGCGACGAGCGGGCGGCAGACCTCCTCGCGCAGGCACTTCCGGGCGTGGCGGTGCGCGAGGGTCATCGCGAAGCTCCGGATCGGAGCGTCCTCGTATCCGGCCAGGATGAGGTCGGCGCACGCGCGGATCTCCTCCGGCGTGCGTCGATCGGCGAACTCGTCGATGAGCGCGGGCAGCAGCCGGGACAGGCGGAACTCGTGCGCGGTCCGCTCGGAGCGAATCGCCTCCAGGCGGTTCTCGACCATGTCGCCGACCCGCCGCTCGATCTCGTCTCGGATGGCCCGAACCTCGGCCAGCGGCAGACCGGCGGGATCGGGCACGTCCCAGTCCTCGACCACCGTCGGGACGTACGGGCAGGAGTCGCCGCATCCCATGGTCACCGCCCAGTCCGCGTGCAGCTGCATCTCCGTGGTGAGCTTCTTCGGCCGCCGGTGGCCCAGGTCGATGTCCACCTCGCGCATCGCCTCCACG
The DNA here is from genome assembly GCA_963757705.1 of uncultured Actinomycetes bacterium. GTDB lineage: Bacteria > Actinomycetota > Thermoleophilia > Solirubrobacterales > Solirubrobacteraceae > AC-38. Next base: position 387,756 of record CAVWTG010000003.1, on the reverse strand, counting down.
ACCTCCGGCCACACGGCCTTGGCCGGACGGCTGCCGGCGGACTCGGCGCTGACGTCCTCGGGTGCGAGCCGGTGGAAGAACGCCTCGGCCATCTGCGAGCGGCCGCCGTTGTGAGTGCAGACGAACAGGACGTAGCGCATGGTCTCCTCCGCTTTGGCTTGGTCGGACGGAGTCTATGCATTGACAACTCTCGACTCAATCGATATACGTAGATAGATGGCAGTCGATCTGGAGCTCGCCCCGAAGCAGAAGCGCCCCGCCGGGCAGCCGTGCTGCGAGCCCGTCGTCTATCCCGACGTCGAGCGCGCCCATGCCGAGCGGATGGCGGCGATCGCCAAGGCGCTGGGCGACCCGATCCGGCTCCAGCTCGTGGACGTCCTGCGAAAGCACGCCGGGAAGGTGTGCGTGTGCGAGCTCGTCCCGCTGTTCGAGGTCAGCCAGCCCACGCTCTCGCATCACCTCAAGGTGCTGCGCCAGGCCGGCATCGTCGACTCCGAGCGGCGCGGGCTGTGGGCCTACTACTACGTGATCCCCGACGCGGTGAAGGAGCTGGCCGGATGGCTGAGTTGACCGAGACCCGAGAGACCGTTCGCGCGCGCTATGCCGCGGCGGCGAAGGCCGCCAGGGCGGCGACCAAGAGTGACGGCGGCTGCTGCGGCAGCCCCAAGAGCTGTTCCGATGGCGGCGTCTTCGGCGGCGGCCTCTACGAGGAGGGCGAGCGAGAGGGCGTTCCCAACTCCGCCGTGGAGGCCTCGCTGGGCTGCGGCGTCCCCACCGCGGTGTCCGCGTTGAACGAGGGCGAGACGGTCCTCGACCTGGGCTCGGGCGCCGGCGCCGACGTGCTGATCTCGGCCCGTCGTGTCGGACCCACCGGACGCGCCATCGGCCTGGACATGACGGACGAGATGCTCGAGCTGGCGCGGGCCAACGCCCGCGACGCGGGCGTGGAGAACGCCGAGTTCGTCAAGGGCTATATCGAGGAGCTGCCGCTGGTGGACGCCTCGGTGGACGTCGTGATCTCCAACTGCGTCATCAACCTGTCGGCCGACAAGCCGCGGGTCCTGGGCGAGGTCGCACGGGTCCTGCGTCCCGGCGGGCGGTTCGCCGTGAGCGACGTGATCGCCGACGAGGACATGGACGACTCCACTCGCGCCGACATGGCGGCGTGGACCGGCTGCATCGCCGGCGCGCTGACTCGCGCCGAGTACGAGCGAGCCTTGGCGGACGCCGGCCTGGGTGACGTCGAGGTGACCGAGACGCACCGGGTCCACGAGCACGCGGGGTCGGCGATCATCCGGGCCCGGAAGCCCTGAGCGCAGGCGGTCTGGAGAAAGGGAGCCTCAGCGCCGGCCGCGCTTGAGCTCCATGCCCTCGACGACGTGGGCGACGTGCTCGCACGCGTCCACCGCCGCCTCCAGCGACTCGAAGATGTCCTTCCAGCGGATCACCTGCATCGGGTCGATTCCCGCCGCGAAGAGCGCGGCGACGCCGTCGCGCAGGAGGCGGTCGCCCTCGTTCTCGAGGCGATGGACCTCGACCAGCGCGCCGGAGGGATCGCTGCCCGAGCGCAGGCCGCGCAGGGCGTTGGCCACCTGCTCGGTCGCGCCCACGAGGATCTCGCCCAGGCCGACGGCCTGCTCCATCGGGGCCTCGACGCCGTAGAGCACCATCCAGTCGCCGGTCTGCTCGGCGAAGTCCACGATGTCGTCCAGTGCGCGGGCCAGCTCGTAGACGTCCGCCCGGTCGAAGACCAGGCGCTTGTGCCTCGAGCCGCCGTTGATGCGGTGGATGATGTCGTGGGTGATGCGGTCGCCCTCCTGCTCGCACAGCAGCAGGTCGCGCGCCAGCGGCGCCCGGTCGGGGAACTCCGCGAGCATGTCGCTCAGCAGCAGGCTGGCCCGCTGGGCGTTGCGGGCGGATTCCTCGAACAGCTCGAGGAGCTGCGGGTCGTTGGTGCGGCGCAGCAGCGGCACGGCCGGGCCACCATAGAGCGCTCGGGGCACCGTTCGGGGGGCGTTCACAGGGCTTTCACAACCGATTCACGGTCGGGTAACGAGCGGCCCCGCCACGGGCGCGAGCCTGCGCAACGTGGAAGCCGCGCGCGAAGCCGAGATCCTCCGCGCCGGGCCCCTCGAGGTCCGTCCGGACGAGTCTCTGGCGCTCGCCCAGGGGAGGCCGCTCAACCTCTCCGTGAGGGAGTTCTGCCTCCTGGTGGAACTGGCCCGCCGCCCCGGCCGGATCGTGTCGCGCGAGAACCTCTTCGAGCTGGTCTGGCACGACCGGCTGCGACCCGGCGACCGCTCGGTGGACGTCTACGTCCACAAGCTGCGCAGCAAGCTCGAGACGGCGCTTCCGGAGTGGCTCTTCATCCATACCCACGTGGGCTTCGGCTACCGCTTCTCGTCGGAGCCTTCACATGCTTTTCACATCCCGTCCACCACTCGGTAACAGACTGCGCCAGGCCCGCTGCGAGCCTCGCGCCGACAAAGCGAAACGACCAAAAGGAGCTTTGGTGCGTCGTACTCGAAAGATCACCGCTCTCGTCGCCATGGGCACGCTTGCCCTCGGCGTCGCGGCGTGCGGCAGCGATAGCAACTCTGGCGGCTCGAGCGGGAAGTCCGGCGGCACGATCAGCGGAGCTGGATCGACCTTCGCCGCCCCGCTGTACGACGAGCTCGGCAGCCGGATCAAGGACAGCGACGGGATCACCGTCAACTACAACCCGATCGGATCCGGGGGCGGTATCGCCCAGTTCACCGCCGGTACGGTCGATTTCGGCGGTACGGACTCGGCGATGAAGCCGGACGAGCTCAAGGCCGCCGAGGCCAAGGGCGCGCCGGTGCATCTTCCGGTCGCGTTCGGCGCGGTGACCGTCTCGTACAACCTGCCGGGAGTCGACAAGGGCCTCAAGCTCGACGGTGAGACCGTCGGCAACATCTTCCTGGGGAAGATCAAGAAGTGGAACGACCCGGCGATCGCGAAGGCCAACCCGGACGTCAAGCTGCCGGACACCTCGATCACCGTCGCCCACCGCTCGGACGAGTCCGGCACGACGGCTCTGTTCACCGAGTTCCTGTCGGACTACAACACGGAGTGGAAGGGCAAGATCGGCTCCGACAAGACGGTCAAGTGGCCGACGGGCACCGGTGCCAAGGGCAACGACGGCGTCGCCGGCGCGGTGAAGCAGACGGAGGGGGCCATCGGCTATGTCGAGCTGGCCTACGCCCTCCAGAACAACTTCACCACCGCCGACGTGAAGAACTCGTCGGGGAGTTACGTGGCCCCGACGCTCGAGTCGACATCGGCTGCGGGTGACGGCCTGAAGATCCCGGCCGATCTCCGGTTCAGCGCGATCAACTCGCCCAACCCGAAGGCCTACCCGATCGCCTCGGCCACGTTCATGCTCGTCTACGAGGACATGTGCAAGGCGGGTCTGCCCAAGGCGGCCGCCCAGAACACGTTCACGTGGGCCCAGTACGTGCTGGGCGCGGGTCAGAAGGTGGCGCCGGACCTTCAGTACGCGCCCCTTCCCGCGGCTCTTGACCAGCAGGCCACCGCCAAGGTCAACGGCCTGAAGTGCAACGGCTCCCCCCTCAAGGGTGCCTAGGTAGCGGTACGTGGAAGCCGGAGCCCTATCGGCGAGCAGCGACGATCGCTCGGTCCTCGAGCGATCGTCGCTGCACCGGCTGCCCGACCGGCTGCTGAAGTGGGGACTCACCGCGATCGCCGCGGGAGTCCTCGTCCTCATCGCCTACTTCTTCATCCGTCTCTACAACGACGCCCACCTGGCCTTCGCCAAATTCGGGGTCCTGGGCTTCGTCTTCGACAACAACTGGGACGTCTCGCGCAACATCTACGGCGCCCTCCCGCTCGTGGTGGGGACGCTCATCACCTCGGCCACGGCCCTGGTGATCGGCGTACCGGTCGCGGTCGCGGTGGCGCTGTACGTCACGGAGCTCTGCCCCGGCCGGCTGCGCCAGCCCCTGACCATCACCGTGGAATTGCTGGCCGCCGTCCCGTCCGTCGTCTACGGGCTCTGGGGCTTCTTCTTCCTCGTCCCGAAGCTGCGCCCGGCCGAGCAGTGGTTCGCCGACACATTCGGGTTCCTGCCCTTCGTCGGAGGGCACGTCGCCGGGCCCAACTACTTCATCGCGGGCCTGATCATGGCGATCATGATCCTCCCGATCGTCTCGGCGATCTCCCGCGAGGTGATGGCCACCGTTCCTCCCGAGCACAAGGAGGCGGCCCTGGCGCTCGGCGCGACGCGCTGGGAGATGATCCGGATGGCCGTGCTCCCGTACTCCCGCGCCGGTATCGCAGGCGCTTCGATGCTCGGCCTGGGCCGCGCCATCGGCGAGACGATCGCGGTGACCATCGTCATCGGCAACGCGCCGACGATCGGCAAGCAGATCTTCGACCAGGGCTACACCCTGGCCGCGGTGATCGCCAACGAGTTCGGCGAGGCCGCATCCGTGCCGATCCACCGCGCGGCGCTCATCGCCGCCGGCCTGGTGCTCTTCGTCCTCACGCTCATCGTCAACTTCATCGCGCGCTACTTCGTTGTCCGCGCCGAGCGCGGACAACGGGCCTCCAAGGAGGTCGCCTCGGGGATGGCCGGATGAGCGCAATCCCCGAGATTTCGGCCGCTCGACGGCACAAGGACCGCTTCGCACGCGCGGCGCTCGCCGGGATGACCGGCCTCGCCCTCGTCCCGCTGATCCTGATCCTCTACTACCTGGTCAAGAAGGGCATCGGCGCTTGGAGTTGGAGCTTCTTCACCACCGACCCGTCGGGGAGCTTCTTCGGTGACCCGGGTGGGATCAAGAGCGCGATCCTGGGAACGATCGAGATGGTCGGGCTCGCCGCTCTCATCGCAATCCCGATCGGGGTGGGAGTGGCCCTCTACCTGGTCGAGTACGGCGGGAACTCGAAGTTCGCGCAGGTGGTCCGGTACTTCGTCGACGTGATGACGGGGGTCCCGTCGATCGTCTTCGGCCTGTTCATCTACATCACGCTGGTGCTCGCCGGGACCGGCGGCGTCTCGTTCGCCGGCTGGAAGGGCTCGATCGCCCTGGCGCTGCTGATGCTCCCCATCGTCACGCGGTCGGCGGAGGTCGTCCTGACCCTCGTCCCGGACTCGTTGCGCGAGGCCGCGCTGGCCCTGGGAGCTCCGCGCTGGCGCGTCGTGCTGAGCGTCGTCCTTCCGACCGCTCTGCCAGGCCTGGTCACCGGCGTGCTGCTCGCGGTGGCCCGCGCCGCCGGCGAGACCGCGCCGCTGCTGTTCACGGCCACGATCGTGCAGGCGACGACCTTCGACCTCAACACACCGATGAACTCTCTTCCGGCTCAGATCTTCAAGGACGTGGGCCAGGCTCAGGACCGGCTTGTGGAGCGCGCGTGGGGCGCGGCCCTGACCCTCGTGGCGATGATCCTCGTCCTCACCATCCTCGCGCGCCTGGTCCAGCGAAGGAGCCGACTGGCATGAACCCCGACACCACCGAGGCGCAAGTGACCGATCACACCCAAAGCCCGTCGGGGTCGACCCCTCCGCGGGAACAGGAGGGGGCGACCCGAAAGCCCGGTCCCGAGGTGACACGCGCGGGCAAGCGCATGAGCGTCAAGGGCCTCAACGCCTATTACGGCGACACCCACGCGGTGAAGAGCCTCGACATCGAGTTCCCCCCCAACGAGGTCACCGCGCTGATCGGCCCGTCGGGCTGCGGCAAGTCGACCATGGTGCGCTGCCTGAACCGCATGCACGAGGAGATCCCGGGCGCGCGCTCGGACGGCTCGGTGATGCTCGACGACGCCGACGTGTACGGCGCGGGCGTCGACGTCACCGCCGTGCGTCGCCTGATCGGGATGGTCTTCCAGAAGCCCAACCCGTTCCCCACGATGTCCATCTTCGACAACGTGGCCGCCGGGCTCCGGCTCAGCGGGATCGGGGGCCACATGCACGACCGCGTCGAGAAGTCGCTGCGCGGCGCCGGGCTGTGGGAGGAGGTCAAGGACCGTCTCAAGGAGCCCGGCATCGGACTCTCCGGCGGCCAGCAGCAGCGCCTGTGCATCGCGCGCACGATCGCCGTGGAGCCCGAGGTCGTCCTCATGGACGAGCCGTGCTCGGCGCTCGACCCGATCGCCACCCTGCGCATCGAGGAGCTCATCGACGAGCTCAAGGGCCGCTACACGATCGTCATCGTCACCCACAACATGCAGCAGGCCGCGCGCGTGGCCGACTCCACCGCCTTCATGCTCTCCGGTGAGCTGGTCGAGCACGACGAGACGGACAAGATGTTCACCAACCCCAGCGACACCCGGACGGAGGAGTACGTCACGGGGAAGTTCGGCTGACATGCCCGACACGCGCGTCGCCTTCCAGGAGGAGCTGGCCAGGCTCGAGGAGCAGACCCTCGGCGGGCTGGACATGGTCGTGGTCGGCCTCGACCGCGCCATCGAGGCTCTCAACCACCAGGACGTCGAGCTGGCCAGCCTGGTCATCAACGATGACGACCGCATCGACGGGCGCTACCTGGAGGTCCACCAGGGCATCCTGTCGCTGATGGCCACGCAGGCCCCGGTGGCGGGCGATCTGCGCGTCGTCGCCGCCCTGCTGCACGTCATCAAGCACATCGAGCGCATGGGGGACCAGTGCGTGAACATCGCCAAGCTGATCCCGCTGGACGGCTACGAGGCGCCGACGGACCCCAGGATCCTCGAGCTCATCGAGAAGATGGCCAAGCTCGTGCGCTCGGAGGTGGGTCAGTCCAAGCAGTGCTTCGCCCTGCGCGACCCAGACCTGGCCGAGGACCTCGTGCGACAGGACGAGCAGGTCAACCGGCTGCAGCGTGACATCTTCCAGATCGCCCTGGACATCGGGGACGACGCCGACCGGCGGGAGTGGGCGATGCACATGATCCTGGTCGCGCGCTGCCTGGAGCGCATCGGGGACAACGCGGTCGACATCGGCGAGCAGACGGCGTTCGTGGTCACGGGGCTGTTCCGCGAGTTCTCCGACGCCTCGCGCGCCACCTCGAGCTAGACCCCTCTACGCTTCCTCTCCGTGAAGACGGACGAGTTCGCGGCGCTGGCCGACTACGACGAGCATCACTGGTGGTACGCGGGACGCCGGCGCGTCCTGCATGCCGCGCTGGGCAAGCTGGCGCTTCCCCAGGACGCGCAGGTGCTCGACGCCGGCTGCGGGACGGGCCGCACGATGGACGAGCTGCACGGCTATGGCCGGGTGCACGGCTTCGACCTCAACCCCGACGGCGTGGAGCACGCGCGGGGGAGAGGGCACGACGACGTGCGAGTGGCGCGCGTGGAGGAGATCCCCTTCGCCGACGACTCCTTCGACCTCGTCACCTGCCTGGACGTGATCGAGCACACGCCCGACGACGTGCGCTCCCTGCGCGAGCTTCTGCGCGTGACGCGCCCCTCGGGCTGGCTCGTGGTCACCGTCCCCGCCTACCAGTTCCTGTGGTCCTCGCACGACGAGGCCAACGAGCACTACCGCCGCTACCACCGGCGCCGGCTGCGCCAGGCGGCGCTCGACGCGGGGTGGGAGCCGCAGGCCTGGACCTACTTCAACACGTTCCTCTTCCTGCCCGGCGCGGCCGTGCGCGTCCTCGAGCGCCTGCGCCGGCCCCACAAGCGCCGGGGCCGCCCGAACGTCGCGCTCACGCCGCGCTCGTTCGACCGGGTTCTGGAGTGGCCGATGCGCATCGAGGCCGGGCTCATCCGCCGGGGGGCCCGCCTCCCCGTGGGAATGTCGCTGCTGATGGTCATGCGGCGCCCGGCGGTGGCCCCCCGGCCTGCGGCGGAAACCGCGCAGGTTGCAGGCGCCGCTGTGAACAACCTGTAATTCCTGCGGTTCTCCCGCCTTCGGCGTCCTTCGTCCCACTATCCTGTGCGCACGATGTCCGCTTCGACGTACGGCGAAGCAGGCCCCGAGAGCCAGGAGATACGGCACTCCACGGGCGGGCCCTCCGCCATCCGCCTGGCCGTGATCGACTCCGACACGGGCTTTCTGCGGGTGCTGACGCGCCGCCTGGACGGGATGGGCTGGCAGCACCGCGTGCTCGCCAGCGCGGTGCCTCTCGATGCCGTCGTGGCCATGCGGCTCAACGCCGTCGTCGTCGATCTCGCCGTCCTCGGGCCCGAGGGCTGGGGCTATCTCCAGCGGTTGTGCTCCTCGCTCCCCGGGCTGGGCGTGGTCGTCTGCACCGGTCGCTCGACGGTCGCCCAGCGCGTGCGCGGGCTGCGGCTCGGCGCCGACGACTGGGTGACCAAGCCCTGCCATCCGGAGGAGCTGATCGCCCGCGTCGAGGCCGTCGTGCGCCGGCGCCGGCGCGCCGAGGCGCGCCAGGAGGCGGCGCCGATCGTCGCCGGCGAGGTGGAGATCCGCGCCGACCAGTTCCAGGCCTTCGTCGGCGGGCGCTCCGTCGACCTCACCCGGCGCGAGTTCGAGCTCATCCGGCTGCTGGCCGACGCCGCCGGCCAGGTCCTCGAGCGCGAGGAGATCTACCAGCGTGTCTGGGGCTACGCGATGGCCCACGGAGACCGCTCGGTGGACGTCTTCGTCCGCAAGCTGCGCCAGAAGCTCGAGCGCCATTCGCCGGGCTGGAAGTACATCCACACCCACTTCGGCATCGGCTACCGCTTCGCTCCCGAGCCCCTCGACGGCGCCGCCGAGGCGCCGCTGGAGCGGCCCGAGATGGCGGACGAGGCCGAGGCCGCGCCGTCGCCCGGGCTCGCCGATGAGCCGGCCGACGCCGCCGCGCCCGCGTGAGCCTGCGGACCGCGCTCAACGTCGCGATCATCCTCGCGCTGGCCGCGGCCGTGGCGTTCCTGCCCGGCGCCGGGCTCGCCGCCGGCCTGTTCATCTGGGTGATCGGGATCCTCTTCTGGGGCGCGCTGGCCTTCTTCCTGGCCCGCCTGTATCGCGAGTACCGCTCGGACATCTACGGCCTGGGCGACCGGATGCGCGCCCTGCTCTACGTCTCGATCGGCGTGGCCGTATTGACGGTGACGGCGACGCGCAAGCTCTGGGACACGCCCGGCGGGCTGTTCGCCTGGTTCGTGCTCGTCGGGCTGGCGTCGTACGGCGTGTTCATGGTCTGGCGCCACTGGCGCGCGTACTGAGCGTCCTTCGTCACGAACGCGCGTAGTTCCGTCACGCGCCGGGCGCGATGCTCGCCGCCATGCACAGCGCCCGCTCCGGGCAGAGCGGCCAGGCGTCGGTCGAGCTGGTCGCGCTGCTGCCCCTCCTCGCCCTGATCGTCGTGGTGCTCTGGCAGCTCGCGCTGGCGGGCCAGGCCGCATGGCTGGCCGGAGCCGCCGCCCGGGCGGCGGCGCGAGCCCACGCGGTGGGCGGAGACGAGCGTCTCGCTGCCCGGGGCGTGCTGCCCGGCCGGCTGGAGGGCGGCCTGCGGGTCCGCGCGGGCGACGACGGCAGCGTGACCCTTCGTCTGCGCGTGCCCGCCGTGGTCGGCGGCCGGCTGGCGACGATCTCCTCCCGGGCGCGCTTCGAGCCGCAGGCGTGATGCGGGCAGGGCGGGGGCAGGCGGCCGTGGAGGTGGTGGGGATGCTGCCCCTGCTCGCGGCGGCCGGGCTGGCCGTGCTTCAGCTGCTGGCGGCCGGGGCGGCGCGCGAGTACGCCGGCCACGCCGCCGAGGCCGGCGCCATCGCGCTGGCCGAGGGCGACGATGCGCGCGACGGCGCCCGCCGCTCGCTCCCGGGGTGGTCACGCGAGCGCCTCGACGTCCGGGTCGACGGCCGCCGGGTTCACGTACGTCTGCGCCCGCCCGCGATTCTGCGGGCGGTCGGCGACCTGCTCGCGGCCGAGGCGAGCGCCGATGCGGGGCCGCGGTCGTGAGCGGCCCGCTCGCCGGTGTGCGCGACTTCTTCGTCGCTCCGGGCGCTGTCGCCCGGCCGCGAGAATCCCCGCTTCCCGTCGCGCCGCCGTCCTTCGCGGTGCTGGGAGAGCGCGCCGACGCCTCGGCCGTCGCCGCCGGCCTGGTTCTGGCCCAGGGCGGGGGAGGGATGGTGTGCACCTGGCCGCCCGCCGGTGGCGGCCGTGGCGCCCCGGCCACCGGCGCGGCCCGGCGGCTCGCGCGCCGGCTGGCGGGGCGAGGGCTGGACTGCGCGGCGCGGGGGCGGCTCGTGGTCGTCGACCTGCCCGCGGGCGCCGACGAGGCCGTGGCCGCGGCCCGGCGCGCCGCGGCGGCGGCGGACGTGGCGTGCGCGGTCGTGGTGGCCGGGCCACGCGACGACGGGGTGGATGCCCTGCTGGCGCTCAACGACGCGCTCGTCCTGGCCAGTCGCGACGGGCCCGACGCCCCGCTGCTGCGGCTGGCCGCCGACGGCCTCTCGCGGATCGGGCCGCCGCTGGTGCGGGTCACGCCGCCCTCGGGCGCGACGCGCCACCTGGCGCTTGCCGGGCTGGTCGCCCTGCCGGCGTTGCGGGCTTCGCTGACCTTCGCGCCGGCGCGGTGAGCCGGACGTGCTCGGCGCCCGGGCGGGTCAGCCGCGATGCAGCGTTCCGAGCACCACGATGTCCTTGCGCACCCAGCGCCAGGCCATCGTCCCGCTGTTCACCGCGGTGCTGATCCGCCCGCCGCTCGGGCAGGTGGCCGGGTGGGCGGTGATGTGCTCGAGGAACGTGAAGCGGTTCGCCCGGCGGGCGACCAGCCGGATGTCGCCGGCGCAGGGGAAGGCCGGGTAGTTGACCGTCCCCGCGCGCGCGCCGAGGGTGTTGACGTCGCGGACGGTCATGAAGGCCCTGTAGTGGGCGCGCCGGCTGCCCGGGCCGAACTGCGTGACCCGGCCCGACCACGAGCCGATCGGGTCCTGGGCCGCGGCGATGCTCTGCGCCTTGTCCTTCTGCTGCTGGGCGAACAGGGCCGAGACCGTCTGCGCGGGGCAGTCGTCCAGGCCGTAGGCGTCCGCGCCCTTCTTCGCCTGGGCGGCGCCCTGGACCGCGGCGTCGGAGCCCGCCTTCACGCCGGCGGTGTCCCCGTTGCCGATCGCCTGGATGAAGCGCTGGTTGCCGTCGGCGATCGCCTTCACGCCGCTCACGTAGTGGTCGAAGTCGGCCTTCTGCTCCTCGGCCGGGTCCAGCGCGTCGAGCTTGGTGACGGTGGCCTTGGCGATGTCCACGTCCTTCTGCAGGGCGGCTCGGACCTGCACCGCGCCCTCCGGACTGGCGCGGCCGGTGGTGTAGGCCCTGGCGTCCGCGGTGGCCTGGCGGCAGATCGCGTTCGCCTTCTGGATCACCTCGGAGCGGCTCTGCGTCTTGTCGCCGCCCCCGCCACAGCCGGCGAGGAACAGCGCGGGGAGCAAGGCCATCCCGGCCAGCGCGCGGAGGGACACCTGACGACCGTATCCGCGGGGCGACTGGCGGGCAAGCCCCCGAGGGTTCACTCAGATGCGTAGTGAGCTGTGGTGGGCCGGATGGTGCGCCTTCGCCGGAGAATCGTTGCGTTTGCGTGTGGTTGCGTGACGCCCGCCGGGCCAGGCTGGCGGCATGCGAGTTCGCGCCCGCCAGGAGCACGGCCAGGCACTGCTGATCCTCGTCGGCGCACTGGCCGCCGTGCTGGTCGGCGCGTTCGTTCTGGGCGCGGTCGCGCGCGGGGTTGGGGTGCAGGGAGGCGACCAGCGCGCCGCCGATCTGGGGGCGTTGTCGGGCGCGCGGGCCATGCGCGCCGTCTACTACCGCCTGTTCGAGCCCGCGACGATCGCCGGGCGGCCCAACCCTCGTCATCTCGAGCGCGGCGAGTACCTGCGCCGCGGGCGGGCGGCGGCCCGCGCGACGGCGGCGAGCAACGGGGCGCACGCGATCTCGGTGGCCTTTCCCGACGGGGACGAGATGGCACCGATCCGCATCCGGGTGGCGGTGGCCGACGCCGCCGTGGTCGACGCCGGCGGCCGGCGGGCCCGGGCGGCCATCCGCGCCGTGGCCGAGGCCGAGCTGGCTCCACCCGGCGGCGGCTTGGCCCAGTTCGCCAGCGGCGGTGGCTACAGCGGGCCGCTGTCCTACCGCCAGGGCAAGCCGATGCGCCCCGACGTGGCGATCGCCTTCGACCGGATGGCGGCGGCGGCGCGGGGGGCCGGGCTCTCGCTGGTGGTCAACAGCGCGTTTCGCAGCGACGCCGAGCAGGCGATCCTCTTCGCCCGCCATCCCGATCCCAAGTGGGTGGCGCCGCCCGGCCACTCGCTGCACCGCCTGGCCACGGAGCTCGACCTCGGGCCGCCCGGCGCCTACGGCTGGCTGGCGGCCAACGCCGGGCGGTTCGGATTCGTCAAGCGCTACTCCTGGGAGCCCTGGCATTTCGGCTTCACCCGCAACGCCGGGTCGGCGTCGGTCGGGTTCGGGGTCAGGGGCGGGGGAGACGGACGCGCGGCGCGCGGAGTCCCGTCGTTCGTCCCGGCGCGGTTCGCGCCGATGATCAACCGGGCGGCGATGCGCTGGAGCGTGAGCGCGGCGCTGCTGAGTGCCCAGCTCTACGCCGAGTCGGGCTTCAACCCGTTCGCGGTCTCCAGCGCGGGCGCGCAGGGCATCGCGCAGTTCATGCCGGGGACGGCGTCCTCCTACGGCCTGCGCAACCCGTTCGACGCCGAGGCCTCGATCAACGCCCAGGCGCACCTCATGCGCGATCTTCTGGGCCGCTTCGCCTCGGTGCCGCTGGCGCTCGCGGCCTACAACGCCGGCCCCGGCGCGGTGGCGGGCTGCGGCTGCATCCCGCCCTACCCCGAGACCCGCGGCTACGTCGCCCGGATCCTCGGCCTGCTCGCGGGGGCCGGCGACGCCGGCGCCCTCACCGGACTGGCGGTCCGGCTGGTGAGGTGAGGGCGGGGCCGCCCCTACTCCACCGACTCGATCGCCACCTCGTTGCCACTGCACTTCAGCTGCGTCGGGTGGTCGGGGTTCGTCATGTCGAACAGGCGGATGGTCTTCACCGACGTCGCCGGCTGCTGGGCGGCCACCGACGTGCTCTTGAAGACGTCGTTGACGCCGCTGCCCTTGCCCGTGGGCACGGGCACGTACCAGGCGAACTGGCCCGACCCGACGAACCGCGCGCAGGACACGGCCGTGCCGCCGACCGCGTACAGGCGCCCCGGCCGCACGCCGTGCAGCGAGACCGACACGCTCACCCGCTTCGCGCCCGCGGCCTGGCGGCCCACCACGAGCCCGCGGATCGGGGCGCGGAACACCTTGGTGAAGTTGAACGAGATCTCGTTGGCGCCCGCCGCGCGCCCGGAGACGCGCTCGTCGCCGACGGCCGATACGGCCACCGCGCCCGCGGCGCAGGCGCCGAGCGCGCAGGCGGCGACCAGCGGCCGGCGCATCCTCACGCCGGCGTGGGCTCCGTCGCTCGCACGGGCGCCAGCTCGACGGGGATGCCGTTCAGCACGGCGTTGCCGGAGAGCGGATCCACCCGCGTCTCGTCGGCCAGGATGTTCGAGTTCGATCCCGCGTGCTCGGAGGCCACGGTCATCTCGACGCCGTCGAGGTCATGCCCCCAGCCGTGGGGGATCGAGATCACGCCGCGCATCACCGCGTCGGTGACCTCGACCGGGACCTCGACGGTCCCGGCGGCGCTCGTCACCGCGGCGCGCTCGCCGTCCGTCAGGCCGAAGCGGTCGGCGTCGTCGGGGTGCACGTGCATCGTGCACCGCGCCTTGCCCTTCACCAGCGGCTCGAGGTTGTGCATCCACGAGTTGTTGGAGCGCAACTGGCGGCGGCCGACGAGCACCATCTGCCCGTTGGCCGGCCCGCGGCCCAGCGCCTCGCGCAGCCGCGAGACGTCGGCCACGATCGGCTCGGGCGCGAGCTCGACGCGGCCCGAGGGCGTGCGCAGGACGCCCGGGAGCCGCGCCTTGAGCGGACCGAGGTCGATGCCGTGCGGCGAGGCCTCGAGGCGTTCCAGCGTGAGGCCGTCGGGGTCGGCGCCGAAGCCCTCGCCGTAGGGCCCGCACCGGACCATGAGGTCGACGGCGCGCTCGGGCCCGACGCGCGGCGCCAGGGCCGCCACGAGCTCGGCCGGGTCGCGGCCCTGCACGGGCGAGCCGGGCGTCGCGGTCTCGCGCCGGGCCATCTCGAAGGCCACCAGGTCGTCGAAGTCGCCCACGTCGGGCACCACGCCCTGGCCGGCGGCGATCGCCGCGAGCTGAAGGAGCGTCACCCACTCGGGCTGCATGTCCTCCTCGAGCTCGACCAGGGCGGGGGAGTAGTTGGCCACGTTGCGCACGGCCAGCTGGTAGAGCGCCAGGTCGTAGTGCGGATGCTGCACGGGCGAGGGCGCGGGCAGCACGACGTCGGCGTGCCGGGTCGTCTCGTTGACGTAGATGTCGACGCTGAGCATGAAGTCCAGCGAGTCCAGCGCGCCCTGGAGGCGGCCGGAGTTCGGCGTCGAGAGCGCCGGGTTGCCGGCGAGCGTGATGAGGCCCCGGATCTGCCCCTCGCCCGGGGTCTCGATCTCCTCGGCCAGGCAGACCACGGGCAGCTCGCCGTAGACCTCGGGCAGGCCGCGCACGCGGCTGGTCCAGCGGCCGAAGACGATGCCGCGGCCGCGGCCGTCGGGGGCGTCGATCGCGGTCCGCGCGCCGGCGGCGGCGCGGGTGAACATCGCGCCGCCCTCCCGGTCGAGGTTCCCGGTCAGGACGTTGAGCACGTCCACGAGCCACGACGCCAGCGTCCCGAACTCCTGGGTGCAGGTGCCGATCCGCCCGTACACGGCGGCGCGCGGGGCGCCGGCGAGCTCGCGGGCCATGCGATCGATCTCCGCCGCCTCGATCCCGCACACGGGTGCCACGGCGGCGGGGGTGAAGGGCTCGGCCAGGGCCGGAAGCTCGTCGAGTCCCGTGCACAGCTCCGCCAGCGGGCCCGGGTCGGCCAGCCCCTCGGCGAAGAGCACGTTGACCATGGCGAACAGCAGCAGCGCGTCGGTGCCCGGCCGGATGAAGTGGTGCTCGGAGGCCTCCTCGGCGGTGCGCGAGCGGCGCGGGTCGATGACCACGACCTTCCCGCCCCGCTCTCGGATCGCCCGCAGGCGCCCGCGCATGTCGGGCGCGGTGAGCAGCGAGCCGTTGGAGGCCAGTGGGTTGGCGCCCAGGATCAGCAGGTGGTCGGTGCGGTCCACGTCGGGCACGGGGACGGTGAGGATCGCCCCGAACATCAGGCCGGCCGAGACCTGCTTGGGCATCTGGTCCACGGTCGAGGCGGAGAAGAGGTTCCGCGTGCCCAGCGCCTTGAGCAGCACGCGCGCGTAGATCAGCGAGTCGAGGTTGTGGGCGCTGGGATTGCCCAGGTACACGCCGACCGAGTTGCGGTCGCGCTCGAGCAGGGGCGCCAGGCCGTCCCGCACGGCGCCCAGGGCCTCGGCCCAGGAGGCGGGGCGAAGCTCGCCCCCCGAGCGGACGAGCGGGGTGCGCAGGCGATCCGGGTCCTCGTGCAGGGCGCGCAACCCCGTCGCCTTCGGGCAGAGGAAGCCGTGGGACAGGACGTCGGCCTCGTCGCCGCGGATGCGGGTCACGGCATCGTCGTCGAGCGTCACCTCGAGGCCACAGGTGGCCTCGCAGAACGGGCACGTCCGGTACTCCGTCCGTACGCTCACGGCGAGCGAGTCTACGCCGCCGCGGTGGGCAGCGCCGAGCGGATGGCGTCGAGGGCCCGCTCGCAGCCCGCCCGGTCGACGTCGAGGTGCGTGACCAGCCGGATGCGCCGTGGGCTCAGCGGGGTCGCCTCGACGCCGGCGTCGTGCAGGGCGCCCACCAGGCTGAAGCCGTCGTCGACCTCGAAGATCACGATGTTGGTCTCGACCCGGTCGGCGTCGATCTCCACGCCGGGCAGCTCGGCCAGCCCCGCGGCCAGGGCCCGCGCGTTGGCGTGGTCCTCGGCCAGGCGCTCGACGTGGTGGTCGAGGGCGTAGGCGCCCGCGGCGGCCACGATCCCCGCCTGGCGCATCGCGCCGCCCCACATCTGCTTGTAGCGCCAGGCCTCGTCGATCAGGTCGCGCGAGCCGACGAGGCAGGCGCCGATCGGCGCGCCCAGGCCCTTGGTGAAGTCAAGCCAGGCCGTGTCGAAGCCCGAGGCCCAGTCCGCCGCCGGCACGCCCGAGGCCACGACCGCGTTCATCAGCCTCGCGCCGTCGAGGTGCGCGTTCATCCCGTGCTCGCGCGCCACGCCGAGCACGCCTCGCACCGTGTCCAGTGGCCACACGCGCCCGCCGCCCATGTTCGTCGTCTGCTCCACGGACACGAGCCGCGTCCGTGGGCCGTAGCGGTCGCCCGCGGGGTGGATGTACTCGCGCAGCTGCTCGGGCGTGAAGATCCCGCCGTCCCCGTCGAGCAGCGTGAGCTGCGCGCCGGAGATCGAGCCCGGGCCGCCGGCCTCGGCCACGCGCGGATGGGCCGTGCGGTCGAGCAGGACCTCGTCGCCGCCCGGGCGGATGTGCAGCCGGAAGGCGATCGCGTTGCACATCGTCCCCGAGGGCAGGAACAGCGCCGCCTCGTGCCCGAGCAGGTCGGCCACCCGCTCCTGGAGGGCGTTGACGGTCGGATCGGCGCCGCGCTGCTCGTCGCCCACCTCGGCCTCGTACATGGCCCGCCGCATCCCCTCCGTGGGGCGGGTCTGCGTGTCGGAGAACAGGTTGACCGTCGGCATCGTGGACCGGGAGCCTACGGGGTCGCGGATCGCCCGTCCCTATCCTCGGAGTGATGCCTCCGAAGGCCACCGACAAGCTGACCGAGCAGCGCCGCGCGC
The DNA here is from genome assembly GCA_963757705.1 of uncultured Actinomycetes bacterium. GTDB lineage: Bacteria > Actinomycetota > Thermoleophilia > Solirubrobacterales > Solirubrobacteraceae > AC-38. The sequence goes on along the minus strand of CAVWTG010000003.1, from coordinate 370,994 downwards.
TCCCCGACCAGCCCGGCGTCTACCTCTTCCGCGACGAGCGCGGGAGGGTGATCTACGTCGGCAAGGCGCGCTCGCTGCGCAAGCGCGTGGCCTCGCACTTCTCCGGGCGCACGCGCTACGGGCCCGCCGAGCTCGTGCCGCTGATCGACCACATCGAGTACACGGTCACGGCCACAGAGGCCGAGGCGCTGCTGCTCGAGCAGAACTTCATCAAGCAGTACAAGCCGCGCTTCAACATCCGGCTGCGCGATGACAAGTCCTATCCCTACATCGCGATCTCGCTGGACGAGGACTTCCCGCGCGTCTACTTCACGCGCGAGCGCCACCGCCGCAACCGCGCCTACTTCGGGCCCTACTCCAACGCCAAGAAGGTGCGCGGGACGCTCGACCTCCTCCAGAAGGTCTTCCTCTTTCGCTCCTGCGACGGGCCGGAGCCCGGGCGGCGCAGCGGCTCCCCCTGCCTGGACCACTACATCAAGCGCTGCGAGGCGCCCTGCGTGGGCTACCAGAGCAAGGAGGACTACCGGCGCGCGATCGACGGCGTGACCGCCTTCCTCTCCGGGCGCTACCGGGAGATCGAGCGCGAGCTCACCGAGCGCATGGACGAGGCCGCGGAGGCGCAGGAGTTCGAGCAGGCGGCGCTGTACCGCAACCGCCTGCGGGCGGTGCGCTCGCTGCTGGAGCGCCAGCGCGTGGCCAACGAGTCGGTGGGCACCGTGGACGCGATCGGCGTGGCGGTCGAGGGAACCGACGCCAACGCCCAGGTCTTCCAGGTGCGCGACGGCGTCCTGTCGGACCGCCAGTCCTTCTACCTGGCCAACGAGGGCGAGCGCCCGCTGCCCGAGGTGGTGGAGCAGTTCGCGCTCCAGTACTACGGGACGGCGACCGCGGTGCCGCCGCAGATCGTCGTCTCGCGCGAGGTGGGCGCGCTCCCCGAACTGGCGGCGGCGCTGTCCGAGCGCCGCGGCGGGCCGGTGGAGGTGCGCGCCGCCGAGCGCGGCGACAAGCGCCGGATCCTCGAGCTGGCCGAGCGCAACGCCGCCTTCGCGCTCGACCAGGAGCGCCTGCGCGACGAGCGCCGCCGCCAGCGCCGCGTGGCCGCGCTCGAGGGACTGCAGGAGGCGCTGGGCCTGGACTCCCCGCCGGTGCGCATCGAGTGCTTCGACATCTCGAACCTGATGGGCACCCACAATGTCGCCTCGATGGTCGTGTTCGAGGGCGGCGCCCCGAAGAAGTCCGACTACCGGCGCTTTCGCATCCGCGGCTTCGAGGGGGCCGACGACTTCGCCGCGATGAACGAGGTCCTCGGCCGCCGCCTCGCGCGCTTCGAGGACCAGCACGACCGCTCGCCCCACGATCCCGAGCGCGACGCGTCGTTCTCCTCGCTGCCCAACCTGATCGTGATCGACGGGGGAAGGGGCCAGCTCTCGGCCGCGCTGGCCGCCCTGCGCGGCTTTCGCGAGCGGGGCGTGGTGATCGTCTCGCTGGCCAAGCGCATCGAGGAGATCTTCATCCCCGGCCGCGCCGCGCCGCTCGTGCTCGACCACGAGACGGCCGAGCTCCAGCTCCTCCAGCGCGTGCGCGACGAGGCCCACCGCTTCGCGATCGAGCACCACCGCAGCCGGCGCGACAAGGCGATGACCGCCTCGATCCTCGACGACCTGCCGGGCATCGGCCCGGTGCGCAAGCGGGTGCTGCTGCGCCATTTCGGCTCGCCCGAGGCCGTGGTCGCGGCCTCGCGCGAGGAGCTGGAGGCCACGCCCGGGTTGCCGGGGAAGGTCGCGCGCGAGCTCTACGCCCAGTTCAACAAGACCGGCCGGTGACCCTAAAGCGGAACAACCCGGGTGCCGACCGGTTAACGGGTGAGTCACACGACACGTCCGTAGGACAGGCGAGACTGAACGAAGAGATGGCCGCTCCCAGGCCCGCAAGACTCGGTGACCGGCTCCGCCGCGGCCGGAGGAATCCCCTGCGGGCGGCGCGCGCCACCAGCCTCGACGACCTCGTGGTGATCACCGGGCTCTCGGGCGCCGGGAAGTCGACCGCGATGGCGGTGTTCGAGGACGCCGGCTACTTCTGCGTCGACAACCTGCCGCCGGAGATGATCCGCTCGCTGGCCGAGCTGTTCATGCACGAGGGCTCGGCGGTCGAGCGCGCGGCGATCGTGTCCGATGTGCGCGGGGGCACCTACTTCGAGAGCTTCCTCACCGTCCTCGACGAGCTCGACGATCAGGGCGTCACGCACCGGCTGATCTTCCTGGAGTGCGACGACCAGACCCTGCTGACCCGCTACCAGGAGACCCGCCGCCGCCACCCGCTCGCCCCGACGGGAACGGTCGAGGAGGGCATCGCCGCCGAGCGCGCGCTGCTCAACCCGATCAAGGAGCGCGCGCACGTGGTGATCGACACCGGCGGGCTGACCACGCCGATGCTGCGCCGCAAGCTCGCCGACGAGCTGCTGCCCACCGAGGCCGCGTCGCGGCTGGCCGTCACGTTCTCCTCCTTCGGCCACAAGCACGGCCCGCCCCGCGACGCCGACCTGGCCTTCGACGTGCGCTTCCTGCCCAACCCGCACTACGAGCACGACCTGCGTCCCCACACCGGCCTCGACAAGGACGTGGTCGCCTACATCGACCGCGACGGCGCGCTCGTCGAGTTCTACGACCACGTCATCCCGCTCCTGGACTACCTGCTGCCCCAGTACGTGCGCGAGGGCAAGGCCCACCTCCAGATCGCGATCGGCTGCACCGGCGGGCGCCACCGCTCCGTCGCCGTCGCCGAGCACCTGGCCAAGCACTACCGCGAGGGCGGGGCGTACATGGTGGACGTGTCGCACCGGGACATTTCCAAGCCGCCGCGAGGCTGAGGGCGCCGGCCGGGCTGAACGGCGGCGATGAGGGCTGTGGTCCGGCGTCCCACTGAAGTCAGAGCAGGGTTCTAGGGGCCTGGGCCCCCAAGACCCTGCAACGGCGGACAGAGCGCCTCCGGGCCGACCCCCTCGTCGCCGCAGTTCGTGCCGTCCGCCACGCCCCGCACAATCACAGGCGTGATCGACCACATCTCGCGTGAGGTGCGGGACCTGGAGGAGTCGGCTCGGTTCTACGACGCCGTCTTCTACGCCCTCGGCGCCCGGCGGATGCGGGCCGCGCCCGGGGCGCTGGCGTGGGGCGTGGACGAGCCCATCCTGGTCATCACACCCGGGCGGCCGGCCGGCGGGCACGTGGCGCTGCGGGCCGCCGGGAAGGCCGCCGTCGACGCCGCGTGGGCGGCGGGACGCGGGGCCGGGGGAGAGGACGACGGCGCTCCCGCGCCGCGGCCCGACGAGGGCATCCGGGCCTATCGCGCGTGCCTGCGCGACCCCGACGGCGCGCGCGTCGAGCTCGTTAGCCGCTGATAGCCTTCGCGCCCCGCCGTGGGCAGCAATCGCCGCGGCGTTTCCTTTCGTCACAGCGTTCTCTCTCACGTCGCAGGAGGCAATGAATGGCAGTTCGGGTCGGGATCAACGGCTTCGGCCGCATCGGGCGCAACGTGTTCCGGGCGGCGAAGGAAAGCGGTGCCGACATCGACTGGGTGGCGGTGAACGACCTGACGGACGCGCGCACGCTCGGGCACCTGCTCAAGTACGACTCGACGCTCGGGCCCTACGACGGCTCGATCGAGGTCACCGACGGCGGCCTCGTCGTCGACGGCGACGAGCTGAAGGTCCTGGCCGAGCGCGATCCGGGCGCGCTGCCCTGGGGCGACCTGGGCGCGGACATCGTGATCGAGTCGACCGGCCTGTTCACCGACCGCGAGAACGCGGCCAAGCACCTCGCGGGCGGCGCCAAGAAGGTCGTCATCTCCGCGCCCGCAACCGGGCCCGACGCCACGGTCGTCCTGGGCGTCAACTTCGATGAGGCCTACGACCGCGACAGCCACGAGGTCATCTCCAACGCCTCGTGCACCACGAACTGCCTGGCGCCCGTGGCCAAGGTCCTCCACGACACGATCGGGATCAAGCACGGGTTGATGACGACGATCCACGCCTACACGGCCGACCAGCGCCTCCAGGACATGCCGCACAAGGACCTGCGCCGGGCCCGCGCGGCCGCGATCAACCTCATCCCGGCCTCCAGCGGCGCCGCCAAGGCCATCGGTCTGGTCATGCCCGAGCTCGAGGGAAAGCTCAACGGGTTCGCCGTGCGCGCCCCGATCGCCACCGGCTCGGTGGTCGACCTCACCGCCGAGGTCGCGCGCGAGACCACGCCGGACGAGGTCAACGAGGCGATGAAGGCGGCGGCCGAGGGGCCGCTGAAGGGCATCCTGGCCTACACGGAGGATCCGATCGTCTCCTCGGACATCGAGAAGTCGCCCGCGTCGTCCATCTTCGACAGCCAGCTGACGTCGGTCATCGACGGCACGATGGTGAAGGTCATCGCGTGGTACGACAACGAGTGGGGCTACTCCAACCGCCTCGTCGACCTCGTGCAGCGCATCCTGTGAGGACGCTGGACGATCTCGACGTCGACGGCCGCCGCGTTCTCGTCCGCGTGGACTTCAACGTGCCGCTCGATGCGGGGAAGGTCGCCGACGACACGCGCATCCGAGCGGCGCTGCCGACGATCGAGGAGCTGCGCGGGAAGGGGGCGAGCCTGGTGCTCGTCTCCCATCTCGGCCGGCCCAAGGGGAAGGTCGTGCCCGAGCTCTCGATGCGCCCCGTGGCCGACCGGCTGGCCGAGCTGACCGGCGCCGACGTGACCCTGGCGCCCGCGGTCGTGGGGCCCGAGGTCGAGGCGCTGGCCTCCAACCTCCAGCCCGGCGACATCCTCATGCTCGAGAACGTCCGCTACGAGCCGGGGGAGACCGAGAACGACGACGAGCTGGCCCGCGGCCTGGCCGCCCTGGCCGACGTCTACGTCAACGACGCCTTCGGCGCCGCCCACCGCGCCCATGCCAGCACCGAGGGCGTGGCGCACCTGGTCGACGAGCATGCGGCCGGCCGCCTGCTCCAGCGCGAGGTGACCACGCTCACCGAGCTGATGGAGAACCCCGAGCACCCGCTCGTCGCGGTCCTCGGCGGCGCCAAGGTGACCGACAAGATCGCGGTCATCGAGCGCTTCCTGGAGATCGCCGACGCGGTCCTCATCGGCGGTGCGATGTGCTTTCCCTTCTTCCGCGCGCAGGGTCACGAGATCGGCGACTCGCTGTGCGCCGAGGAGGACCTCGAGCCCGCGCGGCTGGCCCTCGACCGCGCCGATCGTTCGGACTGCCGCTTCGAGCTGCCGCGCGACCTCGTGATCGCCGAGCGCTTCGACGCCGGCGCACCGCACCGTGAGCTGGCCGGCGTGGACGTCCCGGCGGGTTGGATGGGCCTGGATGTCGGCCCGCAGACCTCCGCCCGCTACGCGGAGGTGATCGCCTCGGCCAAGACAGTCTTCTGGAACGGCCCCATGGGCGCGTTCGAGCTCGCGCCGTTCGCCGCGGGCACCCGCGCCGTGGCCGAGGCCGTGGCGGAGACCGAGGCCACGACCGTCGTCGGCGGCGGGGACTCCGTGGCCGCCCTGCACCGGTTCGGGCTCGCCGACCGGGTCACCCATGTCTCCACCGGGGGCGGAGCCTCATGGAGCTGATCGAGGGCCGCCGGCTGCCCGGAGTGGAGGCACTGGCATGAGCCGCACACCGCTGATCGCCGGCAACTGGAAGATGAACAAGACGGTGGCCGAGGCCGAGACGTTCATCCAGGGCCTGCTTCCCCGCGTCTCCTCGGCCAGCGCCGACGTGGCCATCTGCCCGCCCTTCACGGCGCTGGAGGCCATGGTCGACTCGACGCGCGGCTCGCGCGTCGCCGTCTACGCCCAGAACGTCCACGAGGCGCCCTCGGGCGCGTTCACCGGCGAGGTGTCGCTGCCCATGCTGGCCGAGCTCGACGTGGGCGGCGCGATCGTCGGGCACTCCGAGCGCCGCCAGCTCTTCGGCGAGACCGACCGCGCTCTCCAGCAGAAGGTGCCCGCGATCCTCGAGGCGGGCCTCGTGCCCGTCCTGTGCGTGGGGGAGACCGAGGAGGAGCGCGACAACGACGAGACCCAGCGCAAGCTGCGCCACCAGGTGCAGGAGGGCCTGGCGAAGGTGGCCGACGACCGCCTGGCCGACGTCGTGATCGCCTATGAGCCGATCTGGGCGATCGGGACCGGGAAGGTCGCAACGCCCGACCAGGCGCAGGAGGCCGTGAGCTTCGTCCGGGCGCTGGTCAACGACCGCTCGCCCGAGCAGGCCGAGCGCGTGCGCATCCTCTACGGAGGCAGCGTCAGCGCCGACAACGCCGCCGAGCTCCTGGCCCTGCCCGACGTGGACGGCGCGCTGGTGGGCGGTGCCAGCCTCGACCCCGAGTCGTTCGCGGCCATCGTCACGGCCGCGCCGGCGTCGTGAGCCTGGCGCTCGGTCCCGGCTCCTTCCCCGTTCCGCGGGCCTGCCTGATCGTGCTCGACGGCTTCGGCCTGGCCGAGCCGGGTCCGGGCAATGCCGTCTCGCTGGCCGACACGCCCACCTTCGACGAGCTGTGGGACCGCTACCCGCACTCCCAGCTCGCCGCCGGCGGGCGCGCCGTGGGCCTGCCCGAGGGGCAGATGGGCAACTCGGAGGTCGGCCACCTCAACCTCGGCGCGGGGACCGTCGTCATGCAGGACCTGACGCGGATCGACGACGCCGTGGAGCACGGCGAGCTGAGCCGCAACGAGGTCCTGCGCGACCTGTTCGGATCGGTGGGGGACGGCGGGCGCCTTCACCTCATCGGCCTGGTGTCCGACGGCGGGGTGCACTCGGGCTGGAAGCACTGGGAGGCCCTGATCGCCCTGGGCCGCGAGCTCGGCGTGTCCGAGGTCGTCGTCCACGCCTTCACCGACGGCCGCGACACGCTCCCGCACTCCGGCGAGGGCTACCTGGAGACCGTCGAGGGCTGGTGCCGGGAGGCGGGCAACGCCCGCGTGGGCAGCGTGGTCGGGCGCTACTGGGCGATGGACCGCGACAAGCGCTGGGACCGGATCAAGCGCGCCTACGACCTGCTGGTCCACGGCCGGGCCGACCACCATGCCGACAGCGCTCCCGAGGCCGCCCGGGCCGCCTACGAGCGCGACGAGACCGACGAGTTCATCACCCCGTCGCTGGTCGGCGAGGAGGCGCGGATCCGCCCGGAGACCGACGCCGTGCTCGGCGTCAACTTCCGTCCCGACCGCATGCGCCAGATCACGCGCGCGCTCGCCGAGCCGGGCTTCGGCGAGTTCGACCGCGAGGGCGCGGGCCCGGTGGAGCGCTACGCCTGCATGGCCGAGTACGAGGAGGACTGGTCCTACCCGGTGGCCTTCCCGCCCGCCCGGCCCGAGGTCACCCTGGCCGGGGTGCTGGCCGACCACGACATGGGCCAGCTGCACGTGGCCGAGACCGAGAAGTACGCCCACGTCACCTACTTCTTCAACGGGGGCGAGGAGGAGCCGCACGAGGGCGAGGAGCGCGAGCTCGTGCCCTCACCGCGCGACGTCCCGACCTACGACCACAAGCCCGAGATGAGCGCCGCCGGCGTGGCCGAGGCCTTCGTCGAGCGCTGGCGCGACCACGGCGCGCGCTTCGGGGTCGTCAACTTCGCCAACCCGGACATGGTCGGCCACACCGGGGTCATCCCCGCGGCGGTGGCGGCGATCCAGGCGTCCGACGCGGGGCTGGCCCGGATCGTCGACGCGGTCCACGAGTCCGGCGGCGCGTGCATCGTCACCGCCGACCACGGCAACTGCGACCACATGCTCGAGCCCGACGGCAGCCCCAACACCGCCCATTCCCTCAACCCGGTCCCGATCGTCGTCACGGTTCCCGGCCTGCACCTGCGCGACGGCGGCGTCCTGGCCGACGTGGCCCCTACGGTCCTTGAGCTTCTCGGCGTCGAGCAGCCGTCTGCGATGACCGGTCGATCGTTGATCGAACCCACTCCGTGAACGCCGGCAGCTCGCGCGGGTCGAGCGTGTGTGGGACGGGCGATTCGCGGTAGAGCACGTCGGCTCCCGCCTCGACCAGGCGGTCGCGGGCGGCCCGGCCGAAGTCGGCGGGGATGATCTGGTCGAGCGTGCCGTGGGCGATGGCGACGGGGTAGCCCTGGCGGCCGGTGAGGTCGAGCTCGGCCCCCTCGACGGTGGGCATGAAGCTGCTCAGCGCCATCACCCCCGCCGGGGCGGGGCGGCCGGGGCCGAAGGCCACCGCGTAGGACATGACGCCGCCCTGCGAGAACCCGCCGACGATCGTGCGCTCCACCGGCACCCCGTACTCCGCGGGGATCGCGTCGAACCACTTCGTCAGGCGCTCGTAGGTGGGCAGGAAGCTCTCGGGTGGCGGATAGCCCAGCTGCGCCAGCGAGTACCAGTGTCGCCCGCCCGGCGGCAGCGAGAGCGGCCCCCCCGGCGCCAGGCCGACCAGCCGGCGCTCGGGGTCGTAGACGTCGAGCAGCGGGAAGAGGTCGTGCTCCGAGGTCCCGCGGCCGTGGAGCAGCACCAGCGCGCCCTGCGGCTCGCCGGCCGCCGGGCGCACCTCGTGGTCGAGCAGGTCGAGGCTCACGGCGCGGGCGCCGGCTGGCGGGGGTTGGGCAGTGGCGTGAGCGTGCGCTCGAGGCGGTCGCGCAGGTGCTCGTGCTGCGGGGGCAGGCGTAGCGACTCGCCCAGGTGCTCGAGGGGCTCGTCGACGTCGAAGCCCGGGCCGCGCGTGGCCAACTCGAACAGGACTCCGCCGGGCTCGCGGAAGTAGACCGAGTGGAAGTACTGGCGGTCGATGATGTCCGTCGGGTGCGCGCCGGCCTCCGTGACCCGGGCGCGCCATGCGTCCTGCTCGGCGTCGTCGCGCGAGGACCAGGCGATGTGGTGAACGGTCCCGGCGCCGGGCACGCCCCGCTCGGCGGGCGCGTCGTCGACGACGTAGAGCGCGCTGCGCTGCTCGCCGGCCACCTTCCAGCGGTCCTCGCCCGCGCGCTCGAAGCCCAGGGCGCCCTCGAACAGCGGCACGCTGCGCTCGCGGTCGGAGCCGTAGGCGTGGACGCCGGCGAAGCCGAGCAGCGCGTGCTCGGGTGGGATCCCGCGACGCCCGGGCAGCCAGCGGCGGGTCGGAGGACTCGTCGGCCAGCAGCGCCAGTTCCAGGCCCTCGGGGTCCGAGAAGACGAGCAGGCGCTCGTCGCGGTGGGAGACCGGGACGCCCTCGCCGGCCAGCCGCCGCTCCCAGAAGCTCAGCGCCTCGGCCGACCCGACGCGCCAGGCCAGGTGGTAGACCATCCCGGCGCCCGCGCGGCCGCGGCGCGCGCCGGGGAACTCGAAGAAGGTGAGGATCGAGCCGGGGGAGCCCGCGTCGTCGCCGTAGTAGAGGTGGTAGACGTCGGGCGCGTCGAAGTTCACGGTCTTCTTGACCAGCCGCAGCCCGAGCGCCCGCGCGTAGAAGTCGACGTTGGCCGGGGCGTCGGCGGTGATCGCGGTGATGTGGTGGATCCCCTCGAGCTGCACGGTCCCGTCTCCCGTATTGGTTGCCTCGGCAACTAGAATAGCCGCCATGGAGAGTGTCGAGGAAAGGCTCAGCGCGAGCGAGCGCCGCGCCTGGAGCGGCTTCCTGACGACGCATGCCCAGCTGGTCCGCGAGCTCGACGAGGAGCTTCGGGCCGCTCACGGAATGCCCCTGAGCACGTTCGACGTGCTGATCCAGCTCGCGGTGGCGCCCAACGAGAGGCTGCGCATGCGCGACCTCGCGGACGCGATCGTGCTCAGCCGCAGTGGTCTCACCCGGCTCGTCGACCGGCTGGTCGACGACGGCCTGGTCCGCCGGGAGCGCTGCGGCGACGACGCCCGCGGCTGGTGGGCCGTCCTCACCCCCAAGGGCCGCGAGGCGCTGGAGGCGGCCACGCCCACCCATCTCTCCGGCGTGCGCCGGCGCTTCCTCGCCGTGCTGGATTCGCGAGGACCAGGAGCGGCTGGGCGACGTCTGGGAGCGCATGCAGGGCTGCTGAGGGCCGGTTCCGTAGGCTCGGTCGCGGATGAGCTTCGAGATCGAGCATCGCGACGCCGGCTCGCGCGCGCGGGCCGGCGTTCTGCATCTGGCGCACGGCGATGTCCGCACGCCGGCCTTCGTCCCCCTGGCGACGAAGGGCACCGTCAAGACCCTGCTCCCGGCGGAGGTGGCGGGGCTGGGCTACGAGATGGTCCTGGGCAACACGTTCCATCTCATGCTCGAGCCGGGCCCCGAGATCGTGGCCGCGCACGGCGGCCTGCACGGGTTCATGGGCTGGCCCGGGCCGATCATCACCGACTCGGGCGGCTTCCAGGTCTTCTCGATGGGCCACGGAACCGTGGCCGACGAGATCAAGGGGCGCGCCGCGGGCGACCGCCAGGGCTCGATCCTCTCGATCGGCGAGGAGGGGGTGCGGTTTCGCTCCTACACCGACGGGGCCGAGCGCTTCCTGTCACCCGAGGGCTCGATGGAGGTCCAGGCGGTGCTGAACTCCGACATCGCGCTGGTGTTCGACGAGTGCACGCCGTTCCACGTCACCCGCGAGTACACCGACGCCTCGACCCAGCGCACCCACCGCTGGCTGCGCCGCTGCCTGGACTGGCACGCCGAGCACGGCCCCGAGGGCCAGGCCGTCTACGGGATCGTGCAGGGCGGCGTGTACGAGGACCTGCGCCGGGCCTCGGCGCGCGAGGTGGCGCGCCAGCGGCGCCGACGGCGTGGCGATCGGCGGCTCGCTGGGCGAGGACAAGGCGCAGATGTACGAGGTGGTGGGCTGGGCCACGGAGGAGCTGCCCGAGGAGCGCCCGCGCCACCTGCTGGGCATCGGCGACATCGACGACCTGATCCGCGGGGTGGAGCTGGGGATCGACACCTTCGACTGCGCGATGCCGACCCGCATCGCCCGCCACGGCATGGCGCTGGTGCCCGAACCGGGCAACCGCTGGCGCATCAACCTGCTCAACGGGCGCTTCCGCGAGGACCGCGCGCCGGTGCTCGAGGGCTGCCCGTGCCCGGCCTGCGTGGGCGGGTTCTCGCGCTCCTACCTGCGCCACCTGTTCCGCCAGCACGAGCAGACCGCGCTGCGCCTGCTCACGCTGCACAACCTGACCTTCGTCGCCGGCGTGATGGACCGCCTGCGGGAAGGGATTGCCGAGGGCACGCTGAGCGAGGTGGCCGGCGCCCTGCGCGCCTGAGCGCCCGCTACTGCGTGTTGTCGTCGATGAACTTCTTGACGTCGTCGATCGCCTGCTGGGCGTCCTGGGAGACGACGCGGCGCAGCTGAGGCTTCCCGCTCATCTCGTCCGCGGCGATGATGCCGCCGGCGGCGACGAGCCCGGCGAGGACGAGGAGGGCGACGATCCAGCGACCGGCGCGGCGCTTGCGCTTGGCGCGCCGGCGCGCCGGGCCTGGGGCGGGAGTCGTGCGGCGGGTGCTGCGCTCGGGCTCGATCGGGCGGACGCGCGTGCGCTGCTCGGCGGTGTCGGGATCGCGCGGGGCCGATCAGCCGGGTCGCGGCCGTCGCGTCCTCGTCGCGCGAGAGCATCCGCGTCGCCTCGGTGGCGCTGTCCGCGACGTCGGCGGGCGGGGGCTCGATGCCGTGAGCGCCGTCGCGCAGGGCCTGCGCCCATCTCCAGCGCGCTGGTGTAGCGGCCGGCGGCGTCGAGCGCCAGGCCGCGGGCCACCGCGTGGGCGAGCGTCGCCGGGACGTTGGGGTTCACCACGTCCAGCGGCGGCGGCATCTCGCGCTGCTGCTTGAGCGTCAGCTCGGACAGCGAGGTCGCCTCGTAGGGCAGCCGTCCGGCGAGCATCTGGTAGGTGACGACCGCGAGGGCGTACATGTCCGCCGCCGGGCCGGCCTCCTCGCCGCGCGCCTGCTCGGGCGCGAGGTAGGCGGCGGTCCCGAGGACCGAGCCGACCTGGGTGATGCTCGACTGCTCGGTGGCCCGGGCGATGCCGAAGTCGGCCAGCTTGACCAGCCCGTCGGCGGACAGCAGGAGGTTTCCCGGCTTGACGTCGCGGTGCACGACGCCGTTGCGGTGGGCGTGGTCGAGGCCGCGGCAGGCCTGCTCGATGATGTCCACGGTCTCGTCGACGCCCAGCGAGCGGCGGTCGCGCAGGAGCTCGCGCGCAGGACGGCCCGTCGACGTACTCCATGACGATGAAGTGCTGGCCCGTGCGGTCGTCGAGGCCGAAGTCGAACACCTGGACGATGTTGGGGTGCACGAGGCGGGCGGCGGCCAGCGCCTCGCGGCGAAAGCGCGACACGAACGTCTCGTCCTCGGCCAGGTGCTCGGCCAGCAGCTTGATGGCCACCTCGCGCTCCAGGCGCGAGTCGAACGCCAGGTAGACCGTGGACATCCCTCCGACGCCCAGCCGGCCACCGATGCGGTAGCGGTCGTGGATGACCTCGTCGTTCATCAGGCGTGGCCCTCGTGCCGGGTGCCGGGCGCCGTGGCCCTTGGCCTTCGGCTTCTTGGGCTTGCGCAGCTGGGATTGCCCGGGCGGCGTGCCGCCGTTGTCGCCGGTGGTGGTCGGGGGCGCGGTGGTGGTCGTCGGCGGGACCGTCGTGGTCGTCGGCGGGACGGTCGTGGTGGTGGTCGGCTCCGTCGTGGTCGTCGGCTCGGTGGGCACCGTGGGGGTCGTCGCCGTGGTCTGGGTGGACTGCGTGCTCTGCGTCTTGCCGCACTGGACCTGGATGCGCTGGAGCACGTGCGAGAGGTTGTCGTCCAGCGTGGTGCGCAGGTCGGAGTCGACGGAGTCGGGCAGGGAGTCGGCACGGCTCTGCGCACTCACCACCTGGGCCTGGGCGGCCCGGCACTCCTCCTGGGCGTAGAGGTCGGAGGCCCGGTCGAGGTTCGACTGGATCGCCGCCGCGTCGGTGCGGGGGATGAGGTTGTTGCGGTCGCCACAGGCGACGAGGAACGCGCTCGACACCCCGAGGGCCGCGGCGATGAGGGCGAGCATGAGGGTGCGCATCACCGGCCGGCTCATGCTACTGGCCGTACTCCAGACGCTCCGCCAGTGAATCGGGCAGGCGCGCCGCGCGGATCGCCGCCTGGGCGCCCGCCACGTCGTACTCGGTGCGCCGCCAGGCGGCGGTCCAGTCCTCGGTGTCCAGGGCCAGCCAGGCGGCGCGCGGGTCGCCGTCGCGGGGCTGGCCGACGCTGCCGGGGTTCAGCAGCCACTCCTGGTCGGACAGGTCGACCTCGGCCCCGTCCGGGCGCGTCTCGCCGGTCGCCGGCTCGCCCTCGGCGCGCTGGAAGGACAGGGCGACGTGGGAATGGCCGATCAGACAGACCCGGTGGCGCTGGACGTCGAGGCACAGGTCGGCGAGCAGGGTGGAGAGGACGTACTCCCACACCGGGTCGCGGGGGCTGGCGTGAAACAGCCCGACCTCGTGGTCGAGCATCTGGGGCTCGAGGTCGGCCAGGTAGTCCAGGCTCTCCCGGGAGGCCACCTCCTGGGTCCACTGGGCGGCGATGCGCGCGCCCGTGGAGAACTCGTCGAGCGGGATGTCGCCGCGCACCGCCAGGTCGTGGTTGCCGACCAGGCAGACGTCGCAGTTGCGGGCCGCCAGCTCGCAGCACGCGTCGGGGTCCGCGCCGTAGCCCACCACGTCGCCCAGGCACCAGACCTCGTCGGGCTCCATGCCCGCGACGTCGTCGAGCACGGCCTCGAAGGCATGGCGGTTTCCGTGGATGTCGGAGAGGACGGCGATACGCATCTGTACGGTGACGGAGTGGACCGCAGGCGCCTGCGACTCCCGATCGCGCTCGTGGCCGCAGTGGTGGCCGCGGAGGCCGCTGTGCTGCTCCTCCGGCCGCGCGACGGGGTTGTCGATCCAGCGCCCGTGAACGTCCGATCGTACTTCAGCCCCGCTCAGGTCGACCGCGCGCGCGACTTCCGCCGCCCCCAGCTGGCCCTCTACGGGGCCACCCTGCTGATCGAGGGCGGGCTCCTCGTCCTGCTCATCCGCCGTCCTCCGGCCCGGCTGCGCGGGCCGTTCCGGCGGCCGGTGATCGCGGGAATGGCGGTCGGCGCCGCCCTCTCGGTCGGCCTGACAGTCGCCACGCTCCCGGTGGGGGCGATCTCGCGCCAGCGGGCCCGGGATGTCGGGCTGGTGACACAGTCCTGGACGGGCTGGGCGGAGGACGTGGCCAAGTCCACCGCCATCGGCGCGGTGATGGCCGGCGTCGGCGCCGGGCTCTTCCTGGCCCTCCAGCGGCGCTTCCCGCGGCGGTGGTGGATCCCCGGCAGCGTGGCCGTGGTGACGATCGGGGCGGCCTTCCTCTACATCGGCCCGGTCGTCCTGGACCCGGTGTTCAACCGCTTCACGCCGCTGCCCGCCGGCCACACGCGCACCGAGGTCCTCGATCTGGCCCGCCGGGCCGGGGTCAAGGTGGGCCAGGTCTACGAGGTCGACGCCTCACGGCGGACGACCGGCGCCAACGCCTACGTGACCGGACTGGGCTCGACCAAGCGCGTGGTCATCTACGACAACCTCCTGCGCGACTTCAAGCCCGACGAGGTGCGGCTCGTCGTCGCCCACGAGCTCGGCCACGTCCACTACCACGACGTCCCGCGCGGGCTGCTGTGGCTGGCGCTGGTCGCACCCTTCGGCGTCTTCGCGATTCAGCGCCTGAGCGAGCGTCTGGCGCCGGGGGAGGCGGGCACGCCCGCCGTGATCCCGGCGGTCGTGCTCTCATTGGCGCTCGTCTCGGGCGGCCTGGGCGTGATCTCCAACGAGCTCTCGCGCCGGGTCGAGGCGCGGGCGGACACGTTCTCGCTGCGGCTGACCGACGAGCCGGCGCCGTTCATCTCGATGGAGCGGCGGCTGACGCTCAACAACGTCTCCGACCCGGATCCGCCCGGCTGGGCGACGTGGCTGCTGGGCACCCATCCGCCCTCGATCGAGCGGATCGGCGCCGGGGTGGCCTGGGAGCGCGGCGAGCGCTGAGGCCCTGACCGCTACTCCTGCGGCTGGTCCTCGGGCCCGTCGAACTCGGGCAGGTTCTTGATCCCCTCGCGGGTCTGCCACTTGGAGTAGTTGTCCTCCATGGCGTCGACGAGCTCGCGCATGAAGCGGGGGGAGAGGTTCACGCGGGACACGACGACCCCGGGGATCTCCTCATCCTCGACCTCGTGGTCGACACGGGCGAAGGTGATGGTGAACTCGTAGTCGGAGTGCGACACGTTCGCGAAGTTCGCGTACGCGCCGGCCATCATCTCCGGCGCGAAATGGATGTTGATGTGTCGCTCCTGGGCGTCGTCGTCTTCGGTCATGCGCCTAGTATCGCAGCGTGCGGATCATCGTCCTGGCCGTCGGCCGGCTTCGGCCCCCCTTCGCGGACGACGTCCAGCACTACCAGAAGCTGATCGCGGGTCATGCCCGCGTCGAGATCATCGAGCTGCGCGAGGACGAGCGGGTTCCCAGGCGGATCCCCGACCGGGCCTACGTGTCGCTGCTAGACGCCCAGGGCCAGGCGTGCGACTCGGAGGCCTTCGCCCGCTTCATGGAGGATCGCCGGCAGGGTGGCCGCGACGTGGTGTTCGTCATCGGCGGCCCGAAGGGGATCGAGCTGGACGACGTCGACCACCGCCTGTCGCTGGGCCCGATGACCCTGCCCTACCAGCTGGCCCGGGTCGTGCTGCTCGAGCAGCTCTACCGCGCGCACAAGATCCTGGCCGGCGAGCCCTACCACTACTGAGCCGGGACGATTCCCCACCTGCCCGACATCCGGCTCTACCTGCGCCGCCTGGCCCGCCTGACCCTGGTCATCCTGGCGATCCTCGCCCTGGGGACCGTCGGGTTCGTGCTCACCGAGGACACCTCGGTGTGGCACGGGTTCGTGTGGGCCCTGGACACGGTGGCCACGGTCGGGTCGGTCCCCGAGCCGTCGGACACTGGCGGGCAGATCGTCAAGGTCGCGTTGATCGTCCTGGGCGTCGGTACGCTCTTCTACGCCCTGGTCACGGTCACGGAATTCTTCGTCCACGGCCATCTCGGGGACCTGCTGGCCGACCGCCGGGCGCGACGCATGATCGATGCTCTGACCGACCACCACATCATCTGCGGCTTCGGCCGCGTGGGCCGCCAGGTGGCCCGCGACCTGCACGCCGCGGGCGGGCGCTACGTGATCGTCGACGAGCGCCCGGAGAACCGCGAGATGGCCGCGGCCATCGGGGTCGGCGTGCGCTTCATCGAGGGCAAGCCCTCCGAGGACGAGGTCCTCAAGGCGGCCGGGATCGACCGCGCGCGGGCCGTCATCGCCTGCGTGGACTCCGACGCCGAGAACATCTTCATCGCCCTGACGGCCCGCGGCCTGCGCCCCGACGTGCGCATCGTGGCTCGGGCCAGCGCGGAGGACTCCGAGCAGAAGCTCAAGCGCGCGGGAGCCGACCGGGTCATCTCGCCCTACAAGGCCAGCGGCGCCGAGATGGCGCGGCTCGCCCTGACCCCGCAGGTCTCCGGCGTGGTGGACGTCGCGCCCGAGTACCGGATGGAGGAGATCGAGGTCATCGAGGGCTGCCAGGGGTCGGGCAAGCGCATCGGCGACGTTCGCGGCGGAGCCTTCATCGTCGCGCTGCGCCGCGACGACGGGACGTTCGAGACCCAGCCGACGAGCGAGACCGTGCTCGCGCCCGGGGATGTCGTCGTGGCCATGGGCACGCTGCGCACCATGGACCGCCTCGAGGCGCTGTTCGCCCCGGCCGCCACGCCCGCGCGGCCATGACGACCCCGGTCGCAGACCTGCGCGCCGCCGTGGAGCGCGCCGCCACGTCGCTGCGCGACCCCGAGCACGCGGGCAATGGCTCGGCGCGCCCGGCGCCGACGCTCGAGCGGCCCAAGAAGGCGGCGTTCGGCGACTACTCCACCAACGCGGCCATGCTGCTGGCGCCCGTGCTGGGCGAGCAGCCGCGCGAGATCGCCGCCCGGCTGGGCGAGGCGCTGGGCTCCGAGCTGGGGCCGCTGCTCGACCGCGTCGAGGTGGCCGGGCCAGGCTTCCTCAACCTGTTCCTCGCCGACGCCTGGTATCGCGAAGCGCTGAGTCACGTCCTCGAGACCGGGGACGCCTTCGGCGGCGGCGGGAGCCTGGAGGCGCGCGAGCGGATCAACGTGGAGTTCGTCAGCGCCAACCCGACCGGCCCGCTGACGGCGGCGGGCGGGCGCCACGCCGCCTACGGCGACTCGCTGTCCCGCATCCTGGAGTTCGCCGGCCACGACGTCGAGCGCGAGTACTACTTCAACGACGCGGGGAGCCAGGTCCGCAAGCTGGGCGAGTCGATCCGCGCCCGGGCGCGCGGGGAGGAGGTCCCCGAGGGCGGCTACGAGGGCGAGTACGTCACCGTGCTCGCGGCCGAGATCCCCGGCGCCGCCGACGGCGATCCCGACGAGCTGGCTCTCGAGGGCATCGAGCGCCTCATGGCCCAGATCAAGACGACTCTGCGGCGCTACCGGGTCGACTTCGACACGTTCTTCTCCGAACGCGTCCTGCACGAGGCCAGGCCCGATGGGCTCACGGCGATCGACCGGGCCTTCGCCGACCTGCGCGAGCAGGGTCACGTCTACGAGTCCGAGGGCGCGCTGTGGCTGCGCACCACCGAGTTCGGCGACGACAAGGACCGGGTGCTGGTGCGCTCCACCGGCGAGTCGACCTACTTCGCCGCCGACGTCGCCTACTTCGAGCACAAGCGCGCGCGCGGGTTCGACCGGCTCATCAACGTGCTGGGCTCCGACCACCACGGCTACATCGGCCGGCTGGAGGCCATCGCCGCCGCGCTCGGGGAGGACCCCGGCCTCTACGAGATCATCATCATGCAGTTCGTCCACATCGTGGACAGCGGGCAGCGTTCCTCGATGTCCAAGCGCCGGGGCGATTTCGTAACGCTCGACGAGCTCCTGGACGAGATAGGTGTCGACGCCACGCGCTACTTCATGCTGCAGCGCTCGCACGACACGACGGTGGACCTCGACCTGGACCTCGCCCGCCAGGAGAGCGCCGAGAACCCCGTCTACTACGTCCAGTACGCCCACGCCCGCATCGCCGGGATCCGTACGAAGGCCGGGGACGCCGCCGTCGCGGTGAGCGGAGACGCGCCGCTCGAGCCGGCCGAGCGCTCGCTGATCCTCAAGCTGCTGGCCTTCCCCGCGGAGGTCGACGAGGCGGTCGAGCGCCGCGCGCCCCACCGGATCGCCACCTACGCGCTCGAGCTCGCCCAGGAGTTCACCGCCTTCTACCGCGACTGCAAGGTCGTGGGCGCGGAGCCCGCCGAGACGGAGTCGTTCCGGCTGGCCCTGTGCGTAGCCTCCCAGCGCACCATCGCCCGAGCGCTGGACCTGCTCGGCGTGAGCGCCCCGGAGGAGATGTGAGCGAGGCCACGGAGGACAGGCTCGACCGCGCGACGATCGTCGCCCTGGTGGCGATGGGCCTCGCGGTCCTCATCATCGCGAACGACTTCACGGCGCTGAGCGTCGCCCTCCCGGCCATCGAGAAGGACCTCGACTCCGACCTCTCCACCGTCCAGTGGGTGATCAACGCCTACGGCCTGGTCTTCGGCGTGATGATCGTCACCGGCGGGCGCCTGGCCGACATGTTCGGGCGGCGCAACATCTTCTTCGCCGGCGCGGGGATCTTCGCCGGGTTCTCGCTGCTGGGCGGCGTGGCGCAGGGCGACATCTGGCTGATCGCCTGCCGGGCGCTCATGGGCATCGGCGGGGCGATGATGTGGCCGGCGATCCTGGGCATGACCTACGCCGTGCTCCCGGAGTCGAAGGCCGGCCTGGCGGGCGGGCTGATCCTCGGGGCGGCGGGCTTCGGCAACGCCGTCGGGCCGCTGATCGGCGGCGCGCTGGCCGACGAGCTGAGCTGGCGCTGGATCTTCTTCCTCAACCTCCCGATCGCCGCCCTCGGGGTGGTCGCGACGCTGCGGGCGATCAAGCCCGACGTCCCGGTGGAGAAGCGCGAGAAGATCGACTACCCGGGCATCTTCACGCTGTCGACCGGCCTGGTCCTGGTGATGCTCGCGCTCGACCAGTCCAGCGACTGGGGCTGGGGCGATCCGCGGGTGATCGCGATGATGGCCGCGGGGGTGATCCTCACGGCCTCCTTCGCCGTCGTCGAGCGCCGCGCGGGCTCGGGCGCGCTGGTGCCGGGGAAGGTGATGGGCAACCCGAACTTCCGGGCCGCCTGCCTGTCGGTGCTGCTGATGTCCGCGGTCTTCTTCGCCGCGCTGCTCTACCTGCCGCAGTTCATGGTCAAGGCGCTGGACTACAGCGCGCTGAAGTCCGGGCTGGGGCTCCTGCCGCTGATGGCGACGTTCGCGACCGTGTCCTTCATCGGCGGCCCGCTCTACAACAAGCTCGGGCCCAAGGTGATCGTCTCCTCGGGGGCGGCGTTGATCACGGTGGGGATCTTCCTGCTGTCGTTCCTGAACCCGGGCGACGACTACGGCGCCCTGATGGCGCCGATGTTCATCCTGGGCGCCGGTATCGGACTCTTCTACTCGTCCGTGACCACGGCGGCGGTGACGGCGATCGACCCGTCGCAGGCCAGCCTGGCGGGCGGGATCGTCTACATGTTCCAGATCGCCGGGGGTGTGGTCGGCCTGGCCGTGAACACGGCGATCGTGACCGGCGCGGCCGGCGGGCTCGACAGCTTCGTCAACGGGATCTCCGACGCGTTCCTGCTCGACTCGATCCTCGCCCTGGGCGGCCTGATCGTGGCCGTGGTGTTCGTGGGCGGGAAGGTCTCACCCGAGGCGATCCGCGCTCACCGCCCGCACCTGCACCGGGCGCACGGGTAGGCGGCGCGCCCGGCGCGCTCAGTCGAACCGCGCCATGTCCTCGTCCAGGCGCCGGGCGTCGGCCGCTGAGATCTCCGGCGCGGCCGGGCCGGGGGCGGCACGGCGCGGGCCCCGCCAGCGTCCCAGCGCGGCGAACAGGGCCAGCGCGGCGAAGATCACCACGGCCAGCGGGACCAGGTAGGCGGCGAGGTTGAAGCCCTTGTTCCGGGGCATCGCCAGGACCTCCTCGCCGTACTGGCGCACGAGGGCGTCCTTGATCTGGCTCTTGCTCTGGCCCTGGGCGATCAGCCGGCGGATGTAGGCGCGCTCGCGCTGGGCGAACGGCGCATCGCCGGGGGCGAGGTTGAGCGGAGTCCCGCAGACCGTGCACATGACCTCGTCCTCGACGTCGGTGAACGACACGGCCGCCTGCGCCGGAACGGCCAGCAGCAGGGCGCCGAGGATGGCCAGGACGGCGACGCGCACTCTTCTACTGTAGACCGGGTGCGCCGACACACCCTGGGATCCCTCCTCATCGCCGGCTGCGCGCTGTCGTGGGGCTTCATCGGGATCATCGTGCGCGAGCTCGACCTGCCGGCGATGGCCATCGTGTTCTTCCGGGTGTCGCTGGCGTCCGTCTCGGTGATCGCCGGGCTGCTGATCGCGGGCCGCCGCGACCTCCTGCGCCCGCCGCCCGCGCCCGTGATCGCGCTCGGCGTGCTCCTGGCCATCCACTGGAGCCTGTACTTCGCGGCGATCAAGCAGACGTCGGTGGCCAGCGCCGTGTTGATCACCTACGCAGCGCCGATCTTCATGGCGCTGCTTGCGCCGCTGGTCCTCCGCGAGCACGTCCCGCGCATCTCGATCGTCGCGCTGGCGGTGTCGATGGTGGGCATCACCGCGATCTCGCTCGCCGGGGGCAGCGGGGACGAGGCGGTCCGCCTGCCCGGCGTCGTCCTGGCCGTGTTCGCGGCGATCACCTACGCGCTCATGATCGTCGGGCTCAAGCGCTTCGGCTCCGAGGTCCATCCGACGACGGTGATCGTCTGGCAGGAGGGGGTGGCGGCGCTCGTGCTCTCGCCGGCACTGCTGTTCTCCGACCTGGGATCGCTCAGCGGCGGCGACATCGGCTACCTGCTGCTCCTGGGGATCGTCCTCACGGGGCTGACCGGAGTGCTCTACGTGGCCGGCCTGCGCTGGGTCCCGGCGACGACGGCGGGGATCCTGGCCTACATGGAGCCGGTGTCGGCGGCGCTGCTCGCGGCGGCGATCCTGGGGGAGGCGCTGACCCCCGCGGTGGTCGTGGGCGGGCTGGCGATCGTCGCGGCGGGAGTGGCCGTGGCGCTGAAGACCGGCGAGACCGCCGGACCAC
The DNA here is from genome assembly GCA_963757705.1 of uncultured Actinomycetes bacterium. Lineage (GTDB taxonomy): Bacteria > Actinomycetota > Thermoleophilia > Solirubrobacterales > Solirubrobacteraceae > AC-38. Next base: position 349,839 of record CAVWTG010000003.1, on the reverse strand, counting down.
CCGACGAGCCCGTGATCGTGGCCGCCGACGACCCCCGGCCGCCACTAGAATCGATCGCTTCGCGGACGTAGCTCAGTTGGTAGAGCGTCGGCTTCCCAAGCCGAAGGTCGCGGGTTCGAGACCCGTCGTCCGCTTCTCGCTCTGGGACTACGCGTCCCTGAACCATCCCAACCCCCGCCGCCGCGCCTTCGGCAACCCGCTCACGACCAGGTCATACGAGTCCTCGATCATGTCGCGCACCGTCTCGTCGGGCAGCGAGCCGTCGATGATCACCGTGTTCCAGTGGCGCTTGTTCAGGTGGTAGCCGGGGATCACGCAGGCGTGGGCGCCGCGTAGCGCGACCGCGAGCTCGGGTTCGCACTTCACGCTCACGCGCAGCGAGTCCGCGCCCAGAGCCGACAGCGCGAACATCTTCCCTGCGACCTTGAACACCGAGGTCCGCTCTCCGAAGGGGAACGTCTCCTCGGCTCCCTCGAACGACAGGCAGTGTTTGCGGAGCTGGCCGGCGGTCATCGCTCGTCCCATTACACCGCCAACCGGCGATGAGTCCACGCGCCGATCGTGGTCTCATCCCCGAAACCACCACCCGCCCGGGAGGCCCCCGCGTGACCCTCACCCTGCACCAGCACCCGTTCGCCTCGTACTGCCAGAAGGTCCTGATCGCCCTCTATGAGCTCGACCTTCCGTTCGACTCCCACCTGATCGAGGGGGAGGAGGGGCGCGAGCAGCTGGCGGAGCTCTGGCCGCCGGCGAGCATGCCGATCCTCGAGGTCTCGGACGCCGGCCTGACGCTGCCCGAGTCCACGACGATCATCGAGTACCTCGACGGACACGCCTCCCGCCCGCAGCCGCTGATCCCCGCCGGGCCCGAGGAGGCTCTGCAATCGAGGCTGTGGGACAGGGTCGCCGACCAGCATCTCTCGGGCCCGATGCAGACGATCGTGGGCGACGAGCTGCGACCGGACGACGGCCGGGACCCCGTCGGCGTCGAGCAGGCCCGGGCTCAGCTCGACACGATCTATCCCGTCCTCGACGCCCGGCTCTCCGAACACCCCTGGCTCGGCGGCGAGACGTTCTCGATCGCCGACTGTGCCGCCGCCCCGCCGCTCTTCTACCTCCGCGCAATCCACCGCTGGGACGCGGACTCGAACGTCCACCTCACCCGCTACTACCGCGACCTCCTCGCGCGGCCGTCGGTCGAGCGCGTCGTCGAGGAGGCCCGTCCCTACCGCGACCTGTTCCCGCTGTCCTGGCCCGACGACCAGGACGCGCTCGCGCCCGGCTAGGTCAGACGCGCCGGTAGCGGAGGTAGATCGTCTGCGGCTCGAACGTCCGCGTCTCGACCAGCTCCAGGTCGACGCGCTCGTCCAGGGCGGGGAAGTACGGCGTTCCCCCGCCCAGCACGGCCGGCGTGACGAACAGGCGGTACTCGTCGATCAGGCCCAGTCGCGTGGCCTCGGCGGCCAGGCCGGGGCCGCCGATGCCGATGTCGCCCTCCGTCTCCTCCCGGGCGCGGGCGATCTCCGCGGCGACGTCCCCCTCGGCCAGGCGGGTGTTGCCCTCGACGGATTCCAGGGTCCGAGAGAACACGACCTTGGGCAGCGCCTTCCAGATGGGAGCGAACTCGCGCATGGCGTCCGGCAGGTCCGGATCGCGCTCGGCGGTCTCCCAGAAGACCATCGTCTCGTAGAGCCGGCGGCCGCACAGGTGCGCGCCCAGCTCGCGGGTCTGCTCGTTGTGGAAGCGGTGCAGCTCCTCGGTGGGCACGGTCCAGCCGATGTCGTCGCCCGGCCCGGCGGTGAAGCCGTCCAGCGACACGGTCATGGAGAAGATCACCCGGCTCATGCGGCCCCTAGCGCTCCTGGTCGAAGATCTCGCTGAGGAAGTGCGTGACGATCCACGCCGCCACTCTGGCGGTGGCTCCGGACGGGTCGCGCGCCGGGTTGAGCTCGACCACGTCGAAGCCGATGACCCGTCCCCGGCGGGCCACCTCGGCGAGCAGCTCGCGCAGCTGGCGGTAGCTGATGCCGCCGGGCTCGGGCAGCGAATGCCCGGGCGCGATCGACGAGTCGAGCACGTCGAGGTCGATCGAGACGTACAGGTCTCGCTCCGCGGCCACGTGCTCGGCCACGACTGCGCCGCCGCCGCGCTCGATCACGTCGCGGCTCGTCGCCCAGCGCCCGCCCAGGTCGCGCAGGCCGTCGAGCTCGGATCGGTCGGCGTTGCGCAGCCCCAGCGCGCTGACGGCGCCCACGAACGGCAGCTCGGCCAGGCGGCGCAGCTGGCTGGCGCCCGTGAGCCGCGATCCGTCGAGCTCGTCGAGGGCGTCCGCGTGCGCGTCCACGTGGACGACGTCGAACTCCCCCAGCGCCTCCAGCCCGCGACCGAGAGGAAGGCTGATCGAGTGGTCGCCGCCGATCGCGACCATGAGGGCTCCCGCACCGGCGATCGCCCCCGCGGCCTGCGAGATCCGGGCGTAGTTGCCCTCCGTGTCCGAGCCCTGGATGGCGACATCGCCGACGTCGGTCATGGTCACGCCGGCCAGGTGGTCGCGGTCGGCCTCCACGTCGTACCAGCCCTCGAGGTGGACGAACTGCTCCACACTCGCCTCGCGCGCCGCCGCCGGCCCCGCCCGCTGCCCGGTCGGAACGCCCGGCTGGGGAGTCCCGCCGTCGTAGGGGACGCCGAGGAAGGCCACCTGTGCGTCGACCGCCTCGAGCCCGCGCGCCGCCGGGACCCCGAAGAACGTCCGGCCCGCCGGCTGGATCACCGGACCGGCTCCGCGTCGCCGCCCGTCCCGTCGCCCGGCACCGGGCCCATCTCCGGCCCGGGCTCGCGCCACCGGGCCCGCGGGCGCATCAGGGCCTCGATCTCGGCGCGGCGGGCCGGCGGGACGACGCTCCAGTCGGCCTCGTAGCCGAACACGTCCTGCAGCGTGGCGGCGCCGAAGCGCTCGCCGACGATCTCGAGGTGGTCGGGGGTGACGAGCGCCGGATGGGGCTCGCCGCAGGCCCGGGCGAGCGCGAGGATCTCCCCGCGCAGCGAGCGGATGTAGGTCGCCAGGCGCACGGACTTGAGCTCGGGGTCCAGGCCGCGCGCCAGCCAGCGCGACTGGGTGGCCACGCCGACGGGGCAGCGGCCCGTGTGGCAGCGCTGGGCCTGGATGCAGCCGATCGAGAGCATCGCCTCGCGGGCGACGCTGACCATGTCCGCGCCCAGCGCGAACGCGCACAGCGCCGTTTCGGGCAGCCCGAGCTTGGCCGAGCCGACGAACACGACGTCCTCGTCGATGCCCGCCGCGGCGAAGGCGCCGAACACCCGGGAGAACCCGAGCTTGAACGGCAGGGCGACGTGGTCGGTGAAGGCCAGCGGCCCGGCGCCCGTGCCGCCCTCGCCGCCGTCGACGGTGACGAAGTCCACGCCGCGCTCGCCCGTGGCCATGTGGTGCGCGAGCTCGGTCCAGAACGCCTGCTCTCCCACCGCCGACTTGATGCCGACGGGAAGGCCGGTCGCCGCGGCGATCTCCTCGACGAAGTCCAGCAGCTCGTCGGCGTCGCGAAACGCCGAGTGCCCCGGCGGGCTGATGCAGTCCTGCCCGGGCCGCACGCCGCGGATCGCCGCGATCTCCGGCGTGACCTTGGCGGCCGGGAGCATCCCGCCCACGCCCGGTTTCGCGCCCTGCGAGAGCTTGATCTCGATCGCGCGCACGGGCGCGCCCGACAGCGTCTCGAGGAGGTGGGGGAGGCTGAAGCGCCCGCGCTCGTCGCGGCAGCCGAAGTACCCGGTGGCGATCTGGAACACGAGATCGCCGCCCTGGCGGTGGTGCTCGGACAGCCCGCCCTCCCCGGTGCCCTGGAGGCACCCCGCCAGCCGGGCCCCGCGGTTGAGCGCCTGAACCGCGGGCCCCGAGAGCGAGCCGAAGCTCATCCCCGAGACGTTGACCATCGAGGCCGGCCGGAAGGCGTGGCGCCGGCCTCGCGCCGCGCCCACGACCTTGGGGGACGGCGCGGCGTAGTCGGGGTACCCGCCGGGGTCGCCGTCACTGGGGGGAGGGGCGGGGAACGGCGCGTGCTTGATCACGAGCAGCGATTCGACCGACTCCATCTCGTCGTCGGACCCGAACCCGAAGGTGCTCGGCTCGGCCTTCGCCGACGCGTACACCCAGCGGCGCTGGTCGCGGCTGAACGGCCGCTCGTCGTTGTTGTTGGTGACGATGTACTGGCGCAGCTCGGGCCCGAACATCTCCAGCGCGTAGCGCAGATGCCCGATGATCGGGAAGTTCCGCAGAACCGCGTGGCGGCGCTGGATCAGGTCGTAGGCCGTGACCCCGGCCAGACCGGCCGACGCGGCGGCCACGAGGCGCCGCCGGGAACCGTCGCGAGATGCACGCGCCATGGTGTCTTCCACGCTATAGGGTCGCTCGGGTCAGCCAGAAGGGAGCACAGATGGCCGTAGGCATTCGCCTGAAGTTCGCGGGCGGCACGCAGGAGCAGTACCAGGCCGTGCACGACCACATCAGGGTCCAGGAGGAGCCCCCGGAGGGGCTGATCTTCCACATGGCCGGCCCGATCGACGAGGGCTGGGGAGTGATCGACTGCTGGGAGTCCCGGGAGGCGTTCGACACCTTCGTCCAGTCCCGGCTCGGTCCGGGTCTGCAGGAGCTCGGCGACCAGGCCATGCAGGGACCGCCGGACATCAAGCAGTTCGAGGTCTTCAACTACACGAAGCCCTAGATGTAGTTGGCATGAACCGGGGCGGCGCGGCGCAACTCGCCGTCCCGGAGCGTGTCCTAAGCTCGCATGATGACCTTCCGAATCAGCTCCCCCTCATGGGTCCGCCGGGTCGCGGGCCCCGCGCTGCTCCTCAGCGCCCTCCTGACCCTTCCGGTCGCCGCTCCGGCGATGGCCGCCAAGCACAAGTCCAAGCCCAAGCCCAACGTCAAGGTGATGTCGCGCAACCTCTACCTGGGTGCGGACCTCACGCCCGGCGTCCAGGCCCAGGACCTCCAGAGTCTGGTCAACGCGGCCGGCACCATCCTCAACCAGGTCGACGCCAACCGGTTCGACATCCGCGCCAAGGGCCTCGCGGCCGAGGTGATCGCCAAGAAGCCCGACCTGGTCGGTCTCCAGGAGGTCGCCCTGTGGCGTACCCAGCCCTGCACGGCGAGCCCGATCCCGCCGTCGGCGACGCAGGTGCGCTGGGACTTCCTCAAGCTCCTGCTGGGCCAGCTCAACAAGGGTCATGCCCGGTATCGCCTGATCGTGGCCGAGCCCGAGTTCGACTTCGAGGTCTGGGCCAACACGGACGGCAATCAGGCCACGGCGGCCCCCGGCTGCCCCCTGGGCAGTGAGATAAACGGTCGGCTGACGATGCGCGACGTGATTCTCGCTCGGGTCGGCAAGGACCTGAAGACCTCCGGCCCGAAGGGCGGCCATTTCAAGAGCCTCCTGCAGGTCACGCCCGCCGGGCAGAAGATCGACGTCACCCGCGGCTGGACCCGCGTGGACGTCAAGCTCGGGAAGCTGGCCAAGTTCCGTTTCGTCAACACCCACCTCGAGGCGTTTGACAGCAACCCGTCCAATCACGTCAACACCGGCCAGGACGTGGGTAACGGACAGATCCGTGGCCTCCAGGCCCAGGAGCTGGTCAAGAAGGGCGGGCCGGCCAGTGGCAAGCGCGTGATCCTCGTGGGCGATCTGAACTCGGACGTCAAGACGGAGGTCAAGACCGGCGACGGGATCGCCTACCGCAACATGCTCGCCGGCGGGTTCGCCGAGCGCAGCACCTACAAGCCACTCGGGTGCTGCCTGAACAGCGGTCTCCTCACGACCGCCGGCGGAGGCAAGCTCAGCGACTTCGACCACAAGGTCGATCACGTCATGACGAACATGCCGAGCAAGGTGAAGCTGCTCACCACCGCGGTCACGGGTCGCAAGCCGGTCAACGGCTTCTGGGACTCCGACCACAACGGCCTGTTCAGCGGGCTGCTGGTCAAGTAGCGGCGTACGCCACGGCACGCGGTGCCTCGCCGCCAGAGGCGGGGCACCGCGGCTAGCCGTGCGCCCCGAAGTCCATCGTGTAGGTGAAGGCGGACATGGACGTCCGCTGCGGCGCGCCCGCGGCGACGCCGACGCCGGCCTCGCGGAAGCGGGCGTTGAGGATGTTGGCCCGGTGGCCCGGGCTGTTCATCCAGCTGGTGACGATCTGGGCGGGCGTCCCGTAGGACCCGCTGCCCCAGGCGATGTTCTCGCCCGCCGTCCAGCTTCCGCTCGTGCTCCAGCCCGCGGCGCGGATGCGATCGATGAAGCTGCGCCCGTCGAGCGAGTCGTGGGAGAAGTACCGCTGGGCGACCATGTCGGCCGAGTGTCCCGCGGCGGCCGCGGCCAGCTGCGGGCTGGCGGAGAGGGCGGACTCGCCGGCGTTGGCACGCTCGCGGTTGATGAGGCACAGGACCGCGACGGAGAGGTCGGCCGAGTCGCAGTTCGCGGGAGCCGGCGCGATGACCGGCGGCGTGGGGGAGACCGGGGCGGGCTTCGGCGTGGCCGGCCGGGTGGGGGTGCGCGCAGGACGGTGGCGGGCGCGGCGCCGGTGGTCCGTGATCCGCATTGACTCGACGGCGCGCAGCTTGGCGCTGGCGTGGGCTCGGGGCGAGGCCGGGGCGGAGGCCGCGGGCAGCGCGGCCAGGGCCAGGGCGGCGGCCGTGAGGGTGGCGGCGGCGTGGCGTGAGCTCATATTCAGCCGATCGGCGCCGGCCGCGCAGACCTGAGGCCGCGAGGGCGCCGATGGCCGAAAGAGCCATGCCGTTTGCCGATTTCACCGGAATCCGTACTCTTTGCGAGGGATGAGACGCCACGGACGGCATCTCCCGGCCATGCTGGCCCTTGCCTGCCTGGCGGGCATGGCCTTCGCCGTGCCCGCGTCCGCCGCCGGTCCGGACGTCTCCGGGCTCTCGTTGCCCGACGTCCAGGTGGGCGGGATCGCCACGCTGACCCTGACCGCGCGCGACCCCGACGATGCGATCAACGGGGTGGCGGTCGACTTCGGCAAGGGCGAGGACTACCAGGCCGAACTGGCCTGCGACCGCGAGCGCAACGGCGGGCAGCCCGCCTCGGGGCCGCTGGCCCCGGGCAGCGAGGTCAAGATCGACGTCCCCTACGAGTTCCTCCAGGCGGGCGTTCACCTGGTGACGGTGGAGGTGACGTCGGGCGCCTGCCACGGCACGCCCCAGACCGTCAAGCGCACGGTGCTCGTGACCGTGCTGCCGGTCGTGCTGCCGCCGGGGATCCTGCCTCCGCTGGCGCGCGGCGCCGCGGTCGCGATCGCCACCGGCGGCTGTCCCGACGCCGACCTGCGCCCGGCTCGCGGCAGGCTGGGGCGGGTGGGCGCGGCGACGCTGTGCCTGATGAACGCCCAGCGCGCCGCCGCCCGCCTGCGCGCGCTGCGCGCCGACCCCCGCCTGCGAGGCGCCGCCATCACCCACTCGCTGGACATGCTGCGCCGCCACTACATCGGCCACGAGGCGCCCAACGGGCCGCGGCTCTCGGCGCGGGTGGTCCGCGCCCACTACGTCACGAACCGCCAGCGCTGGATCCTGGGGGAGAACATCGCCGCCGGGACGGGCCGCTTCTCCACGCCGCGGCGAACCGTCGCCGCCTGGATGGCCAGTCCCGGCCACCGGGCCAACGTGCTCAGCCCGCGCTTTCGCGACGCCGGCGTCGGGCCGGTCGTCGGCGTGCCGGGGCACGGCGCGCGCGGCGGGACGTACACGGCCGACTTCGGCCGGCGCGGCTGACCGCGGTCAGCCGCCGAAGTCCATCGTGTAGGTGCCGGCTCCGCCGGGCCAGCGGATCGGCGCGCCGGCGGCGACCCCCGCGCCGAACTCGTGGTAGCGGCGGTCGAGGATGTTCGCCCGGTGCCCGGAGCTGTGCATCCACATCGAGACGATGCTGCGCGGCGTGCCGTAACGGCCCGTGCCCCAGGCGATGTTCTCGCCCAGGCGCCACGCCGAGCGTCCCGGCGCCCAGTGGGCGGCCCGGACCCGGTCGGCGACGTCGTGCCCGCCGGGCCCGTCGTGGCTGAAGTAGCGCCGGTGGACCATGTCGAGCGAGTGGCGCCCGGCCGCCAGGTTGAGGGACTGGCTGGCTCGCAGGGCGTGGCGGCCGTGGCGTGCGCGCTCGCGGTTGACCAGGCACAGCACGGCCTCGCGGGCCTGGTGGACGGTGGCCGCGCTGGGGACGAGGTTCGAGTCCGGGCAGTGGCGGGGCGCCGCCGCGGCGCCCGGCGCGAGGGCGAAAGCGGCGGCGGCGACCGTCACGATCCAGGTGGCGCCGGCGGCGCGCAGACAGGCGGGACCACGTCCCATGCCCACCGGATCGGGTGGGCGGGCGGTGGCCGCCAGCCGCGCGCCGGGTCTCTAGAACAGGTGTCCAGGCGAGGCGGACGGCTGGGCGAGCCGCGCGCCTAGCTGGGCAGCGGGGAGCCCGCGAGAAGCAGCCACCACGCCAGCATCGCCAGGCCCGCGAGGGTGACGCTGCCGATGAGGATGATGTCGAGCACGGAGCTCTGGCGGGGGGCGTCTCGCTCGCCGCGCATGGACTTCAGCCAGGGGAGCTGGATGCGGACCTGGCCGTCCGTCTCCGTCACGCGCTGGTAGGCGCGGTTGAGCCGCGAGAGGAGGAGGGCGTCGATGACGACCGAGGCCACGATCCCCACGGCCACGACCATGTAGGGACCCATCGACGGCTGGGAGGAGTCGACCAGCTGGGAGCCGATCCACAGCCAGCCCAGCGGGATCCCCACCCACAGAAGCAGTGAGGCCACGGACATCGCGACGATGAGGGTGGCGCCGGCGGCCTTCTTGGTCATGCCGGAAAGCATCCCGCGCGAGGATAGCAGTGATGAACGGTGACGTTTACCGCTACCAGGCCTGCGGATCGCCGCAGTGCGGGCAGCTCACCGAGGCGGTCACGATGGCCTGGAAGGCCGAGCCGCAGCGGCAGATGTAGAGCGCCTTGTCCTGGGGGCCGCCGGCGCGAAGCTCGCGGTTCTCCGGACCGTTCGTGCTCCGGCAGCGCTCGCTCGGCCCGGGGACCGGATCGGCCGGGGCCGGGCGCTCGTGGACCTCGGCGGCCTCCTCCTCGCGGCGGCGGAGGCGGGGGCGCTGGCGGGTGGTCTTGCGGATCGCGGCTCGCATGTCTCTTCAGTACAAACGGACGTTCGGAGCAGAAGTTTCTTCCCCTGTCGGAAGTTGCAACGAGACTCCCGAGGTCGCTTTGGGATACTGGACGGTCGATGGACCCCCGCCGCAAGCGCAAGATCAGGCTCGTGGTGGCGCTCAGCGCCGCCGTGCTCCTCGCGAGCGCGCTCATCTACACCAGCTTCAGCGCCTCCAGCGAGGCCACCCAGCCGAGCAAGCTGGCGCGTGACGCCAAGCCCGGGCGCTCCTACCAGCTCACCGGGAAGGTCGTGAACGGCTCGGTCCATCACGAGGGAGCGCGGCTGCTCTTCCGGGTGCGCGACCGCAACGGGACGGCCTCGGTCCCGGTCAGCTACACCGGGACGGTGCCCGATCCGTTCCGCCAGGGCCGCGAGGTGATCGTCGACGTGCGCAAGCAGGGCGCCACGTTCGTGGGCGAGAAGGACTCGCTGGTCACCAAGTGCCCGTCGAAGTTCTCCAAGTCCGAACAGCAGAGCTGACGGAGCCGTCGGGATGGCGATCCTCGGCCGCGCCTGCCTGATCCTCGCCCTCGGGATCACGGTCTACGGGACGGGCGCCTCGGTCTACGGCGCGCGCATGCGCCGCCGCGAGTGGGTCGACTCGGGCCGCCGCGCCGTCTACGCCCTGGCCGGCGTGCTCACGGTGGCCTTCGTCGTGCTCGAGGCCGCCTTCCTGCGCTCGGACTTCGGCTTCGACGTCGTCGCCTCCCATTCGAGCACCACGACGCCGGGCTTCTACAAGGCGACGGCGGCATGGTCCTCGCAGGAGGGCTCACTGCTGCTGTGGGTGTGGCTGCTCTCGGTGTGGTCGAGCGTCGTCCTGTTCGCCGTGCGCAAGCGCGTGCGCGAGGTCGCGCCGTACGCGACCGCCGTCCTGCTCGTGTTCGCAGCCTTCTTCACCTGCCTGACGCTGTTCCTGGCCGACCCGTTCGCCCAGAGCAGCCCGGCGCCGGCCGAGGGCATCGGGCTCAACCCGCTGCTGCGCCACCCGAGCATGATGAGCCACCCGCCGCTGCTGTACTCGGGCTACACGCTGTTCACGATCCCCTTCGCCTTCGCGATCGGCGCGCTGATCAGCCGGCGCCTGGACGCCGAGTGGATCTCGGTCACCCGCCGCTTCGCCCTGGCGGCGTGGTTCTGCCTGGGCGTGGGGATCCTGCTCGGCGCGCGCTGGTCCTACGTCGAGCTGGGCTGGGGCGGCTACTGGGGGTGGGACCCGGTCGAGAACGCCTCACTGCTGCCCTGGCTCACGGGCACCGCCTTCCTGCACTCAGTGATGATCCAGGAGAAGCGCGGGATGCTGAAGGTGTGGAACGTCTCGCTGGTGCTGGGGACGGGCATCCTGGCGATCCTCGGCACGTTCCTCGTGCGCTCGGGCATCCTGGACTCGATCCACGCCTTCGGCGCGTCCACGCTCGGGCGCCCGTTCCTGGGGTTCATCGCCGTGCTCGTGGCCGGGTCGGTGGCGCTCGTCGTCTCGCGCCGGCGCGAGCTTCGCTCCGAGCACAGCCTGGACTCCCTCGTCTCGCGCGAGGCGGTGTTCCTGCTCAACAACCTCGTGCTCGTTGGCCTGGCCTTCGTGATCTTCTGGGGCACGTTCTTCCCCCTCATCTCCGAGGCGGTCACGGGAACGAAGTCCTCGGTCGGGCCCCCGTGGTTCGATCGCTACACGGTCCCGCTGGCCCTCGTGCTCGTCCTCCTGGCCGGTATCGGGCCGGTCATCGCCTGGCGCCGGGCGACCGCGGCCAACCTGTGGCGGACCTTCCGCTTTCCCGTCGGGGTGCTGGCGGTGACGCTCGTGGTGCTGCTGGCCACCGGTGCCGGGCGGCATCCGGCGGCCCTGGTGATGTTCTGCTGCGCGGCCTTCGTGCTCGCGGCCGTCGGCCAGGAGTTCTGGAACGGCACCCGCGCCCGGCGGGCGATGAGCGGCGAGTCGCCGCCCGCGGCGCTGGCCTCGCTGGTGCGGCGCAACCGGCGGCGCTACGGCGGCTACATCGTCCACGCCGGAATGGCCGTGCTGTTCATCGGCGTGGCCGCCTCGTCGGCCTTCCAGGCCAACCGCGACGTGCGCCTGTCGCCGGGCCAGTCGGTGCGCGTGGGCGGTTACGACGTGACCTACGTGCGCCCGACGACCGAGCTTCAGAGCGAGAAGGTCACGCTCGGAGCCCTGTTGAGCGTCAAGCGCGACGGCAAGCGGGTGGGCACGCTGCACCCGACCCGCGGCTACTTCCCGTCACCCGCGCCGGTGCTGGGGCCGGCCGAGCGCTTCTTCGACGGCCAGGCGACGAGCGAGGTGGGCCTCAAGGCCGGCCTGCGCCGCGACCTGTGGACGGCCGTGGAGCCCGACCTCCAGCCCCTGGAAGCGCTGATGCGCCGCGCCGACCAGCGCTTCGCCGGCGCGAGCCCGCGCGTGCAGGCCTTCGTCGTCGCCGCGATCGCGGCGCGCTACAAGCAGGCGCCGCCGCCGGCGACGTTCCGGATCATCGCCTCGCCGCTCGTCACCTGGATCTGGCTGGGGGCGCTCATCGTGATCGCCGGCGCGCTGATCGCCTTCTGGCCGGCGCCGCTCGCCGTCCGCCGCCGCGTGCGGGCGGGCTACGCCGCCCGCGTGGCGCGCGACCTGGGCCGCGCGTAGAGCCGCCCATATGAACGCCCTGCAGTTCCTGCTCGTGATGGTGCTGCTCGCCGCGGTGGTGCTCGTTGTCTCGGCGCCGCTGCGCCGTCAGCCCGGCCCTCCTGAGCCCGAGGACGAGGGGGTGGCCGCCCTGGAGGCCGCGCGCGACGCCAAATACGGCGAGATCCGCGACACCGAGCTCGATCGCCGGACGGGCAAGCTCTCGGAGGAGGACTGGCGCGCCCTCGATGCCCAGCTGCGCGCCGAGGCCGTGGAGATCCTGCGCCGGCTAGACGAGGCGCGAGGTTCGTAGCCGCCCGGCTTTGCGCCAGGTCAGGCGCGTGCCGCGCAGCAGCAGCGAGGTGGTCCGCTGCGTCGTGTCGGCGCCGCCGATCCGCCTGCGGCCGTGGCGGTCGAAGCGCCACACCGAGTAGTAGCCCTCGAGCTTCTGGATCCAGGCCAGCGACCCGGTGTCCGTGACGACGATCTGGGGCACGGACACGGCCGACGGGTCGATGACGACCAGCGGCTCGATCTTCGTCCGGTGCTTGAAGCGGCCGGTGCGCATGTCAACGGAATGGACGTAGATCGCCGGGATTCCGGGATCGATCCAGGTGTAGCCGAGGATCCGCCGGCGGATCCGCACCAGGCCGAGGTGGGCGTCGCCGAAGGTGTAGAAGCGGTCGACCTGGGTGTCGAGGGCGACGCGGCGCCCGGTCAGGCGATAGCAGGAGAACGGCCGGCCCTGGCGCGTGTAGTAGATGCGCGCGTAGGGCGTGCTGCGGACGGTCTTCGAGCCGACGACGGCGCACGAGCGCGCGGCGGGCGCGCTCGCGGGCGCGGCGCCCACGGCGACGGCGGCGACCAGGGTCGCCGCCAGCAGCAGCCGTGTCCGCATCCCTCCCACGGGCGGGCAGTGTATTGGCCGCTAGGCGCTCAGGCGCCAGGTGACCTCGAAGCCCAGGACCTCGGGGCGCAGGACGCGGAACTCCGCCTCGAGCGCCGGCACCTGCGTGGTGTAGGCCTCGACGGCGGCGCGCTTGCGTTCGATCGTCTCGGGTTCGAGCGCGGTGACCTCGGCCGTCTCCTCGGACAGGTCGATCCCGGTGCCGCGCGCCGCCACCTCCCACGCCACCTGCGGCGCCAACAGCGGGTCCGCGGGCGCGCCCGTCACCCAGGCGGGCCAGCCGTAGACGGTGGCGTGAGGGACGTCGGCGTACAGGCCGACCTCGCGGCCGCCCTCGCGCAGCGACAGCGCGGCGGCGCGGACCACGAGGTGGTCGCGGTGGCGATCCAGCGCCGCCGGGGCGAGCAGGGCGCCCTCCGGCGCGGCCGCGGCGATCGCCCGCGCCACGGCCCGTGGGTCGGGCTCGGCCGCCCGGTACTGGCCGTCGAGCAGTCCCAGGTTGCCCGGCTCGCGCCCGGCGAGCGCCAGCGCGGCGCGGTCCTCGGCGTGGCGCTGAGCCGCGCGCGCGACCGAGTCCGTCGCGCCGGTCAGGCGGTCCCACCACTCGTCGCCCAGGTGCTCGTCGGGCGAGCCGCCGAAGACGTTGAGGACGGTCGCCTCCCGTTCGGAGTCGAGCAGATGCCAGAGCGAGAGCACGGCGTCGTCGGGGTGCGGCGAGAGGATGACTATCATCCGCGGTCCATGGAGCTGATTCTCAGCGTCGTACAGGTCATTCTGTCGGTGATCCTGATCTTCCTGGTGCTCATGCACTCGGGGAAGGACGCCGGGCTCTCCGGCGCCTTCGGGGTGGGCACGGGCTCGGGACCCCTGGGCGGCGGCTCGCTCGTCGAGCGCAACCTGAACATCTGGACCGTCGTGGTGGCCGTGATGTTCACGATCAACATCATCGTCCTCCTGAAGATCTCCTGAGCCGCCCGCTGGGGCGCCCGGTCAGACCAGCGTCGCGCCCGTGACGCGAAAGCCGCGCGCGCGGATCGCCGGGCAGACGACACCGGTGGCGAACCGCCGGCCGTAGAACTCCGCCTCGGTGACCAGGCGCGGATGGGCGCCCAGCGCCTCGGTCGCGTCGAGGATCCTCAGCGCCTCGTCGGAGAAGCGCACGTCGCCGACCGGCCGGGTGATGAGGCCGTCCTCGATGAGGAACGTGCCGTCGCGGGTCATTCCCGTGAGCAGGGTGCGCTTGGGGTGGACGGGGTTGACGTACCACAGGCGGGTCACGTAGATCCCGCGCTCGATCGGCGCCGCCAGCTCGTTGACGTCGCGCGCGCCGCCGCCCACCAGGACGAGGTTCGTGGCCCCGGGTCCGCCCGGTGCGCCGCCCGGCGCCAGCGCGTGACCGGTGGAGCGCGCGCCGCGGCCGGCCAGCCGGGCCGAGCGCGTGTCGTGCACCACGCGGTGGGCCACGCCGTCCTGGATCAGCGGCACGGGGCCCTTGAGCACGCCCTCGGCGTCGTAGGCGCGGGGGAGCGTGCCGGGGAAGCGCGGGCTGTCGGAGAGGTTGATGGCGGCCGACGCCACCCGCGTTCCCAGCCGCCCGGACAGGGCGCCCCGGCCCTCGGCGTGGGCCAGGCCGTTGAACGCCAGGGTTCCCACCCACTCGAGCAGGATCCCGACGGCGTAGGCATCGAGCACGACGTCGTACTCGCCGGCGGGCAGGCGGGTTCGCTCTCCCGGCACGGCCTTCCCGGCCGCCTCCTCGGCCACCGCCTCGGTGTCGATCGCGCGCGCCGAGCGACCGGCCGCGGCGGCGAACCCGCTGCGCTGGGCGCCGTCGCGGCAGATGACCTTCACGAACGCGTCCGTGACCGCGTCGAAGGCCCGGATGCCGGTGGTCGAGGCGAGGGCCGTCTTCACCTCCCCCGCCGTCCAGATGCCGAACGCCTCCAGACCGTGGCGCGCGGCGACCGCCGCGGCCGTTGCGACCGCGCGACCGGGGAGCGACGGGTCGAGCCGGGCGGTCTCGGCGTCCCAGCCGTCCTGGGGCGGGGAGGGGCGGGCGGCCCGGGCAGGCCCGGGTAGGTGCCGCGGCTGGAGCGGGCGGCCGCGGCCGCGCCCGCCGCCGCCCGGCGCCCGGCCTCGCGCAGGGCGTCGTCGTCGGTGCCCCGCGCGCGGCCCGTCGCCGTGTGGCCGTCGCGCACGCACGTGACGTCCACGCTCACATCGTCGATCTCGGTGGCCTGCGTGGGTCGCGAGTGGGCGAAGCGCGCCAGCTGGGAGCGCTCGTGGCTGACCGTGACCAGGGCCTCGCCGGGCGCCCTGTCCAGGGCGCGCTCGGCCAGCGCCAGCAGGGGCTCGGTCGCCGCGTGGCTCAAGCGACGCCCACCTGCACGTCGCGAAAGCGGGCGGGAGCGGTCCCGTGGGAGACGTTCATGATCTGACCCGGCTCGCCCTTGCCGCAGTTGAGCAGCCCCCACAGGGCCCACTCGCTCTCTCCGCACACCGCGTCCAGCGAGCCCCAGAAGCGGGGAGTCACGCCCGCGTAGGAGGCGTTGCGGTACAGGCGGCCCAGCTCCCCGTCGCGGATCTCGCGGGCCAGCTCGACGGCGAACTGGAAATGCAGCCGGCGGTCGTCGATCGACCAGGAGCGGTTGGTCTCCAGGTACAGCCCGCGCTCGGTGTCGGCGATCAGGTCGGCCAGGGAGCCGGCGTCGCCGGGCTCCAGCGAGACGTTGGTCATGCGGACGATCGGCTGGCGGGCGTGTCCGTCGGCCCGCGCACAGCCTCCCGACTCGCCCAGGCCGATCTGCGCGGCGGACTCGCGCGAGGACAGGGTGGCCCGCAGGACGCCCTCGGTCACCAGGTCGAACGAGCGCGCGGGCACGCCCTCGTCGTCCCAGCCGAACGAGCCCAGGCCGCCGGGCAGCGTGGCGTCGGCGGTGATGTGCAGGTGCTCGGAGCCGTAGCGCAGCGAGCCCAGGTCCTCCGGCGCCACCCAGCTGGTGCCGGCGTAGGAGGCCTCGCCGCCGAGCATCCGGTCGAGCTCGAGGGCGTGGCCGATCGACTCGTGGACCTGGAGCGCGACCTGCTCGCCGTGGAGCACCACGGTGGCCAGGCCCGCGGGACAGGACGGGGCGGTGAGCAGCGCCACGGCCTCGGCCGCGACCCGGGGAGCCTCTCCGGCCAGGTCCAGGCTCTCGACGAACTCCCAGCCGGCCGCGGAGGTGCCCCCCTCGTGGGCCCCCGGGAAGGATCGGACCTGGAGCTCCCCGCTGCCCACGGCGACGGCCGAGATCTCGGCGCCACACTCGGTCTGGGTCTGGGTGCAGGCGGCACCCTCGGTGGAGGCGAAGGCCTTCTCGACGCGCAGCGCCAGGCAGTCGGCCTGCGCGCGCACGACCCGCGGGTCGCCACGCAGCCCCTCGTCGGCGTCCAGCAGCAGGTCGAGCTTGCGCTCCAGGGGCACCCCGAAGGGGTCGATCTCGCACGGCCCGTCCCAGTGGCCGCGCGCCGGTGGCGCGGGGGCCAGCGCGGCGCCGGGCACGCGCGGCTGCGCCTCGGCCAGAGCCAGCGCGCGGGCCAGGGCCCGCTCAGCCGCCTGCGCGGTGGGCTCGCGCGCCGAGGCGAAGCCCCAGGCGCCGCCGACCCGGACGCGCACGCCGATTCCGTCCGATTCGCCCGCCGAGACGTCCTCGACCTCGCCGTTGTGCGTGGTCACCCGCTCCCAGATGGTGGCGACGCGGCGGGCGTCGGCGTAGTCGCAGCGCCCGGCGGCGCGCTCGACCGTTCTCTCGAGCTCCTCCAGCATGGGTGGGCCAGGCTACCGCCCGCCCCGGTGCCTCACTCAAGCCCATTTCACCGGATGCCGATGATTCGGCGAAGGGCCCAGAGTCCCGCGCCGCCGTGCCCGCCTCCGCCTCCCTACAGCCCACCAAGGATGTCGTCGCCGACGACCTTCCTCTGCTGGGCAGGATCACGGCGATCGCCGCCGCCGGCGGCACCCTCGGGACCGCCGTGCTGTGGGCGGCCGATCCCTCCACCGTGCGCTCCGAGGTCATGGAGGTCGCCGGGATCCTGGCCACCATCCTCGTCGGCGTGGCCTCGCTCCTGCTCCCCTGGCAGCGCCTCTCCCAGCGCTGGGTCGCGTTCCCGGTGCTCTCGGGCGCCGGGCTGACCGCGCTGGCCTGCTGGAACTTCGGCGGCGCGGGCAGCCCGTTCGCCCTCTTCTACCTCTACGTCGCGACGCTGGCGGCCTACTTCGCCTCGCGGCGCCAGACACTGTTCGCGTGCGCGGCCGTCGCCGTGGCCGCGGGGCTGCCGCTGATCTACGACCACGACCACACGCTCACGCAGCGCCTCTTCGAATGGCTGCTCGTGTCGATCATGGCCACCGCCCTGGCGCTCGTGCTCCAGCACCAGCGCGAGCGGGTGCGCCGGGCGACCGCGCAGGCCCACGCGCTCGCGCTCCAGGATCCGCTCACCGGGGTGGCCAACCGGCGCGGCTTCGAGCAGCGCGCCGCCGCCGAGCTGGCGAGGGCCCGCCGCCACGAGCTGGCCTTCACGGTCCTCTACATCGACCTCGACGGGTTCAAGCGCGTCAACGACGTGGCCGGGCACGCCGCCGGCGACGAGCTGCTGCGGCGGGTGGCGCTGGCCATCGGCGTGGCGGTCCGCGGGGAGGACTTCGTGGCCCGTCACGGCGGAGACGAGTTCGCCGTGCTCCTGCCCAACTCCACCCACGTCGAGGCGCGACGGGTCTCAGGACGCATCGTGGCCTCAGTCGAGCGCACGGCCGCCGACGATCCGCGCCTGGCCGGCCTGAGCGCCAGCGTGGGCAGCGCCTCGTTCCCGGCCGACGGGCGCGCCGTACCCGACCTGCTGGAGGCCGCCGACGCCCGGCTGCTGCGGGTCAAGGCCGAGCGAACCTTCCGCCGCGGCCGGGACGGCAACGGCTTCACGCTTCCGGACGCTCCCGTGGTCGACCAGCCCGACGTGCTGGCCGGGCTCGACAGCGGCGACGACGCGGTGCCGGTCGCCACCGGATGGCGCCTGCGCAGCGGACTGATCGCCGGCGCGGCCTTCGGAGTCCTGGCCATCGCCGGCTGGTTCGGCGCACTGCTGACCCCGAGCGCGGCCACGGCTCGCGGCGCCGTCATGGTCCTGGCGGTGATCGCCGCGCTCGGCGCCGCGGCCGCGGCCGCCGTGCACACCCACGGCCGCGAGCGAATCGGCTGGGCGCTCGTCGGGTTCGCCGCCGTGGTCGGCTGGCTGCCCTTCCTCGGCGCCCCGTCCGGCTTCGGCTACGGCCTGGCCATCGTGCTCCTCGGCGCCCTGCCCTGGCCGCCCGCGCGCCGCCAGCTGCTCGACCTGGCGGACATGTTCGTGCTCGTCTCGGCCTATGTCTGTGTGTACCTGGTTCCCCCGCTGGCCGACCACGCCGCCTCGATCGGGCTCTCGGCGCCGCGGCCGTTCGGCGGCGCGGTCTTCACGACGGTCGGCCTCTCCTGCGCGCTGCTGGTGGTGACGCGGACCCGGCCCCGCTCGCGTCCCGACCTGTGGCTCGTGTCGCTGGGCTTCGGCGCCGCTGCGCTGGCCGCCGTCCCGTTCATCGTCAGCCTGGACCGCCCGTCCGGCCTGCCGTCGGCCGGCTGGCAGGTCGTGTTCCCGCTCGCCGCCGCGCTCGTGGCCACCGGCGGCCTGATGCGGGCGCGCAACCCGGCCCGGGCGTTGCCGGCGCGCCACGACAGCGACGACACCCCCGGCGTCATCGTCGGCAATCTGCTGATCGCCGCGCTGCTGGTCTCGCTGGTGATCGTCCGCGGGTCGTTCCCGGCCATCCTGCTGCCCTTCATGCTCCTCACGCTGGCGCTGCGCTACTGGCGCGGGCGGATGATCGAGGCCGAGAACCGCCGCCTCCAGGAGTTCGCCCACCAGAGTGAGCGCGACCTGGCCGCCCAGTACCGCGCGAGCCTGGTCGCCCTGGGCACGGCGCTCGAGGCGCGCGACGGCTACACCGGCGGCCACGGGGAGGAGACCGTCACGCTCGCCCACCAGGTCGCCGAGGGCCTCGGCCTGAGCGACACCATGATCGCCGAGGTCGAGGCCGTCGCCCTCCTGCACGACGTGGGCAAGATCGGCATGCCGGACTCCATCCTGCGCAAGCCCGGCCCGCTGACGGACGCCGAGATGGCGATCGTCCGCGAGCATCCACTCATCGGCGAGCGCATCCTGCGCCAGGTCCCGGGCCTCGACCGCGTGGCCACGGGCGTGCGCCACGAGCACGAGCGCTGGGACGGTGCCGGCTACCCCGACGGGCGCCGCGGCGAGGACATCCCGCTGACCAGCCGCATCACGCTCGTCTGCGACGCCTACCACGCGATGACCTCCGACCGGCCCTACCGGGCGGCGATGTCACACGCCGACGCGGCGGTGGAGCTGCGGCGCTGCTCGGGCACCCAGTTCGACCCGGCCGTGGTCAACGCCCTGCTGGAGGCGCTGGACGCCACGGCGCCCGCGCCCGACGCGGTCACCAGGCCGACTCGTACAGCTCCAGCAGCTCGTCACGGCTCGCCCGCGGGGGCGTGAGGTCGAGCTCGGGGCGTCCGGCGGCCGCCTCCGCACAGGCTCCCAGCACGTCTCGCTCCACCCCGGTGTCGCGGATGCCGCGCAGGCCCGCGCGGTCGCGCAGGAGCGCCGGCCCGGAGGCCAGCAGCTCGTCCAGCGGGCCCAGCGAGCCGGGCGCCCGGCGGACCAGGGCGCGGACGGTGTGCGGGAGCAGCGTGACGTTGGCGGGGCCATGGCCGGCGCCGCCCTCGCGGACCAGCGTCTGCGCCATGACGTGGTGCAGGCCGTACCAGGCCGAGCCGGTGGCATAGCCCGCCAGCAGCGCGCCCAGCGACAGCGCCTCGCGGTCGGGTTCGGCCGTCTCGAACCCGTCGACGAGCAGCCGGGCGCCCCGCACCGCGGCCAGGGTCGCGACGGGGTTGGCCAGCACCGTCGCCGGCGCCTCGACGGCGTGGCCCAGCGCGTTGCCGGCGCTGGCCGCCAGGTCGGCCTCGGGCTGGGAGGCGGAGAGCGCGGGGTCGTTGATGACGATCGCCGCCCGCACCCGCGGGGTCTCGGCGCTCACGCCGGCGGCGTGGCGATGCAGCGACGTCATCTCGGCCGCGGACAGCGTGGTGGGCACGGCGGCCGCTCGTCGCGGCGGGTCGGCGGCGGCGAGCGCCTTGGCGACGTCGATCACCCGGCCGCCTCCCAGGGCGACGAGCAGCTCGCCCTCGATCTGGCCGCGCAGGTGCCCCGCGACGTCGTCGACCCGGCCGGCGGCGACGTGGTGAACGGCTGCGGCGCCCTGCTTGAGCGCCGGCGCCGACTCCAACGCCCGCGGGGTGGTCAGAAGTGTGTAGCCCTCGCCCAGGATCTCGGGCGCGTCGGCCAGGGCGCCGCGCCCGAAGCGGATCAGCCGTTCGCCGTCCTGCCAGCGGAAGTCTCGGTCGCCCATCGCTCGGGCACTCTATGCGGCGGCGGTGGCGGCTCGGGTGCGCGGGCGGTGCCCTCGCGGCGCATGATGAAGGCGACCGACGCGACGATGATCGCCATGCCGCCGACCGTCGCCGCGTTCACGGGCTCGGAGAGGATCACGGCGCCGAGCACCACGGCGATCACCGGGTTCACGTAGGCGTAGGTGGCGACGGTCGAGATCGGGACGTTGCGCAGCAGCCAGGCGTAGGCCGTGAAGGCCACGATCGAGCCGATGAACACGAGGTAGACGAACGCGAACCACGGCCCCGTGGCCACCGATCCGAGGTCCAGCGCGCCGATCTCGCCGGCGGGAATCGACACCGCGGTCATCGCGGCGCCGCCGAAGAGCATCTGCAGCGCCGTCGAGCGCAGCGGATCGGAGGGCATCTGGAGCCGGCTGCCGGCGTAGGAGCCACTGGCCCAGCACATCGCGGCGACGACCACGAGCAGGCAGGCCCAGATGCTGGTCCCCGCCGGGCGCTGGCCGGGCGTGAGGAGCACGCCGACCCCGGCGAAGCCCGCGGCGACGCCCAGCGCCGTCGCGCGGGCCGGGCGCTCGTGGAAGAGGGAGCGCAGGACGATCACCCACAGCGGGACCGAGGCGATCAGCAGCGCCGCCAGCCCGGACGGGACGTTCTGCTCGGCCACGGTCACGAGCCCGTTGCCGCCGAACATGAGCAGCGTGCCGGCCAGGGCGCAGCCGGCGAGCTCGCGGCGGGTCACCTTCGGGCCCGGCCGGCGCAGCTTCACCCAGGCGTAGAGGAGCGCGCCGGCGAGCAGGAAGCGCACCCCGGCGCCGAGCAGCGGCGGGACGTCGCGCACCATGACGCGGATGGCGAGATAGGTCGATCCCCAGACGACGTACACAACGGCCAGCGCCCCCGCCACCTGGAGAGATGGCGGGGGCGCGGGTGCGGGCCCTGAGGACCCGCTATGAGGCACGCAGCCAGGCCTGGGGGGAGGAGGCCATGACGGCGTCTCGCGTGGTGGCCGGCGCGACGTGCGCGTTCGGGGTGGGTGAGGAGTCCCGATCGGGCGGGGTCAGCGCGCGCCACACGGCGGCTGCCGCGGCGAACGCGGAGCGGCTGCGCCGCTTCGCGGTCCGCGGCTCGGCGAGCTGCGAGGCCTGAACTCCCAGCAGCACGGCGAGATGGTCGGTGGACACGAACGGATCGGCGACGATCCGGCCGTCGATGAGCGAGATCGCGGCGTGCAGCTGGCCCGACACCTCGGCGACCAGCGCGGGCTCGGTCAGCGGCTGGGCGCTGTCGAGGGCCGCCAGGGCCCGGAGGGCGCCGCCGTCGTCGGGATAGGCAAACCGGATCGTGATCTGCTCGGGGTGGATGGAGGTGATGTTGTTGTTCATTTGGCGACGCTCCTCCAGGGGAGAGGGGGGATCTATGAGGAACGACGATCAGGTTGCCACTCCCGTGAGATAAGAGCAAATGACATTTCCCAGGGGCTGCGATAAGGTCCTCTTATGATCGATGTGAAGCGGTTGAGAGTGCTCCGGGAGGTCGCGCAGCAGGGTTCTTTCTCGGCCGCGGGAGAGGCCCTCGGCTACACCCAGTCCGCCGTCTCCCAGCAGATCGCCGCGCTGGAGCGCGAGACCGCGACGGTCCTCGTGGAGCGCAACGCGCGCGGCGTGCGGCTGACGGACGCCGGCCGGGCGCTGGTCGACCACGCCGACGCGATCCTCGCGCGTCTGGCCGCCGCGGAGGAGGAGCTGGAGGCGATCGCCGGCCTGCGCGGCGGGCGCGTGCGGCTGGCCACGTTCCCCACCGCCGGGGCGACGCTCGTCCCGTTCGCGATCGCCGAGTTCTCCCAGCGCCACCCCGAGGTCGAGCTCTCCCTCGTGGAGGCCGAGCCCGAGGAGGCGATCCCCGCGCTCAAGGGCGGCGAGCTCGACATCGCGCTGACCTTCGAGTACGAGGCCCAGGGCCGCGCCGTGTGGCAGCCCGAGCACCGCGACGTCGACCTCATCCACCTGCTCGACGACCCCATGCACATCGCGCTGCGCGAGGACCACCCGTTCGCGAACAAGCGCCAGATCCGTCTGGCCGACCTGGCCGACGAGCTGTGGATCCAGGGCGACTGCAACGGGACCTGCGGGCGGATGCACATCCAGGCCTGCCAGGCCGCCGGCTTCGAGCCGCGCGTGGGGTTCCAGAGCGACGACTACAACGTCGTCCAGGGACTCGTCGCCGCCGGCGTGGCGATCTCCCTGATCGCCGAGATGGCCCTGACCAACGTGCGCGACGACATCGTCATCCGCCCGCTGGGCAAGGACGCGCCGGTGCGTCACGTCGCCGCCGCCGTCCTCTCCGGCTATCGCGCTCCGGCGACCGAGGCGATGCTCGAGGTCCTGTGCAACGCGGCCGCCGAGTACCCGAAGCGCAGCTGCGTGCGGCTCGCCGCCGCGTAGCGCGGCCTGTCATCACAGGTCGGTGCAGCAACGGCCGCCGAGGCTCAGGGGAAACGGCCGACCGAGGGTGGTCGGGCGGCCACGGCTCCGTGGAGCGAAAGGTTGCTGGTCAGGGGGTGTATATGACCCCCGGGGCAGGAAGCTTCCTGGATAGGGCCGCGTATAGCGGTACGGGCCAGGAACCCCTTGCCGGACGCCGCGGACGGCTCCGGGACGGCCCCGGACGCCCCCCTCCGCCCGATGCCGCGGTTTGCCCGCCGGCGGGCGCGGCCTAGCCGCCGAGCTGTCTCGCCACGAGCGCGTCGAACACCCGGTCGGGCAGCAGCCCGGCGATCCGGATGCGCATCTTCGCGTCGCGGCCGACCGGATACCGCGCCCGGGGCTTGGGCGACGTGAGCGCGTGCTCGATCGCCTGGGCGACGTCGTCCGGCGGGATTCCCCGCTCGGCGGCCTTGACCGCTTCGCCGCGGACCGCGGCGATCAGCTTCCCGTAGACGGTCTCGACCTCAGGCGGGGCCTGGCTTTGCAGTTCGTCGGCGGCGGAAACGCCCTTCTCCCAGATGGGAGTGGCGACGGCTCCCGGCTCGACGATCGCGACGTGCACGCCGAGCGAGCGCAGCTCGCGGCGCAGGCTGTCTGAGATCCCCTCCAGCGCGAACTTCGACGCCGCATAGGGCGACAAGAGAGGAACGGCGACCTTCCCGCCCACGGACCCGACGTTGACGATCCGGCCCCGGGCTGCGCGCAGGCCGGGCAGGAAGGCCTGGGTCACGCCCACCTGGCCGATCACGTTCACCTCGAGCTGGTGGCGGAGCTCGGCCAGCGGGATGAACTCGAGCGGCCCGCTGACCGTGATGCCCGCGTTGTTGACCAGGCCCGCGATCGGGCCGTCGCCAACGTCCTCCGCGGCCTTCGCGATCGAGTCCTCGTCGCTGACGTCCACCTTCAGCGGCGCGATCCGCTCGTGCAGCTCCCCGATCCGCTCGGCGTCCTCGTCCCTGCGCACCCCGGCCCGGACGTCGAACCCGCCCCGGGCCAGCCGCAGCGCGGTCGCCTCGCCGATCCCGCTCGAGGCGCCGGTGACGATGACGGTGCCGGGCATCCGGGACACGCTATCCCACACTCGCGAGTGCGCCTGGGGTGACTCGAACACCCACCGGCCATTCGGCCGACTAGCCCCTCAAGCTAGCGCGTCTACCAATTCCGCCACAGGCGCGAGAGCGGCCCAGTATACGCGCGGCCCGCGAGCTTCCCGGGGTCGCCGGTGGGAGGCAAATCTCGGTCTGGATTCCGGTTCCATTCGTCACTACCATCGTGACGCGCGCCCATTTGGACAGGAGGTCCCCATGAGTCGCCGAGCGCTGCTTTGCGTCATCGTCGCGGCCGCCGGCCTGGCCGGCGCGTCGATCGTATTCGCCGACACCCGAGTCGTCTCGGATCCCTCCGGCGACGTCAAGCACAGCCCGCCGGGCGCCGACGCGCGCTACGACATCGTCAGCATCTCCTACGGCCACGCCGCCAACGGTGACCTGCTCGACACCGTGAAGACGAAGGGGAAGGTGTTCGGGGTGGGGTCGCCCTCGACGCCGCTTCTGTGGATCGACGTCCCCGGCAAGATCGCCACCCGCAAGGGCTGCCAGTATTCGGACTACTTCGTGGCCGACGGCGAGGTCCAGCAGTGTGGCGAGGGCCCGACCACCGGCAAGGCCCAGATCAAGAAGCTCAACTCCCACACGCTTCAGTTCGAGTTCAAGGCGTCCGCGATCAAGAACCCGGCCAAGTTTGGCGTGGCGTTCGTGGAGGAGGGGTTCTCCAGGCGCGGGCCCGTCTTCTACGACCGCGGGCCGAACACCGGCTTCGTGAAGCACCGGCTGCGCTAGGGGCGGCGCCTGGCGCTGGCACGGGTTGAGTCCGTCCACCGGGCGCGCTACTCTGCGAACACATGTTCGTTTACCCCATTGGAACCGGACGCCCATAGGAGGGCAAATGGTCGATCTCGACCTCACCAAGCGCCAGCAGGAGATCTTCGACTTCATCAAGAAGTACTCGGCGAAGTACGGGTATCCGCCGACCGTCCGCGACATCGGCAAGGCCGTCGGGCTCGCCTCGTCGTCGACGGTGCACGCGCATCTGGCCAACCTGGAGAAGATCGGGTTGCTGCGCCGTGACCCGTCGAAGCCCCGCGCCATCGAGATGCTCGACCGGGCGGCCGACAGCGTCAAGAGCCTGGTCAAGCCCAACGGGCTTCCGCTCGTCGGCCAGGTGGCCGCCGGTCAGCCCGTCCTGGCCGAGGAGAACATCGAGGAGTACGTGGAGGTGCCCGGCGTGGCCGGCGGCGAGGAGGGCGAGTACCTGCTCCGCGTTCGTGGCGACTCGATGAAGAACGCCGGCATTCTCGAGGGCGACTTCGTGGTCGTGCGCCCGCAGGACACGGCGCAGGACACTGACATCGTCGTCGCCCTCGTGGGCGAGGAGGCGACCGTCAAACGGTTCTTCCGCGAGGACGACCACGTGCGGCTTCAGCCCGAAAACCCTGCATTCGAGCCCATTCGCTCGAAGGAGGTCAGGGTTCTCGGGAGGGTTGTCGGGGTATTGAGGAAGGTGTCATGACTCCCCCGGCGGTCGCACCCGAAGGCGTGGCCACGTTGCCCGCCTCCCACGATCCGCTGGGACGCCGCCGTCCCCGCCGCGCCGAGCACCCCGGTGCGCGGGTCCTGCGGCTCGCGCACGGCCGGCTCACCCTGGACGAGCTCGTCTCGGGCGCCTGGGCGGCCATCGGCGCCGGAGCGCCCGCTGCCTGCCCGATCTGCGACGGGGCGATGAAGCCCACGCCGAGCGGCCCCGCGCATTGCGGCAACTGCGGCACCGAGCTCTCCTGAGCGCCCGGCGTTCCCTTTAGGGTTGGCTCCTCAACCAACTTTGAAAGGGAGCGCCGCATGACACGCCATCGCCTCGTCCTTCCCGTGCTCGCCGTTGGGGCGTTCGCGCTCGCCGGCTGCGGCGACAAGAAGCTCGACACCAACAAGCTCGAGGGCAAGATCAAGGACGGGATCGAGAAGCAGGTCAGCGGCGTGAAGATCAAGTCGGTCGACTGCCCCAGCGACGTCAAGGTCAAGAAGGGCGACACCTTCAACTGCAAGGCCACGACCCAGAGCGGCCAGACCGCCAACGTCAAGGTCACCCAGCAGGACGACAAAGGCAACGTCAACTATCAAGTCGGCGGCTGACGGCCTCAGGGCGCGCCTGCCGGCGTCCTCGCGGGTGGGCCGTGCAATAGCACTGCCCCACCCGCTGCGTCCTTGGCAGCCACACCCAGCCGCTCGCCGTTACGACGTGGCTGAACTTCGGGGGGCGGGCGCCTCGCGCTCTCAGGTGCAGCGCTCGCTTCTCGGCCCCCGCGCCGCTACCCTGGCTCGCGCAGGCTGAGCGATCGCGGAGGTGAACTCCTTCGAGGAAAGTCCGGACACCACAGGGCGCGGTGGTCGGTAACGCCGACCCGGGGAAACCCGCGGGAAAGTGCCACAGAAATACACCGCCTACGTCCGGGGCTGCACGTGCGTCCCGGGCCGGTAAGGGTGAAATGGTGCGGTAAGAGCGCACCGGCGTCGCGGTGACACGGCGCGTCCAGGCAAACCCCACCGGGTGCAAGGCCAAGCAGGACCGTTTGAAGGCTGCCCGCCGAGGTCCAGGTAGGCCGCGCAGATGGATGACCGCTCAAGACAGAATCCGGCTTACAGGCCTGCTACGGAAGAGCCCCGCCTCGGCGGGGCTCTTTCATTGCCGGGACCCGCGGCGGGCGCTACCTTCGGCTGCCGTGCCGACCCGCCTCATCTTCCGCTGCGAGCACTGCGGGGCCGAGCCCGACCAGCTGACCCAGATCAGCATCGAGCGCCAGCTCCTGCACGAGCGCTTCGGCGAGTACGTCGACGCGGGGCCGGGCGGGTGGCTCATCTGGCACGGCCGCGGGATCTACGGGCGCACGCTCTACGCCTGCGCCGAGCACCGGGGCGAGCTGCGGGCCTTCGTCCGCCACCACTACGGGACGGTCGGCTGGCATCCCTGGTCGATGCGCACGTACCCGAGCCTTCCGCCCGACGACCTCGAGGCGGCGCGCCGGCGGTTGCGGGCGCGTCAGCCCAAGTTCGGGATCGGCTGACCGTCGGCTCCGATCGGCTGACCGGCTCCGCGCCGCGGGCTCGTCCCGCGGCGCGGCACGCCGGTCAGGCGGGGGAGGGGACCGCGAGCGTCGCGGAGCGCGTGTCTGAGGAAGACCGCGCGCGGCGGCGGCCACCCAGCCAGCGGCGCCACCATCCACCCCCACTCATCAGGCGCTCCCGGGGGAGAGTGAGCGCCACGGAGGACGACTCGCCATGCGACGCAGCGAGCGGCGGGACGCGGGGTGGCGTCGAGCTGCCCGTCGCGCGGTGCGCTCGTGCGCGGCACGACGGCGCTGGTCCGCATGGGCGGCCTCGTGGGCCTGCTGTGTGAGTCGTGGGTCCATGTCGGACAGTCTGCGGCGCGGGCCGCGCCCCGGCCATGGTGCCTCCCGGCCAACCGAAGGTTCGGGTAGCCGAACCCCGCGAGGCCTTGGCGTCCCGCGCCCGCGGCACCCCTAGGGCCCGAGCTGCACCAGCTGCTCCCACGTCCCGCGCTCGAAGAACGGCAGCGGGGGAGGGGACGCCGCGGCCAGGCCCTGGAAGTCGAACATCGGCCGGGGGATCCGCCACTTCGCCGGGTCGGGGGACCCGAACCTCGCGACCAGCGCGTCGAACGCCCGCTCGGCGGCGATCCGGTAGGCCGGCCGGCGCTGGGTGCGCAGGGCGTAGCTCTGGAGATGGGTGGCGTCGAAGTAGTGGTAGGGCGCGCCGGCGTGGTAGCCGGGATGCAGGAAGGCGAGCGCGCCCTCGTCGGCCAGCCACCCCGCCCCGGGACCCAGGCGCCCGCGGGTCAGGCGATCGAGCTGATCGCGGAACGCGTCCCAGGTCGCCACCCCGGCGTCGACCGTCCCGTCGGACGCCGTGCGGCCGAACGAGCCGTCCCAGCGCGCCAGCACGCCCAGGACGGTCGCCGCCTTGCCGCGCTTCAGGCCGCGCGCGGCCGCGGCCAGCCGGGCCCGGGCGAGCGGGAACTGCTGGGCCGTCGTCCCCGAGCGGTGGATCAGGCCCTCCAGCGCGGAGAAGGACTGGCGTCGGGCCAGAGCCCGCACGAGCGGGAAGAGCTCGGCCGCGCGGAAGAAGCCGCCGTCCAGTCGCTTGCGCGCCGTCCCGTCGCCCGAGGTCCACCCGGTCGAGGGCAGGTTGTTCCAGTTCGCCAGCCAGCCCTGGCGCGGATCGATGACCGCCGGGATCCGCGTGCGTGGCAGCACGCCCCGCCACTCCGCCTCGCCCGTCCCGGGATAGGGCAGGCGCTCGTCCCAGCCCTTCGGGCGCAGCGGGAACAGCCCCGGATGCCAGTAGCCGATGTGGCCGGCGCTGTCGGCGGCGATCACGTTCTCGTTCCAGGTCAGCTTGCGCACGGCGGCGTCCACCTGGTGGATGTCGCGCGCGCGGTTGATCGCGTCCAGGCCGACCAGGGTCTCCAGCTCGCGGCCCCAGATCGCGTGGCGCCGGGCGTAGGCGATCCCGCCCGCGCGGGCCTCGACTGGGCCGTGGATCGTCCGGCACACGCGGATGGTCTTCGTGCCGGACTGCGGCGCCCCCGGGACGTGCCCGCCGAGCAGCCCGGTCAGCGAGGAGGGAGGCGTGCGGTAGGCGATCGCCTCGTCGCGGCAGTCCATCCTCCGCGCGCGGCCGCGGAACATGTAGGCCTCGGGGTCGCCCGGCACCAGCCGCTCGGCGTAGAGGTCGTCGACGTCCGAGGCGCCGCTGGTGATCCCCCAGGCGACGTGCCCGTTGTGGCCGGCGCCGATGATCGGGGCCCCCGGGGCGGTCAGGCCGCGGACGTCGAAGCCCGGCGCGTGGAGCTCGAGCTCGACGATGCGCTCGGGCGCGGTGAACCCCAGCTGCGGGCCGTTGTAGAGCAGGGCTCGGTGGGTGCGCGGATCGCGCACGGCGAAGGTGTAGGAGCCGCCGGGGCCGAGCAGGTTCGGCTCGTCCGCTCGGGCCCTCAGCGCGCGCGCCGCGGTGGGGTCGCTCGGCGCGCCCGCCGGCAAGGGCAGCGTGCGCGCGAAGGCGGTCGAGCGCCGGAAGGCGGCGCGCTCCTGCGCCCGCGTGCGCCCGGGCTGGGACGGGAACGAACCCTCGCGCTTCGGGATCGTGGTCACCGCGCCCGGCGTGCGCAGCGGCACGAGCCGGTCGAACACCTTCGGGCCCGAGAGCTGAAGCCCACGCAGGTTGGCCAGCTCGAGCCCCTCGGGGTCGGAGTTCAGTGGGATCGTCCGGGCCAGGTAGACGCCGATCGCGACCGAGTCGCGCACCGTCCACTGGTCGGGTACCGCGATGCCCACGGCGGCGAACTCCCCGGGCATGTCGGACGGCGAGGTCTTGGCGTGATCGATCCACGCGTTGATGCCGTCGCGGTAGGCCTCGAAGCGCGCCTGCTGGGTGGCGGGGAGGGCCGCGAACTGCCGGTCGAGCTCGGCCGGCGTGTAGAAGTCCTGGCGCACGATCTCGTCGTCGCCCAGGCGGTCGGGGCCGGCGACCTCGGACAGCCGTCCGGTCGTGGCGCGGCGAAACAGCTCGAGCTCGAAGAGCCGGTCCTGGGCCATCGCGTAGCCGGCGCCCCACCACATGAGCGGCTCGGTGTCGCCGGTCACGGCGGGCACGCCGTAGCCGTCGCGCACGATCCGCACTCCCGGCCGCGGAGTCTCCGTGTCGCCCGGCTGGTTGAACGTCGCGGGCTTCCAGCGAAAGCCGATGAAGGGCGCCAGCTGGTCGTAGAGATGCGGCGACCCGGTGCCGTCGGCCAGCCCGGGGATCGACACGAATCCGCTCTGGCCCGGCGGCAGGATGCTCTCGGCCCGCAGGACCCGCGCCGAGGCGCCCGAGGCGGTCGCCAGCAGCGCGAGCGCGGCCAGTCCGGCGACGATCACACCTCGCATCGCCGTCAATCTAGTTAGTGGACCCGTGAGGGAGCCCCGGTTCCCGGCGTCTACGATGCGTGCGGCCGATGCGCTTCGGGATCTTCTACGAGCACCAGCTCCCCCGGCCCTGGGAGGGCGGAGCGGAGCGAGAGCTGCATCACCGACGCGCTCGACCAGATCGAGCTGGCCGACCGCCTGGGCTTCGACTACGTCTGGGAGGTCGAGCACCACTTCCTCGAGGAGTACTCGCACTCCTCGGCCCCGGAGGTCTTCCTCGCCGCGGCCAGCCAGCGCACCGAGCGCATCCGCCTGGGCCACGGGATCGTGCCGATCCCGCCCGGCTACCAGCACCCCGCGCGAGTCGCCGAGAAGGTCGCGATGCTCGACCTGGTCTCGCAGGGCCGCTGCGAGTTCGGCACCGGCGAGACGTCGTCGGGCGCCGAGCTGGGCGGGTTCGGCGTCGATCGCGACACCAAGCGCGAGCAGTGGGACGAGGCGTTGGACGTCGATCACCCGGATGTTCGTCGAGGAGCCCTTCGCCGGCTGGGAGGGGCGCTTCGTCAACATGCCCGCCGCGCAACGTCGTCCCCAAGCCGCTTCAGAACCCGCACCCGCCGCTGTGGGTGGCCTGCTCGCGGCGCGACACGATCCAGCTGGCGGCGGAGAAGGGCATCGGCGCGCTGACCTTCTCCTTCGTCGAGCCCGAGGAGGCGAAGGAGTGGGTGGACGAGTACTACGGGATCATCGAGTCGCAGGACTGCGTGCCGGCGGGGTTCGCGGTCAACCCGAACTTCGCCGTGGTGCTGCCGATGATGTGCCACGCCGACGAGGCCACGGCGATCGAGCGCGGAATCGACGGCGCCCACTTCTTCGGCTACTCGCTGGCCCACTACTACGTGTTCGGCGACCACCATCCCGGCCGCACGAACATCTGGGAGGAGTTCCAGCGCAACCGCGCCGAGCGGGGCTTCGCCCGCGACATCGTCGTCCCCGACCAGGCGCCGCTGGGGGTGAAGATCTTCCAGGAGGGATTCGGCTCGCTGCGCGGGGCGATCGGAACGCCCGAGCAGATCCGCGACCTGTGCCGGCGCTACGAGGAGGCGGGCGTCGACCAGGTCATCTTCGTCTCGCAGGCCGGCCGCAACCGCCACGAGCACATCTGCGAGTCGCTCGAGCTGTTCGCCACCGAGGTCATGCCGGAGTTCGCGCAGCGCACCGAGGAACGCGAGCACGCCAAGTCCCAGCGGCTGGGGCCGGCGGTGCACGAGGCGCTGGCGCGCCGGGACCCGCCGCGGATCGCCTCGCCCGACTACGTGATCTCGCCGATGGGGTCCGGCCCGCCGGCCCCGGACGCGCCGGCGGGGGCCGCGGCCCCGCGGGCCGCGGGGCGCCCGCCCAAGCTCGTGCGCCGGGCGGCCAGACGCGGCGAGGAACTCTTCTCGCGCTTCGTGGCCCGGTCCAGCGACCGGCGCCTCGAGCGCACCGTGGGCTCGGACCCCGGCCTGCGGGTCGTCTTCGCCGGAATGGCACGCCGCTTCCGGCCCGACCGGGCCGCGGGCTTCGCCGGCGACATCCAGTACGACCTGACGGCTCAGGCGGGCGCGGCGAAGCCGTGGATCGTCACCGTGCGCGGCTCCGTGGCCACCGCGCGGCCCGGGCGCGCGCAGTCTCCCGCGGTGACGATCGCCATGGGTCTGGCCGACTTCGCGCGCCTCGTCGGCCGCGACCTCGATCCGGGTAAGGCGCTGATCCAGGGCCGGATGAGCATCGAAGGCGACTTCAATGTGTTGACGAAGCTGGGGGAGATGTTCGGCGAGGGCTCCCCATAGGGCTCTCAGCTTTTCTTCAGTCACACCTGTCAATCTCGTTCTCCTGCTCTCCTTGCTCCCCCGTCCATTCCTCCGCCTCGCAATCCCCGTCGCGCTCCTCGCCGGAGCGGCGGTGTCGGCCGCCCCCGCGGCCGCGGCGCCCAAGTTCCGCGACCGCTACTTCAGCGGCACGGTCGCCCACGCCGCCCAGGCGGGGGCCACGCCGGCCAAGAAGTACTTCACGGCCGACCACATCGGGGTCGAGGCGCGGGTCTCCAACTCGGTGCCCAACCCCGACGCGGTCGCGGAGTCGATCGTCAACTTCCTCGGCTCGCGGGTCCATGGCCTGGAGCTGGGCAAGCTGAAGGTGTTCATCGGGACTCCGAGCGAGATCTCGAACGCCTGCGGCGGCGACTCGGACGTGCTCGCCTGCTACGCCGCGGCGGAGCGGCGGATGTACATCCCCGATCGCGATCCCAGCGCCGGCAGCTCCGCGGGTTTCACCCGCAACTACGCGATCACGCACGAGTACGGGCATCACATCGCCGCCTACCGCAGCAACTCGCCGTTCGCCGCCCTCAACTACGGCGCGAAGTACTGGTCGAGCTACAAGTTCGTCTGCGCCGGCACCGACAACGGCCTGTACTTCCCCGGCAACCAGAGCACCCACTACCTCGACGACCCCGGGGAGAGCTTCGCCGACACCTACGCGCACCTGCCCGAGAACGGGTTCGCCAACGTCCCGTGGCAGTTCAACGCCCGCCTGCGCCCGGACGCGGGCGCGTTCGCCGCGATCCGCCGGGACGTGCTGCACCCCTGGCAGCGCTCGGCCCGCAAGGTGGTCACGGGATCGCTGAACTCCATCCACACCGCGCGCGCCACCAGCGTCCCGCTGTCGCTGGACGGCACGCTC
Organism: uncultured Actinomycetes bacterium; assembly: GCA_963757705.1. GTDB lineage: Bacteria > Actinomycetota > Thermoleophilia > Solirubrobacterales > Solirubrobacteraceae > AC-38. Next base: position 317,417 of record CAVWTG010000003.1, on the reverse strand, counting down.
GACCTCAAGCTTCACGGCCCCTCCGGCGCCAACTTCAACGTGGCGATCTACGACGGGACCCGGCTGATCTCGCGCACGACGGCCTCGGGCAGCCAGGATCACCTGCGCCTCACCGCCTGTCGTGACGGCAGCCAGCGCGAGACGGCCCGCGTGCGCGTCACGCGGCGCACCGGCGCGGGCTCCTACTCGCTGACGGTGCTCTACCCGGGCTAGCCCGGGGTGCCGACCGGGGGAGCGCCTTGCGGCCTCTTCCCGGTCATGCGAACATACGTTCGTATGACCATCGTCGCCGTCCTGCTGCCCCGCTTCGAGCTCTCCATCGCCGCGGGCGGCGGCGCGGCGCTGCTGCGCGGACCCTGTGCCCTGGCGCCCGAGCCGGGGTCCGGGCAGGCGGTCGGGGAGGTGTCGGCGGCCGCCGAGGCCTTCGGAGTCCGGGCCGGGATGGGGATGGGGGAGGCGCTGGCGCGCTGCCCGCGGCTGGCCCTCGTCCCGCCCGATCCGGCCGGGGTGGCCGAGGAATGGGAGGCGCTGCTGGGGCGCCTGGAGGGCGTCGGCGCGGCGGTCGCCCCCGAGCGGGCGGGGCTGGTCTGCTTCGGGGCCGACGGCCTGCGCGGCCTGCACGGCGGCAGCCTGCGCGCGGTGATCGGCACGGCGGCGCGGGCCCTGCGCCGCCCGGCGCGGATCGGCGCGGCTCCGGGCGCGTTCTGCGCCCTGGCCGCGGCGACGCGCGCGCGGATCGGGCGCCCGGCGGTCGTGGATGGCGGCGTCGCCGAGGCCCGGGCCCATCTCGCCCCGCTGGAGGTCTCCCTGCTGGGCCTGCGCGAGCGCACGGCCGCGCTCGTGGAGCCGCTGGAGCGCCTGGGCATCGCCACGCTCGGCGAGCTGGCGGCGCTGCCGCGCTCCTCCGTCGCCGATCGCTTCGGGCGGCCGGGCCTGCTCGCCCACGACCTGGCCGGCGGGCACGACGCCCCGCCCCGGCCACGGCGCGCCCCCGAGGCGCTGCGCGAGTCGCTGGAGCTGCCCGAGGCGGCGTCGGGCCCTCAGCTCGAGCACGCTCTCGGCCTCCTGGTGGAGCGCGTCCTGGCCCGGCGCGAGCGCCGGGGCCGCACCCTGCGGGCGGTCGCGCTGAGCGCGGTGCTCGTGGAGGGCGGGACCTGGCGCGAGCGCATCACCTTCCGTGAGTCGCTGGCCGACCCGGAGCGGATGCGCCTGGCCCTCGGCGCCCGGCTCGCCCTGCTGCCCGCGCCCGCCGAGGCGCTGCGCCTGGCCGTCGAGAGCTTCGGGCCCCCGGTGACCGATCAGCGCGCGCTGCTCGACGAGGCGCAGGCCGCCCGCGGGGCACGCCTGCGCGAGGCCGTGCGCCAGACCCGGGCGCTGGCCGGGGCCGACGCCACGCTGCGCGTGGTCGAGGTCGACCCCGGCTCGCGGATGCCCGAGCGCCGCTCGATCCTCGCGCCGTACGAGGGTGGCGAGCCGCCGGGTGGCGAGCCGCCGCGATGACGGGCCCCCGGCGGCTCTCGGTCCCCCGCGCGGCGGCGGTCCGCGCGGCGGCGGACGGGCGCCCGCTCGTGGTCGACCGCCGCTACGTCGACGCCGTGCGCGAGTCCTGGTTGGTGGAGGACCGCTGGTGGACGCCGCGGCCGGTGCGCCGGCGCTACTGGGAGGTGGTGACCACGTGCGGGCGCGACGTGGTCGTCTTCCACGACCTGGTCGGCGGGGGATGGTTCACGCAACGCTGATGGACGATCTTTGATGCAAGGCTGAGGCGGATGGGTACTCTCGAAGGGATGTCGCGACGCGTCTTCCATGCCCTGATCGCCGCCGCCGGATGCGCGGGGGCGCTCGTCGCCGCCTGGGTGATCACGTTCGAGGTGCCGGTCGTCCGCTGGCTGGACAGCGCCGCGCTTCAGGGCTTCGTGGGCCTTGATCGCCCGGTGACCACCGTCCCGGCCGAGATGATCGCCTCGCTCGGCGACCCGCTGCCCTTCGCGCTGCTCGGAGCGGGGCTGATCGCCGCCGCGCTGGCGCAGGGCCGCCCGCGCGTCGCCGTCGCCGTGCCGATCGTGCTGCTCGGGGCCAGCCTGACCACTCAGATCCTCAAGCCGCTGCTGGCCGACCCGCGCGTCTGCGACTGCTGGGCCGACGGCCGCGTGGCCGCCGCCTCGTGGCCCAGCGGCCACGCCACCGCGTCGATGTCGCTGGCGCTGTGCGCCGTGCTCGTCACGCCCGCGCGCTGGCGCCCGACCGCCGCCATGGCCGGCGCCCTGCTGGCCATCGCCGTCTCCTACGCCCTGCTCAGCCTCGGCTGGCACTACCCGAGCGACGTCCTCGCGGGCTACCTCGTCGCCGCGCTGTGGATGACGCTCGCCGTGGCCGGCCTGTGGGCCGCCGGCGACCGCTGGCCCGCCCGCACCGGCCGCGAGGCCGTCGTGCGCTGGGGCGCCTCCCTGGGCCCGGTGGCCGCCGGCGTTGTGCTCCTCGTGGTCGGCCTGGCCGCGATCACCGCCGCCCGGCCCGAGGCCGCCCTGCACTACGCCCAGGCCCACACGACGTTCGTGTTCGTCGCCGCGATGATCGCCGCCACCGGCGCGGCCGTCGCCGGCGGCTTCGCCGCGGCACTGCGCCGCTAGGGCGACCGGTTCAGTCCGCCTGCGAGGCGCCGGGCTCCCACAGGGGCTCGGCGCCTCCCGCGTTCGCGGCGCGGGCGAGGATGAACAGCAGGTCCGAGAGCCGGTTGAGGTAGCGGACCACCTCGGGGTTGGCGCCGTCGACGTCCAGCGCGCGGCGCTCGGCGCGCCGGCAGACCGTGCGGCACACGTGCAGATGCGCGGCCGCGGGACTGCCGCCGGGCAGCAGGAACGAGCGCAGCTTGGGCAGGTCGGCGTTGACCTCGTCGCACGCCTCCTCGAGCCACCGGACCTGCTCGGGACGCACGCGCAGGCGCTCGCGCTCGTCGCCCTCGGGCACCGACAGGTCGGCGCCGACGTCGAACAGGTCGTTCTGGGCCCGGCGCAGCCACTCCGCGTGCGCCGGCGGGAGACCCTCGACGGTGAGGGCGACCCCGATCAGGGAGTTCAGCTCGTCCACCGTGCCGTAGGCCTCGATGCGCGGATGCGTCTTGGGGACCCGGCTCATGTCGCCCAGATGGGTCTCCCCGCCGTCGCCGAGCCGGGTGTAGATGCGGGTGAGGTTGACGGTCACCGCTCGCAGGATACGATGCCCGGCCGTAGAGGCCGGTTGGTAACGGGAAGTCCGGTGAGAATCCGGCGCGGACCCGCCACTGTGACCGGGGAACGCCCGCCGCACGCGCGCTCGTGACGAGCCCGCAGCCACTGAGCCGCCGACGGCAGCTTGGGAAGGCGCGGAGGGGCACTAACCCGGCGAGCCAGGAGACCTGCCACCGGCGGCAAGCCCAACAAGCCCTCGTGGAAAGGGGTGGCTCATATGGTGGATCTGCGTTCTCTGGCGGCCCGCGCCGCACTCGCGGCCCTGGTCGTGTCGCTGTTCGCCGCCGCATCGGCGGCGGCCTCGCCGGTGACGGTGTCGCTGCGCATCGAAGGCAAGAGCTCGACGCCGTTCGACGGGCCGGTCACGACCGACACCCGGACGGTGGACGGACACGACGGGACCGGCGCCCACACGTGCGACGGCACCAACAACGGCAACGGCGGGACCCCGTCCCCGACGGCCGGCTCCGCTCTGGCGGACGCCGCCCAGGGCGGGTCGTTCGCCTTCGTGGCCAACTACTTCGCGCCCAGCGCCTCGGGCGGCGACGACCTCTTCCTGGACAGCGTCAACGGCGAGAAGCCCGACTTCAGCGTCGACCAGACCTTCTGGGCCTTCTACCTCAACGGCGCGTTCGCCTCGGCGGGGATGTGCCAGACCCGCGTCCAGCCGGGTGACCGGGTGCTGTTCGCGCGGGTCACCGGGTCGGAGAAGATCCTCCAGCTCGCGGGGCCGGCGAGCGCCTCGACCGGCCAGCCCGTGACGTTCACCGTCACCGACGCCTCCGACGGCTCGCCCGTCGCCGGCGCGACGGTGGACGGTCAGACCACGGGCGCCGACGGCAAGGTCGCCGTCACGTTCGCCGCCGCGGGGACTCAGGCGAGCAAGGCGACCGCGGCCAACGCCGTGCGCTCCAACGCCGTCAGCACCTGCGTGCACTCCGGCGACGACGGCACCTGCGGGACCGGCTCGTCCGGCGGCGGGACGCTGACGCCCTCGGAGATCCGCGCGCCGCACTCCTCGCTGCTCGGCCTGACCCCCGGTCAGCACTTCGCGGCCAAGAAGGGGCCCCGGCTGCTCAAGGGCCACGTCGACCTGGGGACCGGCGCGCTGTCGGCGGTGCGGCTGCGGCTGCGGCGCGTGGCGCACGGTCACTGTGCCTTCTGGAGCGTGAAGAACGAGAAGTGGCGCACGCGGCCGTGCGGCACCCGCGGGTTCTTCTACAAGCTCGGCGACCGGGCGGACTGGTCCTATCTGCTGCCCGCGCGGCTGGGGACCGGGCGCTATGACCTGCACGCCACGGCGATCGACGGCGACGGCCTGCGCCAGGACGCCTACTCGCTCTTCTACGTGGGCGGTGGGCGATGAGGCGAGCCGTGGCGGCGGCGCTCGTGGCGGCGGGAGCGGTGAGCCTGGCCGCGCCCGCCCTGGCCGCGCCCGCCCGCCGGGTCGACGTCATGGTCGCGGGGCGCAGCTCTCTGGTGCGTTCCGCCACCACGGTCACGGCGCGGGCCACGCACGTGAAGGTCGGGCGCACGCGCTGCGCCGTCGCGGCCAACACGCCGCTGGCGGCGCTCGCCGCCACCCGGCTGAGCTTGGGGATGCGCGACTACGGCTGCGGCTCGGGCTCGCTGTTCGTCGAGCGCATCCGCGGCGAGCGCGCGGCGGCCGTCAACGGCTGGGTCTACAAGGTCGGGCACCGGGCTCCCGGCGTGAGCGCCGGCTCGCCGCGGGTGGCCGCCGGGGGGCACGTGCTGTGGTTCTGGTGCCGTCAGGGGGCGAGGGGCTGCCAGCGCACGCTCGAGGTCACGGCGAGGCCCGCCCGCGTGGCCGCGGGCGAGCCCGTGACGTTCACCGTCCGCGGCTATGACGATCGGGGCCGAGGTGCGCCCGTGGCGGGCGCGACCGTCCGCTTCGCCGGCGCCGCCCTGAGCACGGCCGCCGACGGCACGGTGAGCGCCACCGTCCCGGCCACGCCGGGCAGGCGCGAGGTCACGGCCACGGCGAGCGGCCTGGTGCCCTCGTTCCCCGCGGAGGTTGGCGTCGGGTGAGGCGGATCGGCGTCCTGGCCGCGGCCCTGGCCTGCCTGCTCGCGGGCGGATGCGGGCTGGGCGCGGGCAAGGGCGCGTCGGGCGTGTCGATCGTGGTGACGCGGGACTTCGGGGCGCGCACCGTGGGCTCGGCCCGGGTCTCCAAGACGCCGGGCAGCGAGACCGTGATGCGCTTCCTGCAGCGCCGCTTCAAGGTCGCCACGCGCTACGGCGGGGGCTTCGTGCAGTCGATCGACGGCCTCGCGGGCGGCGTCGACGCCGGGCGCCCCGTCGACTGGTTCTACTACGTCAACGGCATCGAGGCCGCCCAGGGCGCCGCGGCCACGCGCCTGCACGCGGGCGACCGCGTCTGGTGGGACCGCCACGACTGGGGAGCCGCGCACGGCGTCCCCGCGGTCGTCGGCTCGTTCCCCGAGCCCTTCCTGCCGGGGACGCGGGGCAAGCGGCTGCCCGCGCAGATCGCCTGCACCGGCGACGCGGGCCCGGCCTGCCAGGCGGCCAAGGACCGGCTGGCCGCCGTCGGGGTCAAGGTCGCCTCGCTCGGCCTTCGGCACCGGCGGCGGAACCGAGACCCTGCGCGTGCTCGTCGGGCCGTGGCGCAGCCTGCGGCGCCGACCGGGTGGTGCGGCGCATCGAGCAGGGCCCGCAGCACAGCGGCGTCTTCGCGCACCTTCAGCGCGGACGGGTCGCGCCTGCGCGCTCCTCGACGCGGCGCGGGCGCGGCCGGGGCTCCGCTGGGGCCCGGCGCCGGGCTGATCGCCGCCACGCGCCTGCGCGGACGCAGCAGCCGACCTGGGTCGTGACCGGCACCGACGCCGACGGCGCGCTGGCCGCCGCCGCGCGCGCTGCGCGAGAGCGCGCTGCGCAACCGCTTCGCGCTCGCCCTCGGCGGGCTCGCGCGAGCTGCCCGTGCCCGGGGACGGCCGGATGATCTACCGCCGCCGCGCCAGCCCGCTGCACGCCGCCCGGGCGGCGGCGGGCTGCGCCTACTGCGCGCGCGCTGGCGCTGCTCGCGCTGCTCTCCGACCACCCGCTCGTGCTCGGCGCGACGCTGGCCGCCGTCGCTGGCCGCCGGGCGTGCTCGGCCGGCGTGGGCCGCGAGCTTCGCCGGGCGGCGTGCGCTCGCGCTGCCGCTCGCGCTGCTGATCGCGCTCGATCAACCCGCTGGTCGCCCGCGACGGGCTGACGGTGATCGCCGCGGCTGGGCTCGTGCCCGGTGCTCGGGCAGGTCGACATCACGCTCGAGGCGGTCGTCTACGGCGCTCGTCGCTCGGGCTGCGCGCGGTCGTGCGTCATCGCTCGCCTTCGCGCTCTACTCCGCCGCCGTCGACCCCGACGAGGTGCTGCGGCTGTTCCGCCGGGTCTCCTTTCGCTCGGCGCTGACGGCGACGCTCGCCACGCGGATGGTCCCCGTGCTCGCCCGCGACGCGCGGCGCGATGGCCGACGCGCAGCGCTGCCGGCCGGGCGCGCCGGCGCCGCGCCTGGCGGTCGTGCGCGCCGTGACCGCGCGGCGCGCTGGACCGCGCCGTCGACGTCGCGGCCACGCTCGAGGTCCGCGGCTACGGCGCGGCCCGGCGCCCGCCGCGCCTGCGCGCGCCCGTGGTCGCGCCACGACCTCGCGTTCGCTCGTCCGCGGCCTGGCGCTCGTCGGCGCTCGTGCTCGGCGGCCCGGTCGCCGGCGCTGGCCGGCTTCGCGGCCTACCCGGCGCTCGCGCTGGACGCCGGCCCGGCCGAGCGCGCTGCTGGCCGCGGCGCATCGTCGGCGGTCGCCGCTGCGCGCCGTTCGCCGAGCGCCGGGGGATCGTCCGGTGAGCGCGCTGCGACGTCGACAGGGCCTGACCTACCGCTACCCGGACGCCGCGGCGGCCGGCGCTGCGCGACGTCGACGCTGGCGGTCGAGCCAGGGCGAGCTCGTCGTCTCGCCGGGCCTGTCGGGCGGGGGGAAGTCCACGCTGCTGCGCGCCGCCGTGCGGCCTCGTGCCGCACTTCCACGGCGGCGAGTTCGCGGGCCGCGTCGAGGCCGCCGGGCTGGACACGCGCGAGCACGGCCCGGGCGAGCTCGCCGCGGCCGTGCGGGACGCTGTTCCAGGACCCCGAGACGCAGGTCGTCATGGGCACGGTGCGCGCCGAGCTCGCCTTCGCGCTGGAGAACCGCGGCGGGCCGCGCCGCGGCGGTCGCGCGCGGGGTGGAGGAGGCGGCGCTGGCGCTCGGCATCGCGCATCTGCTCGACCGCCCGACCGCCGAGCTCTCCGGCGGCGAGCTGCAGCGCGTCGCGCTCGGCGCCGCGCTCGCCGGCCGCCCGCAGCTGGTCGCTGCTCGACGAGCCGACCTCGCAGCTCGACCCGGTCGCCGGCGACGAGCTGATCTGGCTGCTGCGCCGCCTCAACGAGGAGTGGGGGACGACCGTCGCTCCTCGCCGAGCACCGCCTCGAGCGCTGCCTCGCCGCCGCCGACCGGGTGATCGCGCTGCAGGACGGGCGCGGTCGCCTGCGACGCGCCGCCCCGGGAGTTCCTGAGTGGGCCGCCGCGGAATGCCCGGCGCTGCAGACGCCGGGCGCCGCCTGTTCGCCGCGCCGGCCTGCGCCCGCCGCCGGCCGGGGTCAAGGAGGCGCGCCGGACGCTGCGCGCGCACGGGCTTCTGCCCTCGCGCGAGGAGTCAGCGCCGCCGCCGCCCGCGCCGCCGGCCCGTCGTCGCCGCCGCCGCGACGCGCGAGGCGCTGCGCCTGTCCGGAACGTGGCTGGAGTGGCCGGACGGGCCGGGCCGCCCTGCGCGGCGTCGACCTCGCGGTCGCGCCCGGCGAGCGCGTCGCGCTGATGGGCCGCAACGGCGCCGGGCAAGTCGACGCTGCTGCGCCTGGCCGCCGGCCTGCTCGAGCCCACGCCGCGGGCGCGTGCGCGCCGCGGGCCGCGTGGCGCTGCTGCTCCAGAACCCCGGCGACTACCTCGTGCACGAGCGCGTGGGCGACGAGGCGCGGCCGCCGCGCTGGCGCGGGCGGGCTCGACGGCCCTGGCCGAGCGCCACCCGCGCGACCTCTCCGGCGGCGAGCGCCAGCGCCTCGCGCTGGCGATCGTCCTGGGCGACGGGCGAGCCCGCCGGCGGCGGTGTGCCTCGACGAGCCGACGCGCGGCATGGACCGCGCGCGCAAGGGCGAGCTCGCCGTCGCATCTGCGCGAGCTGGCGGCGCGCCGGCGCGGCGGTGATCGTCGCCACGCACGACTGCCGAGTTCGCCGCCGCGTTCGCGCAGCGCGTCGTCCTGCTCGGCGACGGCGAGGTCGTCGCCGACGGCCCGACCGCCGAGATGCTCGCCGGCGGCTGGTACTTCGCCACCGAGACCGCGCGCATCCTCGGCGGCGCCGGCGGCGCGCTGCTCCCGAGGAGGGCGCCGAGCTGCTGCGCGCGCCGCATGACCGTGGAGGTGGCTCGCGTGAGCTGGCCGCTCGCCTCCTTCTCGGTGCTCGGCGCTCGCGCTGGCGGCCGGCGTTCGCCTGGTACGAGCGCACGCACCCGTCGGCGCGGGTCCTCGCGCTCGTGGCGACGCTCGCCGCGCTGGCCGCGCTGGGCCGCATCGCCTTCGCGCCGCTGCCCAACGTCAAGCCGACGACCGACATCGTCCTGATCGCCGGGGCGCGCCCTGGGCGGCGCGCCCGGCTTCGCCGTCGGCGCGGTGGCCGCGCTGGCGCTCCAACCTGTTCTTCGGCCAGGGCCCGTGGACGCCGTGGCAGATGGCCGCCTGGGGCCTGGTGCGGCCTCGCCGGCGCCGTGCTCGGGCGCCTGACGCCGCGGGCGCCCGGGCGGCTCACCGCTGGCGGCCGCGTGCGGCGCGGCGGGCCTGGCGTTCGGCGCGATCATGAACTTCTCACCTGGGTCACCTTCACCGGCGACCACACGCTCGGCGCCTACCTCGGCGATCGCGGGCACGGCGCTGCCCGTTCGACCTCGCCCACGCCGTCGGCAACGTCGCCTTCGCCCTGGCCTTCGGGCCGGCGCTGCTGCGCGCGCTCGCGCGCTTCCGCGGGCGCTTCGAGGTCACCTGGCGCCCGCGCGCCCGCGGCGGCCGCGCCGCTCGTCGCGCTGGCCCTCGCCCTGCGCGCTCGTGCCGCGCCGGCGCGCCGGCGCCACGCGCGCGCGCCTACCTGGAGCACGCACAGAACTCCGACGGCGGCTGGGGCGCGGCCCCCGGCACCGGCTCCTCGCAGCTCTACACGGGCTGGACGGCGCTCGGGCTGGCGGCCACGGGCCGCAACCCGGCCGACGTGCGCCGCGGCGGGCATTCGGCGCTCGACTACATCCGCGCGGCCATGCCGGCGACCTCACCGACACCGGCGAGCTCGAGCGCACGATCCTCGTGCTCGCGCGCGTCGGGGGCGAGCCCGCGCAGCTTCGGCGGCCGCGACCTCGTCGCCGGCGCTCGAGCGCCACCGGCGTGGCGACGGCTCGCTCGCCGGCCAGCGTCGTGCTACACGTCGTTCGGCGTTCTCGCGCTGCGGGCCGCGGGGCGGTCGAGGACGGCCGGCGCCCGGCGCTCGCGGCGCGTGGGTCGCCCGCCAGCAGAACGCCGACGGCGGCTTCAACGGCTCGGCGCGCGCGGCGGCCAGAGCACGATCGACGACACCGGCGCGGCGCTCCAGGCGCTGGCCGCCGGCGGCGGCGCGCCTCGCGCGCGGTGACGCCGCGGCGGTGAGCTTCCTGCGCCGCCACCAGAACCCCGACGGCGGCTTCGCCGCTCGCGCCGGGCGAGTCCTCCAACGCGCAGTCCACCGCCTACGCGGTCCAGGCGCTTCGTCGCGGCCGGGCACAACCCGACCGGCGTGCGCCGCGGCGGGCTCGCGCAGCCGCTCGGCCTACCTGCGCTCGCTCACGCAGGGCAGCGGGGCGGTGCGCTACTCGCGCACCAGCGCGCAGACGCCGGTGTGGGTGACCGCGCAGGCGGTGATGGCCCTGGCGAGAAAGGCGCTGCCCGCTGCGGCCGCGTCGCCCGCCGGGCGGGCGCGGCGGCGGCCTCCGGCGGCGGCGCCGGCGCCCCCGCGCAGCGCCAAGACCGGCGCGTCCGGCGGCGCAGCGCCGCCGCGCGCCTCCGCTGCGCTCGCGCCGCGCACCCCGATGCTGCGCGTTGGCCCGCGGCCGGGGCATGGTCACGGGCGTCGCGATGGCCCGCACTCACCTAGAACATGGTCGTCCGCAGAGGACGCACTAGGGTTCCCGCCCCGCTATGCGAGTAGGTGTCCCCAAGGAGACCGCGGAGCGCGAGCGCCGCGTCGCGCTCGTCCCCGAGGTCGTCGCGCAAGCTGACCCAGACAGAGCACGAGGTCGTCGTGCGAGGCCGGGGCGGGCGAGGCCGCGCTGATCCCCGACGCGCTGTTCGAGGAGGCCGGCGCGAAGGTCGTCGGACGCCGACGCCGCGTGGGGCGCCGACGTGGTCGTCAAGGTCGCCCCGCCCAGCCGCCGAGGAGATCGGCCGGCTCTGCGCCCGGACGGCGTCCTCATCGGCTTCCTGCAGCCGCTGACCGCGCCCGGAGACCATTCGGCGCTCTTGCCGACGCCGGGCGTCGACCGCCTTCGCCCTCGAGTCCATCCCGCGCATCTCACGCGCCCAGTCGATGGACGCGCTGTCCTCGCAGGCCAACGTCGCCGGCTATCGCGCCGCGCTGCTCGGAGCTCAGGACCTGGGCCGCTTCTATCCCGATGCTGATGACCGCCGCGGGCACGATCCGCCCGGCCAAGGTGCTCGTGCTCGGCGCCGGCGTGGCCGGCCTGCAGGCGATCGCCACGGCGCGCCGGCTCGGCGCCGCAGGTCACCGGCTACGACGTGCGCGCCGCCGTCGCCGAGCAGGTCGAGTCGCTGGGCGCGACGTTCCTCGAGCTCGAGGCCGGCAAGGGCGCCGAGGGCGAGGGCGGCTACGCCCGCGAGCTCACCGACGAGGAGAAGGCCGCCCAGCAGCAGGAGCTCGACCGAGGCGATCGGCGGACCTTCGACGTCGTCATCACGACGGCGCTCGTCCCGGGCGCGCCCGGCCCCGAAGCTCGTCACCGCCGCGGCCGTGCGAGGGCATGAAGCCCGGCGTCGGTCATCGTCGACCTCGCGGGCGAGGCCGGCGGCAACTGCGAGCTGACCGAGCCGGGGGAGACGGTCGTCGAGCACGACGTCACGATCGCGGCGCCCGCTCAACGTGCCCAGCACGATGGCCGAGCACGCCTCCCAGCTCTACGCGCGCAACATCTCATCGCTGCTCGAGCTCATGACCGGCGAGGACGGCGCGCTGACCCTCGACTTCGACGACGAGATCATCGCCGGCGCGTGCATCACGCGCGGCGGCGAGATCGTCAACGAGGGCGCCAAGCAGGCCGCGGGAGCGGCCGCCTGATGCTCATCACCAACCTCGCCATCCTCGTCCTGGCCGGCTTCGTCGGCTTCGCCGTCATCTCCAAGGTGCCCAACACGCTGCACACGCCGCTGATGTCGGGCACCAACGCGATCCACGGCATCGTGATCCTCGGCGGCCTCATCGTCCTCGGGCTCTCCGGGCGAGGGCACGCTGAACAAGATCCTGCTCGTGATCGCGATCATCTTCGGGACGATCAACGTGGTCGGCGGCTTCCTCGTCACAGACCGCATGCTCGAGATGTTCAAGGCCAAGCCCGAGGCCAAGAAGGAAGAGCCGTCCGAGTGATCACCGCGACGTCGTTCCTCCACGACCCGAACTTCATCCGGTCGGCCTACATCGTCGCGTTCTCGCTGTTCATCTACGGCCTGATGCAGCTGAGCGGGCCGCGCACGGCGGTGCGCGGCAACCAGATCGCCGCCGTGGGCATGGCGATCGCCGTCGTCGCGACGCTGCTGATCGACGGGATGGGCAACTGGGGCCTGATCGCGATCGGCATCGCCATCGGCACGCCGTCGGCGTCCCCGCGGCGCGCAACGTGAAGATGACCGCGATGCCGCAGATGGTGGCGCTGTTCAACGGCGTCGGCGGCGGCGCGGTGGCGCTGATCGCCTGGGTCGAGTTCCGCAAGACCGACGGCTACGCCTTCGAGCCCACGTACATCGCGATCTTCTCCCTGTTCGGCGCCATCGTCGGCTCGGTCTCCTTCTGGGGCTCGAACATCGCCTTCGGCAAGCTCCAGGAGATCATCCCGGGGCGGCCGATCTCGCTCGGTCGCGCCCAGCAGTTCGTCAACCTGGCGCTGTTCCTCGCCGCCGATCGCCTGCGGCGTGGCGATCGCGGCCGGCAGCGACCAGGAGATCCTGATCATCGCCCTGCTGGTCACCGCGGCGCTGCTCGGCAACTTCGTCGTGCTGCCCATCGGCGGCGCCGACATGCCGGTCGTGATCTCGCTGCTCAACGCCTTCACCGGCCTGTCCGCGGCCGCCGCGGGAATCGCGCTTAACAACACGGCGCTGATCGTCGCGGGCATGCTCGTCGGCGCGTCGGGCTCGATCCTCACCAAGCTCATGGCCGACGCCATGAACCGCTCGATCCCGAACATCATCGCGGGCGGCTTCGGCGGCGGGACCCTGGCGGCGGGCGCCGGGGCCGATCGGAGGGCAAGACCGCGAAGTCGACCAGCGCCGCCGACGCCGCGATCCAGCTCTCCTACGCCCACCAGGTGGTCATCGTGCCCGGCTACGGCATGGCGGTCGCCCAGGCCCAGCACGCCGTGCGCGAGCTGGCCAAGGAGCTGGAGAAGCGCGGCATCGAGGTCAAGTACGCGATCCATCCGGTGGCGGGCCGCATGCCGGGCCACATGAACGTCCTGCTGGCCGAGGCCGACGTGCCCTACGACCAGCTCAAGGAGATGGACGACATCAACCCGGAGTTCTCGCGCACGGACGTCTCACTGGTCATCGGCGCCAACGACGTCACGAACCCGGCGGCGAACACGAACCCCGAGTCGCCGATCTACGGCATGCCGATCCTCAACGTCAACGAGTCGCACTCCGTGATCGTCATCAAGCGGTCGATGAATCCCGGCTTCGCCGGCATCGACAACGAGCTCTACTACGACGACAAGACCCAGATGCTCTTCGGCGACGCCAAGTCGGCGGTCGCGGACATCACCGAAGAGGTCAAGAACCTCTAGCGCCTAGACGATCACCGTCACGCGCCAGCGCGCGTGGCGGACCCGCAACACGGTGGCCGCCGTGCGGGGGAGGTGGTCGCCGCGGCTGTGCACGACCGCCACGCGGTGGGTGCCGGCCCACACGACGTAGGCGCCGGCGGCCACCCCGTGCGGAGCGCGCCAGGTCAGCCGCACGTGGCCCCGGCGGCCGCGGCGCACGGCGTGCAGCCGCGAGATCCGCGGGGTGGGCAGGACGGAGGCCAGGCTGGCGCCGGCGTCCACGGTGCGCACGCCCGAACGGGAACGGGTCCCGCCGCGCAGGGCGGCGAGGAGCTGTGCGCCGTTGAGCGCCGGCCGGACGCCGGCCAGCAGCGCCAGGGTGCCGGCGACGTGCGGGGCCGCGAGGGAGGTCCCGCTGCGCGTCGCGTACTCGTCGCCGTGGTCGGTGGAGAGGATGTCCGTCCCCGGGGCGTAGACGTCGACCGCCGACCCGCGGTTGGAGAAGGCCGCCGGCCCGCCGTCGCGCTCGGTGGCGCCGACCGCGACCACGGCGCTCTCGGGATACGACGCGGGATACGAGGGGGCGCCGTCGAGGTCGGCTCCGTCGTTGCCCGCCGACGCGGTGACGATCACGCCCCGGTCCTGCGCGGCGCGCACGGCATCCTCCATCGCGGCGCTGCGGTCGGGCCCGTTGAGGCTGACGTTGACGACCCGGGCGCCGTGCGCGACGGCGTAGGCGATCGCCGCGGCGACGTGGTCGGAGGTCGCCGAGCCGTCGGCGCCGGTGACCTTGAGCGCCATCACGCGGGCGCGCCAGGCGACGCCGGCGATGCCGATCCCGTTCCCGCCGCGGGCGGCGATCACGCCGGCGACGGAGGTCCCGTGGCCCTCGGAGTCCGACACGTCGGGCGTGCCGGTGGCGAAGTTCCAGCCGTGGATGTCGTCCACAAGGCCGTCGGCGTCGTCGTCGATGCCGTTGCCCGGGATCTCGCCGGGATTCGTCCAGGCGTTCTGGATCAGGTCGGGATGGCCGAGGTCCACGCCGGTGTCGACGACGGCCACGGTCACGGGCGCCGAGCCGGCCTGGCGCCAGGCGCTCGGGGCGCCCATCGCCGGGGCATGGATCAGCTCCCACTGGCGGGGGAGGAGGGCGTCGTCGGGCAGGGCGGACGGGCGATAGCGGTAGACGGGCTCGGCATAGCGCACTCCGGGCACCTCGCGCAGGGCGCGCGCGGCGTCGGTGGCCGGCGCCTGCGTGGTCACGCGCATCGCCCGCACCCCGGGAACCGCCGCGCCGCGGCGCACTCCGGCGGCGCCGAGGGCATGCGAGGACGGAGCGCCGGAGACCCCGACGACGAGGGGCGTGGCGCCGGCCGGGGAGGCGGCGAGGGCGCCGGGAGCCAGGAGAGCCAGGCCCGTGAGGGCCAGTGCGGGGAGCTTCAGCGGCCGGCGCCGCAGGCGGAGGGGCGATCGCGGCATCGCTCACGGCTTCGGTGCATCGGTTCCCAGGTGTGAGCGCAGGCGTCCGGACTGGCCGGATCACCGAGAGGAATGGCCAGGTTTTCGGCGTTCTGAGGCGAACGTCTGTCCGATGCCCCCTGTGCCCGCGCCAGCCACGCCGCGCGTGGTCGTGGTCGACGACCACGAGCTGTTTCGCCGCGGGCTGCGCGAGGTCCTCGAGGAGGCGGGGATCGACGTCGTCGGTGAGGCCGGCGACGGCGAGGCCGGGCTGGAGGCGGTCGCCGCCACCGCGCCCGACGTCGTCGTGATGGACCTCAGCCTGCCCGGGATGGGCGGGATCGAGGCCACGCGCCGTCTGACCGCACAGGCGCCGGCCACGCGGGTGCTCGTCCTGACGATCTCCGCCGACGAGGACGACGTCACGCACGCCATCGTCGCCGGGGCGTGCGGCTATCTGCTCAAGGAGTCGGCGATGGACGAGCTGGTGGCGGGCGTGCGAGCCGCGGCCGCCGGGGAGGCGGCGATCACGCCGCGGATCGCCGGCGGGCTGCTGAGCGTCGTGCGCGAGAGCCTGGCCGGCGCCCCGTCCGACCGCCTCGACGCCACGCTCTCCCCGCGCGAGCTGGAGGTGCTGCGCCTCGTGGCCGAGGGCCGTGACAACGCCGAGATCGCCGACGCCCTGACGATCAGCCTCCCGACCGTCAAGCACCACATCTCCAACATCCTCATGAAGCTTCAGGTGGAGAACCGCATTCAGGCCGCGGTGTACGCGGTGCGCTCGCGGATCGTGTGAGCGGCTAGCGGGCGGGCACGGCGGCGATCGCCGCCTTCAGCTCGCCCAGGCGCTCGCGCAGGCCGTCCAGCTCGTCGCGCACCGCCCGGGTCTCGGGGGCCAGCCGCCGCAGCCGCTGGGCCGCCTCGGCCTCGTCGGCGTGCGGCGCGATGCGCTCCATCTCGCGCTCCAGGCCGCGCAGCCGGCGTTCGAGCCCGAGCGCGTGGGCGTAGCCCTCCGTGAGGACTCGCTCGGCCTCGCGGCGCCGGCGCCCGGGCGTCACGGTGGCCGTGAGCCCCGTGACCCGGGCGTGGAACTCGGGCGTCGACACCCGCCTAGCGCTTCTTGCGCCGGATGACGATCGTCCTGCGCGACGTCGAGGAGGCGCTGCCGTTGCGGATCGTCACCGTCAGCTTCGCGGTGCCGCGCTTGCCCTGCTTGAGGGCCTTGGCCAGAGCCCTGCGGGCCGTCGCGGAGAACGGGACGCGGATGGTGAAGCGAACCCCGGGCTTCAGCCGCTGCGTCACGCTGCGCAGCCTGTAGGCCCGGCGCGTGCCCTGGACGCTCAGCGTGCCGCCGACGGTCAGGGTGCAGGCCCGGTCGCAGATGGCCATGAAGCTGAGCCGGCTCGCGTCGCTCGAGTTGCCCGGGAGGCCGAGCGTGTACTTCGGCCTGCCGTTGCCCGAGCCGGACGGATTCAGCGTGCCGCCCCCGTTGCCGGTCGTGGTGGTCGGCGGCGTCGTGGTGACGGGGGGAACCGTGGTCACGGGGGGCTGAGTGGTGGTCGTCGGCTCGGGAGCCTCCGCGGACCAGTCGAACTGCACGCTGGAGACCGCGTTCTGGAGCGCGTTGTCGTGCGCGGCCGTCCCGTTCGGGAAGACCACGCTGAAGCGATAGCGATGGGTCGCGCCCCCGGCGTAGGTGCCCAGCGCCCGGGAGGTCAGCCCGTTCAGCGCGCCGGAGTAGACCTGCGGGTCGCCGGCGTCGCAGGTGGGGGCCGTGGTGCCGGCGAACGCGCCGCAGTCGACCACCGCGAGGTTGAGGCTCCCGGCCAGAGCCGGACCGGTCACGTGCGACTGCGCCAGCGCGAAGGTGGCATCCATGCCGCTCGCGTTCTTGATGTCGACGAGACCGGTCTGTGACTGGCCGGGAGCCATTCCGGCCGCCGTCAGGACGGCGGACCCTTCCCGGGAATTGTCGATGGCCAGCGGGCCGGTGGCACGCAGGGCCATGGCGGGTGACATCCCGCCGGAGGACTGGGGCGAACCGCCGGCGGCGAGGACGACGGCCACGGCCGAGAGGGCGCCGGCCACGGTCGCCACCGTGAGGCGGGCGGCGCGGCGGGCGGTGTGGGGGTGAGCGGTTCGCATGGTCAGAAGTCCGTGTCGTGGTTGCTCTCGTTGACCGTCGCGACGACGAGCGACGCGCCGGCGGGGTTCTTGATCGTGTTGACCGGGGTCCACGACAGGTCGTGGTTCGTGCCGCCGGCCGAGAGGGTGCAGCCGCCGGAGGCCGTCGGCGTCCCGCCGAGCGTCACGGTCACCGTGGAGCCCGACATGACCATGGAGGAGCTCGACCAGCGGTAGTAGTTGCACGTGGCGCCGCCGATGTAGCTCCCGCCGGTGAGGACCGTGCCGATGCCCAGCTGGTTGGTGTTGGCCGAGTCGTAGAGCGTCATCGAGTCGTTGGAGCCGGCCGAGTTGAGGCGAACGGTCACCGTCATGGCCGAGCCGTTCCAGCCGCTGACGATCGAGGACGGGCTGACGGCCTCGTCGAAGGTGTAGGTGAGGCTGTCGCCGGCGCCGACCGTGTTGTTGCCGCCGGTGTTGGCCTGGATGTCGGAGCCGTGGGGCTGGTCGACCGAGCGGGTAACCGTGGCCGCGGTGGTCGTGTTGCCCGCGTTGTCGGTGGAGACCGCGCGGAAGTCGTAGCTGCCGTTGGTCAGGGCCGTGGTCGAGTACGAGCAGGAGTACGGCGAGCTGGAGTCGCTGCACGCCGTGGTCCAGGTGCCCGCGCCGGCCGGCGAGACCTCGAAGGTCACGCCGCCGACGCCCGAGGAGTTGGCGCCGGAGTCGGTCGAGGTCGCGCTCAGCGTGACCGAACCGGAGAGCGGGGCGGCGGGAACGGTGAAGCCGGTGAGCGTGGGCGCGGTGTTGTCGACGCGCTTGTTGCTCTGCGTGCTGGTGGTGGCCAGGCCGGCGTTGTTGGTCGCGATCGAGCGGAGGTCGTAGAGGGCGCCGTCGGTCAGCGTCGTGGTGTCCAGCGAGCAGGAGTAGGGCGAGCTCGTGTCGGTGCACACGGTGGTCCAGGTGCCCGCGCCGGCCGGGGAGCGCTGGACGACGACGGAGGCGATCCCGGACGAGCTGTCGGAGGCGGTGCTGTCGAGCGAGATCGTCCCGCCGATGAACGAGCCGGGATTGGCGAGGCTGTTGCTCGGCGCGCTCGTGTCCGACACGGCGTTGCCGGTGAAGGTGCCGGTGTTGCCGGCGCTGTCCGGCGCGCTGACGGTGTAGCTCTTGTTACCGCTCGACAGGCCCGAGTTGGCCGTCTTCTCCGCGCTGACGTAGTGGTAGGTCGTGCCGCCGACGCTCACGCCCGTGGCATCGAAGGTCAGCGCGACCGCGGTCTGGCCGGTGGTGATGTTGGCGACGTTGGCCGTCACGGTGCCCGTCAGGCCCGAGCCGGCATCGCTCGCGTTCGCGTACACCACGTAGGTGCCGCTCGGCGCCACGAAGCCGCCCGAGCCGACGGGGGTCCCGGAGGAGGTCGAGGCCACCGTCGCCGTGACGGTGGGAGAGGTGCTGTCGACGGTGAACGTGTTGGCGTTGGAGACGGCGCTCGTGTTGCCCGCGGAGTCGCTCTGGGTGACCTGGGCGGTGTAGGTGCCGTCGGTCAGCGAGGTGCTCGTGCCCGACCAGGCCGCGCCCGCGCGGGTGGCGTTGAAGCTCTTGGCCACCGTGCCGCCCGTGCCCGTGCCGTTGTAGATCTTCACGGCGACGCTGGTGCTGTCACCGGGGGCGTTGCCGGCCGCGCCCGTGAGCGTCGGGGTGGCGTCGTTGATCGTGGCCCCGTCGGCGGGCGAGGTCAGGGTCACCCCGGCCGGCGCGGTGGTGTCGACGGTGAAGGTGTTCGCCGTGGAGTTGCTGGAGTTCCCGGCCGAGTCGCCCTGGGTGGCCTGGACGGTGTAGGTGCCCTCGGCCAGGGTCGAGGCGCCGATCGTCCACGAGTTCCCCGAGCGCGTGGGCGTGAGCGTCTGGTTGACCGTGCCGCCGGTGCCGGTGCCGTTGTAGACCTTGACCGTCAGCGTCGTGTCGTCGCCGGTGGCGGTGCCGGCGCCGCCGCTGAACGTCGGCGTCGTGTCGCTGGTGAAGCTGTTGTTGGCCGGCGAGGTGACGGTGACTCCGGTCGGTGCGGAGGTGTCGACGACGAAGGTGTTGGCGTTGGACGCCGTACCCGCGTTCCCGGCGGCGTCGCCCTGGGTGGCCTGGACGGTGTAGGTGGAGCCGTTGGTCAGCGGGCCCGAGGTGACGCTCCAGGCGGTGCCGCTGCGCGTGGCCGTCAGGGTCTGGACGACCGTGCCGCCCGTGCCCGTGCCGAAGTAGACCTTGACGGTCAGCGTCGAGTTGTCGCCCGTGGCGTCGCCGGCGGTGCCGGTGAAGGTCGGCGTGGAGTCGTTGACGCGGGTGCTGGTGGCGGGGAAGGTCACGGTGGGGGCGGGCCCGGTCGTGTCGACGTTGAACGTGCGGGCGGTCGAGAGGCTGGAGTTGCCGGCGGCATCGGTCTGCTCGGCCTGCGCGGTGTAGGTGCCCTCGGCCAGCGCGGGGGAGGCGTCGATCGTCCACGCCGTGCCGCTCCGCGTGGCGGTGCGCGTCTGCACCAGGGTGCCGTTGGTGTCCGAGCCGCTGTACACGCGCACGGTCACGCCGGTCGAGTCACCGGTCGCGTTGCCGGCCGCGCCGCTGAAGGTCGGCGTGGTGTCGTTCGTGTTGGCGGGGGGCGTGGTCATCGTCAGGCCGCTGGGCGCCGTGGTGTCGACGACGAAGGTGTTGGCGTTGGACGCGGTGCTCGTGTTGCCCGCGGCGTCGCCCTGGGTCGCCTGCACCGTGTAGGTACCGGCGGCCAGGGCCGAGGCATCGACGGTCCAGGAGGCGCCGGTGCGCGGCGCGCTGAGCGTCTGGACGACGGCGCCGCCGGTGCCGGTGCCGCTGTAGACCTTGACCGACACCGAGCCGTTGTCGCCCACCGCGTCGCCGGCGGCGCCGCTGAGCGTCGGCGTCGTGTCGTTGGTCGAGCTGTTGTGGGCGGGCGTGGTGACGGTCACGCCGGTCGGGGCCGTCGTGTCGACCGTGAAGGTGGTGGGGAAGCTGAATCCGGTGTTGCCGACCGAGTCGTCCTGCTCGGCGCGGGCGGTGTAGGTGCCGTCGCCCAGAGAGGAGGCGTCGACGGAGTAGGAGCCGCCGGAGACCGTGGCGGTCAGCGTCTGCACCGGGCTGCCGGCGACGGTGGAGCCGCTGTAGACCTTCACCCGCACGTCGTGGGCGTCGTCGGTCGAGCCGCTGAAGCTGGGCGTGCTGTCGCCGGTCCGCGTGCCGTCGGCCGGGGCGGTCAGGGAGAGGGCGGGCGCGGTGGTGTCGACCGTGAACGTCACGGGCGAGCTGAGGCCGGTGTTCGCGCCGTTGTCGTCCTGCTGCGCGCGGGCGGTGTAGGTGCCCTCGGCGAGGCCGGCGGAGTCGACGGAGTACGCGCCGCCCGAGGCGGTGGTGGTCAGCGTCTCCACGGGCGTCCCGGTGGCGGTCGAGCCGGAGTAGACGTCGACCCTGACAGTGTCCGAGTCGCCCGAGGCGCTGCCGGCGGTGCCGCTGAAGGTGGGGGTGCCGTCCGTCGTGGCGCCGTCGGCGGGGCCGGTGAGGGTGACCACGGGGGCGACGAAGTCAGCGGCGGTGCCGAACGTGTTGGCCGCGTTGTCGGAGCCCGCGCTGAAGCTCGCGCTGGAGAAGCCGACGGCGCCCAGGCACAGCACGGCCAGGGAGAGCAGGAGCAGGGAGCGGCGGCGCATCACGCGCTGGCCTCCGCGGTCGGCGCGTCCGCGCGGGTGCGGCGCGCCTCGCGGCCGGCGTCGCGCCAGACGCCCGCGGCGACGGCGAAGCCGATCAGCAGGGCCGGGAGCCCGATGACGAGCATGCGCACCGTGCGCTCGCTCAGCGCTGCGAAGACGAAGCCGATGAAGGGGACGTGGAAGGCCACGCGCGCCTGGGTCGCGCGCTGCAGGGTGAAGGCGTAGGGATCGGCGGTCGTGTTGGCGTCGCCCTTGGTGCGGAAGACGCGCTCGCCGCCGCGGTTGCGCGTGATGGCGGCGATGCGGTGGGTGACCAGCCCGCGGCTGGCGATGCCCGCGCTGAGCGGCGGGCGGAAGGTGATGACGTCGCCCTCGCGCAGCTGCGCGGTGGGGACGGGCCGGTCGAAGACGAGCGAGCCGCGGTCGTAGGTGCCGGTCATGGAGCCGCCCGTGATGACGTAGCGCTGGAAGCCGATCGCCGCCGGGATCAGCATGAGCGCGGCCAGGGCCACGGCGCCGGCCACGAGGACGCCGCCGGCGAGGCGGGCCAGGCGCTGGGTGTGGGAGCGAAGTGTCATCACGTGGTGAGAGAAGAAGAGGGGGCGAGGAGCGCCGCGGGGCGGGTCAGGTTGCCCCGCGGCGCCACCTCTGGTCCCGTTCCAGCTACGAGGTCGCGCTCCAGTTGAAGTCGACGCTCGAATCGGCGTTCTGGAAGTCGTCGTCCCCCGAGCCGGTGGGGAAGCTGACGACGAACTTGAACCGGTGCTCGGCTCCCGCGGCGTAGTTGCCCAGGGACTGGGACGTGAGCGAGCCGAGCTTGCCGCTGTACACCTGCGTCCCGGTGCTGCAGTCGGGCGACGCGGTCGAGCCGCAGTCGGTGACCACGAGGTCGAGCTTGCCCGAGAGCGGATGGACGGCGTCGCTGTCGGTCACGTTGGACTCCGAGAGCGAGAAGTCGCCGGCCGTCGAGCCGGTGTTCTTGATGTCGACCGTGCCGTTGGCCGAGTCGCCCGGGCGAAGGCCCGAGGCGGTCAGCACGGCGCCGCTGACGGAGTTGCCCACGCTCAGCGTGCCGGTGCTGAACGTGTTCGAGGCATTCGCCGAGCTGGCCGTGAAGTTGGCGCCGGATCCGACCGCCACGCCAACGGCTACGAGCAGCATCGCGAGGGCCCCGAGCGACCGGCGCGGATGCCGGGCGAGCACTGAGAAGCGAGTCATTTTCGCTATGACCTCCTGTCGTTTCTCAGCCGGCGGTCACGAGGCGCTACCACGTCGGTGGGAGGCTCCGGGCCGGCAGTCGCTTCCTGCGACTGAACCTGGATGGTCCTGAACAGAGCGAGCAGGATGGACCCGCGGCGAGGGCCTGACAATGAGCCGCCGGGCCCATCTTCCGTTCAGGTGCCTGAACGCTTTTCGTTCAGATGTCTGAACGCCGCTCGAGCAGCCGCAGCGCCGATGCGCGGTCCGGGACCCGCAGCTTGCGGAGGATCTCGGAGATGTGGCGGCGCACGGTGACGGGCGAGACCGAGAGGCGTTCGGCCATCTCGGCGGTGCTACGACGTTCGTTGAGAAGCTCGAGGACGTCCCACTCCCGGGGGGTCAGCTCCACGGTCCGCCGGCGACCCAGGCGCAGGCGCCGGCGACGGCCGCGCTCGCGGAACTCCTCGATCAGACGGGCGGTGAGGGTGCGCGGCAGCGCGGCCTCGCCCTCGAGGACCCCGCGCAGGGCATGTGGGAGGCGCGAGGGATCGGAGTCCTTGAGCAGGTACCCGGAGGCGCCGGCGCGCAGCGCGTCGAACAGGTCCCCGGCATCGGCCGAGACGGTGAGCATCACGATCGCCGTGCCCGGCAGCTCGCGGTGGATCTCCTCGGCCGCGCGGACCCCGCCGCCGGGCATGTAGATATCCAGCAGGCAGATGTCCGGGCGCTCGCGCAGCGCGCCCTCGATCGCGCCGGCGGCGTCGCCGGCCTCGGCGCAGACCTCGATGTCATGGCCCTGGAGGGCCAGGCGCACGCCGCCGCGGGTGGCGCCGTGGTCGTCGGCCAGCAGTACGCGGATGCGCTCGCTCACGGCAGCACCACGTCGATCTCGGTGCCCGCGCCCGGGCGCGAGGAGAGCTCGAGGACTCCGCCGGCCACCTGCGCGCGCTCGCGCATGCCCGTCAGGCCGAAGCCACCGGCCGGCGTGTGCGGGTCGAAGCCGGTGCCGTTGTCGCGGATGTGCAGGTGCACGTCGGGGTCGCGCGTGAGGCGCACCTCCACCTCGCTGGCGCTGGCGTGGCGGGCGGCGTTGATCACGGCCTCGCGGACGATTCCGAGCAGGGCCTCACCGCGCTCGGCGGATGGGTCGAAGTCGGTGGGGATCTCGTAGCGCAGGCGCGCGCCCTCGCGGTGCTCGAGCTCGAGCGCGGTGGCGTCGAAGAGCTCGTGGAAGGGCACGTGGTCGGACCGGCGCAGGGCGGCGATCGCCTGGCGGGTGCCGTCGAGCGCCGAGGCGGCGACGTCGGCCAGGTCGAGCAGGTCGGGCTTGTGGGCCCCGCGATGGGCCAGGTGGCGCGCCCGGGTGCAGATGTAGGCCAGGTCCTGGGCCACGTCGTCGTGCAGCACCCGCGCCAGGCGCCGGCGCTCCTGCGCCACGGCGGCGCCCACGGCGCGCCGGCGAGCGGCGCGCCAGGCGACGGCGCCCAGCGCAGTCAGCACGCAGAACCCGGCGATGAGCAGGGCGAAGGGAGGCACGTGGCCTGTATCGGAGGCCGCGTTCAGGCGCCTGAACTTTGGTGCGTCAACCTAGACGGCTCTATCGGTAGGTCTGGCGGCGAAAGACGTCCGTGGCCAGCGAGTCAACCCGGTCGAGGAACAGCAGGCCGTCGAGGTGGTCGATCTCGTGCAGCAGGCAGCGCGCCTCGAAGCCCTCCGACTCGAGCTCGCGCGCCTGACCCGCCGGTGTGCGCGCCGTCAGCGCGATCTCGGTGGCCCGGCGCACGTTGGCCGTGAGGTGGGGGATGGAGAGACAGCCCTCCCGCGCGACCTTCGCGCCCGTCGCGCGGGAGACGAACGGATCCACGAGGACGAGCTCGCCGTGCGCGGACGCCGGGGCCTTGGGGTGCGAGGAGACGTCCACCGCGACCATCCGCACCAGCTCGCCGATCTGCGGGGCGGCGATTCCCACGCATCCGGGGAACGCCCGCATCGTGTCGAGCAGGTCGGCCGCCACCCGCTCGGCCGTCTCGCGATCCTCGCGCAGCGCCCGCGCGGCGCGCTTGAGGTCGGGATGCGGATAGCGCAGGACCTCGCGGACTACAGCTCGTCGCGCTCCAGCTCGCGGATGGTCACCTCGACGCCCTGCTCGCGCCGGGTCGCCTCCAGCAGCGTCTCCAGCGCGCCGATGGACAGGCCCGGCGGCAGCACCACCTCGAGCATCATGGCGTAGAGGTCCTCGGGGCCGTCGCCGTTCTCCGTGCCGTCGTCGCTCACCAGCCGGGTGTTGAGGTCGGTGATGTTCACCTCGGCGGCGGCCAGCGCGGTGGCGATCGCGTGCACGATGCCCGGATGGTCGACGCCGTAGACGGTGACCATGTGCGACGGCTCGGTGGGGAACTCGATCCCCGGCTCGTCGACCGCGTCGATCGAGACGGCGTCGAGCGACAGCTCCCGGGCCGCCTCCTCGAGACCCGCGCGCAGGTCGGCCTCGGGGAGATCGTCGGGCAGCCCGACGATCAGCATCATCGTGAAGCGCCCGCGCAGGATCGTCATCTGCGAGTCCTCGATGTTGACCCGGTGAGCGAGCAGGACGCGCGTGACCCCGGCGACGATGCCCGGGTGGTCGCGCCCGATGGCGGATACGGCGAACTGAGCCATGCCCGGCAGCCTACGCCGCCCGCCGCGCTCGCGCCCGCGCGCCCGGCACGGCGCCGGCGACCCGCTCGACCTCGCCCGGCTTGCCGCTGACCAGCAGGTACTCGACGTTGCGCAGCCGCCCGACCCGTCCCACCCGTCGCCCGGCCTGGTCGTGGATGCCGATCCGCGCGCCCACATAGCGCGCGCTGTCGAAGGCCAGCACGGCCACCGCTCCCCGCGGCGCGCACAGGTCGATCAGCTCGTCCAGCGAGACCCACGCCTCGTCGTTGTAGGAGAGGACCAGGACGCGCGCGCGGACCGCGCCGACGACCGCCGCCAGCGCGTCGCGGAAGCGAGGGCGCGAGTTGAACGGGCTGCGCGTGGCCGGGTCGCGGCAATCCTCGCGCTTGCACGCCACGCCGTAGTGCCCGGGGGCGTCCCAGGCCACGAGGGTCTCCCACACGTGGTAGTTGCGGTAGTAGGAATGCTGGTTGTAGGGCGGGTCGAGGTAGGCGAACTCGACCTCGGGCAGCGAGGCGGCGAGCGCCAGGGCGTCGCCTCGCCGGGCCTCGCCCGAGCCGGCCAGGAGCTCGGGCTCGCGCAGCGTCAGACGGTTGTAGGAGCGCGGCGCCCATTCCTTGAGGTAGGCCATCTGGAGGCCGGTGGTGGAGTCGACGCGGTCGGCCGCCTCGAGCGAGGCTGGTCAGGAGCACCGGGAACAGGGGGGAGCCGGCGAAGTCGTCGCGCAGCGCGTCGCGGATGGCGTCGATGCGCGCCCCGTTGGCCGGCTGGAAGTAGCGCGAGCGCCGGCAGAAGGTCTCCGTCACGTAGCCCTCGCGGCCGGGCAGGGCATCGAGGTGGGCGAGCGCCCGGCCCAGCTCGGCGCGGTCGACGCGGGCCGCGTCGGTCTCGATGTAGCAGCCGGCCAGCACGTGCGAGTAGCGGGCGGTGTCGGCGGCGATGGTGTGTGCGCCGCGGCGCTTGAGCTCCTGGGCCACCCGGGTGGTGCCGGTGAACAGGTCCAGCGCCGTCCCCGCCCGAGCCCGGCTCGCCATCTCGCCCAGCTGCGTGACGAGCCGGCGCTTGGAGCCGATGTACTTGATCACGCAGGCGAAGCTACAGCGCCTTGCGGAAGAACTTCCCCGCGTCCTGCATCCCGGCGGCGCTGTAGAGGAGGTGGGCCTCGCTGCGCTCGTAGCCCGACTCGAGGGTCAGCTCGTAGCAGCCGCGCTCCCGGGAGATCCGCTCGGCCTCGATCAGCAGCGTCTTGGCGGTGCCGCGCCCGCGCGAGGCGCGGTCGACGAACAGGTCGGGAATCCACGCCTGCGGCGCGGTGTGGTTGAGCCGGCTGCGGAAGTGCAGGGAGCAGAAGCCGACCACCGCGCCGTTGTCGATCGCCACGAGATGGCAGGCGTTCGGGTCCTCGAGCTGGTCGAAGTACACCTGCCTCGCGTTGGCGTAGGAGTCGTGGGTGACGCGGGCCCGGCCGAGCGCCTCGAGCAGCTCCGTCACCCGTCCGAAGTCCGTCGCCTGTGCCCTGCGCACGGTCATCTGACCCCGAACCGTATCCTCGGAACATGGCTGGGCGCATCGTCGTCGGCACCTCGAGCTGGGCGGATCCCGGTTTCGTGGCCGAGTGGTACCCGAAGGGAATGCCCGCCCGGGAGCGCCTGGAGTGGTACGCCGAGCGCTTCGAGACGGTCGAGCTGAACTCCAGCTTCTACGCGGTGCCCGAGGTCGGGACGGTGCAGCGCTGGTCGGAGATCACGCCCGACGACTTCGTGTTCACGGTCAAGCTGCACCGCCTGCTGTCGCGCCACTCCGCCGACGTGGACTCGCTCCCGCCCGACCTGCGCGACGGCGCCCAGGTCGACGCGCGCGGGCGGGTGGCGCTCGACTCCAAGCTCGAGGAGGCACTGGCCGACGCGGTCACCGAGGCGGTCGAGCCGCTGCGCGAGGCGGGCAAGCTCGAGGGCTTCCTGCTCCAGCTCTCCCCGTCCTTCTCGCCCCGCGCCCACGAGATCGACGAGCTGCGCCCGCTCGTCGAACGCCTGGCGCCGACGGTGACGGCGATCGAGCTGCGCAACCGCAACTGGGTGGACGGCGAGCGCGCGGGGGAGACGATCGAGGCGATCGCCGCCCTCGGCGCCGCCTGGGTCGGCGTCGACGCTCCCCGCGCCGAGCACTTCACGATCATGCCCCCGGTCGACGCGGTGACCGACCCGCGCCTGGCCTACCTGCGCATGCACGGCCGGAACGCCGACGGCTACGTCTCGGGCCGCAGCGTGGCCGAGCGCTTCGGCTGGAACTACTCGGACTCCGAGCTCGAGGAGATCGCCGGCCGGGCGACGGAGCTGGCCGAGACGGCGGGGATCGTCAACGTCGCCTTCAACAACAACCGTGGCGCCGACGCGCCGACGTCGGCCCGGCGCATGCGCGAGATCCTCGGCCAGGACCCGGGCCCCGGACCGGATGCGACCGCGGGTCAGATGACGCTGGGGTAGGGGCGGTATTCGCGGGCGCTCGGGCTTGGGCCGGGGCGTTTACGGCGGCGATGAGGGGGTCGATCCGGGGGTGCGGCAATCTCGTCACCCAGGAGGAGACCAGGGTGCCGCACCCCCTCCGAGCCGCCCCTCATCGCCGCCGTTCGCCGAGCCCGCCAGGGCCGCCCGAAGCCGCGCGCTCAGGTGCCGCACGATTGTTCCGAACAATCTGCTACCGTCGAGCCCATGCCCGCGCCGGCCGGCCGCTCCCTCGTCTCCGAGCAGGTGTTCTCGACGCTTCTGGAATCGCTGCTGAGCGGTCGCTACGCGCCCGGCGAGAAGCTCCCGACGCAGCGGGCGCTCGCCGCCGACCTCGGCGTGACGATGACGTCGCTGCGCGAGGCGCTCAAGCGCCTGGAGCAGATGGGACTGGTCGAGAGCCGCCAGGGCGACGCCATGCGAGTGCGCGACTGGCGCGCCCACGGCGGGCTCGACGTCATCGCGCACCTGCTGTTCGGCTCGGGCGGCCTGGATGCCGGGGTCCTGGGAGACCTGCTGGAGGCGCGCGGGGCGATGCTGCGCGAGGTCGCGGCTCTGGCCGCGCAGCGCCGCGGGGACGAGCAGGCGCGGCGGCTGGCCGAGCTGGCGGCGGCGATCGGCGAGGCCGAGGACGACGCGGCCGCCCAGCGCGTGGACTTCGCCTTCTTCACCGAGCTCGCGGAGGCCTCGGGCAACGTCGTCTTCGTCCTGATCGTCAACTCGATCCGCGAGCTGTACTTCGCCCACGCCGAGCGGGTCCCGGTCACGGCGCGCCACGACGAGCTCGCGCCGCTCTACGTCCGCGCCGCCGACGCCGTGGCCCGCGGGGATTCCCCCGCCGCCCGCCGCGCCGTGGGCGAGCTGGCCGATCGCCAGCGCGCCCGGGTGCAGGACGCGCTCGGAGGCCGCACGTGAGCGTCACCCGCCGGGAGGCCAACATCTTCGCCTGCCTCGTCGACGCCGTGGTCGCGCCCGGGGACGGGCTGCCGGAGCTGCGGCGGACCGACGCGGTGGAGTTCCTGGGCGGCTACCTCGACGCCGCGCCGGCGGCGAACCGGATCGGTGTGCGCGCGATGCTCCACGCGCTGGAGGTCGGCCCGCTGCTCCTCGGCTACGGCGCGCGCCTGCGCCGCCTTCCGCTCGCCCGCCGGGTCGCCTTCCTCGACGCCGTCGCGCGCTCGCCCGCCGCGATCGCCCTCCAGGCGGTGGAGGCGCTGGCCAAGCTGGCCTACTACGGCGACCTGGGAGTGATGAACGGCCTGGGCTACGACCCCGCCGCCGTGGTCGCACGGGGACGCGAGGTTCGCGTGGCGGAGGGACGCTGGTGAGCGACGGCTACACCGATCCGACGGGCGCCTTCCATCCGGTGCAGCGGCGCCTGGTCAGTGGCGCGGCGATCGCCGGGGAGCGCCGGATCGCCGTCGACGCGTGCGTGATCGGCGCGGGAGCCGGAGGCGCCGTCGCCGCCAAGGAGCTCGCCGAGGGCGGGATGCGCGTGGCGATGCTCGAGGAGGGCGAGTGGCACGACATCGACGAGTTCGACGCCCGCCCGCGCAACATGACGCGTGACCTGTACCGCGACGCCGGCCAGGTGGCGACGCTGGGCCGGCCGCCCATCGTGCTTCCGCTGGGCCGCGCCGTGGGTGGCACGACCCTGATCAACTCGGGGACCTGCTTCCGCACTCCCGCCCACGTGCTCGAACGCTGGGGGCGCGAGCTGGGGCTCGAGGGCCTGGACGAGCTCACGCTCGAGCCGTTCTTCCGCCGGGTGGAGCGCACGCTCAACGTCACCCAGGTCACGCCCGAGCTGGCCGGGCCCAACGCCGCGGTCGTGCGCCGCGGGGTCGAGGCCCTGGGCTGGTCGGGAGACTTCATCCACCGCAACGCCCACGGCTGCATCGGCAGCGGGGTGTGCGCGTTCGGCTGCCCCAGCGGGGCCAAGCAGCACGTGGGGATCTCCTACGTCCCCCGCGCCTGGGCCGCGGGCGCGACGACGTACACGGGCGCTCGCGCCGAGCGGCTGGAGGTGCGCGACGGGCGGGCGCGCGCGGTGGTGGCCCGCACGCAGGGCGGCGGGCGCCTGCACGTGGAGTGCGATCTGGTGATCGTCGCCTGCGGGACGATCCACACGCCGCTCTTCCTGCGCCGCCAGCGCGTCGGCGCGACCTCGTCGCAGCTGGGACGCAACCTGGCGATCCACCCGGCCACCGGGGTGCGGGCCTACATGGACGAGGAGGTCGATCTCTGGCGCGGAGTTCCGCAGAGCTACTACGTGGACGAGTTCACCGACCGCGGCGTGATCTTCGAGGGCGCGGCCGGGCCGCCCGACTACGCGGCGATCACGATGCCGGGGCGTGGGGCGACGCACCGCGGGCTGATGGAACGGGTGCGCAACCTGTCGACCTTCGGCGTGATGGTTTCCGACAGCTCGCGCGGCCGGGTCGACTCGGCGCTGGGCTCGCCGCGCATCCGCTACGACCTCGACGACGAGGACACGGCGCGCTTCAAGTTCGGGCTCGAGCGATTGGTGGAGGCCTACTGGGCGGCCGGAGCGCGGGAGGTGATCGTTCCCGTGCGCGGCGTGCCGACGCTGCGCGACGGCGACTCGGGCCCGCTCGAGGCCGCCCGCGTGGGGGCACGCGACCTCGAGCTGATGGCCTTCCACCCGCTGGGCACCGCGCGCATGGGCGCCGATCCCGCGCGCTCGGTGCTGGACGGCGACGGGCGCGTGCATGACGTCGAGGGCCTCTACGTGGCCGACGGGAGCGCCGTCCCCACGGCACTGGGCGTGAACCCGCAGGTCACGATCATGACCCTGGCCACGCGCCTGGCCTTCCAGCTGCTGAGCGCGCCCGCACCCGACGAGGAGCCGGCGCCCGAGCGGGTTGCCACGCCGCGCCTGGGGAAGGTGTCCGCGCCGGCGTAACTAGGCTAGGCGGGTGGACGTCGAGGAAGCCATCCGTGCGCGGCGCACGATCAAGGCCTACGCGCCGCAGCCCATACCGCGCGAGACGCTCGAGGAGCTGCTCGACCTCGCGCGCTGGGCGCCCAACCACCACCTGACCAACCCCTGGCGCTTCCGCGTCGTCGGCCCCGGCACGCTGGAGCGCCTCAAGTCGGCGGCCGGGCCGGAGGCCGCGAGCAAGCTCGATCGCGCGCCGACGCTCGTCGTCGCCACCGCCGTGCTCACGGGCGACCCCGAGCAGGACGAGGAGGATCTCCACGCGGCCGGCGTGGCCACCTACATCGTGCTGCTGGCCGCCCACGCGCGCGGCCTGGCCGGCTACTGGCGCACCCCCGGCGTCCTGCGCACCCCCGAGGGGCGGGCCGCGGTGGAAATGGGGGAGGACGAGCGCTTCGTCGGCCTGATCCACCTGGGCGAGGCCCGCCAGGGCAAGGAGCCGCCCGCGCGCGCCCCGCTTCCCGACATCGTGACCTGGCTGCCATGATCGCGCGCTCCGCCGCCGTCGCCGCGCTGCGCGAGGACCCGTTCGACGTCGTCGTCGTGGGCGGGGGGATCACGGGCGCCGGGGTCGCGCTCGACGCGGCCTCGCGCGGCTACAGCGTCGCCCTGGTGGAGAAGGCCGACTTCGCCTCGGGCACCTCCAGCCGCTCGAGCAAGCTCGTCCACGGCGGCCTGCGCTACCTCCAGCAGTTCGACCTCGGGCTCGTCCGCGAGGCGCTGCTCGAGCGCCAGCTGATGGTCGCCCTCGCCCCGCATCTCGTCCGGCCGCTCCCGCTGGTCGTGGCCGCCTTCGACGGCCAGCGCCCCGACCGGCTCATGGGCCTGGGGCTGAACATGTACGACGTGATGTCGCGCGAGTCGCTGCGCCGCCGCCGGCGCGACGCGAACACCGACGGTGAGGCCGACTGGAGCCCGGATCGCCACCGGACGATCGACGGCGAGGAGGTCATGCGCCTGATCCCCGCGCTGGAGCCGCGCGAGCCGACCTCCGGCTACCTCTTCTACGACTGCCAGACCGACGACTCGCGGCTCGTCCTCACCGTGCTGGCCGAGGCCGAGCGCTTCGGGGCGGTGTGCGCGAACTGGCTCGAGGTCTCGAGCCTGGTGGAGGAGGGCGGGCGCGCCGCGGGAGTCCGGGTGCGCGACGGGGCGACGGGCGAGGAGTTCCCGATCCGGGCCGAGAACGTCATCAACGCCACCGGGGTGTGGGCCGACCGCCTGCGCCCCGAGGAGCTGCACGACGAGGCCGAGGTCCCGAACATCAGCCCCAGCCGCGGGACCCACATCACGCTGCCCCCCGACGCGCTGCCCGTGCACGGCGCGGGTGCGATCGTCCCGGCCGGCGGCGGACGCACGATCTTCGTCCTGCCCTGGCTCGGCCGGGCGCTGGTGGGCACGACCGACAACGACTACGAAGGCGACGTCGATCACGTGAGCCCGGCGCAGGACGACGTCTCCTACCTGCTCAACGCGGTGAACGAGTACTTCGAGACGTCGCTGGGCGAGGGTGACCTCAGCGGCGCCTTCGCGGGCGTCCGCCCGCTCATCTCCACCGGCGACCCCAAGAAGTCGGTCGACATCTCGCGCAAGGCCGAGCTCTACGAGACGTCGAGCGGGATGATCACCATCACCGGAGGCAAGCTCACCACCTGGCGGCGGATGGCCAAGATGACCGTCGACCGCCTGGTGGAGCGCGACGCGCGCGACGCGCCCTGCCGCACGCACGAGATCCCGCTGGGTGCCGCGGTCGACGCCAGCGAGCTGCCGCGGGTCGAGGGCGTCCCGGAGGAGTCCTACGAGGCGCTGGCCGCGCGCTACGGGCATGTCGCCCGCGACGTGCTGGCCGTGGCCGCCGAGCGGGGCGAGCTCGCCCAGCCGATCGTCCCGGGGCTTCCCGACCTCCTGGCCGAGGCCGTCCACTCCGCCCGGCGCGAGCAGGCGCGCGGGGTGGCCGACGTGCTGCTGCGCCGCACGCGCCTCGGGCTGCTGGCCGCCGGAGAGGTGGCGGGGGCCGCCAGCGAGGTGCCCGAGCGGGTCGCCGGCGCCCTGGCGGGCGAGCTGGAATGGGATGCCGCCAGGACGGCGGCGGAGGCCGAGCTCTTCCGCGGCAACGCGCGGGCCGAGGGCATCCTGCCCGGCGGCTGAGGGGCGAATCCGTCCCGCCACCAGCTAGGGTTGGGGGGCACCGAGACGCCGGCCGCTGTCCTCAACGCGGCCGGGCGCCCACCGATCTCCCACCGAAAGGACCGCATTTCCATGTCCGTACTCGACCGTTCCGCCCTGGAGGCCAGCCCGCTGGCCGACCTTCACGCCATCGCCTCCGAACTGGGTCTCGACGGCTTCCGCCGGCTGCGCAAGGCCGACCTCGTCGACGCCATCCTCGCCCGCCAGGGCGGGGAGGAGGAGTCCGGAGAGGCCGACGCTCCGGAGAAGGACGACACCGCTCAGGAGAAGGACGACACCGAGGAGCGCGCCCCGCGCCGGCGCCGCCGCGGCGGCCGCGGCCGTGGCCGGGCCCGCAACGGCGACGAGGACGAGAAGACCTCTGACGGCGACGGCCGCAGGCGTGGAGACGACGATGATGAGAAGGCCGACGAGGGCTCGGAGGAGCGCGTCGCCGAGGGCACCGTCGAGCTGCTGAGCAACGGCTCGGGCTTCGTGCGCGTGTCGCCGCCCGACCCCTCCGACGACGACGTCTACGTCTCCGCCGCCCAGGTCCGCCGCTGCGAGCTCGTGGCGGGCGACGTCGTGACCGGTCCGGTTCGCCGGCCGCGGCGCTCGGAGCGATACGCCTCGCTGATCCGCGTCGACACCATCAACGGGAGTCCGGCCGACGAGGTGGCCGAGGGGACGCGCTACGACGAGCTGCCCTGCACCTTCCCGACTGAGCGCTTCGAGCTGCCCGGGGAGGACCCGACGCTCCAGGCCGTCGCCTGGCTGACGCCGCTGGGCCGCGGCTCGCGCGTGACGATCGCCGGCGCCGAGCGCTCGGGCAAGACCGAGCTCCTGCGCCGGCTGGCCGGGGCCCTGGGCTCCGACGGCTCACTGACCATCTCCCTCGTGCTCGCCGGCGCGCGGCCCGAGGAGGTGGGCGAGTGGCAGAGCGGCCCCGTCGCCCCGGTGTCCGTGGCCACGATGGCGGCCTCGTCCGAGTCCCAGGCCCAGAGTGTCGAGCACGTCATCGAGCAGGCGCGGCGCGTCGCCGCCCGCGGCGGAAACGCCGTCGTGCTCGTCGACTCACTCGACGCCCTGTCCCCGAGCGCGGCCCGCCGGGCCCTCGCGGCGGCGCGCAATCTCGTCGACGGCGGCTCGCTGACCATCATCGCGACCGCCGGCCGGCCGATCGGCGGCGAGACCACCGTGATCGTGCTCGACCAGACGCTGACGGCGGCGCGCACGTTCCCCGCGCTGGACCTGGCCCGAAGCGGCACGATCCGGCCCGAGCTGCTGGTCGGCGAGGCCGGAGTCGAGGCCATCGCGCGCGCACGCACGGAGGCCCTGGCCTAGGCCAGCGGCTTCCCCGCGTCATGGCGCGGGGAATCCACCTTGCGAGAAACTCGGTGGATGCGCGAGGGTTATGGGTAATCACACGCGGAGCGCAGGTGTGTTCGACCCTGCGCCATCCTCGAGGGGCTTCCCGACTGTGAGCGCATCGGCAACACAACGGCGCAGTGCCGGCCTGGACGGTGTCCGGGGCCTGGCCGCGCTCACCGTTTTCATCTTCCACATCTGGCTCTACGGGGCCAAGGGCGGGAAGATCGGCTTCGGGGACGAGGTGTTCAACGAGTTCCGGATCGGGCTGATCTGCTTCTTCGTGCTCTCCGGCTACCTGCTCTACGGCGCCTTCGCCCGGGCGGCCGCGCGCCAGCGGGGCGAGGTCCCGATGCGCCGCTACGTGCTGCGCCGGGCGGCGCGCATCCTGCCCGCCTATTACGTCTCGCTGATCGGCAGCATCGCCCTGCTGGAGGCGGTGGCCGGCGCGCCGGGCGTCCGGCTTCCCACCGAGAGCGGCGTGCCCCTGTTCTTCTTCTTCGCCCAGAACTACAGCGGCAGCACGATCATGAAGCTCAACCCGGTGACCTGGACGCTGTGCCTGGAGGTCGCGTTCTACGTCCTGCTGCCCATCCTGGGAGCGTTCGCCTACCAGGTGGCCAGGGGCCGCGTTCGCCCGCAGGTGGCGCTGATGGTCGGCCTCATCGTCGTCGGCCTGGCCTGGAACGTGGCCGGCTTCCTGGCCCACTGGCAGCAGCCCGCGACCAAGGCCCTGCCCGCCTATCTGCCCTACTTCGCCGCCGGGATGCTCCTGAGCCTGTGGGTGGAGTCGCGGCGCTCCGGCGGTCGCACCCTGGACCTGAGCCCGCGCGTGACCGCGGCCGTAATGGTGCTGGGCATCGGCCTGGTGATCGGCAACGCCTACTGGCACGCCACGTCGCCGGGCCTGGCCCACGACGCCCTGCTCGTCGCCCTGCACGACTTCCCCGCGGGCGTCGGCTTCGCCTTCGTCATCCTCGCCGTCGTCGCCGGGCATGGGCCCTCGCTGGCGTGGCTGCAGGCCAAGCCTCTGGCCAAGCTCGGGGTGATCTCCTACGGCGTGTACCTCTGGCACGTGCCGCTGATCCTCTTCGTCAAGGAGATGGCCGCGGACACGCCGGGTGCGCTCGAGCTGGCGGCGCTGGTGGCGCCGCTGGCCATCGCGGCGGGCACCGCGAGCTGGGTGTGGGTGGAGCGACCGCTCATGAACGCCGTCAACAACCGGCTGCCCCGCGCTCGCCCGGCATGAAGCGCCGCTTGGCGATTGCCCTCGGCGTCGTGGGAGTCGCCGCCGGGGCCGGGGTCGCCCTGCTCGGGTCGGGCGGCTCGCTGGAGCCCGACACCGTCACCGCACGCTCGATCGCGCTGCCCGCGGCGACCGGCACCGTGCTGGCGCGGGCCGAGCGCCAGTCCCCCCAGGCCTTCCGGGCGGCGAAGGCGGCGGGCGCTCGCATCGCCGCGACCCCCGACGGGCGCAGCTTCTACGTGGAGTGGCCGGGCACCACCCGCGGGGGCAGGGCGATCGTCACCTTCCACGGGTACCTGTCGACCGCGTTCGACGACTTCGGCCACTGGTACCCGGAGGCCAAGCGGCGCGGGCTGCGGGTGATCGCGATCCAGTGGCGGCTGGGCAAGAGCCGCAAGGAGTCCTACACCCCCTCGGGCATGTACTCCCAGTCACGCACCCTGCTGCGCCGCGCGGGCGTGAAGCCCGGCGACGCGCTGGTGCACGGGTACAGCAGCGCGGCCAGCCGCGTCTACGGCGTCGCCTGGCTCGATCGCCACGGCAGTCGGCTCTTCTCGCTGGCCATCGGCAACGCGGGCGGGGCCCTGCCCGGGTATCCGGGCTACGCCCAGGTCTTCGGCGCGCCGGCCGGCCGACGGACGCTGGCGGGCACGCGATGGATCCTCTTCTGCGGCGGCAAGGATCCCGATCCCGACCTCACCGGCTGCCCGGTGATGCGCCGCACGCGGGCGAAGATCGTCGCCCGGGGCGGGAAGATCGTGCGCTTCATCTACGACCCGCGCGCCAACCACGGCGGGTTCTACGAGAACCAGGCCAACACCCGTACGGCGCTGAACCTGTTCTGATCGCGGGCGCCTAGGAGCGCGGTGAGTAGCCCACGCGGTCCCAGGAGGGCTCGGGGGCCAGTTCGATCGGCTCCCCGTCGCGGTCGGGCTGGATGTAGGCGAAGGTCTGCGTGTCGGCCTCGTAGGCCACGTCGAGCTCGCCCTCCTTCACGCGCTGGTCCAGCCAGGCGCTGCGGAAGACCAGCCGGCGCAGCCAGTGGACGAGGGAGCGCTCAGCCGGGCCGACCAGGTCGGGCCAGCAGTCGTTGACGTGCTCCCCCAGGGCGGAGGCGGGGTCGTGGACCTCGCCGTTGACCACGAGGTTGACGAGGTCCTCGACCTCGGGCTCGCCCAGGCGCCCGTGGACGAACCCGAGCTTCAGCGCAGCCTGCTCGCAACGCTCCTGGAAGTCGCGTTCGTTGAAGGTGAACCGGAGCTCTCCGTACTCGAGTACGAAGTCCTGTCCGGAGTCGTAATTGCCGCGTCGCGTCGTGTCCATAGAGATTTTCGACACCCTCCCAGGCGCGTCGTGATCATATGCGCGTCTCCTTCCGGCGCGCGCGTCCTGAACGTGAACTTGCAATAGGGTCTGCCGGGCATGGAATTCGACCTCTCAGGCAAGGTCGCCGTCGTCACCGGAGCGACCTCCGGGATCGGGGAGGCAACCGCGCAGACGCTCGCCGCCGCGGGCGCCGCGGTGGCCGTGGCGGGGCGCCGGGAGGACCGGCTCGACGCGCTGGCCAAGCGCATCGAGGATGCCGGCGGCCGCGTGCTGGCGGTTCCGACCGACGTCTCCGACGAGGCCCAGTCGCGGGCGCTGATCGAGCGCGCGAGCTCCGAGCTGGGCGGCCTGGACATCCTCGTCAACAACGCCGGGGTGATGCTCCTGGGCCCGATCCAGGACGCCGACCTCGACGAGTGGCGCAGGATGGTCGACGTCAATCTGCTCGGCCTTCTGTACTGCACCCACGCGGCGCTGCCGGTCATGCGCGAGTCCGGCGGCGGGGACATCGTCAACGTCGCCTCCACGGCCGGGCGCTTCGCCAACCTCGGCTCGGGCGTCTACAACGCCACGAAGTTCGGCGTCGTCGCCTTCACCGAGAGCCTGCGCCAGGAGGCGCTGCACGTGGGCGTGCGCGCCTCCGTGGTCGAGCCGGGCCTGGTCGAGACCGAGCTGCTGGGCCACAACCGCAACCCGGTGGTCGTCCAGGCGGCGGAGAAGATGCGCGACCAGATAGGCGATCCGCTCCAGGCCGACGACATCGCGCGGGCGATCCTCTACATCGTCGGCCAGCCCCCGCACGTGGCGATCAACGAGGTGCTCGTGCGGCCCTCGCGCCAGCAGCGCTAGCGGCGCGGGGCGAGTTCTCCGTCCCGTCCACCTAGGACGGGCATGACCGAGGATGAGACCGCCACGCTTCTCGTCGTCGAGGACGACGCCGCCACGGCGACGTTCCTGGCCGACAACCTGACCGCTGACGGCTACGAGGTCCTGGTGGCCGACACGGTGCGCGACGCGCTGCGCCTGCTCGAGCACAAGTTCCCGGACCTCGTCCTGGTGGACATCGGCCTGCCCGACGCCGACGGCCTGACTCTGATCGACCGCGTCCGGGCCGCCGACGGCCTGGCCACCCGCGTCAATCCCGACGTCGCCCTACTGGCCGTGTCGGGCCGCGCGACCGAGCTCGACGTGCTGCGCGGCCTCGAGCGCGGCGCCGACGACTACGTGACCAAGCCCTTCAGCTACCCGGAGCTGCGCCAGCGGATCCGGGCGCTCCTGCGCCGCGCCGACCGCCGCACCCGCCTGGGCCGCCTGCGCGTCGGTGACCTCGAGGTCGACCCGCCGGCCCGGGAGGCGCGCCTGCGCGGGCGGCGCATCGATCTCTCGCAGAAGGAGTTCGCTCTCCTGCGCGCGCTGGCGTCGGATCCCGTGCGGGTGTTCACCAAGGAGGAGCTGCTGCGGACGGTCTGGGGCTTTCGCTCGATGGGCTCGACGCGAACGCTCGACAGTCACGCCTGCCGGCTGCGCCACAAGCTCGCGCGCGACGGCGACCGGTTCGTGGTCAACGTGTGGGGGGTGGGCTACCGGCTCGTCGACGGCCTGGTCGCCCGGGACGAGATCCCCGGCACCGAGGTGGCGGCATGACCGGGGCGATCGCCGGCGCCGGCTGGCTCGTCGCCGCCGGCGCGCTGGGCGCGGCGGCGCTGCTCACGCGCGAGCTCGCCCGCCGCGCCGAGCTGGTGGCCCGCGCCTGCCACGAGGTCCGCGGGCCGCTGCACGCGGCGCGGCTGGGGCTGCACCTGCTGGCGCTGCCGGCCGGGAGTCCGGCCACGCGGATCGCGGCCATCGACATTGAGCTGCGCCGGGCCGGCCTGGCGCTCGAGGACCTGCACGCCGCCCGCGTCGGCCGGCGGGCGGCCCGCGAGCGCCTGGAGCCCATCGACGTGCGCTCGCTGCTGAGCACCGCCGCCGAGGCCTGGCGCCCGGCCGCCGGCCAAGCGGGAGCGCAGCTGCGGTTGGACGTGCCCACGGGAGGGCCGCTGGTGCGCGGCGATCGCCTGCGCCTGGCTCAGGCCTGCGGGAACCTCCTGGCCAACGCCATCGAGCACGGCGGGCGGCGCATCGAGCTGCGAGCCCGGGCCGACGCGCGGCGCGTGCGCATCGAGGTCCTCGACGACGGCCCGGGGCTGCCCGCCCCGGTGGCCGAGCTCGCGGCCCGGCCGCGGCGCGGGCGGGGCCCGCGCGGGCGGGGCCTGGCCATCGCCGCCGACATCGCCTCGCGCCACGGCGGGCGGCTGAGCGCGGCTCCCGCTCCCGCGGGCGCTTGCCTGGCGCTCGAGCTGCCGGTGCACCGCCCGGCCGCCGCTCCGGCGGACGATCCCGCCGCGCGCCGGACGTGACGCGACGGCGCCGCGCGCTCGTCCTCCTCGGGCTCGCGCTCGTCCTCGGCGGCCTGGCGGCCTCCGACGTCTCGCGCCGCGAGGCCGACCTGGAGCGCCGGCTGGGCCCGGCCGTGCCGGCGGTGGTGGCCCGCCAGGACCTCCAGGCCGGGACGCGCATCTCGCCCGGCCAGCTGGCGATCCGCCGGGTTCCGGCCCGCTTCGCGCCCACCGGCGGGTTTCCCGCCGCCGCCGAGCTGTCCGGCCTGCGCACGGCGGTGGCGATCGGCGCGGGGCAGTACGTCCTGGCGGGAGCGGTCAGCGAGGGCGCGGGCTCGCCGGACCTGCGGCCCGGCGAGAGGGTCGCCGACATCGTGGCGGTGGGCTCGCCGGACGAGGTGGTCCCGGGCGGACGGGTTGACGTCGTGGTCACGCGTGAGGGCCGCGACGGGGGCCCGGGCCACACGGACCTGGCACTGGAGGACGTCGAGGTACTGGCGGCCTCGGCCGCGCCCGACGGCAGCGGGGACAACCCCACGGGAGCGCCGCGGGTCGCCGCCTCGCTGCGCGTGACCACGCGCCAGGCGGTGTTCCTGGCCGCGGCGCAGAGCTTCGCGCGCGAGCTGCGGCTCCTGCCTCGCGCGGAGGGAGACCGCGGGCGGGAGGGGGGTGGCCTGGGCGTGAGCCAGGATCTGGGGTGATGCACGGCGAATCGTGCGTGGACACCTGACATCCGGGCTCAAGGTTTTCCGCTCAACGCCCGATGTCGGCAACGAGGCTCAATGATCCGTCGCGTCCCCGTCCTCCTCTGCGTACTCGCCAGCGCCTTCGTGCTCGCCACGGCCGTCGGTACCGCCGGCCTGCCCAAGGCGCCGGTGATCAAGTCGATCTCCCCCACGAAGGTCAAGATCGGGCAGACGCTGACGATCCGCGGCTCGAACTTCATCCCGGGCAAGTTCCGCAACACCGTCGCCTTCCAGCGCCCGCGTGCGCAGGCCGTCTTCCTCAAGGCGGACAGGGCGACGAAGACGACGATCAGGATCACCCTGACGAGCAAGCTGCTGCCGTTCCTCAGCCAGAAGGGCGGGACGGCGCAGCCGACGCGCTTCAAGATCCGCGTCCTCTCCCGGCGCTTCGGCAAGGCCTTCACCGTGACGTCGCTGTCTCCCGTCATCGGCCCCGGCACGGGCGCCGCCCCGGGCGCCACCTCCGACTGCGACCACGACGGCATCCCGAACTCGCAGGAGACCGACGACGACAACGACCTGCTGCCCGACACGCTCGAGGCCAAGTATCGCCTGGACTCGTGCAATCCCGACACCGACGGCGACGGCATCGAGGACGGCTGGGAGTACTACTCCGCGCTGGACCTCAACTCCCGCGCGGTCCCCTACCCGGGCAAGCGCCCCTATCCGAACCCGCTCGACAAGACCGACGCCACGGTCGATCACGACGGCGACGGCCTGACCGAGTTCGAGGAGTACTCCGCCTGGGTCCGGTACGGCGGCCATCGCCTCAGCTCCTCGGGCGACCTGCTCTACAGCGACGGCACGCAGAACAGCGACGGCGGCCCCAAGCCGGTGCCGGCGAGTGAGCCCTGGCTGGATATCGACGGCGACGGCAGCCTCTCCGATGACGAGCGCGACGCCGACGGCGACGGCCTGACGAACTTCGACGAGTCCGCCCACGGGCCGATGACCCTCGACTGGTGGACGCAGATCTACACCAGCGAGAAGCCCTACGGCACCGAGTACCCGGGCGTCGACTGGCTCGACCCGGACACGGACGGCGACGGCATCACCGACGGCGCCGACGACCAGGACCACGACGACTTCAACAACATCCAGGAGTCCATCGGGGCCCGCACCCGAGGCGTCGACAACGCCGGCAACCCGCTGCTCTACGGCCTGCGCGCCAACGACTGGTGGATCCAGCCCTACAACCCCTGCCTGCCCAACCCGCATTCGCGGACGTGCTCCAAGCACCCGCCGCCGCCGGACAAGTCCTGGCCGCCGTTCGACGACAAAACGCCGCGGCCCTTCCCGGCCCTCCCGTACGGCGGCGACTCGGACCCGGCGCTGCACTGGCCCTGGGACTGGACCTCTGGCCCCTAAAGAGCCTCCCGCTCACGACCTCCACACTCGAACGCCCGCCCTCCGGCGGGCGTTCGGCGTTCGGGGGTCGATTCAGGCGTGCGTGGCGCTACACTGCTTACAAATCGTAAGCAACTGCAAAGGCAACAGCATGGAGACGACAACGCTGCTTCTGGTCCCGCTCGACGATGCCGTCGTCTTCCCGACGATGAGCCTCACCCTGCCCGTCGACACGGGCGACGCCGCCGAGGGCGAGCGCGTGCTGCTCGTCCCGCGCCACGAGGGCGCGTTCGCCGCCGTGGGCACGGTGGCCGAGGTCACCGAGCAGGTCCGTCTCCCAGGCGGGGCCCAGGCCGTGACCATCTCCGGCCTGCACCGCGGGATCGCGGGCGCCGCCCACACCGACCCCCAGGGCCGCCTGCGCGTCGAGGTGGAGGAGAGCCCCGACGACGTCCCCGTGCTGGGCCGCACCCGCGAGGCCGAGCGCGAGTACCGCGCCGTGGTCTCCGAGATCCTCGAGCTGCGCGGCGACGACGGCCGCGTCGCGGCCTTCGTGCGCTCCATCAGCGATCCGGGCGCCCTGGCCGACACCGCCGGCTACTCGCCGGACATCTCCTTCGAGGACAAGATCCGCCTGCTCGAGACCACCGACGTGACCGAGCGCCTCGAGCTGGCCCTCTCGCTCCAGCGTGAGCGCCTGGCCGAGCTTCAGGTCCGCCGGCGGATCCGCGACGACGTCCAGGACGGCGCCGAGCGCCAGCAGCGCGAGTACTTCCTGCGCAAGCAGATGGACTCGATCCGCAAGGAGCTGGGCGAGGACGAGGGCTCGGTGGCCGAGGAGTACCGGGCCAAGATCGACGAGGCCGGGATGCCTGACGAGGTCCGCGAGCAGGCCGAGCGCGAGCTGGGCCGCCTCGAGCGCATGGGCGAGCAGTCGGGTGAGGCCTCGATGATCCGCACCTACCTCGACTGGCTGATCG
This sequence comes from uncultured Actinomycetes bacterium, assembly GCA_963757705.1. Classification (GTDB taxonomy): domain Bacteria; phylum Actinomycetota; class Thermoleophilia; order Solirubrobacterales; family Solirubrobacteraceae; genus AC-38. The sequence goes on along the minus strand of CAVWTG010000003.1, from coordinate 275,912 downwards.
CCGTGCCGTGGAGCGAGCGCTCCGATGAGCGACTGGACCCCAACCACGCCCGCGAGGTGCTGGACTCCGACCACGCCGGCCTGGAGGACGTCAAGGACCGCATCACCGAGTACATCGCGGTCAAGAAGCTGCGCCAGGAGCGCGGGATCGCCGAGGACCGCCGCTCCGGCGCGATCCTCACGCTGATCGGCCCGCCCGGCACCGGCAAGACGTCCATCGGCGAGTCGATCGCCCGCGCCACCGGGCGCGAGTTCGTCCGGATGTCGCTGGGCGGCGTGCGCGACGAGGCCGAGATCCGCGGCCACCGCCGCACATACATCGGGGCTCTGCCGGGCCGCCTGGTCCGGGCGCTGCGCGACGCCGGGACGATGAACCCGGTGATCATGCTCGACGAGGTCGACAAGGTCGGCGCCGACTGGCGCGGCGACCCCAGCGCGGCCCTGCTCGAGGTGCTCGACCCGGCGCAGAACCATTCGTTCCGCGACCACTACCTCGATGTCGAGATCGACCTGTCCAACGTCCTGTTCATCGCCACGGCCAACGTGGCCGAGACGATCCCCGGGCCGCTGCTGGACCGCATGGAGGTCATCCGCTTCGACGGCTACACCGTGGCCGAGAAGACGGCGATCGCCCGCGACTACCTGTGGCCCCGCCAGCGCGAGCGCAATGGCCTGCGCGAGGACGAGGTCACGATCGGCGACGACGTGCTGGGCCTGATCGTGGCCGAGTACACCCGCGAGGCCGGCGTGCGCCAGCTCGAGCGCGAGCTGGGCACGGTGCTGCGCAAGACCGCCACGCGGATCGCCTCCGGGCAGGCGCAGGCTCCCGTGGACGTCGACATCGACGCCGTGCGCGACGCCCTGGGCAAGCAGCGCTTCTTCCAGGAGTCGGCGGTGCGCACCGCGGTCCCCGGCGTGGCCACCGGCCTCGCCGTGACCGGAACCGGCGGCGACGTGCTGTTCATCGAGGCGACCTCGATGCCGGGCAAGTCGGGGCTGGTGCTCACCGGCCAGCTGGGTGACGTGATGAAGGAGTCGGCGCGGATCGCCCTCTCCTACGTGCGCGCCCATGCGGACGAGCTGGGCATCTCCGACGACGCCTTCACGGACCGCGAGTTCCACGTGCACATCCCGGCGGGAGCGATTCCCAAGGACGGCCCGAGCGCCGGCATCGCGATGACCACGGCCATGGCCTCGCTGCTGTCCGGCCGCCCGGTCAAGCACACGGTCGGCATGACCGGAGAGGTCACGCTCCAGGGCCGGGTGCTGCCGATCGGCGGCGTCAAGCAGAAGGTGCTGGCGGCGCACGCCGCGGGACTGACCGACGTGATCCTGCCCGAGCGCAACCGGCCGGACATCGACGATGTGCCCGACGACGTCCGCGACCAGCTCGCGTTCCATCCGGTGATGACCATCGGCGAGGTGCTCGAGCTGGCGCTCGAGCCCGCGCGCGAGCCGCTCGCCGCCTGAGGCGCGGCGGCGCGATTCGTGACCGAGGCCTCGGCTGAACGGTTGTACGTGCCATCGCACGCACAACCGTTCAGTCAACGGTCGCTCGGCGCCCTGCGGGCGCCGGCGCCATCGCGCATAGGCGCCTAGGCGGTCAAGGCCCGCAGGCGGCTGCGACAGAAGTCCAGGGCGGCCTCGCGCTGGTCGTCGGCGGCCAGCAGCTGCGCGTAGGAGAGCTCGGCGCCGGAGTAGCCCGAGGCGTTCCAGCCGTCGCCGGTGGCGCGCTCGGCGTTCCAGGGCACGACGTAGAAGTACGGCTCGGGATGCAGCTCGTCGCCGGGCGAGCCGCCGTAGCCGGCGCGCACGCCGCCGGCCTCGGCGCCGAGCTCGGTGGCGAGGTCGAAGTGCTCGGTCCACAGCTGCACGCGCGAGGCCTCGAGCTCGGGGCCGGCCTCCGCACGCAGCTGCTCGAGAACCGAGGCGGTGAAGCCGTACCAGTCACCCAGGAACCGAGAGGCGGACTCGTCCACCGCCAGCGGCTCGTCCTCGACGTCCAGGCTCACCCCGACGTGCCCGGCCGCCGCGGCCAGCGTCGTGATGGGCGCGCGGCGCTCGCCCTGCGGGGAGTCGACCACCAGCTCGGTGCCGTCGACCCGAGCCTGGATGTCGTCGCCGAAGAGCGGCGACCCGAACCCGCCGGACACGTAGCGCATGGCGATCTTGCCGTTGACCGCCTGGCGGGCGGGGGTGAGCACGTGCTCGGCCAGGCGGTGCAGGGCGAGGCGGGTCTCGACGAGGGTGGCGGGAACCGGGGTCAGGCGCCGGTAGGCCCCCAGCCAGCGCTCGGCGCACCAGCCTGCGAGCGCGGGGTCCTCGCGCGCCAGGTCGTCCCAAAGCACGTCGCCGGTGCTGACCGGCGAGACGATCCGCGCGGCCGTCCGCCGGCTCGCCCCGGGCCGCCGGGTCGTCGGCGAACCACGGTCCGTCGGCGACCGCCGGCGGTGAGGGCTCGAGCACGCGGGCGTCGTACTCGCCGCCCAGCCGGTCGATGGCCTCCTCGCGGGGGTTGCGCATGCAGGGGAGTCTGACGGCTGGGCCTCGACGTTTCACCCCGGTGCCCGGCACGGCCGCGAGTAAGCCTTCGTACACCCGGCTCGGGCAGTGACAAGAGCCGTGATACCGGTTGGCGGGTGGAAGGCGATCAGGGACCGGCAATCGAGACCTCCGGCCTGGTTCGGCGGTTCGGCACGACGCGGGCGGTGGACGGCATCGACCTGCGCGTGGCGCCGGGGACCGTCCACGGCCTCCTCGGACCCAACGGCGCGGGCAAGACCACCCTGATCCGGATGCTCGCCACGCTGCTGCGACCCAACGGCGGGACCGCCCGGGTACTCGGCCACGACGTCGTGCGCGAGCCCGACGCGGTCCGGCGGCGGGTGAGCCTGACCGGGCAGTTCGGCTCGGTGGACGAGGAGCTGACGGGTAGCGAGAACCTGGTCATGCTGGGCCGGCTGCTCGGCCACTCCCGGCGAGGCGCCCGGCACCGGAGCGCGGAACTGCTGGACGCCTTCGGGCTGGCCGACGCCGCCCGGCGGGTGGTCAAGACCTACTCGGGAGGGATGCGCCGGCGGCTGGACATCGCGGCGAGCATCGTCGTCACGCCGGACCTGCTTTTCCTCGACGAGCCCACGACCGGGCTGGACCCGCGGACGCGCAACCACGTCTGGCAGATCGTCCGGACGCTGGTGGCCGAGGGCCGGACGGTGCTGCTGACGACGCAGTACCTCGACGAGGCCGATCAGCTGGCCGACCGCATCGCGGTGATCGACCACGGCCGCATCATCGCCGAGGGGACGAGCGGCGAGCTGAAGGCGTCGGTCGGATCGGCGGTACTGCGCGTCCGGCTGGCCGATCCCGGCCGCCGCGAGGAGGCGCGCCGGACTCTGGCCGCGGCCCTGGGCGTCGACGTGCACGCCGACTCCGATCCCGCGTCGCTCTCGGCTCGCGTCACCGACCCCGGCCCGGTCCCGCGCGTGCTCGCCGAGGTGGCGGCCGCGGGGCTGGGCCTGGAGGGCTTCACGCTCGGGCAGCCCACGCTCGACGAGGCGTTCCTGGCCCTGACCGGACGCCCGGCCGGCGACGGGACGGAGCAGGAGGAGGCGGCATGAGCATCACCGCGCGCCCGGCCCGCGAGCCCGAGGTCGATCCGGCCGTGCGGGCGGCGATCTCCGATGCCCGACCCGCCCGCGCCTCGGCACTGTCGGCCTCGCTGACCTTCGGCTGGCGCTCCATGCTGAAGATCAAGCACGTTCCCGAGCAGCTGGGGGACGTGATCATGATTCCCGTCCTCTTCACGGTCATGTTCACCTACATCTTCGGCGGGGCGCTGGCCGGCTCCACCGGGCGCTACCTGCAGTTCCTGCTGCCGGGAACCGTCGTCATGAGCGTCGTCCTGGTGACCGTCTACACGGGGGTGAGCCTGAACACCGACCTGGCCTCGGGGGTCTCGGATCGCTTCCGCACCCTCCCCATCTGGCAGCCGGCGGTGCTCCTCGGGCCGCTGCTCGGGGACACGGTGCGCTACCTGATCGCCAGCTCGCTGGTGATCGGTCTCGGTCTGATCATGGGCTTCGACGCGGAGGGCGGCGCGATCGGAGTCCTCGCGGGCGTCGCGCTGGTGCTCGTGTTCGCCTTCGCTCTGGGCTGGGTCTGGAGCACGCTCGGTCTGACCCTGCGCACCCCGAACGCCGTGCTCACGATGGGGCTGGTCGTGCTCTTCCCGCTCACGTTCGCCAGCAACGTGTTCGTCGAGCCCGGCACGCTCCCGGGCTGGCTGCGCGCCTTCGTCGACGTCAACCCGGTCAGCCATCTCGCCAGCGCTGAGCGGGCCCTGATGCTCGGCACGGGTGCCGGCGGCGATGTGCTCTGGGTCCTGGCCGCCTCGGCCGTGCTGACGGCGGTGTTCGCGCCGCTCACCGTGCACCTCTACCGCCGGAGGACCTGACGCGGCCGCGGCGCGCGCTCGACCAGACGGCCGCGTTCACGGACTCGACACTCCCCGCCCATCCGTCGAACCTGGGTAACGGGCCGTCACGCGAGGTGTGGGCAAGCGAAGATGCGCGCGCATATGCCGACCGCGATGCTCTTTCCCGGCCAGGGCAGCCACTCCGAGGGCATGGAGGCGCCCTACGGCGGCCATCCGCTGCTCGAGCGGGGCCTGGACCTGCTCGGCTACGACCCGTTCGGCCGCCTGGAGGAGGGCACTCGGTTCCAGCAGCCCGCGCTGTTCCTGTGCAGCGTCGCGGCCTGGGACGAGGCGCGGCCGGTCGCCGCGGCCGCGAGCGCTGCCGCCGGCCACTCTCTGGGGGAGTACGCGGCCCTGGTCGCGGCGGGCGGGCTGCGCTTCGAGGACGCGCTCACCCTGGTGGACACGCGGGCGGCCGCGATGGCCGACGCCGGCGAGGCGGCGCCGGGGGGAATGGTGGCGATGCTGGGCGGTGAACGAGCGGACGTGGAGGCACTGGCGGCCGAGCACGGTCTCGTCGTGGCCAACGACAACGCGCCGGGCCAGCTGGTGCTCAGCGGCCCCGCCGAGGCGGTTCAGGCCGCCGCGGACGGCGCGCGCGACGCCGGGACCCGCGGCCGCGTCCTGCCGGTGTCCGGGGCCTTTCACTCGCCGCTCATGGCCCCGGCGGCGGGCGCGCTGCGCGAAGCGCTGCTGCGTGTCGAGATCTCCGAGCCGGCCATTCCCGTGTACTCCAACGGCACGGCCGCCCCGTTCACCGACATCCGCCGCGAGCTGGCGGAGAACCTGCTGCGGCCCGTGCGCTGGCGCGAGACGCTGCTGGCGATGCACGCGGCCGGGGTCGAGACGTTCGAGGAGCTGGGCCCGGGCCAGGTGCTCACGGGCATGGTCAGGCGGACGCTGGCCGAGGCGACCACATGAGCGCCGCCGCCGCGATCGTCGGAGTCGGGGCGGCCATCCCCGAGGACGTGGTGACGAACGCCGCGCTGACCAGCCGCCTGGACACGACCGACGAGTGGATCGTCAAGCGCACGGGCATCCGCGAGCGCCACTGGCTCAACGGGCACGTGTCGCTTGGGGACCTGGCCGCGCAGGCGTGCCGGGAGGCGCTGCGCGACGCGGGCCGAGAGCCGCAGGACGTCGACCGGGTGATCGTGGCCACGATCACCGCCGACCGGATCATCCCCGGCCTGGCCCCGGGCGTCGCGACCGCGATCGGCGCCACTCAAGCCGGGGCGAGCGATGTCAACGCGGCCTGCGCGGGCTTCCTCTCCGGGCTCGAGCAGGCCGCGGCGCTGATCGAGAGCGGGCGGGCCGGCGTCGTGCTGGTGTGCGGCGCCGACGCCCTGTCGCGGATCACGGACCTCTCGGACCGCGGCACGGCCGTGCTCTTCGGCGACGGGGCGGGCGCCGCCGTCGTGGTCCGGGCGGAGGGACTGGCCGCCGGGTGCTCGTCCTTCGAGCTGCACTGCGACGGAACGCAGGCCGGCTTGCTCTACGCCGACACCGAGGAGAGGATGCTGCGCATGGAGGGGCGCGAGGTCTACCGTCAGGCCGTCCGTCGCATGGCCGAGGCCACGCGCGACGCGCTGGCCCGCGCCGGGCTGACGGTGGAAGACCTCGACCTCTTCGTCGCCCATCAGGCCAACGCCCGGATCCTCGAGGCAACCGCGCGTGAGCTCGGGCTGGACCCCGAGCGCCTCGTGCTCGATCTCGACCGGGTGGCCAACACGTCCGCGGCGTCGATCCCGCTCGCCCTGTGGCGCGCCGAGCGCGACGGGCGCCTGCATCCCGGCGCCACCGTCGGGCTGGCGGCGTTCGGGGCGGGCTTCGTCTGGGGCGCCGGTGTCGTCTCCTGGAAGGAGCGGGTGGCGGTCCATGTCTAGGGAGGGGTGCGCGGTGGTCACCGGAGGCAGTCGCGGCATCGGCGCGGCCGTCGTCGCCCGCCTCCAGGCGGACGGCTGGGACACCGTGGCCCTGTCGCGGACGTCCGGCGACGTGACCTGCGACGTGGCCGACCCCGAGGCCGTGGCCGAGGCGTTCGACCGCATCGAGGCCGAGCACGGCCCGGTGCTCGTGCTGGTCAACAACGCCGGCCAGCGCCGCGACGGCCTGGCGATCCGCATGTCGGCCGAGGACTGGCAGGCGGTGATCGACACCAACCTCTCCGGCGCCTTTCACTGCACGCGCCGCGTGCTGAGCGGGATGCTCAAGGCGAGGTGGGGGAGGATCGTCAACGTCTCCTCCGTCTCCGCCGTCCTGGCCAACCCGGGGCAGGCGAACTACGCCGCCTCGAAGGCCGGATTGATCGCCCTCACCGGTACCGTGGCGAAGGAGATGGCGCGCAAGGGCATCACCTGCAACGCCGTGACGCCGGGGGTCGTGGAGACGGACATGACCGCCGGCATCGTCGACGACCTCCTGGCGTTTGTGCCCGCGGGACGGGCCGGACAGCCGCAGGACGTCGCGGCGGCCATCGGCTTCCTCTGCTCGGAGGAAGCGGCATACGTGAACGGGGCCACGCTCGCCGTAGACGGCGGGCTGGCCGCTTAGATGGTTGATCTCATGACCATCCGACAAAGGAGCAGCCAATGAACGAGGAACAGGTACTGCAACTGGTCCGGGACAAGCTGGAGGAGATCAAGGTGGAGGGCGCTTCCGGCGCCACGGTGGAGACCACCTGGGAGGAGCTCGACGTCGACTCCCTGGATCTCGTCGAGCTCGTCCAGTCGCTCGAGGACGAGTACGGCATCCGGATCGACGACGAGGAGCTCAAGCCGGTGAAGACCGTGGGCGACGCCGTGCGCCTGGTCATCGCCGCCAAGGGGGCCGAGACGACGGCATGACGGAAGTCGTGATCACCGGCCGCGGCATCGTGTCCTCGCTGGGCGAGGGCGCGGAGGCCTTCGTCGACGCGCTCATGGAGCGCCGCACCGGGCTGGCCGACGGCCTCGGGCGCATCGAGGACTTCGATCCCGAGGCCGTGATGACCCCCAAGGAGGCCCGGCGGATGGACCGCTTCTCGCAGTTCGCCCTCGTGGCGGCCGAGCAGGCGATGGCCGAGTCCGGGCTGCCCGATGGCATCGACCCCGAGCGCCTGGCGGTCGTCATGGGGACCGGCGTGGGCGGTCTGGAGACACTGGAGCGCGAGGTCCGCACCTATATCGAGCGGGGCGACCGGGCGGTGTCGCCGCTCTTCGTGCCGATGATGATGCCCAACGCCGCGGCCGCCCACATCGCCATGCGCCACGGCGCCCACGGGCCCGGGTTCTCGCTGGCCTCGGCCTGCGCCACCGGCGGCCACGCCATCGGCGAAGCGGCGCGGATGATCGCGCGGGGCGAGGCCGATGCGGTCGTCGCGGGCGGGACCGAGGCGGCCATGACCGACATCTGCCTGGCCGCTTTCCGGCGCATGGGCGCGTTGTCGCGCGAGGGCGTCTCGTGCCCGTTCGACGCGCGGCGAGACGGCTTCGTGATGGGCGAGGGAGCCGGCGTGGTCGTGCTCGAGGCGGCCGAGCATGCCCGGGCTCGCCGGGCGAACATCCGGGCTCGGGTCGTGGGCTACGGGGCGTCCAACGACGCCTTCCACATCACGGCGCCCGACGAGGACGGGGCGGGCGCGACGAAGGCGATGAAGCTGGCCCTGGCCGACGCCGGGGCCCAGCCCGCCGACGTGGGCTACATCAACGCTCACGGCACCTCGACTCCGTTCAACGACCGCATCGAGGCGCTGGCCGTGCACCGGGTGTTCGACAACGGCTCGGCGCCGCCGATCTCCTCCACCAAGTCGGCGATCGGGCACCTGCTCGGCGCCGCGGGCGCGGTGGAGGCGGTGGCCACGGTCGGGGCGCTGGAGCGCGGCGTACTTCCGCCCACGCTCAACTACTCCGAGCCCGATCCGGAGTGCGACGTCGACTGCGTGCCCGACGGCCCGCGCGAGGCGCCGGGGCTGGATTTGGCCCTGTCCAACTCGTTCGGCTTCGGCGGGCAGAACGCCTGTCTGGCCCTGGCGAGGGCATGACCGCGCACGCCGTCGTCCCCGCCCGCGCGTCCCGCGTCCCCGACGCCGATCCGGCGCTCGGGCGGCTGGAGGCGGTGTGCGACCCGGGGACGTTCCGGCCGCTGCGCTCGGCCGTCGGCGACGGCGTGGTGGCCGGCAGCGGGCGGGCGGGAGGCCGGCCGGTGTTCGTGTGGGGCCAGCAGCGGTCGCTGCGCGGAGGCTCGCTGGGGGTGGCGGGCGGAGAGACCGTCGCGCGGTTGGTCCGCATGGCCACCGGAGCCCGCGCGCCGGTGGTGGGCTTCCCCGCCTCGGGCGGCGCGCGCCTGCAGGAGGGCGTGGCGGCGCTGAGCTCCTACGGCGCGATCTTCCGGGCTCAGGCCCTGGCCGACGTGCCCCAGCTCAGCGTCATCAGCGGGGCCTGCGCCGGCGGAGCCGCCTACTCGCCCGCCCTGGGCGACCTGACGATCATGGCCGGGCCCGACGCGCGGATGTTCCTCACCGGCCCGCGCGTGGTGGAGGCGGCCCTGCGCGAGCGCGTCACCGCCGACGAGCTCGGCGGCCCGCGCGTGCACGGGGCCAACGGCGTCGCCCACCTGACGGCCGACGACGACGTGCACGCCGGTGTGCTCGTTCGCGAGCTGCTCTCCCATCTTCCCCAGAGCGCGGGAGGTCCGTTGCCGCTGGCGCCGCCGTTGGGGGCGGCGCCCGGCAACCCCGCCGAGTCCGTGCCCGCGGACCCGCGCGCCGCCTACGACGTGCGCGACGTCGCCCGTCGCCTGCTGGATGCGGGCGCGCTGCTCGAGCTGGCGCCCCGCTGGGCGCGCAACCTCGTCGTCGGCTTCGGGCGCTTGGAGGGGCGGTCGGTGGGCCTGGTGGCCAACCAGCCGCGCCGTCTCGGCGGCATCCTCGACGCGGCGGCGTCGGAGAAGGGCGCGTGGTTCGTGAACCTCTGCGACCGCTTCGGTGTAGGGCTGGTCGTGCTCGTCGACACCCCGGGATTCCTTCCCGGCAGCGCGCAGGAGCGCGCCGGAGTCATCCGCCACGGCGCCTCGCTGGTGCGGGCGTTCGCGGCGGCCCGGGTGCCTCGCGCCACCGTGACCCTGCGCCAGGCCTACGGGGGCGCCCACATCGCGATGAACTCGCGCGACCTGGGCGCCACGCTCACGCTGGCCTGGCCCGATGCCCGGGTGGGCGTGATGGGGGGCCGTCAGGCGGTGGAGATCCTCGACCGCCGGGCGATCGCCGCCGGGGCCGACGTGGACGAGCTGGCCGCCGCCTACGCGGCCGAGCACCTGCCCGGCGACGTGGCGGCCGCCGGCGGGCACGTGGACGAGATCGTCGATCCGCTGGACACGCGCGAACGGCTGGCCGCCGTACTCGGGGGCGGCCGATGAGCACGCCCCCGATCGCCGCCGCCGACCTCGGCTCGCGCAACCCCACCGAGGACGCGATCCTCGAGGCGGCGCGGGCGGCCCTGGCCGAGGAGCCCTACGACGACGTGACGATCGACGGCATCGCCCGCCGTGCCTTCGTCTCACGCACCACCGTCTACTTCTACTTCCCCAACAAGCGCGCGGTCGTCGACCGCCTCATCCAGCGCGCCTTCGCCGACATGTACGACGCGGCGGCGCCCTACCTGGAGGGCGACGGGGACCCGCGGGCCGAGCTGCGTGCCGCGCTGGCCGGCGTCGTCGGGGTCGTGGACCGCGACGCGTCGCTGCTGCGACTCGCGCTGTGGCTGTACGGCCGCGAGGACCAGATCCCGGCCGAGTGGGCGCCCCACATCCACAAGCTCGTGAGCGCCGGCGCGCGGCGCATCGACCGCGACCAGTCCCGCGGCCTGGCACCGGGCGACATCCCCGCGTGGACCTCGGCCATGGCCCTGAGCGCGATGGTCGAGCGCCACGTCGGCATGGAGATCATCCGCGCCGGGCGCGACGGGCACGAGTCGATCCGGGTGCTGTCGGAGCTGTGGTGGCGGGCGGTGTACTCCAAGCCGGAGGCGTAACGGCCGGGCGGCTTCCGGTACGGAGATCTCATGGCGGTCTCCGGCGCAGAAGCATCCGACCAGGCGCACGGCGCTCCGTCGCTGCGGCCCGGCTCCGTGCTGCCGGACCTCGAGCTGACCGACCACAACGGCAATCCCCGGCGCCTGTCGGACCTGATCGCCGGCGACCCGGCCGTCCTGCACTTCTACCGCGGCTGGTGGTGCCCGAAGGAGCAGGAGTTCCTGCGCCGTCTGGTCACGTTTCAGGACGAGGTGGAGGTGGCCTACTCGCGGATCGTCTCGGTCTCGGTGGATGCGCCCGAGGTCTCCGCGGCCTTCCGCGCCGGCGCGGGCGCGCGCTGGACGTTCCTCTCGGACTCCGGCCGCGCGGTCCAGGAGCGGCTCGGCCTGCGCGAGACCACGGACACGCTCAACCATCCCTACGTCCCCGCCGTGGCGACGCTGCACCCCGACCGCACGATCCTGCGCTCGTACAACGGCTACTGGTTCTGGGGCCGCCCGACACTGGAGGAGCTGCGCCGCGACCTCCGCGAGATCGCGCGCGCGGTTCGCCCAGACTGGGCGGCGCCGGTTCCGTGAGCCGTTCCTGGGTGTGGCTGGCGCTGGTCGCCGAGCGCCCGGAGGACGCCACCGCCTCCGCGCCGGTGACCGAGGGCGGCGTTCCCGCCGGCTGGCTGGCGGCGTGGGACCGGCAGGGCCGCCCCGCCCGCTCGGCCCGGCGAGCGTGGGCGCGCATCGTCGATCCCGCCGGCGAGCCCGCTCATGTCTCGCTCGTGCTGGCGCCGGAGGGCGTTCGCGTGCCCGTCGACGATCTCGCCGTGCAGCAGGCCCGGCGCACCGTGCTGGCCGGGCGCCCGCCGGACGCGGTGTCCATGCTGCTGCGCGACGCCAGCGGGTTCGAGGGCGCGATCACGGTCACCCGCGGCCCGGCGGCGGCCCGCGACGATCCCTTCGCCCGGGTCTTCCCGGCGCGGCGGCTGGAGGTTGGGCCCGGTCTGTTCGGCCGCGTCCCGGCGCCCGCGGGACCGACCATCGAGCGCTACGGCTCGGCCAATCCATGGCCGGCGGACCGCTTCGCGGCGTGATCGGCCGCACTGCGTCCGTGGACCTCTCGCTCGTCAACCTCGACTCGCCGGCCGAGGCGCGCACGTTCGAGAAGGGCCGCTTCGAGCTCTATGCGGTCGGCCCGATGACGCTCGGGCGGGCGACCTACGAGCCGGGCTGGCGCTGGTCGGAGCACGTGGGCCCTGCGAGCGGGGAGACGTCGTGCACGGTGGAGCATGTCGGCCTCGTCCTCAGCGGCCGCGCCGCCGTGAAGATGGACCACGGCGAGGAGCGGATCATGGGGCCGGGCGACTTCTTCCACGTCCCGCCCGGCCACGACAGCTGGGTGGTGGGTGACGAGCCCTACGTGTCACTGCACGTGATGGGCAGCGAGGACTACGCCTCCGAGTAGAGGGCGGCCGGGCGGGTAGACCCGCTCCGTGTTCAAACGGCTCAAGCGCCTGCCGGTCGTGCGTCTGCTGCTCATCGCCGAGCTGGCCGTGATCGCCCGTCGCCACATGCTCGCGCTCACGCCGCGTCAGCGCCGGCGACTGCTCGAGCTCATGCGCAGGGGCAAGGGGATGACGCCGCGCCAGCGCGACGAGCTGCGCGACCTTGTGGCCAAGCTCGAACCCCGGGCCTTCGCCGGCTCGGCCGCCGACCGGCTCTCCCCGCTGCCGCTCCCCCGCCGCCTCACGAAGGCGAAGTACTAGCCAGCCCGAGGACGACCCTCGTCATCGCGTCCGTGACGGTGGCGCGGGGGACGTCCGGGTGCTCGAGCCACCAGCGGGCCAGGCCGGCCATCCCGGAGAGAAGGACCTCGGCGACCGCGTCCACCTCCTCGGGCGGGACCTCGAAGGCCGGCTCCTCGGCCACGAAACGGGCGAACATCGCGTGGACCTCCGCCTGCACCTCGCGCCGGCAGGCGCGGATCTCCTCGTCGCCCGTCGTGTCGAGGAACATCATCTTCCAGGTGTCGGGGTGATCGTGGAAATGCGCGTACCAGGCGTCGACGACCAGATACAGAGCCTGCTTAGAGGCGAAGTCCCATTGGAGCGCGTTCAGCGATCCGTACCCGGCCATCGGCGCCGACGCCTGGTCGTGGGCGGCGGCGATGCTCGAGGTCGTGGCGGCGTTCGCGTTCGGGGCGACCGGGCTGCGCGAGCTGCTGCGCGCGCGCCGCGAGAGCCACACGCCGGCCGCCGCCCCGGCCTAGCCGGTTAGCGCAGCTCCTCGATCACGAGGTCCATCAGCAGCCCGTCCTGCCAGGCGCCGTCGCGTCCGCGCTCGTAGCGGCGCAGGACGCCCACCGGGCGAAAGCCGACTCTCTCGTAGGCGCTGATGGCGCGGGCGTTGTGCGCCGCGGGGTCGATCGTGAAGCGGTGGTGGCCGCGCTCCCCCGCCAGCCAGCGGATGGCCGTGCGCAGCGCGTCGGGACCCAGCCCGCGTCCCTGTGCGCCGGGCGCGAGCGAGATGTCCAGCGACGCGTGGCGGTAGTCGGGGTCGTTCTCCTCGAAGAAGCCCAGCCAGCCGGCCAGGGACCCGTCCTCCTCGATGGCGAAGGCCAGGCCCTCGTTGCGCAGGTCCTCCGGCGAGCCGGACTCGCCCCACCATTCGCGCACGCCCGGCGAGGCCACGATCGCCGCCAGGGCGACGAGGTCGTCCTCGCGCAGTGGCCGCAGACGCACGCGGTCGCCCTCGAGGACCGGGAGCTTCACGCGGCGGTCGGCACGACGCACAGGTCAGGGCGGTCGGGCTGGTTGAGCCCGCGGCGCAGCGAGACGAAGGCGACCGCGCCGATGAGCAGCGGCAGCCAGAAGAGGATCACGCGGTAGGCGAGCACCGCTGCGACCGTGACCGCGGCCGGCGTGCCATAGACGACCAGCGTCCCGACGAGGCCGCCGTCGATGCCTCCGATCCCGCCGGGAATGGGGAGGAGGCCGCCGAGCTGGCCGATCAGGTAGCCCATGAGGATCACCGTGACGGGCAGCGACTGGCCGAAGGCCTGGAACGTCGCCCACAGCACGGCGTTGTCGAAGGCCCAGTAGCCGAAGGCGCCGGCCAGCACCAGGAGGTCGCGGCCGCGCAGGATGGCGATCGCCTCGGTGGAGCCGGTGACCAGCGCCCGGCGGCTGGCCACCCACAGGCGCCGAACGCGGCCCGCGTCGTCATCGGCCTCGCTGCCGAAGCCCATGCGCGGGATGCACAGAGCGAGGACGATCACACCCGCCGCCAGCGCCGCCGGCAGGAGCGTGAGCAGCGGCGTGAAGTGGGGCCCGACCCCGAGGAACATCACGAGTCCCACCACGGCGACGGCGACGAAGTTCACCGAGCTCTTGATGAGGAAGAAGGCCACCGAGCGCCGGGCGATCTTCTCCGACGGCATCCCGCCCTCGTGCAGGATCCACGCGCCCAGCGCCAGACCGCCGGCGCCGCTGGCCGGGACGATCGAGCCCATGGCCAGCTCCGCCCAGCCGATCTCCCAGCTCGTGCGCCAGCGCATGTGCTCGCAGAAGACGGGGCGGAACATGAGGACGTAGGAGACGCCGGAGAGGAACTCCAGCACGATCGCCACCGCGATCCACCCCGGCTCCGCGCCCTCGAGCTTGTGGCGCACCTCACCCAATCCCGGGGCCAGGACGACCACGAGCCCGACCACGGCCAGGATCGCCACCACCTGCAGCGCGCGCTTGACCAGCCGCCGCGTGTCGAACTCGCTGGGCATCTCCAGCCGGGGCGGCTCGGGCAGCGGCTCCACGGTGAAGCTGGGGCGATCGGCACTCATCATCCGAGTGTTGCAGTCGGGCTCGGCCGGTCCGGTGCTACGTCTGTGCCCTGATCACCCACGTCCCATGCAGCTGCACCACGCGGCGGTCGGGCAGCGCGGACACCGTCGCCGCGACGTCGCCGCAGTTCGGGCAGCGCAGAACGATGCCCGGGCCCTCGTAACAGGGGTGGGCGCCGATCTCGCGCTCGGCCCGGCACGATTGGCACACGCGGTGCGCGGTCGTGATCTCGGCCACGAAGACCTCCTGCAGCAGGCCGGCGGCCCCGTTGGCGTCCAGATGCGTCGCCTCCATGTCTCTCACTCTCCTGTCGGTCCGAAGCGTTCGGCGTGCACGGCTCCCGGCGCGTGGCCCAGCTCGACCAGGAGGTCGGCCGCCGCCTCCACGAAGGGGGTGGGCCCACAGACGTAGATCCGCGGGCGCTCGGCCGGCGAGGGGCCGACCTTCACGAGCATCTCGGGGCCGACCCGCCCGGTGAGGCCGCTCCAGTCGTCCGGCCGCTCGCGGGTCAGCGTGAGCCAGGCGCCGTAGCCCTCGAGCTCATCGCGGAAGATCACGTCGGCCAGCGTGCGGGCGGAGAGCAGCAGCCGCGCGTCCTGCCCCCCGCCGCCAAGGGCGCGGTGGCGCAGCATGGCCCGCAGCGGCACCACGCCCGACCCGCCGCCGATCAACAGCACCGGCCCAGGCTGCGAGACGTCCCAGGTGAAGTAGCCGCCGATCGGCCCGCGCAGCTCGAAGACGTCGCCGGGCCGGACCTCGTCCACGAGGTACGGAGACACCTCCCCGTCGGCGATGCGCTCGACCGTGAGCTCCAGCGCCTGGTCCTCGGGGGCCGAGGCGACCGAATAGGAGCGCTGGGCCTGATAGCCGTCGTCGGCGGTGAGGCGCACGTCGACGTGCTGGCCGGCGAGGTGGCCGCCCCAGCCCGGGACATCGAGCACCAGGGTCTGAGCGCCGGGGGTCTCCGGCCGGACCTCGCGCACCGTGGCCACGAGCCATTCCAGCCGCACCGGCCCTAGTCGCCCCAGTACCGTTCTTCCTTCCACGGATCGCCGTGGTTGTTGTAGCCGTTGACCTCCCAGAAACCCGGGTTGTCGTCCTCGCGCAACTCCAGCCCGCGCACCCACTTGGCGCTCTTCCACAGGTACAGATGCGGGACGAGCAGGCGCGCGGGGCCACCGTGCTCGGGGTCCAGCGGCTGGCCGTCGTACTCGTAGACGACCCAGGCCTGCCCGCCCGTGATCTCCTCGAAGGGCATGTTCGTCGTGTAGTCGCCGTCGGCCCAGGCGACGGCGTACTCGGCGGTCGTCTCGATGCCCTGCAGCAGGGTGTCGACCGGCACGCCCGTCCAGGCGGTGTCGAGCTTCGACCACTTCGTCACGCAGTGGATGTCCACCGTGAAGGTCTCGCTGGGCAGGGCCTGGAACTCCTCCCAGGTCCACGACACGGGCTCGTCGAGGGCGCCGCGGATCGTGAAGCTCCACTCCTCCAGCGACACCCGGGGAGTGGGGCCGATCGACAGCACCGGGAAGTCGGGCGTGACGTACTGGCCGGGCGGCACGCGGGCCGGGTCTGCCTCGGGGCGGCGCCGGCCGCCGAAGCCTCTGGAGACGGGTGGCATGAGAGTCAGGTCACATAATGCATGCCTGGCGTTACGCCTGGAAGGGCTCGGCCTCTAGGGTGGGTCCATGGCCTGGTTTCGCAACAGCCGCAATCTGCGCGGCCGCGACATCGCGATCGACCTCGGAACGGCGAACACGCTCGTGTTCGTGCGGGGCGAGGGCATCGTGATCTCCGAGCCCTCGGTGGTGGCGATGGACCAGCGCACGGGGGAGGTCCACGCCGTCGGCGACGAGGCCAAGCGGATGATCGGCCGCACCCCGGCGTCCATCTCCGCCGTGCGCCCGCTGCGCCACGGCGTGATCACCGACTACGAGGTCACCGAGCGCATGCTGCGCTACTTCATCGACCAGGTGCACTCGAGCCGCTTCGCCCACCCGCGGGTCGTGATGTGCGCTCCGTCGGGAGTGACCGACGTCGAGCAGCGCGCCGTCCAGGAGGCCTGCCTGTCGGCCGGCGCCCGCGACGTCACCCTGATCGAGGAGCCCATGGCCGCGGCGATCGGCGGCGGGCTGCCGGTGGCCGAGCCGCGCGCGAGCATGGTCGTGGACGTCGGCGGAGGCACCAGCGAGGTCGGCGTGATCTCCCTCGGCGGGATGGTCGTCTCGCGCTCGGTGCGAACCGGCGGCTACGACCTCGACGAGGCGATCGCCCAGTTCCTGCGCCGCGAGCACAAGGTGGCGATCGGCGAGCAGACCTCCGAGGAGGTGAAGATCGCGCTCGGCTCGGCCTCGACCCCGATGGAGGGGGAGCTGGTCGTCCGCGGCCGTGATCTCGTCTCCGGCCTGCCCCGCAGCCTCACGCTCACCGGCGACGACATCTGCGACGCCCTGCGCGAGCCGGTCAGCCACATCGTCAACGCGGTCAAGGAGTCGCTGGAGGAGACCTCGCCCGAGCTGGCCTCCGACATCGTCAACGACGGCATGCTCCTGGCGGGAGGCGGCTGCCTTCTGCACGGTCTGGCGGAGCGCCTTCACGACGAGACCGGGATGCCGACGCGCCTGGCCGAGGACCCCCTCACGACGGTGGCGATCGGCGCCGGGCAGGCGCTGGATGAGATCGATCTGCTGGCCAACACCGGCGGGCACCGCGGCCGCGTGGCCGTCGGCCGGCGTTAGCGCCCGCCTCCACCGGGTAGGCCCGGGCTCATGCCCGAGCCCGGACAGCGAATCGTCAACCCGATCACCGGCGAGCGCATCGTGTTCCGCGAGCGCCGCGGCGACACGCTGCTCTTCGACGTCGAGCTGCGCCCGGGCGGGATCATCGCCGGCCCGCCGCACCATCATCCGTTCTCCGAGCACTTCCAGATGACCTCCGGCCGGCTGGGGGGCTGGATCGCGGGCGAGGGCCGGTTCTCGCGCCGCGCGGGGGAGGAGCTGACGATCCCCGCCGGCGTCGATCACGTGGTGTTCAACGCCGCCGCGGGCTTCACCCGCGCGCGTGTGGAGGCTCGCCCGATCGCGCAGTTCGACCGGCTCCTGGAGTCGGCCTTCGCGCTGTCCACCGGCCATGTGGGCCAGCTGGGCCGGGTGGCCCGCCTCATGCGCGACCAGCGGGTGCTGGTGGCCGGTGTGCCCGATGCCGCGCAGGAGGCCGTGCTGGGCGCCGTGGCTAGCCTGGCGGGTCCTCGCGCCGCAGCGGGCTGACCGCCGGCCCCTGCAGGACGTCGCCCGTCACCGAGAAGCGCGACCCGTGGCAGGGGCAGTCCCAGCTGCGCTCGCCCGCGTTCCAGGCCAGGATGCAGCCCAGGTGCGTACAGCGGGCCGAGACAGCGTGCAGCGTGCCGTCGTCGTCACGGGCCACGGCGACCTGGCGGCCACGGCGCGAGACGATCTTGCCCTCGCCCGGCGCCGGCGCCCGGGAGGCCCGGCCGCGCTGCACCAGGCGGTCGCCGAAGAAGCGCAGCGCGACGTCCGCGTTCTCCTTGGCCAGGTCTCCGGCGCCGCGCAGCCCCAGGCGGTTGGGGTCGTAGGCGTCGTGCAGCGGCGACTCGCGCCCGGCGATCAGGTCGCGCAGCAGTTCGGCGGCCGCCGGCGCCTGCGCGAGGCCCCACTTGCGAAAGCCGGTGGCCACGTAGAGATCGTCCGACAGCGGCCACAGCCGGCCGATGAACGGCAGGCCGTCCGCGGGCATGTTGTCCTGGGAAGACCACCGGTAGGGCACCGAGGCGACCTCGAAGTGCTCGCGCGCCCAGCGCTCGAGCGCGGCGTAACGCTTCCGCGTGTCGCCGCCATGACCGACCTTGTGGCCCTCGCCCCCGACGATCAGCAGCTCCTCGCCGTCGACGGGATGAGCGCGCAGCGAGCGGGTGGGCTCGCCGGCGCTGATGTACATGCCCTCGGGGACCGGGGAGCGCACCGAGACGGCGATGGAGTAGGAGCGCTCCGGGTGCATGCGGGCGAAGAACAGCCCGCGGTCGGGGAACGGATGGTGAGTGGCCACGACGACCTGGCGGGCGCCGAGCGTCGCCCGGGGCGTCTCGATCCGGAACGGGCTGCTCCGGCTCAGCGACATGGCGGGCGAGCGCTCGTGGATCGCCACGCCGCGCTCTCGCAGTGCGCGGGCCACGCCGAGGACGAACTTGCGGGGATGGAACTCGGCCTGACGGGTGAAGCGCACCGCGCCCGTGACGGGAAGGGGAAGCTCGGGCACGCTGCGCTGGAACGACGCCGGCAGTCCCAGCGTGCGCGCCACGCGCGCCTCGTCGGCCACCTGGGAGCGCTGCTCGTCGTCCAGTGCGTAGGTGACGTGGTCGCGCAGGCGCAGGTCGCAGTCGATCTCCAGCTCCGTGGCCAGGCGCTCGATCGCCTCGATGCCCGCCTCGTTGGCGGCCCCATGGGCGCGGGCCACGGCCTGGCCGGCCGACTCGACGAGGTCGGCGTAGATGAGGCGGTGAAGCGAGCTCAGCTTCGCCGTGGTGTGGCCCGTCACGCCGCCGCCCAGCGTCCGCGCCTCGATCAGACACACCTCGGCGCCCTCGTCGGCGAGCGCCAGCGCGCACAGGACGCCCGTGATCCCGCCGCCGATGACCGCGACCTCGGTCTCGCGGTCGCTCTCCAGCCGGGGGAACCCGGGGTCGGAGGTCGTCTCCATCCACAGTGAGCCGCCGTTGGCCATCTCGCGCCCACCTACCCGGTGCAACGGCGCCCAAGCACCAGCTGATCCTGAGATGATCGGCGCGCCGCCGCTCTACCAAAGGAGACGCATGGCCGGACGCTTTGAGGGATCAGCCGTGATCGACCGCCCGATCGAGGAGGTCTTCGCCTTCCTCGCCGACGGCGAGAACGATCCGAAGTTCAGCCCGCGCGTGCTGGAGATCCACAAGACCACCGACGGCCCGGCCGGCGTCGGTACGCACTACGTGAGCAAGGTCAAGGACGCGGGGGTCACGACGGACCGCGAGTTCGAGCTCACCGCGTTCGAGTCGCCGAGCAGGATCCGCTGGTCCGAGGTCTCCAAGAACATGGTCACGGCGGTCGAGGGCGGCTACGACCTCGAGCCGGCGGGCGAGGGCAAGACCAAGCTGACCGTCTACAACGTCCTCGAGGGGCACGGCTTCGGCAAGCTCGTGGCCGGGCTGGCGCTGCGCTCGGCGCGCAAGGACGCCGACCCCTTCGCGGGGCGGATCAAGGCCGCGGTGGAGGCTTCCTGACGGGCACCAGCGTCTCGAAGAGGCGCTGGAGCGTGGCGTCGGGGTCGTCCGTCAGCCCGGTGTGGACGGGCGAGGGCTGAACCACCGTCGACGACGGAGCGGCCAGCCACCCGAAGCGCTCGGACGCCGACATCCGGGCCAGCGGGCCCGCCGACTCGTCCCCGGCGGCCACGGCGGCCAGCGACTCGAGGTGGGGGCGTACGCCCTCGGGCTCGCAGTCGGGGGCCAGCGCGGCCAGGCGGACCTCGTCGAGCTCGACCCGGGCCGCCAGGTAGCGGCGCTGCGGGCAGTAGAGGACGACCCCGGCGTTGAGCTGCTCGCCGCGCTCGACGTGAGGTACGACTCGCAGGATCGTGTACTGGAAGGGGAGGGATTCAGGCGCGGGCACGGTCGGCCTCCTCCACGAAGGTTCGCGGCGCCGCCAGCCGTTCCCGCAGGAAGGCGGCGATGTCGTCGCGGCGCCCGGCGCCCAGCCAGTCGTCCGGGACGGCCGCGACGGCCCCTCCGATCGCCTCCAGGGCGGCCGAGGCCAGGCGCGCGTCGGCCGCCTCGATCGAGCTCGCGCGGGGCAGCAGGACGTGCTCGGACACGAGCGGGAACGGGGCGCCGGCGGAGTCGGCCAGCGGCGCCTCGCCGTGCTGGCGATACAGCGCCGCGCCGTGATCGATCAGCCACGTGCGCCCGTGCCAGACCAGCAGGTTCGGGTTGCGCGGGGTGCGGTCGACGTTCATGACCAGCGAGTCGAACCACACGACGTCGGCGGCGAATCCGGGCTCGAGCCCGGCCAGCGCCGCGGGAGTGAAGGGCAGCGCCCCGGGCAGGAAGTCGACGCCGAGGTTCAGGCCGGCGCTGGCCTCGATCAGCTCCTGGATCTCGGGATCGGGCTCCGCGGCGGCCAGCTCGGCGGCGACCTCGACCTCCACGAGATCGGGCACCGGCAGCCCCAGCGCCCGCCCTAGCTCCCCGGCCACGACCTCGGCCACCAGCGCACCCAGTCCCTGGCCGGCGCCGCGGAACTTGACCACGTACAGGCCGTCGTCGTCGGCCTCGAAGAGACCGGGCAGTGAGCCGCCCTCCCGAAGCGGGGCGACGTAGCGGGTGGCCTTGACCCGGCGCACCCGCCGAAGCCTATGAGCTGAGGGGGGCGGCTCCGAAGGCCACGCTGAATCGCTTGCACCACACGACCGCGGAGCGGTAGCGGGCCAGGCTCAGGGACGCGGGGATCCTGTAGTTCTGGTTGCCGAGGTTGCCCTTGAGATGGCCCAGCTCGACGTAGCTGTCGTCGAAGCGGTCGCTGTCGGACGTCGCCGGCGCGGCGCTCAGGTAGACCCTGACGTCGGGCCCGTTCGACGTGCTGAAGTCCTCGAAGCGCAGGATGCGCCGGCCGTCCGCCAGGGCGATCACCTTCGCGCTGCCCTTGGTGTCGTGCTCGAAGGAGCGAAACGAGCCCGACTCCAGCGTGCGGGGCGCGGCCGGCGGCGCCGGCTTGGCCGGTGCGCCGGGCGTCGCCGGTGGCGTCGCCGGAGCCGAGGCCGCCGGCAGCGCCTCGTCGACCTTCTTGTCGATGAACAGGGCCTGGGGCTCGAAGTACAGGAGGACGAAGGCGGTGAGGCCCATCGCGGCCGCGAGGCCGGCGGCCAGCAGACGGGGGTGGGCGGTGACGGCGGATCGGAAGCGCATGCCTCCTGGGTCCGCCGGCCCGGCCGTTCGTTACGCCTCGTCCGGCGGCGCCAGCGGCGCGCCGAGCGCGTGATAGCCGCCGTCCACGTGCAGGATCTCGCCGGTCACGGCGCGGGCGCGGTCGGACAGCAGCCAGGCGACGGCGTCGGCCACGGGGCCGGGGTCGCGCGGGTCCCAGCGCAGGGGGGCCTGGGCGGCCCAGGCGCCGGCGAGGATGTCGAAGCCGGGGATGCTCCCCGCGGCCATCGTGCGAATCGGCCCGGCCGAGACGAGGTTGGAGCGGATGCCCTTCGGGCCGAGGTCGCGGGCGAGATAGCGGTTCACGGACTCCAGCGCCGCTTTGGCCACGCCCATCCAGTCGTAGGCCGGCCAGGCGACGGTGGCGTCAAAGTCCAGCCCGACCACGGCGGCGCCGTCGGATTCCTCGAGCAGGTCCAGCAGGCCCACGGCCAGCGCCTTGAGGGAGTAGGCGCTGACGCGGAACGCCAGCTCGGCCGACTCCGGCGGCGTGTCCAGGAAGCGCCCGCCCAGCGCGTCCTCGGGCGCGAAGGCGATGGCGTGGACGATCCCGTCCAGCCGGCCCCAGCGCTCGCGCAGGTCCGCCGCCACGGCCTCGATGTGCGCCGGCTCGCCCACATCGAGCTCGAGCACGGGCGGCGGCGCGTCGCCCGACAGGCGCCTGGCCGTGCGCTCGGTGATCCGCAGCGCCCGGCCGAAGCTGGTGAGCACGAGCTCGGCTCCCTCGGCGCGGACGCGCTCGGCGATGGAGAACGCGATCGACGCGTCGGTGAGCACACCCGTGACCAGCAGGCGCTTTCCCTCCAGCAGCATGGCCGGGGAGGCTACGCGACGTCAGGCCTGGCGGGCGGTCTTCCAGGTGCGGAAGGCGGCCAGGAGCTCGTCACGGGCCTCCGGCTCGAGCTGCTCCTCGCGCAGCCGGCCGGTCATCCGGACGGTCTCGCGGATCTGCTCCAGGTACTCCGTGCAGTGCGGGCAGCCGGAGATGTGACGCTCGAAGCGCCGCCGGGAGCGCCGGTCCAGCGAGTCCTCGAGGTAGTCGGTGACGAGCTCGACGAGCTCGCGGCAGCTGAGTGGGGCGCGCGTGATCACGTCGCCGGCTCCAGATAGTCCTCCAGCGCCGCGCGCACCTTGGCTCGCGCCCGGTGCAGCAGCACTCGCTGGTTGCCGTCGCTGATCTCGAGGGCCGCCGCGACCTCGGCGCCCGACAGGCCGTCGACGTCGCGCAGCCGGATCACCTCGCGCTGGGCCTCGGGCAGCGCCTCGATCGCCTCGGCCACGCGGGCGAGCGTCTCCTGGGAGAGCAGCCGCTCCTCGGGCAGCGTGCTCCACGTCGCGGGCGGCGAGGCCCAGGCCGAGGGGAAGCGGTCGGCGGCGGCGTCGATGAAGCGGTCGGGATCGACCGCGGGCTCGTCGCCGGACGCCTCGCGCGCGGCCACGGCGGAAACGGGCACGGTCCGGCGCTCGCGCTCGGCGCGGGTCTTGGCCCGGTTGGTGAGGATCGTGAACAGCCAGGTCTTCAGGGAGGAGCGGCCCTCGAAACGGTCGATCCCGTTGAGCACCGCCAGCCAGGTCTCCTGCACCACGTCCTCGGCCACGGTGCGGTCGCGCACGTGCATCTGGGCCACGCGGAGCATCGTCGCCCCGTAGCGGTCGATGAGGGCCATGAACGCGGCCTCGTCGCCCGCCCGGAGGCCGGCGAGCAGATCGGCGTCGGGATCGCGGCCGGCACGGGCCCGGGAGGCGAGGGGATTGCGCACGCGCGGGCGATTCCACACGAACAGGGGGCGCAGTGCCAGTGCGTACATGGAATTTCGTCGCGTGAGCGCTCCTGGCGTTACGGGCGCCAGCGGGCGCCCAGGGCTCAAGGGGACGGCCACCACCTGTCGAATAGACGCGGACAACCCCACCCGAACGGGAGAACTCCTCATGTCCAACGAAACCACGGCACCCGACGGACCCACCGCACCCGGCGGCCCCAACCGGGTCGTCATCGGCGTCGTCGCCGTCGTCCTGCTCGTCGCGGTAGCGGTGGGCTTCTACTTCATCGGTAAGGCCGCCGCCGACGACAAGGCCGCCGAGAACCGCGGCGTCGACAAGGGCCGCGCCGAGTTCGCCCAGGGCACCCCGGGCTACCAGAAGATCTTCGCCGCCGGCCAGGCCGCCGGCCGCACCACCGGACGCCGCCAGGGCGAGGTCGTGGGCGCCGAGCGCGGCCGCAAGGTCGGCTTCGACAACGGCCAGAAGGTCGGGCAGCTCCAGGGCCAGCGCCAGGGCATCACGTCCGGCGCCAACGCCGCCCTCGGCGGTTTCACGGACTGGCAGCCGGGCTCGTTCTACATCGTGAAGTTCGGGACGGGAACCAACGGCGTGCCGTTCGTCATCGACTCGCGTACCCAGATGTCCAGCAGCGAGCGCTACGCGATCTGCGCGAACAACCCGGGCGACATCTGCACCGAGACCATCACGTCGGGCTGATCCGGGCTCAACATAGGGCCTCACCGCGCCGATACTGAGGTGCGGTGAGGCCCGACCATCCCATGCCGACGTCGGGTTCTCCACAGGACCACAGCTCCAACCCGGCCGGCCCGGCGCCTGCCGAGTTCGTCCTGGCTGCCGCCGAACGGGCGCTGGCGCGCGACGCCCCCGAGCTCGCCGCCGCCCTGCACGAGCTGGCCGGCCGCCACCGGATCGCCGTGCGGGACGCCTCGCGCTTTCGCGGGATGGTCGAGCGCGTTCCGGCGATCGTCTACATCGCCGACGCCGGCCCGATCGGCCGGTGGCACTACGTCAGCCCGCAGATCGAGACGGTTCTCGGGTTCACCTCGGCCGAATGGACGGCGGACCCGGAGATGTGGGCGCGGCGGCTTCATCCCGACGACCACGGCCGGGTGCTGGCGGGCGAGGCCGAGGCCACCGAGGGAACGCCGAGCGTCGCCGCGGCCGAGTATCGGATGATCGCCCGCGACGGGCGGGAGGTGTGGATCCGCGACGACGCGCTGCTCGTGGAGATCGAGGGCTCCAGCCCCCAGTGGCATGGGGTGATGTCCGACATCACCGACCGCAAGCGCGCCGAGGCCGAGGCGGACCGCCGTGCCGCCCAGCAGTCGGCGGTGGCGCGCCTGGGCGAGCGCGCGCTGGAGGGCGCGGAGCTGGGCGAGCTGATGGACGACGCCGTGACGGCGGCGACCGAGATCCTCGGCGTGGACTTCGCCGCCGTGCTCGAGCTGCGCCCGGGGGGCGACGAGCTGCTGCTGCGCTCGGCCTACGGAATGCCCCAGGAGATGATCGGGACCGCCACGGTCCCGGCCGACACCAAGTCCCAGTCGGGAGCCACCCTGCTCACGCGCGCCCCGATCGTCGTCGAGGACTGGACGACCGAGCAGCGCTTCGGGAAGTCGGAGATGGTGCGCCAGCTCGGCGGGCGCAGCGGCCTCTCGGTGATCGTCGAGGGCCCGGCCGGCCCCTTCGGCGTCATGGGTCTCCAGTCGCGCGAGGCTCGCTCCTACGCGCCGGGGGACGTCGACTTCGTTCAGGCCCTGGCCAACGTCCTGGCAGACGCGATCCACCGCAGCTCCACCGAGGACGAGATCCGCCACCAGGCGCTGCACGACCCGCTGACCGGCCTGCCCAACCGCGTCCTGTTCGCCGACCGCCTCGGCCATGCCGTGGCGCGGCTGCGGCGCAGCCACGACATCGTGGGCGTCCTCTTCCTCGACCTCGACCACTTCAAGCTCGTCAACGACAGCCTCGGCCACCAGGCCGGCGACGACCTGCTCGTCGCCGTGGCGCCGCGCCTGCGCCAGATCGTGCGGCCCAGCGACACCGTCGCGCGCTTCGGCGGGGACGAGTTCGGCGTGCTGCTCGAGGACATCGGCTCCGAGCGCGAGGCGGCCGACGTGGCCGAGCGCATCGCCGCCGCGTTCGCGCGCCCGTTCGTGCTCGGCGGCTCCGAGCATTTCGTCACCGCCAGCGTCGGCATCGCCATCGCCACGGGCTCGACGAGCGCCCCGGAGGAGCTGATCCGCGACGCCGACGCCGCCATGTACCGGGCCAAGGAGCGCGGCCGCGCGCGCTACGAGCTCTTCGACGAGGTGATGCGGGCCCGCGCGGTGGGTCGCCTGCGCGTGGAGAACGAGCTGCGCCGGGCGCTCGAGCGCGACGAGCTGCGCGCTCTACTACCAGCCCGTCGTGTCGCTGCACGACGGGGCGGTGACCGGCTTCGAGGCCCTCCTGCGCTGGCAGCACCCCGAGCGGGGCCTGGTCGGTCCCAACGACTTCATCTGGGTGGCCGAGGAGGTGGGGCTGGTCGACCCGATCGGCCGCTGGGTGATGCAGGAGGCGTGCCGCACGGCGGCCGGCTGGCAGGAGCTGCGTCCCGACGGCCCGCCGCTGGGCGTCTCGGTGAACCTCTCGGCGCGCCAGGTGGCTCAGCGTGACCTCCCCGAGTTCGTGGAGGGCGTTCTGCACGACACCGGCCTGGACGCCCAATGCCTGAGCCTCGAGATCACCGAGAGCGTGCTGCTCGAGGAGTCCGACGCCCCGGCCGACACCCTGCGCGCCCTGCGCTCCACCGGAGCGCGCCTGGTGCTCGACGACTTCGGGACGGGCTACTCGTCCCTGGGCTACCTCAAGCGCCTGCAGCTCGACGCGCTCAAGGTCGACCGCTCGTTCGTGGACGGCCTGGGCTCCGGGCAGGAGGAGACGGCGATCGTCCATGCCATCGTGGGAATGGCCCGCGCGCTGGGCCTCAGCGTCGTGGCCGAGGGCGTGGAGACCGCCCGCCAGCTGGCCGAGCTGCGCCGCCTGGCCTGCGACGGCGCCCAGGGCTACTGGTTCGCGCGGCCGATGCCGCCCGAGCAGGCCCCGGCGCTGATCGCCGGAGCGCCGCCGTGGGCGGCGCGCATGCCCACCGGCTAGCCCTCGCGTCGTTAGGGTGGCGCCCGATGACCCTGCTCGGCATGTCCCGCGCGGTGCTCGCGGCCTACCGGCGGGAATGGCGCATCCTCCTGCTCGCCTCGTTCCTCGTCTTCGGGACGCTCAACGCGCTCGAGCTGGCGCTGCCCGACCTCAACTACGACCACCTCAACGCCAAGCGCGTGCTCGTGGCGCTGTCCCTGGGCGCGGGCTCGTTCGCCGTCTCGAGCTTCGAGGAGGCCTTCTACGAGGGCGTCGTCGCCTCGGCGGCCGTGGAGTGGCGCTCCGGGAACCGGCGGCCGGGCCTGATGAGCGTCGCGCGCTCGGTGCCCTATCTCGTCCTCACCGCGCTCAACCTGGTGATCGCGCTGGTCACGGGGCTCGGGCTGCTGTTCTTCGTCGTCCCCGGGGTCGTGCTCAGCACCTACATCGGCCTGGCGCCCGCCGCGGCGAAGATCGAGCACCTGCACACCCGGGCCGCGCTGCGGCGAAGCGTTGAGCTCGTCCGCGGGCACTTCTGGACCATCATGGTCCTGCTGTGGGGCGTCTACCTGGTGAGCGAGATCGCCACCGGCGTCATCGACGAGCTTCTGCACGGAATCGTGATCGAGTACGTGGCGAAGACGACCGCCGAGGCGCTGCTCGCGCCGTTCTACGGCCTGGCGGCGGTGCTGTCGGCGTTCACGATCATCGAGAGCCGCGACCGTAGGCCGCAGCCTGCTGACGCACCAGACTCGTGAGGTTGCCCAGCGCGATGTTGATGTCGGAGAGGTGCAGGCCCCACGTGGCGTCGGGCACCGGCGGGAGGACACGCGCGCCGGGCGCCGCGGTGATCCGCAGGCTGGTGGCGTTGTCCCGCGTGACGCAGCGGCCCGAGTAGCTGCCGACCTGCTCGATCCAGTCCGTCGACACCTCGGGCAGCGAGCCGATCTCCAGGGAGATACCCACGCCGAGCGTGCCCGGGAACGGGGAGGTCGGGATGTAGGTCGTGAGCTTGCCCGAGCCGCCGGCCAGGGAGCCGGGGTTGGTGCAGAGCACCTGGAGCTTGGACCTATCGGCGGCGGGCACGCGCCCGAACAGGGCGTCGGCTGGGGGTGGGTCGCCGAAGGTCGAGTAGGCGACGACGCAGCCGGTCTCCGTCGTCCGGCGGCAGGACGGCACGTTGCGGAAGTCCCCGCCGGTGCGCTTGCCCTTCGCCACCGTGACGTTGCCGCCCAGCAGCAGGGCCGAGACCATCCGCCTGCGCACGGAGGGCCTGCGGTCGATCTCCTTCTTGATCAGTTGGCGCAGGACGAACGAGCCCTGGGAGTGACCGAGGAGGACGAACCCGCGGCCCTTGTTGTCGTGGGCCAGGTAGTCGCGCCAGGCCGAGCGGGCGCTCCTGTAGGCCAGCGCCGAGGCGGCGGCCGGGATGCTCGAGGTGTTGAGGATCCCCTTGAGCGTGACCTGGCGGTACATCGGCGCCCACACCCGGCACTGGGAGGAGAAACGCGCGGCCTGGAACTTGGCCACCGCCTTCTCCTGCGGGTCGATCTTCAGGTCCGCGTTGGTCGTCTGCTGGTCGGAGACCGTGGGGTAGACGTAGAAGCAGTCGATTGGCGCCTTCGGGTTGACCTTCGTCTTCTCGATGCGCACCTTCTCGCGGGCGTTGTTCACCACGGTCGCGTTGAGGCTCCCCGCGCAGGGGTTGGGCGAATGACCCGGCCGGCACAGCCAGGTCGTCCTGGCCGAGGCCGAAGCGGTGAGGCCGAGCGCCAGCAGGCACGCGGCGAGCAGGACGGCGAGGGGGACGCGCACCGGTGAAGTTGTACTACGCACCGGAACCAGGGGGCGAATCCGGGGCGTTCGGGGCCTCTGTGGGGGGTGACCGACGCCCAAGCGCTGGAGGAGCTGGCCGCCTCGCTGCGCGAGCGGCTGCTGCGCGAGGCCGGCTCGCCCGAGGGCGGCGACGCGGACCTGCACGGGCGCATCGCCGCCCTGGTCGAGCGCGAGTGCGGGCTGCTGGACTCCGGCGCCCGCGCACAGCTGGCGGCGATGGTCGCCGAACGTGCCTTCGGGCTCGGCCCGCTCGAGCCGCTGCTCGCGCGACCCGGCGGTGGACGAGGTGATGGTCAACGGCCCGGGCTCGGTCTGGGTCGAGCGCGGCGGGCGGGTGGAG
The DNA here is from genome assembly GCA_963757705.1 of uncultured Actinomycetes bacterium. Classification (GTDB taxonomy): domain Bacteria; phylum Actinomycetota; class Thermoleophilia; order Solirubrobacterales; family Solirubrobacteraceae; genus AC-38. Next base: position 247,556 of record CAVWTG010000003.1, on the reverse strand, counting down.
CGCGACGCCGTGGCTTCGGCGCGGCGGCCGATCTGCGGCATGCGATCGAGCGCATCCTCGCGCCGCTGGGGCGGCGGGTGGACGAGGCCAGCCCGCTCGTCGACGCGCGGCTGCCCGACGGCTCGCGCGTCAACGTGATCATCCCGCCGCTGGCGCTGGACGGCCCGATCCTGACGATCCGCCGCTTTCGCCGGCGCGGCTACACCGCCGACGAGCTGGTGGCGGCCGGGACGCTGGAGGCCTCGCTGCGCGCCTTCCTGGAGCGCTGCGTGCGGGCGCGCGCGAACCTGCTCGTCAGCGGCGGCACCGGCTCGGGCAAGACGACGACGCTCAACGCGCTGTCGGCGTTCATCCCCGAGGGCGAGCGGATCGTCACCGTCGAGGACGCGGCGGAGCTGCGCCTCCAGCAGCCGCCACGTCGTGCGGCTCGAGGCGCGGCCGGCCAACCTGGAGGGCAGCGGAGAGGTGACCATCCGCGCGCTGGTGCGCAACGCGCTGCGGATGCGGCCGGACCGCATCGTGGTCGGCGAGGTGCGCGGCGCCGAGGCGCTGGACATGCTGGCGGCGATGACCACGGGCCACGACGGCTCGCTGTCCACGGTCCACGCGGGCTCGCCCGAGGAGGCGCTGCGCCGGCTGGAGACGCTGGCGCTCATGGCCGGCGTGGGCCTCCCGCACGCGGCGATCCAGGCCAGGTGGCCGACGCGCTCGACGTCGTCGTCCACCAGTCGCGCCGGCGCGACGGCGGCCGGCGCGTGACCGCGGTGGCCGAGGTGGTCCGCGCCGCCGGCGGCGTGGGAGTCCGCGACGTCTACGTCCTGCGCGACGGCCGCCCGTGCTGGCGGGCCGCCCTGAGCGAGGCGGTGGCGGAGCGGCTGGCGGCGGTGGGCTGAGGCCGCGCTCAGGCCGCGCGCTCGCGGGCCCGGCCGAGCCACTTCTCCGACAACTGGGGCGCCGCGAGCAGGCGCTCGCCCAGGCCGTGGTCCTGGAGCGCGAAGCGCGCCACAAGCTCCATCGTCACGTCGTGGTCGGGTCTCCAGACGACGTCGATCTCGTCGCCCGCGCCCAGGTCGCCCTCGCCGATGATCCGCAGGTAGGCGCCGGGGCGCAGAGCGGCGGCGAAGCGCCGCAGGAACGTGGGGTCCTCCATGCGCAGCCCGAGCTTGAAGCACGGCAGGCGCGGCTCGGAGACCTCGAGCAGGGCGCCGCCCACGGCCCAGCGGTCGCCGACGCGCGCCGAGTTGAGGTCGATTCCCTCGGTCGTGAGGTTCTCGCCGAAGGTGCCGGGCTCCAGGTCGCGCCCGCGCTGGGCGGCCCACCAGGCGTAGTCCTCGACCGCGTAGGCGTAGACGGCCTTGTCGTAGCCGCCGTGCACGGTCGGGTCGCCCTGGCGGTCGCCCTCGAGCTGCGTTCCCGCGGCGCGCACGCGCCCCTCGACGGGCTCCTTCCAGATGCCGGTGAGGATGGTCTCGCCGCCCCAGGTCACCGGTCGCAGCGCCCCCACGTTGACCGAGACGAGGCGGGGCGAGTCTCGGGCGTCGGCGCACTCGACATGGCATGGAGGATGACAGGGGGACCGCGTGAGCCCGGCGAGCGCACTGGCCGGCGCGGCGGGCGCGCTGGGCGTCCTGGCCGTCTGGGATCTGATCGCCGCCGTCGAGACGGCGGGTCTGGCGCGCGGGGCCGCGCGGGCGCTCTCGCCGCTTCGGCGCGCCGGCCAGGGCCGGGCCCCGACCGCCCCGGAGCGCCGGCGGCTGGCGGCGCTGGCTGCCTGCTCGGCCCTCGGCGCCGGCTGGATCCTGTCCGGGCCGCTGCTGGGCCTCGCGCTGGCCGCCGGCGGGCCGTGGGCGATCCTCGCGCTGCTGCGCGCGCGCCGGCGGCGCTGGCGCGAGGCCGTGCGGCGCGGGGCACCCCTCGCCGCCCGCGCGATTGCCGACGCGCTCGCGGGCGGGCATTCGCTGCGCGGGTCGATCGCCGCCGCGGCGGCGGACGGCGGGGTTCCCGGGCCGGCGGGCTCCGAGCTGGCGGTGGCGGCCCGCGAACTGGCGCTGGGCGCTCCCACAGAGGAGGCGCTCGAGCGCCTGCGCGCCCGAGCGGGTGGGGGCCCGTGGGACCCGCTGGTGGCGGCGATGCTGCTCCAGCGCCAGGCGGGCGGCGACCTGGCCGGCCTGCTGCGCGGCACCGCGGCCGCGCTGGAGGAGGCCGACCGCCTGGAGCGCGATGCCCGCGCCGCCACGGCCCAGGCCCGGTTCACCGGCCTGCTCGTCTCGATCCTGCCGCTCGGCGCCGCCGCGCTGGCCGAGCTGGCCCGGCCCGGCTACCTGGGATCGCTGCTGCGCTCGCCGCTCACCGTCTGGCTGGCGGGGTGCGCGCTGGCCTTTCAGCTCCTCGCGCTGGCGGCGATCCACCGGCTCGCGCGGGTGAAGGGATGAGCGTCGCCGTGCTGCTGGCCGCCCTGGCGGGCGCCAGCGCGGCCGCGGGCCTGGTCGAGCTGGCGGCGGTGGCCGCCGGGCGCCGCGGGCCGCGCCGGGCGCCCGCGGCGCGCGCCGTGGCGGCGCTGGCGCGGCTCGGCCGGCGCCTGGGCGCGCCCGTGCCCGCCGGGGACCTGTCGGCGCGCATCGAGGCCGCCGGGCGCCCGCTCGATCTCGACGTCGCCGACCTGATCGCGGTGAAGGGCGGCAGCGCTGTCGTCGCCCTCCTGGCCGGAGCGCCGGCGGCGACCGCGTTGCCCGGCCGGCTGCCCGTCGTCGCCGCCCTGGCGCTGGCGCCCGCCGGCTTCCTCGCCCCCGACCTCCTGCTCGCCCGCCGGGCGGCCCGGCGCCGGGCTCGCATGGAGGCCGAGCTGCCCGACCTCCTCGACCTCCTTCGCGTGACGATCCATGCCGGCCTGCCGGTCGGCCGGGCGCTGGGGGAGGTGGGCCGCCGCCACACCGGCCTGCTGGCGCGCGAGTGGCGGGTCACCGCCCAGGAACTCACCCTGGGCGTGCCGCGCGACGAGGCCCTGGCCCGCCTCGCCCGCCGGTGCCCGGCACCCGCGATCGCCACCCTCACGGCCGCCCTGCGCCGCGCCCAGCGCCACGGCTCCCCACTCGACACCACCCTCGCCGCCCAGGCGGCCGAGGCCCGCGCGCAGCGAGCGCGCCGCATCCGCGAGAGAGCCGCCAAGGCCGCACCGAAGATCCAGCTCGTCGTGGCCCTGCTCCTCGTTCCCAGCGTCCTGCTGCTGGTCGCCGCGGCGATGGTCGCGGCCTTTGTGAGCTAGCGGCCGCCGCAAGCAGACGCGCCCAAAGCCCGGCCGATCCCGGCGCGGAATCAGGTGTCCGGTCCCGGGGGCATCAGGCCGGCGCGCCCGGGCACCGGAGCATCCTGATTCCGTGCCGGACAGCACCGCCCGAGCAAGAGACATCGGCAGCACACACGAAGGCTTTACACACTCGCCGTGTAAGCTTTACACAGAACATGAGTAAACAGCGCCCAGCCCGCCAGGCCAGCGCCGACCTCTTCCCACCGACCGCCCGCTGCCGTCCAGCCAGATGATCGGGCGTGCGGAGGACGTACGCGAGATCGCGACGGCGCTGGAGCAGGGGATCAACCTCGTCGTGACCGGTCCCCGGCGTACCGGGAAGACCAGCGTGTGCGACGCCGCGCTGACCCGGGCCAAGGGCCACGGGTGCTACGTCGCCGCCGTCGACCTGTTCCGGCTGGCCGACGCGGCCGAACTGGCCGAGGCCCTGGTGGCCGCGGTCGTGGCCAACCGCTCCAAGGTCCATCGCGCCGTGCGTCGCGCGCGTCTGGCCGGCCGGGCCGCCCTCACGGCGGCGCAGGCCGCCGGGGTGATGCGCCTGCGCGACGAGATGGGGGAGGCGATTGAGATCGTCCTCACGCCCGGCATCGCCCAGCGCGACCCCCAGCGCTACCTCGACCTGGCGCTGCGCCTGCCCGACCAGATCGCCCGCGCTGACGACAGGCGCGTGATCGTCTTCTTCGACGAGTTCCAGGAGGTGGCCAGCCCCCGCCATCCCTACGGCGATCCCGACGCGCTGACCAAGCGGATGCGGGCGATCTTCCAGCGCTCCGACCACGTCAGCCACCTGTTCGCCGGGAGCCTCGAGCACGTCATGCGCGATCTCTTCGCCCCCGAGCGCCGGGCCTTCAGCGGGTTCGGCTCGCTGCGCACGCTGCGGACGATCGAGGCCGACGCGTGGCGCGACGGTCTCGTCGCGCGCTTCGAGGCCGACGGGTGCACGATCGACCCCGACGCGCTGGAGCGCCTGGTGGAGCTGGGGGAGGGGCATCCGCGCGCGACGATGCTCATCGCCCAGCAGACGCACCTGGCCTCGGTGCTCACCGGGACCCGGCGGATCGACGCCGCGCTGGTGGAGGTCGGGCTGCGGGCGGCGCTGCAGGGTGACGAGGCAGCCCTGGAGGAGACCGTGGCGCGCATCCGCACGATGCACCGCCTCGCGCTGACCATGGCGCGGCGCGTGGCGGCGGGGGAGACGCTGCATGCCGGGATCCATCCCGGGGAGGGCGACCGGGCGCTGAAGGCGCTGCGCGACGCGGGCGTGATCGAGCGCGTGGCCCGGGGCCACTGGGTCGTGATCAACCCGCTGCTCCGCCGCCACCTCCTCGATTACACACTGGGCGTGTAATCGAGGAAGGGCGGCGGCGAAGCCGGCGGACGAGCCGCTACTTCAGGTTGACGACGAACCGGGCGGTCTGCTGATCGCCGCTGGTCTGCGTTCCCGCCGCGAGGGTGGTGAACGCGTCGAGGTACTGCTTGATCTGCGCCGCCGACTGCGGGCTGGCCGCGGCGGCGAGCTCGGCGATCGGCGGGAATGACAGGAACAGCGCCGGGACAGCGCCGACAGCGAGGCCGTGGCCTGCTGGAAGTCCGGCGAGTCGCCGAGCTTCGTCTTCGGGTTCAGCGCCTCGCGCGTGGCCGCGTCCGTGTAGGCGACGACCAGGCGGTCGCCCTTGAGGACCGCGTCGATCGAGCCCGGGAGCTTCGGGAACGTCACCCGCACGCCCTTGGCCCCGCCGATCGAGGCCGAGGCGACCTTGGCCCCGCTGCTCGCGCCGACCTGGCGGATCAGGGCGGGCAGCTTGGCCATCACCCGCCGCGCGGCCGCCGGGTCCTCCGGCTTGATCACGACGCCGCCGCCCACGGTGAGGAGCCCCGACCCGCGGACGAAGAAGGCCACCTCACCGAACGTCGGCAGGATGTCGCGCTGGAGGTCCAGCCCGGTCGCGGCCTTGATCTGCGACGACGCGGTCTGGATGAGCCCGGCGCCGACTCCGCCGCCCAGCTGGTTGAGGGAGTTGCGGACGGCCTTGCCGAAGCCCGGAGGCCGAAGGCGCCCCAGGAGTCGCCGGGCAGCTGGGCAGCAGCTCACTGGACTGGGCCTGGCTCGCGCCGGCGGCCGCCTTGCCGATGGCCTCCAGCGTGACCTTGGTGGAGGTCGCGTCGAGCGACATCGTGACCGGCTGGCCGGCCGCGCCGATGACGCCCTGAAGGCTGGAGGAGCCGCCGGGGAGCTGGCCCGACGCGCCCAGCGCGTCGAGGACGGCCTTGGTGTCGATGAAGCCGAACCCGAGCTTGTCCGAGGCGTTCTTCGCCGCCGAGGAGTACTGCGAGTTGTCGGCCAGGGAGTCGCCCTTGGAGGCGTCGACGACGGCCTTGAAGCCCGACTCGGTGCCCGCCACGACGTAGTCGCCCACCAGGCCGACCGCCGTGTTGTCGGCGAACCGGTACTCGACTCCCTCGTACTTACGGGTGGACGGCTTGGGCTTCTGCTCGTCCGCCAGCTTGTTGATCGCGTCCTTGGCCTTGCCGTTGTCCTTGGAGGCGAAGATGCCCGCCGCCTGGGCGCCGCGGCCGTTCGCGGCGAAGCTCGTGACCGCCACGGCGGCCCGCTGGCCCAGCCAGGGCTTGATGTCGTTCTCGTAGGTCAGCTTGGAATCCGAGTCCTTGATCGACTGGTCGAGCAGGGTCTGGATCCGCGTGCCGGGGTTGTCGACTCCGAGGACCTTCTTGGCGATCGCGTCAACCGCGTCCTTCTGGTCGCCCTCCGGGCGCACCTGGGCCTCGACGTAGACCAGGCTGTTCTTGGGCGCGACCTTGGCCGGGTCGGCGCCGGCGTCGCCTCCGCCGCTCGAGCCGCAGCCGGCGACGACCAGAGCGGCCGCCGCAACCACGAGCGCGAGCACGGCCGCGAGCAGGCGTCGAGAGGGACGTGACGGAAGCACTTCAAGCAAGGCGGGGGCTCCTTCTGGGTCTGGAAATGGGGGGCGCAAAGGGTAGGGCCTGGCCCGGCGGCCCGTCGACGTTCAATGCCCACGGGAGCGGGGCTTCTGGACATGTGGTGGGCATTACTGATCGCCATGTGGGGCAAAAATCCATGAATGGGTTGCATTGTGGGGAGAAGTGGGTTAGTTTCGCGGCGCGCAATCGGACCGGGGTGGCGGGGCTCCTCCCACTCCGCCACCTCGGTCCGCGAAATGCCGAAAGGACTCGATTGGCCTTCCGTGGCACGTTCGAACTACACGTTGGACGCCAAGAACCGCCTCACCGTCCCGGCGAAGCTCCGGGCGGCCCTGGCCGACGGTGTCGTCCTCGCCAAGGGCGTCGAGCGCGACGTCGGGATCTGGAAGCCGAGCGACTACGAGTCCCTCATCGAGGCGACCCTCGCCGGCCAGAACCCCATGTCTCCTCAGGCGCGCGAGCTCCAGCGCTACTTCTCCTCGGGCGCCTTCGACACCGAGCTCGACGCCGCGGGCCGCGTGATGATCCCCAGCCTCCTGATCGACCACGCCGGCCTCGATCGCGGAGGTCATGGTCACCGGCGCCGGCGACTGCCTCGAGGTCTGGGACCGCGACGTCCTGGCGCTCCTACGAGCCCGATCTACCAACCGGATCACCGACATCACCGCGAGCCTTGACACTTCTCCTTGACATGAGCGCGATCCACGTGCCGGTGCTCGCGGGCGAGTTGATCGACCTGCTCGCGCCGCAGCCGGGCGAGACGGCCATCGACGCCACCGTGGGCGGCGGCGGTCACGCGCGCCTGATCGCCGGCCGCATCGGCCCGTCCGGGACGCTGATCGGCATCGATCGCGATCCCGTGGCCGAGGAGCGCTTCGCGGAGCTGGCCGCCGAGGTGCCGTGCGCGACCCGCTTCATCCGCGGCGACGTTCGCCGACGGGCTGGCCCAGCTGATCGAGGAGGGCGTGCGCGCCGACCTCGTGTACGCTCGACCTCGGCATCTCCTCGCTTCAGGTCGATGCGCGCGAGCGCGGCTTCTCCTACAGCTACGACGCGCCGCTGGACATGCGCATGGACCCCGACCAGGGCTGACCGCGCGCCGAGATCGTCAACGAGTGGGACGAGCGCCGGCTGGCCCGCGTCCTGCGCGAGTACGGCGAGGAGCGCTACGCGGGGCGCGATCGCGCGCGCCATCGTCCGCCGCCGCGCGCGAGGCGCCGATCGAGACCAGCCAGGAGCTGGTGGACGTCGATCAAGTCGGCCATTCCGGCGCCGCGCGCGATTCGCCGGCGGCCATCCCGCCAAGCGCAGCTTCCAGGCGCTGCGGATCGCGGTCAACGACGAGCTCGAGCAGCTCGAGCGCGCGCTCCCGCTGGCCTGGGCCGCGCTGCGCCCCGGCGGGCGCATCGGCGTCATCTCCTTCCACTCGCTCGAGGACCGGCGCGTCAAGCACTTCCTGGCCGATCGCGCGCGCGGCTGCATCTGCCCGCCCGAGCTTCCGGTGTGCGTCTGCGGCCGCGAGCCCGAGTCCGAGCCGCTGACCCGCCGCTCCGTCGCTGCCCACGCCGGGCGAGGTCGCGTCCAACCCGCGCTCGCGCAGCGCCCGCCTGCGCGTCCGCGCGCAAGGTCCGGGAGATCGCGTCGTGACGCCTCCCGCCGCCACCGCCGCCGGGCGCACCAAGACCCGCAAGCCCGCCAAGCCCGCCCGTAAGGCCACGGGATCGCGCGGCCAGGCCTCGACGGCCCGCGCCAAGGCCCGTCCCGCGGGCGGCCGCCGGGCTGTCCGCCGCTCGCCCGCGCCGCGGGCCTCCCGGCGCGTCTCGGGACCCGCGGGCGGACGCGGTGCCGCGGCCGCGGCGGCCGCCGCCCTGCCGCGCCCGCAGCTCGCGCCGCTCGGGCCGCGGCTCGTCGCCTTCGCCACCACGCTGCCCGACCGCGGCTTCGTCGACCGGATGGTGCGCGGGCGGGTGTGGATCGGCGTCCTCGCGGTCCTGCTCATCGGCCTCGTCTTCACCCAGGTCTCGCTGCTCAAGCTCAACGCCGGCATCGGCTCCGACGTCGAGCGCGGCGCCGGGCTGGAGCGCATCAACGGCGAGCTGCGCGCCCAGGTCTCCCAGCTGGAGTCCGGCGAGCGCATCCAGGAGCGCGCCGCGGCGCTGGGCATGGTCCTGCCCGCCGCCGGCCAGATCAGCTATGTCCGCGCGCAGGGGAGCAACGACATCAGCGCCGCCGCCAACGCGCTGGCCAACAACAGCTTCAACGATCCCGCGAAGGCCAACACGCTGCCCGGCAGCGACGGCCCGCCCGACCCGCTCGAGGCCGCGCTCACCCAGCCCGACACGTCGAGCACGGACGGCACGTCAACGGACGGCACCTCGACCGACTCCACCTCCACGGACTCCACCTCCACGGACGGCACGTCCACCAACGGCACCGACACGAGCTCAGGCTCGACGGACACGTCGGGCTCGACGGACGGCGGCTCCACCGACGGCTCCGGCTCCACGGACTCAACGTCGACCGCGGCGGCGGCCGCGGGCGGCACCACCTCGGGCGACCAGGGGCAGTAGGGGAACCGGGCGCGTGGGCCTCCTGGACCGCCGCATCGCCCTCCTCTTCGCCGTCTTCCTCGGTCTCCTCACCTTCGGGGTCCTGCGCGCGGCGTATCTGGGCACCATCCGAGCGCCCGGCCTGCAGCGCGCGGCCAACCGGCAGCAGGTGGCCACGGTCACCGTGCCCGCGCGCCGGGGGACGATCACCGACCGCCACGGCGTCGACCTCGCGGTCTCCGAGCCGGCTGACGACGTCACGGCGGACCCGATGCTGATCAAGGACCCGGTGAGCGCCGCCAACCGCATCGCCCCGCTGATCGGCGTCCCGGTCAAGGACCTGCTGGACAAGCTCGCCGACCGCCAGCGTGGGTTCGTCTACCTCGACCGCCTCGTGCCCTCCGGCCGCGCGCGCAAGGTCGAGAAGCTGGGCATCGACGGTATCTCGATGATCCCCTCGGCGCGGCGGATCTACCCCCAGCGCTTCCTCGCCGCCCAGCTGCTGGGCACCGTCGGGATCGACGGCAACGGCCTGGCCGGCCTCGAGTACTCGCAGGACAAGACGCTGCGCGGCAAGTCCGGGGAGCGGCGGATCGTGCAGGACGCCCTGGGCCAGCCGATCTCCCTGCGCGACGAGCGGACCATGCACTCGGGCCGCAACGTTCAGCTCACGCTCGACGCGGCGATCCAGGACCGGGCCGAGAAGGTGCTGTCGGAGGTCGGGGCGGCGTTCTCTCCCAAGGGCGCCACCGCGCTGGTCATGGACCCGCGCACGGGTGAGCTGCTCGCCCTGGCCAACTGGCCGCGCATCGATGCCAACGAGATCGGGGCGGCGCCCGGCTACGCCCGCACCGACCGGGCCGTCCAGTTCGCCTACGAGCCGGGCTCGACCTTCAAGCCCTTCACGGTGGCGGGCGCGCTGGAGCAGCACCTCGTCACGCCCGACACGCAGTTCAACCTCGGGGCCACGATCCAGGTCGCCGACCGGACGATCAACGAGGCCGAGGGCGGGGGGTTCGGCACGCTGACGACGGCTCAGATCCTCGCCCGCTCGAGCAACGTGGGCACGGTGACGATCGGCCTGCGCCTGGGGGCCCAGAACTTCGACAGCTGGGTGCGGCGCTTCGGCTTCGACCGACCGACGGGAATCGGCCTCTCCGGCGAGGGCTCGGGAATCGTGCCGCGGCCCAAGGACTACTCGGGCTCCTCGATGGGCAACCTGCCGATCGGCCAGGGCCTGGCGGTCACGCCCATCCAGATGGCCACCGCCTACGCGGCGATCGCCAACGGCGGGATCCTGCGCCGGCCGCGCATCATCAAGTCGGTGGGCGGCACGCCGACGGCGCTGCCGGCCGGCCACCGGGTGATCTCGCGGACCACGGCGTCGAACCTGCGCACGATGCTCGAGGGGGTGCTCGCCCAGGGCGGCACGGCGAGCGAGGTCTCGATTCCCGGCTACCAGCTGGCGGGCAAGACGGGCACCGCCCAGAAGCCCGACCCGATCAACGGCGGATATTCCGACACCAAGTTCGTCGCCTCGTTCGTCGGCTTCGCCCCGGCGCGCGATCCGCAGGTTCTCGTCGCCGTCATGGTCGACGAGCCCCAGGGCGAGCATCTCGGCGGCCTGGTCGCGGCCCCGGCGGTTCAGCGGATCCTCGAGTTCGCCCTGCCCTACCTGCGCATCCCGCCGGACGATCCGGCGGCGGCGAGCGGCGCCGGCCAGTAGGCCCTCCTAGACTGCCCGCCCGATGAACCTTCGCGAGGTCATGGGCGAGGCCGGCGGCGCCGGGGCCGATGTGGACGTGACGGGGCTGGCCTACGACAGCCGGCGCGTCGAGCCCGGCACGCTGTTCTTCTGCGTGAGCGGTTTCGAGCGCGACGGCCACGAGTTCGCCCCCGAGGCGGTGAGGCGCGGCGCGAGTGCGCTCGTCGTCTCGCGCGAGCTGGGCCTGGGCGTGCCCGCGGTCCGCGTGCCCGACGTGCGGGCGGCGATGGCGCCCGCGGCGGCGCGCTTCCAGGGCGATCCCACCGCTCGGCTGCGGGTGGCCGGGATCACGGGGACCAACGGCAAGACGACGACGGCCTGGCTGCTGCGCCACCTGCTGGAGTCGGCGGGGACGCGCACCGGCCTGCTGGGCACGGTGACCTCGGTGATCGGCGGGCACGAGGAGGCGGTCGCGCGGACCACGCCGGAGGCGATCGACCTCCAGGCGACGTTTGCGGCGATGCTCGACGCCGGCGACGAGGCCTGCGCCATGGAGGTCTCCTCGCACGCGCTGGCGCTGGGGCGGGTCGACGCGATCCACTGGGCGGTGGCCGTCTTCACCAACCTCACGCAGGACCACCTCGACTTCCACGGCACGATGGAGGAGTACTTCACCTCCAAGCGCCGGCTGTTCGAGGCGGCGCCGCGGGCGGCCGTCGTCAACACCGACGACGAGTACGGGCGCCGCCTGGCGGCCGACTTCCCGGACGCCGTCACCTTCGCCATCGACGGCGAGGCCGGCTGGCGTGCCCTGGACGTGCGCAACGAGCTGACCGGGTCGCGCTTCCGCGTGGCCGGCCCGGAGGGCGAGGCCGAGGTGCACTCGCCGCTGCCCGGACGCTTCAACGTGTCCAATACGCTGGCCGCCCTCGCCGCGGCCGCGGCCCTCGGCGTCGGCCTGGAGGACTCGGCCCCCGCCCTGCGGACGTTCCGGGCCGCACCCGGGCGCTTCGAGCCCGTGGACGAGGGGCAGGACTTCGCCGTGCTCGTCGACTACGCCCACACCCCCGATTCCCTGGAGAACGTGCTGCAGTCCGCGCGCGAGCTGACCGGCGGGCGCGTCATCGTCGTGTTCGGGGCCGGGGGCGACCGCGACCGCACCAAGCGCCCGCTGATGGGCGAGATCGCCGCGCGCCTGGCGGATTCCGTCGTCGTCACGTCGGACAACCCCCGCTCCGAGGACCCGGAGGCGATCATCGCCGAGATCCTCACGGGCACGGGCGGCGGCGTGGAGCCGATCGTGGACCGCCGGGAGGCGATCGGGCGCGCGGTCTCGCTGGCCGAGGCCGGCGACGTCGTGGTCGTGGCCGGGAAGGGACACGAGCAGGGCCAGGAGTTCGAGGGCGGGCGGAAGCTCCCGTTCGACGACGTCACGGTCGTGCGCGAGGCGCTGCGCGGGGCCTCGGTCTCCTGATGGGCCCGTGGAGCGCCGAGCGCGTGGCCGCCGCCGCGGGGGCGAGGCCGGCCGGGGAGCCGCCGCCCGGCTCCAACGGGCCCGCCCGGGCGATCGTGGACTCGCGCGAGGCGGCCGCGGGCGACCTGTTCGTCGGTCTGCGCGGCAGCCACGAGGACGGCGGGCGCTACGCCCCGCAGGCCCTGGCCGCCGGCGCCTGGGGCGCTCTCGTCAGCCCCCAGGCCGCCGAGGCCGCGCGGGCCGCGGGCGACTCGCCGGGCGTGCTGCTGATCGCCGACGACCCGCTGGCCGCGCTCCAGGACCTCGCTGGGGCCTGGCGCGACGAGCTGGCCGCGGGCGGCGCGAAGGTGATCGGCGTCACCGGGTCCACGGGCAAGACGTCGACGAAGGACATCCTCGCCGCGCTGCTGTCACCGCACGTCGCCACCACGGCCAGCCCGGCGAACTTCAACACGGAGATCGGCCTGCCCCTGGCGATCCTCGGCGCGCCGCCCGGGACGGGCGCGCTGGTCCTCGAAATGGCGATGCGCGGCGCCGAGCAGATCGCCGAGCTGACGGCGATCGCGCGCCCCGACGCCGGGGTGATCGTCAACGTCGGCCCCGTCCACCTCGAGCTCATGGGCACGCTGGAGGCCGTCGCAGCGGCCAAGGGTGAGCTCATCCGCGACATGCCCGCCGGCGGCACGGCGATCGTGCCCGCCGACGAGCCGCTGCTCCAGCCCCACCTGCGCTCCGACCTGGACGTGCTGACGTTCGGAGAGGGGGGAGACGTGCACCTGGCGGCGGCCGACGGCGAGCGGGTGACGATCGACGCCCGGGGCGAGCGCATCGACCTCGAGCTCTCCTACACGCAGGCGCACAACCGCCTCAACACCCTGGCCGCCGTGGCCGCCGCGCTGGCGATCGGCGTGCGCCCGCGGGGCCGCGTGGACGTCCCGTTCTCGGCCCTGCGGGGCGAGCGCATCGACCTGCCCGACGGCGTCGCCGTCATCAACGACTGCTACAACGCGAACCCGATGTCCATGCGCGCGGCGCTCGACGAGCTGGCCGTCACCTCCTCCGGACGTCGCGTGGCGGTCCTCGGCGACATGCTGGAGCTGGGCGAGCGCGAGCGCGACTTCCATCGGGAGGTGGGCGCCTACGCGGCTGGGCACGGGGTGGACGTCCTCGTCACCGTGGGCCCGCTCGCCGCCTCGATGCTCGACGCCTACGACGGCCAGGGCCAGGCGGTGGCCGACGCCGCCGAGGCGGCCTCGATCGTGCCCGAACTGCTGGAGCCGGGCGACACGCTGCTGGTCAAGGGCTCGCGCGGCGTGGGGCTGGAGGCCGTGGCGCAGGCGCTGGCCGAGCAGGCCGGCGGGGGCGGGGAGGCCTGATGGGCAAGATCCTCATCGCCGGCACGGCCTCGCTGCTCATCTGCATCTTCCTCTCGCCCAAGTTCATCGCGTTCCTGCACAACCGCGAGTTCGGGCAGAACATCCGGCCCGAGGGCCCGCAGGGCCACCACGAGAAGGCGGGCACGCCGACGATGGGCGGGATCATCATCTTCGTCGCCATCGCCGCGCCCTTCCTGATCCTGTCCTCGCACACGGCGCGAGCGCTGGGCGTGTTCGGCGCGGCGATCGCCTGCGCCCTGCTCGGCTTCGCCGACGATTACACAAAGATCGTGAAAAGACGGTCGCTCGGCCTGCGCGCCCGGACGAAGCTGATCGTGACGATCGTGATCTCGCTGGGCCTGTGGTGGGTGGCCACCGACCAGGCGGGCCTGTCCAACGAGCTGCGGCTGCGCGTCGTCGACTACCAGATCGACCTCGGGGTCTTCTATCCCGTCCTCATCTATTTCGTCGTCGCGGGCACCACGAGCGCCGTCAACCTCACCGACGGCCTGGACGGCCTGGCCGCCGGCTGCGCGGCGATCGTCCTGCTGGCCTTCATCGGCATCACCTTCATCACCACCGGCCAGCGCGACCTGGCCCTGCTCTCGGCCTGCCTGGTCGGCGGGTGCATCGGCTTCCTGTGGTTCAACAGCTTCCCCGCCCAGATCTTCATGGGCGACACGGGCTCGCTGGGCCTCGGGGGCGCGATCGCGGGCCTGGCCGTGATGACCAAGACGGAGATCCTCCTGGTCATCCTCGGCGGGATCTTCGTCATCGAGGCCCTCTCCGTGGTGATCCAGGTGATCGCGTTCCAGAGCTTTCGCAAGCGCGTCTTCCTCATGGCCCCGATCCACCACCACTTCGAGCTGATGGCCTGGTCGGAGACCAAGATCATCCTGCGCTTCTGGATCGTGGCCGCCGCGTGCAGCGCGATCGGCTTCACGATCTACCAGAACAGCATCACCTAGTCGGGGGGCACATACCCGCTCGTCAGCCGCGGGCCATGCCGGCGCCACTCGGGCTCGACCTCGAACTTCTTCTCCAGGTTGCGGCGGCGGAAGAAGCGGAAGATCGGCCCGTAGGTGAAGCGCTGGAAGTCGGCCGCCATGTTCCCCCAGGGGTCGGGCTCCATGAACGGGAGGTAGCGGTCCGGGAAGCCGGGCATGGTGCAGGCCATGCAGATGCCGCCGACGTTCGGGCACCCGCCCATCCCGTTGACCCAGCCCCGCGTCGGCACGTTGCACTTCACCACCGGTCCCTTGCAGCCCAGCTTGACCAGGCAGCGGGGGTCGTCGCCGTAGTCGGTGGCGAAGTTGCCCTGCTCGGTGAAGCCCGCGCGGCTGCAGCCCTCGCGCGTGGTGCGTGAGAACAGCCACTGCGGGCGAAGCTGCGCGTCGAGCTCGGGAGCCGGGGCGAGGCCCGCGAGGTGGCAGACGAGGTACAGCAGCACCTCGGTGATGTTGTCCGGCTGGGCCGGGCAGCCGGGCAGGCAGACGATCGGCAGGCCCGTCCGCGACTTCCAGCGCCAGCCCAGGTAGTCGGGGAGGCCGGTGGCGCCAGTCGGGTTGTTGCGCATCGCCGGGATCCCGCCGTAGGTGGCGCACGTGCCGACGGCCAGCACGGCCGCCGCCTTCGGCGCGAGGCGGTCGAGCCACTCGTTGGTCGTGATCGGCTGGCCGGTGACCGGGTTGGTCCCCAGTCCGCTCCAGTGGCCTTCGCCGTTGATCAGCTCGTTGGGCACCGAGCCCTCGAGCACGAGGACGAAGGGATCGAGCTCGCCGTCCTCGGCCTGGTACCAGGCGCTCATGAACTCGTCGCCGTTCTCGAACGCCAGCACCGGGTTGTGAAGCACGACGTGCGGCGCGCCGGGGATGACCGAGGAGACGATGTCCTCCAGGCTGGGACTGGTCGCCGCGGTCATGGCCACCGAGTCGCCGTCGCAGCTCAGACCGGTCGTCATCCACAGGACGTGCACGGTCATCCGCTCGGCGTCGTGCTGGTGGGGCGCGAATTCCGTTTCGCCGCTCATGCGGGGGTCCTTTCGGTGGGCGGCTCCGCCGCCGGGAGGGTGAACCAGAGGATCGTCCCGCCGTCCGGGGCGGGGTCGGCACCGATCTGGCCGCCGACGTGCTCGACGATGCGCTTGCAGATCGCCAGCCCGATGCCCGTCCCCGGGTACTCGTCGGGGCGGTTGAGCCGGCGGAACATCTGGAAGGCGGACTCGGCATGGGCCGGGTCGATCCCGATCCCGTTGTCGCGGACGGCGAAGCGCCACCACTCGCCCTGCCGCGTGACGGACACGTCGATCCGGGGCCGGCCGGAGTTCGTGAACTTCAGCGCGTTGCCGATCACGTTCTGGAAGAGCTGCTCGACCTGCGTGGGCTCGCCGCGCACGGCCGGCAGGTCGTCGACCGAGACGTCGGCGTGGGAGGCGGCGATGTCGTCGCCGAGGGTGGCGAGCACCCGGCCCACGACCTCCGCCGACTCGACGCGGCCCGGCTCGGCCTGGGGACTGGCGACCCGGGCGTAGGCGAGCAGGTCGTCGATCATGCTCTGCATCCGCCGCACGCCCTCGACCGTGTGGCCGATGAACTCGTCGGCGTCGTCGTCGAGCCGGCCCTCGTAGCGCTTGCGCAGCAGCTCGACGAAGCCCGAGATCACCCGCAGCGGAGCCGAGAGGTCGTGTGAGGCCACGTAGGCGAACTGCTCGAGGTCGGCGTTGGAGCGCTCCAGCGCGGCGTTGGACCGTTCGAGCGCGGCCGCGCGCTCGGTCAGCTGGGCCTCGATCTCCTTGCGGGCCGAGACGTCGCGGATCGCGCTCGTGACCAGCAGGCCCTGGTCGGTCTCCAGCGGGCTCAGGCTGATCTCGATGGGGAACTCGCTGCCGTCGCTGCGCCGGCCGAAGAGCTCCAGGCCGCTGCCCATGGGCCGGACCCGCGCGTCGCGGAGGTAGTGCTTCTGGTGCTCGCGGTGCACGTCGCGAAAGCGCCGGGGGATCAGCTCGGTGACGTTCTGGCCGATGAGCTCGTCGCGGCGGTAGCGAAACAGGGCCTCGGCCTGCGCGTTGACCAGGGCGATGTGGCCGTGCCAGTCGACGATCACGATCGCGTCGGGAGCCGCCTCGAGGAGCGCACGGAAGCGCCGCTCGGAGCGCGCGACCAGGCGGTCGCGGCGCAGCAGCCGCGCCGCCAGCCGCTGATACAGACCGCCCACCGTGTAGATGACCCAGCGCACGGCTTCGCCCAAGGTGACCAATGCCCCGTCCTTCCGTGGCCCTGGAAGCTAACCCGCGGCCCGGATCACTTCAAGCGACCGCGGCGGCGAGCATCGCCAGCAGCAGGTCGCGCAGCCGCCGCCGGGTCGGGACGCCCGCCTCCAGCCAGCGCAGGCACGCTCCGTCGATGGCCCACAGCCAGCCCCGGACCGCGACTTCGTGCTCGGCGCGACGCTTTCCGCGGGCGCCCAGGCCGGAGACGATGCGCCCGGCCGTGGCCTCCCTGACCTGCTCGACGAGCGGGGCAGCCTCGCTCGACCCCAGCACGGCCCGGTAGGCGTCGGCGTTCTCGGCCACCCAGGCGAGGTAGGCGTCCAGGGCCTGGGCCACCTGCTCCAGCGGCGGCGCGTCCGGGTCGGTGGCCGTCAGGGCCGCCAGTTCCTGCGCGGCCGCGGCCAGCGTGGCGGCGAAGAACTCCTCCTTGCCGGAGAAGTAGTGGTAGAGCAGGCCCTTCGAGATCCCGGCCTCCCGCGCCACCGCGCTCATCGAGACGCCGTCGTAGCCGCGCCGGGTGAACATCCGCGCGCCCGTCTCCAGCAGCTGCGCGCGCCGCACGTCGACATCGAGGCGGCGGAACGCGGGCATCGGGAACAGTCTGACCCCTCTGGCACGCTCCTGGGCGTGAAGCCGCGCCCCGACCTGCCCGGCGGCCCGTACCTCGTCGCCGGACTGGCCCGCTCCGGCGAGGCGGCCGCCCTTGCCCTGCGCGCGCGGGGGGAGGAGGTGATCGGGGTCGACTCGGGCGGCCCCGAGGCCGGGAGGCTTCGTGACGCGGGCGTCGAAGTGCATCTCGACACGCCAGGCGGCGACCTGGTCACCCGTGCCCGGACTCTGATCAAGAGCCCGGGGGTGCCGGCGGACGCGCCGGTGGTCACCGCGGCTCGCGCAGCCGGTCTCGCGGTGATCGGGGAGCTCGAGCTGGCGTGGCGACTCATCCCCAACGAATTCGTGGCGGTGACCGGAACCAACGGCAAGACGACGACGACCGAGCTGCTCGGCCACATCCATCGCGAGGCGGGCCTGCCCGTCGCGGTGGCCGGGAACGTCGGGACGGCCGTCGCCTCGCTCGCGGGCTCGCTCGATCCCGCCGCGACCGTCGTCTGCGAGGCCTCGTCCTTCCAGCTGGAGGACACCCAGGCCTTCGCTCCCGAGGCCGCCGTGCTCCTCAACGTCACCGAGGACCACCTCGACCGCCACGGCACCCTCGAGGCCTACGTCGCCGCCAAGCTCCAGGCGTTCGCGCGCCAGGGCAACGACGACGTCGCCGTCTATCCCTGCGACACCGACATCATCGACCTGGGTGGCTGTGCCCGGCGCCTGTGCTTCGGCACCGGGCCGGAGGCCGAGGTGGCCGATCGGGCCGGCCAGCTGTGGTGGGCCGACGAGCCGCTCCTGGGGGTCGACGAGATCCGCCTGCGCGGGCCCCACAACCGCCGCAACGCGATGGCCGCCGCGGCGGTCGCGCTGGCCCGGGGCGTCGATCCCGACGCCGTCCGCGGGGCCCTGCGCGGCTTCGCCGGGCTCCCGCACCGCCTGGAGGACGTGGCCGAGAGCCAGGGCGTCCTGTGGGTCAACGACTCCAAGGCCACGAACGTGGCCTCGGCGGTGGTGGCGGTTGAGTCCTTCCCCGGCGGCGTGCACCTGATCGCGGGCGGGACCGGCAAGGGCCAGTCGTTCGCGCCGCTGCGTCCGTCGGTGGCCGCCCGCTGCGCGGCCGTCTACCTGATCGGGGAGGCCACCGAGGTGATCGCGGAGGCGCT
The DNA here is from genome assembly GCA_963757705.1 of uncultured Actinomycetes bacterium. GTDB lineage: Bacteria > Actinomycetota > Thermoleophilia > Solirubrobacterales > Solirubrobacteraceae > AC-38. The sequence continues at coordinate 229,153 of CAVWTG010000003.1, read as the reverse complement.
CGAGGGGGCCGGGCCGCCGATCCACCGCTGCGGTGACCTCGAGCACGCGGTGAAGGCCGCTCGGGCCGCGGCTCGCCCGGAGGAGGTCGTCCTCCTGTCACCCGCCTGCGCGGCCTTCGACCAGTACCGCGACTACGCGCAGCGCGGAGATCACTTCCGCGCCCTGGCCCGGAGCGAGACCTGATGGCCAAGGCCGCCAGCCGCTCCAAACGCCGGCCGCCGCCGATCGAGCACGGGATCCTCCTCACCGCCACGCTGTGCCTCCTCGCCGGCGGGGCGATCATGGTCTACAGCGCCTCCTCGGCCCGCGACCTGCTCTCGGGCGCCGGCGACGGGACCGGCTACCTGGAGAAGTACCTGTTCTACGGCGCGATCGGGCTGCTGGGGATGCGCTTTCTCTCGCGCCACGGCCTGGAGGCGGTGCGGCGGGCGACGCCGATGCTGCTCCTCGTGAGCTTCGGCCTGCTCGTGGCCGTGATGCTTCCCGGCATCGGAATCGAGGTGAACGGCGCCCGGCGCTGGGTGGGCGTGGGCGCGCTGCAGTTCCAGCCCTCCGAGCTCATGAAGCTCTCGCTGGTCCTCTACGCCGCGCAGCTGCTGGCCGCCGATCCCGGGCGGGTCAAGACGGTGAAGGGCATCGTCAGCCCCCTGCTGGTGATCGCCGGCGCGGCGTGCATGCTCGTCGCGGTCCAGCCCGACCTGGGGACGGCGCTGGTCATCTCCTTCACGATGTGCGCGCTCCTCGTGGCGGCGGGGATGCCGCTGCGCCACCTCGGGCTGCTGGCCGGGATCGTGGCCGGGCTGATCATCGCTCTTCGCCCTCGTCGAGCCCTACCGGCGCGCGCGGCTCACCTCGTTCCTCAATCCCTGGGCGGACGCGGGCGGCAGCGGCTTCCAGGCGGTCCAGGGCCAGATCGCGCTGGGCTCGGGCGGGCTGTTCGGGGTCGGCCTGGGCCAGTCGGTCCAGAAGGTCTTCTATCTGCCCGAGGCCCACACGGACTTCATCCTGGCGGTGATCGGCGAGGAGCTGGGCCTGGCGGGCGTGGCCGGCGTGCTGTTCCTCTACGGGATGATCGCCTACGCCGGGCTGCGCGTCGCCAAGGCGGCGACGACCCGCTACGCCAAGCTCGTGGCCACGGGAATCACCTGCCTGATCCTCTCCCAGGCCACGCTGAACGTCTTCGCGGTGCTGGGCCTGGCGCCGCTGACCGGGGTGCCGCTGCCCTTCATCTCGTACGGTTCGAGCAATCTCATGGTGCTGCTGGCCGCGATGGGCCTCCTGCTGAACGTGGCGGCGGGCGGCAAGGCACAGCTGCGCGTCGTCCGACCCTCGAGGAGCTCGAATGCCGACAGTCGTGATCGCCGCCGGCGGGACAGCCGGGCACGTGGTGCCCGCGCTGGCGGTCGCCGACGAGCTGCGGGCTGAGGGCGCCGACGTCGTCTTCGCCGGCGGCGAGCGGGCGGAGGCCGAGGCTCGTCCCCGCCGCCGGCTACGAGCTCTACCAGTTCCGCGTCGAGGGCCTGAGCCGGCGCAACCCTCTGAAGGCCGTGCGCGCGCTGTGGCGCGCCTGGCGGGCCAGCGCCCGGGCGCGGGCGCTGCTGCGCGAGGTGGGTGCCGACGTGGTCATGGGCGGGGGCGGGTACGTATCGGGCCCCGTGGGCTGGGCGGCCAAGCGGGAGCGGATCCCGCTCGTGCTCACCGAGGCCGACTCCCACCTCGGCCTGACCAACCGCCTGCTCGCGCCGCTTCGCCCGGCGAGTCTGCCTGGCGTTCCCGATCGAGGGGCGCACCGGCCAGCGCTTCCGGGTCACCGGCCGGCCGATCCCGCCGCCCGCCACCGACCGCGGGGCGGCGCGGCGGCGTTTCGGCGTCGGGCCGTGCCGAGCCGCTCGTCCTCGTGTTCGGCGGCTCCCAGGGCGCGCGATCGATCAACCACGCCGCCGTGCAGGCGTTCGCCGACGCCGACTTCCGGGTGCTGCATGCCGCCGGCGCACCGGGACTTCGAGTCGCTGGCCTCGCCCGGCCCGCACTACGAGATCGTCCCCTACATCGACCGCTTCGGCGAGGCGCTGCTGGCCTCCGACCTGGTCGTGGCCCGGGCCGGAGGATCCGTGTTCGAGATCGCGGCCCACGGGCGTCCGGCGGTGCTGTCCCCTACCCGCACGCCACCGCCGACCACCAGACCACCAACGCCCAGTGGATGGCCAGCGCGGGCGCCGCGCTGATCCTGACCGACGACGAGCTCATGCCGATGCGCATGCGCGAGACCGTCTACGCCCTCCTCGACGACCCCGACGCCTGGCCGAGATGCGCGAGGCCTCCGAGTCGATCGCCCGCCCGGCCGCCGCCCGCGCCGTGGCGGCGCAGGTGCTGGCCGCGCGTGCGGAGCCCGGAGGGATGAGCGAGGGGCCCTGGGCCGGCCGGCGCCTGCACTTCGTGGGCATCGGCGGGGCGGGAATGAGCGGGCTGGCGATCGTGGCCGCGCAGCTGGGCGCGACGGTCAGCGGGTCCGACCGCGCCGAGTCCTCCTACCTCGAGCGCGTGCGCGCCGCCGGGGCCGAGCCGGTGATCGGCCACGACGCCGGGGCGGTCCCCGAGGGCGAGGACGTCGAGGTCGTGTACTCGACCGCCGTGCCCGAGGACAACCCGGAGCGCGCGGCGGCGCGCTCGCGCGGGCTGCGCGAGCTTCACCGCTCCGAGCTGCTGGGCGAGGTCGGCGGCGCTGCGCCGCTGCCATGGCGGTGAGCGGGACGCACGGCAAGACGACGACGACGGCGATGGCCGTGCACGTCCTGCGGGCCTGCGGGATGGACCCCGCCTACCTCGTGGGCGGCGAGCTGCGCGACGGCGGGCGCGCAACGCGGGGTGGGGGAGCGGGGAGTGGCTCGTCGTCGAGGCCGACGAGTCCGACCGCTCGATGCTGCGCCTGTCGCCCGAGATCGCGGTCCTGACCAATCTCGAGCTCGACCATCACTCCACCTACGGCTCCCAGCTCGAGCTGGACGAGACGTTCGCGGCGCTTCCTGCGCTCGGCGGAACGGGCGGTCGATCTGGGACCGCCCGGCGCTGCTCGGCCTGCGCGACGGGCCGGTGGAGGCCTTCGACGTCGCCGCGCCCGAGCTCACGCCGGGCGGTTCGCGCTTCGCCTGGGAGGGCGTTCGAGGTGGAGCTGGCCGTCCCGGGCGCGCACAACGCGCTCAACGCGGCCGCGGCGCTCGACCGCCTGCCGGCTCGCCGGCGCCGACCCGGCGACGGCCGCGGCGTCACTTGCTGTCCTTCCCCGGCGCCGGCCGGCGCTTCGAACGCGTGGGGGACGACGCCGGCGGGCGCCGCCGTCTACGACGACTACGCACACCACCCGACGGAGGTCCGCGCCACGCTGGAGGCGGCGCGCACGCTCGAGCCGGCGCCGCGTGGTCGCGGTGTTCCAGCCGCACCTCTACTCGCGCACGGCAGCGCTGTGCGCGGGAGTTCGGCGAGGCGCTCGCGCTGGCGGACGTCGTCGTCGTGCTCGACGTCTACCGCGCCCGCGAGGACCCGGCCGACTGGCCCGGCGTCTCCGGCCTGGTCGTCGCCGAGGCGGCCGCCGACGCCGCGGGCGGCCGGCCCGTGGCCTGGCTCCCGGCGTTCGACGACGCCGAGCGCTACCTGCGCGCCGAGCTGCGCCCCGGCGACCTGCTCCTCACCCTCGGCGCCGGCGACGTCGACTCACTCGGCCGCCGCCTGACCGGGGTCTGACCCCTTGGGGGAGGGGCGGCGCGGTGGGAGTCGAATCTGATTCCCAGTGTCCCGCGACATCGCCATCGCGCTGCGCGCCCCCTGGCGCGCGCTCGTCTCGCGGGGCGCGGGGCGAGGCCGCGCGCTGGTCGGGCGGGGCGGCCGCGCTCGTGGCCGCAGGCGCAAGCGGTCGGCCGCGGCGACCGAGCAGCTGCGCCGCCGCATCGCGATCGGCCTGCTGGCGCTCTTCTGCCTGGGCCTGGGCTGGCTGTGGTTCCGCGACTCCGGGCTCGTCGCCGTCGAACGACCTGACGATCGACGGCCTGACCGGTCCCGAAGCGCCGCGCATCCGCAACGCCCTCAAGGACGCCGCGGGCGACATGACGACGCTGCACGTTCGCCAGGACGCCCTGCGCGCCGCCGTCTCGACGTATCCGCAGTCGTCAAGAGCATCCGCGTCGAGACGGACTTCCCACACGGGCTGCGCATCATCGTCGAGGAGTACGACGCCGTCGGCGCGCCGTCCTGACCGACGGCCGCCGCGTCCCGGTGGCGGCCGACGGCACGGTCCTGCGCGGACGGCCGGCCGACACGAGCCGGTCACGCTGCACGTCCCGAGCGCCGACGGCCGGCGGGCGCCGCCTGACCGAGCCGCCGCGGCCGCGCAGGCCGTCGCGGTGCTCGGAGCCGCGCCCAGGCCCTGCGGCCCTGCGTGAAGGGCGTCGACTTCGGCCCCGCGGCCTGCGCGTCTCGCTCGCCACGGGCCGCGCTCCACTTCGGCGACGCCACGCGGCCCGGCGCGAAGTGGATCGCCGTGGCGCGCGTGCTGGCGATCCCGCAGCGCCGGCGCGTCCTACTCGACGTGCGCGATCCCCGAGCGGCCGGTCGCCGGGCGCTTCAACGATCCCGGCGCAGGATGTCGCCGCTCGACGGCCAGGCGCCGCCCGACGCCACGGGGGACACGACCACCGCGGACGACTCCACGAGCACTGACCGCCGACCACTGACGGGACCTCGACGGCCCACGAGCACCGACTCGACCAGCACCGACGGGACATCGACGGACTCCACCAGCACCGCTCGACGACCACCGACTCGACCGGGCAGGCAGACGCTCAAGCTGCGGTCGAGGGTCAGTGAACCCTCAAGTCTCGATGCAGGTCTGCCGAAGGTCGAGGTACAGACTTCGGCCGATCTGCAACGCTTGTTGCGGCATTGACGGCGCGTTGACAATCCAAGTTCCCTGCCTACCGTGCGGCGAATCTGGACGGACGTCGCATACGCCGAACCCTCAACCCTAACTAGAGGTCGGTCGGACATCTCATGGAGAGCGGCAGCTACCTAGCAGTCATCAAGGTCGTCGGCGTCGGCGGCGGCGGAACCAATGCGGTCAACCGCATGGTCGACGCCGGCCTGCGCGGAGTCGAGTTCATCGCGGCGAACACCGACGCGCAGGCGCTGCAGATGTGCGACGCCGACATCAAGCTGAACATCGGCCACGAGCTCACCAAGGGCCTCGGCGCGGGCGCCAACCCGGACGTCGGCCTCGGCGCCGCCGAGAGTCGCGCGACGACATCAAGGAGGCGCTGAAGGGCGCCGACATGGTCTTCGTCACCGCCGGCGAGGGCGGCGGCACCGGCACGGGCGCCGCGCCCGTGATCGCCGAGATCGCCAAGAACGAGATCGGCGCGCTCACCGTCGGCGTCGTCACGCGCCCGTTCGAGTTCGAGGGCGCGCAGCGCGCGCGCCAGGCCGAGGAGGGCATCGAGCGCCTGCGCGAGGATGGTCGACACGCTGATCGTCATCCCCAACGAGAAGCTGCTGGCCGATCGTCGAGCGCCGCACGACGATCCTCGAGGCGTTCCGCGAGGCCGACAACGTCCTGCGCCAGGGCGTCCAGGGCATCACCGACCTGATCACGATCCCCGGCCTGATCAACCTCGACTTCGCCGACGTGCGCACGATCATGAGCGACGCCGGCTCGGCGCTGATGGGCATCGGCACCGCCGAGCGGCGAGAACCGCGCGGTCGAGGCGGCCAAGGCAGGCGATCTCCTCGCCGCTGCTCGAGGAGTCGGTCGAGGGCGCCACCGGCATCCTGCTCAACATCACCGGCGGCCACGACCTCGGCCTGTTCGAGGTCAACGAGGCGGCCGAGATCATCCCGAGCGCGGCCGACGCCAACGCCAACATCATCTTCGGCGCGGTCATCGACGAGGGCCTCCAGCGACGAGGTCCGCGTCACCGTCATCGCCACCGGCTTCGACCAGCGCCGCGTCGCCGCGGCGCGCGCTCGGCGCGACGGCGACGCCTGCCGCGCGTCGCGCGCGACCGCAGCCGCGCGACCGACGGAGCGCCAGCGCAGCTCGCTGGAGATCTCGCGACGACGACATCGACATCCCGCCGTTCCTGCGCTAGACGGACACGACTAGTCGCCCCGAGCGTCGCATGAGATCGCCGGGCGTGCGTCCGCGCGCCGGACACGCTCTCGCTAGCCTGCGGGCCGTAGCCAGCGACTCTTCGAGCGCACCCCGCTCTACGAGCGCCACGCGCGGCCGGCGCGAAGCTGGTCCCGTTCGCCGGCTGGGAGATGCCCGTGCAGTACGCCGGGATCCGCGAGGAGCACCTGCGCCGTGCGCGAGTCGGTGCGGGCATCTTCGACGTCTCGCACATGGGCGAGATCGAGACGCGCGGGCCCGCAGGCGCCGAGGCGTTCCTGCAGCACATCCTCTCCAACGACGTGCGCGCGGATCGCGCGACGGGCGGCGCGCAGTACAGCGTGCTGTGCCGCGAGGACGGCGGGATCCTCGACGACCTCTTCACCTACCGCCTGGCCGACGAGCAGCTACCTGACGGTCACCAACGCGGCCAACCACGAGCGCGACCTGGCGTGGTTCCAGCGAGCAGGCCGCGGACTTCGACGTCGACGTCATCGACCGCATCGACGACTACGCCATGCTCGCCGTCCAGGGCCCGCGCGCCCGCGAGCTCGTCGCGGCGATCGCCGACGGGCCGCTGCCGGCGCGGATGCACGTCGCCGAGCGCAGCGTGGCCGGCGGCGCGGCGCTCGTCGTGCGGCACGGGCTACACCGGCGAGGACGGCGTCGAGCTGCTCTGCGCGCCCGACGGCGCCCCGGCCGTGTGGGACGCGCTCGTGGACGGCGGCGCCACCCCGGCGGGCCTGGGCGCGCGCGACACGCTGCGCCTGGAGGTCTGCTTCCACCTCTACGGCAACGACCTGATGAGACGCGCGGCCCGATCGAGGCCGGGCTGGGCTGGTGCGGCAAGGAGGACACGGGCTTCATCGGCGCCGACGCCGTCCGCGCCGCTCCGCGCAGGCGGCCGCGCCGAGAAGCTCGTCCCGTTCGCCTTCACCGGGCCCGGGCATCGCCGCGCCAGGGCAACCCGGTCGTGGGCGGCGGCGAGGTGACCAGCGGCACGATGTCGCCCGTCGCTGGGCCTGCGGGATCGGCATGGCGCTACGTGCCCGCGCAGCGCGCCGAGCCCGGGCACCGAGATCGAGATCGACGTGCGCGGACAAGATGCGCCCGCCGTCGTCAAGCGAGAAGCCCCTCTACACGAAGGAGAACGCCTAAATGGCCGACGAGACCTACCCGGACGACCTCCTCTACCACCCGGAGCACGACTGGGCGCGCATGGAGGACGACACGGCGACGTTCGGCATCACCTGGTACGCCCAGGACGCAGCTCGGCGAGGTCGTGTTCTTCGACCCGCCCGCCGTCGGCACGAAGATGCAAAAGGACGAGCCCTACGCCGAGGTCGAGTCCGTCAAGGCGGTCTCCGACGTGGTGGCGCCGATGTCGGGCGAGGTCGTCGAGGTCAACGAGGGCCTGACGGACGCTCCCGAGCAGGTCAACGAGGATCCCTACGGCGAGGGCTGGATGGTCAAGGTGCGCCTGGCACGACCCGTCGCAGCGCGACGGGCTGCTGGACGCGGCCGCGTATCGCGCGCTCTCTAAGCTGAGGGCCTTGAGCCGCTACACCTCCGCCACCGACGCCGATCGCGAGGCGATGCTCGACGCGATCGGCGTCGGCTCGGTCGAGGAGCTGTTCGCCGACAGATCCCCGCCGCGCTGCGCCTCGGCCGCGAGCTCGACCTGCCGCGCGGGCATGGCCGAGCAGGACGTCTACGCGCACCTGCGCGAGCTCGCCGCGCGCAACGTCTCCTGCGAGGACGAGATCAGCTTCCTGGGCGCCGGGATGTACGACCACTACGTGCCCGGCGATCGTCGACACGCTGATCGGGCGCTCGGAGTTCCTCACGCCCTACACGCCCTACCAGCCCGAGGTCTCGCAGGGCGGCCTGCAGGTGATGTTCGAGTACCAGACGGCGATCAGCGAGCTCACCGGCCTGCCCGTGTCCAACGCCTCGCGTCTACGAGGGCCCCAGCGCGGTCGCCGCCGCCGGCTACCTGGCCCGCCTGCACAACGGCCGCCGGCGCCTGTTCGTCGTCCGAGGGCCTGCATCCGCACTCCCGCGAGACCCTGCGTCACGACCGCCGCCGGCTGGGGCGTGGAGATCGTCGAGGTGCCGCTGCGCGACGGCGTCACCGACGGCGCGCGCGCTGGCCGAGGCGATCGACGAGGACACCGGCGGCGATCTTCCTCCAGCAGCCGAACTTCCTGGGCTCCGTCGAGGACATCGCCGCCCTGGCCGCCGCGGCCCGCGAGGCCGGCGCCATCGTCGTGTCGCGCGTGCGACCCGATCGCGCTGGGGATCCTGCGCCCGCCGGGCGAGACCGGCGTCGACATCGCCGTGGGCGAGGGCCAGCCGCTGGGCAACCGCCTGGACTACGGCGGGCCGTCCTTCGGCTTCTTCGCCGCGCGCGAGGAGTTCCTGCGCCGCATGCCCGGCCGGATCGCCGGCGAGACGACCGACGCCGAGGGCAAGCGCGGCTTCGTGCTCACCCTCCAGACGCGCGAGCAGCACATCCGCCGCGAGAAGGCGACCTCGAACATCTGCACCGCCCAGGCGCTCAACGCGCTGGCGGGCATGGCCTACCTCGCCTGGCTGGGCCGCCGCGGCCTGGTCGAGCTGGGCGAGCTGCTCGCTCCGCCGCACGGCCTACGCACGCCGCGAGCTGGCGGCGCTGGACGGCGTCAGGCTGGCCCACGAGCAGCCCGTGGTCCGCGAGTTCGCGATCCGCGTCGATGCGCCCGTGGGCGAGGTGGTCGTCCGCTGCGCCGCCGAGGGCGTCAACCCCGGCCTGCCGCTCGGAGACGACGGCCTGCTGGTCGCCCTGACCGAGCAGCGCTCCAGGGCCGACATCGACCGCCTGGCCCCGTGCTGGGCGCCGCTGTCGCCGGCGCCCGCGAGGGCACCCGCGAGGGGGTGACCGCGTGAGCGAGGACACGCTGACGATCTACGAGCGCTCGCAGGAGGGCCGGCGCGCCTTCGTCGCGCCGGAGACCGACGTCCCCGAGACGCCCCTGGACGAGCTCATCCCGGCCGGGCTCCTGCGTACCGAGCCCGCCCGCCTGCCCGAGGTCTCCGAGCCCGAGATCGTGCGCCACTACGTCGGGCTGTCGCGCAAGAACTTCCACCTCGACGAGGGCTTCTATCCGCTCGGGTCGTGCACGATGAAGCACAACCCCAAGCTCCACGAGCGCGTCGCCGCTCTGCCCGGCCACGCCCGCCTGCACCCCGCCCAGAACCCGCAGCGGGCCCAGGGAGCTCTGGAGCTGATGTGGCGCCTGCAGGGCGCCCTGGCCGAGATCTCGGGGCTGCCGCATGTCTCGCTGCAGCCCAGTGCCGGCTCCCACGGCGAGCTGGCCGGAGTCCTGCTCACCCGCGCCTACCACGAGGACCGGGGCGAGAAGCGAACCAAGGTGCTGGCGCCCGACACCTCGCACGGGACCAACCCGGCGACCGTGACGATGGCCGGCTACGACCTGGTCAAGCTGGCCAGCAACGCCGAGGGCGGCATCGACCTCGACGACCTGCGCGAGAAGGCCGACGACGACGTCGCGTGCCTGATGCTCACGAACCCCAACACCCTCGGGCTCTTCGATCCCAACATCGAGGAGATCGCGCGCATCGTTCACGGCGTCGGCGCGACGCTCTACTACGACGGCGCCAACCTCAACGCGATCGTGGGCGTCACCCGGCCCGGCGACATGGGCTTCGACATCGTCCACTTCAACCTGCACAAGACGTTCACCCAGCCCCACGGCGGGGGCGGTCCCGGCGCCGGGCCGATCGCGGTCTCCGAGCGCATCGAGCCCTACCTGCCGCGCCCGCAGGTCGTGCGCCGCGCGCCCGACAACGGCGGCGAGCCCACCTACGACCTCGACTTCGACCGGCCCAAGTCGATCGGCCGCCTGCGCGGGTTCCAGGGCAACTACGGCGTGTTCGTGCGCTCCTACGCCTACATCCGCTCGCTCGGCGCGGACGGCCTCAGGGAGATGTCCGAGACGGCCGTGCTCAACGCCAACTACCTGCTCGCCCGGCTGCGCGAACAGGGCGTGGCCGAGTACCTGCCGGTCGCCTACGACCGCCTGTGCATGCACGAGTTCGTCCTCTCCGGCGCGCCGATGAAGCGCGAGCTGAAGATCAAGACCCTCGACCTGGCCAAGCGCCTGCTCGACAAGGGCTACCACCCGCCCACGGTCTACTTCCCGCTGCTGGTGGACGAGGCGCTGCTCGTCGAGCCGACCGAGACGGAGACCAAGGAGACGCTCGACGCCTTCGCCGACGCCGTCGCGGAGATCCTCCGCGAGGCTCGCGACGACCCGACGGTCGCCCAGACCGCGCCTCACACGACGCCGGTGCGCCGCCTGGACGAGGCCAAGGCGGCCAAGCACCCCGTCATCCGCCAGGCGATGTGAGCGGCGGCTAGCGCTTCTTGCGCTTGGCCAGGATGCGCAGCACCTTGCTGCGCGAGGCCGACTTGCCGTCGGACGTCGCCCTGACGCCGACGATGTAGGCGCCGGGGGTCAGGCGCCTGGTGATGACGCGGATGCGGCTGGCCCCGGACCCGTCGGCGAAGCGCGTGCGGCCGAGGATCTTGCGCTTGCCCGAGCGCCGGACCGTGATCTCGATCTGCGCGGCCTTGTCCAGCGAGTAGGAGAGCGCGACGTTCGTCCCCAACGTCACGCGCGTCCGCGACAGCCGCAGGCGCGTGATCTCCGGGGCGACGGGCGGGCAGCCCGTGAACGTCACCGAGGTCTTCGAGGTGGCCTTGACGCCGCTCTTGCTGACGAAGTCGGCCGAGAAGGGCAGCGTCCCGCACACCTGGGGCGAGTTGAGGACCGAGCGGGGCGGCCCGTCGAGCGCCAGCTCGAAGCTGGTGGCGGTGATGTCCGTGGGCAGGTTGTCGAGCACCGTGTCGGTGCCGCCGTCGGGGCGGAACTCGGTCTTCGCGGTGATCGGACCCGGCTCCTTGCCGATCAGGGCCAGCGTGGGGTTCTTGAGGAAGATGTAGATCGTCGCCGCCTCGCCGAGGTACACGCCGCCGGTCAGGTTGCCGACCGCGGTGCTCGCGTTGGCCGTGCCCAGGCGGCTGCCGTCGGGGCAGGCGTTGGAGTCGCGCTGAGCGGGGGTGCAGGCCTGCGTGCGCCCGAGCGCGGCCACGCTGAAGGCCACCCCGCGGGGGAAGTGAACCCGGGCGGACGCGGTGGGCTCCTCGTCGCCGGACTGGGTCACGATCGAGTCGAAGGCGATCGGGCTGTCGGGCGCGTTGGTCGGGTTGATCTTGACCGCGAGCTTGGGCGCGTAGGCGCCCAGCGACGCCGCGGGCGCAAGCAGCGCCACCGCGAGCAGCGCAGCGCAGAGCACAACGAACTGGACGGGCCTTCCCCTCATCGGCGAGGCAGCATAGCCGCGCTCCGGACGGGCTGCGCCGATAACGTGGGGTCTCGTGCGAATCTTCTCCGGAATTCAGCCCACCGGGCGCAAGCACCTGGGCAACTACATCGGCGCCATCACGCAGTACGTGGCGGGCCAGGACCGCGGCGAGGCGATCTTCTGCATCGTCGACCTGCACGCGACCACGGTCCCCTACGACCCCCAGGTCCTGCGCGAGCGCGTCTACGACACGGCGGCGATCCTCCTCGCCGCCGGCCTGGATCCCGAGCGCTGCGTGCTCTTTCGCCAGGGCGACGTGGCCGAGCACGCCGAGCTGGCCTGGCTGCTGAGCAGCGTCACCTCCTTCGGCGACCTCAACCGCATGCACCAGTTCAAGGAGAAGTCGGGCTCCCAGCGCGACCTGGTCTCCGCGGGCCTGTTCACCTACCCGGTGCTGATGGCCGCCGACGTCCTGCTCTACCGGGCCCACGACGTGCCGGTGGGCGACGACCAGCGCCAGCACGTCGAGCTGATGCGCGACATTGCCGAGCGCTTCAACTCCCGCTTCGGCGACGTGCTCGTGGTCCCCGAGGGCCGCTATCCCACGGTCGGGGCGCGGGTGATGGACCTCCAGAACCCGGAGTCCAAGATGTCGACCACTCAGGGGACTGAGCAGGGCACCGTGCTCGTGCTCGACGAGCCGGCCACGGTGACCAAGAAGATCAAGTCGGCGGTCACGGACTCCGGGTCGGACGTCGTGCGCGGCCCGGACAAGCCGGGCATCTCCAACCTCATCGAGATCCTCGCCGCCGTGCGCGGGACCGGGCCCGAGGCCGTCGAGGCCGAGTTCGCGGATTCGCGCTACGGCGACTTCAAGACGGCCGTGGCGCAGGCCGTCGTCGACTACCTCACCCCGGTGCGCGAACGCTTTTCGCAGCTGCGCGGCGACGAGGCCGAGCTGGAGCGGATCCTCGCCGCGGGCGCCGAGAAGGCCCGGTCGCTGGCCGTGCCCGTCCTCGCCGACGTCAGGCACGTGATGGCCGTCGGGACCCCCCGCTAGCCTGGCACCCATGCAGGTCGCCGAGCTCGAGCTCGACCTCGACGTCTTCGCCGGTCCCTTCGACCTGCTCCTGACGCTCATCCTGCGCGAGGAGGTCGATCTCCTGGAGGTCGACCTGGCCGACGTCGTGCTCGCCTACCTCGACCACCTCGAGGCCCGCAATGAGCTGGACCTGGGCGTGGCGACCGAGTTCCTCGTCCTGATCGCCGCTCTGCTCGAGCTCAAGTCGCGGCTGATGCTGCCCCGCGAGGAGGACGACGAGTGGCTCGAGCTCGAGCCGGGGGAGGCGGCCGAGGAGCTGCTGGCGCGCATGCTCGCCGCCCGTCGCTACCGCCACGCGGCCGACGAGCTCGAGCGCATGCTGGCCGCCGAGGCCGGCGTGCGCTACCGCTCCGCGCCGCTGCCGCCCCAGCTGCGCCGGGCGCCGCTGGAGCTGGCCGAGGCCGCCTACGCGCCCGAGCGCCTGGGCGAGGCGCTGCGCGACCTGCTCGCCCACCCGCCGCCGATCGACGTCGACCATATGCACGTGGTCCACCCGCGGGTCTCGGTGGCGGCGCGCCTGGCCCACCTGCGCTCGCTCCTGCGCCGGGGCTCGTTCACCTTCGACGAGGCGGTGCGCGACGCCGACCGCATCACGATCGCCACCACGCTGTTCGCGCTGCTGGAGCTGCACAAGCAGGGTGAGGCGACCTGGACGCAGCCCGAGCCCTTCGGCGAGATCACGGTGAGCGCCCGCGAGGCGGGCGGCGGCGCGGGGGAGCGGGCGGCGTGAGGGAGGTCGACCGCAACCTCGAGGCCCTGCTGTTCCTCTCCAACGACCCGGTCACCGTGCCCGAGCTGGCCGAGGCCGCGGCCTGCTCGGAGGGCGAGGTGGTCGAGAGCCTGGCCCGCCTGCGCGAGAACTACGCCGAGGGCTTTCGCGGCATCGTGCTGCGCGAGGTGGCCGGGGGCTTCACGCTGGCCACCGACCCCGACACCGAGCCGGCGGCGCGCCGCCTGCTGGCCAAGCCCCGCACCCCGCCGCTGACGCCCGCCCAGGCCGAGACGCTGGCCATCGTCGCCTACCTGCAGCCGGTCTCCCGGCCCGAGATCGCGCGGATCCGCGGCGTCGCGTCCGAGTCGGCCACGGCGTCGCTGCACGAGCGCGGCCTGATCGAGGAGCACGGGCGCTCGCAGTTCGGCGCGCTGCTCTACCGCACCACCGAGCTGTTCCTGCGCCTGTTCGGCCTGCGCTCGCTCGACGACCTGCCGGACGCCGCCCAGTGGGATCCCACGCCGGAGGAGGAGGGCGAGCTGCGCGAGCGCCTCATCCGCGCCGGCGAGGCCCGGGCCGGCCACGCCGCCCCGGACACCCCGGCTCACACCTGAGGCGCGGCGCCCGCCCGGGCGGCGAGCTGCCCGCAGGCCGCGTCGATGTCGCGGCCGCGCGTGAGGCGGACGGTCGCCCGCAGGCCGTGCTCCTCCAGCGCGGCCCGGAAGGCGTCGATGGCGGCGCGGGATGAGCCCTCGTAGGGCGAGTCCGTCGGGTTGTAGGGGATCAGGTTGACCTTGTAGATCCGGGGGTCGAGCAGCCCCGCCAGCGCCACCGCCTGCTCGTAGCGGTCGTTGACGCCGGCGAGCATCACGTACTCGACGAAGATCTGGCGGCGCTTGCGCTCGTAGTGGGCCTCGCAGGCCTCGAGCACACGCGCCAGGGGGTAGCGCTCGTTCACCGGCATGATCTCCGAGCGCAGCGCGTCGTCGGCCGCGTGCAGCGAGAGCGCCAGGCGCAGCGGCAGCGGGGAGGCCGTCAGGGCCTCGATCCCCGGGACCCAGCCGACGGTGGAGACGCCGGTGCGCCGGGGCGTGATGCCGGTGTCGGGCAGGCGCTCGGCCGCCGCCAGCACCGCCTCGACGTTCATCAGCGGCTCGCCCATCCCCATGAACACGAGGTGATTGACCTCGCCGGCCCGGCGGAAGTGCAGGACCTGGTCGAGGATCTCCGAGGCGGTCAGATTGCGCCCGAAGCGCATCGCGCCCGTGGCGCAGAACGTGCAGGTCAGCGGGCAGCCCGACTGCGAGGAGACGCAGATGGAGCGCCGCCCGTCGCGATAGACCATGAGGACGGCCTCGACCGGGCGCCCGTCGGCGGTGCGAAACAGGGCCTTGACCGTCCCGTCGGAGGCCCGGGCCTCGCGCTCGAGCTCCAGGGTGGAGAAGGGGACCGCCTCGGCCAGCTCGGCGCGCAGCGCGGCCGGGAGGTCGGTCATCTCGTCGTAGCCGCTCGCGCCGCGCGCGGCCCACGCCCACACCTGGCGGGCGCGGAAGGCGGGCTCGCCGCTCCGGGCGAGGAAGTCGTTCAGAAGGTCGAGGTCCACGGGGGATATGGTCGCAGCCGCATGCGGCTGGCCAAGTTCCTCGCACACGCGGGCGTCGTCTCGCGCCGGCGCGCCGAGGTGATCATCCGGGCCGGGCGGGTGACCGTGGGCGGCGAGGTCGTCACCGATCCGGCCCGCGACGTGGACGAGCGAAGTGGCGTCGCCGTCGACGGCTCCGAGGTCTCCGGCCCGGAGGAGCGGGTCGTCTACGCGCTGCACAAGCCGCCCGGCGTGGTCTCGACGGCGCGCGATCCGGGAGGCAACCCGACCGTCGTGTCGCTGATCGACGATCCTCGCCGGCTGTATCCCGTCGGGCGCCTGGACGCCGACGCGTCGGGCCTGATCCTGCTGACCAACGACGGCGAGCTGGCCAACCGGCTCACCCATCCCCGCTACGAGGTCCCCAAGACCTACCGGGTGCGGGTGGCGGGGGCGCCCGTGGCCGAGGCGGCGCAGCGCCGCCTGCGCGAGGGCGTGGAGCTGGAGGACGGAATGACCGCCCCGGCCCGCGTGCGCGCGCTGGCGCCCGACACGCTGGAGCTGACGATCCACGAGGGCCGCAACCGCCAGGTCAAGCGCATGTGCGAGGCGGTCGGCCATCGCGTGCTGGCGCTCTCACGCACCCGCTTCGGCCCGCTGGACCTGGGCGACCTGCCCTCCGGCGCGTCGCGGCGCCTGAGCGCCGCCGAGGTGGAGCGGCTGCGCAAGAGCACCCGCGACGCCTGAGCGGCGCGGCGACCCGCCGGCCCGCGCCCGACTGTCGCGGGCTTGACACAGGGACCGTCGCACCGGGAAACGACGCGCTGGAGCGCCGCGTCGAGCATCGCCTCCGACAGATCCATCCACCAGGAGGCAACACCGTGTCCACCGCGTTTCCCACCACCATCGCCCGCAGAGCAGTCGCCATGTTCGTGCTGTTCGCGGGCCTGCTGTGCCTGCTCGCGGGCTCGGCCCACGCCCTGCCCACCAATACCAACGGCAACGGCAACGATCCGCCGCCGCCGCCCAACCCGGCGCCCACGGCCCGGTTCACGATCTCGCCCAACCCGGCGCTCGTGAGCACTCCGCTCGTGGTCACCCAGGCCCACCTGGCCAAGGTCACCGGGGTCGACATCGCCCGGCTCGGCGACCATCCCGTGACGTTTGACGGCTCCGGCTCGAGCGACGTCGTGCCCGGCCACGTCGTCAAGTACGAGTGGGACCTGGACGGGAACGGGACCTACGAGAAGTCCGGCACCGCCAAGAAGGTCAGCCGGACCTACAGCGGCCCCGGCACGTTCACGGTCCACCTGCGCGTGACGGACAACGGCGGCAAGACCGCCGTGACGTCGCACCAGCTGATCGTGCACCGCGCCCCGGTGGCCAAGATCGCCGCCAGCGCCCCCGTCGCCGTGATCGGCGACACGGTGGCCTACAGCGCCGCCGGCTCGTCCGACGACAACGGCATCTCGTCGATCAAGTGGGACCTGGACGGCGACGGCACGTTCGAGACCAACACGGGCACGGAGAACGCCTCGCGCTCGTACGGCTCGATCGGCCAGCGCACCGTCCGGGTGCAGGTGACCGACGTCTACGGCGCCTCGTCGACCGCGTCGGTCAACGTCCTCATCCACCGCGCTCCGACGGCCGCGTTCACGGCCGCGCCGAGCCCGGCGTTCGTGGGCGAGCAGGTCACGTTCGACGGCTCGTCGTCCTCGGATGACGAGAGCGTCGCCAAGTACGAGTGGGACCTCGACGGGAACGGCACGTTCGAGACGAACAGCGCCGCCAACCCCAAGACGACCCACACCTACACGCAGCCCGGCACGATCACGGTCCGGCTGAAGGTCACCGACAACCGCGGCGTGTCCGACGTCTCGACCCGGACGCTGACCGTCACGCCCAGGCCGCCGGTCGTGCGTGACACCACCGCGCCGAAGGTGCGGATCCTGACCGCCACGGCGAAGATGAGCCGCAAGGGCTTCGTCTCCGTCAAGGTCAGCTGCCCCCGCACCGAGCGCCTGTGCGCCGGTCGCCTCTCCCTCCGCTCGCTGGGCGCTCGCGCCAGCGCGCTGGGCGGCAAGGCACTGCGCATCGGCGGCGGCCAGACGGCCACGCTCCGCGTGAAGCTGTCCAAGGCCAATCAGCGCAAGGTGCGCAGCCACCGCAGCATTCGCGCCCTGGCCACGGCCAAGGTCCGCGACGCCGCCGGCAACGCCGGCACGGCGACCAAGCGCCTGAAGATCAAGCGCTAGCCGGTCGCGCCACACCCGCAGCGCCCGCGGCCTCCGCCCTCACCGGCGGGGGCCGCGGTGCGTCTAGGTCAGCGTCCAGGCCTTGACCGTCGCCGAACGCCCGCGGACCGCCAGCTCCCCCACGTACTCCAGCCCCGCGTCGCTGCCCTCCAGCCACTTCGCCGTGCTCTCGGCCACGAGCACCGGGTGCGGCCCCTCCTTGGTCATGGCCTCCAGGCGCGAGGCCATGTTGGTCGTGTCGCCCACCGCCGCGTACTCCAGCCGGCGCTCGGAGCCCACGTTGCCCGACATCACCGGGCCCGAGCAGACCCCGATCCCCATCCGGAAGCCCTCGCCGATCCCGGCCTCACGGATCCAGGAGTTGAAGCTCTCCAAACACGGCCCGGCCATGTCCCGCGCCGCGGCCACGGCCCGGTCGCGGTGGTCGGCCTGCTCCAGCGGCGCGCCGAACACGGCCATGATCCCGTCGCCCATGTAGGAGACGACGGTGCCGCCGTGGTCGAGAATCGCCTCGCTCATCACGGTCAGATAGCGGTTGAGCACTTCGATCACCCGCTCGGCGGGCAGGGTTTCGGCCGCCGAGGTGAAGCCGCGCAGGTCGCAGAACAGCACCGTGCCCTCCATCCGCTGCCCACCGAGCCGCAGGTCCTCCGCCTCCGCCCGGTCCACCACCTGGTCGACCACCGGCTCGGGAACGAACCGCGCGAACGTCGAGCGAAGACGCCGCCGGACCCGCAGCTCGGTCGCGTACTGGACCGAAAGCGTCCCCAGCACGCCGACCAGCCAGGCCAGCCAGGCGTAGGTGGCCGGCAGGATCGCCCCGCCGTCGAACGCGAACTGGAGCGCGACGGCGTACAGCGCCAGTCCCAGCACCGGGACGGGCAGCCACCGTAGCCCGCGCAGCGGGACCGCCGCCGCGGGCGCGACCACGCCGAGCGCCACGATCAGCAGTACGGCCGCCCATCCGGGCACCTCGCCGAGGGGGAAGTCGTCAAGCGCCGTCTGGATGGCGTTCGCGTTGATCTCCGCGCCGGGCATGTTGTCGCCGGCCGGAGTGGACTGAATGTCCTGGATGTTCAGGGTGCTCGCGCCGATCACGACGACCTTGCCGCGGAAGTCGCCGCGGCCTCGGAGGGCGTCGGAGAAGGAGGTCGTGGAGATGGTCCCGGCTGGACCCGCGTAGTCGATCCAGGCGCCGCCGTCGGAGAAATGGGACCGCCCCGGGTCCTTCCCCGCCCGCTCGGCCGCCTGCACGGCGAACGAGGTCATCCCACGCGTCTCGTAGGGGAGGCGGTACACCTTGTCGTCGAGGGTGGTGAAGATCGTGCTGCCGACCGTGGCGCGGACGCTGCGCACGTTCTCGTCGCCTCCGAACACGGCGCTCCGCCCTCCGGGGCCGATCCGCGCCGTGCCCAGGACCACGTTCCCGGCCCGCCGGACGGCGAGGAACAGGGCGTTGTCGTCCTCGACGGTCGTCTGGTCGACGAACTCGAAGTCGTAGGCGATCACCTTGGCGCCGTCGCGCCGCAGGCGGTCGATCAGGCGCGCGTGCAGGCGGCGGGGGATCGGGGGCTGGGCGCGCAGGTCGCGAAGGCTCTGGTCGTCGAGGAGGATGACGGCGACATCGGGTGCCTTCTCCGCCCCCCGCACGTCGAAGCGCGCGTCGACCGTGCGCGCCTCGAAGGTGGAGAAGGCATCGGTGCCCCAGGCGACCACGCCCAGCGCCGCCGCGGCCAGTCCGGTGGCCGCCAGCAGGACGAGTCGCCGGCGCTCGCGCCGCGCACGCATGACGTGACTGTATGTCGCGGACTTGACGGAGGTAGCGCAAGGCGCGCGACACTTCACCCTTCCCAGCGCACCTACGCTGTCACCTGAGGGTTATCCCATCATGAGATCCGTGCCGAGAGCCACCGTCACCCGCCACGCCCGCCTCGCCCTCGCGGCGCTGGCGCTGGCCGCGCTGGCCCTGCCGGTGACCGGCGCCGACGCGGCCCGGCGGACGGACGGCACGATCGCCAACCTCGCCGGCACCCCCGGCAACTCCGGCTTCGCCGGCGACGGCGGCCCGGCCGGCCAGGCGCTGATGAACACGCCCAGCGACGCCGCCTACGTGGGCGGCGGAGCCCTGGTCATCGCCGACCAGCTCAACGACCGCGTGCGCCGCGTGACGGCCGCGGGGATCATGCGGACGGCGGCCGGCGGCGGGGGCTGCGGCGGCCCGCCCTGTGGCGACGGCGGCCCGGCGGACGACGCCGAGCTCGACCATCCGCAGGGAGTCACGAGCCTGTCCGACGGCGGCTATCTGATCGCCGACACCCAGGACAACCGCATCCGCCGCGTGTTCCCCGACGGCCACATCGCCACCGTTGCCGGATCCACGCGCGGCCTCGCGGGCGACGGTGGCCCGGCCACGCAGGCCAGGCTCGACTCGCCCAGCGACACCGCCGTCCTGCCCGACGGCAGCTTCCTCATCGCCGACACCGGCAACCACCGGATCCGCCGCGTCGACGTCGCCGGGCGGATCTCGACCGTCGCGGGCACGACCCGCGGGTTCTCGGGCGACGGCGGTCCCGCCACGTCCGCGCAGCTGGACTCCCCGCGCGACGTGGCCACGCTCACGACCGGGGGCTACGTGATCGCCGACACGGGCAACAACCGCCTGCGCAAGGTCGACCTGGCCGGGCGCATCATGACCTTCGCCGGGACCTCGGCCGGCCTGGCCGGCGACGGCGACCCCGCCCGCACGGCCGAGCTCAATCACCCGACGAGCGTCACCGGGCTGCCCAACGGAGGCGCGCTGGTGGCCGACACGGACAACGACCGCGTGCGCCGGGTCACGCCGCTGGGCGCGATCATCGGCGTCGCCGGGACCACCCAGGGCGACTCGGGCAACGGCGGCCTGGCCAAGGGCGCCCAGCTCTCCCATCCGGCCGCGGTAACCCTGACGCCCACCGGCGGCTTCCTCGTCACGGACACCTCCAACGCCACCGTGCGCCGCGTGAGCGACTTCGGCGCCGTGCCCGGCGCCGTCCTGCGCCGCTCGCTCTTCGTCGAGCCGGGAGGCGGCAACGTCTCCGTCGCGCCCGTGGGTGGCCCGGGCGCGCTGCCGCTGCGCGAGGAGGACCTCGTGCCCAACGGGTCCAAGGTCGACGCCACCAACGGGACCCTCAGCCTGTTCGTGGCCCGCGACGCCTCGAACCGGCAGATCGGCGCCAGCGTGTTCGCCGGCGACTTCACCATGCGCCAGCTCACGGGCACGCGTCCCTACACGGAGTTCAACCTGGGCAAGCTCACGGGCTGCGCGAGTCGGTCGAGCGTCCGGGCCTCCGGCGCCCTGGCGGCCCCGGCCGCCCCGGCCGCGAGCGCGGCCGCGTTGCGCCCGCTCGCCCACGTGGCCAAGAAGAAGAAAAAGCGCCGGCGCAAGCGCCTCTGGGTCGCCGACCACGGCGGGCGCTGGCGCACGGCCACGGGCTCGGTGAGCGCCGGCTCGATCGGCACCCGGTGGCTGACCACGCTGCGCTGCGACGCGACCTCGATCACCGTCCGGCAGGGCCGCGTGCGCGTCTTCGACAAGGTCCGCAAGCGCACGCGCATCCTGCACGCCGGCCAGACGTACCTGGCGCGCAACCGCCGCTAGCGCCCGCGGCGCGACAGCGCGTCGGCGTCGAGCACGCTCGTGCGCCCGCGGCCGAGCTTCACCGTGCCGCGCTCCTCTTCCTCGCGCAGCACCCGGTTCACCGTGGCGCGCGAGGTCCCGGCGAGGCCGGCCAGGTCCTCCTGGGTGATGGGCACCACGCCGTCCTCGTAGAGCGCGGCCACCTCGACCAGGCGGCGCAGCACCCGCTTGTCGGCCGAGACGTAGAGGGCCTCGAGCAGGTGCCGCGAGAGCCGGCGCACCTGGCCGGAGAGGATCCCGATGAGCACGGAGGCGGTGCCGGGGTGCTCGCGGCGCAGGCGCTCGAAGTCCATCCGGTGCACCGAGCGCGTCTCGGCCGACTCGAGCGCCGACACGGTCGCGCTTCGCGGTTGCGGATCGCCGTCGAGCAGCGCCAGCTCGCCGAACATGTCACCCGGGCCGAGCACGGCGAGGATCGCGGTGTCGCCCAGCGACGTCTGAGTGCGCACGGCGAAGCGGCCCTTGTCGATCAGGTGCAGCGTGTCGGCCGGGTCGCTCTCGTGGAACACGACCTCGCCGCGCCCGAACTGGCGCCGGCGCGCGATGCTCAGGAGCGCCCGCACGTCCTCCTCCGGAACTCCCTCGAGCAGCGCCCACTTCACAGCCCCAAGGCTAACCGTCGCGGCAGACCACACGGAGTGTGTCGCCTCGTTTACACAACCAGTGCCGCGCGGGCGCACGACCGGCCGGGGCCCCGCTGGGATCGTGATCTCACCAACCGAGGACGCAAGGAGAGAGCAATGGTCTATCCCAAGCGAGTCAACTGGAACGGCACCTGCAGCGGACATCCGGCCCGCACCGGACGCTCGCAGCGAGAGCTCGTCGCCGCGTCGCTGGCCTGCGTGCCCGCGAGCGCCACGCGCTGGGACGAGGCCACCCGCACCGAGTACCGCGCCCGGGTGCGCTAAGGCGAACCGGCGATCCTGCCGACAAATGGGCCAGCGACCCCGAGGCAAGATGACCTCTCGCAAGCCCTCCGCCCGCCCCCGGTCCGTGCCGGCTCCCACCGGCCGGCGATCGCGCTCCCAGCGCGACCTCGTCGCCGCCTCCCTGCTGCGCTCGCCGGTGCCCGTCCGCAGCTGGGACGAGCGCACGCGCACCGAGTACCGGCCCCGCTAGCCCGGGCCCCGCGCCCGGCCGTGGCAGAATGCCGCGCCCCATGCGACTGTTCGCGCTGCGCGGCGCCATCGACGTCGAGGCCAACGAGACGGATGCCATCCTCGCCGCGCACCGAGCAGCCTGATGCACGAGATCATCGAGCGCAACGCGCTCGCGCCCGACGCGATGGTGAGCTGCATCTTCACCGCCACGCCCGACCTCGACGCCGAGTTCCCCGCCGTGGCCGCGCGGCGGATCGGGCTGCACCGCGTTCCGCTCCTGTGCGCGCGGGAGATCGACCGCCCGGGCGCGCTGCCGCGCATCATCCGCGTGCTCGTCCACTACTACGCCGCGGAGGACCACGAGCCCCGCCACGTCTACATGGGCGAGGCCCGGGCCCTGCGCGCCGACCTGGAGGCCGCCCAATGAGCGAGATCACCCAGGGCGACGGCTACGCCGTCGGCCACATCGACGACATGGGCGACCGCTACGGGTTCCGCAAGGTCCGCCGCGCGCCTCGACGTGACCGCGTTCGGGGTCAACGTCCTCGTCCTGCCGCCCCACTACGACGCGGGCAACCACTTCCACGACGAGCAGGAGGAGCTGTACTTCGTCCACAGCGGCGAGGTGGAGATGCGCTTCGGCGACGGGTCCACCCATCGCCTGGGCCCGGGCAGCGCCGCCCGCGTCGATCCCGCCACCGTGCGCGGGGTGCGTCAACCTCGGCGACGACGACGCCGTGATCCTCGTGGCCGGCGGCAAGGACGGCTACGTCGGCCGCGACGGACGCCTGCCCGAGGGCGAGGAGCGCGGCGGCGGGCCGGTGCCACATAGGCGGGCCCATGAGCCTCGAATTCGCGCAGCGCATCAGCCGCATCCCCGTCTACCCGGCGGCCGACGGGTACGCGCTGGACGACGAGGTCGCCATGCTCGCCTCCAACGAGACGCCGTTCCGGCCGCTGCCCGCGGTGCTGGGCGCCGCCCGCGAGGCGCTGGAGGGCGTCAACCGCTACCCGGACCCGACCAGCTCCCGCCTGCGCGCGCAGCTCAGCCGACGCCACGGGGTCCCCGACCAACCGCATCGCGATCGGCAACGGCTCCTGCGACATCCTGCTCGCCGCCGCCGAGGCGCTGCTCGAGCCGGGGGCCGAGATCGTCTATGCCTGGCCCGCGTTCTCGATGTATCCCGCACCTCGCCGCGGCCTCGGGCGCCACCGCCGTGCGGGTGGACCTCGACGCCGACGATCGCCACGACCTGCCCGCGATGGCCGCCGCCGTGACCGTCGCCACGCGGATGCGTCATCGTCTGCAACCCCAACAACCCGACGGCCACGGCGTGCCCCTGGACGAGATCGAGGCCCTGCTGCGCGACGTCCCGCCGTCAGTGTGCGTGATCCTCGACGAGGCCTACTGCGAGTTCAACCTCGCTCCACGACCCCGATGCCACGGTGGACCTGCTCGAGGCCCACCCCAACCTCGTCCTGCTGCGCACCTTCTCCAAGGTCTACGGCCTGTGCGGCCTGCGCATCGGCTACGCGCTGTGCGGGTCTGAGGCCTTCCACACCGCCGTCGACCAGGTCCGCCAGCCGTTCTTCGCCAACGTCGCCGCGCAGGCGGCGGCGGAGGAGGCCCTGCGCCACCAGGACGAGATCACGCGGCGCGTCGAGCAGACCATCGCGGCCCGGCTGGAACTGGAGGAGGGCCTGCGCTCGCTCGGCCTGTCGCCGTCGGACTCTCAGGCGAACTTCGTGTGGTTCTCGCTGCCCGACGAGACCGACGAGCGCGAGATCGTCGCAGCGCCTGGCCGAGCGCCGGGTGCTCGTCCGCGCCGGGCCGTCGCTCGGCCGCGAGCGCTGCCTGCGGGTGACCTGCGGGACGTCCGAGGAGAACGGGCGATTCCTGTCGGCCCTGTGCGCGACGTCTTGTAAGCCCGGCGGGCGGTCTGCTACAAACTTTCACCGGCCATGCAGTCAGACCGTCGCCATCCGCTCGTTTCCACGTCACCCGGCGGCGACCTCGGCTGGTCCTATTCCTTCTCCTTCACCTACGCCCTGGCGATTTAGCTAGGCGCTCGGTCGGCTTCGAGGCGGCCGCCCGCATCACCGTCTTCGGAGACCGCGCCCCGCCCCGGGCTCCGAGCGCCCATGTCCCGCCAGCCTGTAGATCCACAGGAAGAGGAAGAAATGACCGGAACCGAGCCTCCCCAGACCCGGCGAACACGTCCGCGACCGGCGCATCGACCAGGTAGTCCCGCTCCTGACGCCGGCGCTGATGCTCCACCAGCTGCCCCTGACTCGGCCGAGCAGGCCGACGTCGTCATGCGCGGCCGCGACCAGATCGCCGCGCATCCTCGACCACGACGACGACCGCCTGTTCGTCGTCGTGGGCCCGTGCAGCGTGCACGACGTCGACGCCGCGCAGGAGTACGCCCGGCTCCTGCGGGCGCCGGCCGAGCGAGCTGTCGCGACGACCTGTGCATCGCGATGCGCGTCTACTTCGAGAAGCCGCGGACGACGATCGGGTGGAAGGGCATGATCAACGACCCCCACCTCGACGACTCCGGCGACGTCAACACCGGGCTGCGGATGGCGCGCGGGCTGCTGCTCGACGTCGCTCGCGCTCGGGCTGCCGGTCGGCTGCGAGTTCCTGGACCCGATCATGCCGCAGTACATCTCCGACGCCGTCTCCTGGGGCGCGATCGGCGCCCGGACGACCGAGAGCCAGATCCACCGCCAGCTCGCGTCGGGGCTGTCGATGCCGGTCGGGTTCAAGAACCGCACCGACGGCAACGTCGACGTGGCCGTCGACGCCGTGCGCGCCGGTGCGGCCCAGCACGTGTTCAGCGGCGTCGACGTCACCGGGACCCCGGCGATCCTGCACACGGCCGGCAATGACGACTGCCACGTGATCCTGCGCGGTGGCAAGGGCGCGCCCAACTACGCGCCCGAGGCCGTGGCCGCGGCGCTGGCCAAGCTGCGCGCCGCCGGGCTGCCCGAGCGCCTCGTCATCGACGCCTCCCACGACAACAGCGGCAAGGACCACGAGCGCCAGCCCGCGGTGGCCGCGGAGATCGCGGCGCAGGTCGCCGGCGGCAACGAGGCGATCGTCGGGGTGATGCTCGAGTCCTTCCTCGTCGCGGGCCGGCAGGATCTCGCGCCCGACCGCCCGCTCACCTACGGCCAGTCGATCACCGACGCGTGCATGTCCTGGGACACCACCGTCGGTGTGCTGGACGACCTGGCGATGTCGGTGCGAGCGCGGCGAGACGGCGACCTGAGCGGCGCCGCGGTCATCGGCGTCGGCCTCATCGGCGGCTCGGTCGGCCTGGCGCTGCGCGAGCGGGCCGGAGCGCATGTCCGAGGCTGGGACCCGGACCCCGAGGCGCTGCGCGAGGCCGCGCGGCGCGGCGCCGTGGACGAGGCGGCCGACACGCTCGGAGGACGCCGTGGCGGAGGCGGACACGGCGTTCGTCGCCGCGCCGGTGGGCGTGCTGGCCGACACCGTCGACGTCGTGCTCGCCGCGGCCGGCCCGGACTGCGTGGTCACCGACGTCGGCTCGGCCAAGCGCGAGATCGTGGAGGCGCGCGACGACCCGCGCTTCGTCGGCGGCCACCCGCTGGCCGGGGCCGAGACGGCCGGGGTGGCCCACGCCCGCGCCGACCTGTTCGACGGCGCCACCTGGTACCTCACGCCGACCGCGCCGGACCTCGGGGATGCTCTACGAGCGCCTGCACCGCACGCTCGCCGGCCTGGGCGCCCAGCCGGCGGCGATCGACGCCGCCGCCCACGACCGGCTCATGGCGGCCGTGTCCCATCTCCCGCACGTCCTGGCCAACGTGCTGGTCTCCCAGGCCGCGCACGCCCTCGCCGACGAGGACGAGCGCCTGCCCGCCGCGGGTCCGAGCTTTCGCGACGCCACCCGCGTCGCCGGCGCCAACGACGGCGATCTGGACCGACATCTACCTGGCCAACCGCGACGCGCTGATCGAGCGCATCGACGACGTCCGTCGCGCGCCTGACCGAGGTCCGCGACGCCGCTGGCGGCGGGCGACGCCGGCGCCATCGAGGCCTGGAACGCCCGGGCCCGGCGCGACCGGCGCGAGCTGCTGGAGACCGAGCTGGCCGGAGGGCCGGTGCACGAGCTGCGCGTCTCGGTCCCCAACGAGCCCGGGGTCGTGGCGCGCCTGGCCCTGCAGCTGGGCCGCGCGGGCATCAACATCACGGACATGGCGCTCTATCCCTCGGCCGACATGCGCGACGGCGTGGTGGCTCTGTGGATCGCGGGCAGCGACGCCGCCCAGCGGGCGGAGAGCCTGGTCGACGGGCTGGGCTTCCCGGTGGCGCGGCCGTGAGCTCCGCGCGCTTCGAGCCGGCCTCCCGACTGCGCGGCGACCTGATCGCGCCGCCCGACAAGTCGATCTCCCACCGCTCGGCGCTGCTCGGGGCGATGAACCCCGAGCCCGTGCGCATCCTCAACTACCTCGACGCGGGCGACACGAACTCCACGCTGGACGCGCTGCGCGCGCTGGGCACGATCGTCGAGGCCCGCCCCGACGAGATCGTCATCCGCGGAGGCGGGCTGCGCGGCATCGAGGCGCCCGACCATCCCATCGACGTCGGCAACGCGGGCACCCTGATGCGCCTGCTGCCCGGATGGCTGGCCGGCCAGGACGGGCGCTCCTTCGAGCTCGACGGGGACGAGTCGATCCGCCGGCGCCCCGTCGACCGGATCGCCGAGCCGCTGCGGATGATGGGCGCGCAGGTTGAGGCCACCGACGCGCGCTTTCCTCCGTTCACCGTCCACGGCGCCCGCCTGGGCGCGCTGGACTACGAGCTGCCGGTGGCGAGCGCCCAGGTGAAGTCCTGCGTGCTGCTGGCCGGGCTGCTGGCCTTCGGCGAGGTCGGAGTGACCGAGCCGACGCCCAGCCGCGACCACACCGAGCGTCTGCTGGCGCGCGCCGGCGTGAGCATCGAGCGCCACGGGGCGCGGGTGTCGGTGAGCAACGTCGACGAGCTCGAGCTCGACGAGATTCGGGTGCCCGGCGATCTCTCCTCGGCGGCCTTCCTGCTCGCCGCGGGCGTGCTCGTGCCCGGGTCGACGGCTGCTCCTGCGAGATGTCGGCGTCAACTGGACGCGCGCGGGCTTCCTGCGCATCCTCCAGCGCATGGGCGCCGTCGTCGTCGGTGACCTGGAGCCCGAGCCCGAGGCGGGGGAGATCCGCCCCGAGGAGCCGGTGTCCGACCTCGACCTGCGGGCCGGCCCGCTCGTGGGGACGACGGTCGAGCCCGACGAGGTTCCGCTGACCATCGACGAGCTGCCGCTCGTGGCGCTGCTGGGTTGCTTCGCCGAGGGGGACACGGTCGTGCGCGGGGCCTCGGAACTGCGCCTCAAGGAGTCCGACCGGATCACCGCCGTCGTCGA
Organism: uncultured Actinomycetes bacterium; assembly: GCA_963757705.1. Lineage (GTDB taxonomy): Bacteria > Actinomycetota > Thermoleophilia > Solirubrobacterales > Solirubrobacteraceae > AC-38. The sequence continues at coordinate 201,781 of CAVWTG010000003.1, read as the reverse complement.
AGGCCTGCGGGGGCTGGGCGCCGAGATCGAGGCCACCGCGGACGGGTTCGTGGTCACCGGCACGGGTGGCCTGCAGGGCGGGCTTCTGGAGGCTCGCGGCGACCATCGCCTGGCCATGCTGGGCGCCGTGGCCGGGCTGGCCTCGCGCGACGGCGTCACGGTGGAGGGCATGGATGCCGCGGCCATCTCCTATCCGCTCTTCCTCGAGCACCTGGCCACGCTGGCCTGAGCCTCGTCCAGGCACGCCCGGGTCCGCTCAGCGCGGGAGCCGGACGCGCCGATATCAGCCGTGATGCGATTTCGCGCTCTCGCGACCCTGCTCGCCCTCTCCGCCCTGGCGGCCGTCGCCCCCTCGGCCGGCGCCGCGCCGGCCACGCCCACCGGGCGCTTCATCGTCACCTACGACCGCTCCGCCGGGGCCGTTAACGCCGAGACCGACGCGCGCGAGCGCGCCGAGGGCTTCGACGCCACCCGTCGCTTTCACCACGTCATGCGCGGCTTCGCCGCCCGCCTGTCCTCGCGCCAGGTGGCCGAGCTGCGGGCCGACCCCGAGGTCGCGTCCGTGACGCCCGACCGCCCGGTGGCGGCCGCGAGCGTCCCCACCGGCGTGCAGCGCATCGGCGCCGTGAGCGGCTCGGCCACCCGCGGGGCGAGTTCGGTGGGCGTCGCTGTGATCGACACCGGCATCGACCTCGATCACCCCGACCTCGACGTCGGCGCCGGGACCAACTGCACCGGGACCTCCGCGCCCGACGACGACCACGGCCACGGGACCCACGTCGCCGGGACGATCGCCGGCAAGGGCGTCAACGGCGTCTACGGCGTCGCTCCGGGCACCGAGGTCCACCCGGTCAAGGTGCTCGACTCCAGCGGCAGCGGCTACGACTCCTGGGTCATCTGCGGCCTGGACTGGGTCGCCCAGCACGCGTCCGACCTGAACATCAGGGTGGCCAACCTGAGCCTCGGCGGCGACGGGGTGCGCTCGACGTGCGGCACCGAGGCCGACCCGCTGCACGAGGCCGTGTGCCGCGCCACCACGTCGGGCGTCACGGTGGTCGTGGCGGCGGGCAACGACGACCGTGACTTCGGGTCGAGCCCGGTCGACACGCCGGCCGACTTCCCCGAGGTGCTGACCGTGACCGCCATGAGCGACGGCGACGGCAAGTCCGGGGGCGCCCACGCGCCCACGTGCCTGAACGGCGAGGCCGACGACTCCCACGCCTCCTTCTCCAACTTCGCCACCGCCTCGGCCGACAGCGCACACACGATCGCTGCCCCGGGCGTGTGCATCCTGTCCACCTACCGCAACGGCGGCTACGGCACGATGTCGGGGACGAGCATGGCCTCCCCGCACGTGGCCGGCGAGGTCGCGCTGTGCCTGGGGGAGAGCGGGAACCCTGGCCCCTGCACCGGCCTGACGCCCGCCCAGATCGTCTCCACCATGCGCGCCGACGCCGAGCAGGCCGCGGGCCAGGGCTTCGGTGGCTTTGAGGGCGACCCGGGCCATGTCTCCTCCGGCCGCTTCTACGGCTACCTCGGCCGGGCCCCCGGCGCCACGGTGCCCGTCGCGGCGCCGACGCCCCCGCCGGCTCCGAGCCCGGTCACGGCCCCGCCGCCGGTCAGCCTGCCGGCCCGGACACCGGTGACCCCGGGGACGCAGCCGCCGGCCACCCAGCGCTGCCATCTGGTCAACGTGCGCGTGCGCCACGTGATCCGGCGGGTGCGCTACGTCCGCCGCCACGGGCACCGCCACCGGGTCGTCAGGCGCATCGTGCGCTGGCGCACCGTGGCCCGGCTGGTCTGCTCGTAAACGAGAACCGCGGCGCCCGCCGCGTACGCTCTGCCCATGATCGTCGCCATCGACGGGCCCGCCGGCGCGGGCAAGTCCACCGTGGCGCGCGCGGTCGCGCGTGCCCTGGGCTTCACCTACCTGGACTCGGGCGCCATGTACCGCTGCGTCGCCCTGGCCACGCTGCGCTCCGACGCGGAGCCGGCCGAGCTGGCGCGCGCCGTGGCCATCGAGCTGGGAGACCGCGTGCGGCTGGACGGCGACGACGTGACCGAGGCGATCCGCACGCCCGAGGTGTCGCAGCGCGCCTCGCAGGTCGCCGCCGATCCCGGGGTGCGCGAGGCGATGGTGGCCAAGCAGCGGGAGCTGATGGCCGACGGGGACTGGGTGGCCGAGGGCCGTGACATCGGCACCGTGGTCGCGCCCGACGCGCGGCTCAAGGTCTTCCTCACGGCCAGCGAGGAGGAGCGCGCCCGCCGGCGTGCCGCCGAGCTGGGCGTCGACGTCGCCGAGGTCACGGACGAGATGCGCGCCCGCGACGAGCGCGACACCACGCGCGAGCACAGCCCGCTGCACTCGGCGCCCGGCTCGATCGAGCTGGACACGACGGGCCTGTCGGTCGACCAGGTCGTGGCGCGCATCGCCGAGATGGCGAAGGAGGCGGCGGCGTGAAGGTCGCGGTCGTCGGCTACCCGAACGTCGGCAAGTCGTCGCTGGTCAACCGGCTCGCCGGCACGCGTGAGGCCGTCGTGCACGAGCGCCCCGGGATCACGCGCGACCGCAAGGAGCTGGCCGCCGAGTGGAACGGGCGGGAGTTCGCGCTCGTGGACACCGGCGGCGTCGACCTCAAGGACCTCGACGAGCTCGCCGGGTCGATCCGCGACCAGGCGCGCGCGGCGCTGGCGGACGCCGCCGTGGCCGTGCTCGTCGTCGACGCGCGCGCCGGCCTGCGCCCGGGCGACAGCGAGCTGGCCGACCTGCTGCGCCGCTCCGACCTGCCGGTCATCGTGGCGGCGAACAAGTGCGACTCGCCGGGCGACATCCCGCTCGCGGCCGAGTTCCACCGGCTGGGCCTGGGGGAGCCGATCCCCGTCTCCGCCGTGCACGGCCTGGGCACCGGCGACCTGCTCGACGCCGTCGTGGAGGCGCTGCCGGAGGCCGGGGAGGCGCCCGACGAGGACGAGGGCGTCGTTCGCCTGGCCGTGATCGGGCGCCCCAACGTGGGCAAGTCGTCGCTGGTCAACCGGTTCCTCGGGCGCGAGCGCGTGATCGTCTCCTCCCGGGCCGGGACCACCCGCGACGCGATCGACGACCGCCTGGAGGTCGACGGGCGCCCGGTGATCCTCGTCGACACCGCGGGGATCCGCCGCCAGTCCAAGGTGGCGAACTCGCGCGACGGCGTCGAGTACTACACGACCCTGCGCTCGCGCCGGGCGGCCGAGCGCGCCGACGTCGCGCTCGTCGTGTGCGACGCCGCCGACGGGGTCACTTCGCAGGACCTGCGCATCGCCGAGCTGGCGATGGCCAGCGGCTGCGCCACGCTGCTCGTCCTCAACAAGTGGGACCAGGCGGGCGAGGACTTCGACCTCGACCACGAGCGCGCGCGGGTGAACTCCAAGCTGCGGCTGCGTCCCCGCGTGCTCACGGCAAGCGCGCTGACCGGGCGCCACGTGGACCGCCTGCTCGCCGAGTCGCTCGTGCTCGCCGACCGGCGCGCCGGCCGAATCCCCACGCCCGAGCTCAACCGCTTCGTCGCCGACGTCGTGGCCACGCGCCAGCCGCCGCCAGCGTCAGGGCAAGCGCCTCAAGCTGCTCTACGCGGCGCAGATCGGGGACGTCGCCCCCCCGGTTCTCGGTGCAGGTCAACGCTCGCAAGCTGATCGTGACCGCGACTAGGCCTTCTTCTTCGAGAACCGCCTGCGCGAGCGCTACCGGCTCGACGGCGTTCCGCTGCTCATCGACTTCGTCGAGCGCCGCCAGCGGCGCTCGGAGAGCGGGCGCCCGAGCGGCGCAGGCGCGCGGCGCGCCTGATTTCCTTGGCCGAGATGACGCCCGAGACGGCTTCCCCCGAGACGGCTCCCGCCGCGGCCGCACCGCCGCCGGGCGATCGCGATCGGCGCCGCGCTGGTGGCCGTCGTCGTCGTGGTCGTCGCCCTGCTCTCCTGCGGGGGGTCGAGCGACAGCGCCCCCTCCACGCGCGGCCGCCAAGGTGGTGCCCGCCGACGCGCTGCTCTACATCCACCTCTCCACCGACCCCGACCGCCAGGCGGTCAAGCGCGCGCTGACCCTGGCCGGGCGCTTCCCCGGGCTACCCGCGCCTGCGCGACGGCGCGTTGCGCCGCCTGTCCTCGGCCGCGTCCGGCGTCTCCTTCGAGCGCGACGTCCGCCCCTGGCTGGGCGGCGAGGCGGCCCTGGCCCTGCTCAACACGCCCGGCCAGACGGCGGCCTCGCTGGTCGTGCTGGCCGTGAAGGACCGCGCCAAGGCCGAGGGCTTCCTCGAGCGCGTGGCGGGCGCGCCGGGCCGCCGCACTACCGAGGCACCGACATCTCCAACTACGGCAACTCGGCCGCCGCCTTCGTCGGGGGCTTCCTGGTGATCGGGCCGATCCAGGGACTGCGCCAGGCGATCGACGCTCGCGGCCGGCCGCGGGCCCTCGCTGGCCAGGTCCGGCGTCTACAAGCGCGCCCAGCGGGGCCTGCCGTCGGGCCGCGTCGCCGACGCCTTCGCCTCTCCGGACGGCGTGACGCGGCTGCTGGCCGTCCAGGGCGGCGCCCTCGGCGCGGCGGGGGCGCTGATCGACCAGCCGGGGCTGCTGGGGGTCGCCATCGCGCTCGCCCCGGAGTCCGACGGCGCCGGCGTCGCAGGTGCACACCGTCCTCGATCCCAAGACCGCGGCCGCGACGCGCAGCGAGGAGTTCGCGCCCGAGCTCGCTGGACTCCGTCCCCAAGAACGCGATGGCCTATCTCGGCCTGACCCACCTCGACCGCGCGGGCGGGCGCCTCATCGCCGCCGGGCTGGCCGGCGGCGGGGCCGGGCGCCAGCTCACGGCGCTGCTCCAGCGAGCCCGCACGGACCTGGCCAAGCGCGCCGGCGTCGACCTGCAACCGCGACGTGCTGCCGCTGATCCACGGCGAGGTCGCCGCTGTTCGCTGCCGCCGTCGACCCCGGCCCGGTGCTCACGCTGGTCGCCGGTCGCGACCAAGGACGCGCAGCGCACGCGCGGCGTTCGCCCGGCTCCAGGCGGCCGTCGCCAAGCTCGCTCGGCCCGCCGAGCGGCGACGCGCCCGCCTCGGCAGTGCCGGACCTGCGGTCGGCGGCGATCCGCCTTCCAGCTCGCCCGCAGGCGCCTCGAGCTCCACTACGCGGTCGCCGGGGGCCGGCTCGTGCTCTCCACCGGCCTGCAGGGGATCGCGCGCCGTGCGCTACCGGCAACCGCGCTCGCCGACAGCGACGGCGTCAGGCCGCGCCTGCTGGGCCGCCGGAACGAGGTCACGTCGCTACTCTTCCTCGACTTCAGCCAGCTTCTGGGCTCGGCGAGCGGGCCGGGCTGGCCGACGACCCGGCCTTCTGCGGTCCAGGCCGATCTGGGAAGCTGGGGGCGATCGGCGCCTCCTCGTCCGGCCGGGGAGACATCGACCACGGAGCTGTCCATCAAGTTCCCATGACCGCAGCTCGCCGACAACGAGTTCCTGTTCACCTCCGAGTCGGTGACCGAGGGCCACCCCGACAAGGTCGCCGACCAGATCTCCGACGGCGTGCTCGACGCCGTCCTGCGCGACGACCCCTACGGCCGCGTCGCCTGCGAGACGCTCGTCAACACCGGCCTGGTCGTCGTCTCGGGCGAGATCTCGACCGACGACCTACGTCGACATCCAGGACATCGTCCGCGAGACGATCCGCAACATCGGCTACACCGATGCCGACCTGGGCTTCTCGCCGACTCGTGCGCGGTCATCAACGCGATCGACAAGCAGTCGCCCGACATCGCCCAGGGCGTCGACAACGCCCTCGAGGCGCGCACCGATCCCGCCGACGACGACGAGCTCGACGTCGCCGGCGCCGGCGACCAGGGCATGATGTTCGGCTACGCCTCCCGCGAGACGCCGGAGCTGATGCCGCTGCCGATCGCGCTCGCCCACAAGCTCGCGCACCGGATGGCGGCGTGCGCAAGGCCGAGCGATCGGCCTACCTGCGGCCGGACGGCAAGACGCAGGTGACGGTCCGCTACGAGAACGGCCGCCCGATCGAGATCGAGAAGGTCCTGATCTCCACGCAGCACAAGGACGGCGTGGACGCCGACACGATCGATCCGCCCGGACCTGTGGGAGCACGTCGTGCACCCGATCCTTCCCGCCGAGCTCTACGACGAGCGCAAGCTCAACGCCGCGCAACTTCCTCGTCAATCCGACCGGCCGCTTCGTGATCGGCGGCCCGGTCGGCGACTGCGGCCTGACCGGGCGCAAGATCATCGTCGACACCTACGGCGGCATGGCCCGCCACGGCGGCGGCGCATTCTCGGGCAAGGACCCGTCGAAGGTCGACCGCTCGGCCGCGTACGCCGCCCGCCACGTGGCCAAGAACGTCGTCGCCGCCGGCCTGGCGGACCGCTGCGAGGTCCAGGTCGCCTACGCGATCGGCGTCGCGCACCCGGTCTCGCGTGATGGTCGAGACCTTCGGCACCGAGAAGGTCGACCGAGGCGCCAGATCGCGCGAGCTCGTCGACGAGCACTTCGACCTGCGCCCCGGCTCCTTCCGCGAGGAGCTGCGACTGCACCGCCCGATCTACCAGAAGACCGCGGCCTACGGCCACTTCGGCCGCGAGGACCACGACTTCACCTGGGAGCGACCGACAAGGCCGACCCTGCGCGCAGGCCGCCGGCCTGCGCGACGCCAGGCGCGGTCTGCTAGGCGCCGTCAGCCCAGCGCGATCGCGGCCACGCCGGCGGCCACCAGGCCGGCGCCCGCCACTCGCCCGGGCGTGACGCGCTCGCGCAGGACGACCGCGGCCAGCGCCGTGGCGATGACGACGCTGCTCTCGCGCACCGCGGCCACCGCGGCCGCGGGAGCCAGGCGCAGGGCGGCCAGCGCCAGGGCGTAGGCGCCGAACATCGCCACCGCGGCCGCGAGCGTGGAGGCGCTCGCCTGCGCGCGCAGCGCGGCCGCGCCCCGAGCCCGCGCCTGGGCGCCGGCGTTACCCGGCGGCCACCGGCAGAAGCACGAGCCACAAGTAGGGGATGGGGTCGGCATGGCGCACCCCCGTCCTTGTCGACCAGCGTGTAGCCGGCGATGCATGCCGCCACGGCCACCGCCATCAGCGTGCCCACCGTGTCGCGCTCGCCCGACAGCCCGCGGACGAGCATCACCCCGGCCCCCACGGCCACCACGCCCGCCACCTGCGCGGCCGAGGTGCCGGCGCCCAGGAACGCGACCGCGGCGCCGAGCACGAGCACCGGCGCCAGCCCCCGGGCCAGGGGATAGACGAGGCTGAGCTCCGAGCGCGCGTAGGCGGCGGCCAGGACGGCGAAGTAGGCCAGCTCCAGAGCGGCGGAGGCGACGACGTAGGGCACGGCGGCGCCGTCGACGTCCCAGGTCAGGGCGGCAACGGGCGCGAAGAGCACCACGGCGAAGACGAGGGCGACGGCCGTCGCGGCCTCGGGATCCGGCGCCGCGGGCGAGCAGGAGGTTCCACAGCGCGTGGGCGCACGCCGCCGCGAGGGCGAGCGCCAGCGCCCCCGCGGGCACCGCTCAGGCGCCGGCCGCGCGCGAGGTGGCGGGGGAGTGGGCGCCGCGGCGGGGCCGCCGAGGCCGTCCTGGGGGCCGCCGCCGAGGCGGGCGGCCTCGCGCTGGGCCTGTCGACCGCCTGCATCACCTGCTCGGGCTGGGCGACCCCGTGGAACGCGAAGTCCGCGTCGCCGGTGCCGGCGGTGTCGAAGTCGACCGTGCCGATCTGCAGGATGCGCTGGAACGCCGACTGGCGTCGTGTTCACGTTCTGGACGCGCTGGAGGTTGGCCTGCTGCGTCTTGCGGGCGACGATCCCGCGCTTGATGTACAGACGCCGGTTCGTGATCGAGTAGGTGTGCCGATCCGGCGGATGAACCCGACGAAGACTCGTCGAGCGCGAGGATCACGAGACCACGATACAGCGCCACGCCGACCCGGCCCGCCGACGCGTGACAGTAGCGGCGATGGCACCGCTGGCGACGGCCGCGACCAGCCGCGAGCTGGTGTGGAACCCGAGGATCGAGCGCCATGACGGATGCCCGTGGAAGATCTCGTGTTCACCTGCTCCATGTCCATGTCGCGAGACAGTCCATCGGCGGCAGCCGGGCCGTGTCGCCCGGCTCGCTACCTCGGCGGCGTGCCACGGCGGCGCTCGCCCAGGTCGAGCCGCTGACGACGGCCCGCGCGCTGCGCGGGCCGTTCGACTACCTGCTGCCCGCGAGCTCGCCGGCGTGTCGGCGTGGGCTCGCTGCTCGTGGTCCCCTTCGGCGCGCCGGCGCGTGCTCGGCGTCGTGATCGGGCTGGCCGACCGCAGCGACGTCCCGCGCCGAGAAGCTCGTCGCTCCCGCTGGAGGCGCTCGAGCTCGGCGTCCCGCCCGAGCTCGTGCGGCTCGCCGGCGGTGGCTGGCCGCCGAGTACTGCTCGACGCCCGCGCGCGCGCTGGGCTGTGCTCCCGCCCGGCACGGGGCGCGGCGTGCGCGCGCCGCACGGGCCTCGTCGCCGAGCGCCGACGACCGCGGCGGAGGGGGGCGGACGCCGCTGCGCCCGGCGACGCCAGCGCGCGGTCCTCGAGGCGCTCGCGGGCGGGGCGAGTCGCTCGCCACCGCCACCTGCGCCGACCACGGGTCGCTGCGCCGGCTGGAGGCCGCGGCCTGGTCGCGCTGACCGCCGCACGCGTCCCGCGCCGGCCCGTCCACGCGTCGGTGGGCGCCGCGCCGCGCACAGGCCCCCGGCGCTCACCGCCGACCAGGAGCGGCGGCTCGCCCCGGTCGACGCGGCGCTCGACGCCGGCGGCGGCGGCGCGCTTCCTCCTGCACGGCGTGACCGGGTCGGGCAAGACCGAGGTCTACCTGCGCGCGGCGGCGCCGGCGCTGACCGCGCGGGCGCGGCGCCATCGTGCTCGTGCCCGAGATCGCGCTGACGCCGCAGACCGTCGGCGCGCTTCGAGGCGCGCTTCGGCGACGACCGTCGCCGTCCTGCACTCGGCGCTGGGCGAGGGCGAGCGCCACGACGAGTGGCTGCGCCTGCGCCGCGGCGAGGCCCGCGTCTGCGTCGGCCCGCGCTCGGCCGTGTTCGCGCCCGGTGACCGACCTCGGGCTGGTGGTCGTCGACGAGGAGCACGAGCGGCTCCTACAAGCACGAGGGCGATCCCGCGCTACGACGCGCGCCGCGTCGCGGAGCGCGCGCGCCGAGCAGGCCGGTGCGGTGCTGCTGTCGCCGGCTCGCGCCACGCCGCGGCCCGAGAGCGTCCACTTCCTGGACCGGCTGCGCCTCGACGAGCGCGTCGACGGCGCGGCCGCTGCCGCCGGTGCGGGTCCTCGACATGCGCGAGAAGCGCGGCGCCCTTCATCCCGAGGCCCACCAGGCGCTGGAGGACGTCCGCCGCGCGCGGGGCAAGGCGATCATCCTGCTCAACCGCCGCGGGTGGTCGAACTTCCTCGCCTGCCGGACGTGCGGGCGGGTGTGGGAGTGCCCGGAGTGCGACGTCGCGCTGATCCTCCACCGGTCGCAGAACGCCATCGCCTGCCATCACTGCGGGCACCGCGAGGCCGCGCCCATCCGCTGCGACGAGTGCGGCTCGCTGTCGGTCGCCCGGCACGGCGCGGGCACCGAGCGCCTCGAGCATGAGCTCGAGCAGGCCTTCGGCGAGCGCGGCGACTTCCCGGTGTTCCGGCTCGACGCCGACGCGGCCTCCGGGCGCGGCGCCGCGGGGGCGCTGCTCGAGCGCTTCGAGGCCGCCGAGACGGGGGTGCTCGTGGGGACCCAGATGGTGGCCAAGGGCCACGACTTCCCCGACGTCACGCTCGGGCTGGTCCTCGACGCCGACGCCACGCTGCGCTTCCCCGACTTCCGCGCGGAGGAGCGGACGTTCGCCCTCGTCGCCCAGCTCGCCGGGCGGGTGGGCCGAGGGCCCGCGGGCGGCTCGGTGCTCGTGCAGACGCTCGCGCCCGACGCGCCGTCGATCGCCCACGCCGCCCGCCACGACGCCGACGGCTTCCTGGCCGAGGAGCTGGCGCGGCGCGAGGCCCTGCGCTACCCGCCGTTCTCCGACCTCGTGCGGATCGTCTGCGGCTCGCCCGTGCCCGGCGCGGCGCTGGAGGCCGCGGCCGCGGTCCGGGCGGCGATCGACGTGCCCGGCGCCGCCGTGCTGGGCCCGGCGCCGCTCTTTCGCCTGCGGGGGCGCGAGCGCGCGCAGGTCGTGGTCAAGGCGGCCGACCGGGCGGCCGCCGTGCGTGCCGTGGGCGCCGCCGTCGACGCCGCAGCCGCCGACCGCGCGCACCGGGCGGTGGCCTTCAGCGTCGACGTCGATCCCCAGTAGCGGCGGTTTTCTCGCCCTCCGTCGCGGCTAGACTCGGGGCGATGTCAGACAAGCTGGAGACGGAGATCGCGCCCCCCGAGGAGGCGCTGGGCGAGACCGAAGCCGAGGCCGAGGGCGAGGAGCGCCCCGAGCGCCCGACCCTCGATCCCGAGACCGCGGCGCGCCGCGCGGCGGCGCTCGCGCACGTGCGCAAGTTCGGCGACCCCGTGCTCAAGGGCCGCGCGCTGGAGGTCGAGCGTTTCGACGAGGCCCTGCGCGACGAGGTCGGCCGGATGGCCGCGATCATGCGCGACGGACTGGGCATCGGCCTGGCCGCCACGCAGCTCGGGGTCATGCACCGTGTGCTGGTCTACCGGCTGGGGGAGGACGCCCCGCTCGCCGCGCTGGTCAACCCGCGCATCGAGTGGAGCAGCCGCGAGGCGGAGATCGTCGAGGAGGGCTGTCTCAGCCTCCCGGGCGTCCACGTCGACGTCGAGCGCCCGCTCCATGTCCGGGTCGTGGCCCGCGACGAGCAGGGCGACGAGCTCATGATCGAGGCCTCGGGCCTGGAGGCGCGCGTGATCCAGCACGAGGTCGACCACCTCGACGGGATCCTCATGCTCGACCGTACGACTCGCGACCAGCGCAAGCAGGCGATGCGCGCGCTGCGCGAGGCGGCAGAGGCCGCGCGGGCGGCCTAGCGCCGAGACGGGGCCGCGTGCGCACCGTCTTCCTGGGCACCTCGGACTTCGCCGTCACCGTCCTGCGCCGCGTGGCCGCCTCGGACCACCGGCCGGCGCTGGTTGTCACCCGGCCCGACCGCCCCAAGGGCCGTGGCCGAAAGCTCTCGGCGCCGCCCGTGGCCGATGCGGCGCGCGAGCTGGGCCTCGAGCTCGACCAGCCGGCGCAGGTCAACGAGGACGAGGCCCGCGAGCGGATCGCCGCCGCGCGGCCCGACGTCCTGCTCGTCTGCGCGTTCGGCGCCCTCATCCGCGAGCCGCTGCTCTCCGAGCACCTCTTCCTCAACGTGCACCCTTCGCTGATCCCGCGCTGGCGCGGCGCGGCCCCGATCGAGCGGGCGATCATGGCCGGAGACGCGCAGACCGGCGTGGCGATCATGCAGCTGACCGCGGGCCTGGACAGCGGGCCCGTCGCCCTGCGCGAGCCCGAGCCCATCGGCCCGACGGACTCCTACGGCACGCTGGCGCCCCGCCTCGCGCAGCGCGGGGGAGACCTGCTCGTGCGCGCCCTGGACGAGTGGCCGCTTCCGCTGGCCGAGCAGGACGAGTCGGCGGTGACCTACGCCGAGAAGATCGAGGCGGCCGACCGCACGCTCGACCCCGAGCGTCCCGCGGCCGAGCTCGAGCGCGTCGTCCGGGCCCTGCATCCGCACATCGGCGCCCGCGTGGAGCTGCCCGGGGGAGAGATGCTGCGGGTGCACGAGGCGGTCCCGGCGCCGGCCGGGCCGGCCCCCGGCGTCCTGGCGGCCGACGGCGAGCGGCTGCTGTGGGGCTGCGCCGGCGGCGCCCTGGAGCTGCGGGTCGTCCAGCCGGCGGGCGGGCGGGCGATGGACGGCGCGGCCTACCTGCGCGGCCATCACCCCTCGTGAGCGCGACGGCGGCCCGCCGGGTCGCGCACGCGGTCCTGCGCCGGACCTTCGAGGAGAGCGCCTACACCGACCGTGCCTTCGCCGCCGAGGCCGACCGAGCCGAGCTGGACCCCCGCGACCGCGCGTTCGCGATGGCGCTGGCCTACGGCGCCGTCCAGCGGCGCGACACGCTCGACCACGTCATCGCGACTTTGGCCACCCGCCCGTCGGCCGACATCGAGCCGCCGGTGCTCGACGCCCTGCGCCTGGGGATCCTCCAGCTGTGCTTCCTGGACGGGGTGGCCGACCACGCCGCCGTCGGCGAGTCCGTCGAGCTGGCGCCCGCCCGGGCGCGGGGCTTCGTAAACGCGATCCTGCGCCGCGCCGCGCGCGAGGCCCGCCCGCTGGTCGAGGCGCTGGGCGAGGACACCGCGGCGGACGCCGCGCTCAAGCATTCCCACCCGGCGTGGATCGCGAAGCTGTGGTGGGACGCCTTCGGCCCGGCCGGCGCGCGCTCGCTCATGGCGGCCGACAACCAGCCCGCCGAGACCGCCGTGCGCGTGAACATCCTCGTCGCCGACCCGGCGGAGCTCGCGCAGCGGATGGGCGGCCATCGCGCCGAGGACCTTCCCGAGGGGCTGGTGCTCGAGGGCGCGGCCGACCTCCCGGGCTCGTCCGACTTCCGCGCCGGCCGGATCACCCCGCAGTCCCGGGCCTCGATGCTGGTCGGCCACGTGCTGGCGCCGGCGCCCGGGGAGCGGGTGCTCGACCTCTGCGCCGCGCCGGGCGCGAAGGCGACCCACCTGGCCGCCCTGATGGAGGGCCGCGGCGAGGTCGTCGCCGTCGAGCGCGATCCCCGCCGCGCGGACGAGCTGCGAGAGAACGCCGCGCGCCTGCGGGCGCGCAGCGTCCGCGTCGTCGTGGGCGACGCGCGCGAGGATCATGGAGACGGCTTCGACCGGGTCCTCGTCGACCCGCCGTGCTCGGGGCTGGGGACCCTGCGCGGCCGCCCCGACCTGCGCTGGCGCTCCACCCCGGAGCGGGCGCGCGAGCTGTCCGCGCTGCAGGCCGAGATCCTGGCCGCGGCCGCCCGGGCGGTGCGCCCGGGCGGGACGGTCGTCTACTCCACCTGCACGCTGAACCCGGCCGAGAACGAGGACGTGGTCGCCGGGGTAAGCGCTCTGACCGCGCGGGACCTGCAGTCCGACTACCCACTCTGGAAACATCCCTCTGTGGCGCGCCACCTTCTCCTCATGCCCGACCGGGACGGCACCGACGGCTTCTTCATCGCGCGCCTGCGGAGGGACGCGTGAGCGAACCCGACACCGACCAGGTCGATCTCGGCCCGGCGTGCCCCGAATGCGGGGAGCCCTGGCTGCGCCCCACCAACCTCCCGGGGCGCTATCGCTGCGTGTACTGCCTGCGCCGCTACGAGCTGGTCTCGCTGTGCCCGAACTGTGGCGAGCACTCGACGATCGTGCGGATGTCGAGCACCGCGGTGCTCAAGTGCAACCACTGCGGCGCGAGCATGCTGCGGCCCATCTAGTGACCGGCCGCGCGCTCCCGGGCGACCTCCAGGTCGCGCCCTCCATCCTCTCGGCCGACTTCTCCCGGCTGGGCTCGGCGGTGGCGGAGGTGATGGACGCCGGGGCCCGCGTGATCCACTGCGATGTCATGGACGGCCACTTCGTGCCGCCGATCACGCTCGGGCCGCTGATCGTGGGCGCGCTGGCCGATCAGGTCCACGACGCGGGAGGCCTGCTCGACGTCCACCTGATGATCGAGCGCCCGGAGGCCCAGGTGGCGGAATTCGCGCGGGCCGGCGCCGACAACATCACCTTCCACCTCGAGGCCACGCCGCACGTCAACTACACGATCGCCCACATCAAGGAGAGCGGCTGCACCGCCGGAGTGGCGATCACCCCGTCGACTCCGGCGGAGGCCCTGCGCGACGTCGCCGCCGACCTCGACCTCGCGCTGTGCATGTCGGTGAACCCGGGGTGGGGAGGGCAGGCGTTCCTGCCGGGGTCGCCGGCCAAGCTCGAGCGCCTGCGCCACGTCGTGGGCGAGGGCACGGTCGTCGAGGTCGACGGGGGAGTGGACCAGGAGACGGCCCCCATCGTCGCCCGGGCCGGGGCCACGCTGCTCGTGGCGGGCTCGGCGGTGTTCGGCGCCGCCGATCCGCCCGAGGCCTACCGCGTCATCGCGCAGACCGCGGGCGGTTAACCGCACCACCGCCGAGCGACGGGCTGATCACAATGGCGGATATGGATCCCATCATCACGGCGCAGAACCTCTCCCGGCGCTATGGCGAGGGCGACACCGCCGTCGACGCGCTGTCCGACATCGATGTCGGGTTCGAGCGCGCCCGCCTCACCGCCATCATGGGCCCGTCGGGATCGGGCAAGTCGACCCTGATGCACATCCTCGCCGGCCTCGACCGGCCGACGAGCGGCAGCGTCCTCGTCGAGGGCACCGACCTCTCGCAGCTCGACGACCGCCGGCTGACCGAGCTGCGCCGCGAGAAGTTCGGCTTCATCTTCCAGTTCTTCAACCTCCTCCCGGTCCTCACGGCGGAGGAGAACATCACGCTGCCGCTGTCGATCGCCGGGCGCAGGCCCGACCCCCAGTGGCTGGAGTCGCTGATCGACAAGGTCGGCCTGGGCGACCGGCGCACCCACCGCCCGTCCGAGCTCTCGGGCGGCCAGCAGCAGCGCGTCGCCGTGGCGCGCGCGCTCATCACCCGCCCGGCGGTGGTGTTCGCCGACGAGCCCACCGGGAACCTGGACTCCAAGGCGAGCGCCGAGGTGCTCGGCCTGCTGCGCGGCTCGGTCGACGACCTCGACCAGACGGTCGTGATGGTCACCCACGACGCGGGCGCCGCGGCCATCGCCGACCGCATCCTCATCCTCGCCGACGGCCGCGTCGTCCACGACGGTGAGGCCGGGAACGAGGACGCCGTGCTGGACCTCATGAAGTCCGTCGCCGCCTGAGGCTCACGGGATGCTGGCGCTCACTCTCCGCAGCCTGACGGCGCGCAAGGCCCGCACGGCGCTCACCGCCGCCGCAGTCGTCCTGGGCGTCGGCCTGATCTCGGGCACGCTGATCCTCACGGCGACCATCAACCGGACGTTCGACCGCGTCTTCTCGGAGGCGACCAGCGGGTTCGACGTCGCGGTGCAGTCCAAGGAGGTCGTCAAGTCCGACTTCGAGGACCCGCCTCCACTGCCCGAGAGCTACCTGGCCAAGGTGCGCGCGGTGCCCGGGGTGAAGGCGGCTGAGGCCAGCGTCTTCACCGACGGGATCATCTACGACAAGCACGGCGAGCGCCTGTCCAAGAACGCGCCCAACTTCATCACCTCGGCCGGGACCAAGCCCTTCGATCCCTTCAACTACGTCGACGGCGGCCCGCCGGAGGGGCCTGGCCAGGTGGCGCTGGACCAGAAGACGGCCAAGGACAAGGGCTTCAAGCTGGGCGACATGGTCGTGGTCTCGGGCGACGGGCCGCGCGAGCGCTTCCGCCTCGTCGGCATCGCCCGGTTCGGCAACCTGGACTCGCTGGCCGGCGCGTCGGCGGCGATCGTCACGTTCCGCGAGGCCCAGCGACTGGGCGGCCTGGCCGGAGAGGTCAACGAGATCGACGCCACGGCGCAGCCGGGGGTCAGCGCGGCGAAGTTGCGGCGCCGGGTGGCCGCGGCCATGCCCGCCTCGGTGGCGGTGCGCACGGCCAAGCAGCAGGCCGACGAACAGGCCCAAAACATCAAGGACAGCCTGAGCTTCATCAACATCGCACTGCTCGTCTTCGCCGGCATCGCGCTGTTCGTCGGCGGGTTCGTGATCCTCAACTCGTTCTCGATGACCGTGGCGCAGCGGGCGCGCGAGTTCGCGATGCTGCGGACGCTGGGTGCCTCGCGCCGCCAGATCCTGCGCACCGTCGTCCTCGAGGCCGCGCTCGTCGGGTTCGCTGCCTCGGTGATCGGCGTGCTCGTGGGCCTCGGCCTGGCGCCGGGCCTGATCGGCCTGTTCAAGGTCTTCGGCGCCGACCTGCCCGCTGAGGGCACGGTGCTCAAGACCTCGACGGTGATCATCGGGCTGCTGATCGGGACGCTCGTTACCGTCGGCTCCTCGCTGACGCCCGCGCTGCGCGCCACGCGCGTTCCGCCGATCATGGCCCTGCGCGAGGGCGCCGTGCTGCCGCCCGGCCGCCACCGGCGCCTGCGCACGCCGATCGCCGCGCTGCTCACGCTCCTGGGCGTGGGGATCATCCTCTTCGGTCTGTTCGCCTCCCCGGGCAGCAGCGGGTCGGTGGCCGGCCTGCTCGGCGCCGGCGCGGTGCTGATCTTCATCGGAGTGGCGATGCTGGCCAACAAGCTGGTGCGCCCGCTGGCCTCGGTCGTGGGCTGGCCGCTGGAGCGCCTGCGCGGCGTCTCGGGGCGCCTGGCCCGCGAGAACGCGCTGCGCAACCCCGGCCGCACGGTCTCCACGGCCGCCGCGCTGATGATCGGCCTGGCGCTCGTCAGCTTCGTGGCCATCTTCGCCGCCGGGACCAAGGGCTCGGTCAACGGCGCGATCGACGAGGAAATCAACGCCCAGTTCGTCGTGCAGAACACCGACGGCTTCAGCGGCGTGCCCTTCTCGGTTCAGCAGGCGATGTCGCGCGTCCCGGGCGTCGCGCGCGCCACCCCGCTGCTGTTCGCCGACAGCAAGGTCGACGGCGTGAAGGGCAAGGCCTCGGTCACCGGCGTCGATCCCCGCAGCGACGCCTTCCGCGTGGAGTGGAAGCACGGCTCGCCGGCGACGCTGGCCGCGCTGCGCCCGGGCGAAGCCGTCGTCGACGACTCCTGGGCCAAGGATCATCACGTCAAGGTCGGTGGCACGATCCGCGTGCTCACGCCCAAGGACCGGCACCTCACCCTGACGGTCCGCGGCTCCTACAAGGACCGCCTGGACTTCGGCGGTGACTACATCGTGCCCGCGTCGACCCTCGTCTCCCAGTACGGCATCCGCCAGGCGCAGTTCGTGCTCGTCCAGGTGGCCTCCGGAGCGAGCGATTCGGCGGTGCGCCACGCCGCCGACCGGGCGCTGAACGCCTATCCCCAGGCCGAGCTGCTCACCCACCAGGGCTTCAAGGACGACCAGGCCAAGCAGGTCAACCAGCTGCTGGGCCTCATCTACGTCCTGCTCGCCCTGTCGGTGATCGTGTCGCTCTTCGGCATCGTCAACACGTTGGCGCTGGCGATCCACGAGCGCACCCGCGAGCTGGGGATGCTGCGGGCCATCGGCACCTCGCGCGCCCAGATCAGGCGGATCGTGCGCTACGAGTCGGTGATCACCGCGCTCATCGGGGCCATTCTCGGGACGGTGCTCGGCGTGCTCTTCGCGCTCGTGATCTCGCGCCCGCTGGAGAGCGACGGCTTCACCCTCTCGTTCCCGGTCGGAACTCTGCTGATCCTGCTCATCCTGGCCGCCCTGGCCGGGGTGCTGGCGGCGATCGGCCCGGCCCGCCGGGCCGCGCGGCTCGACGTGCTCGAAGCGCTGGCCTACGAATAGGGCCCCGAACACCCGTCCAGAGCCGTAAAGCTCCGCCTTTTGGTGTCGATAGACGCGTTATGCGTCTCACTCCGCGCCGCGTCTGGCCTGCGCTTCTGCTGCTCCCGGTCCTGTGGCTCGCCGCCGTGGCGCCATCGCAGGGGTCGGTCGTCTCGCTGGCGGGTGCGAAGTCCGACGGCCCGGCGTCCGTGACCGCCACCTCGGCCACGTTCAAGGGCCGCG
The DNA here is from genome assembly GCA_963757705.1 of uncultured Actinomycetes bacterium. Lineage (GTDB taxonomy): Bacteria > Actinomycetota > Thermoleophilia > Solirubrobacterales > Solirubrobacteraceae > AC-38. Next base: position 184,111 of record CAVWTG010000003.1, on the reverse strand, counting down.
TGAACCCCGGAAGCCTCCTCACAGCGACCACCTACTGGTTCGAATACGGGACGACGAAGTCCTACGGCCAGCGGACGCCCGTGCAGTCGGCGGGGACCGGGCTCAGCTGGGTGACGGTCGCCCAGCCCGTCACCGGCCTGGCGCCCGACACGAAGTACCACTACCGCCTCGTCGCCAGCAACCTCGGCCTCACCGCGAACGGGGACGACAAGGAGTTCACGACCAAGAAGGGCGCCGCCACCCCCAGTGATCCCGGCACCGGCACCGATCCCGGCACCGGCTCGGACTCGGGCAGTTCGGGCTCGGGCAGTTCGGGCTCGGGCTCGGGAGACTCCGGGTCCGGCAGCTCGGGCTCCGGCAGCGGGAGCTCGGACGGCTCCGGCTCGGGCGACGACAACTCCGGCTCGAGCTCCGGAAACGCCGGCTCCGGCTCGGACAACCGCGGCTCGGGTTCCGACGACTCCGGCTCCGACGGGTCGCCGGGCGCCGACGATCTGAAGCCGGGCCACACCGTGGGCGTCACGCCCGACGAGGGAATGGTCAAGGTGAAGAAGCCGGGCTCCAAGTCCTGGGGAGCGGTCCCGCTCTCCGGTGTCATGCCGGTCGGCTCCGTCATCGACGCCACGAACGGCAAGGTGCGCCTGGTCAGCGGGCTCCCGGGCGGTCACACCCAGGCCGCCACATTCTGGGGCGGCGTCTTCCAGGTCGGCCAGTCGAGCAGCGGCATGACCGACATCCACCTTCGCGGAGCCATGCCGAAGGGTTGCGCGGCTCGCGGGCTGCGCGCGGGCGCCTCGCGCAAGCGCCGCAGGCGAGGCCTGTGGGCCTCTGATAATCACGGCCGCTATCGCACCCACGGGCGCAACAGCGTGGCCACGGTGCGCGGCACGACCTGGCGCACGACCGAGACCTGCTCGGGCACGCTGACCTTCGTCCGCGAGGGCGCCGTGTCGGTCCGCGACCGCCACCGTCACCGGACGGTCACGGTGCGCGCGGGCCACGCCTACCTGGCGCGCTCGGCGCGCTGACATGCCGGCGCTCTCCGGGCGCCGGGCGCACCTCACGGCGGCGCTGCTCGCCGGGTTGGTCGCCGCGGGCGCCGGCCTCGCGGTCTGGAGGACGGAGCTGCTCGGCGGCCTGGAGGACGCGAGCATCGAGGCCCGCTTCCACGTCCGCGGCGCCGAGCCGCCGCGCGACGTCGCCGTCGTGGCGATCGACGACGTCACGTTCACCCGGCTGCGCGTTCGCTGGCCGTTCCCCCGCTCGCTGCACGGGCAGCTGATCGACCGCCTGCGCGCCGCCGGGGCCAAGCGGGTCGTGTACGACGTCCAGTTCACCGAGCCCAGCCAGCCGAGCCAGGACATGGCGCTCTACCGGGCGATCGGCCGCACGCCCGGCACCATCCTGGCCACGACCGAGATCGGACCGGGCGCCACCACCAACGTCCTGGGCGGCGACGCCAACCTGCGCCGCGCCGGCGCCCGCGCCGCGGCCTCCAACCTTCCCGAGGACGACAACGGAGTCCTGCGCCGCGTCGAGCACCGCATCGCGGGCCTCGACACGCTGGCCGCCGCCGTGGCCCGCGCCGAAGGGCGCCCGGCGCCGTGGTCGGCGGTGGGCGACCGCGCCGCCCGGATCGACTACCGCGGCCCGCCCGGCACCATCCCGACGGTCTCCTTCTCCGACGTGCTCCGCGGCCACTTCGACCCGCGGACGGTCCGCGGACGAGTCGTCGTCGTCGGCGCCACGGCGCCGACGCTCCAGGACGTCCATCCGACGGCCACGGGCCGAGGCGAGATGGCGGGACCCGAGGTCCAGGCCAACGCGATCTGGACGGCCCTCCACGGCCTGCCCCTGCGCGACGCCCCGGCGTGGCTGGACCTCCTGGCGATCATCGCCCTGGCCTTCGTCGCCCCGCTCGCCGTCCTGCGCCTGGGGCCCGTCCGCGCCGCCCTGGCCGCGGTGGTCGTCGGCGCCATGTACGCCATCGCGGCGCAGCTCGCGTTCGATGACGGCACCGTGATCCTCCTGGTGCCGCCGCTGCTGGCGCTGGCGCTCGGCGCCGCCGGGTCCGCCGCCGCCAGCAGCCTGGGCGAGGCCCGCGAGCGCCGCCGCGTGGCCCTGTACAGCGAGGTGCTCGAGCGCGAGGTGCGCGAGCGAACCGAGGAGCTGCGCGAGACCCAGCTGGAGATAATCCGCCGCCTCGGCCAGGCGGCGGAGTGGCGCGACGAGGAGACGGGGCACCACATCGAGCGCATCAGCCGGCTCACCGAGCTGCTGGCGCTCGAGGCGGGCATGTCGCCCACCGACGCCGAGCTCCTCGGCCATGCCGCGGCCCTTCACGACGTCGGGAAGATCGGTATCCCCGACCGCGTGCTGCTCAAGCCGGCCAAGCTCGACGCGGAGGAGTGGGAGATCATGAAGCGCCACACCACCATCGGCGCCTCGATCCTGGCCGACTCGCGCCAGCCCCTCGTCCAACTGGCCGAGGAGATCGCGATGACCCACCACGAGCGCTGGGACGGCAGCGGGTATCCGAACGGGCGCAGCGGCGAGGACATCCCGCTCTCCGGGCGCATCTGCACGATCTGCGACGTCTTCGACGCCCTGCGCTCGCGCCGCCCCTACAAGGAGCGCTGGTCGCTCGAGGTGGCGCTGGAGGAGATCCGCCGCCAGAGCGGGCACCAGTTCGACCCGCGCCTGGTCGAGGCGTTCTTCCGCCTCGTCCCGCGCCTGGAGCGCGACCTGCTGCAGCCCGACGACGTGTCAGACCTCGAGCAGGCCGACGGACCAGGGCAGGGGAGTCCGGAAGTCGACGACGCGTCCGTGACCGCGCAGCAACCGGCGGAGTCCCCGCGCTGAGAAGTGACCGAGGTGGCCCGGGGTGTTCCCGAGCCGCGTCAGGTGCGCGCCTCGGGCGACGTTGAGCGCGCGCCACATGGGCTCGCGAGGCACCGAGACGAGAACGTGGCGCCGGGCGCACCGCGCCATCTCGGCCAGGGCGCCCTCCGGGTCATCCATGTGCTCGAGGGACTCGACGGCGCAGACCAGGTCGAAGGCCCCGTCGCCGTGGGGCAGGGGCGGAGCGGGCTCGATGACCTCGAAGGCCAGGTTGGGCCGCGGCCGCGCCGTGACCACGTCCGCGACGTCGGCACCGAGCACGCGCGTCGCCGGCAGCGCATTCGCCCACTCGGCGGTCAGCTCGCCCTCGCCGCAGCCCACGTCGAGCAGCGTTCGGGGTGCGGCGAGCGCGACGAGCTCGAGCACCGCCGCCCGCCAGCGCGCCACGAGCGCTCCGGCCGGGCCCCCCAGCGCGTACTTGTCGACGAGGTTTCCGGCGCTCGCGCTCATGCCGTCAGCCACAGGCGCACGATCGACGGCCCCGTGCGCCCGACGTACTCCCAGGGGGAGCCGAACAGACGAGACGGGCGCAGCGGCGGGTTCGTGGCCACCGGCACGGCGGCCACCGTCATCCCGGCGCGGCCCGCCCGGATCAGGGTCTCGATCGTGTAGGTGAAGGTCGAGGTCACCTCCAGGCGTCGCGCCGCCGGGTGGCTGAGGGCGCGCAGCCCCGAGCAGGCGTCGCGCACCTCGGTCCCCGAGGCCCGGCGCACGACCGCGCCGCCGGCCCGGCGCAGCCGGCGATGGCGCAGAGCGCGGGGGTCGCGCTCGCCCACTACGAGGTCCGCTTCGCCGGCCAGCACGGGCGCGGCCACCCGGGCGACGTCGCACCCGCGGTACTGGTGGTCGGCGTCGGTGTTCACCACGACGTCGGCCCCCAGGGCCAGCGCTCGCTCCAGCCCCGTCCGGAAGGCCGCCGCCAGGCCGCGGTGCACCGGAAGGCGGACGACCGCGTCGGCTCCGTGCGCGCGGGCGATCGAGGCCGTGTCGTCGGTGCTGCCGTCGTCCACGACCAGCCACGACACGCGCGTCGCGCCCGGTATCTCGCGCGGGAGGTCGGCGAGCACCGCGGGCAGGCTCGCCTCCTCGTTCCAGGCGGGGATCTGTATGACGATGTGCATGGGCGTAAGGAGCGCCGAAGTATCCTCCAGTCCGGGCATATGCCAGTTCGCACCGACGAAGACCGCGTCCACCTCGGCCGGGCCATCGAGCTCGCCGAGCAGGGTCGCGGGCGCGTGAGCCCCAACCCGCTCGTCGGCGCGGTGATCGTCGCCGGGGACGAGGTGGTGGGCGAGGGCTGGCACGCGGCCTACGGAACGCCTCATGCCGAGGTCCAGGCCATCGCGGCCGCCCACGGCGCCGACCTCGAGGGCGCCACGATGTACGTGTCGCTGGAGCCCTGCTGCCATCACGGCAAGACCCCGCCGTGCACCGACGCGATCGTGGCGTCCGGCATCGGCCGCGTCGTGGTCGCCTCCGACGACCCGAGCGAGAAGGCCTCCGGGCGCGGGCTGGGGATCCTGCGCGACGAGGGCATCGAGGTCGACGTGGCCGACGGGGAGATCGCCACCCGCGCACGCTTGCTCAACCAGCCCTTCCGCAAGCACGCCCGCAGCGGACGGCCGTGGGTGCTCTTCAAGTCGGCGATGACGCTCGACGGCAAGGTGGCGACCGAGAGCGGCGACTCGCAGTGGATCTCGGGCGAGACCAGCCGCACGCGGGCGCACTGGTGGCGCGCCGAGTGCGACGCCGTCGCGGTGGGGATCGGGACCGCCGTGCACGACGATCCGCTGCTCACCGCGCGCGTCGAGGGCGTCCACCGCCAGCCGCGGCGGATCGTCTTCGACTCCGAGGGGCGGCTGCCGCTGAGCTCCCAGCTCGTCCGCGCCGCGCCCGGCGTCCCGCTCACGGTCGTCGTCTCGCGCGCCGCCCGGCGCACGGCCACCGAGGGCCTGCAGACCGCGGGCGCCGAGGTCATCGTCGCCACCGGGCAGAACGAGTCCGCCCGCGTGCGCTCAGCGCTGGACCAGCTCGGCGCGGCCGGCGTGACCTCCATCCTGCTCGAGGGCGGTCCGCACCTGGCCGGCGCCTTCCTGGACGCGGGCGACATCGACGAGATCCGCCTCTTCCTCGCCCCGCTCGTGCTGGGCGGCCGCTCGTCCCGCGCGACGCTGGAGGGCGAGGGCGTCGAGACCATCGCCGACGCCGTCAAGGCACTGACGCTGAACTGCGAGAGCGTGGGGGAGGACCTGCTCGTGTCCGCCCGCCTGCGGGAGTGGTGATGTTCACCGGTCTCGTGGCGCAGCTCGGCACGCTGACCTCGCTGGCCGACGGCCGCCTGGCGATCGACACGCCTCTGGCCGCGCAGCTGGCCGACGGCGACTCGGTCGCCGTCAACGGCGTGTGCCTGACCGCCACCGGCCACAGCGGCGCCGCCTTCACCGCCGACGTCATGGACGAGACGCTGCGGCGCACCGCGCTGGGCTCGCTGGCCGCGGGCGACCCGGTGAACCTGGAGCTTCCGCTCCGGGCCGCCGACCGCCTGGGCGGGCACTTCGTCCAGGGCCACGTCGACGGGGTCGGCACGGTCACGGCAGTGGAGGAGGAGGGCTTCTCGAGGATGGTGGAGATCGAGGCCGATCCCGGCCTTTTGCGCTATGTGGTGGAGAAGGGTTCGATCGCGGTCGACGGGGTCTCGCTCACGGTGGCGGGCCTCGGCGAGGGAGCGTTCCGCGTCTCGCTGATACCCGAGACGCTGGAGCGGACCACCCTGGGCCGGGCGGCGCCCGGCGACTCCGTCAATCTGGAGGTGGACGTGCTGGCCAAGTACGTGGAGCGGCTCGTGGGGGCGACGGCCCGATGAGCGCATCCAAGACCGAATTCGCCACTGTCGAGGAGGCCCTCGAGGACATCCGCGAGGGCAAGATGATCGTCGTCTGCGACGGCGAGGACCGCGAGAACGAGGGCGACCTGGTGATGGCGGCGCAGTTCGCCACGCCCGAGGCCATCAACTTCATGGCCAAGGAGGCGCGGGGCATCATCTGCCTCGCCCTGCCCCCGGAGCGCTGCGACGAGCTGGGCCTCGACCTCATGGCGGCCAAGAACGAGTCGCCGTTCGAGACGGCGTTCACCGTCTCGATCGAGGCGCGCGAGGGCGTGACGACCGGCATCTCGGCCGCATGATCGGGCCCGCACGATCCAGGTCGCCATCGATCCCGGCTCGGGTCCGGGCGACCTCGTCGTCGCCCGGCCACATCTTCCCGCTCAAGGCACGCGGCGGCGGGGTGCTGGAGCGCACCGGCCACACCGAGGCCAGCGTCGACCTGGCCCGGCTGGCCGGGCTGATCCCGGCCGGGGTCATCTGCGAGGTCATGAACGACGACGGCACGATGGCGCGCGTCCCCGACCTCGTCCCCTACTGCGAGCGCCACGGCCTGAAGATGATCACCGTCGCCGACCTGATCGCCTACCGCCGGCGCCACGACAAGCTGGTCGAGCGGGTGGTGGAGACGAGCCTGCCCACGGCGTTCGGCGAGTTCACGGCCGTCGGCTACCGCTCGCTCGTCGACGACAAGCACCACGTCGCGATGGTCAAGGGCGAGGTCGCCGGCAGGTCCGACGTGCTCGTCCGCGTCCACTCCGAGTGCCTGACGGGTGACGTGTTCCACTCGCTGCGCTGCGACTGCGGCGAGCAGCTCGAGTCCGCCCTGGCGATGATCGAGCGCGAGGGCGAGGGCGTGCTGCTCTACCTGGCCCAGGAGGGGCGCGGGCATCGGCCTGCTCAACAAGCTGCGGGCCTACAAGCTGCAGGAGGACGGCCTGGACACGGTCGACGCCAACCTCAAGCTCGGGCTGCCCGCCGACCTGCGCGACTACGGGATCGGCGCGCAGATCCTGGTCGACCTCGGCCTGACGTCGATCCGCATCCTCACCAACAACCCGAAGAAGATCATCGGGCTGGAGGGCTACGGCCTCTCGGTGTCCGACCAGATCCCGATCGAGTCGGTCCCCAATCCCCACAACGAGGCCTACCTGCGCGCCAAGCGCGAGCGGATGGGACACACGCTCCACCACCAGGGTCTGGCGCTCGACGAGGAGATGATCGCCGAGGAGGAGCGCGAGGACCGCGCGGGCGGAGACCCCGCGTGAGCGCACGCTTCGCGGTCGTCGTCGGCCGCTTCTACGAGGACCTCGCCGCGCGCCTGACGCAGGGCGCGCGCGAGGTCTTCGAGGAGGCGGGCGCGGAGGTGGACGAGTTCTCGGTGCCCGGCGCCTTCGAGCTGCCGCTGGCCGCCAAGTACGCCGCCGAGTCCGGCCGGTATGCCGGCGTGGCCTGCCTGGGCGCCGTGATCCGGGGCGAGACGTCCCACTACGACCACGTCTGCCAGGAGGCCGCGCACGGCATCGCGCGCGTCCGCTGGACACCGGCGTGCCCTGCTCGTTCGGTGTGCTCACGGTGGAGAACATGGACCAGGCGCTCGCCCGGACGGGCGGGGGCAAGCGCCACCAGGGCCGCGACGCCGCGGAGGCCGTGCTGACGATGGCCGGGATGCGGACCGTTCTGGGCGCGGACGCCCGCTAGACTGCTCGCGCCATGGCCAAGATCTGTCATTCCTGCGGGCGCAAGCCCGCCTTCGGTCACAGCCGCAGCCACTCGATGGTGGCGACCAAGCGCCGGTTCGACCCCAATCTCCAGCGGGTCCGGATCGACGACAGCGGAACGCCGCGTCGCGTGTACGTCTGCACGCGCTGCCTGAAGGCCGGCAAGGTCACAAAGGCCGCATAAGCGGTTTCGACCGCTCTCGCGCGCCGTGCCCGAGACCAACCTCGTTCGTTTCCGCGCCGCGGTCGAAGGCGCCCTCGCGCACCTGGAGACCCGGCGTCAGGAGGTCAACGACCTCAACGTCTTCCCGGTCGCCGACGGCGACACGGGCGACAACATGGTCCTCACGCTCAAGGCGGTGCTCTCGGAGCTCGACCGCCTCTCGGGCGAGCGCGGCGTGCGCACGGTCGACGAGATCGGGCGCGAGGAGATCGTCGACTCCGTCGCCCGGGCTGCGCTGCTGGGCGCGCGCGGCAACTCCGGGGTGATCCTCTCCCAGCTCATCCGCGGCGCGGCGGAGGAGCTCGTCTCACGCCCGGGGGAGCTGGTCGACCCCGTCCTCGTCGGCGCGGCGATGGCGCGCGCGTCGGACCGCGCCTACGGCTCGGTCCGCGATCCGGCCGAGGGCACGATCCTCACCGTGGTGCGCGAGATGGCCCACCGCGTGGCCTCCGACCTCGCCCACCTGCCCGACACGCGGCTGGGCCCCGACGCCCCGCCCGACGTCCAGGACGCCGCGATCGCCGAGATCCTCGAGCGGGCCATCGAGGCGGGCCAGGAGTCCGTCAAGCGAGGGCCCGACCTGCTCCCGGTGCTGCGCGAGGCCGGCGTCGTGGACGCCGGCGGCTATGCGCTGACGGTCATCTTCGCCGGGGTCGTGGCCGCACTGCGCGGCGCCCAGGCGCCCGAGCTCGACCACTACGAGCCGGCGCGGATCACGCATCCCCAGCACGAGTCCGGCACCTTCCGCTACTGCACGAACTTCGCGGTCACCGGCGGGGAGCTCGACTCCTCCGCGCTCATCCGGGCGCTGGAGGAGCTGGGCGACTCCGTTCTCGTCGTGGGCGACCGCAGCACCCTGAAGATCCACGTCCACACGGACGAGCCCGAGCGGGCGACGGGCCTGTTCGACGGGCTGGCGGAGGTCTCCCACCTCGACGTGGCCGACATGCTCGAGCAGATCGGCGAGCGCGAGGAGCGGCTGGTCCACCGCAACGGCGGTGCCGAGCAGGTCACCTGCGGCGCGCTGGCCGTCGTCTCGGGCCCGGGGATGCGAATGCTCTTCGAGGGGCTGGGACTCCACACGCTGGACGGGGGGCCGACGCTCAACCCGTCCACCTACGACCTCCTGGCCGGGATCCACGAGGTCCCGGCCGAGCAGGTCGTGGTCCTGCCCAACAGCCCCAACGTTCTGATGGCGACCGAGCGCGCGGCCGAGCTGTCGGAGAAGGACGTCCGGGTCGTGGCCACCCGCTCCCAGCAGGCGGGCCTGGCGGTGGCGATCTCGCTGGAGAGCGGCCGCGACGCGGACGCCAACGCCGCCGCCATGGAGGAGGGACTGGCCCACCTGCGCACCGGGGCGGTCGCCCAGGCCGCGCGCGACGACGGCGCCGGGCGCTTCCGCGCCGGGGAGGCCGTGGGCTACGTGGACGAGGAGCTGGTGGCCTGGGGCGAGCCCGAGGCGACGCTGCGCGACGTGCTGGAGCGCCTGGGCGACGGAGCCGAGCTGCTCACCTGCATCGCGGGCGAGGGCGCGCCGCTGGACGGGGCGCGCATCGTCGACCTGGCGCCCGACGGCGTCGAGCTCGAGCACTCGCTCGGCGGCCAGCCGAACTGGTGGTGGCTGCTCGCGGCCGAGTGACGACCGTTCCGGCGGTCAGACTGGAGGGGTGACGGAACCGCTCCGCAGCTTCGCCACCGGCGAGCCACTCGACCCCGAGACCCTGGCCGCGGCACCGGTCCGCTGGCCGCGCCCCTCGCAGCTTGCGCACGAGCTCTCGGCGCCCTCCAAGCCCGCGGCCAAGGGGCTCGACGCGCTCGGCCTGCACACGGTCGGCGACCTCCTCGAGCACCTCCCGCACGACCGCCGCGAGGCGCGCACGGTGGCCGACCTGATCCCGGGCGAGGCCGCCACCGTGGTCGTCGAGGTGCGCTCCATCCGCTCGCGCCCCGTCCGGCGCCGCGGGATGCGCCCGCTGGTCGAGGCGACCGTCGCCGACGCCAGCGGGCCGATGAAGGTCGCGTTCTTCAACCAGCCCTGGCTGGAGGGCAAGTACAAGCCCGGGACGCGGCTGGTGCTGCACGGCAAGTACCGCGGGCGCAACTCGTTCTCCGTCCAGGCTCACGCCCCGACCACCGAGGCGGTGGCGGGGGAGACCGAGGTCGCCCACTACGCGGCGTCCGAGGGCGTCACCTCGACGCAGATCCTGGCCCTGGTGCGCGAGCACCGCGACGCGCTGGCCGACGTCCTCGAGCCGCTCCCGGCGAGGATGCGCGTCGCCGAGCGCCTGGTCGACCGGCCGGGCGCGCTGGGGGCGGTCCACTTCCCGGCGGCCGAGGACGAGGCGGCCGGCGGCCGACGCCGGCTGGCCTTCGAGGAACTGCTGCTCCTCCAGCTGGCGCTCCTGCGCCGGCGGGCCCGCCGGCACACCGCCGAGACGGCGGCGGCGCTCGACGGGCCGGCGCCCCTGACGGAGCGCTGGCTGCGCGACGGGCTGCCCTTCACGGCGACCGGCGACCAGGAGCGCGCGATCGAGGCGATCGACGCCGACCTCGCCCGGGCGCGGCCCATGCAGCGGCTGCTGATGGGGGAGGTCGGCTCCGGCAAGACGGTCGTCGCCCTGGCGGCCATGCTGCGCGCGGTCGACCATGGGATGCAGGCCGCCCTGATGGCCCCGACCGAGACGCTGGCCGAGCAACACTTCGCCACGATCCAGTCGCTGCTGGGGGGCGAGAACGTGACCGCCGCTCTGCTCACCGGCTCCACGCCGGCCGCGCGGCGCGCCGACGTCCTGGCCAAGCTGGCCTCCGGGGAGCTCTCGGTGATCGTGGGCACCCACGCCCTGATCGAGGACGCCGTCGCGTTCGACCGCCTCGCGCTGGCCGTGGTCGACGAGCAGCACCGCTTCGGCGTCGAGCAGCGCCGGCGCCTGGACCGCAAGGCTCCCGAGGGCCTGCGCCCGCATGTCCTGCACCTCACCGCCACGCCCATCCCGCGCACCCTCGCCCTGACGGTCTACGGAGACCTCGACACCACGGTCCTGCGCGAGCTCCCGCGGGGACGCAAGCCGATCGAGACCCACGTGGCCAGCAGCGAGCGCGAGCGCTCGCGTGCCTATGAGCGCATCCGGGAGGACCTGCGGGAGGGCCGGCAGGCCTTCGTCGTGTGCCCGCTGGTCGAGGAGTCCGAGGCCCTCGCCGCGAAGGCCGCCAAGGCCGAGTACGAGCGCCTGGCCCGGACCGAGTTCGCCGACTTCCGCGTCGTCCTGCTCCACGGCCAGATGCGCCCCCGCGCCAAGCAGGAGGCGATGGCGGCGTTCGCCGCGGGCGGCGCCGACGTGCTCGTGGCCACCTCGGTGATCGAGGTCGGCATCGACGTGCCCAACGCGACGGTGATGCTGGTCGAGAACGCCGAGCGCTACGGCATCTCGCAGCTACACCAGCTGCGCGGCCGCGTGGGCCGGGGCGAGCACGCGTCGCTGTGCCTGCTCTTCGGCCCGACCGACTCTCCGCGCCTGAAGGCGCTGGCCGCGCACGAGGACGGGTTCGACCTGGCCGAGATCGACCTGACGCTGCGCGGCGAGGGCGAGATCATCGGCACGCGCCAGCACGGCCTGGCCGAGTTCCGCGTCGCACGCCTGCCCCAGGACGCCGATCTGCTCGACCGCGCCCGAGCCCGCGCGAACGAGCTGATCGAGACCGACCCCGAGCTCGAGGCCCCGGAGAACGCCCTGATCGCCGACGCGCTCGGCGCCGCCTACGGCGCGGAGGCGCTCGAGCCGATCCCCGCCTGAGCCCGCGGCGGTCCGCCCGAGGCGAACTCGCCGTCGCTCATCCGGGCGATGTACCCGGCGACGACGCAGTTGGCGATCGCCAGGACGACGGCGCCGGTGAGGAAGAAGGCGTTGGAGTGGATCGTGCCCTCGAGACCCGTGAGCAGGCCGCCGAGGCCGAACAGGACGGCCGCCCAGAGCGGCACGGCGCCGGTGCGCCCCAGCGCCACGGCCAGCAGGATCATGCCCACGAGGAACCCGGTGCCGGGCAGGTAGTACGCGTAGGACCAGCTCGACTGCTGGAGGTCGTGCAGGACCAGCGCGGTGGTGTGCGTGTCGCCCCGGGCGGAGACCTCACCGACGATGGCCCAGGAATAGCCGTCGAGGCCGAGGATCATGGCCAGCCCGATCGCTCCCGAGACGGCGATCACCCCGGCGAACAGGCCCAGGGTCGGTGCCCGGCGGCGCACCAGGAACGTAAGCCCGAGCAGTGCCGCGGTGAAGAGAAAGATCGTCCCGATCGCCAGGGCGTGCGCGACCTGCCAGCGGGTGTAGTGATCGGCGATCACGTGCAGCTGGCGGGCCTCGTGGTTGAACGGGTACTCCTTCGGATGCAGGAGGTTGTCGGCGACGAAGAGCAGGGAGGCGGCCACCAGACCCAGGATCGTCGCCTTCCGGTAGAGCCCCACGTGGGGAAGGTCGGTCATGAGCCGACCGTATAGCGTGGCCTCGCGTGCGTGTGATCGGGGGAAGGCTCGGCGGGCGGCGCCTGGTCGCGCCACGCGGCCAGGCCACGAGGCCGACGGGCGACCGGGTGCGCGAGGCGCTGTTCTCGGTGCTCGGAGACGTCTCGGGGGCGCGGGTCCTCGACCTCTTCGCCGGGTCCGGCGCCCTGGGCATCGAGGCCCTGTCGCGGGGCGCCGCCGAGGCGACGTTCGTGGACAGCGCGCCCGCGGCGGTGCGCGCGGTGCGGGAGAACCTGGAGGCCCTGGGCGAGGAGGCGGACGTGCGCCGCTCCGACGCCCGGGCCTTCCTGCGCAGCGCACGAAAGGCGGGACGCCAATACGATCTGGTCTTCCTCGATCCCCCATACCGGCGCGGCGCCGCGCTGGCGAGGGAGCTCGACCGGGACCTTCCCGCGATACTCGCGCCGGGCGCGCGGGTCGCGACCGAGACAGGCCGGCGGGCTCCTCTGGACCTGGACCTGGCGCTGGAGCTGATCGACGAGCGCCGCTACGGGGATACCCTCATCCGAATCCATGGCACCTGACAACCGCATCGCCGTCGTCCCCGGGTCCTATGACCCCGTGACCCTCGGCCACATCGACGTCATCGGCCGCGCGGCCAAGCTGTTCGACGAGGTCATCGTGGCCGTCGTCAACCTGCCCATCCGCAAGGGCAAGACGCTGTTCACCGCGGAGGAGCGGTGCGCGTTCGTCGAGGAGGCCACCAAGGACCTTCCCAACGTCCACGCCGAGCCCTTCAGCAACCTCGTCGTGGACTTCGCGCGCGAGAAGAACGCCCGGACGATCGTCAAGGGCCTGCGGGCGATCTCGGACTTCGAGTACGAGTTCGAGATGAACCAGCTGAACCGTCTGCAGGCGCCGGAGATAGAGTCCGTCTACTTGATGTCAGGTCCCCAGTACAGTTTCCTCAGCTCCAGTGGGGTGAAGGAGTTGGCCACGTTCGGCGGAGACATCGATGATCTGGTGCCCTCGCCGGTGGCGGAGCGGTTGAAGGAACGGCTGGCGCGCTGACGAACTGAAGCGCTGAAGAAGGAACCGATTGCCATGGATGTCCTCGTACTGATCGACAAGCTCGACGACTTGGTGCACAACGCCAAGCCGGTGCCGCTGACCGACCAGGTGCGCGTCGACAAGGAGGAGATCTACGACATCCTCGACCAGATGCGCGCCACGATCCCCGAGGAGATCAAGCAGGCCCGGTGGATCGTCAAGGAGCGCCAGGAGATGCTGGCCGAGGCGAAGCGCGAGGCCGAGCGCATCGTCAAGGAGGCGCGCGAGCGCCAGGAGAAGCTGATCTCCCAGGAGGAGATCACCAAGCAGGCCGAGCGCGCGGCCGAGGACATCATCGAGGACGCCCGGGCCCGCGAGCGCGAGATCCGTCTCGGCGCCGAGGACTACGCGGACGAGATCCTCAACACGCTCGAGATCAACCTGACGAAGTTCATCGGCGCGGTGCAGCGCGGCCGCGACCGCCTCGCCGGCAAGGACGAGCCGGCCGAGGTCTCCTAGCCTGGCTTCGCTCGATGGCCTCGATCGAGGTCCTCGAAGCCGACATCACGACGCTCGAGGTCGACGCGATCGCCAACGCCGCGAACACGCGGCTGATGCACGGCGGCGGCGTGGCGGGCGCGATCGCCCGCGCGGGCGGGCCCGAGGTCCAGCGCGAGAGCGATGAGCGCGCCCCCATCGGGCTGGGCGAGGCCGTCGAGACGACCGCCGGCGACATGCCCGCCCGCTGGGTGATCCACGCGGCCACCATGGAGCTGGGCGGCCCGACTTCGGCGGAGATCATCCGCCGCGCCACGGCGTCGGCACTCGAGTGCGCATCTCGGCTGGGCGCCCGCTCGCTGGCGCTGGTGGCCTTCGGGACCGGCGTCGGCGGCTTCCCCGTGGATGAGGCGGCGCGGATCGAGGTCGAGGAGGTGCGCCGGCACCTGGATTCCGCGGCGGCGGATTCGCCGCTGCAGCGGGTCGTCTTCTGTGTGCGGGGCGCGGACGCCCGTGAGGCGTTCGAGGTCGCGCTGGCGAGCTAGCCGGCCGGGACGGGCGGCGCGCGGTCCGGACGGAGGCGGTGGTCGGCGTCCGCCAGGGCGGCGGTCGTGGCCTGGAGGTCCAGGCGCTGGCCGTCCCAGTCGGGCGTGGCAGTGCTCGCGTTGAACGCGAGGTCCCGCCGGCGGCCGGCCACCTCGCGATGGTCGCCGGGCGGGCGGCTCGGAACGAGCGGGATCTCGGCGCCGTCGGGGCGGTGGAACCGCAGGCGGCCGCCCGGAAGCGGGACGACCGAGTAGCCGCCCTCGTGCAGGAGCCGGTGGTGGCGGCGGCAGAGGGTCACGAGGTTGTCGAGTTCGGTCCGGCCGCCGTGGGCCCAGTGATGGATGTGGTGAGCGTCGACGAAGCGCGTGTTGGTGCAGCCCGGGAAGCGGCAGCACCCGTGGTCACGGGCGTCCAGACCACGCCGCAGGGCGGGCGAGACGGTGCGGGTGCGCCGGCCGACCGTGAGGGGCTTGCCGTCCGCCTCGAGGATCCGCACGACCGCGGCGTCACAGCCCAGGCGGCGGGCGGTTTCGGGATGGAGAGCGGGACCGCGCTCCACGTGGCAGGCGCCCTCGGCGTCGTCATGGGCCAGGGTCGCCGCGTCCACGTGCACGACGAGCTGGGTGCGGGCGGCGCCGGTCGAGTCGGCGCCGCCGGCGGCGCCGGCCAGGGCCAGCTCGGCGGTCCGGACGAGGGCGTCGGCGTTCGTGACGCGACCGGCACGGTCCGGTTCCGCGGAACCATCAGGATCGGCTTGCGGTTCCGCGGAACCGCGGGCCGCCTCCAGGGCGGCGAGGAGGAGTGCGCCCTCCTCGGCGGGCAGACGGCCGTGGAACACGAGGGAGCCGTCGTCGTCGAGGTGATGGGTGAAGTGGCGCTGCTCGTACGCGCGGTCGTTCGCGGCGAGGTCGCGCGCCAGGACGCCGCGGTAGGAGGACACGATGCGCTCCAGCTGCGCCGCCGTGGAGTGTCGCGCGAACTCGACCAGCATCTCCTCGTTGCTCGGGTCGGCGACGCGGCAGATGGCCCGAGTCTGCGAGAAGGAGAGCACCCCGCGGCGAAACCGCTCCCGCACGCGCGGAAGGTCCGCCAGCCGGTTCGCCACGCGCACGTGCTCGCGGGCGGTGCGAGGGGAGAGGCCGCAACGCCAGGAGAGCCACTCCGCACAGGATCCGCATCCGGAGCTCGCCCAGCCCTCTCGCCGGTCGAACTCCGAGACCAGTTCGAGGAAGCGGCACGTCCCGGCACTGATGTGGGCGGCCAGCGTGGTGATCTCGTCCTCCAGCCGAGCCAGCCCCAGGCCGGGCATGTCTCCCGCTTCTACGAACATACGTTCGTACAGTACGTGGCACCTCGGACGGAGTAGCCTCATCCAGATGGTCGAGCGGCTCAAGCACATGCCCGAGGGCACGATCGGCTTCCGCGTCGATGGCGACGTGGAGCGCGAGGACTACGACCGGGTGTTCCGGCCCGCGCTCCAGGGCGCCATCGACGCCGGGCGAGGCCTGCGGACGCTCTACCTGATCGAGGACATCGACGACTTCAAGGGCGACGCGCTGTGGGCCGACATGAAGCTCGGGTACGACCTCGGCCTAAAGCACCATTCCGCCTGGGAGCGTTCGGCGATCGTCACGGACATCGAGTGGCTCGTGCGCTCGATGAAGCTGTTCGCCTGGATGGTCCCGGGCGAGGCGCGCGTGTACCCGGTCGCCGAGCTCGAGGCCGCCAAGGCCTGGGTCGCCGGCCAGGGCGCCTAGCGCACCTCGAAGCCCGACAGCCCCTCCGGCTCCTCATCGGTCACGTCGACCCGGTCCACCCGGGCCCGCGGCGGCCCCGTCTCGGCGAAGCGGACGACCCGGTCCACGTTCTCGGGCTCGCCCTCCAGCACCGCCTCCACGGCGCCGTCGTCGCGGTTGGTCACCCAGCCGCTGACGCCGTGGGCCCGCGCGCGCTCGCGCATCGAGTCGCGGAAGAACACTCCCTGGACGTGGCCGCTGGCCACGACGCGGCGACGTACGGCGGACATGTCCGCTGGCCGCCGCTACTCGGAGCCGGGCTCCGCCGCGCTCGCCGCCAGAGCGCCGCGCATCTCCTCGAGGAGGTCGCGGACCCGGCCGGCCATCTCGTCGAGGATCCCGCGCGCCTGCTCGATGCCGTTCGTGGCGCCGGTGAGCTGGAGCTTGATCTTGCGCACGTCCTCCATCGCGGTGAGGGCGCGGTCGATCGTGTCGCGCAGGGCGCCCGCGTCGAGTTCCTCGCCGTCGCCGCGGGCCATGAGGACGCGGGCCCGGGCAAGGGCGTAGCCGACCTCGAGGGCCAGGCGCGAGCCCTCCTCGGGGTCGTAGGTGACGATCAGCTTGTCGCCGTTGTACTCCCGCAGCGGCGCCATGCGGGCCGGGATCTTCTCCTCGGTGGGCACCACCAGCACGGCGAAGTCGGCGCTGCGCTCGGCCAGCGCCTCGTCGAGCTCGGCCAGCGCCTTGGGGCGGCTGAGCTGCGAGTTCTTGGCCTCGAAGACGATCCGGCCCCGGGCCGGGCCCGCGCAGGAGTCGATGCCGACCACGACGTCGCCGGTCTTGCCGGTGGCCGCGCGCAGGTCGCCGACCGCCTCGGCCACGTCGCCGTGCCCGTGGGCCACGACGTCCAGGGCCTCGTAGACCGCCTCCTCGTAGGTGCGGCCCTTGCGCGTGCCGGCCTCCTCGGCCTCCGCGACCTCAGACAGCCGTTCGCGCTCGGCGTGCAGGCGCTGGACCTCGAGCTCGAGGGCGCCCATCTTCTCCAGCAGGGCGGTGAGATTGGCGTCCTGGCGGTCGGAGGCCTGCTTGACCAGGGCCGCCGTCATCCGCTTGAAGTCGCCCAGCGGGTTGCGCTCGTCCTCGGCGGAGAACTGGCGCTGGAGATCCTCGCGCGACTTGGACAGGACCTCGGAGACCAGCGCGCGAACGCGGTGCTGCACCGCCTCGGAACTGGAGTCCGAGAAGTGGCGCTCCAGCGCGCGCGCCAGGTGGCCGGCGTCGGGGGCGAAGACCTCCTCGAGGCGGCGCTCCAGCGTCTCGGTGGCCACGCGCGCGCGCTCGCCGAACTCGGTGTTGAGCTCGCGCGCGGCGCGCTCCATCTCGGCCTTGACGGCCTCGGCGTGGGCGCCGGCCTGCTCGCGGTCGAGCACCCGGGCGCCGATGCCGATCGCGTCGAGGACGAGCTTGACGGTGTCCTCGCCGGCCTCCTCGCGCTCGCGTACGAGGCGGACGGCGGCCTCGTCCTCGACCACGAGGGCGTCGACGGCCACGCGGTCACCGACCGTGCGGACGGAGGGGGCGGGATTGAAGAGGGGGGTGGCTGCTTCCATGGCTTTGGAGTCGCAGGTTCGCAGCCGGACCTGACGGATCGGGGGAAATCGCCGGAAATCAGCCGCTCTGGCGCTCGCGCCACCAGTCGAGCAGGTCCACCCGCTGGTGGTGCAGCGGCTCGGCGGAGGGCTTGCGCCGGCGCAGCTCGCCCAGGGCCTGCTCGATGCCGATGTCCTCGCGCAGCGCGATAACCCCGGCGGCCACGGCGGCCGAGCGCTGCCAGCCCGCCCGGCAGTGCAGGTACACGCGGCGCCCCTCGTCCAGGTCCTCGACCACGTCGGTCACGGCGCGGTCGAGCTCCTCGCGGGCCAGGCGCCCGTAGTCGACCAGCGGCAGGCGGCGCTCGGCGATGCCGGCCCGCTCCAGCGCCGCCGTCACGGTCGCGCGCTCGCCCGTGCCGTACTCCTCGTCCTCGACGAGGTTGTAGACCACGTTGACGCGGGTGGCGGCGATCCGGGCGACATCGTTGGCGTCAAGCGGGTATGCCCCCACCAGCAGGTCGTCGGCGACCTGCGCGAACCCGAATCTCCCGAACCAGTCACTCATGGGCTCGGGGAATGATTGGATACACAGCAATGTCGATCGGCAACCGGATCCACACCGCGCGCACGCTGTTCGACGCGGGCATCGTCACACCGACCCGCCCGGACAAGCTCCTGAAGATCGGACTGGCGCTCCGGCGCTTCGGCCCGACCCCGGCCGCCGGGTACACGGGCGCCGCGATCCGCTTCCCCGACGAGCTCGCCCTGGTCGACGAGCTGGGCACGCTGACCTTCGCCGAGGTCCACCGGCGCACGAACGCGCTGGCCTCGGGGCTCTCCGATGCCGGGGTGGTGGAGGGGGACGGCGTGGCCATCATGTGCCGCAACCATCGCGGGTTCGTGGACGCGACGGTGGCCTGCTCCAAGCTCGGCGCCAACGCGCTCTACCTCAACACGGCCTTCGCCGCCCCTCAGATCACCGACGTCGTCAAGCGGGAGGGCCCCCGGGCGATCGTCTTCGACGAGGAGTTCTCCGACCTCGTCCACGACGCCGCGGTGCGGCGCAAGCGCTTCATCGCCTGGCACGAGCCCGACTCAGAGCTCGACGATCCGACGCTCGAGGGCCTGATCGAGCAGGGCGACGAGTCCGACGTCGTGGCGCCGGCGGAGCCCGGCCGGGTCGTGATCCTCACGTCGGGCACGACCGGCACGCCCAAGGGGGCCTCGCGCAGCCAGCCCGACACGCTCGATCCCGCCGCGGCGCTGCTGTCGAAGATCCCGCTCCACGCGCGCGAGAAGACCATGATCGCCGCGCCGCTCTTCCACTCCTGGGGCTTCGCCCACTTCACGCTGGGCCTGGGGCTCTCCTCGACCGTCGTCATGCGCCGCAAGTTCGACCCCGAGGCGACCCTCGCCCTGACCGCCCAGCACCGCGCGACGGCCCTGATCGTCGTGCCGGTGATGCTCCAGCGCATCCTCGAGCTGGGCGAGGAGGTCATCTCCCGCTACGACCTCTCGGACCTGCGGGTGATCGCGCTGAGCGGATCTCAGCTCTCACCGGCCCTGACCAAGCGTGCGCTGGAGGCCTTCGGGCCCGTCCTCTACAACCTCTACGGCTCCACCGAGGTGGCCTGGGCGACCATCGCCACCCCCGAGGACCTCGCCGCCGCGCCCGGGACCGTGGGGCGCCCGCCGCGAGGGACCGTCGTCAAGCTCTACGACGAGGAGGGGCGCGAGGTGCCCGAGGGCACCACGGGCCGCATCTTCGTGGCCAACGAGATGCTCTTCGAGGGCTACACCGGCGGCGGGAGCAAGGACGTCATCGACGGCCTGATGGCCACCGGCGACGTGGGCCACTTCGACGACGGCGGGCGGATGTTCGTCGACGGGCGCGACGACGACATGATCGTCTCGGGCGGGGAGAATGTCTTCCCTCAGGAGGTGGAGGAGCTGCTGCACCATCACGACGCCGTGGCCGACGCCGCCGTGGTGGGCGTGGACGACGACGAGTGGGGCCAGCGCCTGCGCGCCGTCGTCGTCAAGCGCAAGGGCAAGAGCCTGTCGGAATCGGACGTGAAGGCCTACGTGAAGAAGAGCCTGGCCGGCTACAAGGTGCCGCGCGACGTGGTCTTCGTGGACGAGCTGCCGCGCAACGCCACGGGCAAGGTGCTCAAGCGCGAGCTGCGCGACCAGGAGGACTAGCGGCCTCGTCGAGCACGGTGACGCTCTGAGCCAGCCGGCTCAGCGTGACCGTGAAGCGCCGGCGCAGCCAGGCGCGCCCCCCGGCGGCGAGCAGAAGTCGGTCCAGCGGGGCCGCGGCCAGCACCGTCGCGGTGAGGTGCACGCGGGTCCCGTGGGGCTCGGGCACGAGCTCCCAGCTCACCGCCGCCCGCGTCCGGCCCAGCTGGGCGATGCCCTCGATCCGGGCCGGAGGGTCGCTGCCGTGCACCTCGGTGTCGACCGTGCGCCGCAGCCCGAGCGGGCCGCGGATCGCCACGCGGCCGCCGTCGTGCTCAGGGGTGAGGTGGACCACCTCGACCCAGCGGTCGGCCAGGTCCCAGTGGTTGGCCAGGTCGGCGAGGAACTCGAACACGACCCCGCGCGGAGCGGCCACCAGGCCGTCCGCCTCGATGGGGTCGTGGTTCACGGCACGACCACCGCGGCGCCGCGGAAGCGCCCGGCCCGCAGGTCCTCGAGGGCGTCGTTGGCGCGCTCCAGCGGATACCGGGTGACCTCGGTGCGAACGGGCACCCGCGGGGCGACGTCGAGGAACTCGTGGCCGTCCTCCCGCGTCAGGTTGGCCACGCTGCGCACCACCCGCTCGCGCCACAACAGCTCGTACGGGAAGCTCGGGATGTCGCTCATGTGGATGCCCGCGCACACCACCGTGGCGCCCGGATCGCTGGCCCGCAGGGCGGCGGGGACGAGCGGGCCGACCGGGGCGAAGATCAGCGAGGCGTCCAGCGGCTCGGGCGGCGGTTCGTCCGAGCCGCCCGCCCAGGCGGCGCCCAGCGAGCGGGCGAACTCCTGCGTGGGGGTGTCGCCCGGGGAGGTGAAGGCGAAGACGGTGCGCCCCTGATGGACGGCGACCTGGCAGATGATGTGCGCGGCCGCGCCGAACCCGTAGAGCCCGAGGCGCTCGCCGTCGCCGGCCAGGCGCAGGGCGCGGTAGCCGATCAGGCCGGCGCACAGCAGCGGCGCGGCCTGGAGGTCGGGGTAGCCATCGGGAATCGGGAAGCAGAACCGCGAGTCGGCGACGGTCAGCTCGGCGAAGCCGCCGTCGCGGTCGCGGCCGGTGAAGCGGGCGTCGGGGCACAGGTTCTCCCGCCCGCTCGTGCAGAAGCGGCAGGTGCCGTCGGTCCACCCGAGCCACGGGACCCCGACGCGGGTGCCCGGCTCGAAGCCCTCGCCCTCGAGCACCTCGGCGACGATCTGGTGGCCCAGCACGCGCGGAGGGCGGGGGACGTCGACCTCTCCGTCGAGCAGGTGCAGGTCCGTGCGGCAGACTCCACACGCCAGGACGCGCAGCAGGACGTCGTCCGGTCCGGGCACGGGATCGGGCAGCTCGCGCTCCTCCAGGGGCCGGCCCGGCTCGACGAGCACCATCGCGCGCATCGGCGGATCATGGCGAACCGAGCCGCACGCGGCCGTCCGGATCGACCCGCCAGCCCGGGTTGTGCGCCACCTCCCAGCGAAAGCCGGCCGGATCGGCGAAGTGCCCGTGCACTCCGCCGAAGTCGGGGGAGCGCTCGGCGGGGCGCAGGATCGTGGCGCCCGCGGCGGCGGCGGCGTCGAGCATCCGGCCCACCTCCTCGTCGCTGTCCACGTTGTGCGAGAGCACGAACCCGGTGCCGCGCCATTGCTGCGGCGGCGCGCCCGCGCCCGAGCCGGCGTCGGCCTCGAGCTTGTCCGCCCACCACAGTCCGAGGAGCTGGCCGGGCGCGACCTGGATGAAGACGACCTCGCCCTCCACCTCCAGGGTCGGCTCCCAGCCCAGGCCCTCGACGTAGAAGCGCCGGGCGGCGGCCAGGTCAGGCACTCCGAGGGTGATGAAGTCCACGCGCTGTTTCATGCGCCGCATCGTCTCGCAGCGGGGTGGGCCGCGTCTTTGACGAAACGGACGTGCCCGATCCCCCGGTAGCCTCGCGCCGCATGAGCCGGATCCTGGTTGTCTGCAGCGAGCCGCTGGGCGACGTGATGGCCGGGCCGGCGATCCGGGCGACCGAGCTGTCGCGCGTGCTCGCGGGCGCCGGGCACGACGTCACGCTCCGCGACACGGAGGACCGCGAGGCGGTGCGGCGCGCGGCGCGCGGCGCCGAGGTCGTGGTCCTCCAGGGCTGGGTGCTCGAGCGGATCCCCGCGCTGGCCGACTCCGGGGCGCGGATCGTGGTGGATCTCTACGACCCGTTCGCGCTCGAGCTGCTCTCGCTGATCGAGGGCGAGGCGCCCGAGCGCCGGCGCCAGGCGCAGGCCAACGCGCTGCGCGCCCTGCACGACCAACTGCGGGCGGGGGACTTCTTCATCTGCGCCTCCGAGCGCCAGCGCGACTACTGGCTGGGCTGGCTGGAGGCGCTGGGACGGGTGAACCCGCTCACGCACGCCGCCGATCCCGACCTGCGCGGGCTGATCGACGTGGTGGCCTTCGGGGTGCCGGCCGAGCCACCGGCGGCCTCGGGCGGGCCGGGCCCGCGCGAGATCCTGGGAATCGGCCCGGACGATTTGCTGCTGCTGTGGGGCGGGGGCGTCTACGACTGGTTCGACCCGGTCACGGTCGTGCGGGCGGTGGAGCGAGTCCCGGGCGCCCATCTGGTCTTCATGGCTGTCGGGCACCCCAATGCGGGGATGCCCGAGGCGGGCGCCCTGGCCGCCGCTCGGGAAGCCGCGGGGGAGCGCGTGCACTTCAACGACGGCTGGGTGGAGTACGACCGGCGCGCTGACTGGCTGTTGCAGGCGGACGCCGGCGTCTCGGCGCATCACGAGTCCGTGGAAACCCGCTTCGCCTACCGCACACGGATCCTCGACTACCTCTGGGCGGGGCTGCCGGTCCTCACGACCCGGGGCGACGCACTGGGAAACGAGGTGGACCGCCACGACCTCGGCGCGGCGCTGGCCCCCGGCGACGTCGACGGGTGGGCGGAGGCGATCGAGGATCTCGCCGGCGACCCCGACGGCTGGGCGGCCCGAGGCGACCGCGCCGCCGATCGCGCGGGTGCGCTGACGTGGGAGCGGGTGGCCGGCTCCCTCGTCGCCTATTGCGCGGCGCCCCGGCGGGCGGCCGACCTGGCGGCGGGCGGTCCGCTGGAGCCCACGCAGGACCCGGCGCTGTCCCGGCGCAACCTGGGCGCGCTGGCGCGGCGCTTCGGCGTGCGGCGGTAGCCTCCGGCCATGTCCTGGTGCGAGGACGCGGGGGCCTGGGCCGCGGGACTGTCGACGAGCGACGTCCCCGAGCGGGCGCTCGACCGCGCCCGCCTGCAGACCGCCTCGATCCTGGCCGGCGCCCGGGCGGGCGAGCGGGCGGCGGCGCCGTTCGCCGCCGCGGGCGGGGACGGGCCGCTGGGCGAGATCTTCGCCGGGGCGGCCGCGTCGATCGCGCACGACTGGGACGACTACCTCTTCATGGGCCACACCGGGCACTCCTCGGTGTGGGCGAGCCGGGCGTTCGCCGGCGACGATTCCGACCGCGCACTCGCCGGGCAGGTGGCGGGAAACGAGATCGGCGGGCGCCTGGGCGCGGCCCTGTTCCTCGGACCGCACAACGGTCAGTTCTGGTCCTCCATCCACTGCGGCTCGGCCGCCGTGGCGGCGGGAGTCGCGCTCGGCCTGGACGCGCGGCGGATGGCCCACGCCCTGGCGATCGCGCTCTACCAGCCGCCCTACGGGTTGTGGCCCGGGTTCATGGGCCCCGACTCCAAGCTCCTCACGGCCGCCGAGCCCGCCGTGCAGGGCGCCCGGGCGGCGCTGCTGGCCGCGGACGGCGTCACCGGGGCCCTGGACGTGGTGGAGAACCGCCGCGGGCTGCTGACCAACTTCGCCTTCGCCCGGCGCCCGGCGATGCTCGGGGCGCTGGGCGACGTGTGGCTCACCGACACCCTCGCGTTCAAGCCGCGGCCCGGGTGCGCGTACCTCCAGGCGCCGGTCGAGCTGGCGCTCGGGCTGGGCGTCGCCGCCGACGACGTGGCGGCGATCGAGGTCGACGCCGGCTACCTGACGACGGGCATGGAGACTCTGGGCGCCGGCGCCGGGCCCACGCCCGTGGGAGTGACCTTCTCCGCCGCTCGCAGCGTCGCCGTGGCGCTGGTGGCCGGCCGGCTGACCCACGAGGAGCTCGACCCGGAGTGGCTGGCCGCGCACGAACAGCAGGTCGAGTCGCTCGCCGCCCGGGTGAGCCTGCGCCACGACTGGGCGATGACCGTGGAGACGCTGCGCGGGACCCTGGAGGCCGGCGCCTCGGTCCGCGACGTGCCGCTGTCGACCTGGCCCCGGGTGGTTCGCCGCATGCGCGAGCTGGGTGTGGACGAGATCTCCCTGACCCGCGACGACATGCGGGCCCTGTGGGCCGACCGCGCGTCGCGACGGGAGCTGCGCCGGCTGCTGGGCCGCCGAGGCGGCGGCGGGGGCCTGGCGGCGATCGACACGGGCGCGATGCGGCTGACGTTCCCGTGCCGCCTGCGCGTGCGCCTGCACTCCGGCCAGACGCTCGAGGCCGAGGGGACCGAGCCGGGCGCCGGAGGTGCGCCGTTGGCCGAGCAGCGGGCGGTCGTGGAGGCCAAGTGCGCGGCGGTGGGCCAGGAGGTCGGCTCGCTACCCTCGTCGGGGTAGTGGCGCAGCGCACCGACAGCTTCGACCTCGCTCGCCTCGGGCTGATCGCCGGGCAGGGGCGCAGCCTGGAGCTGGAGGTTCCGGTGGACGACTTCGAGCTGGGCGGCCAGCGCTACTCCCTGGACCCGGCGCAGGTGCCCGTGACCCTGGACGTCGCCCGAATGACCGGCGGCGGCTACTCGCTTCGCCTGCGCTTCCACGCCCGGCTTGCCGGCGCGTGCATGCGCTGCCTGGAGCCCGCCTCGCCGGGGTTCGACATCGACGCTCGCGAGATCGAGCAGCCGGGCGGGGGCGAGGAGCTCGAGAGCCCCTACGTGTCTCCCGACGCCGAGCTCGACCTGCGCGGCTGGGTGCGCGACGCTCTCGCGCTCGCGCTGCCGTCCCAGATCGTCTGCCGCGAGGACTGCGCGGGGCTGTGCGCCGAGTGCGGGGCCAACCTCAACCAGGATCCGGACCACGCCCACGAGCGCGAGCCGGATCCGCGGTGGGCCAAGCTTCGCGAGCTGAACTTCGAATGAGCGAACCGCTCTTCCTCTACGACACGAACTCGCCCTACGCCTACCTGGCGGCGATGCGCGTCGACGAGCTTCTGCCCGGCGTGCGCTGGCGGCCCGTGGCCTTCGGGATCATGCTGCGCGAGCTCGGCCGCACCCCGTGGTCGCTGGGCCCCGAGCGCCCGGAGGGCCAGGCCGAGGTGGAGCGGCGCGCGGCGCAGCGCGGCCTGCCGCCCGTCCACTGGGCCGAGGGCTGGCCGGTGGACACGTACTCGCTCGCGCCGCTGCGGGCGCTTGTGTACGCCGACGAGCAGGGGCGCCAGCGCGAGCTGGCGCGGGCCCTGTACCGGCTCATGTTCGCCGAGGGCGTCTCGCTGGCCGAGCCCGAAAGCCTCGCGCGCGCGGCGCGGGAGGGGGGCCTCGATCCCGACGCGGTGAGCCGAGCGGTGAACGACGAGTCCGTCAAGGCCCGTCTGCGCGAGTACACCGACGAGGCCATCGACGCCGGAGTGGTCGGCGTGCCCACGATCGTGGCCGGCGGAGCCGTCTTCTGGGGCGACGATCGCCTCGAGGACGCGGCCGCCGCGGCTGGTGGCTGAGCCGGTTCGGTACCCTGCAACGCTCCCATGGCCGTCCCCAAGCAGAAGCAGGCCCGCTCGCGCACCCGCAAGCGCCGGGCCACCCACAAGATCTCGGCGCCCCGGTACAACGAGTGCCCGCAGTGCCACAGCCCGCGGCTGCCTCACCGGGTGTGTCCCGAGTGCGGCTTCTACGCGGGCCGTGAGGCCGTGGCGCCGGACGCGCACGACCACGATCACGACCACGGCTAGGAGGCCGAAGCCGTGACGGAGCCTGTCACGGTCGCGGTCGACGCCAACGGCGCGGACCTCGGGCCCGCCGAGGTCGCGGCGGGTGCGGCGATCGCCGCCGAGCGAGGAACCCGGGTGCTGCTGTTCGGCCCCGCCGCCGAGCTGGGCGACGTGCCCGAGGGCGTGACGGTCGTCGACGCCCCCGTCTCGATCGCCAAGGCGGCGGAGCCCGTGATGGCGGTGCGGGGCACGCCCGACGCCTCGATCGTGCGGATGACCAAGGCGGTCGCGGCGGGGGAGGCGGGCGCGTTCGTGTGCGGCGGGTCGACGGGCGCGGCGGTCGCCGCGGCCCTGTTCAACATCAAGCGCGCCCGGGGGATCTTCCGCCCGGCCCTCGCCCTCCCGCTCCCCATGCCCGGCGCCGCGCCCGTCACGCTGCTCGACGTCGGCGCCAACGTCGAGGTCCGCCCCGAGCATCTCGTCCAGTTCGCGTTCATGGGCGCCGCCTTCGTGCGCGGAGTCCTCGGTCTGGAGCGCCCGCGGGTCGCCCTGCTGTCCAACGGCGAGGAGCCGACGAAGGGCACGCCCGACGTCCTGGAGGCCCATCGCCAGCTCGCCGAGCGCGCGGCCGACGCCCCCGAGCTGAACTTCGTGGGCAACGTCGAGGGGACGATGGTCACGGAGGGCGCGGCCGACGTCGTCGTCACGGACGGCTTCACGGGGAACGTGGCGCTCAAGCTGATGGAGGGCGTGTCGAGCACGCTCTTCCGCGCGATGCGCGAGGCGGCCGAGGCCTCGCCACGGGCCAAGGCGGGCGGGCTGCTCTTGCGCGGGGCGCTGCGCGGGCTGCGCGACGAGCTCGATCCCGAGACCCCCGGTGGCGCCTACGTGCTGGGCCTGCGCCGCGTCGGGATCGTCCACCACGGGCGCTTCACCCGCTACGGCGTCTCCCAGGCCATCGCGGTGGCCGAACGCGCCGCCCGCGAGGAGGTCGTGGAGCGCACCCAGGAGGCCCTGGAGGCGGCGGGCGCCCTGCGCGGCGCCCCGTCCGAGACCCCGGCTAACGTCGGCTCCTCGTCATGACACGCGACGAGATCCTCGACCTGATCCGCAACCATCTGGCCGACGAGCTTGAGATCGAGCCCGTCCGCATCGACGAGGGGACCCGCTTCAAGGAGGACCTCGAGGCCGACTCGCTCGACCTCTACACGCTCGTGCAGGAGCTGGAGGACACCTACCGGGTCCGGATCCCCGACGAGGCGGCGGCGAAGATCCTCACGGTCGGGTCCGCCGCGGACTACATCCTGGCCCACCAGCCCGCCGAGCCGAGGCCCTGACCGCTGCCGAACCTCTCCGAGCTACTGGACGAGCTGCCGGGCGAGCTGGCCCGGCAGGTGTTCACGCACGCCTCGTGGAGCGAGCGGCGCTCGGACTCCTACGAGCGGCTGGCCTTCCTGGGCGACTCGGTGCTCTCGCTCGCCGTCACGACCCATCTCTACCCGCGCCTGGAGGCGGAGCGCTATGGCGCGGGCAGGCTGACGAAGATCCGCGCGCAGGCGGTGTCGGGCCGGGCGTGCAAGGAGGTGGCGGAGGAGCTCGGGCTGCCCGAGCGCCTGACGGCGGCGGCGCCCGCGGGGGCGCCGGCGGCGGCGCTGGTGAGCACCGAGCGGGTGCTGGCCTCGGTCGTGGAGGCGCTGATCGGGGCCTGCTACCTGGCCTTCGGGTTCGAGCGCACGGCGGAGGCGGTGGTGGAGGCGTTCCGCGAGCAGGTGGACGAGGCGCTGGAGCACCCGGAGGACAGCAAGTCCGCGCTGCAGGAGCTGCTGGCCCGGCGCGGCGAGACGGTGGGCTACACGGTCACCGAGGAGGCCGGCCCGCCGCACGACCGGACGTTCGAGGTCGTGGCCACGGTGAACGGGGACGCCGTCGGGCGCGGGTCCGGGCGCAGCAAGAAGGACGCCGAGCAGGCCGCGGCCCGAGCCGCGCTCAAGGACATGGAGCCGTGACGACGTGCATCTGAAGTCGCTGACGATGAAGGGGTTCAAGTCCTTCCCCGACCGGACCAAGCTCGAGTTCGGCCCGGGCGTGAGCGTCATCGTCGGCCCCAACGGATCGGGGAAGTCGAACATCACCGACGCCGTCCTGTGGGCCCTGGGCGAGCAGTCGCCGAGCAACGTCCGCGGCCAGTCCATGCAGGACGTCATCTTCGGCGGGGCGCGCGGGCAGCAGGCGCGCGGCGCCGCCGAGGTCGAACTGGTGATCGACAACGCCGACGGCGGCGCCGATCTTGAGTTCTCCGAGATCTCCATTCTGCGCCGGCTGGATCGCAACGGCGACGGCGAGTACCGCCTCAACGGCGCGCGCTGCCGCCTGGTGGATGTCCTGGAGGCCCTGTCGGACACGGGCCTGGGCAAGGAGATGCACTCGGTCGTGTCCCAGGGGCGCGTCGAGGCGATCGTGACCAGCAAGCCGCGCGACCGCCGGCTGCTCGTCGAAGAGGCGGCGGGGCTGGGCAAGCACCGCAAGCGCCGGCGCCGCGCCCAGCTCAAGCTGGAGCGCACGCAGGACAACCTGGACCGCTCGCTGGACGTCGAGCGCGAGGCGCGCTCGCGGCTGCGCCCGCTCAAGCGCCAGGCCGAGGCGGCCGAGCTGCACGAGCGCCTGGAGCGCCAGTCGCGCGAGGCGCGCTGGGAGCTGGCGCGCGACCGCGTGCGCGAGCAGCGCGCCGCGCTGGCCGCGGCCGAGGAGGCGGCGGCGGGCGCCCGGGCCGCGCGCGACGAGGTGGAGGCCGAGCTGGCCGAGGTGGCCCGCGAGCGCGAGGCGGCCGAGGAGGCCCTGGCCCGGCGCAGCGAGGAGCGCGAGCGCCTCTCGGGTCGCACCTACGCCGCGCGCTCGGCCCACGAGCGGGTGGGGCTGCGCCGCGAGTCGTGCGCGTCGGTGGCCGAGGAGCTGCGCGGGCGAATCGAGCGCCTCGAGGCGCGGATCGGGATGCTCGAGCGCGAGACGCCCGCGGGCGACGCCTCCGACGAGAGCCGTATCGCCGAGCTCGAGGCCGAGCTGGGCGAGCTGGAGCGCGAGCGCTCGGCCGAGATCGAGCGCCAGGTGGCCGAGCTGGGCGAGCGCGTGCAGCGCGCCGGGGCCGACGTCGAGCGGGCCGAGAGTGTGGTCGCGCAGCGTCGGGCCGCGGTCGAGGCGGCCGACGAGCGGGCCGAGAGCGCCCGCGAGGAGCGCGGGCGCGCCGAGGCCGCGGTCGAGGGCGCGCGGCGTGAGGCGGCGGCGGTGGGGGCCGAGCTGGCCAGCGTCAACCAGTTCCTCTCCGCGCGCGCCGGCGCGCCGGGCCAGGCCGCGGCGCTGGCCGACGACCTCGACGTCGAGCCCGGGTTCGAGCTGGCGGTGGCGGCGGCTCTGGGCGG
This sequence comes from uncultured Actinomycetes bacterium, assembly GCA_963757705.1. Lineage (GTDB taxonomy): Bacteria > Actinomycetota > Thermoleophilia > Solirubrobacterales > Solirubrobacteraceae > AC-38. Next base: position 154,972 of record CAVWTG010000003.1, on the reverse strand, counting down.
CCGGCTGCGGGCGGCGGTCGTCGCCGACCTGGCCGCCGGCGAGACGCTGCTCGACCGCGCCGGGCGCGACGGCGGCAGCGCGATCGTCGCGGGCGCCCCGGGTGCCGCGGCGTCCGAGTCCTCGCCGCCCGCCGCCGGCGCCCAGCCGCTGGCCGACCGCGTGCGCGGCGACGGAGAGGGCGCGGGACTGGCGCGCTCCCTGCTGGCCGGCGCCTGGGTGGTCGAGCGCCTGGAGGACGTGGGGGAGAGCTTCGAGGGAATCGCCGTCACCCGCTCGGGCCGGGCCTGGCTGGGGGCCGTGCGCCTGCTGCGCCAGGCCCCGGAGGGCGGCGAGGACCGCGTCCTGGCCCAGCGCAACCGCCGTGACGAGCTGATCGCCGCCACCGAGCGCACCGCCGGCGAGGAGCAGGGCGCCGCGCAGCGCGCGGCCGCGGCGACGGCGGCGGTGACCGAGGCCGACACGCAGCGGGCCGAGGCCGAGCGCGACCTGCGGGCGGCCGTGCGCGAGCGCGACGCCGCGGCCGAGGAGGTCCGGCGCGCCGAGTGGCTGATCGAGCAGCGCCGCACCGCGCCCGACGAGGGCGCGACCGGCATCCGCCGCGCCGAGGTCGGGGCCGCGCTGGCCGCCGAGCGCCGGCTGGCCGAGCAGGCCGAGCAGGCCCGCGCCGCCCATGCGGCCCGCCTGGCCGCGGCGCGCGAGCAGCTGGAGCGCAGCCGTGAGCTGCGTCCGGCCGCGCAGCGGCTCGCTGCCGCCCTGACCGAGGTCGAGGCGGCCATCGCGCAGCGGGTCGGCGCCCTGGAGGGCGAGCTCGAGGCCGACCGCGCCGCCGGCGAGGGCCTCACCGGGGAGCTGCGCGCGCTGGCCCATCGCGAGGCCGAGCTGCACGGGCGCCGGCGCGAGCGCGGCGAGGTGCTGACGCGGGCGGAGGTCTCCGCCCAACAGGCGCGCGACCACGCCGCCGAGGCGCAGACCGAGCTCACGGAGCTGGCGGGCGTCCTCGAGCTCGCCGCGGAGCCGGCCGACGAGCCCCTGGGCGAGGAGGAGCGCGAGTCTCTGCGCGGGCGCATCGAGCGCCTGGCGCGCCGGCGCGAGCAGCTCGGTCCCGTCAACCCGCTGGCCCAGGACGAGTACGCCGAGGCGCTGGCCCACGTGGAGGAGCTCGAGGAGCAGCGGCGCGACCTCGAGACCGCCCTGCGCGAGCTGCAGTCGCTGATCAAGGAGACCGACCGGCGCATCCGCGAGGCCTTCGAGGAGACGTTCGCCGCCGCCGCGGCCAACTTCGAGGAGCTCGTGGGCCAGCTCTTCCCGGGCGGGCGCGGGCGCCTGCGCCTCGTCTCCGAGGACGAGGGCCCCAAGCGCGTCCTGGGCGGCCAGGAGCCGCCGCCGGACGGCGAGGCCGCCGAGGCCGAGGGCGAAGCGGAGGAGCCGGACGACGAGGAGGAGCGCCCGGAGGATCTGCTCGGGGTCGAGATCGAGATGACCCCGGCGGGCAAGGCGATGAAGCGGCTGTCCCTGCTGTCGGGCGGGGAGAAGTCGCTGACCGCCCTGGCCTTCCTGTTCGCCATCTTCCTCGCCCGGCCGTGCCCGTTCTACGTGCTCGACGAGGTCGAGGCCGCGCTGGACGACCTCAACATCGACCGCTTCATCACCCTCCTGCGCCGCCACGCCGGCCGCGCCCAGTTCATCGTGGTCACGCACCAGAAGCGCACGATGGAGGCCGCCGACACGCTCTACGGCGTCTCGATGGGCGACGACGGCATCTCCCGCGTCATCTCCCGGCGCCTGCCCTCGGAGGCCTCTGAGCCCGCCGAGGCGGCCGAGGCGTTCGCCTAGCTCACAGCGCCTTCTCGAACCAGTGCGCCGCGTACTGGTTGTCGTTGTAGGAGTCGATCTCGGCGTAGCCGGCCGAGAGGTAGAGCGTCCGTGCCTCGGGCTGCGCGGCGCTGGTGTCCAGGCGCACTTGGTCATACCCGGCGCGCCGCGCCGCGTCCTCGAGTCCGGAGAGCAGCGCGCGCGCCACGCCGCGCCCGCGCGCCGCCGGTGCGACGTACATCCGCTTGACCTCGCCCGTGCGCTCGTCGATCCGGCGCAGGCCGGCGCAGCCCGCGGGCTCCCCGTCGACGTAGGCGACCAGGAACTCGCCCCGGGGCGGGGCCATCTCGTCGGCCCGCGTGGGCGGGGTGCGCGTCTCGTCCCACTCCCCGATCCGCGTGTCGGCGTCGGCGATGTAGGCCGCGAGCAGGGCCCGGCCCGGCCGGTCGTCGGCGGGCTCTGACCGGATCTCCATGGCGGCCACGCTACCTTCCGGCCCATGGACTGGCATGACGTCTTCATCGTCGACGGCGACCGCCCCGCCGCCGCGCCGGAGCCCGAGGCCGCCCCGGAGGAGCGCCGCGGGTTCTTCCGCCGCCTGCGCGAGAACATGTCGAAGACGCGCCAGGCGCTGGCCACCGAGGTCCAGGCGACGCTGCTCTCCGGCGAGCTCGACACCGAGGCGTGGGAGCGCCTGGAGGAGGCGCTGATCCACGCCGACGTCGGTGCCCGGACGACGGCGGAGATCGTGGAGCGGCTGGAGCAGGAGGTCGAGGAGGGAGAGGTGGAGGGCGGCGAGGCGATCACGGAGCGGCTGGCCGAGTTGCTCGCGAGCTATGCCCGTCCGGCCGACGGCGAAGGCGCCCGGATCGACCTGCGCGCCCAGCCGACCGTGATCCTCGCCGTGGGCGTCAACGGGACCGGAAAGACGACGACGATCGGCAAGCTGGCCTGGCATCTGCGCCAGGAGCTGGGCCGCGACGTCGTGATCGGCGCCGCCGACACGTTCCGCGCCGCCGCCGTGGAGCAGCTGGAGGAGTGGGCGCGGCGGTCCGACAGCCGCTTCGTGCGCGGCGCCGCGGACTCCGATCCCGGCGCGGTGGCCTTCGAGGCCGTGGCCACGGGCCGCGACACCGGCGCGGACGTGGTGATCGTGGACACGGCGGGGCGCCTGCACACGCAGGACGACCTGATGGCCGAGCTGGGCAAGGTGGCGAGGGTGATCGACAAGCAGCTGCCCGGCGCGCCGCACGAGACGCTGCTCACCGTCGACGCCACGACCGGCCAGAACGGGTTGCGACAGGCCAAGATGTTCTCCGAGGTCGTGCCCGTCTCGGGGATCGTCCTGACCAAGCTCGACGGCACCGCGAAGGGCGGGATCGCGCTGGCCATCGCCCGCGAGCTGGGCATCCCGGTGAAGCTGATCGGGATCGGGGAGCGCCTCGAGGATCTGCGCCCGTTCGATCCGGACGAGTTCGCCAGCGCCCTCGTCAGGTAGGCTCGAAACCGGATATGGCCGGGTGGGTGTTCTGGATATTCGCGGCGATCGTGCTGGCGGTCGGGGAGATGCTGACTCTCAGCTTCTTCCTCGCCCCCTTCGCGGGCGGCGCGCTGCTCGCCGCCATCGTCGACGTGGCCGGAGGGGGAGTCGTCCTCTCCTGGGGCATCTTCATCCTCACCTCGCTTCTGCTCCTGCTCGTGGTGCGGCCGATCGCGCGCTCGCACCGCAAGATGCCGGCGCAGCTGCGGACGGGCACGGCGGCTCTGATCGGCCGCCGCGCCGTGGTGGTGGAGCGCGTCGCCAATCACGAGGCGGTCGGCGCGATCCGCATCGACAGCGGTGACGTCTGGACCGCGCGGTCGTATGACGAAGACGAGACCTACGACGTGGGCACCCGCGTCGAGGTCGTGGAGATCAGGGGCGCGACCGCGCTCGTGAGCGACTAAGGAACCGCAGGAACTAGGAAAGGGAAACCGTAATGGCCGGTCTCATCGTCCTCGCAATCGTGGCGCTGTTCTTCATCTTCGTGGCCGCCCGAACGATCCGCATCATCCCGCAGGCCCGGGCCGGCATCGTCGAGCGCCTCGGGCGCTACAGCCGCACGACCGAGCCGGGGCTGACGATCATCGTCCCGTTCATGGACCGGCTCAAGCCGCTGATCGACCTGCGCGAGCAGGTGGTCTCGTTCCCGCCCCAGCCGGCCATCACCGAGGACAACGTGACGGTCCACATCGACTCGGTCCTCTACTTCACGATCACCGACCCCAAGGCGGTGACCTACGAGGTGGCCAGCCCGCTCCAGGCGATCGAGCAGCTCACCGTGACGACGCTGCGAAACGTCATCGGCGGCATGACGCTGGAGGAGACGCTGACCTCCCGCGACCAGATCAACTCCGCCCTGCGCGTCGTGCTTGACGAGGCCACGGGGCAGTGGGGTATTCGCGTCAACCGGGTGGAGATCAAGTCGATCGACCCGCCGGGCTCCATCCAGGAGGCGATGGAGAAGCAGATGCGCGCCGAGCGCGACCGCCGCGCGGCCATTCTCAACGCCGAGGGCGTCAAGCAGTCGCAGATCCTCACCGCCGAGGGTGAGAAGACCTCGGCCGTGCTGCGCGCCGAGGGCGCCAAGGAGGCGGCGATCCTGCGCGCCGAGGGTGAGTCCAAGGCGATCGGGACCGTGTTCGCGGCGATCCACGAGGGCAAGCCCGACCGCGAGCTGCTCAGCTACCAGTACCTCCAGATGCTGCCCCAGCTCGCCCGCGGTGAGGCGAACAAGATCTTCGTCATCCCCTCGGAGTTCTCCCAGGCCCTGGGGAACCTCGCCGACCGCTTTGGCGCCCCCAACGGACCGCCGCCGAGCCCGCCGCCGCGCGGGTAGTTCACACTAGGGGCGATGTTCGACGCCCTCTCGGAGAAGCTGCAGGAGACCCTCGCCGGCGTTCGCGAGCGCGGCAGCCTGACCGAGGACGACGTCAACAAGGCCATGCGCGAGATCCGCCTCGCGCTCCTGGAGGCCGACGTCAACTTCAAGGTCGTCAAGTCGTTCACCGCGACCGTCAAGGAACGCTGCCTGGCCGAGGACGTCGTCGGGCACCTCAACCCGGGCCAGCAGGTCGTCAAGATCGTCAACGAGGAGCTGACCGCGCTGATGGGCGGGGCGGGGCGCGACATCGCCTTCTCGCCGCGTCCCCCGACGGTGATCCTCATGGCGGGCCTTCAGGGCTCGGGCAAGACGACCGCGGCGGCGAAGCTCGCCCGCTACCTGCGCACCGAGCACAACTCCAGCGTGGCGCTCGCCGCCTGCGACGTCTATCGCCCGGCCGCCGTCGAGCAGCTGGTCACGATGGGCGAGCGCGCCAAGGCCGACGTGTACGAGCAGGGGACCGACCGCGACCCGGTGGAGATCGCCGCCTGGGCGCGCGAGCGCGCCGAGCGCGAGGGCAAGGACGTGCTCATCGTCGACACCAGCGGGCGCCTGCACATCGACGACGAGCTGATGCGCGAGCTGGCCGAGGTGCGCAAGGTCACCAAGCCCCACGCGATCCTGCTCGTGGTCGACGCCATGACCGGCCAGGACGCGGTCAACGTGGCCGAGGCGTTCTCCGAGACCGTCCAGTTCGACGGCGTGGTGATGACCAAGCTCGACGGCGACGCCCGCGGCGGCGCTGCGCTGAGCGTCAAGGCGGTCACGGGCAAGCCGATCCTCTATGCCTCCACGGGCGAGAAGCTCGACCAGTTCGAGCGCTTCCACCCGGACCGCATGTCCCAGCGGATCCTGGGGATGGGCGACGTCCTGACGTTCATCGAGAAGGCGGAGACGGAGTTCGACGCCGACCAGGCGGCCGAGATGGAGCGCAAGCTGCGCAAGGCCGAGTTCACGCTCGACGACTTCCTCTCCCAGCTCAAGCAGATCCGGCGCATGGGGCCGCTGAGCAACCTGCTGGGGATGATCCCCGGCCTCGCGGGGTCCAAGGAGCTGCGCGGCCTGAAGGTCGACGATCGCGAGCTCGACCGCCTGGAGGCGATCATCCTCTCGATGACGCCCGAGGAGCGCCGGCGCCCCGACATCATCAAGGGCTCGCGGCGCCTCCGGATCGCCCGGGGCTCGGGCACCAACGTGCAGGCGGTCAACCAGCTGGTCAAGCAGTTCGCCCAGATGCGCAAGCTCATGCGCCAGATGGGGCAGGGCAAGATGCCCGATCTCGGAGCGCTGATGCGGCAGGGGGGCGGGCGCTAGCCCCGTTGGGCGGGCCGACCCGCTACCCTGCACCGCCGCATGTCCGTACGACTCAGACTCACCCGCGTTGGCGGGAAGAAGGATCCGATCTGGCGCGTCGTCGTCGCCGACCAGCGCTCGCCGCGCGACGGCCGCGTGATCGAGACCGTCGGTCGCTACAACGCGCAGACCGATCCGTCGACCATCTCGGTCGACGAGGAGCGCGTCCGCGCCTGGCTGGCGCGCGGCGCCCAGCCCACCCGCACCGTGCGCAAGCTCCTGCGGACGCAGGGCATCGACGCCGGCTGATCCGGAGGCGCGGAGGATGAAGGAGTTGCTCGAGTACCTCGCCCGGGCGCTCGTCGACGACCCCGATGCGGTCGAGATCGAGCAGTTCGAGGAGGACGACGGGACGGTGGTCCTCGAACTGGCCGTCGGCGAGGATGACTACGGCAAGGTGATCGGCCGGGGCGGGCGCACCGCCCAGGCCCTGCGTCTGCTCGTCAAGGCGGCGGCGGTCAAGGAGAATCGCCGTGTCCTCGTCGACATCGTCGACTGAGGCCGGGCACGTCGGCCGAGCCCACGGCCTCGACGGGTCCTTCCACGTCACGCGCCCCCGGGCCGACGTGCTGGCCGACGCCACCCACGTGATCGTCGTGGGGGAGCGCCGGGAGATCGTCCGCCGGGCCGGGACCGAGGCGCGCCCGATCCTGCGGCTGTCCGGATGCGAGAGCCGCGAGGCGGCGGAGGCCCTGCGCGGCCAGGCCCTGCTGGTCGAGCGCGCCGCTCTGCCCGAGCTGGGGGCCGACGAATGGTGGCCCGAGGACCTCGAGGGCTGCCGCGTGCGCGACGGCGACCGCGACGTTGGCGTCGTGGCCTCGGTGCTGGTCCTGCCGTCGTGCGAGGCGCTGCAGGTGCGCCGGGAGCAGGGCGCTGAGCTGCTCGTGCCCCTCGTGCGCGACGCGGTGCGAGCCGTGGACGTGAAGGGCCGTGACATCGACATCGACCTGACCTTCGTGGAGGGCGGCTAGTGCAGCTCGACGTCTTCACGCTGTTCCCCGAGTGGTTCGGCTGGTTCGAGGGCCAACGGCACGTCACCAACGCGGTGGCCGCGGGCTCGGAGCTGCGCTACGCGTCCTACCGCGACCACACGACCCTGAGCGGCCGCCAGGTCGACGACACGCCGTTCGGCGGTGGGGCGGGGATGGTCCTGCGCGTCGACGTGGTGGACGCGGCGATCCAGGGGTTCTACGGCCGCGACTCCCAGGAGGTGCGCCGCGAGCGGCGGGTGGTGGCGCTGACCGCGTCGGGGCGCGTGCTCGACGACGGGCTGGTCGACGAGCTGGCCGCCGAGGAGGCCCTGACGCTGCTGTGCGGGCGCTACGAGGGCTTCGACGAGCGAGTGGTCGAGCACCTGGCGACCGACGCGGTGTCGATCGGGCGCTACGTGCTCTCGGGAGGCGAACTGGCGGCGATGGTGCTGGCGGACGCCATCCTGCGCAAGCTGCCGGGCGCCCTGGGCCACGAGGAGTCGGCGGTGGAGGAGAGCTTCAGCGCCGCGCTGGAGGGCGCGCCCGAATATCCGCACTACACGCGGCCGGCCGAATACCGCGGTTGGGCCGTGCCCGAGGTCCTCCTGAGCGGCCATCACGAGCGGGTTCGGGAGTGGCGACGGGAGCAGAGCCGCCGCCGGGACGAGCGCTGAGCTACCATCTTGCGACGTCGCGCAGGACCCGGTCCGGGCCGCGCGCCTTTTCTTTGCCATGAGCACGGTCATCGACAACCTCGAGCGCGAGCAGCTTCGCCGCGTTCCGGCCTTCCAGCCGGGCGACCGCGTCCGCGTGCATTTCCAGGTCGTCGAGGGCACGCGCCGGCGCACCCAGGTGTTCGAGGGCGTCGTGCTCAAGCGCCAGGGCCACGGCCTGCGCGAGACCTTCACCGTCCGTAAGCAGTCCTTCGGCGTGGGCGTGGAGCGGACGTTCCCGCTGCACTCGCCCAAGATCGAGCGCATCGAGATCGCCGCCCGCGGCGACGTGCGCCGGGCCAAGCTCTACTACCTGCGCGGCCGTGTCGGCAAGCGCGCCCGGGTCCGCGAGCAGCGCGGCCGGGGCCCCGAGGAGGTCGTCGAGGGCGGCCTGCTCCACGCGCCCGAGGTCGACGAGGCGGTCGACGCCGAGGGCATCTCGGCCGCCGACGCGCCCGAGTCCACGGGCGAGGCGCCGCCGGTCGAGCCCGAGGGCGACGCGGAGGCGGGGGCCGAGGAGGCTGCGCCGGAGGCGGAGGCGCGCGGCCGCTCCCGAGGCGGAGGCCGCTCCCGAGGCGGAGGCCGCTCCTGAGCCCGAGGCCGAGGCGGATGCCTCGCCGGAGGATGACGCCGCGCCCGAGGCGGAGGCCGAGTCCGGCGACGAGCAGTCCGGGTGAGCGCGCAGGCCAAGAAGAAGCGCTCCGGCGCCGGCTCGCTGATCGAGCTCGTCGTCATCGTCGCCACGGCGCTGGGCCTCGCGCTCGGCATCCAGGCCTTCCTCGTCAAGCCGTACCGCATCCCGTCGGAGTCGATGGAGCCGACGCTCGACGTCGGCCAGCGCGTGCTCGTCAACCGGATCGGCAACCGCTTCACCGATCCCGACATCGGCGAGATCATGGTCTTCCATCCCCCCAAGGGCTCCGAGCAGGAGATCCAGTGCGGGGACCCCAACCAGGGCGACGGCCACCCCCAGGCCTGCGACAGCCCCACGAAGGACCGCGCCAACGTCAACTTCATCAAGCGCGTCGTCGCCGGCCCGGGGGACACGATCTCGATCGTCGACGGGCACGTGATCCGCAACGGCAAGCGCGCGAAGGAGCCCTTCATCCGCGAGTGCGGGGGAGGCGGCGGGTGCAATTTCCGGCGGCCGATCAAGATTCCGCCCGACCACTGGTTCATGATGGGCGACAACCGTGGGGAATCCGACGACAGCCGGTTCTGGGGACCGGTCCCAAAGAAGTGGCTCATCGGCGGAGCCTTCGCCACCTACTGGCCCCCGAAGCGGATCGGGATCTTCTAGGAAGCGTCGCCGGGGGCGTCCGACGGCCCGCAGGCTCTTTCGGTTCGACCGCGAGCTGAACTCGCGCTACGTGGCGGGCGCCGACGAGGCCGGGCGCGGCTGCCTGGCCGGCCCGCTGGTCGCCGCCGCGGTGCTGTTCGACTACGAGCGGCTGGGACTGCGCGAGGTCCGCGCGCTCAGCGGCCTCAACGACTCCAAGCAGCACACCGAGGAGGGGCGCGAGGCGCTCTACCCGATCGTTCTGCGCTGCGCCGCCCGCGTGTCCGTCATCTCGCGCTGCGTGCGGGGGATCGACGAGCGCGGCCTGCACAACACCAACCTCGCCGCGCTCAGCGCCGCGCTGTCCCGGGTCGCCGTGCCCGGAACGGTCTGCCTGTCCGACGGCTTCCCCGTCCCGGCCACCGGCCACGAGCAGCAGGCCGTGGTCAGCGGCGACGCCCGCTCCGCCGCCATCGCCGCGGCGTCGATCGTGGCCAAGGTCACGCGCGACCGCTACATGCGCCGGGCAGATCTTCTCCATCCCGGTTGGCAGTTCGCCGCGCATGTCGGCTACGCCACCCCCGAGCACCGCGACGCGATCCTGGCGCGCGGCGTCAGCCCGCTGCATCGCCTCTCCTTTCAGAGCCTGGCCTACCAGCAGCTGGGGCTCGGCGTCCCGGCCGAGCTGATTTAGCGCGCATCAGAACGCGCCCTCGAGGTGGTCGAGGCGCACGAGAGCGCCGCGAGCGTCGAACATCACGCCGATCGCGTCGAAGCGCAGCTCCTCGGCGTACGGTCGGCCCGGAGTCTCGGCGAGCCACGCCGCGGCCATCGCGCGCACGCGCCGGCGCTTGGGCTTCCCCAGGGCGTCCCAGGGCGAGGCGCCCGCGGCGACGCGGCGGGTCTTGACCTCGCAGAAGACCAGCGTCGTCCCGTCGAAGGCGATGAGGTCGAGCTCACCGAAGCGGGTGCGGTGGTTGCGCGCCACGACGTCGTAGCCCAGCCGCTGGAAGTGGTCGGCGGCGAGGTCCTCGCCGGCGCGGCCGAGTCGGTGTCTGAGGTCGTCGGACATCGCCCCGTCGACGCTAGGGCGAGTCGTGTCACGACACGCGCGCGGATCGTCACATCACGCGCGAGATGACACAGACCGGGTGTCCCATGGCACGGATCGGCGCCTACCGTCGCCATCGTGCTCGCTCGAGTCACCACATTCGCCATCGACGGCCTGGAGTCGCGCCGCGTCTGCGTGGAGGTCGACGTCCGCTCGCGCGGCCTGCCGGCCTTCCGCGTGGTCGGGCTGGCCGACACGGCCGTGCGCGAGGCCCGCGAGCGCGTCCACTCGGCGATCCAGAACTCCGGCTTCAGGTTCCCTCCGGGGCGGATCACCGCCAACCTCGCGCCCGCCTACCTGCGCAAGGTCGGGCCGGGCTTCGACCTCGCCCTGGCGCTGGGCGTGCTGGCGGGCAGCGGGCAGGTGTCGGACGCGCGCCTGACGGAATGGGCCGTCCACGGGGAGCTGTCGCTGGGCGGCGAGATCCGCCCGGGCCGGGGGACGATCGCGGTGGCCGAAGGGGTCCAGCGGGAGGGGCTGACGGGCCTGATGGTTCCCCGGGAGTCCGCGGCCGAGGCGGCGCTGGTGGGCGAGATCGCGGTCCTGCCGGCCGAGACCCTGCGCGCCGCCGTCGAGCTGCTCGACGGGGAGCGCGAGCCGGCGGCGCCCGAGCCCGAGGAGGGGGAGGGCCAGGACGGGTCAGGGGAGGAGGCCGATCTGCGCGACGTGGCCGGCCAGTCCGAGGCGGTCTACGCGATGGAGGTCGCGGCCGCGGGCGGGCACAACCTGCTGTTCGAGGGGCCGCCGGGCATCGGCAAGACGATGCTGGCCCGGCGCATGCCCGGCATCCTGCCCCGCCTGACCCGGGAGGAGGCGCTGGAGGTGACCCGGATCTACAGCGTCGCGGGCCTGCACGACGGACGCGGGCTGGTGAGCCGGCGGCCCTTTCGCGCCCCGCACCACACCATCTCCGCCTCCGGGCTGGTGGGCGGCGGTCCGCGCCCGGCGCCGGGCGAGGCGAGCCTGGCCCACAACGGCGTCCTCTTCCTCGACGAGCTCTCGGAGTTCCCGCGCCCGACGCTGGAGGCGCTGCGCCAGCCGCTGGAGGACGGCCACGCCACGATCGTCCGCGGCCAGCGCGCGCGGACCTACCCGACGCGGTTCATGCTCGTCGCGGCCACGAATCCCTGCCCCTGCGGCTACGCCGGAGATCCCCGCCGCTGCCGGTGCACGGAGAGCGACGTGGCGCGCCACCGCCGCCGGCTGAGCGGCCCGCTGCTGGACCGCATCGATCTGCTGTGCTCCCTGCGCCGCCCGCCCGCGCCCCAGCTGGCCCTGCCCCCCGGGACGGACTCGGCGGGGGTGCGCGTCCGGGTGGCCCGCGCGCGCCTCGCCCAGTCTCAGCGCTTCGCCGGGACCGGGCTGGCCTGCAATGCCCACATGCGCGCGCCCGACCTGCGTTCGCTGGCCCGGGTCGAGCCCGCGGCCCAGGAGCTTCTGCGCGACGCCTACGAGCGCGAGGCCCTGAGCGCGCGGGGCATGCACCGGGTCGTGCGGGTGGCGCGCACGATCGCCGATCTCGCGGGCCGCGAGGAGGTCGGACCGGCCGACGTGATGGCGGCGCTCGGCCTGCGCCAGGACGCCGGATCGGGGGCTCTGGCGGCATGAGCGCGTGCGCGGACTGCCTGAGCCGGACCGACCTGGTCGCGCGCCTGGCCGGTCACCTCGACCACCTGCACGCCCGGCGCGGGATGCTCGACGAGGTCTTCGCCCTGGGCAACGAGGATCTGGTCGCGGCGCTGGTGCCGGCGGGTCGCGCGCGCCGCGACCTCCTCGACGCCGAGCGGCGCGCGCCCGCGAGCGCAACGGCGAATCCGCCCGGACTGGCGGCCCTGTGCCGCCACGACGGTGCCTACCCGTCGGGCCTGGCGGACCTGGCCGGCCCTCCGGCCGTGCTCTTCACGACATCGGCCGGGCGGCTGTCGGAGCTGTGCGCGCAGCCCGCCGTGGCGATCGTCGGCGCCCGGCGCGCGTCCGGCTACGGCCTGGAGGTGGCGCGCTCGCTGGGGCGCGGCCTGGCGGCCTGCGGGGTCACGGTCGTCAGTGGCATGGCCCTGGGCGTCGATGCCGCCGCCCACGCCGGGGCGCTGGCCGGGGGAGGGAAGACGATCGCCGTCCTGGCCGGCGGCGCCGACGTGGCCTACCCGGCGAGCAAGCGGGCGCTGCACCGCGAGATCGCCGCGCGCGGGGCCGTCGTGTCGGAGATGCCGCCCGGGTTCGCGCCCCGGCGTTGGGGGTTTCCCGCGCGCAACCGGATCATCGCCGCGCTGGCCGGGGTGACGGTCGTGGTGGAGGCGGCCGAGCGCTCGGGCGCCCTGATCACCGCGCGCGCGGCGCGGGAGCTGGGCCGGGAGGTCGGAGCGGTCCCCGGGCAGATCACCTCGCCCTCCGCGGCTGGCGCGAACGCTCTGCTGCGCGACGGCGCTCACGTGGTGGACGGCGTCCAGGGGGTCCTCGATCTGCTGTTCGGAGTCGGGGCACGGCGCGCCGGGCCCGTGCGGGAGGGGAAAGATCTCACGCCCGCCCTACGGGTGGTGCTCGACCGGGTGCGCCGGGGCGAGGACACCGTGGGGGCGCTCGTGGGGAGCCAGGGCGACGCGTCGGCGGTCATGGCCGCCCTGGGCGAGCTCGAGCTGGCCGGATATCTGCGCCGGGTGGCGGGCGGGGCCTACGTGGCGCTGAGCTGAATGCCTAACCTGACGGCCGTGAGCGATCGCCACCGCACCCCGCGCGTGCTCTCCATCGCCGGCTCGGACTCGGGCGGCGGGGCGGGCATCCAGGCCGACCTCAAGGCGTTCGCGAGCTGCGGCGTCCACGGCCTGACCGCGATCACCGCGGTCACGGCGCAGAGCACGGTCGGGGTTGATGCGGTCCACCCGGTGCCCGGCGAGATCGTCATCGCGCAGGTCCGGGCCGTCGCACGGGACATCGGCGTCGACGCGGTCAAGATCGGCATGCTCGGCTCGCGCGAGATCATCGAGGCCGTCGTGGAGGCGCTCGCGCTGCTGGAGGCTGGAACGCCCGTCGTCGTGGATCCGGTGATGGTGGCCGAGTCCGGGGCCGACCTGCTCGACCGCGACGCGCGCGATGCCCTGGCGCGGCGGATCCTGCCGCGGGCGACGGTCACGACGCCGAACATCGCCGAGGCGGCGCGGCTGGCCGGGGTGCCCGCCGACACCCATCCGCAGGAGCTGGCCCGGGCCGTGCACGCGCTGGGGCCCGAGTTCGTCGTGGTCACGGGCGGCCATCGCGACGAGGCCACCGACGTCTTCTTCGACGGCGCGCACGTCACGCCCATCCCCGGCGAGCGCGAGCCGGGGGGAGCGGCGCACGGGTCGGGATGCACGCACTCGTCCGCGCTGGCCGCGCACCTGGCGCTGGGCCTCGAGCCGCTCGCGGCGGCCCGGGCGGCCAAGGAGATCGCGGCGCGGGCCGTTCGCGACGGCCTGCGCGACGTCGGCCGGGGAGCCGGGCCCGTCGACGTGCTGGGGATCGCCGCCAGGCGGCCCGATCGGGTGGGGTAGAGCGTCCCGTTGAGCGCCTCCGAGCGGCTGCGCGCCGGGTGCCGGGCCGGCCGGGGCGGCCGGGTGGCATAATTCCGCCGCTATGAGGTTCCTGCGGATGAAGCCCGGTCACGGTGAGGTGCTCATCGCCGAAGGCGATGTCGACGTGGCCGAGGAGGAGCGGGAGCTGATCGAGGCCTTCCGCCGCCAGCTCGACGAGGGCATGTGGGCCGCGGTACCGACCACCGGGAACGCGGGTCGCCGGCACGCCGAGATCGCCAAGGCCTTCGAGGAGATCCCCGGGACGCCGACCGCGTCATCTTCTTCCCCCGCGCCGCCGGAGGGCGGTAGGCCCGCCGATGATCCTCGCGCTGTGCGCCACGGGGATCGTGATCGTGGCCCTGCTGTGGGAGATCGCCATACCGCGGCTGGAGGACCTCGCCGAGCGCCGGCGGGCCCGCCGGCGCCAGGCGGCGTCGGCGGCCGGATGGGACCCGGGCCGCGAGCGGCGCGCCGAGCAGCGGGCCCGCGAGCTGCTGCGCTCCTGCGTCAACGACGAGGAGTGGGAGATGTACCGCGACCTCGGCTTCATCCGCGTGTGGGGACGCGGGAACGCCGTGGCCGGGGCGCCCTACGCCTACCTGATCTATCCCCACAAGCCGGTCGTCGCCTTCCTTCCGCAGACCCGCGAGCTCCTCAACGAGTACTGCGTCGAGTTTCCCGACGAGACCCGGCCCTACGGGAGCGCGCGCCTACCGGAGTCAGACGACGTGCTGGCCAAGTGGATGGCGCTCACCGGCGACGAGGAGAGGCTGCTGCGCACGGCCAACCTCCACATGCCCGGCCGCCAGGTCGACCCACGCGCGGTGCGCCGCGACCTGTGGCGCCTGAGCGAGTGGGAGCGCCGCCGCGAGGGCCGTCGCTACGCTGTGCGCCCCCATGGCGGCGACTCTCGATCCCAAGCACAACTCCCGGGCGCTGACTGAGGGCCCCTCGCGGGCCGCCGCGCGCGCCTACCTCTACGGAATCGGCTACACCGAGGAGGACCTCGCCAAGCCGATCGTCGGCGTCGCCTCCACCTGGATCGAGACGATGCCCTGCAACTTCACGCTGCGGGCGCTGGCCGCCAAGGTCAAGGAGGGCATCCGCGCCGCCGGCGGGACGCCGATGGAGTTCAACACGATCGCCATCTCCGACGGGATCACGATGGGTACGTCGGGCATGAAGACGTCGCTGATCTCGCGCGAGGTCATCGCCGACTCGATCGAGGTCGCCTCCCGCGGATACCTCTTCGACGCCGTGGTGGCCCTGAGCGGCTGCGACAAGACGATCCCCGGCACCGTGATGGCGCTCGCGCGCCTCAACGTGCCCAGCCTGATGCTCTACGGCGGATCGATCCTGCCCGGGCACTTCCAGGGCCACGACGTGACGATCCAGGACGTCTTCGAGGCCGTGGGCAAGCACGCCGCCGGGACGATGAGCGATGAGGAGCTGTCCGAGCTCGAGCACGCGGCCTCGCCGGGCGCCGGCGCCTGCGGGGGGCAGTTCACCGCCAACACGATGGCCATGGCCTTCGAGGTGATGGGGATCTCGCCCGTCGGCGCCGCGATGGTGCCGGCGGAGGACCCGACCAAGGCCGGCGTCGCGGCCGAGTGCGGCAAGCTCGTCATGGACGTCCTGCGCCGCGGCCAGCGGCCGTCCGACGTCATCACCCGCGAGTCGCTGCACAACGCGATCGCGGCCATCGCGTGCAGCGGCGGCTCGACCAACGGCGTCCTGCACCTGCTCGCCGTCGCGCGGGAGGCCGGCATCGAGCTGAGCATCGACGACTTCGACGAGATCTCCTCGCGCACCCCGCTGCTCTGCGACCTCAAGCCCGGTGGCCGCTACGTGGCGGTCGACCTCCACAACGCCGGGGGCATCTCGCTCGTGGCCCAGCGCCTCGACGAGGCCGGGCTGCTGCACGCCGGCGCGCCCACGGTCACCGGCCGGACCATCGGCGAGCACGCGGCCGAGGCGGCGGAGACCGAGGGCCAGGACGTGGTGCGACCGCTCAGCGACCCGATCAAGCCGACGGGCGGCCTGGCGATCCTGCGCGGCAACCTCGCGCCCGAGGGCTGCGTGGTCAAGCTCGCCGGCCACGAGCGGCTCCTGCACGTCGGCCCCGCGCGGGTGTTCGAGTCCGAGGAGGACGCGATGGCCGCCGTCACGGCGAAGGAGATCGTGGCCGGCGATGTCGTCGTGATCCGCAACGAGGGGCCCGGCGGGCGGGCCCGGGATGCGCGAGATGCTGCTGGTCACGGCCGCGCTGGTGGGGGAGGGGCTGGGCGAGGACGTCGCGCTGCTCACCGACGGGCGCTTCTCCGGCGCGACCCACGGCCTGATGGCCGGGCACGTCGCCCCCGAGGCGGTTCGCGGCGGGCCGATCGCCGCCGTGCGCGACGGCGACGAGATCACCTTCGACGTCAAGACGCGCAGGCTCGACGTGGCCCTCTCCGACGAGGAGATCGCCGCGCGGGTGGAGAGCTACGAGTCCCCCCGCCGGCCTACGAGTGGGGCGCCATGGCCAAGTACGCGAAGCTCGTCAGCAGCGCGTCGGCCGGCGCCGTCACCGGCTGAGCTCGCTCGCCGGCAAGTCGGCACCCGGAAAAACAAGGGCATTTAGCACGGCTTCGGGCCCCAGACCTGCGCAATGCGCGCCACCGTTCCTGGCCGGGCGGCCAAACGTCGAGCTTTTCCTTGGATGGCTGGTACGGCCCATCCCGCGTCGCGCTCCCAGGACGCCTTCGGCGACGATGCCGCGCGGGCGCAGATCGCCGGTCTGCTGGAGGGATCGCGGACGATGCATTCGGTCTTCCAGCCCGTGGTCGCCCTGGCCACCGGGCACGTCGCGGGCTACGAGGCGCTGGCCCGCTTCCCGACTCTGGACGACACCTCGCCGGCGGACGTGTTCGCCCGCGCGCGGCGCGCCGGCATGGCCGCCGAGCTGGAGAGCGAGGCCATCCGCGTCGCCCTGCGCTCCGCCTCCCGGCGCCCTCGCGGGACGTGGCTGGCCCTCAACGTGAGCCCGCTCGCCCTGTCCACCGGCATGGTGGAGCGCGAGCTGCCGGGCGACCTGCGAGACATCGTGGTGGAGATCACCGAGCACGAGCTCGTCACCGACGACGAGGCGTTCGAGACCACGCTGAGCGAGCTGCGCGCCCGGGGGGCGCGCATCGCGGTCGACGACGCGGGCTCGGCCTACGCCGGGCTCCAGCACATCGTGCGGGTCCAGCCCGACATCATCAAGCTCGACCGCTCGCTGGTCGCCGGGGTGCGCAGCCGCCCCGACAAGGCGGCGCTGATCGACTGCTTCGTCGGGTTCGCGCAGCGGACGGGCGCGCTGGTCTGCGCGGAGGGGATCGAGTCGCTCGACGACCTCGCGGTCCTGGCCGACCTCGACGTCAGCTACGGCCAGGGCTTCGCGCTGGCCCGCCCGTCCCCGCCGTGGAGCACGGTCGCACCCGCCGTGGCCGCGGAGCTCATGCGCTGGAGCATGGAGGGCCGCGCCACCGACATCGCGCCGTTCGACCTTGCCGCCTCGGCCGACCGCCGGCTGGAGCGCCTCGTCGAGCGCCTGTCCGCGGTGACCACGCGGGCCGACCTGGAGGGCGTGACCGAGATGGTCGCCCAGGAGCTTCACGCCGACGAGGTCCTCGTCTCCTGCTGGGAGCGCGACACCGACGAGATCGAGTCGCTGGGAAGCGGCGGAATGCCCACCGGCGAGCGCTTCTCCCTCTCCGGCTTCCCGCTGACGCGGCGAGTGCTCGAGACGCGCGTCGCCTCGCAGGTCCTGGCCGGCGACCCGACCGGCGACACCGCCGAGATCGCCCTCCTGGCCCGGCTGGGGTACCGCTCGATGCTGATGGTGCCGGTCGTCAGCCGGGGCGCGACGGTCGGGCTGCTCGAGGCCTACGCGGTCGACGAGCGGCCGTGGAGCCGGACGGCGGTCAACCGGGCGCGCATCATCTCCTACCCGCTGGGAACCGCGCTGGAGTCGGTGGTGAGCGACAGGAACTCGTCCAGGAGCGCGTTGAACGCCTCGGGACGCTCGAGCATGGGCACGTGGCCCGTGTCGGGGAAGACGACCTTCCGCGCTCCGGGGATCGCCCGCTCGTAGAGGTGGGCCGACTCGACCGGCACGAGCCGGTCGTTCTCGCCCCAGACGATCAGGGTGGGGCACGAGATGTCGTGCACGCGGTCGCGCAGGTGGTAGTGCATGATCGCGTCGGTGGCGAAGGGCGCGGCAGGCCTGCCCATGCCGCGGACCAGCTCGGAGGCCAGGGGAGGGGAGAGCCGGTCGGGGTGCCTGGCCACCATGGCCAGCACGGCGCGGCGCAGGCGCGGGCGGCGCACCAGCGTCTCGGCCCGCGCCTCGGGGACGCCGGCGTACCCGTTGGTGGCCCGGGCGAAGGCGCGGACGGACTTTCGCCGGAAGAACTCGGTCGACAGCCCCATGTACCGGGTGGACAGCCCCGCGGCCGAGACGAGCACGAGACCCGACGTGAGCTGCGGGAAGTCGACGCACAGCTGGGCGCTCACGAACCCGCCCATCGAGTTGCCCACGACGGCCGCCCGCTCGATCTCCAGGCGCTCGCACAGCTCGGCCACGATCCGGGCGTAGGCCTCGATGCTGATCCGCTCGGCCGGCATCGCCGAGCGCCCGAAGCCGGGCAGGTCTGGCGCCAAAACGCGGTGATGGCGGGCGAGGTGGGGGATGTTCTCCAGCCAGTTCTGCCAGGTGCCGGAGTGCCCGTGGACGAGCAGCACCGGCGGGCCCTCGCCGATCTCGCACACGTTGACGGCCCGGCCGGCCACCTCGACCCAGCGCAGATGCTCGCTCCAGTCGACGTCCCGCCAGGGCGAGCGGCCCGTCGAGCCGTAGGGTCCCGGGTCGATGGGACGGGGGAGCGAAGGCGCGGTCGCCATCCCCTCTTAGGGTAAGGCCCGATGCGGATCGCCGTCGACATCGACTCGACCCTCCACCCCTACTGGGACCAGCTCGCCGGGGTGGCGCGCCGGCGCTTCGGAGTGGACCTGCCCTACGAGGCGCAGGTGACCTGGGAGATCGAGGCGCTTACGCCCGCCCAGCTGGCCGAGTGCATCGCCGAGACTCACGCCTCCGATCTCGTTCTGGCCGCCGAGCCCTACCCGGGCGCCGTGGAGACCATCGCCGGCTGGCGCGACGCGGGTCACACCATCCACGTGGCCAGCCATCGCGCGCCCCACGCCCACGACCACACCGCGGAGTGGCTGGGGCGCATCGGGCTGGGCTTCGACGAGCTGCGCTGCGACTACGGCAAGGTCGGCTGGGCCGCCGAGGCCGGCATCGGGCTGCTGGTCGACGACTCGCCCGTGAACCTCCTGCACGCGCGCGAGCTGGGCGTCGACGGGGCGACTCTGCGCCACCCCTGGAACGCCGAGGTGTGCGAACGGGAGGGGATCGCCTGCGCCGACTCCTGGCCCGCATTGCGCGACTTGTTGGAGCCACTCCTGGGAAGATCAGGCTCTGATGGTGGAGCGGCCGACCACGGAGGCGCCCGCACCTGAGACGACGATTCCGGTGACGGCGGCGCAGGCCGCGGTCCCGGCGCGTCGCGAGGTCGGCGACCTGCGCGACCTGCTGCCCGGCCTCGAGCCCGAGCGCCAGGTCACCGACTGGGGCCGCTCGGAGCGCATCGAGGGCGTCCTCGACCGCACGATCGTCGAGTTCATCTACCGCTACTGGTTCCGGACCGAGGTCGAGGGCATCGAGAACGTCCCCTCCGACGGCGGCGCGCTGATCGTCTCCAATCACGCCGGCGCGCTGCCGCCCGACGCGGCGATGATCGCGAAGTCGATCAAGGAGGAGCACGCCCGGCCGCGCCCGCTCCACCTGACCGTCGAGCACTTCTTCAAGGGCTACCCGGGCTTCTCGATGCTGCTGCCGAAGATCGGCGCGGTGCCGGCCCACCCGGCGAACGTGCACCGCCTGCTCTACGACGAGCGCCAGCTCGTGCTCGTCTTCCCCGAGGGGCGCAAGGGGACCGAGAAGCTCTACAAGGACCGCTACCGGCTGCGCCGCTTCGGTCGCGGCGGGTTCGTCGCCGCGGCGATGAAGGCCAGGGCCCCGCTCGTGCCGGTGGCCGTCGTCGGGCGCCGAGGAGGCCGCGCCGATCTTCGCCCACCTCACCGCGCTCCAGAAGCTCACCGGCTTCCTGTACTTCCCGCTGACCCCGACCTTCCCGCACTTCGGGATCGCCGGGATGCTCGGCTACCTCCCCGCGAAGTTCAAGATCCGCTTCCTCGAGCCGATCCCGACCGACCAGTGGGGCGACGAGCCCTGGCTCGACACGCGGCCTCGTCCAGACCGTCGCCCAGGACGTGCGCGAGCGCATCCAGGAGAACCTGCTCGACATGCTCGCCAAGCGCGCGAGCGTCTGGTTCGGGCATGCAGTCGCGCCGCATCCTCATCACCGGCCTGTCCACGTTCTGGGGCGGCCGGCTCGCGCAGCGGCTCGAGCGCGACCCGGCGGTCGAGACGGTCATCGGCGTCGACACCGACGACCCGACGCGCGAGCTCGAGCGCACGGAGTTCGTCCGCGTCGGCAACCAGCACGCGCTGATCCGCCGCATCGTCGCGGCCGCCGAGATCGACACGGTGATCGACACGCGCCTGACCGTCGACTCGAGCGTCGCGTCCCCGCGCGTCGCGCACGAGAACAACGTCATCGGGACGATGAACATCCTCGCGGCGTGCAGCGGGCCCGACTCGCCGGTGAAGAAGGTCGTCTTCAAGTCGTCGTCGCACTGGTACGGCTGCGAGCAGGACGACCCGGCGTTCTTCACCGAGGAGATGAGCCGGCCGCATCCGCCGCGCACGCCGATCGAGAAGGACATCGTCGAGGCCGAGAGCGCGGTCGAGGACTTCGCCGAAGAACCCGCGAGACGACGGTCTGCGTGCTGCGCTTCGTCAACTCCCTCGGCCCGGGCCTCACGACCTCGCACACGCGGCTGTTCTCCGCGCTGCCGGTGCTGCCCGCGATCCTCGGCTTCGACCCGCGCTACCAGTTCATCCACGAGGACGACATCGTCGGCGTGCTCGAGCACGCGGCCGGCAACGACCTCGACGGCATCTTCAACGCCGGCGGCGACGGCGTGCTCGTGCTCTCCGAGGTGGCCGGGCTGCTCGGCAAGCCACTGGCGCCGGTGCTGCCGCCGTGGGGGACCGGGCTCGTGGCGGGCCAGGTGCGCCGGCCTCGGCATGCGGATCCCGACCGAGCTCCTCAACCAGCTGCGCTACGGGCGCGGCGTCGACAACCGGCGCCTCAAGGCGACGGGCTACGACTTCCGCTTCACGAGCCGCGAGGCGGTCCAGAAGTTCGCGGAGCACCTGCGCATCAAGCCGCTGCTGTCGAGCTCGCGCGAGCCCTACCGCTACGAGCAGGAGGTCGAGGAGTTCCTGCGCTGGAGCCCGAGCGTGCAGGTGAGCAACGAGCGCGCCGGCAAGCGCTGGCAGCCCTCCGAGCGCGAGCTCGGTGAGCTCGAACGCGCCATCGCGGTGGTGCGCGCGGCCGACGACGACGGGGG
Organism: uncultured Actinomycetes bacterium; assembly: GCA_963757705.1. GTDB lineage: Bacteria > Actinomycetota > Thermoleophilia > Solirubrobacterales > Solirubrobacteraceae > AC-38. The sequence continues at coordinate 133,697 of CAVWTG010000003.1, read as the reverse complement.
CGACGACGGCAGTCAGGTCAACCGGCCGCCGGGCGCGCGCCCGGGGGGCGAGAGCGCCCCGCAGGCGGCCGCCGCGCCGCGCGAGCCCGGTTATGGCGCCCTCAGCGCCACGGAGGTCATCGATCTGCTTCCCTCCCTTGATCGACGCGACGTCCGCAGATTGCGCGATGTCGAGGCGTCGCATCAGGGTCGCGAGGAGGTTTTGACCGCTATCGACCGTATCCTTGCGGGTACAGGCGCCCCAGACCCGGGGGTCTGACCGAAACTGCGATTGCATCTGTTGTTGCAACGCGCATAACGTCTCTAGACTTCCCCCGCGTCACACAGGATCCGTTCATGCGCCATCCCACCTTCATCCTCATCTCCGCCCTGCTGCTCGTCCTGTTCGTGGGCGTCGGCGGTCTCTGGGTGTGGGATGCCAGCCGCGAGGACACGATCGCCAAGGGCACGACCGTCAACGGCGTCAGCCTCGGCGGGATGAAGCCCGAGGAGGCGCGGATCAAGCTCCAGCGCTCGGTGATGCTCTCGATGCAGAAGCCGATCGTGATCAAGGAGGGTCGCACGAAGTGGCGCCTCTCCTCGCAGCGGGCGCGAGTGACGGTCAACGTCGACTCGATGGTCCAGGAGGCGCTCGACAAGAGCCGCCGCGGCAACCTCTTCAGCCGCACCTGGCGCACGCTGACCGGCGACGATGCCCACGCCAACATCACGCCGACGATCACCTACTCGCAGCGGGTCGTGAACAAGCTCGTCGGCCGGATCGCGGCGAAGACCGACCAGCCGGTGATCGAGGCGCGGGTGGTGCCGTCGCCGACCGACCTCGGCGAGGTCAACGGCCAGGACGGCCAGAAGCTGCGCCGCCGCGCGCTCACCAACGCGATCGAGAAGGAGCCCGTCAACCCGTCCGCCGATCGCGTCATCAAGTCCGAGGCGTCAAGCGGAGCCGAAGACGACACAAGGACCTGGCGGACAAGTACCCGACATTCATCACGGTCTCCAAGGCGCAGCCAAGCCGCGCTTCTGGAAGAACCTCAAGCTCGTGAAGACCTACAACGTCGCCGTCGGGCAGCCGGCGTGGCCGACGTCGGACGGGATGTTCCCGGTCCAGAGCAAGCAGGTCGACCCGGTCTGGTCGGTCCCCAACGAGTCCTGGGCCGGGAGCCAGGCGGGTCAGGTCATCCCGGCCGGCCCCAGAACCCGCTCAAGGCGCGCTGGATCGGCTTCAACGGCGGGCAGGGCTTCCACGGCACCTCGGAGGTCGACTCGCTCGGGACCGCCGCGTCGCACGGGTGCGTGCGCATGGACGTCAACGACGTGGAGGCGCTGTACCCTCGGGTGGCGCTCGGCGCGCCCCTGTACATCGTCTAGCGCCCGTGGGTGTCAGACCCCGCGCGCGTTGCCAGGCACGACGATGGCTCTCGATGGGGATCTCCTCCCAACCCTGCTCGAGCAGGGAGGCGTGGTGGCGCCATGGCGAATTGAGAGCGTGCCTATGAAAACGCCGTGGCTCCGCTTGCGAAGGACCGCATACCACAGCGTCGACGCGTCGCTCGGTCCCTGGATCTCGTGCCAGGGCAACGCGACGCTTCCGTCCTGCGCGGCGATGCCCGCCTCGAAGAGCTGCCGCCCCGTTGCGACCTGACCCGTGCGCGTCTCGATGAAGAACACCCCCACGGAGGAAGGCTAGTGCGGCCTGGCTCGACGCCCTGCAGACGCTCGACAAGGACCTGCGCCGCCGCGGCGCCGCCGAGAAGACGCGCAGCGCCTACGGCGTCGACACCGAGCAGTTCGCGCGCTGGGCCACCGCGCTGCGGATCGAGCCGGGCGCGGTCGAGCCGCGCCACATCCGCCGCTACGCCGCCGCGCTGTCGGACCGCAAGGTCGCGCCGGCGACGCTCGCCCGCAAGCTCGCGTCGCTGCGCTCGCTCTTCGGCTCGCTCGTCGAGCACGGCGTGCTCGAGCAGAACCCGGCCGACCTGATCCCGTCGCCGAAGCGGCCCCGCAACCTGCCGCGGGTGCTCAAGCCGCAGGAGCTGTTCACGCTGCTCGACCGGATCCCGGCCACGACCGCGCTCGAGATGCGCGATCGCGCCATGCTCGAGCTCGGCTACGGGTGCGGGCTGCGGGCCGAGGAGCTGGTCAACCTCGAACGGCGACGTCGACTTCGACGCCGAGCAGGTGCGCGTCCTGGGCAAGGGCTCGAAGACCCGCTTCGTCCCGCTCGGCGAGCACGCCGCGCGCGCCGTCGAGCGCTACCTCGAGCGGGCCCGGCCCGCGCTCGCGGGCGCCGACGACGAGCCCGCGCTGCTGCTCTCGAAGTCGGGCCGGCGGCTCTCTACCTCGGACGTACGACGCCGGCTGCGCGTGTGGACGCGCCACGCGGCGCTGCACGCCGGGGTCTCCCCGCACTGGCTGCGGCACTCGTTCGCGACCCATCTTCTGGAGGGAGGGGCGGATCTGCGGGCGATCCAGGAGCTCCTCGGGCACGCGAGTGTGTCCACGACGCAGGTCTACACTCGGGTAGAGTCAACGCGCCTACGGTCCGCTTACGCGCGTAGCCATCCACGCGCATAGCAGGGAAAGGCAGGAGGAGCACCCTGGAGACCAACGTCAAAGCGATCGAGCTCAAGGACTTGTGGCGGCGCTACAAGCAGTCGGGCGACGATCGGGCACGCGAACGACTCGTCGTCGCCTACTCACCGCTGGTGAAGTACGTCTCGGGCCGCATGGCCTCGGGGCTCCCGGCGCACGTGGAGGAGGCGGACCTCATCTCCTACGGCCTGGTGGGCCTGATCTCCGCGATCGAGCGCTTCGAGCCCGCGCGCGAGATCAAGTTCGAGACCTACGCGCTCCCCCGCATCAGGGGCGCGATCATCGACGAGCTGCGCGCCCTGGACTGGGTGCCGCGCTCGGTCCGGGCGCGCGCGCGGGAATTCGAGCGGGCCAACGTGAAATTGGAAGGCCGGCTGCAGCGTGCTCCGACCGACGAGGAGATGGCGGGCGAGCTCGGCATGACGATGGACGAGTTCCACGAGTCGCTCGTCCAGATCTCCAACTCGACGATCGCAGCGCTCGACGAGCTGTGGACGGTCTCCGACTCGAGCGGGGACCAGGTCTCGCTGCTCGACACGCTCCAGGATCCCGACGCGCCGGACCCGGCCCGGTTGGCCACCGTCCGAGCTCAAGGACCGCGTCGCCGACGCGATCGCGCGCCTGCCCGAGCGCGAGAAGCTCGTGATCGCCCTCTACTACTACGAGAACCTGACGCTGCGAGAGATCGGCGAGGTCCTCGGGGTCACCGAGTCGCGCATCTCCCAGCTGCACACCAAGGCCGTGCTGCGCCTGCGCTCCCACCTGTCCGAAGAGGTCGTGGACTAGCCCGGGCCCGGGCCGAAGCGGTTGCGGCCCACGGCGCGGATGCGCCCCTCCCAGACGGCCTCGCGCAGCGCCTTGGAGAAGCGGCCCGGCCCCCAGCGGCGCGCGCCCACACGGCGGGCCAGCTCGTGGCGGTCCATCGGGCCCTCGGAGACGGCCGAGGCGATCCGTTCTATCTCCTCGTCGAGGTCCTCGTAGGCCGGTGGCGGCGCCACGGCCAGCCCCGGCGTGTACGGGCCTCCCGGACCGGGCCGGTATCGCCTGGCCCCGAACGCCTCGCGCGACTGGATGCGCTCGCGACGGGCGCGCACCCGCTCGGCCCGCTCGTTCTCGGCGGGCGCCTCCTCGGCGGGCGCCTCCTCGGCCTCCTCGGCCGTCAGCGGCTTGGCGACGTCCTCGAGCTGCTTCTGCTCGGCGGAGACTCCGAAGGCGAGCTCGACCAGCCCGCCGACGGCCATGATCGCGGCGCCGATGTAGAAGCCCAGAGCTACCTTGCCGGCGTCGCCCGTGTCGATCAGGTGCCCGAACAGCAGCGGCCCGGCGATGCCGCCCGCGGCTGTCCCGACGGCGTAGAAGAACGCGATGGCCAGCGCGCGGGTCTCCATCGGGAAGATCTCGCTCACCGTCAGGTAGGCCGAGCTCGCGCCGGCCGAGGCGAGGAAGAAGGCCGCGGAGACGACGGCGATGAAGCCCCACCGGCCCAGGGAACCCTGGGAGAGCAGGGCGCCGAGCAGCGCGACGACGGCCGCCGAGGAGAGGTAGCAGAAGGTGACCATCGTCTTGCGCCCCACCGTGTCGAACAGGCGCCCGAGCGTGATCGGGCCGAGGAAGTTGCCGAACGCCCAGATCGCGATGAAGAGCGGGGTCGCGCCGGCGGCGACCTTGAAGAAGTCGGCCAGGATCGTCCCCAGGTCGAAGGTCACCGCGTTGTAGAGGAACGCCTGGCCGACGAACAGCGACAGGCCGAGCGCCGTCCGGCGCGGGTAGCGCCGGAAGGCCGTGGCCGCGACCTGGCGGAACGGGATGCGCTCGCGCTGGCGCACCCTAATCGAGCTGTGGACTTCCTCGAGCTTCTCGCCGGTCTCGCGCTCGATTCCCCGCTCGATCTCGCCGACGATCTTCTCGGCCTCCTCCTCGCGGCCGTGGATGAACAGCCAGCGCGGGCTCTCCGGCAGATTGCGGCGCACGACGAGGATGGCCAGGCCGAGCACGGCGCCGATGCCGAACGCGAGCCGCCAGCCCACGTCCTTGGCGATGAGCCCGGTGTTGAGCAGGACCACGGAGCCGAGCGCCCCGAACACGGCCCCGAGCCAGTAGCTGCCGTTGATGATCAGGTCCACGCGGCCCCGCACCCGAGCGGGGATGAGCTCATCGATCGCCGAGTTGATCGCCGAGTACTCGCCGCCGATCCCGGCGCCGGTGAAGAAGCGGCAGACGAAGAAGTACCAGGGGGCGAACGCGAAGGCGGTGGCCACGGTCGCGGCTATGTAGAGCGCCAGCGTGATCAGGAACAGGCGCTTGCGCCCGAACCGGTCCGTCAGCTGCCCGAAGATCAGCGCGCCCGTACAGGCGCCGGCCACGTAGCACGCCGCCGCCGACCCGATTTGGCCAGCCGAGAGCTCGATGCCCGAGCCCGACTCGGTCAGCCGGGCCGCGATCGATCCGACGATCGTGACCTCGAGGCCGTCGAGGATCCACACCGTGCCCAGACCGATCACCACGAGCCAGTGGAAACGCGACCAGGGGAGCCGGTCCAGACGGGCCGGGACCCGGGTCTCGATGGTGCCCGTCTCGACGCTCACGTCGCCACGTCTACCCGGTATCGTCGCTCTTCCGCAGAGGGATCGGAAGAGGGAGGGTCGAGACTATGCACAAGCCGGCGGATCGGATCCGCAACGTCGCCCTTGTCGGCCACCGCGGAGCCGGAAAGACTTCGCTGCACGAGGCGCTGCTGTTCGAGGCCGGGTGGTCGAACCGGCTGGGGTCGGTCACCGACGGAGCACCGTGTCGGACTCCGACGCCGACGAGCAGGTCGCGCCAGATGTCGATCTCGGCCGCGCTGAGCTCGTTCGAGTGGCAGGAGCGCAAGATCAACCTGCATCGACACGCCCGGCGAGCCGAGCTTCGTCGCCGACGCGCTGGGCGCGCTGCGCGTGTGCGAGTCCGCCGTGTTCGTCGTCAACGCCGTGATGGGCGTGGAGGTCTCGACGACCCGCCTGTGGGCGCGCGCGGCCGAGCTCGACATCGCGCGCATGATCTTCGTGAACATGCTCGACCGCGAGCGCGCCGACTTCTACCGCACGCTGGAGTCGCTGAAGCGCGCGTTCGGCCCGCACGCCGTGGCGACCGAGATCCCGATCGGCTCCGAGCACGACGTCCGCGGGCGTGATCGACCTCGTCGACATGAAGGCCTTCGCAGTACTCGACGGCGACGGGCGCGCCACGGCGCGAGATCCCGATCCCCGACGAGCATGGCCGAGCGCGCGCAGGAGTACCGCGAGAAGCTGATGGACGAGGTCTGCGAAGCTCCGACGCGCTGATGGAGCGCTACCTCGAGGGCGAGGAGCATCTCCCACGAGGAGATCGTCGACGCGCTCAAGGACGGCACCAACCACGGCAACCTCTTCCCGGTGACCTGCGGCGTGGCCACGCGCAACCTCGGCACCCCGCGCCTGCTCGACGCGATCGTCGAGGACCTGCCCTCGCCGGTCAAGCACGGCGCGCTGGACGGTCGGCGGCATCGAGCTCGAGGCCGACGAGGACGCGCGAGCTGTTCGCCTACGTCTTCAAGACGCGCGCCGACCCCTTCGCGGGGCGCATCAACCTGTTCCGCGTCTACCAGGGCGTCATGCGCCGGACAGCCACGTGCTCAACACCCGCACCCACGGCAAGGAGCGCATCGGCCAGCTGCTCGAGTTCGCACGGCAAGGAGGTCCGCCACGTGCAGGACTTCGGCCCGGGCGACATCGGCGCGGTGGCCAAGCTCAAGGAGACGCGCGCCGGGCGACTGGCTGGCCGACCGCGACGAGCCGATCGAGATGCCGCGGCGTCAAGCTGCCGGCGCCGGTGATGGCGTTCGCGGTCGAGCCCAAGAGCAAGGGCGACGAGGAGAAGGTCTTCACCGCCGCTGCGGCGCCTGCAGGAGGAGGACCCGACGATCGACCTGCACCGCGACCAGCAGACCGGCGAGCAGATCGTCGCGGGCCTGTCGCAGGTGCACGTCGAGGTGATCGTCGACAGCGCATGCGCGACCGCTTCGGCGTCGAGGTCGAGCCTCAGCCGCCGCGCGTGCCCTACCAGGAGACGATCCGCAGCTCGGCCAAGGCGCACGGCCGGCACAAGAAGCAGTCGGGCGGGCGCGGCCAGTTCGGCGACTGCCACATCGAGATCGAGCCGCTGGCGATCGGCGACGACTTCGAGTTCGTGAACAACATCAAGGGCGGCGTGATCCCCGGCCCGTTCATCCCGGCGGTGGAGAAGGGCGTGCGCGAGGCGATGGCCCACGGGACGCGTCGCCGGCTACCCGGTCAAGGGCGTGCGCGTGCGCCTCTTCGACGGCCAGTACCACTCGGTCGACTCGTCGGAGATCGCCTTCAAGATGGCCGGCGTCGCAGGCGATGAAGCAGGCGCTCGCAGACGCCGAGCCGGTGCTGCTGGAGCCGATCATGCTGGTGACGCTCTCGGTGCCCGAGGCCTACGTCGGCGACGTCATCGGCGACCTCAACAGCCGCCGCGGGCAGCCCGCTGGGCATGGAGCCCGCCGGCGCGATGACCGAGATCAAGGCCGAGGTGCCGATGGCCGAGATGCTCACCTACGCGCCCGACCTGCGCTCGATCACCGGCGGCCAGGGCGACTACACGATGGAGTTCCTGCGCTACGAGGAGGTGCCCGGCCACCTCGCGCAGAAGGTCGCGGCCGCAGCGGGCGAGGACGAGGGCGCCTCCGAGTAGGCAGAGGCGCCGTATATCGGCGCATTGTCAGCACGCTGACTCCAATACCTCCGAAAAGCGGCCTCTGACCGCTAAGACTCTGTTAATCAGAAATCCAGACTCTGATGCGTAGGAGTCAGTGGAGGCCGCGCGGCATGGAGGCCGTGTGGATCAGACAACGAGGAGGTCTCACCCCCTATGAGGAAACGCGCATTGCGCACGATCGCTGTGGCGATCGCGGCGCTCGGTTGTGCCGCGGCTTCGGCCTCGGCGGCGACGACCGTCAACGTCTCACCGACCGGAACCGACAGCGGTACGTGCGGCCCGGCCGTGGATCCGTGCGCGACCGTCGGCCAGGGCGTCACGAACGCCTCGCCCGGCGACACGGTCAAGGTCGGCCCCGGGCTCTACCTCGAGCAGGTCACGCTCGGCAAGCAGGTCAACCTGGTCGGCAGCGGCCAGGCGTCCACGACGATCGGGGCGCCCGCCTCGCTGGCCACGAAGTTCACGACCAGCGGGCCCAACAAGCCAGTGGTCTACGTGCCCACCGCGGGCAGCGGCTCGACGATCTCGGATATGAAGGTCGACGGACGCGGTCAAGGCAACGCCAACAACCGTCTGGACGGCATCGCCTTCGACAGCGCCGCCGGGACTGTGCGCCGCGTGCAGGTCGTGCGCGTGCGAAACCAGCCGCTCGACGGCGTCCAGGCGGGCACGGGCATCCTGGCCAACAACGGCGATTCGGTGGCCCGCACGGTCACGATCGACCGCAACGTCGTGTCGGACTTCCAGAAGAACGGCATGACCCTGGCCGGGACCGGCCTGACGGTGGACGTCACGGACAACACCGTCACGGGCGCCGGCCCGAGCAACGCGATCGCCCAGAACGGCATCCAGGTCAGTGGCGGAGCCGGCGGCACGGTCGACGGCAACACCGTCACCGGCATGGCCTGCACCCTGGAGCCGCAGTGCACGCCACCCACGGGCGTGGGCTCGGCCGGCCTCCTGGTCTTCGGACCAGGTGCCGTCACGCTCAGTGACAACGACGTCAGCGCGAGCGATCTCGACGTCTACGTCTCGGGCGCGGGCCCCACGACGATCACGGGCAACCGGATCAGCGGGCCCTCTCAGCTCGGGATCGGGATGGACAGCTCGTCCGCCGTCACGCCGACGATCACCGGCAACTCGATCGTCGGCACCGACGTCGGCGCTGAGTTCTTCGACGAAGTGAACCCGACGTTCCGTCTCAACCGAGTCGTCGGCAACACGACCGGGCTCGACAACGAGAACTCGTCGGGCACGATCACCGCGCAGGACAACTGGTGGGGCTGCAACGCCGGTCCGAACAGCGGCACCTGCGACACCACGACGGGCTCGGTGGACTCGACTCCGTGGCTCGTCTTCCGTGCCACGGCGAATCCCACGTCGCTCGGCACGGGCGGCTCGGCCGGAGACGTGTTCGGCCGCGTCGACCAGGACAACACCGGCGCCGCGGTCGACACGACCGGGTTCCCGGTGACCCCGGTGGGCTTCTCGACCGACCTGGGCAGCGTGGACCCGACGGCGAACACCGCCGACGGCGTCGGGCGTTCCCGGTTGACGTCGGGCAGCACGACCGGGACGGCCACGGTGACCGCCGACCTGGACGGCCAGGACGCCACGACGACGGTGTCCTTCGTGACGCCTCCGTCCAACGTCGGGCCTCAGGGTCAGCAGGGCGTTCAGGGCCCGCAGGGCCAGCAGGGGCCGCAGGGCCCGCCCGGCGCCTCCGGCGGTGGTGGGCTGACGCCCAGCAGCGTGTCGCTGCGGATCGTCCGTCCGCTGCGCACGGTGCGTACGTCGAGCGGACTCAGCCTGAGGGTGGCGTGCACCGCGACCTCCGGGCAGGTGTGCTCGGGCAACCTCGTTGCCCGCGCTCGTCTGAAGGTCGGCAAGCGCACGCGCACGCTGGTGGTCGCGACCAAGGCGTTCCGCGTGTCCGCGGGCCGCAGCGCCCTCGTGCGCCTATCGCTGAGCCGGGCGGCGCGCAAGGCGCTGCTCGCCGGCAGGACGCTGCGTCTCACGGCCCGGGCCGAGAGCGCCAGCGCCGGCGGAAAGGCGGTGTCCGCGGGTACCACCGCGGTCTCGTTCTCCGTCAAGAAGCCCGCGCGCAAGCGCGGCTGACGCTGACCGGTGGGGCCCCGGGAGCGCCCGGGGCCCCACCGCTCAACCGAGCTGATCTCGTCAGCCATGCGTCCACCTGGGAGGGGCGCCAAGCGTCCTGTTTCCGGTGGATGCCGATGCGGAGGGCGTGGAGCCCTCCGCGCGCATCCGTCATGCCCTGGCCGTCCTCACCGGCGCCGCGGCGCTGTGCCTCGTGTTCGCCGCCGCCTCACCGGCCGCGTCCGGCGGCCCCGTGGTGGCGGTCATCGACAGCGGAGTGGACGCTGCGCACCCACCGGCCGCCCTGTGGACCAACCCCGCGGAGGTCGCCGGCAACGCGCGCGACGACGACGGCGACGGGATCGTGGACGACGTCCAGGGAGCCGACCTCGGCGCCGGGCGCGGCGAGGCGACCGACGATCTGGGCCACGGGACCGAGATGGCCGGCATCGTCCGGGCCCGCGCCGGAGGCGCGGTCATCGTCATGCCGCTCAAGGTGCTCGGCGCGGGCGCCGTGGCCTCGCCGGACGCCGTCGCGGGCGCCCTGCGCTACGCCGTGGCCCACGGGGCCCGCATCGCGCTCATCAGCCTCAACAGCCCCCAGGACAGCCCGGCGCTCGCCCAGGCGGTCCACTGGGCCACGCGCAACGGCCTGCTGATCGTCACCTCGGCGGGCAACGAGGGGATCAACCTCGACCTGGCGCCGTCCTACCCCGCCGCCTATCCCGACCCGGGCGTCATCGCGGTCACCTCGGTGGGGCGCGACGGCGCCCTGTCCCCGTTCTCCAACCGGGGCCGGCGGGTCGTCGACGTCGCGGCGCGCGGTGAGGACGTGGTCACGACCGGCCTGGGCGGCCGGACGGTGACCGATTCCGGGACCTCGCAGGCCGCGGCGGGCGTCGCGGGCGTCCTGGCCGGGCTGCTCGCGGCCCATCCGGACTGGAGCGCGGACGCCCTGCGGGCCTCGCTCCTGGGCGGCGCGCTGCGCAACCGCGGCGTCCTGGACCGGGTGGCCTACGGCGAGATCGACCTCGCCGCGACCCGGGCACGAGCCGCGAGCGCGCGCGCCGGGGCGGTGCGCCTCGCGGCGCTGCGGGCTCGCCGGCACGGGCGGCGGGTGGTCCTGCGCTGGCAGGCGACCGGCCAGGCGAACCGGATCGTCCGCTTCCGCGTGAGGCTGGGACGCCGCCATCTCGAGGTCACGGCGGGGCGCAGCGGTCGGCTGGCATGGCGCCTGCGCGCACGGTCGGCGGCCGGGCGGGTGTCCGTGTCCGGACTCGATTACGCCGGGCATCAGCTGGCGCGCATGACCGCTCGCATCGCGCGAACCGCCGGGTAGGCGTTGCTACCCTCGGGCCTCCGTGGTCCCGAAGACGATCATGCCGCAGGACACGATCATCTCCTGCGCGGTGTGCGGACGCACACTGCTGCAGGGAGAGCAGCCCGAGATCTACCTGGTCAACGGCTCCCGGCGCCCCGTGTGCGAGCTGTGCACGGTCCGGGCCAACCACCAGGGCTGGATCCGCGAGAGCGAGGGCCCGCAGATCGGTCATCGCGGCTCTCGCGATGACCGCCGTCCCCTGCTGAGCCGGCTGCGCGCGCGGCGCGAGCGCCGGCGCATGGAGCTCGACGCCGCCCTGCCCGAGGACGGCCTGCCCGAGCCTCTCGCGCCCGAGCCCCCCGTGGCCGAGCCGGCGCCCGAGCCGCCGCGCCAGGAGGAGGCATTGCCCGTCGAGGCGCCGCGCGAGCCCCGCCACGTGCACGCCGTGCCCTCGAGCGAGGACCTGAAGGTGGCCCGCGCCATCGAGGTGTTCAACGGCTCCGAGCACCCGCGCACGGTGGCCGGCGTGGCACGCTCGCTCGGAGTGCCGTCGGTGGCCGTGATTCCCGCCGCCGGGCAGGCGAGCCTGGTGGGCATCACCGTCGCCTGGGAGCTGTGCTGGTACCGCTACGAGGTCGACCTGGCCGACGAGGGCTCGCACGGCATCCGTCCGGCGGGTCAGGGCTACGAGCTGGACGAGCTCGGGGAGGCCGAGCAGGTGGCCAACGCCGTGGCCGACCAGCACGGGCTGCTGGCTGGCGCCTCGTGACCGGGTAGGATCGCCCGCGCTGATGATCTACTGCGTGGTACCGAAAGAACTGGCCGACGAGCTCTACGACAAGCTCAACGCCTACTACTCCGACGATCCCAACGTCGAGGTGATCGTCGATCGCCGTGAGTCCGAGCGCCGGGCCGGAGGCGGGACGACGGACGGCGGCGACGCCCGCCAGCAGCGCGATCGCCGTCGCCAGCGCGTCCCGGGCGAGTTTCCCAAGCTCGAGCCCGAAGACTCCTGAGGGCCGGTCATGCGAGTGGTCGTCCACGTGGACGGCGGGGCCCGCGGGAATCCGGGGCCGGCCGCCGTCGCGGCGGTTGTCTCGGCGCCTGACGGGCAGGTCCTCGACGAGGCGAGCGCGCGCATCGGCGAGACCACGAACAACGTGGCCGAGTACCGGGCGGTCCTGCTCGGGCTGGAGCGCGCGCGGGCGCTGGGAGCCAGCGAGGTGGAGATCGTCAACGACTCCCAGCTCATCGAGCGCCAGATCCTCGGCGCCTACAAGGTCAAGCAGGACCACCTGAAGCCCCTGCACGCCGAGGTGCGCGGCGCCCTGCGGGGGTTCGACAAATGGGGAATCCGCTCGGTCCGCCGCGAGCTCAACGCCGAGGCCGACCGGCTGGTCAACGACGCGCTGGACTCGCCATGAGCGACGAGGTCCGGCGGCGGCGCATCATTGCCTTCGGCGCCCTGGGCGGGGCGTTCCTGCTGTTCCTCATCGCCGTGATCCTGGCCGTGGCGGGATCAGGGGGCGACGGGGGAGGGGGAGGCGTGCCGACGACGCCGACCACCGCCAAGCGCCAGAAGAAGCCGCGCCGCCCCGCGAATCCCGGTTTCCCGGCGGTGCCCGCCAACGCGCCCGGCGCGCACAGGGCGCCCAGCGAGAAGGTGCCCATGCTCGCCTACAAGGTGATCAACGCGCCCAAGTCCGATACGAGCAACCCGGACGAGTGGGTGCCCCCCGAGGAGTTCACGGCCCAGATGGCCTACCTCCAGGCGCAGGGCTTCCATCCCGTCACGCTGCGCCAGCTGTGGGCGGCCTGGAAGGAGGGGGGACTGCTGCCGTCCAAGCCCATCGTCATCACGTTCGACACCGGCTACCACAGCGTCTACGCCAACGCCCTCCCGCAGCTGCGCCAGCGCAAGTGGCCGGGCACCCTCTTCCTCCAGCCCTCCCAGACCGAGGCCGACTTCCCGGCGGCCGAGGTCAAGGCGCTCCAGGCCGCCGGCTGGGAGATCGACGCCCAGGGCCAGACGGGCGCCGATCCCTCGACGCTGACCGACGAGCAGCTGGCCACGGAGATCACCCAGGGCCGCGCGTCCGTGCGCCGCGACTTCGCCGCGCGCGCCGACTTCTTCTCCTATTCCGCCAACGGCTTCGACCAGCGGGTGACCGAGGCCGTCCAGTCCGCCGGCTACCTCGGAGCGGCCACGCTCGAGGAGGGGCTGGCCGAGCCCTCCGAGCCCTTCCGGCTCAAGCGGATCCCTGTCCACAACGGCGACGGCGAGCAGGGGCTGGCAGACAGCCTGAGCTCCGCGGGCGTCTCCTGACGTGCGCCGGGTGCTGCTCAGCGCGCTCGCCGCGCTCGCCCTGACCGCCGCCCTGGCGGCGTGTGGGGGGACCGACAGGCCGGCCCGCTCCCAGGCGGGCGGCGCAACGGTCGGCGCGGGGGCCACGACCCCGTCCGCGGGGCGCCCGGCGCGGGCCGTGCCGGGCGCCCACCGCGCGCCCACCGAGCGCGTGCCGATCCTGATGTACCACGTCGTCAACTCTCCGCCGCCCGGGACGGCGGAGCCGGAGCTGTGGGTCTCCCGCGAGGACCTGACGGCGCAGATGAACTGGCTGGCCGCCCACGGCTACCACGCGGTGACGCTGCAGGAGGTGTGGAACGCCTGGCACCACGGCGGCCTGCTGCCGTCGCGCCCGATCGTCGTGTCCTTCGACGACGGTTACACCTCGCATCTCACCAACGCCCTGCCCGTGCTGCGCGCCCACGGCTGGCCCGGCGTCCTCAACCTCCAGGTCAACCAGACGCGCTACGACCTCAAGCCCGACGCGGTGCGCACGCTCATCCGGGCCGGCTGGGAGGTAGACGCGCACACCTACAGTCATCCCGACCTCACCACGGTGGACGACACCCAGCTGCGCCACGAGGTGGCCGACGCACGCGTGGCTCTGCGCCGCACGTTCGGCGTTCCGGTGAACTTCTTCTGCTATCCCGCGGGACGCTACGACGCCCACGTCGTCGAGGCCGTGCGCGCCGCCGGATACCTCGCGGCGACGACCACGACGCCCGGGCTGGCGGCGCCGGGCGACCCGCCGTTCGAGCTGCCCCGGATCCGCGTCAACGGCAGCGACGGCGTGGACGGGATGGTCAAGAGCTTGGCCGGGGCCGGCGCGGCCACCTGACTAAGCAACGATCCGTGCACCAAAACCTCCAGGGAATCGCGCGAAAAGCCGAAAACCCCGCCCATGGAGAGAGAGCGCCGCTCCTGGCTGTGCCCCACTGAGCTCGACCGCCAGCGTGTGGTCGACACCAGCGACCGCGTGCGGCGTGCCCGCCTCGGGGGCTCCGCGTTCATCGGAGTCGCATTGCTGGCCCTGGCGCCCGTGCTCGGCTGGTGGCTGCTGGGCCTGTTCGCTCTGTCGACGGTCAACCTCGTCACCCTCGACCGGCGGCTGGCCCGCGCGGCGCACCCCGAGTGGGTGGCGGCCCGGGCGCTCCTGTCCACCGAGCTGATCATCGCCGCCGCCGTCGCGGGCACGGGAGGCGCGCGCAGCCCGCTGCTCTGCTGGCTCGTCATCCCGATCGGCCTCGCGGCCGCGCGCTTCCGCGGGGCCGTGGTCCTGGCCGGGGCGGGGATCGCCGGCCTGTTCATCGTCGGGACGGTGGTCGTCGTCGATCCGTCCGCGCTCGTCGACGATCCGGCGCCCGTCATCGCCGCGCTGGCGCTGCTGGGCAATCTCGCGGCGATCTCCGGCGCGCTCCAGGGCGCCGAGCTCCAGCACCGCAGCGAGGCCGTGCTGGATCCGCTGACCGGCCTGCTCAACCGCAAGGCCCTGCGCCGGCGCTTCGACGAGCTGGCGGCTCAGGCGCGCCTGCAGGAGGCCCCGGTGTGCGTGATCGCCTGCGACGTCGACGGCTTCAAGGAGGTCAACGACGCCCACGGCCACGAGCGCGGCGACGCCGTCCTGCGCGACGCCACGTACGAGATGCGAAAGAGCCTGCGCTCGTTCGAGCTGATGTACCGGCTCGGCGGGGAGGAGTTCCTGGTCGTGCTTCCCGGCGTCGAGGCCCGGGAGGGCGCCGCCGTCGCCGAGCGTCTGCGGGCGGCCGTCGAGGCGTCCCGGCCCGGGGGGCTGCGAATCACGATCTCCGCCGGAGTCGCCTCGGCGCGCGGGCTGGCCGTCGACTACGACACGCTGTTCGCGGCCGCCGATGCGGCGCTCTATCGCGCCAAGGGCGAGGGTCGCAACCGGGTCGCGCTCGCCGATGCGCTCACGGCCCATCCGGCCCCGGAGCCGGTCGTGGAGCAGCCGGTTCCCGTCCCCGCCTGAGAGCCGGTCTTGCCAGGAGGGGGAGAATGCGCCCCGCATGGGCCGCGTCATCCTGTTCTCGTTCACCGCGATGCTCAACCCGACGCTGCTCGCGGCGACGACGGTCATGCTCCTGCTGCCCAGCCCGCGCAAGCTGATGCTGGGCTACCTGCTCGGGGCGGCGCTGACCAGCGTCACGCTCGGGCTGGTGATCGTGTTCGCGCTGCAGGACTCGTCGCTCGTCGACGGGGGCCAGCACACGGTCAACCCGGCGGTCGACCTCGCGATCGGCGGGCTGCTGGTGGTCGTCGCCACCGTCCTGGCCACCGGACGCGACGCCAGAGTGCGCGAGCGCCGGGCGCGGCGAGCCGCCGGGAAGCCGGACAAGGGGCCACCCCGCTGGCAGCGCGAGCTGAGCAAGGGCTCGCCGCGCGTGACCTTCGTCGTCGGCGTCGTGCTGACGCTGCCCGGCGCCTCCTACATCGCCGCGTTGGATGCGATCAGCAACCTGAACTACGGCGACGCGGCCACCGTCGGGCTCGTGGTCCTCTCCAGCCTGATCATGCTCGCGATCATCGAGGTCGTGATCCTCGGCTTCTACATCGAGCCCGAGTGGACCACGGACGCCGTGGCGCGGGCGAGGGCGTTCTTTGGCCGCCACGCTCACCGGATCGTCACGATCGGCGCCGGGGCCATCGGGGCGCTGCTGATCACGCGTGGCGTGGTCACCCTGCTGTCCTGAGGCACCGTCAGCTGAGCCAGCGGAAGTGCTCGCCCCAGGCCTCGGGGCACACGCGGCGAATGGTGTGGACAACCTCCCGGTGCAGCTGTGCGTAGCTCCCGTCCCCCTCGAACTCGAGGTGATTGTCCTGATCGATCGAGATCGCCACGTCGGGAAGCTCGTCACGCAGGCGGGCGATGAGGTCCATGGGAGGGGCCTTCGGGTGGCGAAGGCCGAGATGCATTACGGCTGAGGCCTTCATGGTTTTGCTCCTGGTTCACGAGGCCGCTGAGGCGGTGCTCCAATTAGTTGTCCCCCTTCGCGAGTCGCCGTGCATCCGCTCTACCTACGGAGCCGGGCGAGGGCCATCTACGCCGCGAACGGCAGAAGCCCCGCGGTGGCGGGGCTTCTGAAGCGGCTGATGGGATTCGAACCCACGACCTTCTGCATGGCAAGCAGACGCTCTAGCCAACTGAGCTACAGCCGCGCGGGCGCCCAGTATAGATCGCCTCGGCGGCGGGTTCCGGCCCGCGGCGCTCAGCGGGAGACGTGGTAGAAGGCGTCCGCGTGGACCCAGCACACGGTGGTGCACTCGAGCTGCCACGCCTGCGCGCGCTTGAAGCCCGAGGTCGTCATACGGCTGACAACCTTGACCCGAGCGGTGAACCGTCCGCGCGAGTCGGCCCGAGTCATGAAGTG
The DNA here is from genome assembly GCA_963757705.1 of uncultured Actinomycetes bacterium. Classification (GTDB taxonomy): domain Bacteria; phylum Actinomycetota; class Thermoleophilia; order Solirubrobacterales; family Solirubrobacteraceae; genus AC-38. The sequence goes on along the minus strand of CAVWTG010000003.1, from coordinate 117,196 downwards.
CTGCTGAAGCACGAAGACGGACCCGCTCTCGATGTGAACCCGGTTCGGAAGCTCGATGTGCACCGTCTCCCGTGGCAGGTAGTCCCGCCCGCGCAGCGTGAGCATCGATCCGCGACGCACGGTGCCGGGAGAGAGCGTGAGCCTGGGCTCGGCGCGCCAGTGGGCGGTCCAGGTCCGGCGGTCGCTCGGCGCGTGGCAGGCCTCGCCCTCGCCGGTCCACAGGAGGTGAACCGCACCGGCGGCGCGGGTCCGGCTGGTGAACGCTCCGCCGAAGCGCCAGCCGTCGAAGCCGGGATGGTCGAACTCGTCCGGTGGTCCCTGATGCGAGACCGAGAACGCTCCGGCCGGGTCGATCGCCACGTTGGGCGAGCCGAAGTTGATCGTGTGCGTGTGCCCGTCCGGGCACGCCACGTCCATGCGCCCGACGATCGTCGAGATCTGCCGGCCGCTGTCGGCGACGAGCATCCCGACCATCGGTCCGCTGCGCCCGATCCGGGCCTGCCAGTAGCCCGGGCGCGGGAGCGCGGCGGACGCGAACTGCGCCGTGGCGGCGAAAGCAAAGACCGCCAGGGCGCAGATCGTGGGCAGACGGACCTTCATGTCGTCACTTCGTGCAGCTCGGAGCTGCCGTTTGGAAGCTGTCGGGCGTGGACCCCTGGAAGTCGAACCCGACGGCGATCTTGAACTTCCGGCCGGTGCATCCGGTCGACTCCAGGTAGCCGACCTTGCGCCGGACGACCTTCTTGCCCACCGGGACGCGCTGCTTGGTGGCCGTTGTCCTCCCGAGGTTGAGCAGCTGGAAGTTGTCCAGCGACGGGAACAGACCGGGGAGCGGCTGCTTGAGCGCCGGGGGGATGACGAACGTGACCCGGACTCCGTAGGGGCTCTTCCCGCGCGTGATCGTCCCGATCATCGCCGACTGAACGCTGGTCCCGGGAACGACGACGTAGGCGATCAGCTGCTTGCCCTTGGGCCCGTTGTAGAGGTTGGTCGTGAAGCTGATCTTGCTCGAGGACCCGTTGGGGTCATAGACGATGGCCGAGGCCTTGGCCGTGCCCATCTTCGCCTTGGCGCAGGCGGGGAGATCGGCCTGCTGGCCGGCGGTCAGCTTGGGTCCGGAGCACGACGGGAAGTACTTGCCCATCAGCTGGAGGTTCTTGTCGAAGTCGATGATCAGGCGGTCCGTCGACGCGAGCTTGCCCGAGCTCTCGGCGACGGTCGCGTTGAGCACGAGGTTCGACTTGGCCGGAAAACGCTTGGTGCCCGCGTTGGTGGGCCTGATGCTCACCCCGGTCAGCGTCTCGGTCACCGTCGCGTAGGCGGGCGCGGCAACGAGGGCGAGCAACGCGGTCGTGGCGGTCAGGATCAGGAGGCGTCGGAGAGACGCCACTCGAGTCGTTGCTGCGGTCAGACCATGCATTTCGCCAATCCTTGCCTCGGGGAACGTGAAGAACGTCCCACCAGGGGCGCGACCGGACATCGGGGGCGAGTACCTGACCGGGGGAGGAGAACCACGGTCAGCGGTCTGGGGTTTCCGGCGAATCCGACCGGCGCCCAGCGGGGATACTGCGCGGATGAGCTACGCACCTGACCCCGCGCGCTACGACGCGATGCCCTACCGCCGCTGCGGGCGCAGTGGCCTCCAGCTTCCAGCCGTCTCTCTCGGGCTGTGGCAGAACTTCGGGTCGGACCGGCCCTTCGAGACCGGGCGCGCCATCGTGCGGCGGGCCTTCGACCTGGGCATCACCCACTTCGACCTGGCCAACAACTACGGCCCGCCCTACGGCTCGGCGGAGGAGAACTTCGGGCGCATGCTCGAGAAGGACCTGCGCCCGTACCGCGACGAGCTCGTCATCTCCACCAAGGCCGGCTATGACATGTGGCCGGGGCCCTACGGCGAGTGGGGCTCGCGCAAGTACCTGCTCTCGAGCCTGGATCAGAGCCTGTCGCGGATGGACCTGGACTACGTGGACATCTTCTACTCGCACCGCGCCGACCCGGACACGCCTCTGGCGGAGACCATGGGGGCGCTGGACAGCGCCGTGCGCCAGGGCAAGGCGCTATACGCCGGGATCTCCTCCTACTCGCCCCAGCGCACGGAGGAGGCGGCCAAGATCCTGCGCGAACTGGGCACGCCCCTGCTCATCCACCAGCCGTCCTACTCTCTGCTCAACCGCTGGATCGAGGAGGGGCTGCTCGACGTGCTGGAGCGCGAGGGGGTGGGCGCCATCGTGTTCTCCCCGCTCGCCCAGGGCCTGCTCACGGACAAGTACCTGGACGGTGTGCCCGAGGACTCGCGCGCCGCCATCGGCAACTACTTCCCCGGCGAGAAGCTCACCGACGAGAACCTCGATCGCATCCGCGCCCTCCACGAGATCGCGCAGGGGCGGGGCCAGAGCCTGGCTCAGCTCGCCGTGGCCTGGACGCTGCGCGACCCGCGCATCACGTCGACCCTGGTCGGAGCGTCGAGCGTCGACCAGCTCGAGCAGAACGTCGCCGCCCTGGAGCGCCTGGCGCTCGAGGAGTCCGAGGTGGCGGAGATCGACCGCCACGCCGTGGAGGGCGACATCAACATCTGGTCCCAGTCGAGCGAGGTGTGAGCGGCTAGGCGTTTGCGTTCGCGGCGGCCCGTACGCGGCGCGCCGCCTTGACGCGGGCAGTCTTCTCGAGCTCGAGCTTGCGCAGGCGCACGGTGTCGGGAGTCACCTCGGCGCATTCGTCCTCGCGCAGGAACTCCAGGGCCTGGTCGAGCGACAGCTGGCGAGCGGGCACGAGGCGCACGAGGACGTCGGAGGTGGAGGAGCGCATGTTGGTCAGGTGCTTCTCCTTGACCGCGTTGACGTCCAGGTCGTCCGCCCGGGAGTTCTCGCCCACGATCATGCCCTCGTAGACCTCCTCGCCGGGGCCCACGAACAGCGTGCCGCGCTCCTGGAGACCGAACAGGGCGAAGGTGGCGGTGACGCCCCGGCGGTCGGCCACGAGCGCGCCGGTCGGGCGGGTACGCAGGTCGCCGGCCCACGGCTCCCAGCGGTCGAAGACGTGATGCAGGATGCCGGTGCCGCGCGTCTCGGTGAGGAACTCGGTCCGGAAGCCGATCAGCCCGCGGGCCGCGACCAGGTACTCCATGCGCACCCAGCCGGTGCCGTGGTTGACCATCTGCTCGAGCCGGCCCTTGCGCAGGGCGAGCATCTGCGTGATCACCCCGACGTACTCGTCGGGGACGTCGATGGCCAGGCGCTCCACGGGCTCGTGGACGCGGCCGTCGACCTCGCGGGTCACCACCTGGGGCTGGCCGACGGTGAGCTCGAAGCCCTCGCGGCGCATGATCTCGACGAGCACGGCCAGCTGGAGCTCACCGCGGCCCTGTACGTCCCACGCGTCCGGGCGCTCGGTGTCGCGCACGCGGATGGAGACGTTGCCGACGAGCTCGCGATCCAGGCGCTCGCGGATCTGGCGCGCCGTCAGCTTGTCGCCGTCCTGGCCGGCCAGGGGAGAGGTGTTGATGCCCACGACCACCGACAGCGACGGCTCGTCGACCGTGATGACCGGGAGCGGCCGCGGGTCCTCGGGGTCGGCCAGCGTGTCGCCGATCATCACGTCGGGCAGCCCGGCCACCGCGATGATCTCGCCCGGTCCGGCCTCGTCGGCGGGCACGCGATCCAGCGCCTCGGTCACGTAGAGCTCGCGGACCTCGGCGCGCTCGATGCGCTCGTCGCCCCGGCACCAGGCGATGGGCTGGCCGGAGCGGACGGTGCCGTTGCGCACCCGGCACAGGGCCAGGCGACCGAGGTAGTCGGAGGCGTCGAGGTTGGTGACGTGGGCCTGAAGGGGATGGCCGTCCTCGAACTCGGGCGCGGGGATGCGCTCCAGCAGCAGGTCCATGAGCGGGGCGAGGTCGGTGCCCTCGACGCCCTCCTGCAGCGAGGCCCAGCCGGCCCGGGCGTTCGTGTAGACGATCGGGAACTCGATCTGCTCCTCGTCGGCGTCGAGGTCGAGGAAGAGCTCGTAGACCTCGTCCACGACCTCGGCGATGCGGGCATCGGGGCGGTCGACCTTGTTGACGACGAGGATGATCGGCAGGCGAGCCTCGAGCGCCTTGCGCAGCACGAAGCGGGTCTGGGGGAGGGGGCCCTCGCTGGCGTCGACCAGGAGGAGCACCCCGTCGACCATCGTCAGGCCGCGCTCGACCTCGCCGCCGAAGTCGGCGTGGCCGGGCGTGTCGACGATGTTGAGCTTGACGTCGCGGTAGCGCACGGCCGTGTTCTTGGCCAGGATCGTGATGCCCTTCTCGCGCTCGAGGTCCATCGAGTCGAGCACGCGGTCGGCCACGTCCTGGTTGGCGCGGAAGGCGCCCGACTGCCAGAGCATGGCGTCGACCAGCGTCGTCTTCCCATGATCGACATGGGCGACGATGGCGACGTTGCGGAGGTCCTCGCGGCGCGGCATGGGCGAGCCCGAGGGTAGCGACGGGCCGCGGGCGTCCCGCCCTCAGCGGGTCAGCGCAGCGCCTGCTCGCACAGCGGCTGGGCCGTCTGGAGCTTCTTGACGGCGGCCCGGGCGCCCACGGTCGCCGAGGAGGCGTCGAAGAAGTCGGCCATGGCGGCCACCGAGTTGCGCGCGCACGCGGCGGCGACGTCGCGCTCCTGCTGGGCGACGTTGAGCTGCGCTCGGCGCCGCTCGGCGACGGTGTTCGCGTTGGCGAGCTGCGTCCGGGCCTCCGAGAGCTGGCCCGACTCGATCTGGATGCGCCGGTGGAGGTTCTCCTTCTGACGCCGCGTGCTGATCAGGCTGCGGCGCACGCGCCGGTAGCGGGCCTTCTCGGCGACGTCCTTCGCGAGGTCGTTCGCCTCGGTGCTCGCCGCGGCCGCCTCCTGGGAGGTCGACTGCTGCTCGAGCTTGTCGATCTTGGCGTTGGCGTCGTCGAGGTCCGACTTCGTCGAGAACGCCCAGATGCCGAGGCCGATGGCCGCGAGCGCGCACACGACCGCGATGCCGATCCACAGCGTGGGACGTGACTGGCCCTCGTTCGCCATGGCGCGCAGTGTCCGCGATCGTCCGGACGCCGCACCTCCTGCACAGGTTCAGCGCAGGATCTCGACCAGAAGCACCCAGGCGTTGACGACTCCGGCCACGAGCGAGCCGACGATGCCGGCGGCGGTCCAGTACAGGCCGCCGCCGGACTCGGCGAGCAGGGTGATCGCGCCGACGAGGAACGGCACGAGGGCCAGGCTCGTGAGCGTGAATCAGGCCGATGCCGAGACGACGGTGACGCTCATGAGCAGGATCAGCGTCTCCAACGCCCGCTCGAGGATGCCGGGCAGCGAGAGGATCCGCTCGAGGTTGATCGACACCGCGACGAACACGAGCCCGGCCAGGGCGGCCGAGGCGCCGGCGGAGGCGACGAAGAGGTCGGACCACTCGGACGGGTCGTAGGCGGTCATCGCCGCGACCCTACAACGCCGCCTCTGTGGCGATCAGGCGCAGCGCACCGGAGCCGCGTGCGGGGGATCCAGCGCGTTGAGGATGAGCTGCGTGACGACCGGGTCGAAGGCCATGGCGGCGTGATCGTCGAGGTCGAGCGGGCAGACATTTTGGAGCACGAGGTTCGTCCCGCCGTCGCGCATCAGTCCGCTGGTGTAGGGCACGACGAGCTCGTCGTAGCGGGTGACGATGTTCGTGTGCTCGATGCCCGGGACGGCCTCGCCGTCGGCGTTGAGGTCGTTGAGATAGGGCGAGCCGCGCAGGAACTCCGGGCACGACGCGCAGAACGAGCCCACCGCGTTGACGATCGGGTCCGAGAGCCCGAAGGGGGCGGCGGAGTCACGCAGGAAGGCGGCGCCCGCCAGGTTGGTCCCGCGCCACAGCGGGGTCAGGGCGACGAAGTGGCGGACCTTGGCGGCGCCGCCCAGGCGCTCCAGGTACCAGCGCGGCATGACCGTGCCCTCCGAGTGGCCCACGATGTCGACCTGGCTCGCCCCGGTCGCGGCCAGGACGCGGTCGACGAAGGCGGCGAGCTCGTGGCTGCTTTCCTCCATGCGCACGACGCCGCCCGGCGAATAGGGCCAATCGGTGGTGCGCGAGTCGACGCCGTAGGTGAGCGCGAAGACGCAGTACCCGGCCGCCCGCAGCCGCGGCGCGTGGTAGTTCCAGTTGGCGTACATCGTCGCCGAGAGGCCGTGGACGAGCACGACGGGCCGCGGATGGGCGGCCGAGGGACGGCACGAGAAGTCGTTCGCTCCGTCAGGCGAGGGATCGGGCGCGGCGCCGGCGGTCCCGGCGGCGAGCAGCGTCACGGCCACGACGAGCGCCGCGAATCCCCCGCGTCTGTAGAAGCGCCTCACCGCAAGACCTCCCGGCGGGAGTTATACCCCCTCCGGTCCGGGCAAGGCGCCGACCAGAATCGAACTGGTGTAAACGGCTTTGCAGGCCGCTGGATAGCCACTCTCCCACGGCGCCGTGGGTGCTCGTCCAAGCCTAGCCAGTGGGACGGTTGCCCGGCCCGGGGGGCGGGAGTAGGGTCGGCCTGCGCGCGGAGCAAGCGACGGGAAGGAGAGCTCCCATGGCGAGTGTCGAGGCCAAGACGTTCGAGAGCCCCGAGGAGACGCGGCCGTTCCAGGGCAACGGCGGCGTGGAGGTCGTCAACGTGGCCGGGAAGCCGGTGGGCCGCGGGACGTTCGAGCCGGGCTGGAAGTGGTCGGAGAACGTGAAGCCGATCGCGGGCACGGAGTCGTGCCAGGTGGCCCACGTCGGCTACTGCCTGGCCGGCAGCATGGTCGTCCACATGGACGACGGGACGGACACCGAGATCAAGGCCGGGGAGGCGTTCGCGATCCCGCCGGGCCACGACGCCGAGGTGACCGGCAACGAGGCCTGCGTGATGGTCGACTTCGGCGAGATCGGGGACTACGCCAAGGCCCACTAGCCGGTACATGGAGGGACGGGGCCCGACGGCGCGGTCCGCCGCGCCGTTGGTACCCTGATCGCCTTCCCAGGGCGATTAGCTCAGCTGGGAGAGCGCCGCCTCGACAAGGCGGAGGTCACTGGTTCGAGCCCAGTATCGCCCACTCTTCGAGGACCCCGGTCAGGAGGACCGGTGGATCACGTCCTCGATCGCGGCGGCCACCGTGTCGGGGGCCCGGCTGAGGATCTGCGTGTGCTTGTGGGGCGTGGTCGCGAATACGGACACGCGCTCGTTGCTCGCCTCGGCGTTGGTGACGGCGGCGCGCACCGTGCGCATCTCCTCCTCGGTGGCGCCCGAGTGGGCTCCGGTCCCGACGACGAACACGGTCGGGCACTTCAGCGTCGTGAAGTCGGGCGCGAGCTCGCCGTTGACGGCGTCCATCTCGATCACGACATCGGCGGACTCGGCGGGAGACATCTTCGCCGAGCGGCCGAGTGCCGCCATGATGCGCATGAGCCACCCCAGCCGGCGAAACTGCGCGCGGACCTTCTCCTCTCCAGCCTCGTCGAACATGGAGATCGGGTAGGCGCCGTCGACGAGCACCAATCCGCCGACCTGCTCGGGATGCTGGGCCGCGTATCGCACCGCGAGCGTGGCGCCGTAGGACCACCCGACGAGGACCGGGCGTTCGACGTGGGTGGCGTCGATGACGCTCCCGATGTCGGCGACCGCCCCCCGGACGGAGTAGTCGGCCGATGTGCCCGACCTCCCGCGCGCCCGCGCGTCGAATCGCACCGTGCGGTACTTCCCGGCCAGAACACGGAGGACGCGATTCCAGTCGCTCACGGCGCCAAATCCGCCGCTGAGGAAGAGCAGGGGAGGCGCGCCACCCGGGGTATCGATGGCGAAGAGCTGAGTGTCCGCCGCAGGGATGCGGAGTTCTTGCGACAACGCGGTCCAACCTCTTCGGCTGGCCAGGATCAATACCCGGTCGTCCCGGGTGGATAACGTCGCGTCTGGCCTCACCGGCCGCCCTTGCCAACAGCCGGAGCTGAAGCTAGGTTTCTACGCATGCCGACCGATCACGAAGCCCGTCCGCCCGAGCAGCCCGAGCCGCGGGAGCCGCCATACGAGGCGCCGGCGGCTGACGATGTCTCCGCCGAGGAGCCGTTCCTCACCGCCGCCGGATTCGCGACGAGCTGATGGCCGACGAGCCCGCGATCGATCGTCCCGAGACCGACGAGCCGCCCTACGAGGCGCCGGCGGCGATGGACGTCCCGGCGGACGATCCGCTCAGCACCGCTCCGGTAATCGCGTCATGACGATGCCGGACCGGGAGGAGCTCCCCGAGCCCCAGCCGGATGGCGGCACGTCCTGCGAGTACGAGCCGCCGCTCGCCGAGGACGTCTCGGCCGACGAGCCGGACTCGACCGCGGCGATGGCCATCCAGTTCTCCTGACGGCGTCCCGGGTGGCACTGGTCGATCGACTCGACGCCGGCGTGGCGCTTCGCCGCGCCGCCCTGCGCATCCGCCGTGCTCCGGCACGCGGCGCCCAGGAGCGCCCGCTCGGGGTGAAGCTGGAGCTGACGCACAGCTGCAACCTGCGCTGCGGCTTCTGTTACACGGACTCCCCCCGCCACACCCTCGCCCGGACTGCGGATCTCGAGGATGACGCCTGGCGGCGGATCGCCGACGAGGCCCTGGAGCTGGGAATCATCGAGGCGGTCGTGACCGGGGGAGAGCCCCTCATGCGCCGTGAACTGGCCCTCGAGGTGATGGAGCGCCTCGACGCCGCTGGCGTCGGGATCACGCTGAGCACGAATGGCTGGTTCGTCGATGACGCCCTGGCCGATCGGCTGGCCCGGCTGCGCGGAGTGACCGTGCAGATCTCGATCGACGGGGCCTCCGCTGCCGTGCACGATCGTGCCCGGGGCCTGCCGGGCAGCTGGCGCCGGGCGGTGCTCGCCGTGGACCGCCTGCTCGCCCGGGGGGTCAGAGTGCATGTCGCACACGTGGTGACGCCCGACAACCGGGCTGGGCTCGACGACTTCCTCGAGGCGATGTGGACGCTCGGGGTGCCGCGGCTCCGCCTCTCGCCGGTCATTCAACTCGGGGCCGCCGGGCGCTCGGGACGCTGGCATGTGAGCCGCCGCTCGATCGAGACGGTGGCGCGCGACTTCGAGAAGCGCCACGGCGGACGGGTGCCCGTTCAGGTGCTCAACCCCGACGCCACCGTGGCGGGACTGCCGGGCAAGGCGCCCGCGTCGCTGCTCGTCCGCCCCGACGGGGCGGCCCGGATGGAGTCGGCGAACCCGTTCGCCTTCGGGAACGCGTCGCGCGACGGGCTGGCGGCGTGCTGGGAGCAGATGGTCGTGGGCTGGTCCGATCCCCGGATCGCCGGCTGGGCCGGCGGCCTGGGGGAGACGACCGAACTGCACACCGGCGCGCTGCTCCCCTATCGCGACCCGGACGTCGACCTCATGGGCGGCGGCGGGCCGCCGGCGCCGCCCGAGGAGGCGCCGAGGCTGCCCGTCCCGGCGGATCCGGGTCCGGCGGACCCGGCCGCCGATCGCGACCTCGTCCGGGAGCTGGGCTTCGCCCGCCGCTATCGCCTGGGCCCGGTGCGCCACGCCACCGACGGCTTCGGGGCCCGGATCGTCCGCGTCACGGACGCGCGGCGGGTCGTGCGGATCAATCGCACCGCGGCGCTGGTCATGGACGCCTGCGACGACGGCGACGCCGGGGCGGCCGTCGCCCGGCTGGCGGCGGTCCATCCCTCCGTGCCCCTGGCGCGGCTGGAGCAGGACGCGCTGGCGGGAGTGCACGACCTGCTGGTGCGCGGCATCCTGCGCCCCGTGCTGCGCCCGGGTGCGCCGCCGCCCGCCGGGGCCGACGCGCCGACCGGTGTCCTCGAGACGCTCTAGCCCGCCTCGCCGGTGAGGAGACCCCGGGAGGAGAGCTCCTGCACGAAGGCGTCGGCGTCGGCGCGCGCCACCGCCGGGTCGAGCGTGTATTCCCGCTCAAGTCGCGCTGCGAGGTCCGCCACCGTCGAGGTGTCCCCGAGCGCCTCCCAGAGCAGCGAGCCGGCCAGGTTGAGGCGGGTGAAGCGCTGGCTGGCGGGGTCGAAGATGAGCGTCTCGTCGTGCACGCGCTCGACGATCAGGTCGTCCCTTCGCCGCGTCGTGGACGTCCCGGGCTGCGAGCTCACGGCGCTAGCGTAGAGGAGGATGGCCGCGTCGATCTTCGGCTACGAGGTCGCGTCGGAGATGCCGCTGGAGCGGCTCCTGGACGCCGATGCGCCCCGGGGCCGCCTCGAGCTCGTCCGTGCTCGGCGACCGCTGGCCGACGTCGAGGGGGAGCTGATCGCCCGGGCGGAGGTGCGGGGCGGCCCGCAGTGGCTCTCGCTGACCCGGACGCGGGATGGCCTGCTGGGAGAGTGCAGCGAAACCGGGGCCTTCCTGGTCGAGACCGACCCGGTGGGGCGGATCCACGCGGAGCCGCGTGACGGCACCGGCTTCGCCTGGCAGCACCGCATGACGGCCACCGCGCTGCCGCTTGCGGTCGTCTGCCTCGGCGACCTCGTCCTCCATGCCTCGGCCGTCCTGCTGCCCGAGGGGGCGGTGCTGTTCTGCGGGCCCAGCGGCCGGGGCAAGTCCACCCTGGCGCTGCTGCTCTCGCGGGCCGGATACCGCGTCCTGGCCGAGGACGGGGTCGTCGTCGACCTCACCGCGACCGGCCCGGTGGCCTGGCCCGGCCCACACGGGATCCGGACCGTCGGAGCCGCCGGAGAGATGAAGCGCGTGGAGCCGGTGCCCCCGGGCCTGCGCGCGACGTCGCCCGCTCCGGTGCTCGCCGTCGTGAGCCTGGCGCCCCGCGGCCCCGACGGGCCGCAGGTCGAGCGGCTCGATCCCGTGACCGCCGCCCGCGCGCTGATCGGGAGTGCGATCGTCATCCCGGGAGCCGCGTTCGCCCGGGCCTTCGGACAGTGCGCCCGCCTGGCCGAGGCCGTACCCGTCTACCGGGCGTCGATGCCCGACGATCTGGCGCTCACCGCGGCGCTGGCGCCGGAGGTGCTGGCGAGGGTCTCGCGGAAGTTCGGGTCGTTTCCGACGGGGTAAACCCTCGACGGGGAAGGAACGAACTGGGAGGAGTCCATGGAGCAGTCGACGACACGATCCGCCGCTCCCTCGCGGGCCGCGACCGGCGCGATCGCCGGAGGCGCGGCCGCTGCGGGCATGGCCGGGGGGTTTCTGGCCAGCCGTCTGCTCAGGCCGCACCGAAGCGGCACGGCCGAGTTGGCCCGCCAGATCGCGGTGGCGTCCGTGAACGTCGGCCGTCTGAGCAACGACGTGCAGACGATGCGGGCGGAGGCGGGTGAGCACCGGCGCCAGTCGCCGATCGAGGTCCTGCTCTCGGGGCTGACCTCACGCCGCCTTCCGCGGCGCGGCTGACGAGCCCGGGGCGTGTCAGGGCGGGCGCGCGGGGTAAGCCGCGAGCACGAACCACCTAGGGGAAGGGGAGTTCAACATGGCTCAGACAGCCAACCGCTCGAAGTCGAGCGGCCGCTCGGCGGGGACCAGGTCCAAGGCCTCCGCCAACGGCAAGAGGAGCAGTCCGCCCGCGCGCAAGCGCGGGACGTCGTCCAAGGCGCCGTCGCGCAACTCCGGCTCGCGCCGGACGAGCGGGCAGCGCCCGGCGGCGCAGAACGGCGGCGGTATCGCCGACAAGGTCAGGAGCGCAGCGCAGCCGGCGCGGAGCGCTGCCGGCCCGCTGAAGAACGTGGCCGTGCCGGTGGCGACCGCCGCGGTCGGCATCGTCGGAGGGGTCGTGCTGGAGCGCCGGCATCGCCGTCCCAAGAAGGTCCTCGGAATCCCGGTTCCGGGCACCGGCAGCGGGCTGAATGGCCTGGCCAAGGAGGTCCAGAAGGCCGGTAAGCAGTTCGGTGAGCTGGCCGGCGAGGTGCAGGCGGCTCGAAAGAAGGCGGAGGACGCCGGAAAGGCGATCTCCTAGCGTCTGGAATGCACGCCGCCGACGCCGGGCCCGCGCGCTGGCCCGGCGTCGGTGGATCCGCCGCTGAGAGTCACGGCACGTTCGGCCGGGCCTCGCAATCTCCGAGCGCGGTGTCGTTCGTGCCGTCCCCGCCGTCGCAGGTGTCGTGCGGGAAGGGGAGCAGGGTGTCGCCGCCGAGGTAGTCCTCACCGCTGCCGCCGCTGAGAGCGTCGTTACCGTCACCGCCGAACTCGACGTCGTCACCGCTGCCGCCGAAGAGGCCGTCATCTCCGGAACCGCCGGAGAGATAGTCGTCCCCGCTGCCGCCGATGACGTCGTCTCGCCCGGCGCCGCTGCAGATCAGGTCGTCGCCGCCCAGGCCGTGCACCTCGTCGCGGCCGCCCAGGGAGACGATCACGTCCGTTCCGTTCGTCCCGTAGATCTTGTCGCCGGCGCTCGTCCCGACGATCGTCGCCTTGCGGTGATCGCAGCGCTGGGTGTTCCCCGCCGGCGAGGGAGAGGCGACCGTGAGGCACGCCAGCGCGGCCAGTACCACCCCCGCCGCGATTCCCGCCCTGGCTCGCCCGGCAAATGCCCCGTCCATCCCGGCACCTCCTCCTCGTGACACAGTGCCGAGAAGCTACCGCCACGACTGAGAGGCGCAAACATGCTCGCCGACGGCAGGCCGGTCACCCGGCTTCCGGCCCAGGATCTCGACCGGGCCCGGGACTTCTACTCACAGAAGCTGGGCCTCGAGCCCTTCGAGGAGCGCCCGGGGGGTCTGCTCTACCGGTGCGCCGGCGGGGATTTCGTCGTGTTCGCCTCCGGCGGCGCGGCCTCCGGCGACCACACGCAGATGGCCTTCGACGTCTCCGACCTCGGCGCCACCATGGCCGAGCTGCGCGGCCGCGGGGTGGTGTTCGAGGAGTACGACCTGCCCGGGCTCACCACGGTCGGCGGCGTCGTCGAGGTCGAGGGCAACTACCCGAGTAAGGGCGGAGTGGGCGAGCGCGGCGCGTGGTTTCGCGACAGCGAGGGCAACCTGCTGGCGGTGGGCGAGCCGATCGCCCCGGCCTAGAGCGCTTCGACCAGGCGCTCGAGGTCTGACTCGTCGTTCCACGCGCCCACGGAGGCGCGCAGGATCGGGCGGTTCGGGAGGTCGCGGATCATGATCCCGGCCTCGACCAGGCGGTCACGGGTGGCCGGCGGATCCTCGTCGTGCCAGCTGACCAGCGTGGTCGGGCTCCGGGGGCAGACCTCCCGGCCGCGGGCTTCGAGCATCTCCGCCAGCCGGCCGGCCAGGTCGCGGGCGCGGGCGTGGACGTCGTCCCAGCCCTCGGAGCTCAGCGTCTCGTGGGCGGCCAGCGCGTTGGCCAGGGCCTCGTTGGCGATGCCCGGGGAGTCGAAGCGCCGCGCGCCCGGGTGCAGCTCGGCCTCCAGGCCGGCGTTGGCGTCGATGAAGCTCTGGTAGCCGCGCCGGGTGACGGCGACCCGGTCGAGCAAGGCGGGGGAGACGTAGAGCATCCCCGTGCCCTCCGGTCCGCACAGCCACTTCTGGCCCGACCCGGCGTAGAGGTCGCAGCCCAGGGCCGCGACGTCCACGGCGACCGCGCCGACACCCTGGGCGCCGTCGAGCAGGACGGGGACGTCCACCTCGGCCAGCGCGGCCGGGGCGAGCTCTCCGGTGACCCAGCTCACGTGGGAGCAGGCGACCGCCTTGGTCCTGGGGCCGACGGCGTCGGCGACGTCGGCCAGCGCCACGGCGCGGATCTCGGCGCCACGTAGGTCGCGCGCGGCCTGGAGGGGTCCGTTGAGGCCGGGGTGCTCGGCGTCGGAGGTGATGACCTCGTCGCCGGGCCCGAGGTCGAGCCCGGCGAGGGCGACTCCCACGCCGTCGGTGGTGGACGACGTGAGCGCCACGTCCTCGGGCGCGCAGCCCAGCCGCTCGGCGTAGGCCGTGCGCAGGGCGGACGACAGCTCCCCGCGGCGCTCGAAACGCTTGCGCCCGCGACCCGCCTTCTCGGCCTGGCGCAGCTCGGCGATGGTCGCCTCGACCGCGACGCTCGCCACCGGCCCGCACGTGCCGGCGTTCAGGTAGGCGGCGTGGCGCAGGACGGGAAACTGATCGCGGAGGCGGGCGGGGTCCATGGGCGGGCGAATCTACAACCCGCGCCTACCCCGCCCGCCTCGCGCGGATGCGTCAGGCGCCGCAGACGGGCCAGGGCGAGGAGCCTGAGCGCGCCATGAGGATCGCGGCGCGACGGTACTGCTCCTTGAGCGGTGCGGCAGCCGGGTCTCCGTGACCGCCCACACTGGCCCAGGTGGAGCGCATGAATTGGAAAGCGCCGCGGAACGAGCCGCCGCCACCGATCGCCTTGGGATCGCCGTGCGACTCGCACTGGGCGACCTTGTCCAGGACGGCCGGGACGGGAACGTCGAGCTCGCTGACCTCGTCGCGCAGCGCGCGGTTCATGGCCCGCAGGCGGGCCGGCTTCAGTCTCAATGCACGACGCTCGGCGCCGCGGGCCGTGTGGTGGCCGGTCAGCGCGTCGTAGCGGCGGGCGAGGCGCAGGTGCTCGCGGGCGATGCGCCCGCGGCCGGCCTCGCGCATGGCGCCGGCCGCCGTGGCGTGCCCGGCGAGCGGGGCGCGCAGCACGGTCGGGGCCGGCTGCGTCTCGGAAGTCCGGTCGGTTGCGGCCAGCGCGATGCTGACCGGTGCGGCCACGGCCACGGCAACGATCGCGGCGGGCCAGAGCGTGCGAATCCGCATGCTTGGTCACGTCCTTTCGCCACGGCCCGTGCGCGCACGTCCATCCCGGACGCGTCGGCGTGAGAGCCGGTCGGTTGTGACGGCGGTCCGGCGCGCGAAGTCCCCCTGCGGCGCCGGAGCGGCGAAACCGTCGCTCCTCACCGTACGTACGTTCGCCCCAGCTCGTGTGCGGTCGGTCACACAGCGGCCGTGGATACGATCAGCCGCCCATGAAGGTGACACTCCCCGACAGCACCGAGCTGCAGCTCGAAGACGGCGCGACCGGCGCGGACGCCGCGGCCGCCATCGGCGCCGGGCTGGCGCGGGCGGCGCTGGGGATCGAGGTGGACGGGGAGCTGCGCGACCTCTCGCGGCCGCTGCCCGACGGGGCGAAGATCAGCATCGTCACGGCCAAGAACGCCGAGGAGGCCCTCTGGCTGGTGCGCCACGACGCCGCCCACGTCCTGGCCACGGCCGTGCTGGAGCTCTATCCGGGGGTGAAGATCTCGATCGGGCCGCCGATCGAGCAGGGCTTCTACTACGACTTCGAGTTCCCCTCCGACACACGGGTCTCCGAGGACGACCTCCCGCGCATCGAGGAGAAGATGCGCGAGCACATCAAGGCCGCCGAGCCGTTCGTTCGCGAGGAGGTGCCGGTCTCCGTGGCCCGGGAGCGCTTCGCCTCCGAGGGGCAGGACTACAAGGTCGAGCTGATCGACGACCTCGTCCGGCGACAAGGGCGTCGACACCGTCTCGCTCTACACGAACGGCCCGTTCACCGACCTGTGCCGCGGCCCTCACGCCCCGACCACCAAGACCGTCAAGGCGTTCAAGCTGCAGTCGGTGGCCGGCGCCTACTGGCGCGGCGACTCCGACCGCCAGATGCTCACCCGCATCTACGGGACGGCCTTCCTCGACAAGGCCGAGCTGGAGGAGTTCCTCGAGCGCATGGAGCAGGCCCGCGCGCGCGACCACCGCAAGATCGGGCGCGAGCTCGACCTCTTCATGCTCACCGACCTCTCGCCCGGCGCGCCGTTCTGGAAGCCCAACGGGATGGTGCTGTTCAACGAGCTCACCCGCCTGGTGCGCGAGGAGAACGCCTCACGCGGCTACCACGAGGTCCGCACGCCGATCCTCACGGACGTCTCGCTGTGGCACCGCAGCGGTCACTGGGACAAGTACAAGGACAACATGTACTTCACGGAGATCGACGGGCGCCAGATGGGGCTCAAGCCGATGAACTGCCCGGCGCACACCCAGATCTACGCCTCCGAGCCCCGCTCCTACCGGGACCTGCCGATCCGCTACTCCGAGGCGGGACTCGTCCATCGCCACGAGGCCTCGGGCGTCCTGCACGGCCTGCTGCGCGTGCGCGCCTTCACGCAGGACGACGCGCACATCTTCTGCACCGACGAGCAGATCGAGGACGAGGTGCTCGGCTGTCTGGACATGGGCTTTCGCATGTACGACCTGTTCGGGTTCGAGCCCAAGCTCGAGCTCTCCACTCGCCCGGAGAAGCGCCTGGGCACCGACGAGACCTGGGATCGCGCCGAGGGCGCGCTGGCGGCGGCGATGGAGCGGCGCGGCCTGGAGTTCGACATCGGCGCGGGAGAGGGAACGTTCTACGGGCCCAAGATCGACCTGCACATGCGCGACTCGATCGGGCGCTCCTGGCAGCTCGGGACCGTCCAGCTCGACTATCAGATGCCCGAGCGCTTCGAGCTCGAGTACACGGGCGCCGACAACGAGCCGCACCGGCCGGTCATGGTGCACCGCGCGCTGCTGGGGTCCTTCGAGCGCTTCATCGGGATCCTTACCGAGCACTATGCGGGGCAGTTCCCGGTCTGGCTGGCCCCGGTGCAGGCGATCGTGCTGCCGATCGCCGACCGGCATCTCGACTACGCGCGCGAGGTGGCCGGGCGGCTGGTCGCGGCCGGGCTGCGCGGCGAGGTGGACGAGCGCCCCGAGTCGGCCGGGCGCAAGATCCGCGACGCCGAGCTGCGCAAGATCCCCTACATGCTGATCGTCGGCGACCGCGAGGCCGACGACCAGACCGTCTCTCTGCGCGAGCATCGCAAGGGCGACGCGGGCGCCGTCGCGCTGGACGAGTTCATCGCCCGGGTCCGCGCCGAGACGGAAAGCCGTTCGGCGTGAGCGCCGACCGCCGCTATACTCGCCCACGTTGATTCGCCTTCCGCACATACGGTCCGCTTGACGCGCGCCGACGCCAGCTAGTGCCGGTCCCTCGCAGGTTCGACCGGCGGCCCCCTGAACGGGACCAGACGCGGATCAACGAGCGCATCCGTGTGCCCGAGGTTCGCCTGATCTCCGAGACCGGAGAGCAGATCGGAGTCGTCAAGACGCCGGAGGCCCTCGCGTATGCGCAGGAGCGCGATCTCGATCTCGTCGAGGTCGCCGCCGGCGCCCGGCCGCCCGTCTGCCGCGTGCTCGACTACTCGAAGTACAAGTACGAGCAGGAGCAGAAGCAGAAGGCCGCTCGCAAGCACCAGCAGCAGGTCACGGTGCGCGAGATCAAGTTCCGGCCCAAGATCGCCCAGCACGACTACGACACAAAGAAGGGCCACGTCGAGCGCTTCCTGCGCGATCAGAGCAAGGTCAAGATCACGATCATGTTCCGCGGGCGCGAGATGGCCCATCCCGAGCGCGGCCGGATGCTGCTGGACCGCCTGGCCGAGGAGCTCGAGGACCTGGCGATCGTCGAGCAGCGCCCGCTTCAGGACGGGCGCAACATGACCATGATGCTCGGCCCCGTGAAGGCGGCGGCCGAGAAGCCGGACAAGCCGGACAAGCCCGCGGCGGCTTCCGCCGACGGCGGCGCGCCGAGCAGCCTGCGGCCGAGCAGCCTGCGGCCGAGCAGCCTGCGGCCGAGCAGCCCGCCGCCGAGCAGGCGCCCGCCGGCCAGGGCCAGAGCTAGACGCCCAGCGGGTGCAGGTCGGTCCCGACGGCCGACCGCAGGACGCGCTCGGCCTCGCCGAGCTCGTTGGACGCCGTCTGCAGGCTCACGTGCAGGGCGGTGTAGTCGTGGGGCACGACGCCTCGGGCCGTGTCGGCCAGCGCGAAGACCTGATCGCGGAGGTCGGCGATCTGGGCCTCGAGGGCCCGCGCGGCCGGGATGGGTGACTGCACTCGGAGGAAGGACATGGCGCCACTGTTGGCTGCCCGGGTGAGGTTTTCCCGGCGCGCACAGGTTTTGCGCTGCCTTGTCTGCGCTACCCTGCCGTCTCCATGCCGAAGATGAAGTCCCATTCGGGCGCCAAGAAGCGCTTCCGCAAGACCGCCACGGGCAAGCTCCGGGGCCGTCACTCCTTTTCGAGCCACATCCTCGAGAAGAAGTCGCCCAAGCGCAAGCGGCACTTCGCCAACCCGGTCGAGATCGCTCCGGCGGACCAGCCGCGGGTGCGCAAGCTGCTGGGAGGCAACGGCCGGTGACCCGGGTCAAGCGCTCAGTCAACGCCCGCAAGAAGCGCCGCGCGACGCTCGCGCGTACCAAGGGCTACCGGGGCGAGGCCCACTCGTCCTACCGGCGGGCCAAGGAGGCGTTGCTCAAGGCCGACTCCTACGCCTACCGCGACCGGCGCAACAAGAAGCGCGACTTCCGCCGGCTGTGGATCACCCGCATCAACGCCGCCGCCCGGCGCGAGGGCATGAGCTACTCGCAGTTCATGCACGGCCTCAAGCTGGCCGGCGTCGAGCTCGACCGCAAGGTGCTCGCGGACATGGCAGTCCGCGATGCCGACACCTTCCGCCGATTCGCCGAGCGCGCCCGCGAGGCGTCGGCGAGCTGACCGCAGACCGACGACACACACTCGCCCGGGCGCCGCTCCTTCAGGACCGGCGCCCTTTTTCGTTCCCGTGATCACTTCCAACGCCAACCAGCACCTCAAGGAGATCCGCCGCCTGCACCGCCGGGAGGCCCGGGCGCGCGACGAGCGCTTCGTGGCCGAGGGCGAGGACCTGCTGGCCGCCGCCGACGCGGCCGGCTGGCCCGCGGCGCAGCGCTTCGTGGCCGCGGGGTCCGGCCTGGCGGGCACCGAGGTCGAGGTGGACCTGCTGGCCGGGGCCTCGACCCTGGGCTCGGGCACGCGCGCCATCGGCGTGTACGAGATGCGCTGGGCGCGGGCGACGGGCCCGGTGTGCGTGTACCTGCACGGGGTCCGCGATCCGGGCAACGTGGGAGCCGTGCTGCGCAGCGCGCTGGCCTTCGGCGCCGGCAGCGTCGTGCTCGGCCCAGGTTGCGCCGACCCGTTCTCGCCCAAGGCCGTGCGGGCGAGCATGGGGGCGATATTCGCCGTGCCCGTGGCCCGGGGCACCGCGGCGGAGCTGCCCGGCGAGCGCGTGGCCCTCGTGGCGCGCGCCGGCGACCCGCTGACCGGGCCGGCGAAGGGGGAGGTCTCGCTGGTCGTCGGGGCCGAGCGGGAGGGGCTGCCCGACGAGGTCGTGGCCGCCTGCGACCGGGTGGCGCACATCCCGATCGCCTCGGAGTCGCTCAACGCGGCGATGGCGGCGACGGTCGCGCTCTATGAGCTGACTAGGATCGCGCGCTGATGGTGGACCGGATCGACGAGCTGCGCCAGGAGGCCGAGGCGGCGATCGCCGCGGCCGGCTCCACCGCCGAGCTGGAGGAGCTGCGGGTGCGCTTCCTCGGGCGCAAGGCCGAGCTGCCCCAGCTGCTGCGCGGTGTGCGCGACCTGCCCGCCGAGGAGCGCGGCCCCGTGGGCAAGGCGGCCAACCAGGCGCGCCAGGCGCTCGAGGCCCTGCTCGAGTCCCGCGCGGCGCAGCTGGACGCGGGCGAGCTGGACGCGCGGCTCCTGGCCGACCGCGTCGACGTGACTCTGCCCGGGGATCCGGCACCGCCCGTCGGCCGCGTGCACCTCCTGACGCAGACGCGGCGCGAGATCGAGGACATCTTCCTCGGCCTGGGCTTCGACGTGGCCGAGGGCCCGGAGATCGAGACCGTCGCCTACAACTTCGACGCCCTCAACCACGATCCCAATCACCCGGCGCGGGAGGAGACGGACACGTTCTACGTCTCCGACGACGTGCTCCTGCGCACCCACACGTCGCCCGTGCAGGTGCGCTCGATGCTCGCCCAGCCGCCGCCGATCTACATCATCTGCCCGGGCCGGGTCTTCCGGCCGGACTCCGACGCCACGCACACGCCGCAGTTCCACCAGGTCGAGGGCCTGGCGATCGACGAGGACATCACGATGGCCGACCTGCACGGCACGCTGCTGGCCTTCGCGCGGGCCATGTTCGGCCCGGAGCGCGAGGTGCGGATGCGCCCCGACTTCTTTCCCTTCACCGAGCCCAGCGTGGAGGTGGACGTGTCGTGCTTCCGCTGCGGGGGCACCGGCGAGCTGCCGGGCGGGGAGCGCTGCCCGCTGTGCAAGGGCGAGCGCTGGATCGAGATCCTCGGCGCGGGGATGGTCGACCCCAACGTCCTGGCCGGCGCGGCCGGCAACGGCTATGACCCCGAGCGGGTCCAGGGCTTCGCCTTCGGGATGGGGATCGAGCGGATCGCGATGCTCAAGCACGAGGTCCCCGACCTGCGCCTCTTCTACGACAACGACGTGCGCTTCCTGGAGCAGTTCGGATGAGGGTCCCGCTGAACTGGCTGCACGACTACGTCGTGCCCGATCTCCCGGCGACCGAGCTGGCGGACCGGATGTCGATGACGGGCATCAAGGTCGAGACCGTCGAGCATCACGGGGTCGGGGCGCTGGAGGCCTTCGTCGTGGGACGGGTGCTCGACGTCGCTCCGCACCCGGACGCCGATCGCCTGCACGTCTGCCGCGTGGACCTGGGCGACGGCGAGCCCGCGCAGATCGTCTGTGGAGCCCCCAACGTGGCCGCCGGCCAGACGGTGGCCGTGGCCCGGCCCGGCGCGGTCATGCCCGACGGGACGAAGCTGGGCGTGGCCAAGCTGCGCGGCGTCGAGTCCCGGGGAATGGTCCTGGCCGAGGACGAGCTGGGAATCGGCACCGACCACGCCGGAATCCTGGTCCTGGGCCCCGACGGCGACGGTCCGGCGCCGGGCACGCCGCTGGCCGAGGTCCTGCCCATCTCCACGGACGTCCTGGAGTTCGAGATCACGTCCAACCGCCCGGACTGCCTGGGCCTCTACGGGATCGCGCGCGAGGTCCACGCCGCCACCGGAGCCGACCTGGAGCCCCCGCCCTGGAAGACCGACCCCGGCTCCAGCGGCGAGGTTGCCGGGGCCGAGGTCGTGGTTGACGTACCAGACCTGTGCTCGCGCTTCACCGGAAGATTGTTCGAGGACGTGAAGATCGGGCCCTCGCCGCCGTGGCTCAAGGCGCGTCTGATGGCGGCCGGGCAGCGCCCGATCAGCAACGTCGTGGACATCACCAACTACGTGATGCTTCTGACGGGGCAGCCGATCCACGCCTTCGACTGGGACCGGGTGGCCGGCGGGCGACTGGTCGTGCGGCGGGCGGGCGCCGGCGAGGAGGTCGAGACGCTGGACGGCGTGGTGCGCCGGCTGGACTCGGACGTGGTCGTGATCGACGACGCCGACGGCCCGACGTCGATCGCCGGGGTGATGGGCGGCGCGCGCTCGGAGGTCTCGGACGACACCACCCGTGTGCTGGTCGAGGCGGCCACCTGGAACGGGCCGAACATCAAGCGCACGTCCACGCGCCTGGGCCTGCGCAGCGAGGCCAGCGGGCGCTTCGAGAAGCAGCTTCAGCCCGAGCAGGCGATGCACGCCCAGGCCGTGGCCACCGCGCTGATGATCGAGCTGTGCGGGGCGCGCCTCGTGCCGGGGACGATCGACGTGGGCGGGCCGGGCCCCGAGCCGGCCAAGCTGGCGCTGCGCGAGGCTCGGGTGGCCAGGCTCCTGGGGAAGGAGATCCCGGCGGCGCGGTGCGCGGAGATCCTCGTCTCGCTGGGCTTCGAGGCCGCGGTGGCCGGCGACACCGTCGAGGCGCTCGTGCCCGACTGGCGCCGGGGCGACGTGACGCGTGAGATCGACCTCGTCGAGGAGGTCGCGCGCATCGACGGCGTGGACCGCCTGCCCCAGACGCTGCCCTCGCGGCCCGACGGCGGCGGGCGGCTCTCGCCCACGCAGCGCGCGCGCCGGCGCGTCGAGGACGCGCTGGCCGGCGCCGGACTGTTCGAGATCCAGGGGTGGAGCTTCCAGGCGCCGGGTGTGGCCGACCGGCTGCGCCTCGCGGGCGACGACCGGCGCCGGCGCACCGTTCGCCTGCGCAACCCGCTGTCCGAGGACCAGTCCGAGATGCGCACCCTGCTGCTGACCTCGCTGCTCGACGCGGCGGCTCACAACGCCGCGCGCGGGGCGGCGGACCTGGCGCTGTTCGAGACCGGGTCGGTGTACATCGCCGAGGCGGAGGGGGACCTGCCCGACGAGCGCCGCCACGTCGGCGTCCTGCACACCGGCGCCGCGCGGCCCTCCGGATGGCGCTCGGGGGCCGGCCCGGCGGCGGACGTGTTCGCCGCCAAGGGCGTCCTGGCCCGCCTGCTGGACACCCTGCGCCTGCCCTGGTCGGTGAGTGGCGCGGAGGAGCCCTTCCTGCATCCCGGCCGCAGCGCCGCCGTCCTGGCCGGCGATGACGTCGTGGGCTGGCTGGGCGAGGTGCATCCGCTCGTCGCCCGCGAATGGGACCTGCCCGGCGGGGCAGCCTTCGAGCTCGACCTCGACCGCGTCGCCGAGCTGGCCGCGGCCCGGGTCGACGTCTACGAGGACGTCACGTCCTTCCCCGCCGTCCGCCAGGACCTGGCGATCGTGCTGCCCGACGAGGTGCCCGCGGCGCGGGCGCTGGACGTCGTGCGCGCGGCGGCGGGGGACCTGCTGGGGAACGCGCGCGTGTTCGACGCCTACCGGGGCGAGCAGATCGGCGAGGGGAGGGTCTCCGTCGCCGTGGCGCTCGAGTTCCGGGCGCCCGACCGGACCCTCACCGACGAGGAGGTGAACGAGCGCCGCGCGGCGATCGCCGCCGCGCTGGCCTCCGAACTGGGGGCGGAGCTTCGTGGCTGACGGGGCCGTCAACGTGACCGTGATCGGCGCCGGCGGCTACGGCGGCGCCCTGTCGGCGCAGTTGCTCTGGCGCCATCCGTTCTTCGACCTGCGCCACGTCACCGCGCGCAGCGACGCCGGCGCGCGCCTCGACGAGCTCTATCCCCGCTACCGGGTTCCGCTGATGCTGGAGGAGCTCGACCTCGACCGCCACGGTGAGGTGGACGCCGCGATCGTGGCCTACCCCCACGGCGCCGCGGCGACGACCGTGGCCGGCCTGCGCGAGCGGGGCGTCAAGGTCGTCGACCTCTCCGCGGACTTCCGCCTGCGCGACCGCGACACCTACGAGCGCTGGTATGGCGAGCACGGCGCGCCCGGTCTGTTCGGCGGGGGCGTCTACGGGCTGCCCGAGCTCTACCGCGAGCAGGTCGCCGACGCCGAGATCGTGGCCAACCCGGGCTGCTATCCCACGGCCACGATCCTCGCGCTGGCGCCGCTGGCACGGGCCGGCCTGATCGCCGACGCGGTCGTGGACGCCAAGTCGGGCGTCTCGGGCGCCGGGCGGGCGGCCACCGACAAGACGCACTTCGTCTCAGCGGACGAGAACGTCACCCCCTACGGAGTGGCCGGCCATCGCCACGCGCCCGAGATCGACCAGGAGCTGGCGGCCCTGGGCGCCGGCGATCCCGTGACCTTCATCCCGCACCTGCTGCCGCTCGACCAGGGGGAGCTGGTCTCCTGCTACGTGACGGCCACGCGGGAGATCGGCGCGGACGAGGTGCGCGGGCTGTTCGAGGACGCCTACGGGTCAGAGCCCTTCGTCGAGCTGGCCGAGGGCGCGCCGGGGGTGCGCGAGGTGCGCGACACCAACATCTGCCGCATCCACGCCGCGGTGGACGAGCGCACGGGCAAGGTGCTCGTCTTCTCCTCGCTGGACAACCTGTGGAAGGGCGCGGCCTCGCAGGCCGTCCAGAACCTCAACCTGATGTTCGGCCGTCCCGAGGGCGAGGGGATCTCATGACGTTCTTCGTCTCACGCTGGGTGGAGGCGCCCGGGCACGTGACCGAGGGCTCCGGCCTGCCCGCCGGGTTCCGGGCCGCCGGGGTCGCGGGCGGGCATCAAGCCCAGCGGCGATCCCGACGTGGCCCTGCTGGTGTCCGACGCGCCCGAGACCGTCAGCGCCGCGCGCTTCACGCGCTCGGGCGTGCTGGCCGCGCCGGTGCTCACCTGCCAGGAGCGCTGCGACCTCGAGCACCTGCGGGTGGTCGCGGCCAACGCCGGCAACGCGAACGCGGCCACCGGCCGCCCCGGCCTCGACGCGGCGGCCAAGATGCAGGGCGCGGGCGCCATCGCCGGCGGCGTGGCCGAGAACCAGGTCGCCGTGGCGTCCACCGGCGTGATCGGCGTCCAGCTCCCGGCGCAGAAGGTCGTCTCGGGCCTGGCCCGCGCCGCCGGAGAGCTCTCCGCGGATGGCGACGTGGCGCTGGCCGAGGCCATCCGGACGACGGACGCCTTTCCCAAGCTGGCGTCGCTGGAGGTCACGCTGCCCTCGGGTAACGTGAAGCTCAGCGCTCAGGCCAAGGGCGCGGGCATGATCTCGCCGGCCCTGGCCACCCTGCTGTGCTTCGTGCAGACCGACGCTCAGCTGTCGCCCGAGACCGCCGATCTGCTCCTCTCCGTGACCTCCAAGCGCTCGTTCGAGCGCTGCTCGGTCGACGGCCAGCTCTCGACCAACGACACCGTGCTCCTGATGGCCTCCGGCGCCTCCGGGGTCCGGGTGGAGCCCGAGACGCCCGACGAGCTGGCGCTGGGCGAGGCGCTGGACGCGCTCATGCGCCAGCTGGCGCTGCTGTGCGTGGCCGACGGCGAGGGCTCGGCGCGGGTGGGCCGGGTGATCGTGCAGGGCGGCCACGCGAGCCACGCCGAGGGCGTGGCGCGGGCCGTGGCCAACTCGCCGCTGGTCAAGACCGCGCTCAGCGGCGGCGACCCCAACTGGGGGCGGATCGCCCAGGCGGTGGGCATGGCCCTGCCGGGCACGGCACCGCTGCCGCTGGACATCGCGATCGAGGGCGTCACCGTGTGCTCGGGCGGCGCCGCCGTCCCGCACGACGAGGCGGCGCTGGCGGAGGCGGTCAAGGCCAAGGAGGTCGAGTACGCGATCGGCCTGCCCGGGGAGGGCGCCGACGCCGAGGTCTTCTTCTCCGACCTGGGTCACGGCTACGTGACGATCAATGCCGAGTACACGACCTGAGACCAACGCCATGGTGGCCTATGGGCTGCTGGGCGCCGCCATCCTGGCCGCGCTGGCGGCCTGGCAGGGCGGGGCCTACGTCGAGCTGGGCGACGGCGTCTATGCCTACACCGCGCACGCCATCCGGGGGAGCGCCTCGCTGTACCGCGACATCGCCGCGGCCCAGCCCCCGGGGATCTTCTGGCTGGGCGGGGCCGTGTTCGCCGTCCACGACGGCATCGGCGCCCTGCGCGGGGCGCTGGGCGCGCTGCTGCTCGTCCAGGGCGCGCTCGTCGCCCACGCCGTGTGGCGGCTCACCGGCGGCGCCGTGGCCTCCGCCGTGGCCGGGCTGGCCTCGCTGCTCACGCCCTGGAGCCTGGCCGAGCACACGCAGCTGCTGCCCGAGACGGTCGGGGCGCCCGTGCTGCTGGGCGGGGCGATCCTGGCCGCCCGCTCGCGCTGGTCCGCGGCCGCGGGCGCGCTCGGCGCGCTGGCCGTGGCGGTGAAGGCCTCGTTCCTGCTGCCCGCGCTGGCCGTCGGGGCCGTCTGCGCCCGGCGCTGGGCCTACGCCGCCGGCCTGGCCGCCGCGGGAGCGGTACTGGTGGTCGCCTTCTTCGCTCTCTACGGCCAGGCCGGGTGGGACAACGTCGTCACCGCGCAGCGCCAGAGCGGGCACGTCTCGGTCTCCTACATCGGCCAGCTCTGGGGCCAGGCGGCGTGGAACGACCTGGCGCTCGTGCTCGTGGCGCTGGGCGCCTGGCTGCTGCGCGATCGCGTGGCCGACCGCGCGCTGCTGGAGACGCTGCTCGCCCTGCTGCTGTCGGTGAGCCTCCTGCTGGCGACGCTCTACAAGCACGGGACCTACCTCCAGGTCATCGTGCCGCTCGAGCCCCCGGCCGTGGCCCTGGCCGCGACCACCGTCGTACTGCTGTGGCGCGAGCTGCGCGCCGGCGCGGCCCCGCCCTCCGTGGTGGCGGCGTCCGCCGCGGTGGTGGCCGGCCTGGGCCTGACGGCGGCGCAGTCGGCCTCGGTGCTGGCGCGGCCCACCTCGCCCGCGCTGCTCGAGGCACCCTGGTCGAGCATCGACCTCGGCGCCCGGCGCACCGGCGCCCAGACGGACGCCGACATCCGCGCGGCGCGAGCCTGCCCGCCCGGCGTCCCGTACTCCGGGGCGCCGTACATCGCCTACCGCGCGGGGCGCCGCATGCCCGGCGACCAGCCGGATCAGTTCATCATCGTGGAGCCTGTGCACTCCGCGATCCTCCGCGTGGCCCAGGCCGATCCCCGACGTTGCCCCTAGGAGCCGAATGCGTGACGTAGCCACACTGCTCGAGGCGCTGCCCTACATCCGAGAGTTCCACGGCAAGACCGTGGTCATCAAGTACGGCGGCGCGGCGATGGAGGACCCGGAGCTGCGCGAGGAGTTCGCGCGCGACGTCGTCCTGCTCAAGTACGTCGGGCTCAACCCGGTGGTCGTGCACGGCGGCGGCCCGGACATCACCGCCTACATGAAGCGCCTGGACCTGCCGGTCGAGTTCGTCGAGGGGCTGCGCGTCTCGGACGCCGACACGGTCGAGGTGGCCAAGATGGTGCTGGTCGGCAAGGTCAACAAGGACATCGTCCTGCGCCTGGGCCGCCACGGGCAGCCGGCCGTCGGGCTGTGCGGCGACGACGGGCTGCTGTTCGGCGTCGAGCGCCAGGCCTCGCCGAGCGGGCGAGACATCGGGCTGGTCGGGCGCATCGAGCGCGTCGACGTGGACGTGCTCAACCACATCGCGCTGGACTACATCCCGGTGATCGCCAGCGTCGGCGCGGACCGCGAGGGCAACTCGCACAACGTCAACGCCGACGAGGCCGCCGGTGCAGTGGCCGGTGCGCTCGGCGCCTACAAGGTTCTGTTTCTCACCGACGTCGAGGGGTGGCTGAGCGACCCCGCCGACCCCGGCAGCCTCGTCTCCCAGGCCACCGTGGACGAGGTCCGCGCGGGGCTGGAGGAGGTCGGCGGCGGCATGCGGCCCAAGCTCGCGGCCTGCGTCGACGCGGTCGACGCCGGCGTGACCTTCGCCCACATCGTCGACGGCCGGGTGCCGCACTCGCTGCTGCTCGAGCTGTTCACCGACGCCGGCATCGGGACGAAGATCCGGGCATGACCCTGGCCGATCTCCAGCGCCTGGAGCGTGAGGCCGTCGTGCCCTCCTACGCGCGCCTGCCCGTGGAGTTCGTCCGCGGCGAGGGCGCGCGCCTGTGGGACGACGAGGGCAACGAGTACCTCGACTTCCTCTCGGGCATCTCGGTCACCAGCGTGGGCCACTGCCACCCCAAGGTCGTCGAGGCCGTCCGTGAGCAGGCGGGCATTCTCACCCACACCACCAACCTCTTCTACACCGAGGCGCCGATGCGGCTGGCGAAGCGGCTGTCGCAGCGTTCGCTCGGGGGCAAGGTCTTCTTCACGAACTCCGGCGCCGAGGCGATCGAGGCGGCGCTCAAGCTCGTGCGCAAGGCGCGGCCCGGCGGCAAGATCATCGTGGCCGAGGGCGCGTTTCACGGCCGGACCTTCGGCGCCCTGTCGGCCACGCCCCAGGAGTCCAAGCAGGCGCCGTTCGCGCCGCTCGTCCCCGGCTTCGTGGTGGTGCCCAAGGACCCCGGCGCGCTGCGCGACGCGGTCGCCGAGCACGACACCGCCGCCGTCCTGCTGGAGCCCGTGCAGGGGGAGACCGGAGTCTGGCCGCTGCCCGACGAGCTGCTGGTGGCGGCCCGCGAGGCCTGCGACGAGGCCGGCGCGGCGCTGGTGTTCGACGAGATCCAGTCGGGGATGGGGAGGACCGGGACGCTGTGGGCGCACGAGCAGACCCCGGTCGTCCCGGACGCGATGGCCGTGGCCAAGGCGCTGGGCGGCGGGCTGCCGATCGGCGCCCTGATCACCGGGCCGCGCCTGGCCGATGTCCTGACGCCCGGCGACCATGGCTCGACGTTCGCCGGCGGCCCGCTGGTCGCCCGCGCGGCGCACGCCGCCCTGGACGTGATCGACGACGAGGCGCTGCTGGCGCGCGTGCGCGAGCTGGGCGAGCGGCTCGGGGCGGGCCTGGCCGAGCTGCCCGGCGTGCAGGGGACGCGCGGGCTCGGCCTGATGCGGGCCGCCGAGGTCGACGACGCCCCCGGTCTGGTGCGCCGGGCGCTGCTCGAGCGCCGGCTGGTCCTCAACGCCACCGGCCCGACGACCGTGCGCTTCCTGCCGCCCCTGATCATCGGGGAGATCGAGGTGGACGATGCGCTGGGGCGCCTGCGCGAGCTGCTGGGTTAGCTAGCGCCGCGGATCGAGCCGGTAGACCGGCCCGCCGATCGTGACCAGGTAGATGCGCCTCCGCCCATCCTGGGCGAACGAGTCCAGGCCCGGCGCCGAGACGCGCTCGCGGCGGTCGCCCGTCGCCGAGGGGAGGCGCAGGTGGGCCGAGCGCACGTCGCCGCTGCACAGGTCGCCGTACAGGTAGCGGCCGGCCAGGCCGGGGAGCCGGGGGTCGTGGGCGACGAGGCCGCCGATGACGGCGCAGGTGCGCCGGCCGTGAGGCCGGACGATCACCGGAGCGGTGAGCCCGGTCCCGCCGGGTGTCAGGCGGCGGTCGCCCTCGAAGAACGGCCAGCCGTAGTTGGCGCCGGCACCCGACCCCGCGGGGGCGTAGTCGATCTCCTCGACCGCCGTCTCGCCCACGTCCGCCACCGCCATCGCTCCCCGGTCGAAGGACAGCCGCCACGGCGTGCGCAGGCCCAGCGCCCAGATCTCGGGCCGCGCGCCCGGGGTGGAGGTGAAGGGGTTGCCCGCCGGGACGCGGTAGGGCGCGGTCGCGGTCGGGCGCGGGTCGAGGCGCAGGAGCTTGCCCTGGAGCGTGGAGAGGTCCTGGCTGTTGGCGGAGTCCGACCCCTCACCGAAGGAGGCGAACAGCCGGCCGCCCGGGCCGAAGGCCAGCGCGCCGGCCACGTCCACCGGCGAGCGGCGTGGCACCGAGATGATCAGGCGCCGCGAGGCGGGGTCGGCGCGGTTCGCGCTGCCCCGCGCCCGGCGGAACTCGTCGACGCGCACGCGGTTGGCGCGGTCCGTGTAGAGGACGTAGAAGCGCCGTGAGGTCGCGTAGTCGGGGGCGAAGGCCAGCGAGAGCATGCCCCCCTGGTCGAGCCCGATGTTCCGGCTGCGGATCTGGACCCGGCGGCGCAGGTCGAGGAAGGGCCGGCGGGCCAGGCGCCCGTCGCGCAGGAGCATCAGCCGTCCCGAGCGCTCGGCCACGACGAGGCGGTGGAGGTCGTGCGGCGGAGCCGCGGCCGTGACCGGCTGGGAGAGCCGGGCGACGGGGGTGAGGCGCAGCGCCGGAGATCCGGCGGCGCCGAGCGCCGCGGCGGCGGCGAGGACGGGAAGCACGGGGCGATGGTAGCCCCGGCGCGCCTATTCGCAGTCACGCTGCAACTTCCGTGCTACAGTGACCCGCACGGCGAGGCAGGCGCCGCCCAACGCCATGCGTCGACTCATTCCGCTCGCCCTCGCCCTCGGCCTTCTCGCGCTCGTCGTCGTTCCCGGCACCGCCGGCGCCAAGACGAAGCTCCCCAAGGACGTCAAGCGGATGAAGTTCAAGTACCCGATCGACCTCGCGCCGGGGACGAACATCATCAAGATCCGCTTCAACGTCCCCAAGCCGAACATCGCCGGCTACATCGTCCGCTTCGCGCCCAACCTGACCTACCGCGACGGCTCGATCCCGCGCACCGACGTCATCCATCTTCATCACGGGGTGTGGCTGCGCTTCGGCGGCCAGGCGACCCCGGGCTATCCGGCCGAGATCTTCTCCGCCACCGGCGAGGAGAAGACGATCGTCAAGACCCCGCGGCCCTACGGCTATCCGGTGAGTCCCAAGGACACGTGGATCCTCAACGACATGATCCACGACCTGACCAACAAGGGCGCCAAGCTCTATCTGACCTGGACACTGGACATCGTCCCCGCCAACTCGGCCACCGGGCGGAAGATGCGCCCGGTGCACACCATGTGGAACGACGTCGAGGGCGGGCACATCTACCCGGTGTTCGATGTGCTCAAGGGGTCCGGCCGCAACGGCAAGTTCACGTTCCCCGACATGGCGCCCAACGCCTACCCGGGCGGTGCCAGGCCCAACGAGACGACGATCGACCGCCAGCAGACGCTCGTGGCCTGCTTCGGCCACATCCACCCGGGCGGCCTCTACGACGACCTGCGCCTCCAGCGCGGCGGCCGCTCCAAGCTGATCTTCCGCTCCGACGCCCACTACTGGGGCAAGCGCCCGCCGGTCTCCTGGGACCTGTCGATGACCCGCACGCCCGACAAGTGGCGCGTGCACCTCCAGCCCGGCGACGTCGTCTCCGTGCACGCCACCTACGACACCAAGTACGGCTCCTGGTACGAGTCGATGGGGATCATGCCCTGCGCGGTGTCCGACGACGACTCCTCGGGGATGGACCCGTTCACCGCCAAGGTGCAGACGAGGGGCCTGGTCACGCACGGCCACCTGCACGAGAACGACCACTGGGGCGCGGGCAAGATCGGGATCGTCGACCCGTCCACCCTGCCCAACGGCACCGCGCCCGGCAACGTCGTGCGCATCGGCAACTTCAAGTACGAGTACGGGGACCTGCGCGGCTCGGGCTCAACCCGCAACCCGCCGGCCGTCGCCCAGGGCTCCTCGCTGGAGTTCGTCAACAAGGACACCGGGCGCGACATCTTCCACACCATCACCTCGTGCCGTCTGCCCTGCAACCTGTCCACGGGCATGGGCTATCCGCTGGCCAACGGCACGCCGAACTTCGACTCCGGCCAGCTCGGCTTCGGGCCCAAGGGCTTCACCATCGCCGCCCAGCGCGACAACTGGAGCACCCCGGCGAACCTGCCGCCCGGGACGTACACGTACCTGTGCCGCGCACACCCGTTCATGCGCGGCGCCTTCCGGGTCGTCGACGTCAAGTCCTGACCGCGTAGGCTTGCGCTCCTCGTGAGCGAGCCCACCCGCGTGACAGACATCCGCACGGCCTCCTACGAGGCCGACCCCGGCGACGTCCACCGGGTCCTGCTGCTCTACAGCGGCGGCCTGGACACGAGCGTGATGCTCAAGTGGATCCAGGACCAGTACGAGGCCGAGGTCGTCGCCCTCACGGTGAACCTCGGCCAGCCGGGCGAGGACTACGGCGTGATCGAAGGCAAGGCGATCAACCTCGGGGCGACGGAGTGTCACGTCGTCGATGCGCGCGAGGAGTTCGCCGCCGAGTACCTGGTGCCCGCGATCAAGGCCAACGCGCTCTACGGCTCCGGCTATCCGCTGTTCACCGCCCTGGGCCGGCCGCTGATCGCCAAGCTCGCCGTCGAGTACGCCCGGCGCTCGGGCTGCGACACGATCGCCCACGGCTGCACCGGGAAGGGCAACGACCAGGTGCGCATCGAGGCCACGATCGCCACGCTGGCGCCCGAGCTGAAGGTCATCGCACCCGTGCGGGGCTGGCAGATGGGCCGCGACGAGGAGATCGCCTACGCCCGGCAGCACGGGATCCCGGTCAAGGGCGGGACCGAGCTGGCCCCGTACTCGATCGACGACAACCTGTGGGGCCGCTCCAGCGAGGGGCGCTGGATCGAGGACCTCGACCACGCGCCCGACCGCGACGTCTTTCAGCTGGTCACCCCGCCCGACGAGGCGCCCGACGAGGCCGAGGACGTCTCGGTGACCTTCGAGGCGGGCGTGCCCGTTGGCCTCAACGGAGTCCGCATGGGGCTCGTCGACCTGATCGAGGAGGCGGCCCGCCTCGGGGCGCGTCACGGCGTCGGGATCGTCGACCAGCTCGAGGACCGCATCGTCGGCCTCAAGGTGCGAGACATCTATGAGGTGCCGGCGGCCACGATCGTGCTCACCGCCCACCAGGAGCTCGAGCGGCTCGTGGGCACCATCCACCAGAACCAGTTCAAGGCCGGCCTGGACCGGCACTGGGCCTACCTCGTCTACGCCGGCCTGTGGTGGGAGCCGCTGCGCGAGGACCTCGACGCCTACATGGAGCACGCCAACCGCCAGGTCACCGGCACGATCACCCTGAGCCTGTTCAAGGGCTCGGCCCGGGTCGTCCGGCGCTCCTCGCCCAACGCCGTCTACGACCAGTCGCTGGCCTCGTTCGGCGAGTCCGGCGGCCTGTTCTCCCAGCAGGCCTCGCCCGGGTTCATCGAGCTGTGGTCGCTGCAGTCGCGGATGGCCTACCGCCTGCGCCACCGGGAGGACGACTGAGCCTCGGGCGGCTGATCCTGCGGCTGCTCGGCCGCCGGCTGCCCACGGTCCGCGGCACCCTGACGGTGGAAGGACTCGGCGCGCCGGTGACGATTCGCCGCGACGGGCACGGGATCCCGCACATCACGGCCGGCGCGGACGCGGACGCCTGGTTCGCGCTGGGCCTGTGCCACGCCCAGGACCGCGGCTTCCAGCTCGAAACGCTGCTGCGCGCCGGGCGCGGGACGGTGGCCGAGCTCGTGGGCCCCGATGGCCTGGCGATCGACCGCTTCTCGCGCCGCGCCGGTATCCACCGGGCGGCGCAGGCCCAGCTCGAGGTTCTCGCCGGTGACCTGCGCGGGTATCTCGACGCCTACGCCCGCGGGGTCAACGCCGGATTCGAGCACGGCACGCGCCGGCGCCCGCACGAGCTCGCGCTGCTGCGCCGCCGCCCGACGCCGTGGACCGCGGCGGACGCCCTGGCCTCGACGAAGCTGCTGGCGCTCGGCCTGTCGGCCAACTGGGACATGGAGCTCAGCCGCCTGCGGGTCCTCGCCCTCGACGGCCCCGAGGCGCTGGCGGCCATCGACCCCGCCTACCCGGCCGGCCTGGCCGCGACCGCGCCGCCCGGGCGGCCCGCCGGCACGGCGATCGACCACCTGGCCGGCGACATCGAGGCGCTGGCCGCATTGGTCGGCGCCGGCGGCGGCTCGAACAACTGGGCGGTGGCGGGCTCGCGCACGGCCACCGGGCGCCCGCTGGTGGCCAACGACCCGCACCTTCCGCCCACGCTGCCGTCCGTGTGGTACCTCGCCCACCTCACCACGCCCGAGTGGGAGCTGGCGGGCGCGACCGTGGCCGGGAGCCCGGGCATGGGCGTCGGTCACAACGGCCATGTGGCCTGGGGAATGACCAACGGCGGGGCCGACATCGTCGACCTGTTCGTGGAGGAGGTCTCGCAGGACGGCGGCTCCGTACGGGACGCCGATGGCTGGGTGGAGTGCGAGGTGCGCGAGGAGGTGATCGCGGTCCGCGGCGGCGACGACGTCGTGGAGCGGGTTCTCGTCACCCCGCGCGGGCCGATCGTCTCGCCCGCTCTGGAGGGGGAGCACCCCGCCGTCTCGCTGCGGGCGGTGTGGCTCGAGCCGCTGCCGATCGAGGGGACTCTGCGGGCCGACCGTGCGCGCAGCGCCGCCGACCTGCGCGAGCGGGCGCGCCAGTGGCCGTTCGCGAACTTCAACCTGGTGTTCGGCGATACCTCGGGGACGATCGGCTGGCAGCTCATGGGCCTGCTGCCCCGGCGCACGGGCGGCCACGGGCTCCTGCCGCGTCCGGGCGCGGAGGCGGGGGTGGGCTGGGACGGCTGGGTGGACTTCGAGGACCTTCCGTTCAGCGTCGATCCCGAGGCGGGGTTCGTCGCCACGGCCAACAACAAGCCGGTCGCCGACTCGCCGGACGGTCCCTTCCTGGGGGCCGACTGGATGGACGGCTACCGCGTCCAGCGGATCGCCGAGGCGCTGGCCGAGCGCGACGACTGGGACGTCGAGTCCACGCTGGCCCTCCAGCAGGACCAGCTGTCGCTCGTCTGGCGCGACGTGCGCGACGTCGTCCTCTCCGCGCCCCGCGAGGACCCGGGCGCGCGGCGCGCCGTCGACCTGCTGGCGCCCTGGGACGGGATCGCCGGCGCCGGCTCGGCCGCCGCGGCCGTCTTCGAGCTGTGGCTGGCCGAGATGACGGTGCGCGCCGCCCGGGCCAAGGCGCCCAACAGCCTGGAGTGGGCGCTGGGCCGGGGCGTGAGCCCGGTCAACCCCTACAGCTACCTGGCGCTGCGCCAGGCCGGGCACGTGGCGCGCGCTGGTCCGCGAGCGCCCGGAGGGATGGTTCGCGGGCGGCTGGGACGCCGAGTCCGCGGAGGCGCTGGCGGCGGCCGTCGAGCGGCTCGAGGCCCGGCGCGGCCCCGACACGGGCGACTGGGGGTGGGGGGAGCTGCGCACTCTGACCCTGCGCCATCCCTTCGGCGAGCGCCGCCCGTTCGACGGCGCCTTCAACCTCGGGCCGATCCCCTACGGCGGCGACACCAACACCGTCTCGCAGGCCTCGTTCACGCCGCTGGATCCGCTCTCGGACCCCTACTACCTGGCGACGCTGCGCCTGGTGATGGACGTCGGCGAGTGGGATCGCGCGCGCGTCGTCCTGGCGGGCGGGCAGTCGGGCAACCCGCTCTCGCCCCACTACCGCGACCTGTTCGAGCGCTGGCGCCGGGGCGAGGCCGTCCCGCTGGCGTTCAGCTCGGAGGCCGTCGAGGCCGCGACTCGCGACACGCTTCGGCTTGAGCCCCGCGGGGCGGGGTAGGATCGGAGACGTGAAGAGAATCGGTTACCAGGCGCTGGGCTTCGGCGTGTGGCAGGGCTTGAAGTGGTACGCCACCCACCGCGACGCGCCGCGCAAGGTCGCCCTCGGCGGGCTCCTCTTCGGCATCCTGGCCGCACTCGTGCTGGCCGGCCGCAGGGCCGCCACCGAGTAGCCGCCCGAGCGCTCGAGTGGCGTCCGCGCGCGCGCCTAGCCTGCGCGCATGGACGAGCCGAGGTCGCGTGAGGGCGACGGACAGACGCGCCTGCGCGTGGAGCGCGTCGATCTCGTGCCCACCGACCTCGGCATGGTGCTCGTGCGCGTGTCCGGGAGATGGGAGGGAGAGCCGCCGCCGTACGAGGTCGTCCTCGTCGCCGCCGGCCGGCGCTTCGAGCGCCTTCCCGCCACGTCGGCGGTCTCGGCCCGCGCCGCCGGGTCGGACGACGCCTTCCGGGCCACGTTCTCCGTCCCCGAGGAGCTGCGGCCCGCTCTGGCCTCGGGCCTGCGCCTGGAGGTGGCGGGGCGCGAGATCGAGCTTCCCGGCCCGCGCGACGCCGCGACCGGCCAGGCGCCGGTGGCGGGCGCGACGATCGTCGACCGGGCCGTGCTGGCCGAGCGCCGCGCGCGGCGAGCCGAGCTGGCCGAGGAGGCGATCGCCCGGCGCGCGGAGGAGTCCGAGCGCGCGCTGGCCCAGCTCGAGGGGGAGCTGGCCAAGCTCGAGCTGCGCCTGGAGCAGGCCAACGACGAGCGCTCGCAGCTGAGCGCCCAGCTGTCCGAGGCCGTGCGCGACGCGCGGGCGGCGACCCAACGTGCGGAGGCCGAACGGCGCCGGCGCGAGGAGGCGCTGGCCGACGCGGCCGAGGTGACCGACGAGGCCGAGCGCGACGCCGATCGGCTGCGCGAGCGAGCGTTGAGCGCCGGCGAGCGGGCGCGTGACCTGGAGCGCGAGGTCGACGCCCTGCGCCGCCGGGTGGCCGAGGCCGAGCACGCCGCGAGCGCCGCCACGGCGGCTCGCACGCGCGCCGAGGATCTCGCGGGCGGGGCCGAGGACGCGGCCCGGCGACTCGTCGAGCGGGAGCGCTCGGCCACCGGTTTGCGCCGGGCGGCCGTCACCCGCGCCGAGGCCGATCTGGCCGAGCGGGCCCTCACGGCGCCGGCGCCGCCGGTGCCCGCGGCCGCCGCGGTTGACCGTGCCGAGGCGGCGGCGCTGATCGAGGCCGAGCGCCGGATCGCGCGCGGGCGCCTGGAGCCGGGTGATGCCGGGGCCCTGCGCGAGGAGTCGCGCCATGCCGCCGCGGCGGTGGCGGACGCGGCGTGGACCCTGGCCGAGGCCCGCGACGCGCTGGGCGGGGCGGGCAGCGCGGTAGAGGCCGAGCGCGCGGCCCGGGCCGGCGCCGAGGCGCAGCGCGACGCCGCCGCCCAGGCCGCGCTGGCCGACCGCGAGCGCGCGGCGGCGGCCGAGCGCGCGCTGGGCGAGGAGCGTGACCGGCGGATCGCGCTCGAACGCGAGGCCGCGTCGCAGCACGACGCCGCGACGCGGCTGGCGGCGGAGGTGGAGCGCCACGCCGGGCTGGAGGCGCGGGCGCGCGAGGCGGTCGAGGAGCTGCGCGGGCGGGTGGACGAGCTTCAGGGCCTGGCCGCCCGGGCCCGGCGCGCCGACGAGGCCGAGGCGGCGCTGCGCGAGTACGCGTCTACCGCCGGCGAGGCGCTGGAGGAGGCCGAGCGCCGGATCGGCGAGGCGCGTGACGCCGCGTCGCTGATGCAGGACCGCCTGGAGGAGGAGCGCCTGGAGCGCGAGCGCGCCGAGCGCGAGCTGCGCGAGGAGCTGGCCGCGCACGTCGAGGCCGCCACGGCCCGGGTGCGCGAGGACCTCGAGGCCCGGGTCCTCACCCTGGCCGGCGAGCTCGCCACGGAGCGCGACGCCCGCCAGGCGGCGGAGGCCGCGCTGGCGCAGCGGGCCGAGGTGGCGCCCGCTCCGGCGCCGGAGCCGCCCCCCTCCGGAGCCGGAGCCCGCCCGAGCCCGAAGCTTCGCCGGCGCCCAGCAGGCCCAAGCCGGCCCGGCTCCCGCAGCCCAAGCTCGACCCGTGGCTGCCCGCCGGGCTGCGGCGCCTGGCGGCGGCGGATCCGCAGGCGGCGATCCGCCTCGGCGTCCAGCTGCTCCCGGCCCAGGCGCTGGCCGTCGAGGAGCCGGTGGACTTCGACCTCCTGGCCGAGGGGCTGGGCTGGCACGCGGTCGCGCTGCGCCCGGGCCAGGGCACCGTGGCCACGCTCCACAAGCCCCGCCCGCGGCGGCGCAACGACTTCCGCCTCTCCGTCGACGCCCGGGCGCTCGCCGAGCTGCTGGCGTCGGGCGGGAGCCGCGAGGTGCGCCGGGCCGGGAGCGCCCGCGTCCGCGGCACCCTGCGCCGGGGCCGGGCTCTGCGCCTGCTGCCGGCGGCGCCGCTTGACCTAGCCGACCTCGCCCAGGCCGGCATCTGGCCCGATCCGGGGCTCGTCCTCTCCGCCCTGAGCCTCCTCATGGACCCCGACTGGACCGTCGGGGAGCCGCTGCGCGTCGCCCTCGAGGTCGTGGGTGCGCGCGGCGGCCAGTGGATCGTCGACTCCCCGGGCGGCGAGCGGATCTCCGTCCGGCCGGGGCGTGCCGAGGGTGCCTCGGCAACGGTCCGCATGCCCCAGGCGGCGTTCCAGGGCCTCCTGGCCGGCCGCCCGGCGGCGACCGAGGGCCGGGCCTCGATCCGGGGCGACGTCGGGGCGCTGGGCCGTCTCGTCGAGTGGATCGAGCGCGCGCAGCGCGAGAGCGACTGACCGCGTCCGCACTGTGCGGGAAAGCTCCGGTTGACGACCGCCGCGACACCTATGCTGGAGGCCCCGTGAGCACCCCCGCCTGCGCACACCTCCACGTCCATTCCGAGTACTCGCTGCTCGACGGGGCATGCCGGATCGAGGCGCTGGCGGCGAGGGCCGCCGAGTTCGGCCAGCCCGCCCTCGGCCTGACCGACCACGGGGTGATGAACGGCGCCGTCGAGCTCTACAAGGCGGCCCGAAGCCACGGGATCAAGCCGATCGTCGGCTGCGAGGTCTACTTCGTCGACGACTGCCGGGCCCGCCCGAGCGGCCGCTTCGAGCGCAACCACCTCACGCTGCTCGCCGAGACGGGCGAGGGCTATCGCAACCTGGTCAAGCTCTCCTCGGCCGGCTTCCTCGACGGGCTGCACCGTGGCAAGCCGTCCGTGGACATGGACGCGCTGGCCGGCCACGCCGAGGGCGTGATCGTCCTGACCGGCTGCCTGCAGTCGCGCATGAACCGTCGCATCGTCGAGGGCCGCCGCGCCGAGGCCCGGTCGCATCTCGACGACCTCATCCAGGCCTTCGGCCCCGAGCAGGTCTATTTCGAGGTCCAGAAGAACGGGATCCCCGAGCAGGACGTGGTCAACGAAGCCGCCGTGGAGCTGGCGCGCGAGCTCGGCCGGCCGCTCGTGGCCACGGGCGACGTCCACTACCTGCGCCGTGAGGACTACAACCACCATCAGGCACTGCTGTGCGTGCAGACCAAGAGCACGCTGGAGAGCCCGAAGCTCACGTTCGACACCAACGAGTTCTTCCTGCGCTCCAGCGAGGAGATGGCTCAGGCCTTCGCCGAGTGGCCCGAGTCGCTGGCCTCCACGCTGGAGATCGCCGAGCGCTGCGACATCGAGATCGAGCTCGGCAAGCACCTCATTCCGCGCTACGACACGCCCGACGGGAGCAGCGAGGCGGCCTACCTGCGCGAGCTCGTCGACCAGGGCCTGCGCCTGCGCTACGGCGATCCGGTGCCGGCCCACGCCCGCGAGCGGGCCGACTTCGAGCTGGGCGTGATCGACGCGATGGGGTTCAACGCCTACTTCCTCATCGTCTGGGACTTCGTGCGCTTCGCCAAGGAGAACGGGATCGCCGTCGGCCCGGGCCGTGGCTCGGCCGCGGGCTCGATCATCTCCTACTGCCTGGCCATCACCGACGTGGACCCGCTGCGCTACGACCTGCTGTTCGAGCGCTTCCTCAATCCCGAGCGCGTGTCCATGCCGGACATCGACATCGACTTCTCCGTGCGCGGGCGCGAGCGCGTGATCCGCTACGTGACCGAGAAGTACGGCTCCGACCACGTGGCGCAGATCGTCACCTTCGGCAAGATGTTCCCCCGCGCGGCCACGCGCGACGCCGCCCGGGTCCTGGGCCTCGAGTACGCCGCCGGCGACCGGCTGGCCAAGCTGATCCCCGACCCGATCATGGGCCGCCCGCCCAGCTTCGACGACTGCCTCAAGCCCGGCGAGCCGCTGGCCGGGGCGGTGGCGGAGGACCCGCAGGCGGCCCAGATCGTGGAGCTCGCGCGGGGCCTGGAGGGGATCGTGCGCAACTCCTCGATCCACGCCGCCGCCGTGGTCATCGCCGATCGGCCGCTGACCGACATCGTCCCGCTCCAGCTCGCCGACGCGGGCGCGGGGGAGGACGGCGAGAAGGTCTACCGGACGGTCACGCAGTTCTCGATGAAGCCGATCGAGGAGATCGGCCTGCTCAAGATGGACTTCCTCGGCCTGCGCAACCTCGACGTCATCGAGGACGCGATCGACATCATCGAGCGCTCGTCGGGCCGGCGCATCGACATGACGACCCTGCCGCTCGACGATCTGAAGACCTACGAGATGCTCGCCCGGGGCGACTCCGTCGGCGTGTTCCAGTTCGAGTCCGAGGGCATGCGCGAGGCGCTCAAGAAGGTGCGCCCGACCGAGTTCGAGGACCTGGTCGCGCTCAACGCCCTGTACCGCCCGGGCGCGATGGACCAGATCGGCACGTACGCCAAGGGCAAGCGCAACCCCGAGACGATCGAGTACGCCGACGACCGGCTGCGCCCGATCCTCGAGCCGACCAAGGGCGTGATCCTCTACCAGGAGCAGGCGATGCAGATCGCCAAGGACATCGCCGGCTTCAGCGGGGCCAAGGCCGACGACCTGCGCAAGGCGATCGGCAAGAAGAACCGCGAGGCCATGGCCAAGCTCAAGCCCGAGTTCTTCGAGGGCTGCGCGGCGTCGGGCACGTCGGCCTCGGTCATCGACCTGCTGTGGCAGACCAACGAGCGCTCGGCGGACTACTCGTTCAACCGCAGCCACGCCGCCTGCTACGCGCTGATCGCCTACCGCACCGCCTGGCTGCGGGCGAACCACCCCGCGGAGTACATGGCGGCCCTGATCTCCTCGGTCATGGACACCAAGGACAAGGTGCCCTACTTCGTCGCCCGCTGCGAGGAGATGGGGATCGAGATCCTGCCGCCTGACGTCAACGAGTCCGACCACGAGTTCGTCGTCGTCGAGGGCAACATCCGCTTCGGGCTGGACGCCGTGAAGGGCGTCGGCTTCGCCGCCGTGGAGAAGATCAAGCTCGCCCGGGAGGAGGGCGGCCCGTTCACGTCCCTGTGGGACTTCTGCGAGCGCGTCGACAGCCGCACGGTGAACAAGCGCTCGATCGAGGCGCTGGTCAAGTGCGGGGCCTTCGACGCCACCGGGGCGTCGCGCAAGGGGATGCTCATGGTCCTCGAGGCCGCGCAGGGCGCGGGGCAGAAGGCCCAGGAGGACGCGCAGATCGGTCAGGGCTCGATCTTCGACCTCGGCGACGCGCCGTCGGCGAACGGCAACGGCGCCGGCCCGGCCGCCCGCGGCCCGTTCGCGCCCGCCCATCCGCCCATACCGTCCGAGGAGTTCGACCGCACGCAGTTCCTGGCGGCGGAGAAGGAGGCGCTGGGCCTGTTCATCTCCGAGCATCCGCTCAAGGCCGTCCGGGGCGCGATGAGCACCCGCGTCGAGTGCTCGCTGGCCGAGGTGGCCGCACGCCGCGACGGCGACTGGGTGCGCGTCGGCGGGATAGTCGCCGCCACGAAGCGCATCCGCACCAAGAAGGGCGACCCGATGATGTTCGCCACGCTCGACGACCTCGAGGGCCAGGTCGAGCTGCTGGTGTTCGGCAATGTCCTGGAGAAGTCCTCGGAGGCGCTGGAGAACGACCGCATAGTCGTGGTGCGCGGCCGCGTCGACCACAAGGACGGTGCCACCTGCCTGATCGTGCAGGAGGTCGAGGAGTTCAACCCGTCTCCCGAGGAGATGGCCGCGGCCGAGGCCCAGGCGGCCAAGGTCGAGGCCGAGCGTTCCCGCAGCTTCAGGGTCCCGATCGACGCCGCCCGCGTCCCGGCGACCGTGATCGACGACCTCAAGCACCTGTTCGAGAACTTCCCCGGGGAGTCCGAGGTCGTGCTCGTCATGAAGACGGCGAGCGGCGATCGCCGCCTGCGCCTGGGCCCGGCCTACAAGGTCTCGCCGAGCACCGGCCTGCGCGCCGAGCTCGACCGCCTGCTGGGCGACGCCACGCTCAGCGCGGCGTAGCGCCCCCGCGGTTCCGCGGAACCGCAGGGCGTTGCTGATGTTTCCCATGCTCACCCGGTGAGCGTCATCCTGATGGTCGCGGTTGGACTCCTGTTGCTCGTCGCCGGTTTGCCTCTCCAGGCACTCGCCGACAGTTCCCTCGGGGAAGTCCTGGTGTTTGCCGGCCTCCTCATCGCGCTCGGATCCGTGGTTGCCACTGAGATCTGGGCATGGAGGCACGGCGACCGCTTCGACCGAGTCGACCGCCGTTACGCGCAACCGCCGAAACGGCGGCCCTGAGGGGGTGTCCGCGCGGGGGTTTTTGGGGGCAGCGGTGCGAGTTTGTGTCGCCATGCGGGAGTTAGGCGCGCCGGCGAGTTTGTTGCCCCGTGACCGGGTGTTGGGAGGCGGGCGCACCGGTGCACCCGTGAGCGCGCGCTTTGACCCGGTGGTTCGGCGAAAGGCGCCAGCATTGTTCGTGCCTCGTTGAGCAGTCGGCCGATTCGGGGCCGCGCCGGGCCGCGCCGACCGTGGGCGGTTCCGCGGAACCGCAGGGCGCGCTCTACCCCGCGCCGCGCGCCTTGAGCCCCTGCTTGCGCAGGCGCTTCATCAGATCCACGTCCTTCCTGACCACTCCCTTGCCCTCCATCCCCGGACCCTCGAAGATCACCGGCAGGTCCTCGAACCGGGGTTCGGAGAGGAACGCGGCGCAGCCCTTGCGCCCCAGCTCGCCCTCGCCCAGCGGCGCGTGCCGGTCGACGTTGGAGCCTCGCGCCGTCTTGGAGTCGTTGACGTGCAGGGAGCCCAGACGGTCGAGCCCCACGACCTCGGCGCACTCGTCGATCACCGCCGCCAGCGACTCGGGCGTGCGCACGTCGTAGCCCGAGGCGTGGAGGTGGCAGGAGTCCAGGCACATGCCCAGGCGCTCGTCGCCGCCGGCGCCCTCGATCAGGGCCGCCAGCTCGGCGAAGGAGCGGCCCGAGCGTCCCGCCCGACCCGGCCGTGTCCTCCAGGTGCAGCGGGCAGTCCTCCGACTCGGCCAGCGCCTCGGCGATCACCTTGGCCGCCCGGTCGATCGCCTTGGCGGTCGCCTTCTCGTCGGCGCCCAGCAGCGCCGAGCCCGCATGCAGGACAACGCCGCGCACCCCCAGCGCCGCCCCCGAGCGCAGCGCGATGGTCAGCGACTCCAACGACTTGCGGCGGATCTCGGAGTCCTCGGAGGCGCAGTTGATCAGGTAGACGGCGTGGATCACGGCGGCCTGCACGACCTTCGAGGCCTCCAGCGCGTCGCGAAACGCCGCCACCTCCTCGTCGGTGTACACCCGCGCCCGCCAGGCCCGCGGGCTCTGGTTGAAGAACTGGATCGCCTGACAGCCTCGCTCCTCGCCGCGGGCGACGGCGTTCGCGGGGCCGCCCGCGGGCGAGACGTGGGCTCCAACTAGCATCGAGGCATCATGCGAGTCCGCTTCGCTCCTTCCCCGACCGGCGCGCTGCACATCGGCGGCGCTCGGACGGCGCTCTACAACTGGCTCCTCGCCCGAGGGCAGGGGGGCGAGATGCTCCTGCGGATCGAAGATACCGACCGGGAGCGCTCGACCCCCGAGAACGTCGAGCAGATCTTCGACGCCCTGCGCTGGCTGGGGATCGACTGGGACGGCGAGCCGGTCTTCCAGTCCCGGCGGGCGGACCGCCACCGCGAGGTGCTCGACCGCCTGCTGGCCGACGGGCACGCCTACCACTCCAACGCCACGGCCGAGGACGTCAGGGCCTACAAGGACGAGCACGGGTCCGAGAAGGGGTTCCGAGGCGTGCCCGAGGACTCCGGCGCGGTCCGGCTGAAGGCGGGGGAGGGGGACGCGCTCGTGGTCGAGGACCTCATCCGGGGCACCACGACGTTCGAGCGCGCCCACATGGACGACCCGGTGATCGCCCGCGCGGACGGATCGGTCCTCTACAACTTCGCCGTCGCGGTCGACGACCTCGACGCCGGGATCACCCACGTCGTGCGCGGCGAGGACCACCTCTCCAACACGCCCAAGCAGCTGCTGGTCCTCGAGGCTCTGGGGGCGGACATCCCCGCCTACGCCCACCTCCCGCTGCTCCACGGACCCGACGGCAAGAAGCTCTCCAAGCGCCATGGCGCCGCCTCCGTGCAGGAGCTGCGCGACGCGGGCTACCTGCCCGAGGCCGTGGTCAACTACATCGCCCTGCTGGGCTGGGGCCACGGCGACGACACCAAGCTCTCCGTGGACGAGCTCACGCGCCTGTTTCGCATCGAGGACGTCTCGCGCAACCCGGCCCAGTTCGACGAGCGCAAGCTGCGCTGGCTCAACGGCCTGTACCTGCGCGAGATGACGGTGGACGAGCTGACCGCCCGCCTGGAGGACTTCACCGGGCGCGACGGGCTGCGCGACGCCGTGGAGATCTCTCGGGAGAAGATGCAGACGCTGAGCGAGTTCTGGCCCATGGCCGGGTTCCTGTTCGACGGGCCGGCCGACGACCCGCAGGCCTGGGAGCGCGTGATGGAGCGCGACGGGGCGAAGGAGACGCTCGGCCGGGCGCGCGAGGCGCTCGCCGCCGCCGAGCCGTTTGAGCTCGCGACGGTGGAGTCGGCGCTGCGCGGGGTGGTCGAGGCGCTCGGCGTCAAGCCCAAGGAGGTCTTCCAGCCGGTGCGGGTGGCCATCGCGGGAACCACCGTGTCTCCGGGGATTTTCGAGAGCGTGGCCGTGCTCGGGCGAGACGAGACGCTGCGCCGTGTCGATGCGGCGCTCGCCCGCCCCTAAACCATCCGTCCATCACTGCCGATAACGCTCCTGACGCCGCGGTCTCCCCGCTGCGGCCCAACCCCTCCGAGCCAAGACCGAACGAGCAGCTAGCATGCCTCCGGCTACAGCCGTGCCCGCGCCTCCCACCCAGACCCCCTCGGGTTCAGACACCGCAGTCGTCTCGCGGCGTCACAACGAGGGTCACGGTCGTCGCCTCACCGCCGCCTTCGAGGCGCTCGAGGCCTTTCCCGCCCTGGCGGAGTCGCGCAATCGAATCCTGCGCCTCTTCACGCAGGATCAGCCCTCCACCGCCGAGGTCGTCGCGGCCGTCGAGTCCGACGTCGCCCTGGCCGTGGCCGTGCTTCGTCTGGCCAACCAGGTCGACGGCAAGTCCCAGGGTCGGATCGACAGCGTCGTCAAGGGCGTCGAGGTCCTCTCGCCCGAGGCCGTTCACGCGCTCGCCAGCCGCGCGCGCACCTTCGACTTCTTCGAACGCAGCGGTGTCTGGGACATCGCGCCCGAGCAGTTCCGCCTGCACGCGCTGGCCACCCAGCGCGCGGCCGACCGGCTCGCCGCTGAGCTGAACTACAACCATCGCGACCGCCTGATGGTCACGGCGATGCTGCACGACATCGGCAAGCTCGTCCTCATCCACGCCTATCCCGGCTACCCGGGGCAGGTCCACGGGGACGCGCGCACG
Organism: uncultured Actinomycetes bacterium; assembly: GCA_963757705.1. Taxonomy (GTDB): domain Bacteria; phylum Actinomycetota; class Thermoleophilia; order Solirubrobacterales; family Solirubrobacteraceae; genus AC-38. The sequence goes on along the minus strand of CAVWTG010000003.1, from coordinate 72,859 downwards.
CCGGAGGAGCGCCTGCAGCGCGAGCGCCGCGAGCTGGGCGTCGACCATGCCCTGGTCGGCGGAGTCCTGGCGCGCCGGTGGGGGCTGCCGAAGTCGATCGCCTCGACGATCGAGCGCCATCACTCCGACGACGCCACCGAGGAGGCGGCCTACGTCCGCCTGGCCGACATGCTCGCCCACTACGGGCAGGGCGCGGCGATCTCCCCGGCCGAGCTGCTCAAGGCCGCCCGCCAGATCGGGATGAACCCGCCGGCCCTCCGGCGCGTCATGTACGAGCTTCCCTATCCCCAGAACGGCCGCCAGCGCCAGATCGACCCCTGCCCGCTGTCCGACCGCGAGCTGGAGGTCCTCAAGCGCCTGGCCACCGGCAAGGTCTACAAGCAGATCGCGTCGGAGCTGTCACTCTCCACCAGCACCGTCCGCACCCACCTCCACAACATCTACGGCAAGCTGGGGGCGGTCGACCGCGCCCAGGCCGTGCTGGTCGCCACCGAGCGCGGCTGGATCTAGCCGCCGGCGCCGCGCCTTCGCGCGAGCCCGGCTCCACAGCCAGAACGCGACGGCGACGCCGACGCCGTCGATCGCCCAGTCCACCGGCGAGCCCACCCGTCCGGCGACGAAGTGCTGGTGGAACTCGTCCGTGGCCGCGAAGGTCATGGTCACCACGACGGCCCACCAGGGAGCGCGGTAGCGGAAGGCGCGCAGCCACAGGAACCACAGCGCCCCGAACTCGGCCGTGTGCACGATCTTGCGCGCGATCAGGTCGATCACGCCGAGGTCGGTCTTGAGGTGCGGCTGGGCGCTGAGAAACGCGATCAGGCCCATCAGGGCCAGTGGCGGCAGGAAGCGGGCGGCAAGTCGCATAAGGTGGGAAGCCTAGGAGGCCGCGATGATCTCCATCACCACCAAGTCCCCCTACGCGCTGCAGGCCCTGGTTGAACTGGGCCGCAGCGGCGGCCCCGGCCCGGTCCCGATCGGCGAGCTGGCCCGGCGGCGCGACATCCCGGTTCAGTTCCTCGAGCAGCTGTTCGCCGTGCTGCGCCGAGCCGGCGTCCTGCGCTCCCAGCGCGGGGTCAAGGGCGGGTACTCGTTCGCCCGGGAGCCCAGCGAGATCACGGTGCTCGAGCTCGTCGAGCTGCTCGACGGCCCGGTGGGAGCCGACGCCAAGGGCATCTTCGCCGAGGCCGCCGGGGCCGCGCGTGACGTTCTGGCCAGGACGACGGTGGCCGACGTGATCGAGCGCGAGCGCCGCGACGCCGGCGCCGCGATGTACTACATCTGAGCACGAGAGTCCGGATACCGGGACGTAGTTGCACCGGTCGTCCGGACCCCGCGCGGGGCGTTAGCTGGGGGTGTGGGACGTCATCCCGAAATCACCACACGCTGCGCCTGGTGCGGTCATGAGATCGACGAGCACGAGCCGTGCGCGATCCAGACCACCGCGGGCGAGGTGATCTACGCCTCCGTGGCCTCGATCCCGGAAGACCTGCCGGGAGACGTGGTCCTGTTTCACCACCACTGCTTCACGTCCGCCGGAAAGTAGCCCTCCGTCCCCGCAGTAGGAGAGGCTTACGACCATGGTCCACGTCGACGCGACGTCGTTTCTGGTCATCGTGGTCGCGGCCGCCGTGGCCGGGATCTTCGTCACGGTGCTGGATTCGAAGATCGCGCTGCCCGTCGTGGTCGTCGAGTTGGTTCTCGGGATCATCATCGGCCCGGACGTCGCGCACATCGCCGACGTCGACCAGTTCACGGACTTCTTCGGCAACCTCGGCCTGGGGATGCTGTTCTTCTTCGCCGGCTACGAGATCGACTTCGACCGCATCAAGGGCCGCTCGCTGGAGCTGGCGGCGGTGGGGTGGGGCCTCTCCCTCGTGCTGGCCTACGGGATCGGCGGCCTGCTCGCCGCGGGGGGCGTGATCCTCTCGCTGCTCTACACCGGCTCGGCCACGGCCACCACGGCCATCGGGACGCTGATCCCGATCCTGCGCGATCGCGGCGAGCTGCGCACGGACTTCGGGACGTACATGCTCGGCGCGGGAGCGGTGGGTGAATTCGGGCCGATCCTGCTCGTCACGCTGATCCTCTCCACGACCCACCCGCTGCGCGAGGCGGTGATCCTCCTCGCCTTCGTGGCCATGGCGGTGCTGCTGGCGCTCGTCGCCGTCCGGTCGATGTTCAAGGGCTGGCCACTGCTGGAGCGCACGTTCGAGACCAGCAGCCAGCTGGCGGTGCGCTTCGCCGTGGTGCTCGTCTTCGGACTGGTCGCGCTGGCCGGTGAGCTCGGGCTCGACCTGCTCCTCGGCGGCTTCGTGGCCGGCCTGATCACTCGCCAGGCCCTCCAGGGGCGCGAGGTGACCGTGTTCGAATCCAAGCTGACGGCCATCGGCTACGGCTTCTTCATCCCGTTCTTCTTCGTCACCAGCGGGATGAAGTTCGACCTCGACGAGCTGCTCTCGAGCGCGTCGGCGATGCTCAAGGTGCCTCTGTTCCTGGGGATGTTCCTCGTCGTGCGCGGCCTTCCGGCCCTGCTCCTGTACCGCTCGATCATGGGCGCGCGAGACCGGCTGGCCCTGGCCCTGCTGTGCGCGACCGAGCTGCCCCTCGTCGTCGCCATCACCACGCTGGCCACCGAGACCGGCCATATGGAGAGCTCGACCTCCGCCGCCCTGGTCGGCGCGGCCATGATCTCGACCCTGATCTTCCCGCTCGTGGGATTGCGCCTGCGCAGCGGCCCGCGCCCCACAGGGGTCGCGATCGGGCAGGTTGCTCCGGAATAGCTACATTTGTGGGCCGCGGGCGTCCCGCGGCCCCCCGAAATGCATATCAGCGCGCGAACGCTCCTCGGCGGCACGGCCGCTGCCGTGGTGGCGGCCCTTCTGGCCGTCGCCCCTGCCCAGGCTGCGGTGACGATCACCTCGCCCGGCTCGCCGATCAACGACACGACGCCGACCTTCACGGGGACGGCGAACACCGGGAGCGGAACCTCGTCGACGGTGGCGGTCGACATCTACGCCGGCACCACCGTGTCCGGCTCGCCCGTGCAGAGCCCGACGGGATCGCGCAGCTTCTCCACGGGAGCCTGGAGCATCACGGCGTCCACGCTGGCGGCGGGCACGTACACCGCCCGGGCGCGCCAGGGGACCACGAGGAGCTCGAGCGTCACGTTCACGATCGACACCACTCCACCCGCGGTGACGGTGACGACCCCGGCGGCGAGCAGCCGCACCAGGGACAACACGCCCTCACTGGGCGGCGCCGCGGGGAACGCGACCGGGGACTCGTCCACGGTGACGGTGAGGGTCTATGCGGGTTCGACGGCGACGGGGACTCCGGTCCAGACGCTGTCGCCGACGCGGTCGGGCGCGGGCTGGTCGACGACCGCGGCGATACTCGCCGACGGCACCTACACGATCCAGGCCACGCAGACGGACAGCGCGGGCAACACCGGCACCAGCGCGGCGACGAACTTCGTGGTGGATACGGCGGCGCCGGCGACGGCGATCACGTCGCCGGTGGGTGGGTCGCGGACGGGGGACAACACGCCGTCGTTGAGCGGGACGGCGGGTAACGCGACGGGGGATTCGGCGACGGTGACGGTCAGGGTGTACGCGGGTTCGACGGCGACGGGGACGCCGGTGCAGACGCTGTCGCCGACTCGGTCGGGCACGGGGTGGTCGACGACCGCGGCGACGCTTGCCGACGGGACCTACACGGCCCAGGCGACGCAGGCCGATGACGTCGGCAACAGCGCGTCGAGCGCGGCGGTCACGTTCGTCGTGGACACGGCCGCTCCGGCGGTGGCGATCGCGTCGCCCACGGGGGGCTCGCGCACAGGCGACAACACGCCGTCCCTGGCGGGGACAGCCGGGAACGCCACCGGCGACTCCGCCACCGTGACGGTGAAGATCTACGCGGGTTCGACGGCGACGGGGACGCCGGTGCAGACGCTGTCGCCGGCTCGGTCGGGCACGGGGTGGTCGACCACCGCGGCCACGCTTGCGGACGGCACGTACACGGCCCAGGCGACGCAGGCCGACGACGTCGGGCACTCGGCGTCGAGTTCCGCGGTGACCTTCGTGGTGGACACGGGTGCTCCGGCGGTGACGGTGACGACGCCGGCCGCGGGCAGCCGCACGAGGGACAACACACCCTCGCTGGGCGGCGCCGCGGGGAACGCGACCGGGGACTCGGCCACCGTGACCGTGAAGATCTACGCGGGCTCGACCGCCACGGGCACCCCGGTCCAGACGCTGCCGCTCACGCGCAGCGCCGCGACGTGGTCGGGCACGGCGGCCACGCTGGCCGACGGCACGTACACCGTCCAGGCCACGCAGGCCGACGACGTTGGCAACTCGCACAGCGACGCGAGGACCTTCGTGGTCGACACGACCGCCCCGGGCGTCTCGCTGGCCGCGCCGGTCAACGGAAGCCGCACGGCGGACACCACGCCCACGCTCAGCGGGGGCGCGGGCAATGCGACCGGCGACGATGCGACGGTGACCGCGTCCGTCTACTCGGGGGCCGCGGCCACGGGGACGCCGGTACAGACGCTGCCCATCACCCGCTCCGGAGCGAACTGGTCGGGCGCCGCCGACACCCTGCCCGACGGCACGTACACCGTGCAGGCGACGCAGGCCGACGACCTGGGCAACTCCTCCACCAGCGCCGCCCACACCTTCGTCGTGGACACCGGCGGGCCCGACCTGACGATCGAAAGGCCGTCTGACGGCGGCTCGACCAACGACACGACCCCGCCCGTATCCGGCCGGGCCGGCGATTCGCCGGGCGATGGCGCCGCGGTATCGGTCGAGGTCTTCACCGGCCCGGCGGCCACCGGGACGCCAGTTCAGTCCTTCAGCGTCAACCGCAGCGGCGCGAGCTGGGGAGGCGGGCTGGCGCCGCTGGCCGAGGGGACCTACACGCTCCAGGTCACCCAGCGCGACGACCTCGATCACTCGACCGTGCTCACCAGTACCTTCACCGTCGACGTGACCGCCCCGACCGTGACGCTGACCGGGCCGGCTGACGGAAGCTCGAGCACCGACACGGCGCCGACCTTCTCCGGGACGGCGAGCGAGGCCTCCGCGGTCACCGTCCGCGTGCGCAGCGAGGCGAGCGTCGTGCGCACCCTCACGGCGACCCCGAGCGCGGGCGGCTGGTCGGTGAAGGCCGCGCCCGCGCTGGCTCCCGGGACCTACGTCGTCGACGCGAGCCAGTCCGACGGCGCGGGCAACTCCGCGACGAGCACCCCGCGCACGTTCACCGTCACCTCGCCGCCCGCGACCGCACCCCTGAAGCCCTCGAGCACGCCGCCCACCACGACGAAGGAGACGCCGCGGCTGCTGTCGCCGTTCCCGATCGTCCGGTTCGTCGGGCGCTACACGCGCACCGGCGCGCGCTTCAGCCTGGTGACGGTCCGCGCCCCCGCGGGCTCCGACGTGGAGGTGCGCTGCAAGGGACGCTCGTGCCCGTTCAAGCGCCGCCACACCCACGTGAGCGGGAAAACCTCGCGCGGTCGGACCGTCACCGTCAAGGACCTGGCCGGACGCAGCCTCCTGGGCGGCGTCGTGCTCGAGGTGCGGGTGACGGCGAAGGGGCGGGTCGGGAAGTACACGCGCTTCCGCGTCCGGCGGGGCAGGGCGCCGCTGCGCCTGGACACCTGCGTCATGGCCGACGATCCCGATCCCGTGCGGTGCCCGTCGTGAGCGCGCCGCGCTCGTACTACGCCCGGCCCCCCGCCGGGTACATGGAGTTGCGACCGCGCCGCGTGGCGCTGCTGCTCACCCTCGCGGCCGTCTCCGCCGTCGGCGGCTACCTGGCCGGGCACTCGATGGGCTCCAGCGAGGCCGCTCCGGCGCCCGGGGCGCGGGCCGCCGCTCATCGCAGCGCGCTGGCCCAGCGGCTGACTCCCGCTGCGGCGATCGGCGATCTGAGCATCCCGGCTCCGCCTCCGCCCGTGCAGACGACGCCGACGACCACCGCCACGACCCCGTTGCAGACCACGCCGTCCGCGCCGGCGCAGTCCGCGCCCCAGCAGTCCGCGCCGGCCCCGACCGCGACACCGACGCCCACGCCGACTCCGACCCCGGCACCGTCGGGCGGCGGAGGCGGCTCCTTCGACGACTCGGGCTGAGATGCGGTCGTCGCGCAACGCCAGCCTCGTCGTGGTCGTGCTGTGCGCGGCCGTCCTGCCCGCCCTGGCGGGCGTGATCGCGGGCGGGCTGTCGGCTCCCGAGCCGGCGCCTCCGCGCGGACAGACGCTGGCCTCGTCCAGCCTGACCCTCTTCGCCACGCCGGGCTGGCGGCGCGTCACCCGGGCCCCGCGCATCCCGGGGCTCGACCTGCGCGACGGGCTCGCCCTCGCGCCGGCCGGCCAGGAGGGCCACGTGGGGCTGGTGTCGGGCCGCCTGGCCACCGGCGGCGGACCGCTGCCCCGGTCACTGCTGGGCCGCCTGCGCGGCGATCTGCGCACCGAGGTCGTCGGCCTGGGGACATGGGACGGATACCGCTACAGCGGCCTGCGTCTCCGCGGCTTCGGCCGGAGTCTCGTCCTGTACTCAGTGCCCACCGGTGCGGGGGCGATCGCGGTCGGCTGCTATGCCGATGCGTCCTCGGGCGCCCGTCTGCCCACGTGTGAGCGCATCGCCCGCTCGCTGGACATCGTGGACGGCGCCGACGCGGGCCTGCCGCAGGTCAGCCGAGGCTACGGGCGCTCGGTCTCGGCCGCCCTCGGCCGTCTGGACGCGGGGCGCCGCACGCAGCGCACGCGCCTGAAGGGCGCGCCGCGTCCCCCGCTGGCCTCGGAGGCCGCCGGGCGGCTGGCGCTGAGTTACGAAGCGGCGGCGAGGTCCCTCTCGGACGTGGTTCCGCCCCAGGCGGCGAGCGGTGCCCACGCCGCGCTCGTCCAGCGCCTGTGGGCCGGGCGCGATGCCTACCGCCGTCTGGCCGCGGCGGCGCGCGACCGCGACGTGGACGAGTGGAGCACGGCGCGCGCCGGGGTCGGCCGCGCGGAGTCCCGCGTGGCCTCCTCGCTGGCCGATCTGGGCGCGCTGGGCTACGGCCGGCGCATCTAGGGCCAGGCCCCGCGGCGCGCGGTCGCCGGGGCGACCGTGGATACAGTGATCGGCGATGGCCCGGATCCCGATCAACGTTGCCGAGCATGTAGGCCGTACGCCCATGGTCCGCCTGACGCGGCTGCTCGGCGACGCCGGCGCCGACGTCGAGATCTACGCCAAGCTAGAGGCGCACAACCCCGGAGGCAGCGTGAAGGACCGCATCGGTGTCTCGATGATCGAGGCGGCCGAGCGCGAGGGCCGGATCGAGCCAGGCCGGACGACGATCGTCGAGGCGACCAGCGGCAACACGGGAATCGCCCTGGCGTTCGTCTGCGCCGCCAAGGGCTACGACCTGGTGCTCACCCTGCCGCAGGGCATGAGCCGCGAGCGCACCGGCCTGCTGCGCCTCTACGGCGCCCAGGTGCAGGAGGTCGAGTCGCTCGGCGGCATGGATGAGGCCGTCGAGGCCGCCCGGCGCCTGGCGGCGCGCGACGACGCCTTCCTGCCCGACCAGTTCTCCAACCCGGCCAACCCGGAGGTCCACCGCCGCACCACCGCCCCCGAGATCCTCGACGCACTCGACGGGCGCGTGGACGTCTTCGTCGCCGGCGTGGGCACCGGCGGGACGATCACCGGCGTGGGGGAGGTGCTCAAGGAGCGCGATCCGGCCACCCGGATCGTCGCCGTCGAGCCCGCGAGCTCCCCGGTTCTGGCCGGCGGGTCGCCCGGCCCGCATCGCATCCAGGGCATCGGGGCGGGCTTCGTGCCCGAGGTCCTCAACCGCGACGTGCTCGACGAGGTCGTCGGCGTCACCGACGAGGACGCGCTCACCGCCGCGCGGGACATCGCGCGGCACGAGGGCGTGCTCGCCGGCATCTCCGGCGGGGCCGCCCTGGCCGCCGCCCTGCGGATCGCCGCCTCGCCCGAGGCGAAGGGGAAGCGCATCGTCGTGATCCTCCCGGACTCGGGCGAGCGCTACGTGTCCACGCCCTTCTTCGCCCCGTAGCTGGCTGGTTCCGGGGCCGAGGCGGCCGCCTCGGTACGCTTGCGCCATGTTCGGGCTCGGCACCCTGGCCCGCGTGGCGGGCGAGCTGCGAAGCGACGTCGAGGCCGCCCGCGAACGCGATCCCGCGGCCCGCGGAGTCGGGCAGGCGGAGATCCTGGCCTCCTGGCCGGGCGTGCACGCCGTGCTGGCCCACCGGGTGGCCCACGCGCTTCACGAGGCGGGAGTGCCGCTGGTTCCGCGCAGCCTGGCCTACGCCTCGCGCACGCTGACCGGGGTGGAGATCCATCCCGCCGCCAGGATCGGCGACCGGTTCTTCATCGATCACGGCATGGGCGTGGTCGTGGGCGAGACGGCCGAGATCGGCCACGACGTCACCCTCTACCAGGGCGTCACGCTGGGTGGCACCGGGTTCGCGGCCGGCAAGCGCCACCCGACGGTGCAGGACAACGTCACGATCGGCTCGGGCGCCAAGCTGCTGGGGCCGATCACGGTCGGTCACGGGGCCAAGATCGGCGCGAACAGCGTCGTCATCCACGACGTGCCGGCCAACTCGACCGTGGTGGGCAATCCCGGGCATCCCGTGCGCGTCGAGGGCCGCCGCCCGGAGGGCCCGGACGCCGACTGGGTCCACCTGCCGGACCCGATCGCCGACGCGATCAAGGGCCTGGCCAACCGGATCTCCGAGCTCGAGCGGGCGCTGGCCGAGCTCGCCGGCGAGCGCATCGAACCGCCGCAGGACGCCGAGGTCCGGCCGCTGCGCCCGGCCCAGGGGCCCAGCCCGGCGGGCGGCTAGCCCGCCGAGGCTCAGTAGTAGACGCTGCGCGCCCGGTGGCGCGGGATCGCCTTGTACTCGGGCGCCTGGCCGCGGTTCCACAGCCAGACGTCCAGGATCCGCGGCGCGATCCCCAGCACGGCGCCGATCCGCTCGCACGCCTCCACGGCACACGCGCGGATCTCCACCTCCTCGCGCGAGCCGGGCTCCAGGAGCTCGCCGGCGTCGATCCGCGCGCTCAGCTCGGGGTCGTAGCGCAGGATGCCGTCGACGCGCAGGACGTGGGGGACGAGGTTGTCGGCGAAGATCGTCAGGCGGTCGATGTCCGAGAACTCGGCGATCCCGGCCAGCTGAAGGTCGTTCGGGGTGATCTGGGCGCGCTTGTAGAAGCCGCGGTCGGCGAAGAACGGCATGCCCTCGGCGAGCTGCTCGGCCAGGCGCTCCGCCGAGCCGTCGGCCTCGCCGATCGCGTCCAGCGCGCTGCGCTCGCCCAGCCAGGCGCCGAGGTCGCGCAGCGCCCGGGCGTAGAGCGCCATGAGCTCGTGCCCGGGGTCCTGGCTCAGGACGCGCGCCACCTGCGCGGCGTCCATCTCGCGCAGCTGGTCGTTGGACCATGGGCCGTGGCGGCGAAACGAGTCGGCCAGGCCCCAGGCGACGGTGAAGTAGCCCGATGAGCCGGGCCGCTTGCGCAGGGTGGGAAACCAGCCCGACCCGAAGTTCACCGAGTCCAGGACCAGGAGATAGGTCGCCACCTCGTCCGGCGTGCCTCCGAGGTAGTGGCTCTCGGGGTCCAGCTCGGGGGCGGCCCCGGGCTCGATGTCGCGCAGGCGCTCGAGGTCGATCTCCACGAGGCGGGCATCCGCGGCCACCGCCGCCGCGTGGCGTCGCACCTCGTCGCACAGACCCATGGGCTGATCCTGTCAGCGCGGCGCTGGTAGCGTCGCTGGGATGGACGATCAGCCCACCGATCCGTCTGTCGCCTCCATCGAGTCCGCCGTCTCCGTCGGGTCCATCGGCTCGCGGGGGTCCATCGCCTCCATCGGCTCGGTCGGGTGCATCGGGTCGATCGGGTCGATCGGCAGCGTGCTGTCCATGGGCAGCATCGGGTCGATCGGGTCCATCGGCTCGATCGGCTGCATCGGCTCCATCGGCAGCCTGGGGTCGATCGGGAGCATCGGCGGGCTGGGAAAGATCGGCGGCAGCGGCGCCGGTCGCGGCCGGCGCGGGGGGCTGTGGAGCGCGCTGACGGCGTTCCTGATGCTCGCGCTGATCGAGCGCCCGCCGGGCCCTTCGCGCTGAGACCGGCGCCCGCCGCGCCGGGCGCTACGGTTCGGCGTCCATGCCGGACACCGCGTCGCGCGACATCGAGGAGCTGCTCAGCGGGCTCAACGAGCCCCAGCGGGAGGCCGTCACGTACGGCGAGGGCCCCCTGCTCATCCTCGCCGGGGCGGGGTCGGGCAAGACACGGGTCCTGACCCACCGGATCGCCTGGCTGGTGCGCACCGACCGGGCGCGGGCGGGCGAGCTGCTGGCCATCACGTTCACCAACAAGGCGGCCCGGGAGATGCGCGACCGCGTGGAGCTGCTGCTGGGCCGCAGCGTGCGCGGCATGTGGGTCATGACCTTTCACGCGGCCTGCGCGCGGATGCTGCGCGCCGACGCCCAGCGTCTGGGCTACACCCGCAGCTTCACGATCTACGACCAGGCGGACTCGCGACGCCTGGTCCGCCAGTGCCTGTCGGACCTCGACGTCGACCCCAAGCGCTTCACCCCGGCGGCGGTGCAGTCGCAGATCTCCGACGCCAAGAACAAGCTGCGCGCCGCCGACGACTACCGCCAGCTCGTGGGCTCGTACTTCGAGCAGACGGTGGCCGACGTCTACGAGCTCTACGAGCGCGAGATCCACCGCGCCAACGCGATGGACTTCGACGACCTGCTGTTCCGCTCGGTCAATCTCCTCGAGCTCTTCCCCGAGGTCCGCGACCGCTACCAGGCCGCGTTCCGCCACGTCCTGGTCGACGAGTACCAGGACACCAACCACGCCCAGTACCGCTGGCTGCAGCTGCTGACCGGGGTACGGACGGGGGAGGAGTCACCGCACGCTCACGAGAACATCTGTGTCGTCGGGGACGACGACCAGTGCCTCGTCGAGGGGACCATGGTCACGATGGCCGACGGAACGGAGAAGCCGATTGAGGACATTCGGCTCGGTGACGATGTCCTGTCGAGCTACGGGTCAGGACAGATGCGCGGGGCGAAGGTGACGGGAGTGTTTCGCTCGCATCGCGAGGACGGCATCAAAATCACCACTCGTTCGGGTCGCGAGATCGTGAGCACGCCCGAGCACACTCACTTCGCCGGGTATCGGGAAGGCCTGACGCCTCCCATGTTTATGACCTACCTCATGCGGAGGCGGGACATGGGGTGCCGCGTCGGATTCACTCGGACCCTGATCAGCGCTCAGGGCAAGCGAGTCGCAGGCATCCGCGCTCGCGCCATGCGCGAGAAGGCGGAGGCATCGTGGGTGGTCTCCACACATAAGACCGAAACCGATGCGCGGTTGGACGAGACGATGCTCTCCCTGCGGTACCAGATCCCAACTGCCCCGTTTGTTGCCAATGACTCCAAGGGCCTGATCGGCGATCAATCTGCTCTCGACCGCCTCTGGTCCGAGGTCGACTCCGAGACAGGAGCCCTCAAGCTTCTGTACGACCATCGCCTCTGGCCCGAGGACGCCCATCACCATCGGCAAGGGTTCGAGGGCCGTCGCCGCAACCTGGTGGTGACGCTCTGCGCAGATCGTGCTGGCACCGCCCTGTACCACACAGTGTCGGTCGGCGGGCGGGACGAGCATGCTGCGGATGCGCTGCGCTCCCTGGGTTGGAAAGTGGCAAAGGTTCGCCCTGACAAGTCGGGCTGGCGCGCCGAAGCGACATGTCGAAGTTACTCAGACGCTCTGGCGGAAGCGAAGCGTGTGAGATCTGTGCTCGACGTGAATGTCCGACAGGTCGCACGTCTCGGCTCCCCTCGGAGAGGACAGATGAACGCGCTGCCGTTCATCCACGCATCCTCCGTGCGTCCCGGAATGGTGATGTTCCTTGCCGATGGTGATTACGACCTCGTCGAGAGCGTCGAGAGCGTCGAAATTGCCAGTCCCGTGTACGACCTCAACGTCCAGGACACGCACAACTTCGTCGCCAATGGACTCATCACGCACAACTCGATCTACGCCTTCCGCGGGGCGGACATCAAGAATGTCTTGGACTTCGAGGATGACTACCCGTCCGCCCACGTCATCCGCCTCGAGCAGAACTACCGCTCCACCCAAGTCATCCTCGACGCGGCCAACGGCGTCATCGCCAACAACCGCGGCCGCCTGGGCAAGACCCTCTACACCGAGCTCGGCCAGGGCGATCCGGTCAAGGTCCGCGAGATGGACGACGAGCACGCCGAGGCGCGGTTCGTCGCCGGCGAGGTGCAGCGGCTGGTCGACGAGGGCGTCTCGCGCGAGGAGATCGCGGTCTTCTACCGGACCAACGCGCAGTCGCGGGTGCTGGAGGACCGGCTGATCCGCGAGGAGATCGCCTACCAGGTGATCGGGGGCACGAAGTTCTACGACCGGGCCGAGATCAAGGACGCGGTCGCCTACCTGACGGTCCTGATCAACCCGCAGGACGCCGGGTCGTTCACGCGCGTGGCCAACACGCCGCGGCGCGGGATCGGGCAGACCTCGCTCTCGCGGGTCATCGCCTACGCCAACACCCTGGGCGAGCCGGTGTTCGACGTCGCGCAGGACCCGGAGGCGGTTCCCGGCCTGGGGACGGCGGCCGTGCGGGCGTTCTCGCGCTTCATGGAGACGATGACGGCGCTGCGCGAGCACGCCGAGGCGGGCGCGACGGTGGCCGAGATGCTCGAGGACGTGCTCGAGCGCACCGGCTACATCGAGGCGCTGGAGGCCGAGCGGACAATCGAGGCCCAGGGGCGCGTGGAGAACCTTCAGGAGTTCGTCGAGGTGGCCCGCGAGTACGACAACACGGGGGAGGAGCCGTCGCTCGCCGGCTTTCTCCAGCAGATCGCCCTGCTGGCCGACGCGGACGGCATCCGCGACGAGGAGGGCCTGCTCACCCTGATGACCCTGCACAACGCCAAGGGCCTGGAGTTCCCCATCGTGTTCATCATCGGCTGCGAGGACGGCGTCTTCCCGCACTCGCGCGCGCTGGACGAGGGCGGCCTGGAGGAGGAGCGGCGCCTCTGTTACGTCGGGATCACCCGGGCCATGCGCGACCTCTACCTGACCTACGCGCGGACCCGCACCGTGTTCGGCGCCCGCACCTACGGCCTGCGCTCGCGCTTCCTGGACGAGATCCCCGGCCACCTGACCGACGACGAGTCGCAGGTGCGAGCGAAGGTGGGGATGGGAATGGGCGGCGGGTCGGGCGCGTCACGCGCCGCCACGACGTGGGCCTCGGCGCGCTCCGACGATGCCCCGGCGCCCGACTTCCGCCTGGGCGACGACGTGAGCCACGCCGCGTTCGGCGAGGGCGTCGTGACCGGGATCGAGCCCGGAGGGATCGTGGTCGTGCGCTTCGCCGGGGACGGCTCCGAGCGCAAGCTCATGGCGGCCTACGCCCCGATCACCAAGCGATGAGCGCGACGATCATCGACGGCAAGGAGATCGCCCGCCAGGTCCGCGAGGACGTGGCGCGCGACGTCGCGAAGCTCGTGGAGGGCGGGCATCGGCCGCCCGGCCTGGCCACCGTGCTCGTGGGCGACGACCCGGCGTCGGCGATCTACGTGGGCAACAAGCAGAAGGCCTGCCGGGAGGTGGGGATCGAGCCGATCGACCACCGCCCGCCGGCCGACTCCACGCAGGAGCAGATCGCCGCGCTCCTGGCCGAGCTCAATGCCGACCCGGCCGTGAGCGGAATCCTGCTCCAGCTCCCCGTGCCCGACCATCTCGACGGCGGCTCGCTCACACCGCTGATCGATCCGGGCAAGGACGTGGACGGGCTGACTCCGATCAGCGCCGGGCGCCTGATCCAGGGCCTCCCCGGCCTGCGTCCCTGCACTCCGTCCGGCGTGATCGAGCTGCTCGACCGCCACGGGGTCGAGCTGGAGGGCGCCGAGGCCGTCGTGGTCGGGCGCTCGATCCTCGTGGGCAAGCCGGTGGCCATGCTCCTACTGGAGCGCAACGCCACGGTGACCATCTGCCACTCGCGTACGCGCGACCTGGCGGAGGTCTGCTCGCGGGCCGACGTGCTGATCGCGGCGGTCGGGGTGCCGCGCCTGCTGGGCGCGGAGCACGTCAAGCCGGGCGCGGCGGTGATCGACGTGGGCCTGAACCGCCTCGAGGACGGCCTGGCCGGGGACGTGGACTTCGACGCGGTGGTGGAGAAGGCGTCCCTGATCGCGCCCGTGCCCGGCGGGGTGGGCCCAATGACCGTCGCGATGCTGCTGCGCAACACGGTCCAGGCCGCCAGTTTGCAGGGAAAATGAGCGTTTCGTCCATTTCGCGCGCAGTGATCCGGCTGGCGCGGTAGCCTCGCGCCGCAAGGCACGAATGTGACAACACGTACACGACCCCCTCTCGGGAGGTAGCCAAATGGACTTCAGCAGGTTGCGCACGGGGGAGCTCATCGCCGGAATCTGCGGCGTGCTGCTCCTGATCGTGATGTTCTTCTCCTGGTATGGCATCGGCGGAGCGGCCGGAAGCATCCTGTCCGCCGCCAACGTCGACACCACCGTCAACGCCTGGAAGGCGTTCGACTTCATCGACATCATTCTCTTCATCACGGCGATCGTGGCGATCGGGGCGGCCGTGCTCGCCGCCTCGGGGCGCTCCGTGGCCCTGCCCGTCGCGGCCAGCGTGGTCGTGACGGTCCTCGGGATCATCGTCGCGCTGCTCGTCCTCTACCGGATCATCAACCAGCCCGGTCCGAACGACGTGGTGGATGTGAAGTTCGGCGCCTACCTCGGGTTCCTCGTGTGCCTGGGCATCGCCGGAGGCGGCTTCATGGCCATGGCCGACGAGGGGACGAGCCTCGGAGACGCGGCGCGCGGAGCCACCGGCGGCGGCACCGCCCGTCCGGCGCAGCCCGCGCCGCCCCCCGCGGCCCCTCCGGCCGGCGGCGCCGCTCCTCCGCCCGCGCCCGGCGGCGGCGAATCGGCTCCTCCGCCCTCGTCCCCGCCGCCCGGCGGGGGCCAGCCCGGCTGAGCCGCGCCCCAGCCTCAACGTCGCGCCCGCGCCGGACCGCTCGGCGCGGGCGCGGTCTGCCCGGCGCGCCCGCATGGCCGGGCGTGCGGGCCTAGACTGCGTCGCCGATGATCGACCGCTCCGACGTCCTCCACGTGGCGCGCCTGGCCCGGCTCGAGCTCTCCGAGGAGGAGGTCGAGCGGATGACGGGCGAGCTGTCGAAGGTGCTCGACTACATCGACAAGATCTCCGAGCTGGACCTCGAGGACGTGCCGCCGACGTCGCACGTCGTTCAGGTGACCGACGCGCTGCGCGCCGACGAGCCGCGGCCGTCGCTGCCGCGCGACGAGGTGCTGGCCGCCGCTCCGGCGGTGACCGACGGCGGGTTCGAGGTCCCGTCGCCGGGCGGATGAGCGACATCCTGGCGCTGAGCGCCGCCCAGGCCGGGCAGCGCGTGCGCGCCGGCGATCTGTCGGCGGGCGAGCTGTGGGATGCCTACCGCGATCGCGCGGCGACCGAGGACCTCAACGCCTTCCTCTGGCTGGCCGACGAGGCGCCGCCGGAGCCGGCCGCCGACGCGCCGCTGGGGGGCGTGCCGTTCGCCGCCAAGGACCTCTTCTGCGTGCGCGGCGTCCCCAGCCAGGCGGGGTCGCGGATCATCGAGGGCTACCGGCCGCCCTACACGTCGACGGTCGTGCAGGGCATCCTCGACGCCGGGGCGCCGCTGCTGGGCAAGACGAACCAGGACGAGTTCGCCATGGGCTCCTCCAACGAGCACTCGGGCTACGGGCCGGTCCTCAATCCCTGGGACCGCACGCGCGTCCCCGGCGGGTCGAGCGGCGGGAGCGCCGCCGCGGTGGCGGCGGGGCTCGTGCCCTGGGCCATCGGGACGGACACCGGCGGCTCGATCCGCCAGCCGGCCGCGCTGAGCGGCATCGTCGGGCTCAAGCCCACCTACGGCGCCTGCTCGCGCTACGGCATGATCGCCTTCGCCTCCTCGCTCGACCAGGCCGGGCCGCTGACGCGCGACGTCACCGACGCGGCGCTGCTCTTCTCCGCCATGGTCGGGCGCGATCGGCTGGATTCGACCTCGGTCGCGTTCCCCGAGGAGGTGCGCCTGCCGAGCGCCGAGCGACTGGACGGCGTGCGCCTGGGCTACCCCGAGGACCTGACCGAGCAGGCCGACGGGATGGAGCCCGGCGTGCTGGCCAACTTCCGCGCCACGCTGGCCCGGGCCGAGGAGCTGGGCGCGCACGTCGAGGCCTGCCGGCTGCCACACGCCCAGCACGGGATCGCCGCCTACTACATCATCACCTCGGCCGAGGCCTCGGCGAACCTGGCGCGCTTCGACGGCGTGCGCTACGGGCGCCGGGTCGACGGGGAGGACGGCCTGATCCCGATGTACGAGCGCACGCGCGCCCAGGGCTTCGGCCCCGAGGTCAAGCGGCGGATCATGCTCGGCACCTACGCGCTGTCGGCTGGCTACTACGACGCCTACTACGGGCGCGCCCAGCGCGTGCGCACGAAGATCGCCGACGACTTCCGCGCCGCCTTCGAGAGCGTCGACTTCGTCGTCACCCCGACCTCGCCCTGGGTGGCGTTCCCACTGGGGGCCAAGACGGACGACCCGCTGGCGATGTACCTCAACGACTTCTTCACGGTCCCGATGCCGCTCGCGGGCATCCCCGGGATCTCGATCCCCGACGGGCGCAGCGACGGGCTGCCGACGGGCTTCCAGATCGTCGGGCCCGCCTTCTCGGAGAACCGGATTCTCGACGCCGCCCACGCGCTGGAGCGGGCAATCGGCTTCGACGGGAGCGGGGTGAGGGTGTGACCGACTGGGAGCCGGTGATCGGCCTGGAGATCCACGTCCAGCTCACGGAGACCCGCACGAAGATGTTCTGCGGCTGCGAGCCGCACTTCGGCGACGAGCCCAACACGCATACCTGCCCGGTGTGCCTGGGGCTGCCCGGAGCGCTGCCCGTGGCCAACGCCAAGGCCATCGAGTTCGCCCTGAAGATCGGCCTGGCGCTGGGCTGCGAGCTGGCCCCGCGCTCGATCTTCCACCGCAAGAACTACTTCTATCCCGACAACCCGAAGGCCTACCAGATCTCCCAGTACGACGAGCCCCTGTGCCGGGGCGGCCACCTGGGTGACGTGCGCATCCACCGGGTGCACCTGGAGGAGGACGCGGCCAAGCTCGTCCATGTCGGCGAGTCGGGCCGCATTCACGGCTCCGACGCGAGCATCGTCGACTTCAACCGCTGCGGGACCCCGCTGGTGGAGATCGTCACCGAGCCCGACATCCACTCGCCCGAGCAGGCCCGCGAGTTCCTCATCCTCCTGCGCGAGACCGTCCGCCAGCTCGGGGTCAGCGACGTCAACATGGACGAGGGCTCGCTGCGCGCCGACGCCAACGTGTCCGTGCGCCCGGCCGGAGCCACCGAGCTGGGCACCAAGACCGAGCTCAAGAACATGAACTCCTTCCGCTTCGTCGAGCGGGGCATCCGGGCCGAGATCGCCCGGCAGATCGGCTTCCTGGAGGACGGGCAGGACGTGGTGCAGGAGACGCTGCACTTCGATCCCCACACCGGCAACCTGACTCCGCTGCGCAGCAAGGAGGAGGCGCACGACTACCGCTACTTCCCCGAGCCTGACCTGGTCCCGGTGCAGCTGCGCGACGAGATGGTGGCGGCGGCGCGCTCAGGCCTGCCCGAGCTCCCCGCCGCTCGCGAGGCGCGCTACCTCAGCGAGCTGAGCCTCAACGAGGAGACGGCCCGCTTCCTGGCGTTCCGCCCGCAGATCGCAGCCTACTTCGAGACCGTCCTGAGTTCAGCCCACGGCGCCGAGGCGCAGGTCGTGGCCAACTGGACGCGCGCGCTGACCACCGCGCTGGGCGACGCCGACCCTTCCGAGAGCCGCGTGACCCCCGAGGCGCTGGCCCGGCTCGCCGCGCTCGTGACCGAGAAGGCGGTCACGGCCGGCGCGGCGGGCCAGGTGCTCGAGCGCCTCGTCGCGCAGGGCGGCGAGCCCGACGCGATCGTCGAGGCCGAGGGCCTGGGCGCGCTCGGCGCCGACGACGACCTGGCGGCGATCGTGGCGGCGGCGATCGCGGCGAATCCCGACGCGGCCGAGAAGGTGCGCGGCGGCAAGAACCAGGCGATGGGCCCGATCATCGGCCACGTCATGCGAGAGACCAAGGGCCGCGCCGACGGCGGCGAGGTCTCGCGCCTCATCCTCTCCCAGCTCGCCTGACGCAGCGGACATCGGGGAAGAACGCGGGGGCGGGCGGCGTCCGCACCCTTTAGAGGTCCATCTCCGAACAAGGAAGAGGGCATGCCAAAGAGGACAACGCTCGCGGTCGCAGGTGTGGCCGCGCTCGCGCTCGGCGCCGCCGGGTGCGGAAGCAGCAACAACGACAACAGCAGCAGCAGCGCCTCGACACCGGCCGCGCCGCCCGCCACGACGCAGGCGAAGACCACGGCGGCCGCCGGGGCGAGCACGATCGACGTGGGCGCGACCGAGTTCAAGTTCTCGCCCAGCACGCTCAAGGCGAAGTCCGGTGAGGTCACCTTCGACCTCAAGAACAATGGCGCTGCTCCGCATGCCATGGTGGTCGAGGGCAACGGGCTCGCGGAGCAGAAGTCCCAGATCATCATGGGCGGTCAGTCGACGACCCTGAAGGTCAACCTCAAGCCCGGCAAGTACGAGTTCTACTGCCCGGTCGACGGCCATCGCCAGCAGGGCATGGAGGGCACGATCACGGTCACCTAGCGCCGGGCTGCGCCGGGCGTACCATGCGGTGACGCGACCCCGACAGGAGGCCCAGATGTCACGGCTCGTACGCATGGATCAGACCGGTCACACGACGCTCGCGGAGTGGACGGCCGCCGACCCCGCCTCGGTGGAGGCGGCCGTCTCCGCGTTTCGCGAGGAGCTCGATCGAGGCTCGTTCGCCGTCGTGTCCGAGGGGGAGGGCCACGCCACGCAGGTGCGCGAGCTGCCGGTCGACGCCGACCTCGTGATCATGCGCCGCCCGATCGCCGGAGGCTGATCATCTCCGCGGCAGCCCCTCAGGCCGCGGCCCTGCCCGAGCTCGCGAGCGTTCCCTGGCGAGCTCGGATGGACGCGGGCGCGCTGCGCCGGCGGGGCCGGCTGTGGACGCTCACCACGGTCGCCCATGTCGTCCCCTTCGTCCTCGTGGCGATCGCGCTCGTGCTGCTCCAGCCGCTGGCCGTGGCGGTGTCGGTGATCGCGCTGGCCAAGGCGTGGCTCATCCCCGAGCTCTACGCCCAGCGGGGGGCCAACGTCGTACGGCCCAAGGGGCGCGGCGAGCCGGCGGCTCAGAACCGGGCGCTGGGGCTGCTGGGCGACCTCGTGTCCCACGAGGCCCGCGAGCGCCACGCGCAGACGGGCCTGGTGACCGAACGCGGTGCGCTGGGCACGTGGCTGGTCGGCGAGGCCGGGGCCCTCCTGGTGGCACCCGGCGGGCGGCGGGTCTTCTGCTGGTGCGTGCGCACGGCGGACACGGACCTGCCCCCGGCCGACCGCATCTCGCACCTGCTGCTCGCCCTGCGCGAGGACGAGGCCGGATTCGCCACCGTGGCCAACCTGGCGTTCTCGGGCGCCCCGTGGCGCGTGGCCCGGCGCCTGGACCGGCGCCAGCGGCCCGCGCTGAGGGCCGCCGTGCGCGAGGCGCGGCTTTCGACATCCGGTCGAGGTGGGCGACGCGAATCTTGGCCCGCGGGCGGAAGCCAGGGCGCCGCCGCCTAGCCACACTGTCGTCCATGCCCATCTCAGCCTCAAAGCTCGTGCTCGTCCCCGTCCCCGACACCCGTCCCGAGGCCCGGGGCTCGGGCGTGCGCCGCTACCGGCTCGCGCGCCTGGCCCTGAGCGCGGAGCGGGGTCGTGCGGACGGCCCGTTCTCGCACCTCAAGCGCAGCTACGACTGACGCCCGGTCGCCCGCTACCGTGGGGAAATGACCCCTCGCGGTGCGGGAGCCGTCGTCGTCGCAGCCCTCGCGCTGGCCGCGGCCGGTGCCGCGCCCGCCGCGGGCGCGCTGCCCCCGGTGCCGCGCGGATGGCCGTCGCGCGACGTGGCGCTGGGCGTGGCCGACCAGCCGGGCGGTGCGGCGGCGCTGCACTCGGCCGCGCCGGTGCGCTTTCGCTACCAGTACCTGGCCGGCGGCGTGAACACCGGCTCGGGCTGGTCGAACTGGAACCCGGGCGGAACGTTTGCCACGCGCTACGTGCGCGAGTCGCGCGCCGCCCATCTGGCGCCCGTGTTCACCTACTACATGCTGCTGCAGTCGAAGCCGGCCGGGGGAGGGGAGCTCGAGGCCGACCTGCGCAACCTGCGCACCCCGGACACGATGCGCGCCTACTACCGCGACCTGGAGCTGTTCCTGCGCCGCGCGGCGGCGTTTCGCTCCACGCACATTGTGCTGCACGTCGAGCCCGACCTGTGGGGCTACATCGAGCAGCGCTCGCACGCCGACCGTGCGAGCGGGATCCCGGCCGCGGTGTCCTCGACCGGCCTGGCGGCCCTGCGCGGGCTGCCCGACAACGCCTCGGGGTTCGCCCGCGCGATCGTGCGCCTGCGCGATCGCCTGGCGCCCAACGTGCTGCTGGGCTACCAGCTGAGCGTGTGGGGGACCGGCGTGGACATCTCCGTCAGCGACCCCCCGCCGGCGCAGGTCGACCGCCTGGCCAACCGGGCGGCCAGGTTCTACCGCTCGCTGCACGCCCGCTTCGACGTCGCCTTCGCCGAGTTCGACGATCGCGACTCCGGCTTCAACGACAGGGTCCTGGGTGACGGGGGCGCCTCCTGGTGGAACGCCGGCGACTTCGCGCGGCACGTGCGCTTCCTGGCGGGATTCGTCCGCCGCGCCCACCGCCGGGTCGTCCTGTGGCAGATCCCGCTGGGCAACTCACGCCTACCGGATACGTGGGGCCGCTATCGCGACAACCGCGTCGAATGGCTGCTCGACGGGCCTCCCTACACGCATCTGCGCGCCTACGCGCGCGCGGGCGTCCTGGCCCTCCTGTTCGGCGGCGGCGCCGATGGCACGACGAGCGCCCGGACCGACGGCGGGGTGTTCTTCGACCGGGCGCGGGCCTACCTGCGGGCGGGCGGCGTTCCGGCCGGGTGACGCTGGGGAGTACGCTTGAGGGCATGGAGAAGGAGAAGACCGGAGCCTCGCTGGGCCGCAAGGCGATCGCCGTGCTCATCCTCGCCCTCGCGGCGTGGCTGCTGCTGAAGGTCGTCATCGGGCTCATCGCCGGCGTCGCCTGGATCGTCGTCGCCGTGATCGTCGTGGCGGGCGTCATCTGGGCCTTCAACACCCTGTCCTCGTAGGCGATGTCCACCGCCGGCGGGGCGTACGTCTTCATCGCCTTCTGCTTCGGGCTGGCGACGGCGATCGTGGGCAAGATCAAGGGCAGCTCGTTCTGGCTGTGGTTTCTGATCGGCGGGCTGCTGCCGTTCTTCGGGCTGCTCGCGGCCATCGCCTACCGGTTCGACTCCGAGGAACTGCGCCGCCAGTGTCCGAACTGCGGTCGCGTGACGAAGCTCCACGATGCGCTGTGCACCAGGTGCGGAGCCGAGCTGGAGTTCCCCGACGTGGCCATCGCGCCCGAGTCGTTGTCGAAAAAGCGCGTTCAGGCGCACTGAAAAACCGCTGGTACACTCGAACGAACCCGGCCGCGCGGGGGCTTGTGAGCCCTGCGCGGCGTACTTTTCCCCCGAGTCGTAGGAAGGAGGCAGCGCATGCGAGCGGCAGATGCCCTCATGGAGGCACTCAAGGCGGAGGGTGTCGAGGTCGTATTCGGCCTGCCCGGCGGCGCGAACCTCCCCACGTACGACGCCCTCTACGACGCCGGCGTCAAGCACATCCTCGTGCGCCACGAGGCCGGCGGCGGCCACGCCGCCGAGGGCTACGCGAAGGCCACCGGCCGCGTCGGTGTCGCCTTCGGAACCTCGGGGCCGGGCGCGACCAACCTGGTCACGCCGATCTGCGACGCCATGCTCGACTCGGTGCCCACGGTGTTCATCACCGGCCAGGTGCGCACCGAGCTGATCGGCACGGACGGCTTCCAGGAGGCCGACACCGGCGGCATCACGATGCCGATCGTCAAGCACTCGATGATGGTCCAGGACCCGCGCGAGATCGGCCAGGCCGTGCACGAGGCGTTCTACATCGCCCGCACCGGGCGGCCCGGGCCGGTCCTCGTGGACATCCCGCAGGACCTGTCGCGCGCGGACATCGACTACGTGCCCGCGACCGACATCAAGCTGCCCGGCTACCAGCCGACGACCGAGGGCAACCAGAAGCAGATCCGCCTGGCGGCCAAGGCGCTGGCCAATTCCCGGCGCCCGGTCATCTACGGCGGCGGCGGTATCGTCAACGCCAACGCCTCGCCGGAGTTCGTGGAGCTGTGCCTGTCGGACCGCTTCCCGGTCACCCTCACGGTGATGGGGCTGGGGGCGTTCCCGGCGCCGCACGAGCAGTGGCTGGGGATGCTGGGGATGCACGGCACCCGCACCGCCAACTACGCGATGGACGAGGCGGACCTGATCGTCGCCATCGGCGCGCGCTTCGACGACCGGATCACCGGCAAGCTCTCGGAGTTCGCCCCGCGGGCCAAGTTCATCCACATCGACGTCGACCCGGCCGAGATCTCCAAGAACGTCCCGGCCCACATCCCGATCGTCGGCGACGCCAAGAACATCCTCCCTCGCCTGCTGGCCGAGTACCGGGCGCTGGACACCGAGCCCGGCCGGCTGGAGGACTGGTGGGGCCGGATCGAGAGCTGGCGCAAGCAGTACCCGCTGGGCTACGAGGACTCCAAGGACTCCGAGATCAAGCCCCAGTACATGGTCCAGGCGCTCTACGAGGCCACGGGCGGCGACGCGATCATCACGTCCGACGTCGGCCAGCACCAGATGTGGACGGCCCAGTACTACGACTTCCCCAAGCCGCGGCGCTGGATCAACTCCGGCGGCCTGGGGACGATGGGCTTCGGCCTGCCCGCGGCGATGGGCGCGAAGGTCGGCTGCCCGGACGACCTCGTGTGCTGCATCGCGGGCGACGGCTCGGTCCAGATGAACATGCAGGAGATGGCCACGTGCGCCGAGGAGGGCATCGCCATCAAGGTGTTCGTCATGAACAACGGCTACCTGGGCATGGTCCGCCAGTGGCAGGAGCTGTTCTGGGACAAGCGCTACAGCGCGGTCGAGACGGGCAACTACCCCGACTTCGTCAAGCTCGCCGAGGCCTACGGGGCGACGGGAATGCGCCTGAGCGACAAGGCGACGCTCGTCGAGGGCATGCGCGAGGCGATCGCCACCGACGGTCCCGTCCTCGTGGACGTCGCCGTCACGCGAGAGGAGAACACGTACCCGATGATCCCCGCCGGCCAGGCCGCGCGGGACATGGTGGGCTGAGCGATGGGTGAGCCAGGAACCAAGGAGCTCGTCTCGCTCGAGGAGCTCGAGGTGGCCGGGGGCCTGCGCACCGGGCGCAAGCACATCCTCACGATCCTCGTCCAGAACCGCCCGGGCGTCCTGACGCGCATCGCCGGGCTGTTCGCCCGCCGCGGGTTCAATATCGACACGCTGGCCGTCGGCCCGACCGATGACCCGGCGCTCTCGCGCATCACCCTCACGGTCGACGGCGCCAAGCACCCGATCGACCAGGTGACCAAGCAGCTGCACAAGCTGGTCAACGTGCTCAAGATCCGCGATCTGGAGCCCGACGACGCGGTCTCCCGCGAGCTGGCCATGTTCAAGGTGGCCTGCGACGGCAGCACGCGCGTCGAGGTCATGCAGATCGCCGAGATCTTCCGCGGCCGGGTCGTGGACATCGGCCGGCGCTCCGTCGTCATCGAGGTCACGGGGACGGACGACAAGATCGAGGCGTTCGAGGCCCTGGTCCGGCCGTTCGGGCTGGTCGAGATGGTCCGCACGGGCGAGATCGCGATCTCGCGGGGGCGGGGGGAGACGTAGCTCCTTCGGGCCGTCGGCTGTCTTCGGCGCGCCGCTGAAAGACGCACCGAGGGGTGTGGATCAGGGGGTGCGGCAAGTTTGTCTCCCCATGGGTGACTGGATTGCCACACCCCCCGGTCGCGGCCCTCCTCATCGCTGCAGTTGACGAGCCCGGCGCCCGTTCGCGGGTAACCTGAGTCCATGGCCCAACTCGCGATCGCGCACCCCGGCGCGGCGGTTCTGAGCGACCGTGACCGTGAGCGGTTCGCGTCGCTGGCCGAGCTCGCGCTGCGCCGCGCCCGGGCCTCGGGCACCGGCGTGCTCGCCGCGCTGACCCTCGAGGCCGATCCCGAGGCTGACCCGACGGCCGTGGCGATGGCATCGCGGCGGGCGGGGGAGCCGTGGATGTGCCTCGAGCAGCCCGAGCGCGACGGCGCCGCTCTGGCCTCGCTGGGCCAGGCCGCGACCTTCGAGGCGAGCGGTGAGAGGCGCTTCGCCGAGGTGGCCGCACGGTGGCGGGCGGCCGCGGGGCGGGCGGCGGTCGACGATCCGGCCGGCCTGATCGCCGGCGGCGGCTTCGCGTTCGCCCCCGACGGCGGAGGATCCCCGGCCTGGGAGGGCTTCGCGCCCGCCTCGCTGGTCGTGGGCGAGGCCACCCTGGTCCGCCGGCGCGGGTCGGTGTGCCTGACGCTCGCCACCCTCGTCGCGCCCGACGACACCGTCGCCGACGCGGTCGCCCGCGTGGAGCGTCGCCTGGGCGAGTTGCACACGCGGGCCCTGCCCCTCCTCGATCCCGCGCCGGCGTCGCGGGCGCGCATCTCGAGCGCGATGCCTCCCGAGCACTACGTGTCCGCGGTGGCCCGGGCGGTCGAGCGGATCCGGCCGGGGGCCTTCGACAAGATCGTCCTGGCGCGGGAGGTCGACGTTCGCGCGGCGAGTCCCCACGATCCCGCCGCCGTGCTCAGCGTCCTGCGCGAGGGCTTCCCCGGCTGCTACGTGCTCGCCGTGGGGCGCGGGGACGCGGCGTTCGTGGCCGCCAGCCCTGAGCTCCTGGTGCGCCGCGAGGGCCAGCGCGCGAGCACCGTCGCCCTGGCCGGATCGACGCGGCGCAGCGCGGACCCGGCCGTCGACGACCACCTGGGGGAGCAACTGCTCCAGAGCGATAAGGACCGCGAGGAGCAGGCGATCGTCGCCCGGCGCATCGAGCGCACGCTCGGTCCCCGGGCGGTGTGGTTGAGCAGCCCCGACGAGCCGGTGCTCGTCCGCATGGCCAACATCCAGCACCTCGCGACGCCGATCCGCGCCCAGCTCGCCACGCCCATCGGGGCGGTCGATCTGGCCGGCCTCATGCATCCCACGCCCGCCGTCGGGGCCGAGCCGCACGAGGCGGTCGAGTCGATCCCGGCGCTCGAGGGCATGGACCGCGGCTGGTACGCCGGCGCGATCGGGTGGACGGACGCCGTCGAGGACGGGGAGTTCTGCGTCGGATTGCGCTGCGCGCTGCTGCGTGGCGCCGCCGCCCGCTGCCTGGCCGGCGTGGGGGTCGTGCGCGATTCGGATCCCGCCGCCGAGCTGGCCGAGACCGAGGTCAAGCTGCAGGCGCTGCTGCCGGTCCTGGCCGGCTGATGGGCGCGGCGGCCGCGATCCCGCGGGTGCCGCTGCGGACCCGCCTGCTGCGCGAGGGCTTCCCGCCCGGTCCCCGGTCGCCCGCGACCTGGCAGACCATCCGCCTGGTCCGCGACTGGGTGGGCTTCCTCAAGGACTGCCGCAGCCGCTACGGCGACATCTTCACCACCGACCTCGCGGGGTTCGGCATGGCCGTGTACGTGGCCGACCCGGAGGTGTGCGCCCGCGTGTTCCAGGGCGACCCCGACATCTTCCGCGCCGGGCCGGCGCGCGAGGTGGCCGAGCCGATCACCGGCCCGCACTCCGTGCTCATTCTCGACGGTGAGCCCCATCGCCGCGAGCGCCGGCTGCTCCTGCCGCCCTTCCAGGGAAACCACGTCCGCGGCTACGAGCTGACGATGGAGCAGGCGACCGAGCGCGAGCTGGACCGCTGGCCCCTCGGGCGGGCGGTGAAGGCGCGCCCGATCATGCAGGCCATCACGCTCGACGTGATCCTGCGCGCGGTGTTCGGGGCCGACGATGCCGCGCTCCGGGCGAAGCTGGCGCCGGCGGTGACCCGTCTGCTGGACGTCGGGAGCTGGGCCGCCGCCGCGGCGGCGCTGCCGGGGCGCCTGACAGAGCTCTCTCATCGGGTCGGCGTGGAGCCGCGGCGTCGGACGGTGGACGAGCTGCTCTATGCGCACATCGCCGCGCGCCGCTCGGCGCCCGACGGCCACGAGGACGTGCTCTCCCTGCTGCTGGCGGCGCGCGACGACGAGGGCCGGGGCCTGGACGACGAGGCGATCCGCGACGAGCTGATGACGGTGGTGGCCGCCGGGCACGAGACGACCGCCAACGCGCTGGCCTGGGCGATCGAGCGCCTCGTGCGCACGCCGCGGGCGATGGAGCGGCTGCTCGCCGAGCTCGAGGACGAGCCCCAGGGCGGCCCCTACCTGGACGGCGTGGTGCGCGAGACGCTGCGCGTGCGCCCGGTCGTCGGCGACACCGCGCGCATGCTCGCCCAGCCCGCCGAGGTGGCCGGCTGGCGCCTGCCCGCCGGCGTGATGGTCGCGCCCGCGCTGTCCCTCGTGAACCTCGACCCGCGCCTGCATCCCGACCCCGAGGCCTTCCGGCCCGAGCGCTGGCTGGAGGACTCGCCGCCCGCGCGCAACTGGCTGCCCTTCGGCGCCGGCCCGCGCAGCTGCCTGGGCGCCGGCTTCGCCATGTTCGAGATGCGCGTCGTGCTGCGCACCATCCTGCGCCGCCTGTCGCTGCGCGCCGTGCGCCCCGCGGACGAGCGGATGCAGGTACGCAGCGTCACGCTCACCCCCGCGCGCGGGGCCGAGGTCATCGCCACCGCGCGCTGACCGGTTGAGGGGCGCTAGGGCAGCGCCCCGGCCACGGCATCCCAGACGCGGCGGTGCAGGGCCACGTTCTCGGCCCGGTCGGTGCGGACCTCGATGATCGTCGTGGCCGGGGAGCCGAGGCCGGCCGAGAGCGCGGACTCGAACTCGCCCGGGGTGGCCGCCGGGCGGTGCTCGGCGCCGTAGAGTGCGGCGGCCCGAGCGAAGTCCAGGCCCGTCGGAGTCGCCACGTGCTCCTCGAAGACGTCCTTCTCGCCCGCCACGGGCAGGAAGTCGAAGATCCCTCCGCCGCCGTTGTTCAGAAGGACGATCGTGATGCCCAGGCCCAGCCGCGGGCCGGCCAGCAGACCGCCGAGGTCGTAGGCCAGCGCGACGTCCCCGATGAGCAGGGCCACGGGGCCCTCGCCGGCGGCCGCCACCCCGTAGGCGCTCGAGACGGTGCCGTCGATGCCGTTGGCTCCGCGATTGGAGAGCACGCGCGGCGGGTCGTCTCGGGCGGCGAAGAACGTCTCGACGTCGCGGACCGGCATCGACGAGGCGACCACCAGCGTCGCCTCCTCGGGCAGGGCACTCCCGAGAGCCGCTGCCACCCAGGGCTCGGAGAGGGAGTCACCGAGTGTGTCCGTGAGCGCCGCCCCCGCCGCGTCGTCGGCGCGCCGCCAGGCGTCCACCCAGGCGGCATCCGGCGCGCGGCCCACGCGCCCGTTGAGCTCGGCCAGCGTGAGCGCCGGGTCGGCGGGCAGTGCCAGACCGACGACGCCCTCGGGATCCTGGAGCACTCCGTCCGGGGTGATCGCCACCTGGAGTGCTTCTCCCGCGCCCGCCAGCCAGGCCCGCAGCGGCTTGCTCGTCGGCAGGTCGCCCACGCGCAGGACGAGGTCCGGGACGTGGCCCGAGGCGAAGCCCTCGTCCCGCAGCAGGGCGTCGTAGGCGGCGACCGCGACGCCCGGCCGCCGCGCGCCGGACAGCGGGTCGGCGAGGACCGGGTAGCCGGCGGTCTCCGCCAGCCCGGCGGCGGCCTCACCCAGTGCGGGGCCGCCCTCCCAGCGCCCGGCGACGATCACCCCGCGCGGGCGGGACGTGATCTCGCGGGTGAGGCGCTCCAGGGCGGATGGGAGGGGCATCGAGTCCGCGGGCGCGCGCTCGAGGATGGGGGCTCCGCCGGCCCGGGCGCCCTCGCCGCGGGGCACAGCGCCGCCGGGCACCAGCGGCTCGCGCAGGGGGAAGTTGAGGTGCACGACGCCCGGGCGTCCCTCGAGCGTGGCCCAGTACGCGCGGCAGGCCAGCGCCCGCACCCAGCGCAGCCGCTCGGGCGTGGCGTCGTGGTTGCCGACCTCGAAGAACCACTTGGCCGCGGCGCCGTAGAGCTTGACCTGGTCGATGGTCTGCCCGGCGCCCACCTCGCGCAGCTCCGGCGGGCGGTCGGCGGTGAGCACCAGCAGCGGGACCCGGGCCTGGTGGGCCTCGTGGACCGCGGGCGCGAGCTCGGCCGCCGCCGTTCCCGATGTGACCGCCACCGCGGCCGGGCGCCCCGTGGCCTTGGCCACCCCCAGCGCGAAGAAGCCCGAGCAGCGCTCGTCCACATGCGACCAGGCGCGCAGCCTCGGCTCGCGGGCTAGCGCGAGCGCCAGTGGCGCCGAGCGCGACCCCGGGGACGTGCACGCGTCGGTCATCCCGCAGCGGGCGAGCTCGTCGCAGAAGGCGGCGAGCAGGACGTGGCTGTCGTTGGCGGCGGGCATCATGTGGCGGGTGCCCCGGACGATCGTCCTCCTCCACGGCTTCACCCACACCGGGCGGAGCTGGGACCCCGTCGTCGCGCGGCTGGGCGAAACCTACAGCGCCCTGGCGCCCGACCTGCGCGGCCACGGGCCGGCGGCCACCGCTCGTCCCGCGAGCGTCGAGGACGTCGTGTCCGACGTGGTCGCGGCCGCGCCCGAGCGCTTCGTCGCGGCCGGGTACTCCATGGGCGGCCGGGTCGCGCTGAACCTCGCGCTGGCCCTTCCGCGGCGCGTCGAGGCGCTGGTTCTGATCGGGACCACGCCCGGCATCGCCGACGCGGTGGAGCGCGACGCCCGCCACGCCGAGGACGAGGCGCTGGCCGCCCAGATCGAGCAGTCGACGATCGACGCCTTCGCCACGCGGTGGGGACGCAACCCGCTGTTCAAGGGCCAGCCCGCCGCGGTCGCGGAGGCCGCGCACGAGGACCGCCTGCGCAACCGCCCGGCCGGTCTGGCGAGCGCGCTGCGCGGGCTCGGCCAGGGAGCGTGCGAGCCCGTGTGGGGGCGCCTGGGCGAGCTGCGGATGCCCGTCACGCTGATCGTGGGCGAGCGCGACGCCCGCTATCGCAAGCTGGGGGAGCGCATGGCGGCCGCGATGCCCGACGCGGAGATGGTCGTCGTGCCCGCCACGGGCCATGCCGTGCACCTCGAGGCACCCGAGATCGTCGCCCAGGTGATCGCCCAGGCCGCATCGGACCCGGCGTAGGCGTGTTGAAGGCGGTCATGCGCCCCAACCGGGTCCTTCCGGCCATCATGGTCACCGTCGCCTCCCGCGCTCGTCGTGGCCGCGGTGGCCGGCGCGCAGAGCGGCGGTTCGCAGCCCGATCCCTCGCCCGCGCCCACGACGCCCGACCCCACGGTCGGCCTCACCGCGGCGCAGCTCGTCGGACAGCGGATGATCTACTCGTATGACGGCACGACGCCGCCGGCCGGACTGCGGCGGCGCATCGCGCGCGGCGAGGCGGCGGGCGTGATCCTCTTTCGCCAGAACATCGCCTCGCGCTCGAGCCTGCGGGCGGCGATGCGCTCGCTGCAGTCGATCCGCCGCCCGGCGGGGCTGCGCGCGCCCCTGCTCGTGATGATCGATCAGGAGGGCGGCCTGGTGAAGCGGCTGGGCGGGGCGCCGAGCCGCTCGCCCGCGCAGATCGGGCGGCTGGGGAAGGCCTCGGTGGCCCGCTCCGAAGGCCGGGCGACGGCGGCCAACCTCCTCGGCGTCGGGGTCAACGTCAACCTGGCGCCGGTGGTCGACGTGGGGCGGCCGGGCTCCTACCAGGCGCGCACGGAGCGCTCTTACTCCTCCGATCCCGCGCGCGTCACGGCGATGGCCAACGCCTTCGTCGCCGGTCTGCAGGAGCGCGGCGTCGTGGCCTCGCTCAAGCACTTCCCGGGACTGGGGACGGTGCCGCGTGACGAGGACTCCCAGGCCCAGCGCGTCGGCCTCTCCCTGCCCACGCTGCGGCGCATCGACGAGTCGCCGTTCACCGGCACCGCGGCGCAGGTCGTGATGACCAGCACCGCGATCTACCCGGCCATGAGCGCCCGCCCGGCGATGCTGTCCCCGCGGGTCTCCACCCAGGAGCTGCGCGGCCAGGTGGGGTTCCGGGGAGTGTCGATCACCGACGACATCACGGTCCCGGCGCTGCGCCGCTACGGATCCCTGGCCGCCAACGGCCGGTCGGCCACCCGGGCCGGCAACGACCTGCTCCTCTACTGCTCGGGCTACTCGCCGGCGGCGGGCGCGGCCGACGCCCTCGTGCGCGACACGCGGGCGGGGCGGCTGAGCTCACCGGCGATGCGCGCCTCGGTGCGCCGCATCCTCGCCCTGCGCGCCCGTCTCAGCTGACGCCGAGGCCGGCCGCCTCGGGCACGGCCATCGCGCCGTCCGCCGGCGGGAAGGGGTCGGTCAGCCCGTCGAAGAGCGCGAGAGTGGCCAGCCCGCATGGGCGCGTCACCTTCAGCGCCGCCGCGGCATGCAGCGCCGCGGCCACCCCGACCGGGCCGTCGTAGGTGGAGGCGAGGTAGACGTCTGTGCCCGCGGCCCGGGCGGTCGCGGCCTCCTCGAGCAGCCGGGTGATCCCGCCGTGCGCGCCCACGCGCAGGCAGACGGCGTCGGCGGCGTCGGAGCCAATCGCCCCGGGCTCCAGCGCCGTCTCGTCCATGGCGATCGGGATCGACACGGCGGCGCGCACGGCCCGCAGGCCCTCGAGGCCATGGACCGGCTCCTCGCACAGCTCGATCCCGACGGGCTCGAGCGCCCCGAGCGCCGCCACCGCCTCCTCGACGCTCCAGGCCCCGTTGGCGTCGATGCGCAGCGCGACGTCGGGGCCGACCGCGGCGCGCACGGCGGCCAATCGTCCGGCGTCGTCGCCCACGCCGACCTTGACCTTGACGCAGCGAAAGCCCGCGGTCACGGCGGCGGTCGCCTGGGCCGAGGCGCGCTCGCGGTCCTCGGCCCCGACGAGGGCGTTGACGGGCACGGCGGGCAGGGGATCGTCGGCCAGCAGGGCGGCGACCGGGCGGCCCTCGCGGCGCCCGCGCAGGTCCCACTGGGCCATATCCACGGCGGCGACGGAGTGGGGAAGGGTGGGCTCGCCGCGCTCGAGCTCGGCCCGCACGGCGGCCAGCGACACTCCGTCGTAGGGCTCGAGCGGCGCCGCCTCGCCGTAGCCGAAGTCGTTTCCGGTGTCGCGCATCTTCACGCGCAGGAGCTCGCGGCGGTCCAGCGTGCCCCAGGCCGCACGCACGGTGATCCGCATCCGCAGCGAGAAGGGCTCGAGCTCGAGCGCGGCCATCAGCCGGACAGCAGCACGCCGGCCGACAGCAGCGCGCAGAACGCGAGCTGAAGCATGCCGGTGCGGGCCAGGGCCTCGTTGAGGGATGGCCCGTCGCTGCGCTGCGATACCACGGCGGTGAGCTTGAACGCGAGCGGGATCGTCACGGCGGGCAGCAGGATCCACGCGTCCAGCGCGCCTGACAGCCACGTCGGGAGCAGCAGGACGTAGGCGCCGAACACCATCCCAGCGTAGAGCGTGCGCGCGGTGGCGGAGCCCAGGCGCACGGCGAGCGTCCGTTTTCCGGCCCGGCGGTCGGTCTCGAGGTCGCGGATGTTGTTGACCATCAGGATCGCGGCGGCCAGCAGCCCGACGGGCACCGCCAGGGCGAACGCCTCCCAGGTCAGGTGGGAGACCTGGACGAAGTAGGAGCCCGTGACGGCGACGATCCCGAAGAAGGCGAACACGAAGAGCTCGCCCAGCCCCTCGTAGCCGTAGGGGCGCGGGCCGCCCGTGTACAGGACGCCGGCCAGGATCGAGGCCGCACCCACGAGCAGCAGCTCCCACCCCGCCACGGCCACGAGGTAGATGCCGACCGCGACCGCGACGGCGAAGGAGATGTAGGTGGCCACGAGGACCTGACGCGGGGGGACGAGCCCGCCGGCGGTGACCCGGACGGGGCCCAGCCGGTCCTCGGTGTCGGCGCCGCGGCGGGCGTCGGAGTAGTCGTTGGAGAGGTTGGTCCCCACCTGGATGGCGATGGCCCCGACGAGCGCGGCGGCGAAGGCCAGGGGACGGAAGTCGCCGTCTACCGCGCCCAGGGCGGTGCCGACGAGAACGGGCGCGACGGAGGCGGGCAGCGTGCGCAGCCGCGCCGCCATCACCCATATGCGCACGGCGCTAGGGGCGGCGGGGGAACTGCGTGAAGTCGGGCCGGCGCTTTTCGCGGTAGGCATCACGCCCCTCCTGGGCCTCGGGGGACATGTAGAAGAGGAGGTTGGCGTCGTGGGCGAGCTGCTGGAGCCCGGCCAGCCCGTCCTCCTCGGCGTTGAAGCTGGCCTTGAGCAGGCGCAGGGCGAAGGGGGAGAGGGCGAGCATCTCGCGGCACCACGACACGGTCTCCTCCTCGAGGCGCTCCAGCGGGACGACGGTGTTGACCAGGCCCATGTCCAGCGCCTCCTGGGCGCCGTACTGGCGGCACAGGAACCAGATCTCCTTGGCCTTCTTCGGGCCGACGAGGCGCGAGAGCACGGACGCGCCGAACCCTCCGTCGAAGCTGCCCACCTTGGGGCCGACCTGACCGAAGATGGCGTTGTCGGCGGCGATCGTCAGGTCGCAGACGACATGCAGTACATGCCCGCCCCCGATCGCGTACCCCGCGACCATCGCCACGATGGGCTTGGGCATTCGCCGCATCTGGACGTGCAGCTCGGTGACGTGGAAGCGCCCGACGCCGCGCTGCGCGGCCGCGTCGTCGCCCACGTAGCCCGCGTCGCCGCGCACGCGCTGGTCGCCGCCGGAGCAGAAGGCGTCGGGCCCCTCGCCCGTGAGGACGACCACCCCGACGTCGATGTCCTCGCGCGCGCGCTCGAAGGCATCGGAGAGCTCGACCACGGTCTGCGGGCGGAAGGCGTTGCGGACCTCCGGGCGGTTGATCGTGATCTTGGCGATCCCGTCACCGGACAGCTCGTAGCGGATGTCGTCGTATTCCCCCTCGGGGGTCCAGGTCACTGACATGGCGGCGCACCATACTGCGGCGCTCGCGGCGTTCGTCGCCTAACCTTGTCGGCAGGATGAAGGCGGTAGGGGTACTGGGCACGGTGGCCATCGCACTCGCACTGGCGACGCCGGCGAGCGCGGCGACGTGGACGGTGGATCAGCACGGCGTCAACGCCTGTGACACCACCTCGCGCAGTTGCACCACCATCACCGACGCCGCAAGCAAGGTGAGCGCGAACGACACCGTCCTGATTCGGCCCGGGGTCTACAGCGAAGATCCGACCTTCTCCGACGACAGCGTCACCGTCTCCGGAGCGGGAACCGGACCCGTGTTCATCCTGGGGACCGTCGGGTTCACCGCCAATGGGAAGTTGCAGCGGGTCGACGTGCAGCCCCAGACCAACGCCGCGGCTCTGGCGGTCACCGCGCAGCCGACGGTTCCCGTGACTGTGGACGTCGAGTCCTCGATTCTCTCCGGACAGGGGAGCGGAGCGGGGATCAGCGCGACCTCGGCTTTGCTTGCCCAAGCCGCGGTCAACGCTCACCACGTCACGGTGGCCGACGCGTCCGCTCCCGCCGTGAGTCTCACCGAGCCCTTGGGAGCCGCGGCGACCGCGAATCTGTTCGACTCGATCGTCGTGGGGACCAAACCCGCCAGCGGCGTAACCGAGACCAACGACCAGCCGAGCCCCGACCCCGCCGCTCTCTTCGTCGGCGGCGGCATCTTCCTGCGCGTGGGCTCGCCGGCCTTCGACACGGGTGGGGGACAGCGGAGCGGTGAGACGACCGAGGACGTCGAGGGCGAGTCCCGGACTGGCACCTGGGACCGCGGCGCCGACGAGTTCGTAAACCACCCGCCCGGCACGCCCGGCCTGGGCGTGAGCGCGACCGACGCGACCGCCGGCCGGGCGATCGCGCTCGGGGCCTTCGTGGCTCCCGACCCGGACGCGGCACGCGGGGACGCCGTGGTCGCCTACCGCTTCGACTTCGGGGACGGCCAGACGACGGACTCCGCCGCGCCGGGCGTGACCCACACCTACGCGGCCGCGGGCAAGTACACCGCCACCGTCCGCACGATCGATCGCCTGGGTGCCGTCAGCGCGCCCTCGAACGCGGTCACCGTGACCGTCTCCAACGGGCTTC
Organism: uncultured Actinomycetes bacterium; assembly: GCA_963757705.1. Taxonomy (GTDB): domain Bacteria; phylum Actinomycetota; class Thermoleophilia; order Solirubrobacterales; family Solirubrobacteraceae; genus AC-38. The sequence continues at coordinate 38,464 of CAVWTG010000003.1, read as the reverse complement.
CCGGAGGCGGGTCACCGCCCGCCGACGACACCACCGCGCCGAAGCTGTCGATCACCTCACCCCGGTCCGGGCAGCGTCTAAAGCGCCGCCGGCGCGCCCGGTTCTGCGCGGCCGCGCGTCGGACGACACGGGAGTGAAGTCCGTCGAGGTGGCCCTCAGGCGCCTCGCGGGCAGGCGCTGCCGCTGGTACTACCCGTCGCGCGGCGCCTTCGTGCGGGGCTCGTGCGCCAAGCCGCGGTTCTTCAAGGCGGTCGTCAACGACTTCACCTGGAGCTACACGTTCTCGCGCCGGGTCGTGCCGGGCATCGGCCGCTACCAGCTGCGAGTGCGCGCCACGGATACGAAGGGCAACGCCACGAAGGCGTTCAGCTCGGCCGCCCACACGCTGGTGGGCTTCCGTATCGTCCGCTGACGTGAACTCCGAGGAGTACCGCGCCGCCAGCCGAGAGCAGTGGGAGAGCTCCTCGGAGGGCTGGGCGGCCCGAGCCGCGCGCCTCCAGGAGAACGTGGCCCCGATCTCGCACTGGATGATCGAGGCCGTCCACCTCCAGCCGGGGCAGACGATCCTCGAGCTGGCGGCCGGACCGGGGGAGACGGGATTCCTGGCCGCCGAGCTGATCCGCCCCGGGGGACGCTGATCTGCACCGACTTCGCCGAGGGCATGGTCGAGGCCGCGCGCGCCCGCGCGCGGGCCCTGGAGATCGACGATGCCGAGTTTCGGCGCATGGATGCCGAGTCGATGGACCTGCCGGCGGCCGCGGTCGACGGCGTCCTGTGCCGCTTCGGGTACATGCTGATGGCCGACCCCGCGGCCGCCCTGCGCGAGACCCGGCGGGTGCTGCGCCCGCTCGGGCGCGTCGCGTTGGCGGTGTGGGCGAGGCCCGAGGAGAACCCGTGGGTGGCGGTCGCCGCCGAGGAGATCCGCCGGGCCGCGCAGGCGCCCGAGCCCGAGCCGGACGCCCCGGGGATGTTCGCGTTCGCCGATCGCGCCCGCATCGGAGAGGAGCTGGCCGAGGCGGGCTTCAACGACATCGAGGTCGAGCCCCTGGACATGCGCTTCGCCTACGACTCCTTCGAGGAGTGGCTCGCGGTCTCGCGCGACCTGGGCCGTCCGATGGCGGCGCTGCTCGACGGCCTGGACGAGGCGCGCCGCCAGGGCGTGCTGGGTGCGATCCGCGAGCGCCTGGACGAGTTCGCCACGCCCGACGGGCGCCTCGACGTCCCGGCTCGGGCCGTGGTCGCCGCCGCCGGGGCGTAGCGTCGCTTGCGCTAGGGTCCTGCGCCGATGTTCTACGACGACGACGCCTACCTCGAGCACCTCGACGGCAAGACCGTGGCCATCATCGGCTACGGCTCCCAGGGCCACGCGCACGCCCTGAACCTCAAGGACTCCGGGGTCGACGTGGTGGTCGGCCTGCGACCCGATTCCTCATCCGTGGCCAAGGCCGAGGCCGAGGGCCTGACCGTGCTGAACCCGATCGCCGAGGCCGCCTCGCGCGGCGACGTCGTGATGATGCTCGTGCCCGATGAGCTGCACCGGCGCGTGTGGGAGGACGAGGTCCGCGACGGCATCGCGGCCGGCGACGCGCTGATGTTCGGCCACGGGTTCTCCATCCACTTCGGCGAGGTCAGCCCCGCCGGAGGAGATCGATGTGGCCATGGTCGCGCCCAAGGGGCCCGGCCACCTCGTGCGCCGCCAGTTCAAGGAGGGCACCGGTGTCCCGGCCCTCATCGCCGTCCATCAGGACGCCACCGGCCAGGCCCGCGACCTGGCGCTGGCCTACGCGAAGGGCATCGGCGGCACCCGGGCGGCGTCATCGAGACGACCTTCAAGGACGAGACGGAGACCGACCTGTTCGGCGAGCAGGCCGTCCTGTGCGGCGGGTTGACCGAGCTGGTCCGGGCGGGATACGAGACGCTGGTCGACGCCGGCTACGACCCCAAGCTCGCCTACTTCGAGTGCCTGCACGAGCTCAAGCTCATCGTGGACCTCATGTACGAGAAGGGCATCAGCGGGATGCGCTACTCGATCTCCAACACCGCCGAGTACGGCGACCTCACGCGCGGCCCGCGGATCGTCGGGGAGCCCACCCGGGCCGCGATGAAGGAGATCCTGGGCGAGATCCAGGACGGCACGTTCGCCCGCGAGTGGATCGCCGAGAACAACGCCGGCCAGGAGAACTTCAAGCGCATGCGCGAGGAGCAGGCCGGCCATCAGGTCGAGCGCGAGGGCAAGGAGCTGCGCTCGATGATGGACTGGATCGACACGGAGTTCTGAGCCCGTGGAGGGCACGGGCGACCCCGACCGGGAGGTCGAGTGGCTCCCGCCCGAGCCCGGCGGCGAGGCGGCGCCGCGCTTCGATCCGGATGTTCCCGATCCGCTTCCCGTCCCGGCGCCGCCACCGGCCCACCTGACCGCGCCGCCGCCGAAGGGGCCCCCGGTCACGCCTCCGCCGCCGAGCGGCCCGCCCGTGGCGCCGCCGCCCGGCGGACGCCGCCCCTCCGCCGGCTCCGCCCCCGTGGCAGCAGGCTCCCAGTGCGCCCTGGCCGCACGCCTACGGCAAGGGCCCGGGAAACACCCAGGCCGTCTGGTCGCTGATCCTCGGCATCGCCGGCCTGGTGCTGTTCGTGTTCCCGGCCGGGTTCGGCCTGCTGTTCGTGTTCAACCTGCCCTGCGCGGTCGCCGCCTGGGTCCTGGGCGTCGCGGGACGCCGGCGGGTGGCCCGGGGGAGACGCGCGAGCACGCGGGCATGGCCCGGGCGGGGCTCATCCTGGGGGTCATCGGCGTCGTCATCGGGGTGCTGGCGATCATCGGCTGGGCCCTGGCGATCGCGCTCTCCGACGACGTGCGCGACGAGCTTCGCCGGGGCTTCGAGAACGGCCGCGACTCCTGACCGGGGGCGCCGCCGAAGCGCCGTGGGCCTTCGCTATGGTTGACCGCCCCATGGCCCAGGGCAACCCGTTCATCAAGGACTACCTCGTCACGGCCGGCCCGACGCCGCTGCCGCCGCGGGTCATGTCCGCGATGGCCGAGCCGGTCGTCTACCACCGCGCCCCGGCCTTCGACGACCTGTTCGCCCGCGTTCTGGAGCGGCTGCCCCGCGTCTTCGGGACGGCCAACGACGTCATCGTCTTCACCTCCAGCGGCACCGGCGCGATGGAGTCCGCCGTGGCCAACCTCGTCGCGCCCGGCCAGCCCATGCTGGCCTGCGCCGCCGGGAAGTTCGGCGAGCGCTGGATCGAGCTGGGGGAGGCCTACGGGGCCGAGGTCGTGCGCTACGAGCCCGAGTGGGGCTCGCGCCTGGATCCGGCCGAGGTCGACCGGCTGCTGGGCGAGAACCCGGCCATCGATGTCGTCTTCGCCACGCTGTCGGAGACCTCCACGGGCGTCGTCCACGACGTGCGGGCCCTCGCCGAGGCCGCGCGCGCCCACGACGCGATGATCGTCGTCGACGGCATCTCGGGAGTGGGCGCGGCCGAGCTGCGCCAGGACGAGTGGGGGATCGACGTGGTCGTCACCGGCTCGCAGAAGGCACTGATGACGCCGCCGGGTCTGGCCTTCGTCTCGGCCTCCCAGCGCGCCCTGGACTACGCGGCGCAGCGCGGGGCCGCCCGCTACTACTTCGACTGGGGCCGCGCGGTCGCCGAACAGCGCAAGTCCTCGCCGGCCACGCCGTTCACGCCCGCCGTGACGCTGCTGCGCGCCCTCGACGTCGCCCTGGACCTGATCGAGGAGGAGGGCATGGACGCCGTGCTCGCCCGCCACGACCTGCTGGCCCGTGCCGCCCGCGCCGGCGCCCGCGGCCTGGGCCTCGAGGTCTTCGGCGACCCGGACGAGCGCTCCACCGTGGTCACGGCCGTGGAGCTGCCCGACTCGATCGACGGCGCCAAGGTCCCCAAGCTCCTGCGCGAGCGCGGGATCACCGCCAACGGCGGGCAGGCCCAGCTCAAGGGCCGGATCATCCGGATCGCCCACTGCGGCTTCTTCGGGCCATTCGACGTCATCACGATCCTCGCCGGTCTCGAGCTCGCCCTCTCCGAGCTCGGCGCCGACGTCGAGCTGGGAGCCGGCGTGGCCGCCGCCCAGCAGGTGTTCGCGCAGGCCGGGGTCCCGGTCAGCGCGTGAGCGCGCGGCCGAAGATCCTCGTCGCCGAGAAGATCGCCGACACCGGGATCGACCTCCTGCGGGAGAGCTTCGACGTCGATGTCGCCGACGGCTGGAGCGCCGAGGAGCTGGCCGAGCGCATCGGCGCCTACGACGGGCTGATCATCCGCTCGGCCACGCAGGTCACCGCCGACCTGATCGCCCGGGCGGACAACCTCAAGGTGATCGGGCGCGCGGGCGTCGGCGTGAACAACGTCGACGTCGACGCGGCGACCAAGCGCGGAATCGTCGTGGCCAACGCCCCGCAGTCGAACATCGTCTCGGCCGCCGAGCACACGATGGCGCTGATGCTCGCGCTGGCCCGCAACGTGCCGCGCGCCCACGGCTCGCTCACCGCCGGGCGCTGGGAGCGCTCGAAGCTGGGCGGCACCGAGCTCTACGACAAGACGCTGGGCATCCTCGGCTTCGGGCGCATCGGCCAGCTCGTGGCCCAGCGGGCCAAGGCGTTCGGGATGCAGGTGGTCGGGTTCGACCCCATGGTCTCGGCCGAGCGCTTCCGCGAGCTCGGCGTCGAGCAGGCCGAGTCACCGGCCGAGCTCTACTCGCGCGCCGACTTCATCACGCTGCACCTGCCGGTCACCGACGAGACCCGCGGGTGGCTGGACGCCGAGGCCTTCCCGCAGATGCGCGACGGCGTGCGGATCATCAACTGCGCGCGCGGCGAGCTGATCGTGGACGAGGCGCTCAAGGACGCGCTGGACTCCGGCAAGGTCGGCGGCGCCGCGCTGGACGTGTTCGCCTCGGAGCCGATCACAGACCACCCGCTGTTCGACGGCTACGACAACGTCGTCGTCACGCCGCACCTGGGCGCCTCGACGACGGAGGCCCAGGACCGCGCGGGCGTCCAGACGGCCGAGCAGGTCGTGGCCGCCCTCACCGGCGGCGTCGTCACGACCGCGGTGAACATTCCCTCCGTCGGCGCCGAGGACATGGAGGCGCTGGGGCCGTTCATCCCGCTGGCCGAGGACCTGGGCCGCATCGCGATGGCGCTGGCCCAGGGCCCGTCGGTGGACCGGGTCGAGGTCGAGGTCCTGGGCCGCCTGGCCGAGCGCGACACGCGGCTGCTGTCGATCGCCGTCCTGCGCGGGCTGCTCGCCGGCCACACCGAGGAGGAGGTCAACCTGGTCAACGCGCCATCGCTGGCCGAGGAGCGGGGGATCGACGTGGTCGAGACCAAGCGCACCAGCGCGCGGGACTTCACGGACCTGCTGCGCGTGACGGTGGTCAGCGGCGACGAGGGGCGCCGGGTGGTCGGCACGACCATCGGGCGCCGCCATCGCCCGCACCTCCTGGAGGCCTGGGGCCAGCGGTTCAACATCCAGCTGGAGGGCAACATCACGCTGCTGCTCTACTCCGACATCCCCGGCATGGTCGGGCACGTCGGGACCGTCTTCGGCGACCACGCCATCAACATCGTGTCGATGGCGGTCGGCCGCCAGGCCCCCGAGAGCGAGGGCGACGGCGCCCTGGCGGCGATGGCCATCACGACCGATGTCCCGGTGCCCCGCGAGGTGCTCGACGAGATACTGGGACTCGACGGCTTCGTCGATGCGCGCTCCGTCGCCGCCGGGCATAACGGCTAACCGCGACAGCTCGCATCAGCCAGAACGGACAATAGCCCTGGACTGGCGTCCCGCGGTTGACCTAGTCTTGCGCGGACCAGCGCTGGACGACTAGGGAGGGAAGCCGGTGGAGAGCGCATCTGTCGCATCGGGCGGGACGCAGACGCCGGCAGGCTCGGCGCCGGGCGAGAAGGGGCTGAAGACGGGCGCCCTGGGTTACCTCTCCAATCTCGTGATCGGCGTCGCCTCGACGGCGCCCGGCTACTCCCTCGCCGCGACGCTGGGCTTCATCGTGGCCGTGGAGGGGGTGGGCCTCGCCTCGCCCGCCGTGCTGTGGGTTTCGTTCGTGCCGATGCTGTTGATCGCCTCGTCGTACTACTACATGAACCGCGCCGACCCGGACTGCGGCACGACGTTCTCCTGGGTGACGCGGGCGATGGGTCCCTCGGCCGGATGGCTGGGGGGGTGGGCGATCATCGTCGCCGACATCATCGTGATGGCGAACCTGTCGCAGATCGCCGGCCTGTACACGTTCCTGCTCTTCGACTGGAACAGCGCCGCCGATTCGACGGTCGCCGTGACAATCGTGGGTGTCGTCTGGATCATCGTGATGACGGCGATCTGCTACATCGGCATCGAGCTCTCGGCTCGCACGCAGTACTTCCTCCTCACCGCCGAGGTTGTGACGCTCGCGCTGTTCGCGATCGTGGCGCTGGTCAAGGTGTATGCGGGGGGCGCCCCCGACAGCTCGATCCATCCCGACATCGCATGGCTGTCGCCCTTCAGCATCGATTCGACGAGTGCGCTCAGCAGCGGCGTGCTGTTGGGGGTGTTCATCTACTGGGGCTGGGACACCAGCGTCACGGTCAACGAGGAGTCCGAGAACTCGAGCGAGGGCCCCGGCCGCGCCGCGGTCATGAGCACCGTCGTCCTCGTCCTGATCTACGTGATCGTGGCGGTGGCCGCCCAGGCGTTCGCCGGCCCCAAGGAGCTGATCGACAACGCGGACGACGTGTTGAGCGTCCTGGGCAAGGACGTGTTCGGCTCGCCGCTGGACAAGCTCCTGATCATCGCGGTGCTCACGTCGGCGTCGGCCTCGACACAGACGACCATCCTGCCCACGGCGCGAACATCGCTCTCGATGGCGCGAGCCAAGGCGATGCCCTCGACGTTCGGCAAGATCCATCCGCAGCATCTGACGCCGAGCACGTCCACTCTCGTGATGGGAGCGCTGTCGGTCCTCTGGTACGTCGGTCTGACGATCGTGTCGGAGAACATTCTTTTCGACTCGCTGGCCGCGCTGGGCCTGATGATCGCTTTCTACTACGGCCTCACGGGGTTCGCCTGTGCCATCTACTACCGGCGCGAACTGGGCAAGAGCGTCAAGAACCTCCTGCTGATCGGCGTCGGTCCGACGCTCGGAGGGTTGATGCTGACCTACGTCTTCGTCAAGTCGGTGATCGACCTGAGCAAGCCGGAGAACTCGGAATCCGGCAACAGCTGGTTCGGCCTCGGTCCGCCGCTGGTGATCGCGATCGGCTTCCTGATTCTCGGCGTGGTGCTGATGCTGGTGTGGCGCGGGACCTCCGACGGGAAGGTGTTCTTCAGACGCAAGCCCGAGGTGGCCGACCCCGCACTCGTGGCGCGGGCGCCGGCCGGAGGAGGAGAAGCCTGATGGCGGACATCATCGTCGGCTATGACGGGTCGGACGCCGCGCGCGCCGCGCTTGACACCGCGCTCGAGATCGCGGGGCTCCTGGGCGACGACGTCGTCGTGGCCTTCGGCTACGAGATCCAGAAGCTGGGCGGCGAGGTCAAGGACTACGCCAAGGCGGTGGAGGAGCGTGCCCGGGAGGCCGTAGACCACGCGGTCCACCACGCCGAGGCCCAGGGCGCCAAGGTCGAGTCAGTCGTGATCGAGGGCTCGCCCGCGCACAGCCTGTCCGATCTCGCCGTGCAGCGCGGCGCCCGGATGATCGTCATCGGCAGCCAGGGGGAGAGTCCCATCAAGGGAGCCATCCTCGGCTCGACGGCGCACAAGCTCCTGTACGTCTCCGAGGTGCCGGTGCTCGTCGTGCCCGCGCGCTGACCTCGCCTCAGGGGGGATAGGCTGCGCGCCGTGCGCGTGGTCGAGATCACCAAGCACGGGCCGCCGGAGGTCCTCCAGGTCCGCGACCGGCCGGCGCCCGAGCGCCCATTGGGCGGCCAGGTGCTTATCGACGTGGCCGCGGCGGGCATCAACTTCGCCGACACGCTCGCGCGGATCGGCCTCTATCAGGACGCTCCGAAGCCGCCGTGCGTCGTGGGCTATGAGGTGGCCGGCACCGTCTCGGCCGTGGGCCCCGGCGTGGAGGGCCTGGCCGTGGGGGATCGCGCGTGGGCGGGCTGCCGCTTCGGCGGCTACGCCGAGCAGGTCGTGGTCAAGGCCTCCGACGCCGGGCGCCTGCCCGACCGGATGTCCTTCGAACAGGGCGCGGCGATCCCCGTCAACTACGCCACGGCGTGGGCGGGGCTCGTGCGCTACGGAGCGCTGCGGCCGGGCGAGCGCGTACTCATCCACGCGGCCGGCGGCGGGGTGGGCATCTCCGCGACCCAGCTGGCCAAGCGCCACGGGGCCGAGGTCTGGGGCACGGCGTCGCCGGGCAAGCACGAGGCCATCCGCGGGTTCGGCGTCGATCATCCGCTCGACTACACCCGCTCGGGCTGGGAGCACGACCTGCCGCCCTTCGACCTCATCATGGACGCGATCGGCGGTCACTCGTTCCGGATCAGCTACGACCTGCTGCGCCCGGGCGGGCGCCTGGTGTGCTTCGGGGCGTCGAGCATCAGCTCGGGCGAACGGCGCTCGATCACCACGGCGCTGCGGACCGTCGTGCGCATGCCCCGGTTCAGCCTGATCAAGCAGATGTCGTCGTCCAAGGCGGTGATCGGCCTGAACATGCTGCGGCTGTGGGACGACAAGGGCACGCTGGACGAGTGGATCGAGCCCCTGGACGAGCTCATGGAGGACGGGACGATCGAGCCCGTCGTGGCCGAGGCCTTCCCGTTCGAGCGCGCGCCCGACGCGCACCGGATGATCGCCGAGCGGCGCAACGTCGGGAAGGTCGTCCTCTTCCCTTGAGCCCCGGCGCCGCGGCGTCGCCTTCACGGTGATCGGCCTGGTCATCGCCGCCAACACAGTCACGCTGGGCGCGCTGGTCAACTACCTGCTCGACCACAAGAGCACGCACGGGGACGCGCTGATGCTCAGCGGCGTCGACATCTTCGTCACCGGCATCCTCATCTTCGCCGTGCTGTTCTGGGAGCTCGACCGAGGCGGGCCGGACTTGCGGGGCACCCCGCGGGAGAAGGCGCCGGACTTCTTCTTCCAGCCCATGGATCCGGCCACCGGGGTGAGGTCCTGGCGTCCCGGCTTCGCCGACTACCTGTATCTGGCGTTCACCAACTCCACCGCCTTCAGCCCCACGGACACGATGCCCCTGACCGCGCGGGCCAAGATGCTCATGCTCGTGGAGGCCGCGGGCGCGCTGGCCACGGCGGCCGTCGTCCTCTCGCGGGCGGTCAGCCTGCTCGGTAGCTGACCGGCCCCGCGCCGTGTTACCCTGAGCGGGCATGTCGACTCGCCTCGGCCTTCTCCTTCTTCTCCTCCCCCCTCGGGGGGAATAGTGCGTGGCGGCCGCGAAGCCGCAAACCGACCGAGAAGAAGCGAAGGACGAGACACCAGGAGCAGACGACATGAGCAAGCCCGAAGACCCCAACCGAGTACTGATCTTCGACACCACGCTGCGCGACGGTGAGCAGTCGCCCGGCGTCTCCCTGAACACGGGCGAGAAGCTCGAGATCGCACAGCAGCTGGCCCGCCTGGGCGTGGACGTGATCGAGGCCGGTTTCCCGATCACCTCGCCGGGCGACCTCGAGGCGGTCCAGACGATCTCCCGCGAGGTGCAGGGGCCCGTCATCGCCGGGCTGGCGCGCACCCACGTGGCCGACATCGACGCCGCCTGGGAGGGGGTGCGCGACTCCGAGCGCCCGCGGATCCACACCTTCATCTCGACGTCGGACATCCACATCGAGCACCAGCTTCAGACGACCCGCGAGGACGTCAAGGGCCAGGCCCGCGCCGCCGTCGCCCACGCGAAGGGCTACGTCGACGACGTTGAATTCTCGCCGATGGACGCCACGCGGGCCGAGCTGGAGTTCACCGCCGAGGTGTGCGCGATCGCGATCGAGGAGGGGGCGACCACGATCAACATCCCCGACACCGTCGGCTACACGATGCCCGACGAGTACACGGCCTACCTGCGCCGTCTCTACGAGCTCGTGCCGGGGCTGGCGGACGTCGTGCTCTCGGTGCACTGCCACGACGACCTGGGCCTGGCGGTGGCCAACTCGTTTGCCGGCCTGGTGGCCGGCGCGCGCCAGGTGGAGTGCGCGATCAACGGCATCGGCGAGCGCGCGGGCAACGCCTCGCTGGAGGAGATCGCGATGCTGCTGCACACCCGCCAGGCCGACGTCGGCCTGCACACGGCCATCGTGACGACGGAGATCGCCCGGACCAGCCGCATGGTCTCGCGCCTGACCGGTTATTCCGTCCAGCCCAACAAGGCGATCGTCGGGCGCAACGCGTTCGTCCACGAGTCCGGGATCCACCAGGACGGCGTGCTAAAGGAGCGCACGACCTACGAGATCATGGACGCGGCCACGGTCGGCCTGGAGAACAACGACAACATCTTCCTGGGCAAGCACTCGGGCCGCCATGCGCTCCAGCAGGCACTGGCCGACCTGGGCTTCCCGGTCGACGGCCAGGTGCTCAACCAGGCGTTCAAGCGCTTCAAGGAGCTGGCCGACCGCAAGAAGCAGGTCACCGCGATGGACCTCGAAGCCCTCGTGACGGACGAGATGCGTGACGACCTCGACGCGTTCACCTTCGAGTGGTTCGACGTCGAGGCCTCCTCGCGCCGGCCGCCGCACGCCACCGTGGGGGTCCGGGCGCCGGACGGCCAGGAGCGCACCGGCTCGTTCACGGGAGATGGCCCGGTGGACGCGATCTTCCGCGCCATCAACGCCGCCACCGGGATGGACGCCAAGCTGCGCGAGTTCCGCGTCGACGCCGTCACCGAGGGCCAGGACGCGCTGGGCGAGGTCTCCGTGGTCGTCGAGGTGGGCGGCCGCCCGGTGTCCGGGCAGGGCGTATCCACCGACATCATCGACGCCGCCGGGCGCGCCTACGTGCGCGCGCTCTCCAATGCGCGGCGCCGCGCCCGGGTCGAGGCGCGCGAGCTCGCCGCCACGCCGTGAGTGTGGCGGCCCGGGTTGCCGGGCGCGGGCACGCCGTGCGATAGTCGCCGTCATGGCGACCCGCTCCGCCGACGCCCCGTCCGGCTCGCCGCCCGGCCTCTCCGCGGCCACGGTCTGTGAGGCCTTCCAGCTCACCGCGGCCGCGCGGCCCGACGAGGTGGCGCTGCGCACGCGCGGCGACGCGGTGTCGATCACCTGGCGCGAGTACGCCGACCGGGTGGCCGCACTGGCCGGCGGCCTGGCCGCGCTGGGCGTGCGCCGCGGAGACCGTGTCGGGCTCATGCTCACCAACCGCCCGGAGTTCAGCCTCGTCGACGTGGCGGCCATGCACCTCGGCGCGGCGGCGTTCTCCGTCTACAACACCTCCTCGCCCGAGCAGATCGAGTACCTGCTGGGCGACGCGGGCAACCGCGTGATCGTCACCGAGGACGCCTTCCTGGACCGCGTCCAGGCCGCGGCGCCGGCCTGCCCGGATCTCGAGCACGTCCTGCGGGTCGAGGAGCTCGACGAGCTGGCCGCGGGGGCTGAGACCGGGTTCGACTTCGAGGCGGCCTGGCGCGCCGTGGCGCCGGAGGACCTGATCACGCTGATCTACACGTCGGGCACCACCGGGCCGCCCAAGGGAGTTCAGCTCTCGCACGCCAACGTGATGGCCCAGTGGCGCGCGATCGACCCGGTGATCCCGCGCCAGGAGGGCGGGCGCGTCGTCTCCTACCTGCCCGCCGCGCACGTCGCCGACCGCGTCGTCACGCACTACTCCGCCCTGGTCTACGGCATCCAGCTGACGATGTGCCCCGAGCCGCGCGAGGTCATCGGCTACCTGCCCGACGCCCGCCCGACGCTCTGGGGCTCCGTCCCGCGGATCTGGGAGAAGCTCAAGGCGGCGCTGGAGGCGGGGATCGCCGCCGAGCCCGACGAGGCAAAGCGCGACGCGACCCGCTGGGCGATCGACGTGGGGCTGCGCGTCGTCCGTGCTCAGCAGGCCGGAGAGGAGGTCCCTGCGGATCTGGCGGCCGAACACCAGCGAGCCGAGGAGCTCGTCCTATCGAAGATCCGCGAGCGCCTGGGCCTGGACGCGGCCGAGCAATACCTGGTCGGCGCCGCGCCGACCCCGCCCGATGTGCTCGAATTCTTCCACGCGCTGGGCATGCCGATCTGCGAGCTGTGGGGAATGTCGGAGACGTGCGGGGTGGCGACGCTCAACCCGCCCGAGCGCATCCGCCTGGGCAGCGTCGGCCCGGCCCTGCCCACGGTGGAGCTGCGGCGCGCGGAGGATGGCGAGCTGCTCGTGCGCGGCCCGATGTGCACGTCGGGCTATCGGAACCTGCCGGAGCAGACGGAGGAGCTGATCGACTCCGAGGGCTGGCTGCACACCGGCGACGTGGGGGAGATCGACGACGACGGTTACGTGCGGATCGTCGACCGCAAGAAGGAGCTGATCATCAACGCCGCGGGCAAGAACATGTCGCCCGCGAACATCGAGTCGGCCCTGAAGTCGGCCAGCCCGCTGATCGGCCAGGCGTGCGTGATCGGCGACCGCCGGCCCTACAACGTCGCGCTGATCGTGCTGGACCCCGACGCCATCGCGGCCTTCGCCTCCGAGCACGACCTCGACACCGGCGCGCTGGGCGCGCTGGCCGCCGCCGAGACGGTGATCGCCGCCGTGGCCGAGGGCGTCCGCGCGGCCAACGAGCGCCTCTCGCGCGTCGAGCAGGTCAAGAAGTTCGAGATCCTCGACGAGGACTGGCAGCCCGGGGGCGACGAGCTCACGCCCACGATGAAGCTCAAGCGCAAGCCCATCGCCGAGAAGTACGCCGAGGAGATCGAGGCGCTCTACCTCGACTGAACGCCCACGTTCGGTCTACAATCGAGAGCATGCGCAGGGGGTGCGTTATGGGGGTCGTCGCCGCTCTGGCCGCGGGCATCGCCTGCTCGCCGGCCTGGGGCCTCGACTACCCGACCGGATGGAACGGCGACAACCCGTTCACCTGCGAGCTCCAGAACGTCGGGTTCGGCACGGCGTTCCCGCATCCCGAGGCCGATCCGTTCTGCGTCGAGTTCGACAAGCGCCGTCAGAACGTCGATCAGCTGGGGGTCGTGGACTTCCTCTCCCAGGAGCCCGCGCGGGTCGCGGCCGCGACCGACAAGTGCTTCTACTTCCAGTCCGACCACTGGCGCGGATCGGTGGTGCAGGACGACCCCTCGACCAAGACCTACGAGTGGGACGGCCACTACTTCTTCGACAAGGCGCGCGGGGAGGGCGGCGCCTGGGTCTCGAACTTCAACCTCAACGGCAGGACGTTCGATCCGAGCACCATTCCCGGCATCCCGTCCGAGTACGCCCGCTACCTCGGACCGGGCACCGGCGGGGTCATCACCCGCAACAGCATCCCCGCCGACCCGGCATGCATCGCCAAGGCCCAGGCGCAGCCGGTCTACGCCAAGCCGGCCCCGGGCGCGCGCGGGTGTCTCGTGCCGAAGGGGGGCCTGGGCTCGCGTCAGGCGGGCGGGGTTGCGCTGGGCGACAGCGAGTCGCGCGTCCGCGCGGCGCTCGGGACGCCGCATCTCGTGCGCCGCGGCTTCCTGCGCTGGTGCTACCAGGACGGGTCGAGCCTGCGCGCGGGCAACGCCTCGGACCGCAGCGGCGACCTGGGGGAGGGGACCACCGACCCCACCCGCATGATCCTCCTCACGAGCCGCGCCTACGGCGCCCGCGGCGTGCATCCCGGCTCCTCGCTGCGCGCGCTGCGTCGCGCCTTCCCTGGCGCGCGGCGGCGCTACACGGTCAACGGCAAGGCGGTGTGGACCCTCGCCCGGACGGGTCACCTCGTCGCGGGCGTGCGCCACGGGCGGGTCGCCTACCTCGCGCTGTACGACCGCTCGGCGATCCGCTCGCTCGTCTCGCTGAAGGCCTGGCTGCGCCGCGGCGGCTGAGCGCCGCTCGGCCGGCCCGCCGCTACGGCGCCAGCACGAGCGAGCGCTTCAGCGCCCGCACGCCCGGCAGGAAGACGCGGACCGTGGCGTGAATGGTCCGGTGCGCGCGCCGGCGCAGCGCGGCGCGAAGCATCGAGCGCCCGTGCGCGTTCAGCCGCGCCGACACCGTCGCCGCGACGCCCGCCCGCAGGCGCCGGGAGCCGGCGGCGATGCGCCGGCCACCGGTCGAGACGGTGACACGGCAGCGCCCGGCGCCCGCGGCGCGGCAGCGCACGCGGATGCCGTGACGCAGCACGGCGAGGATGCCCTGCCGGTGGGCGAGCGAGATCCGCGCCGCCGACCCCGGCGAGCCTCCGCCGCCCTTGCCGCCCGAGCCCGAGCCCGAGCCGGAGCCGCCATTGGCCTTGAGCCCGGCCACGGCGGCCTGGGCGTCCACGATGCCCGCCCCGTAGATGGGGTCGGGCCCGGGCAGCCCGGCGTCACGGGCCGTGGCCAGGATGCGCTGCACGGCCGCCTGGCCGCGCAGGCCGAGCGAGACCAGCAGCGCGGCGACGCCGGCCACGTGGGGCGTGGCCTGCGACGTCCCGGCGACGTACTCGTAGAGGCCGGATGTGCCGTGCGGGAAGTAGGTGGAGAGGATGTCGTCGGACGGGTCGGAGATGCCGGCGCCGCCCGGCGCGGTGATGCCCAGCGAGTCGCCGAAGGTCGCGTTGGAGTACAGGGCCTTGTTGCTGTTGCGGTCGACCGCGCCGACGCAGAGCAGACGGCCGGTGCCCGAGGGCTGCTGGCACAGCGGCAGCCCGCTGTTGCCCGCCGCGGCGACCACGATCACGCCGTGGTCCAGCGCGCGGTCGATGGCGGCATCGAAGTTGGGGTCGTCGCCCAGGATCGGCGTGTCGGAGCCCAGCGAGAGGTTGATCACGTCCGCCCCGTGGGCCACGGCGTAGTCGACGCCGGCGGTGACGTTGTCGGTCGTGCCCGACCCGTCGTCGCCCAGCACCCGCACGACAAGCACGCGAGCGCCGGGAGCGACGCCCTCGACGCCGACGCCGTTGTTCGCGTTGGCGGCCACGATCCCCGCCACGTGTGTCCCGTGGCCCTCGCCGTCCTGCGGCGTGTCGTCGCCCTGCACGAAGTCGTGCCCCGCGATCAGCCGGCCCTGGAGGTCGGGATGGTCGAGATAGGCGCCGGTGTCGATCACCGCGACCGTGGCGCCCGCGCCGGTGGCCGTGGCGTGGGCCTGGTCGGCGTGGATCATCGCCATGCCCCACTGCTGGGGGTTCAGCGGATCCGAGGACGCATGCGCGGCGGGCGCGCACACGAGCGCCAGCACGATCCCGATGAGCAGCCTGCCTCCGCGCATCGCGGCGAGTGTAGATGCCGCATAGCGTCCCGCGTCGCACTATCCTCCAAAACGTGGAGAGGTTGGCAAGGACGCTGATGGTGGCGGTCGTCGGAGCACTGCTGCTCGCGCTGCCCGCCGCCGCGAGTGCCGACGTGACGCCCCTGGGGCTGACGTGCCAGGCCAAGGAGGGCGTGCGTCTGTGCCAGGGCGCCAAGGTCAAGACCTTCGACGGCGTCCCGCTGGACACCGACGTCGCCCTGCCGGCCACCGGCGACTCGGCCCTCCCGCTCGTCGTGCTGCTGCACGGCTGGGGCGGCAGCAAGTCCGGCTTCGCCGACGAGAAGGCCTGGGCGCAGCGCGGCTACGCCGTCGCTCACCTACACCGCCCGCGGCTTCGGCGAGTCCTGCGGATCGGCGGCCTCGCGCGCGGCGGATCCCGTCGGCTGCTCGCAGGGGTGGATCCACCTGGCCGACACCCGCTATGAGGTGCGCGACACCCAGACGCTGGCCGGGCAACTCGCCGACCAGGGGATCATCGATCGCTCAGCGGATCGGCACGACCGGCGCGTCCTACGGCGGCGGCCAGTCGATGGCCCTGGCCGCCCTGCGCGACCGCCAGATGAACCCGGACGGCACGCTCGTCCCCTGGAAGAGCCCCGGCGGCAAGGCGATGCGCATCGCCGCCGCCGCGCCGCAGATCCCGTGGACGGACCTGGCCTACTCGCTCATGCCCAACGGCCGCACGCTGGACTACGCGATCACGGGCGCCACGACCGACCTCGACCCGATCGGGGTCGAGAAGCAGTCCTTTGTCAGCGGGCTCTACGCCCTCGGCTCGGTCAGCGGCTACTACGCGCCGACCGGGGTCGACCCGAATGCCGACCTCACGCAGTGGTTCGCGCTGATCAACTCGGGCGAGCCCTACTCGTCCAACCCGCAGGCCGCGAACGTGGTCAATGAGATCGCGCAGCACCACTCCAGCTACTACCTGCCCGACGAGCGAGGCGCCGGCTCCGCTGTTCATCTCCAACGGCTGGACGGACGACCTGTTCCCGCCCGACGAGGCGCTGCGTTTCTACAACCGGCTGCGCGCGAAGTACCCGTCCTCCCCCGTGAGGCTCATGTTCATGGACTTCGGCCATCAGCGCGGGCAGAACAAGGCCGCCGACACCGCGCGGCTGCGGACGGCGATCGCCGCCTGGTTCGACCACTACGTCAAGGGCGGCGGCGCGACCCCGGCCAGCGACGTCACGGCGCTCACCACGACCTGTCCCAGCACCGCCGCCTCCGGCGGGCCGTTCATCGCGCCGACCTGGGACTCGATCCATCCGGGCGAGGTCAGCCAGACGTTCGCGGCCGCGCAGACGATCCAGTCGTCGGGCACGGACCCCCAGGTCAGCCAGGCGGTCGACCCGATCACGGGACCCGGCGCGTGCGCGCGGACGTCCGCGGCGGACATCTCCGGCGCCGCCACCTACCGGCTGAACAAGGTCACCGGCGCTGGCTTCACCGTGCTGGGCTCACCGCTCATCACCGGGAAGTTCGCGGTCACGGGCACCGGCGCGGAGAACACCCAGGTCGCGGCTCGGCTCTGGGACGTGGCGCCCGACGGTCAGCAGACGCTCGTCGCCCGGGGCGTCTATCGCCCGGTGGGCTCGGGCACCGAGGCCTTCCAGCTGCACGCTGACGGCTGGCGCTTCGCCGCCGGCCACCAGCCAAAGCTCGAGCTGCTGGGTCAGGACTCCCCGTACGCCCGGGCGTCCAACGGCGCGTTCACGATCTCGGCCTCCGCCGTCACGCTGCGCCTCCCGGTGGCCAACGAGCCGGGAAGCGCCCCGGGCGTCGGCGCCCCGGCCGCCCTGCCGCTGCCGAAGGGAGCGAAGTTGGCGCCGGGCGTCGTGCGCCTCAAGCTCACCGTCCGCTACCGCAAGCCGCGCCGCAAGCGAGCGTGCTGGTCGAGCGTGTCCGCGAGGGTGGGGGGCCAGGGCCTGGCCGGCGTGCGCCGCGTCGACTTCCTCGTGGGCAAGCGCCGCGTCAAGCGCGACGCCAAGCGTGCGTTCACCGCCACCATCACCCGCGCCGCCTCGCGCAGGGCGCACTCGCGCAGGCTGCAGATCCGGGCGCTGAAGCGGGACGGACGCACGATCCGCATCACCAAGCGCCTTCGCGCCTGCTGAGCCGGCCGGCGCTTGGGCGGCGGCGCTCAGGGCGGCCTCCGCCCTGAGCGTACATTTGTACGTGATAACGTACGCCCGGTCATGGCCGCCGCGACCGACACCTCGGCCCTGGGCCCGCGGGTCCGCGCTCTGCGCGAGGCCGAGGGCCTCTCGCTGCGCGACCTGGCCGAGCGCTCCGGGGTCAGCGCGCCCATGCTCTCCCAGGTCGAGCGCGGCGAGACCAGCCCGACCGTCTCGGTGGCCGAGCGGATCGCCGCGGGCCTCGACCTGCGGCTCTCCCAGCTGCTGCGCCTCGACGAGGGGGGCACGGTGGCCATCGTGCGCCGAGACGAGCGCCGCCAGGGGCCCGACGGGACCGACGGTCACTCCTACGAGCTGCTGACCCCGCCGCTGCCCGGGCTCCGGGCCGAGGTCTCGCGCCACGAGCTGGCGCCCGGTTCGCGCACCGGCGCCATCGGCGACCCGCCGATGCACGAGCCGGGCAGCCGCGAGACCGCCGTCGTGCAGGCCGGCAGCGTCGTCCTCGTCTGCGACGGCGAGCGCCACTCGCTGGACGAGGGCGACTGCGTGACCTTCGATGCCGACCTGCCCCACCACTTCGAGAATCCGGGCCCGGACCCGGCGGCCCTGTTGGCCGTCGTGACCGCCGGGCTGCGAAGGAGCTGATCCGATTGCCCACGACGCTGTTCGACAAGATCTGGGAGGCCCACGAGGTCGCCCCGGGGCTGCTCTACATCGACCTGCACCTCGTGCACGAGGTCACGAGCCCCCAGGCCTTCGAGAGCCTGCGCCTCGAGGGGCGCAGGGTGCGCCGCCCCGAGCGCACGCTGGCCACCGCCGACCACAACGTGCCCACCGACGGCACCCCGGCCGCGCAGCGCATCCGCGACGCTCTGTCACGCACCCAGGTCGAGACGCTCGAGCGCAACTGCGAGGAGTTCGGCGTGCCGCTCTACTCCCTGGGCTCCGACCGCCAGGGCATCGTCCACGTCATCGGGCCCGAGCTCGGCGTCACGCAGCCCGGAATGACCATCGTCTGCGGCGACTCGCACACCGCCACCCACGGCGCGTTCGGCGCGCTGGCCTTCGGGATCGGCACGAGCGAGGTCGAGCACGTGCTCGCCACCCAGTGCCTGGTCCAGAGCAAGCCGCGCTCGATGCGGGTCCTCTACGAGGGCGAGCCCGGGCGCGGCGTGACGGCGAAGGACCTCATCCTCGGCACCATCGGCCAGATGGGCGTCGACGGGGCCGTCGGGCACGTCGTCGAGTACGCCGGGCCCGCGATCGAGGCGCTCACCATGGAGGGGCGCATGACGATCTGCAACATGACCATCGAGGGCGGCGGCCGCGCGGGGATGATCGCCCCCGACGACACGACCTTCGCCTGGATGGAGGGCCGGCCGGGAGCGCCCGAGGACCTCGGCGCCGCCGTGGATTCCTGGCGCGGCCTGCGCACCGACGAGGGGGCGCACTTCGATCGGGAGATCGCCGTCGACGCCGCCGCGCTCTCTCCGATGGTCACCTGGGGCACCACGCCCGGGATGGTCGTCCCGGTGACCGACAGCGTGCCCGAGCCCAACTCGTCCCAGGACGAGCGTGCCCTCGAGTACATGGCGCTGCGCCCCGGCACGCCGATGGCGGAGATCGCCCTGGACCGCGTGTTCATCGGGTCGTGCACGAACTCGCGCATCGGCGACCTGCGCGCCGCGGCCGAGATGGTGGAGGGCCGGCGCGTCGCCGAGGGCGTCGACGCGATGGTCGTCCCCGGCTCGGTGCAGGTGAAGGAGCAGGCCGAGTCCGAGGGCCTGCACGAGGTGTTCCGCTCCGCCGGCTTCGACTGGCGCAGCGCCGGCTGCTCGATGTGCCTGGGGATGAACCCCGACATCGCCGCGCCGGGCGAGCGCGTCGCGTCCACCTCGAACCGCAACTTCGAGGGCCGCCAGGGCAAGGGCGCCCGCAGCCACCTCGTCTCTCCCCAGATGGCCGCGGCGGCGGCCATCGAGGGGCACTTCGTGGACATCCGCGACTGGAGGGCCTAGCCATGGATCCCATCACCATCGTCCACGGCGGCGTCTCGGTGCTCGACCGCGACGACGTCGACACCGACCAGATCATCCCCAAGCAGTTCCTCAAGCGCGTCGAGCGCACCGGCTTCGGCGAGTTCCTCTTCTACGACTGGGCCAAGGAGCCGGGCTGGGACCTGCCCCGCAACCCGATCCTGGCCGCCGGGCGCAACTTCGGGTGCGGATCCAGCCGCGAGCACGCGCCGTGGGCGCTGGAGGACTACGGCTTCCGCGCCGTCATCGCCCCGAGCTTCGCCGACATCTTCTACTCCAACTGCACCAAGATCGGGCTGCTCCCGGTCGTGCTCGGCGAGGCCGACGTCAGGGCCGTGATGTCGGAGGGCGAGGCGGCGATCGACCTCGAGGTCCAGGAGGTGGAGTTCGCCGGGCGCGCGGTGTCCTTCGACATCGACTCCGAGATCAAGTACCGGCTGATGAACGGACTCGACGACATCGGGCTCTCCCTCCAGCGCGAGGACGAGATCGCCGCCTACGAGGCCGACCGGGTCCGCAGCGGCCCGGTGACGACTTCGCTCTGAACCGGCGCCACAGCGCGGCGGCCTGTGCCATCCTTCCCGGCGGGGCGGGGAGGCCCCACCGGTCGGAAACCAGGCAGGGACGCCGCGAGACCCGCAGGGGGGTCAAAACACATGAAGCGAATCGTCCTCGGCTGCGCCGTCGCCGCGCTCTTCGCGCTCGCGCCCGCCGCCGCCTCGGCCACCGTGACGCCCGGCGTCCAGACGGTGACCGACGGGGCTCAGTGCACCGCCAACTTCATCTTCCGCGACGGCGGGGGAACCTACGTCGGCCAGGCCGCCCACTGCTCCGGCACGGGCGCGGCCACCGACACCGACGGCTGCACGTCGGAGTCACTGCCGATCGGCACGCCGGTCACCGTCTCGGGCGCCAGCCAGCCCGGCACGCTGGTCTACAACTCGTGGATCACCATGCAGCAGAGCGGCGAGACGGACGCGGACACCTGCGCCTACAACGACCTGGCGCTGGTCAAGCTGTCCACCGCGGATGCGGCCGCCGTCAATCCCTCGGTGCCCGGCTTCGGCGGGCCCACGGGCCTGGCCGACCCGCCGAGCGACGCCGGCGCGTCGGTGTTCACCTACGGCAACTCGTCGCTGCGCGGCGGCGTGACCAAGCTCAGCCCCAAGCAGGGCGTGGTCGTGCAGGAGCAGGGCGGCGGCTGGAGCCGTGACGTCTACACCGTGACCCCGGGCATCCCCGGCGACTCGGGCAGCGGGTTCCTGGACTCCTCGGGCCGCGCCATCGGCGTCCTGAGCACCGTCGAGCTGGCGCCGCTCCCCGCGTCCAACGGCGTGGGCAACCTCAACCGCGAGGTCTCCTATGCGCGCGCCCACGGCTTCTCGGGCCTGAACATCGTGACCGGCGGCCCGTTCAACGGCAGCCTGGTCAACGCCATTCTCGGCGCGTAGAGAACTGGTGGAGAGCGCACGGGCGGGTAAGGTCCCCGCCCGTGCCCTCCCACCGCATAGTCACGCTCCCCGGCGACGGGATCGGCCCGGAGATCATCGCCCCGGCGCTCGAGCTGCTGGGCGAGCTGGGCGACTTCGACCTCGCCGAGCGCCGGTTCGGCGGCGCGTCCATCGACGCCCACGGCGCCGCCCTCACCGACGAGGTGCTGGCCGACTGCCGCGCGGCCGACGCCGTGCTGCTGGCCGCGGTCGGCGGCCCGAAGTGGGACTCCACCGACCCCGGCGCGCCCCGCCCCGAGCAGGGCCTGCTCGGCCTGCGCAAGGGCATGGGCCTGTACGCCAACCTGCGCCCGGTCCGTCCGCTGCCCGCGCTCTATGACTCCAGCCCGCTGCGCCGCGAGCGCATCGAGGGCACCGACCTGCTGGTCGTGCGCGAGCTCACCGGCGGCATCTACTTCGGGGAGAAGACCCGCACCGCCGATGCCGCCACCGACGAATGCCGCTACTCGGTCGCCGAGATCGAGCGAATCGCCCGGGTGGCGTTCGGCGCCGCCCGCTCCAAGGTGATCAGCGTCGACAAGGCCAACGTGCTCGAGACGTCTCGCCTGTGGCGCGAGGTCGTGACCCGGCTGCACTCCGAGGAGTTCCCCAACATCGAGGTCGAGCACATGCTCGTGGACAACGCCGCGATGCAGCTGGTGAACGCCCCGCGCCACTTCGACGTGATCCTCACCGAGAACATGTTCGGCGACATCCTCAGCGACGAGGCGGCCATGCTCACCGGCTCCATCGGGATGCTGCCCAGCGCGTCGCTGGGCGAGGCCGGCACGCCGGGGCTCTTCGAGCCCGTGCACGGCTCGGCGCCGGACATCGCCGGCACGGGAGCCGCGAACCCGCTGGCGATGTTCCTCTCGGCCGCGCTGATGCTGCGCCACGGCCTCGGTATGCAGGACGAGGCATCCGCCGTAGAATCCGCGGTGGACCGAGCGCTGCAGGACGGCCTGCGCACCGCGGACCTCGGCGGAAACGCCACCACGGACGAGGCCAAGCGCGCGGTCCTCTCACATCTCTAGGAGGAACACGTGGAACCAAGCGATCTCATCTGGATGAACGGGGCGCTCGTCCCCTGGGAGGACGCCAAGGTCCACGTACTCACGCACGCCCTGCACTACGGGACCGGCGTGTTCGAGGGCATGCGCGCCCACGCCACCGAGCGGGGCACCGCGATCTACCGCACCAACGACCATCTCGAGCGCCTGCGCCGCTCGGCCGAGCTCTACTACATGCCCCTGCCCTACAGCGCGGAGGAACTGCGCACGGCCATCCACGAGGTCGTGGCCCGCAACGACCTGCCCGAGGCCTACATCCGCCCGCTGGCCTTCCGCGGCTACGGCCAGATGGGCCTGTTCCCGCTCGAGGCGCCCGTCGACGTGACGATCGCCGCCTGGAAATGGGCGCCTACCTGGGTGAGGACTCCATGAACACGGGCGTGCGCGGCAAGGTCTCCTCGTGGCGGCGGATCAGCTCCGACTCGCTGATCCCGCACGCCAAGGCCACGGGGCAGTACCTCAACAGCGTCCTGGCGAAGATCGAGAGCCACAAGGCCGGCTACGAGGAGGCCATCCTCCTCGACGCCCACGGCCACGTGTGCGAGGGATCGGGCGAGAACATCTTCATCGTCCGCGACGGCGTGATCCACACGCCGGGGCAGACCAACGGCATCCTCGAGGGCATCAACCGCCGCTCGGTGATCCAGGTCGCCCAGGACCTCGGCTACGAGGTCGTGGATCGCGCAATCGCGCGGGCCGAGCTCTACCTGGCCGACGAGGTCTTCGTCACCGGAACGGCCACGCTGCTGCCCGTGCCGGTGCGCGAGGTCGACGACCACACGGTCGGCGACGGCTCCGCCGGGCCCATCACCAAGCGCCTGCAGAAGGTCTACGGCGACGTCCTGGCCGGCCGCGAGGAGCGCTACGCCGAGTGGCTGGACATCGTCCAGGTACCCTCAAGGGCGGCATGAGCAGGAACTTTTCGCGCATGCGAATTCCGGAGGCGGCCCGTCGCTGACGCGCCGCCACGCCGGAATTCGCCCTCCCAGCACGAAAGGACCTCCATGAAGCCCGACTCGATCCAGCTCTACGACACCACTCTGCGCGACGGCATGCAGGGCGAGGGCATGTCGCTCTCCGCCGAGGAGAAGGTGCGCCTCGCGCACAAGCTGGACGAGCTCGGGATCGACCTCATCGAGGCCGGCTTCCCCTCGTCCAACCCCAAGGAGCTCGAGCTCTTCGAGCTGCTGGCGGGCGAGACGTTCGCCCACGCGGAGGTCGCGGCCTTCGGGATGACCCGCCGGCGCGACGTCAGCGCGGACGCGGATCCGGCGCTGCGCGTGCTGGCCGACAGCTTCGCCCCGGTGTGCACGCTGGTGGGCAAGACCTGGAAGCTTCACCTGGAGAAGGTCGTGCGCGTGGCGCCCGACGAGAACCTGCGGATGATCGCCGAGTCCGTGGCCCTCCTCGTGGCCCGCGGCAAGCGCGTGGTCTACGACGCCGAGCACTTCTTCGACGGACACCGCGACGACGCCGGCTATGCCCTGAGCTGCCTGGAGGCCGCGGCGCAGGCCGGGGCGGAGACGGTGGTGTGCTGCGACACCAACGGCGGCTCGATGCCCGGCCAGATCGCCGAGGCGATGTCCCGGGTCGTGGCCGAGGTGGGCGGGACGGCTCGCATCGGGATCCACTGCCACAACGATGCCGAGTGCGGCGTGGCCAACACTCTGGCCGGAGTTCAGGCGGGCGCGACGCACGTCCAGGGCACGGTCAACGGCTACGGCGAGCGCTGCGGGAACGCCAACCTGGTCTCGATCATCCCCAACCTCCAGCTCAAGCTGGGTTACCGCTGCCTCGACGACGACCGCCTCTCGCGCCTGACCGAGGTCGCCCACTTCGCCGACGAGCTGCTCAACTTCACCCCCGACCCCGACCAGCCCTACGTGGGGCGAAACGCCTTCGCCCACAAGGGCGGGATGCACGTCGCCGGAGTCAACGCCGACCCGGCGACCTTCGAGCACGTCGAGCCCGAGACGGTCGGCAACAGCCGCGACCTGCTGATCTCCGAGCTCTCCGGCAAGGGGACGGTGCGCGCCCGGGCCGAGGCGGCGGGCCTCGACCTCGGCGACGAGTCCGCTCAGCGCGTCGTGGACCGGGTCAAGGACCTCGAGCATCGCGGCTACCACTACGAGGCGGCCGACGGGTCCTTCGAGCTGCTCCTGCGCAAGGAGACCGGGGACTACGAGCCCCTGTTCCGCCTCGAGTCCTGGCGGGCGATCGTGGAGAAGCGCGCCGACGGCAAGGTCGAGACGGAGGCGACGATCAAGATCTGGGTGAACGGCGAACGCTACGTCCGCACAGCCGAGGGCAACGGCCCGGTCAATGCGCTGGACGCGGCGCTGCGCTCGGCGATCTCCGAGATCCATCCGCATCTCGACGACATCCAGCTGGTGAACTTCAAGGTGCGCATCCTCGACGAGGCCAAGGGCACCGGCGCGGTGACCCGGGTCCTCCTCGACGCCTCCGACGGCCACGATGTGTGGGGCTCGATCGGCGTTTCGGAGAACGTCATAGAGGCCTCGTGGGAGGCCCTCGTCGACTCGCTGGAGCGGGGGATGCAGCCCACCGCCCCGAGGCGGAGCGGCTCGGCCCGCCCGCGCAGGCGTGAGCGCGTGAGCGAGGAGATCCCCCTCGCCCAGCCGGTCATCGGGGAGGCCGAGGAGCGCCGGGTCCTCGAGGTCCTGCGCTCGGGCCGGCTGTCCCTGGGGCCGCGCCTGGCCGAGTTCGAGGAGGCGTTCGCCGCCCGCCTGGGCGTGCCCCACGCCAGCGCGGTGTCCAGCGGCACCGGCGGCCTTCACCTCGCCCTCCGCGCCGCCGGGGTGACGGACGGCGACGAGGTCATCACCTCGCCGTTCTCCTTCGTGGCCTCGTCCAACGTGATCGTCTACGAGCGCGCGCTGCCCGTCTTCGCCGACATCGACCCGGTCACTCTCAACCTCGACCCCGCCGCCGCCCATGCCGCGGTCACCGAGCGCACCCGGGCGGTGCTGCCGGTCCACATCTTCGGCTGGCCCGCCGACATCCCGGCCCTGGAGGGCCTCGAGCTTCCCCTGGTCGAGGACGCGTGCGAGGCGCTGGGTGCGGTGCATCCCGACGGGACGCCGGTGGGGGCGAGCGGGCACCCGGCCGTCTTCGCCTTCTACGCCAACAAGCAGATGACCACGGGGGAGGGGGGAATGCTCACGACCTCCGACTCCGCCATCAAGGAGCGCGTGGACTCCGAGCGCAACCAGGGCCGGGCCCCGGACATGGGCTGGCTGGACCACGACCGGCTGGGCTTCAACTACCGCCTGTCGGACATCGCCTGCGCGCTGGGCCTGGCCCAGCTGGAGCGCCTGGACGAGATGCTGGCCGGCCGCGCGCGTGTGGCGGCCCTGTATCGCCAGGCGCTGGAGGGCCTCGAGGGCCTCACGCTCCCCTGCCCGGACGCCGGCGGGGCGCGGCGCGGGTGGTTCGTCTTCGTCGTCCAGGTCCCGCCGGGCGTGGACCGCGACGACACCGTCCGGGCGCTGGCCGGGCACGGCGTGCAGAGCAAGCCCTATCTCCCGGCCATTCACCTGATGAGCTACTACCGCCAGCGCTTCGGTCACCGGGAGGGGGAGTTCCCGGTGTGCGAGGACGTGGCCGCGCGCTCGCTGGCGCTCCCGTTCTTCCCGCAGATGACCGAGGGTCAGGTCGCCCGCGTCGCCGAGGCGCTGGGCGCCGTGCTCGCGCCCTAGACTGGCCCGTCCGTGTCGCGCTTCGCCGAGCCCCAGCACGATGCCTTCCGCGCCCTGAACGCCTCGATCGGCTTCGACTGGCGGCTGGGCCCCTACGACATCGCCCAGTCACGCGCCCACGTGCGGATGCTCGCGGGCGCGGGCATCATCGAGGCCGCCGAGCGCGACGAGCTGATCGGCGCCCTGGACGAGGTGGAGCGCGAGCTCGACGAGGGCCGCTTCCCGTTCCGCGACGACGACGAGGACATCCACATGGCCGTCGAGCGCCGCGTGACCGAGATCGCCGGCGCGGTGGGGGGCAAGCTGCACACCGCGCGCTCGCGCAACGACCAGGTCGCGACCGACGTGGCGATGTTCACCCGCGCCCACGCCCGCGCGCCCGCGAGGCGCTGACCGCGCTGATGGAGACGCTGGCCGAGCTGGCCGAGCGCCACCTCGACTGGGCCATGCCCGGCTACACCCACCTCCAGCGCGCCCAGCCCGTCTACCTCTCGCACCATCTGCTGGCCTACTTCTGGATGCTCGACCGCGACCGCGAGCGCTTCGACGCCGTGCTGCGCGGGGCCGACCGGCTGCCCCTGGGGGCGGGCGCCCTGGCCGGCGTGAACTTCGCCACCGACCGGCGCGCCCTGGCCCAGGAGCTGGGCTTCTCGGCCGTCGCGGAGAACTCGATCGACGCCGTCTCCAACCGGGACTTCGTCCTCGACTTCCTGGCCGCCGCGGCCACGGCCCGACCCATCTGTCACGCCTGGGCGGCGAGATCGTGCTGTGGTCCAGCGAGGAGTTCGGGTTCTGCGAGGTCTCCGACGCCTTCGCCTCGGGCTCCTCGATCATGCCGCAGAAGAAGAACCCCGACGCCGCCGAGCTGCTGCGCGCCAAGGCGCCGCGCGTGGCCGGCCACCTTGTCGCGCTGCTCGGCGTGCTCCACGGCCTGCCCCTGACCTACAACAAGGACCTGCAGGAGGACAAGGAGCATCTGTTCGATTCCGTCGACACGCTCGAGCTGTGCCTGCGAGGCGGCGCGGGGAATGCTGGAGGGGATCTCGTTTCGCCGCGAGCGCCTGGCCGCGGCGGCGACCGACGAGTTCCTGGCGGCGACCGACGTCGCCGACCTGCTGGTCCGCAAGGGCGTGCCGTTCCGCGAGGCGCACGGCGTCGTGGCCGGGCTGGTGCGCCGGGCCCTGGAGCGGGGACGGCCGCTCTCCTCGCTCACCCGCGAAGAGCTGGCCGAGCACTCTCCGGCGCTGGACGACGAGTTCTACGCCGTGCTGGGCGAGGGGGCGTGGCTGGAGTCCAAGGCCTCCGAGGGCGGGACGGCGCTGCCCCGCGTGCGCGAGCAGCTCGAGCGGGCGCACGCCCGCCTCGCCGACGGACGGCGAGCGCGCCGCTTCCCGCGGCGTTCTACGACCGGTCGGTCGTGGAGGTGGCCCGCGACCTCATCGGGTGCGTCGTGGAGCACGCCGGCCGCTCCGGGGCGATCGTCGAGTCCGAGGCCTACCACGACTCCGAGCCCGCCTGCCACGCCTTCGCCGGCCTGACGGAGCGGACGCGCGTCCTGTTCGGCGCCCCGGGCCGGGCCTACGTCTACCGCTCCTACGGCATCCACGCCATGCTCAACGCCGTGTGCGAGCCCGAGGGCGTGGGCGCCGCGGTCCTGATCCGGGCGCTCGAGCCGCTGGAGGGCATCGAGGCGATGCGCGAGCGCCGCGGCGCTGCACGGCTGGAGGGACCTGTGCTCGGGCCCGGGAAGCTCACCCAGGCGCTGGGCATCGGCCGGGCGACAACGACACCGACCTGGCGACCGGCACGGTCCGAATCCTCGGGCGCCCGCGCGACCGCCCGGCGCCGGAGCTCTCGGTGGGGACCCGGATCGGGATCACCAAGGCGGCCGACCTGCCGTGGCGGTTCGGCGCCCTCGGGCGAGTCGGGGAAGGCCAACCAGCTGGCCGCGTCAGCCTGCGAGCCAGGATCGAGGAGCAGGGGATCGAGGAGCAGAGCAATCAGCGCTCGCCACCGCCTGATCCCGTCCGCTACCCCTCGGCTGACCGATGCCCGGTGGCCATGAGATGGCTTCCGAGTCCGACGATCTCCGGGTCGTCCTCGACGAGCTGCGCGGCTCGGACAAGTGCCGCACGCCGGACGCTGTCGGACCACCGGTCGTCGAAGTTGCTGACGAGATATCCGGGACCCTCGACACTGACGACCTCGACCTGTTCAAACCCGGCTGCCGTCAATTCATGGCGAAGCTGACGCGGCAGATGCATGAACGCGGTCGTGAAGACCCCGCCCTCCCGGGCCGGGAGAACCCCGGTGCGCGTGATTGTTTCGATCCGCTGCATCTCGCCCGGGTCGTGAAGCCTGTCCCGGTGGACAAGTTGATCGAGGAGCGCGGCGAAGCGGGAGATAGCGGTGGCGATCAAGATTCCGCCCGGGCGCAGGACTCGCCGCGCCTCGTGCAGAGCCCGGAGCCGATCGCCTTCGTCGACGAGGTGGTAGAGCGGTCCCATCAACAGCACAACGTCAACACTGCTGTCAGCGTGATCGAGGTGCTGCGCCTCACCGAGTCGGGCGTCGACCCCCAGCGTGCGGGCGTGATCGACGTGGCGGGGAACCGGGTCGACCAGACGCACCGAATGACCTTGCTGCGTCAGCCATTCCGCATAAATTCCGGGTCCCCCGCCGACATCCAGGACCTCACGAGCGGCCTGCGGCACATACCGCTGCAGCAGCTGCTTCGTTCGCTCGAACTCGAGCGGACCCGCGAGGTCTGCGTCACTGAGACGGCCGATCTCGCGCCCGGACTCGTAGAACTCGACGACTTCCCGAGGCACCGCAGGCATGAGGCATTCTCGCCGCGCCTGGCCGAGCCGATCCAGCGGATAACCACGAATGCGGTGTTCGGCCCGGTAGTACCGAGCCGGCCCGAAGCGACAGACAGGAAGCAGGCCCGGGCGTCGCCGGGGCGCATCGCTAAGTGCCGGGGCGCTGCGCGGCGACGCCGGGTCGCTCGATGGCGACCGTCGCCACGATCAGGGCGATCAGGTATCCGATCGCGGCCAGCGCCATCGGGCGGAGCAGGTGCGGGCTCGAGGCCGGTCCCCCGTACCCGACGTGCGCAAACGCGGCGCTGCCGAGTAGTGCGACACCCACAGCACCTCCGGCTTGGCGGGCGGCATTGAGCACGGCGGCCCCCACTCCCGCCCGCTCCGCACCGGCGGCGGCCAGCGCCACGCCGGTCATGGCCGGCATGGCCAACCCGACGAGTCCCAGAACCGCGGCGAGTCCGGCGAGCCCGGCAACGCCGAGATGGTCGCCGAATCCGGCCAGGAGCGCCGTGGCGGCCAGGCCGCCGGTCAGTCCGATCAGCATGGGTGTTCTCGGGCCGAACCAGGTGGTCAGCCGCCCGGAGGCCAATGCGCACAGACCCACGACGGCAGTGAGCGGCAACAGGGCGAGGCCGGTTTCCGCCGCCGACTCGTGCAACGTGCGTTCCAGCACCAGCGCCAGGCAGAACAACGTTCCGTAGAGCCCGAGGTTGAACAGCAATCCGATGACGGTGACCCCGCTGAACCGCGTGCTGGTGAACAGATCCGGAGCGAGCATCGGCGCGCGGACGTGGTGCTCGACCAGCACGAAGCCGACGCCCGTCAGCGCGGCGACACCGACCAGGCCCAGCGTGCGGGGATCGCTCCAACCCAGGACGGACGTCTGGGTCAGGCCTGCGGTCAGCGCGCCCAGAGTGATCACAGCGAGGACCTGGCCGGCGAGATCGGGACGGGTCGTGGGGTTGCGCGGTGTCTCCCCGATGCGGCCGGCGACGATCGCGACCGAGAGCGCGGCGACCGGCACCACCACCAGGAAGATCGCTCGCCAGCCCAGGGCGGTGACCAGCCCGCCACCGATCACCGGCCCGGCGGCCAACCCGATCCCGGACACCCCGCCCCATACGCCGAGAGCGCGGGCTCGGGCCTGGCCCTCGGGGAATCGATGCACGATCAGGACCAACGAGCACGGGACTACCGCAGCCGCGCCGACACCCTGCATCGCACGCGCAGCGATCAGCACCGGTGTCGCCGGGGCGACCGCGCACGCGGCGCTCGCGGCTGCGAACAGAACCGAACCGCCGAGGTAGATCCGGCGGGTACCGAAGCGGTCGCCCAGGCTTCCCGCGGTGAGCATCATCGCCGCGAACGCCACGGTGTAGGCATTGAGCACCCACTGGACCGCGATCACAGACGCGCCGAGCGAGCTGGCGATGCTCCCCGTTCCCACGTTGACCGCCGTGGCATCGAAGAGCACCAGGAAGAAGCCCAGGCAGATCCCGGTGAGCGCCAGGCCCCGGTCGGCCGGCCCGGGCCCGGTCGACTGCCGGCGGGCGGTGCAGGTCGAATCAGCCATCGCCTGCAAAGGATGCTGTGGGCCGCCTGATCCGTAAATGTGGCAATCTTTCCGGCAGCCTATGCGTGAGCCGAAGGCAGCCGATTGTGGCCGGCAGGAGATGACTCAACCGTGGACCTGATCGACCTGGACCTCGTCGTCCGAGTGGCCGACGCCGGCAGCATCACGCACGGGGCGGCGCGCGCACATCTCGCACTGCCCTCGGCCAGCGCCCGCATCCGCGCCCTGGAACGCACCATCGGTGCCGCGTTGTTCGACCGCGATCGCCGCGGCGTGACACCGACTGCGGCGGGCGCGCTGCTGGTACGCCACGCCCGAACGATCGGCCGGGCGGTGGACAGGCTGCAGACCGAACTTGCCGAGTACGTAGAGGGCCATGGCGCCACCGTTCGCGTCCTGGCCAACACCGCGGCCACCGCGAGCGTGGTTCCCCCGGCCTTGACGACATTCCTGGCGGCACACCCGACCACGCGCATCGACCTCGACGAACGTCCGGGTCACCGCATCGTCGCCGCTATCGCCGAACGGCGCGCCGACCTCGGGATCGTCGCTGACACCGTCGACCTCGGCCGGCTCGAAACCCGCACACTGCGCCCCGACCCGCTCGTGGTCGTCACCCCTCCCGACGACCCGCTGACCACCCGCACCTCGGTGGCCTACCGCGACGTTCTGCACCGGCCCTTCGTCGGGCTCAGCCACGGCAGCGCACTTCAGGAGCACCTGGAAGGCCACGCGCTCCCCCTTGGTTCCCAGCCGGCCTACCGCGTGCGCCTGCCCGGCGTCGACGCCGTTTGCCACACCGTCGCCGCCGGCATCGGGATCGCGATCCTGCCCCTGCACACCATCACCTCGTGGATCAGCGACGGCAGCATCGCCGCGACCGCTCTCGAAGATCCGTGGGCCGAGCGCAACCTCACCGTGTGTTTCACCAGCGACGCGGAGTTGTCCAGCACCGCGCGTGCTCTGCTTGACCACCTCACCCTGGGCGACGGCACACCTCCGAGCCGATAAGTGGGCCTGCCCCTCCGACGGTGCGCGACGCGCTGCGGCTCGTCTGCTTGCGAGCGCTCAGCTACGGCTTGCGGTCAGGCCGGCCCGGCGGCGAACGCCGGCATGCAGCCCGAGGCCCACGACGACGGCGAGCATCACCGAGCCGATCCCGGTCTTGATCCAGCCGTCCGTCGCGCTCGCCCGGCCGGCGAGGGTCACGACGCTCGGCGAGCCCGGGGCGTACTCAACCCGCAGGCGCGACCCGATCGCGTACCGGCCGGCTTCGTGCGGCACGTTCAGCGTGCCGTTGCCGATCCCGCCCGCGGTCGGATACGACACCTCCACGGCGAACTTGCCGTAGCCGTCGTTGGCGATCACCTGTGCATCGGCGCGCACGCCCCCCGTGGCGATGTCGTGAGCACGCCGCACGTCGCTGATGCCGACGCCGAGAAGGACAGCGCCGCAGGCCGCGAAGGCGAGCAGTGGCAACCAGGCAAGCGTCCGCGCGACGCGGATTGTCACGCCGCTACCCTGCCCGCCGTGCGAACAGGCCGCCCGACCGGTCGACCCGCAGGCGCAACCCACCGGCGAACGAACCCGCCCACGCGGGATCAGGAACGCTCGCGCCGGGCTGCTCACCGTGCACGAACCGCACGTCGACGTACCCCTCGCCGCGCGCACGCCCGCCGGGCTGGTCGGACGGAATCCAGATGAGCGGATTGCGATTGCCGGTGCGGACAAGCGCACCCGAGGACATCGTGCGGCCTTCGGACACGCCGGGGATGTCGGCGAGCCAGACCTGCCCGAGGTTCGCCGTCCACCCGATCGACGCGCCCCCGCGGAAGTAGCCGAACCGGCCCGACCGCACCGACCAGAGCGCCTGGCCGTCCGGGCCGATCGCGGCAAGGTGGTTGCCGGCCGATTCGAATGCGAGGACGTTTCCGGCGGCCAGGGTGACGCCGTCGTCGTTCAACGTCGGCTGCCCGGCGCCCGCGAATGCCCACCCGGCATGAGTCCAGCGCACGGCACCGCTTCGCAGGTCGATGCCGGTGAGGGCGCTCGACCCGACATAGGGATCACCCGATCCGATAAGGGTGTCACCGAGCACGTACCACGACGGTCCGCCGCCAGTGCGATCGCGTTCGGCGCCCAGGTTCGTCAGGTCAGGCCTCGTGATCGTCCACATCTGCCGGCCATCTGCGGTGGCGTAGGCCGTCAGGTTCGACCCCTGCGACTGCACGACGACCTCGCCCCGACCGCTGTAGATCGGGCGCGCGATCGCCTCACCCCGGCCGGTCTGGCGCCAGTGTTCCTTGCCCGAGAACGGATCGACGGATTCGAAGACCGGCGATCCGCTCGTTGCGATGCCGAGGCAGATGTCCGGGCCGCAGGCGATCGGCGACCGGAATGCCGCGTCGTTCTCCTCGATCGGCAGCGCCCGGCTCCACAGCACGGCGCCGGTGCCGGCCGCCCGGGACACGAGCCGGGCCCTGTCCTTCGTGTCGGTCTCGACCTCGACGGCCACCGGCCCGGACGGCGTGACGAACCCGATCGGACGGGTCGACACACCCGCCACGGTGTCACGCGTGCCCTTGTCGTGCACCTGCCACAACACCCGGCCGGTACGCGCGTCGAGCGCGGCCGATCCCAGATTCGCGCCGTCGACCCCAAGGCCGACGAGGGCGATGTCGCCCACGACCGCCGGCGTGCTGGTCGCACCGAGCGAGATCGCGTCCTGTCGCCAGCCGCCGACCGACGCCTCAGGTCCCGGACCGCCCGGCGCGACCGGAGCCGGTTTCGCCGATCCGTTGGAACAGGCGGCAAGGCCGAGGAGGGTCAATGCCGAGACTGCGGCGCACATCGTTCGTCGCACAGCCGGGAGTATAGGAAGATCGCGACGAATCACTCCGATCGGCGGTTGCCATACGAGCGGGGCACAGACCGGCCCGGCCCAGAAATCGGCCGTTACTCTCGGCGCGTGGTCATGGAGTCCGATCTGGAACTGAAGGACGGGCGGACGTTGCACGTCTACGACGCCCGAACCGACGACACGGACGCGCGGCTGACGGTCATTTGGCACCACGGCACGCCGAATACCGGTGCGCCGCCCGAGCCCCTGTTCGCCGCCGCCGACCGATACGGCGTGCAGTGGGTGTCCTACGACCGGCCTGGATACGGCGGGTCGACTCCCCGCGCCGGACGCGACATCGCGTCAGCGGCCGAGGACGTCGCGAGCATCGCCGACGCGCTCGGCATCGATCGGTTCGCCGTCATGGGCCATTCCGGCGGGGCGCCCCACGCCCTGGCCTGTGCCGCGCTGCTACCCGGGCGTGTGCTCGCCGCGGTCTGCGCGTCCGGGCCCGCTCCGTTCGGCGCCGAGGGCCTCGACTGGTTCGGGGGCATGGCCGGGGCGAGCGCAGCGGAATTGGGCGCCGCCGCGGCCGGACGCAGGGCACTGGAGGACCACATCGCCACCGCCGAGTTCGACCCGGAGGTCTTCACCCGGGCCGATCAGGCGGCATTGGCTGGGGCATGGTCGTGGCTGGCCCGGGTGGCTGGGCAGGCCATCGAGGCCGGGCCGGAAGGCATGGTGGACGACAACCTCGCGTACGTGGGCCCGTGGGGTTTCGACCCCGGTCGGGTAAGCCCACCCGTACTGTTCCTGCACGGTGGACAGGACCGCATGGTGCCCAGTTCGCACGCCACCTGGCTCGCGGGACAGGTGCCGTGCGCCGAGGTGTGGATCAGGCCGGACGACGGGCATGTCTCGATCCTGGACGCCGGTCCGGCCGCCCTGGACTGGCTGCGGGTGCAGGCCGACCGGGAGGCCCAGGAGGCCTAGAAGGCTAGCCTCGAACCCACGTACGGCGGCGCAGCAACGATGCATCGCGCCTGGTTGGGGAGGGAGGCGTACGCCGTGTCCGAGCGCGACGAAGGGTCTCGTGCCAGCCTGCAGGCGCAATGCGACCGGTGCTTCGGGTTGTGCTGCGTGGCACCGGCGTTCTCGGTGTCCGCAGACTTCGCGATCGACAAACCAGCCGGACGCGCCTGCCCGAACCTGCAGGCCGATTTTCGGTGTGGCATTCACAATCGCCTGCGGCCGCAGGGATTTGCGGGCTGCACGGTCTATGACTGCTTCGGCGCCGGGCAGCAGATCTCCCAGGTCACGTTCGGCGGGCGGGACTGGCGCGACGCTCCGGAGACGGCGACGCAGATGTTCGACGCGTTCGCCGTCATGCGCCAACTGCACGAACTGCTCTGGTACCTGACCGAGGCGCTGGCCCTCCCCGCGGCGGGCTCGATCAGCAAAGATCTGGGCGCCGCACTCGACGAGACGCGACGCCTGACCTACGAGGGGCCCGGAGCACTCGGCGAACTCGACATCGCGGCGCACCGGGCGTTCGTCAACGAACTGCTGGCCCGCGCGAGCGAACTCGAACGAGCAGGCGTGCCCGGCCCGCGCGCGAACCATCGGGGTGCTGACCTGATCGGTGGCGACTTCCGTGCGGCCGATCTGCGCGGTGCGAACCTGCGCGGCGCCTTCCTGATCGCGGCCGACCTGACCGGCGCCGACCTGACCGGGGCCGACGTGATCGGTGCCGACTTCCGCGATGCGGACGTCCGGGGCGCCGATCTCGCCGGGTGCATCTTCTTCATCCAGTCGCAAGTAGACGCCGCCAGAGGCGACGAACACACGAAGTTGCCAGGGGCGCTCCGGCGCCCGGCGCACTGGCCGAGCACCGAGGCGCCCTGAAGGTCACCCCGCCGCGCGATCGGCGAACGGGCGCCGTCGCAGCGCCGGATCGGTCAGCACCGCCAGGGGGAACGAACCATTGGGGTCGTACACGTTCGTGCCCGGCGCCACGATCGCGTCGATCCGATCAAGGGTTTCGTCGTCGAGGACGAGCGACGCGCCCTTCACCAGATCCTCCAGTTGCTGCATGGTGCGCGGCCCGATGATCGCCGAGGTCACCGCGGGATGCGTGACGGTGAACGCCACCGCGAGTTCGGGCAGCGTGGCGCCGATGCCGTCTGCCACCTCGACCAGTTTCTCGACGATGTCGAGTTTGGCGGCGTTCTCGGGGATCGTCGGATCGAAGCGTCCCGGATTGATCGCGGGGCGGCCCGACGTCAGATCGACCGGCCGGCCCTTGCGGTAGCGGCCGGTGAGGAATCCGAAGGCGAGCGGGCTCCAGACCAGTACGCCCATTCCGTAGCGCCGGCAGGTCGGCAGCACGGACGCCTCGACGCCGCGGGCGAGGATCGAGTACGGCGGCTGCTCGGTCCGAAACCGCCCGAGCCCGCGGCGCTCGGCGACGTGATGCGACTCGGCGATCTGCTCGGCCGGGAACGTCGAGCATCCGAACGCGCGGATCTTGCCCTGACGGACCAGGTCACTCAGTACGGAAAGCGTTTCCTCGATGTCGGTCGAGGGATCGGGCCGGTGCACCTGATAGAGGTCGATCCAATCGGTCTGCAACCGCTTGAGGCTCTCCTCGACCTCCTTGAGGATCCAGCGGCGTGAGTTGCCGCTGCGGTTGCGGCCCTCCCCCATCTGGAAGTGCACCTTCGTGGCCAGCACGACGTCGTCGCGACGCCCGCGCAAGGCCTGGCCGACGATCTGCTCCGACTCCCCCGCCGAATACATGTCAGCCGTGTCGACGAAGTTGATGCCCTGGTCGAGAGCGGCGTGAATGATGCGCACGCAGTCGTCGTGGTCCGGGTTGCCGACGGCGCCGAACATCATCGCGCCGAGGCAGTGGACGCTCACCTCGATGCCGGTTCCGCCGAGGGTGCGGTAGCGCATGGTCATTCTCCTTCTTGCCCGAGGACGAGCAGTTGCCGTGCGGTCATCGTCGGGACCCTAGGAGCTAGAGCCGCCTCTAGCTCAAGCGCTTTATGCTGGACGGCATGTCTGAGGCGGCAACGAGTTTGAGCATCGGGCAGGTCGCCGAGCGCACCGGACTCAGCGTGCACGCCCTGCGCTTCTACGAGCGCGAAGGCATCCTCGCCAACCCCGTGCGGCGCGGGCCGGGCGGGCGCCGCGTCTACGACGAGGACGACGTCGACTGGCTGAACCTGTGCATCATCCTGCGCGCGTCGGGCATGCCGCTTCCGGCGATCCGGCGCTACACCGAGTTGGTCCGCGAAGGCGACGGCAACGAGAAGGAGCGGCTGACGCTTCTGCGGCGGCACCAACAGCAGGTGAACGCCCAGATCGCCGAACTGACGAAGAGCCTCGACCTCATCAACTTCAAGGTCGGGGTGTACGAGGACATCCTCGCCGAAGGCGCCACCGCCGACTCGTGCACTCCCCCGGTCTACGGCTCGTAGGCCAGGTTCGGCCGTAGCCAGCGCTCGACCTCGGCGAGGTCCTGGCCGCGCCGGAGCGCGTAGTCCTCGATCTGGTCCTTGCCGATCCGCCCGACCGTGAAGTATCGCGAGTCCGGATGGGCGAAGATCAGCCCGCTGACGCTCGCGGCCGGCGACATGGCGAACGACTCGGTCAGGGTCATGCCGATCTCGTCGGCGCCGAGCAGGTCGAACAGGCGCTGCTTCAGGCTGTGGTCCGGGCTCGCCGGGTAACCGAGCGCCGGCCGGATGCCCCGGAACCGTTCGGCGTGCAGGTCCTCGATCGCCGGATCGGCGTCGGGCTCGAACCAGTCCCGGCGCGCTTGCAGGTGGATGTACTCGGCGAACGCCTCGGCCAGACGGTCCGCCAGGGCCTTGACCATGATGGCCCGGTAGTCGTCCTGCTGAGATTCGTACTTCGCCGCAAGGGTGTCCGCCCCGTGCACGGCAACGGCGAACCCACCGAGGTGATCTCCGGCCGGGGCGATGTAGTCGGCCAGTGAGCGGTTGGCGCGGCCCTCGGGCTTCTCCGTCTGCTGGCGAAGCATCGGGAACCGGACCGCGTCGCTCGCGGCTCCACCACGATGTCGTCGCCGCTCGGAGTGCGCAGGCCAGAACGCGTACGAGCCGCGCGCCGTGAACAGGTCCTCCGGCGATGATCTGGTCGAGCAGCGTGTTGGCGTCGTCGAACAGTTCGCGGGCCACCGGCTGATCGAGAATCGCCGGGTACTTGCCCTTGAGCTCCCAGGCCAGGAACAGGAACTGCCAGTCGATCATTGCGCGCAGGTCTTCGATCTTCGGGCAGACGATCTGCGCGCCCATAAATGCGGGCGTGGCCAGATCGTCGAAGGCGACGACCTCCCGGTTGGCCCGGGCCTCGTCCAGGCTCAGCAGGCGTTTCTGCTGCCGGTTGGCGTGCTGGTCGCGCAGGCGCTCCTGCTCGGCCCGGTTGTCGGTGTCGAGTTGCTCGGCCCGCTGCGGGTCGAGCAGGTTCGACACCACGCCGACGACGCGGGACGCATCGAGCACGTGCAGCGTCGACGCGTCGTACGCGGGGGCGATGCGCACTGCCGTGTGCTGACGCGACGTCGTGGCGCCGCCGATCAGCAGCGGCAGCTTGAGACCGCGGCGCTGCATCTCGGTGGCGATCGCCACCATCTCGTCGAGCGACGGCGTGATCAGGCCGGACAGCCCGATGGCGTCGGCATTTTCGGCGACGGCGGTGTCGAGGATCTTCGCGGCCGGCACCATGACCCCGAGGTCGATCACCCGGTAGTTGTTGCATCCGAGTACGACACCCACGATGTTCTTGCCGATGTCGTGCACGTCGCCCTTGACGGTCGCGAGGACGACGGTGCCCTGCCCGCGTCGGACTCGGATCGCCCCTCCAGCCTGGCCTGTTCCTTCTCGGCCTCCATGAACGGTTCGAGGTAGGCGACCGATCGCTTCATCGCCCGAGCGCTTTTCACCACCTGGGGCAGGAACATCTTCCCGGCGCCGAACAGATCGCCGACGGTCTTCATGCCGTCCATCAGCGGTCCTTCGATGACGTCGAGCGGGCGCGCCTTCTGCTGCCGGGCCTCCTCGGTGTCGGCCTCGATGAAGTCGACGATGCCGTGCACCAGGGCATGCTCGAGCCGCGCCTCCACCGAGGCCTCACGCCAGGAGAGGTCCACTGTGCGCTGGGTGCCTGACCCGGTCACCGTCTCGGCGAAGGTAACCAGCCGGTCGGTGGCGTCCGGGCGGCGGTCGAACAGGACGTCCTCGACGAGTTCGAGCAGGTCGGCCGGGATGTCCTCGTAGACGGCAAGTTGCCCCGCGTTGACGATGCCCATGTCCAGACCGGCCCGCACGGCGTGCAACAGGAACGCCGAGTGCATCGCCTCACGCACAACGTCGTTGCCGCGG
>CAVWTG010000002.1:0-470208 GCA_963757705.1 uncultured Actinomycetes bacterium | reverse complement strand
GTCGAAGGTCTCGACGTCGAGCAGTGATTCCAGCTCGCGCTCGAGGTTTTCGCCGGTCGCCTGTTCAGTCGCCATGGGTCACCTCTCCGTCGTCTCCGGTCTTTGCGAACCTACCGCGTGAGCGGCTTCACGGGCAGGACCGTGCGGCCAAACGTCGAGTTCGCCACCGCGGCGAAGGACGCGTACCAGGCCGCCACCGCCGTCGCCAGGCCGATGTACCCGCCGGCCTTCACGATGTCCGTATGCGCACCGGAGTTCCCGATGCCCAGCACGATGAACGTCGTGGCGAGCAGGAAGAACACCAGGGCGATCGCCGCCGTGGTGCGCAGCGAGGCGATGAACATGTACGTGGTGAAGATGCCCCACGCGATCAGGTACAGCCCCACGGCGTGACCCACGTCGGCCTTCGGGATGTCCTTCTCGAAGTACGTCACGAAGGCCCAGAACGAGATCCAGAACGCTCCGTACGACGTGAAGGCCACCGCGCCGAACGTGTTGCCGGTGCGGAACTCCCACATGCCGGCCAGCAACTGTGCCAGCCCGCCGTAGGCCAGGGCGAGCCCGAACACCACCGGCTCGCCGCCCGGGCCCACCAGCCCGGAGTTGAACATGCTCAGGACGAACGTCGTCATGGCGAATCCGGCGAGCCCGAGCGGGCCCGGATCGGCCGGCTTCCACCCGGCCACCCCGTCCCTCGAGACCGCCTGTCTGGCGTCCTCACCTCGGGACGGATCGCGCTGCAAAGCAGGCGTCGCGGCTTCCATCGGTGCCTCCCCTCTCGAAACTGATACCCACGAAAGCGCATACCACGAGAGCCCCGGTCCCAATCGGAACGAGGTCCACTCCGATAACCGGGGTGTCAGCGTCGCTTCTTGCGCTTGCGCTTGCGCGAGGCGGCGGCGCCCCGGGCCCCGGGGGCCGGAGCGGGGGTTGCGGGAGCGGAGGCGGGCTCGGGGTCGATCCCGGCCTCGCGCTGCTCGCGCATCTCCTGCTGGCTGGGCCACGGCTCGGCGTTCCCCGTGATCCAGGCCGGCGGGACGCCCTTGGGCCAGCGCCCGAAGAACAGGACGGCGAGGCCGAGGAGCCAGAACGACTGCACCACCGGCGGGCCGGGGGCGAGCGGGATGATCGTCAGAACGCCGACGATCACGCCCAGGATCCCCATGAACCGCGTGAGCAGGCCGACCCGCATCGCGTTGACGGAGATCATCACCAGGGCGAACGCCAGCGCGAGGGCCACGGCGAGGGCGACGAACGTGAGGAACTTGACCGAGGCGAGGTCGAAGAACGCGTGCTTGGCCTCCGGATACGTGCGGTTCCCGTGCTCGGCGAACGACGCCGAGCGGTCGGCCAGGACGAACTGGTAGCTCAGGGTCGCCACGGCCGTTCCGACGGTCCCGAGGATCGCGCAGACGAAGGCGACAGGCGGGAACTCGGGCCGGCGGGCCTTGACCGCCCGGAAGAGGTACGTGAGCGGGAAGAACAGGCAGGCGACCCCGAGCGCGGTGAGGATCGCCCCCGTCAGCAGCGTCGAGGAGTGGTCATGGAAGAAGAGCAGCTTGCTCGTCTTGTCCACGGGCTCCTTGCCCGCTCGCTGCAGGACGGCCGCCCCCGCGATGGGAAGGATGGCGCCGATCATCGCCCCGACGGCGGCCGGGGTCGCGCGACGGCGCTCCAGCGCCAGCTGCTCGTCGGTCGCCGCCATCAGCTCTCCGGAGGTGAGATCGGCGTTCGCCCGCCGTTGGGGTGAACCGGGGGATCCCAGGTGTCGTCGTGCTCGACGACGCGCGAGAGGCGGTCGCCGGCGGCGAGCAGGAGATCGAGGGGCGCCGAGACGACGCGCAGCGCCGTCTCGACCCGTCCGCGCCAGGCCAGCTGGCTGTTCGTCAGGCGTGCCATGCGGCTGCGGAGAGTACCGCTAAGCCGCTATAGACTCGCCCAGGTGCTCATCCGCGAGGTGATGACGGAATCGGTCGTGACCGCCCCCTCGTCGGCCGCCGTGCGCGACGTGGCCGAGCTGATGCGCGAGCGCAACGTGGGATCGGTGATCCTCGTCGACGACCGGGGCCGCGCCGAGGGGATCGTGACCGACCGCGACCTGACCGTGAGCGTCGTCGCCGACGGCCGCGACGCCGGCGACCGGGCCTGCGATCACGCCAGCGCTCCGGTCGTCACGGGGACGGCCGACATGGACGTCCTGGCCGCGGCCGAGCTGATGGTCGCCCACGCGATCCGCCGCCTCCCGGTGGTCGACGGCGAGCGGCTGACGGGCATCGTCACGCTCGACGACCTGGTCGTGCGCACCGGCGACGTGGAGTTGACCCACCGCCTGACGACGGACATCACCCGCGCGGCGCTGCCCGACTTCTACTTCCACAACCGGGGAGGCTGACGTGAGCCAGTCGGGGCCGATAGCCGTCTACGGAGCGACCGGGTACACCGGCCGCCTGGTCGCCCACGAGCTGGTGCGCCGCGGCGCCGACGTGGTGCTCTCCGGGCGCAGCGCGAGCAAGCTGCGCGCGCTGTCCGGCGAGCTGGGCCGCGACGTGCCGGTGCGGCCGGCCTCCCTGGACGACCGCGATGCCCTGCGCCACGTCTTCGGCGAGTGCGCGGCCGTCATCAACTGCGCCGGGCCGTTCGCCCAGTACGGCGAGCCGGTCGTGCGCGCGGCGATCGAGACGGGCACCCACTACGTGGACACGACCGGCGAGCAGCCGTTCATGCGCTTCATCTACGAGCGCCTGGACGACGCGGCGAAGGCGGCCGAGGTGGCCGTGATCCCGGCCGTCGGCTTCGACTACGTCCCCGGCGACCTGCTCAGCGCGATCGTGGCCCGGGGCCTCGAGCCGCTGTCCCAGCTCGTCCTCGCCTACAACGCCCGCGACTTCGCCACCACCCGCGGGACGCTGCGCTCCGCGCTGGGAATGCTGCGCACGGGCGGGGTCGAGTACCGCGACGGCGACTGGCGCGACGTCGGCAGCCGGCCCCGGCGCGCGGCCTTCACGTTCCCCGCGCCGCTGGGGCGCCGGGCGATGGTGCCCTATCCCTCGGGCGAGGTGCTGACCGTGCCCCGTCACACGAGCACGCGCAACGTCGTCTCGCTCATCAACGCGGACCTGGCGGCGCCTCCCGGTGTGCCGGCGGACCTCATCCGGCTCTCGACTCCCGTCGTCTCGCTCGCCCTGCGCACTCCCGCGATGGCACTGGCCAACCTCGCCATCGACCGGCTGCCCGAGGGGCCGCCCGAGGAGCAGCGACGCGCGGCGCGGTTCGACATCGCCGTCGTCGCCCGCGGTGAGGACGGCCGCGAGGCCCGCGGCCTCGTGCGCGGGTCAGACGTCTACGGGCTGACCGCCGTCACCGCCTCGCACAGCGCGCTGCTGCTCGCCGATCCGGCCTACGACCGCGCGGGAGCGCTCAGCCCGGCGTCGGCGTTCGACCCGGTTGCGTTCCTCGACCACCTCGGCGACCACGGCCTCACCTACGAGCACGACGGCGTGGCCGAGGAAGCGGCCGTCTGAGCCGCGCCTCGACGTGCCCCGCCTGCGGCGGGGAGATGGACCCGTGGCGCTCGCCGCTCGCGCGCTGCCGGCGCTGCGGGACGGCCGTGACGCTCGCCCCGGCGCCGCCTGCACCCGTGGCCGGCCCGGCGCCGGCGGCGCCCGCCCCGCGCGGCGCCGGGCTGGCCGCGCCGCTGCTGGCGGCCTTCGACCGAGCGCGGCTGGGACTTGTGCGCTCCGTGACGCCGCCGCCCGCGCGCCTGGTCGACGCCGGCGCCGGGCGCGGGCGCTTCGTCACCTCCGCCCGCGCCGCCGGCTACCTGGCCGAGGGCTTCGAGCCCGACCCCGCGCGGGCCGCCGCCGGCCGGGCCCACGGAGTCGCGCTCGAGGTGCGGACGATCGAGGAGGCCTCGTACGAGGCGGGCTCGCTCGACGCCGTGACCCTCTGGCACGTGCTCGAGCACACCGGCGACCCCGACGTCGTCATCGCCCGGGTTGCCTCCTGGCTGCGCCCCGGGGGCGCGCTGGTGGTCGGCGTCCCCAACCTTGATTCCCTGCAGGCGCGGATCGGCGGCGCGCGCTGGTACCACCTCGAGCTGCCATCCCACCGAACCCACTTCACGCCCGCCGGCCTGCACGCCCTGCTGCGCCGGCACGGCCTCGAGCCCCGGCGCACGCGCCACGTGCTGGCCGAGCACAACCCCTTCGGCATGTGGCAGACGATCGTCAACCGCCTGACGCGTCGCACCTCCTATCTCTTCCGCCTGCTGCGCCGCGAGGCGGCGCTCGACGTTCGCGACCTCGCCGTGACCCTGCTCGCCCTGCCGCTGCTCCCGCTCGCGGCGGCCCTCGAGCTGGCCGCTGGCCTCGCCAGCCACGGAGGGACCATCGCCGTGCTGGCCGTCAAAGCGCCCAGTTAGAGCGCGAGGAAGGCCCGTACCGCCCCGGCCGCGCCGCCGGCGTCGCCCACCTCCAGACCCGTGAGCCGGCCGACCGCCAGGGCCGTCTGGCGGGAGTAGGGGGCCGCCGACGGCGACGAGAGGAGCGCCACCGGCGCCCCGAGGGCGCGCAGCTCGCCTCGCGACACCGCCCAGCTCGCCAGCCCCGAGAAGTCGGCGAAGAACGCGCTCGCCGAGCCGCGGACCCGGTCGATCCGCTCCGGCGGCGCGCCGTGGGCCGTCAGCCACGCGGTCACCGCGCGCTCCGGGCCGCCGTCGCGCAGCGCGTCCTCCAGCGCCAGCCGCTCGGCGGACAGGCCCTCGGTGGCCTCGGCGGAGACCTGGTAGAGCGCGGGGTCGATCAGCACGGCGGCGCGCACGAGGTCACGGTGGCGGCGGATCAGGTCCAGGCAGACGAGTGCCCCGAGGTCGCTCCCGCACACGACCGCCGGGGCCGCGCCCAGCCCCTCCAGCAGGGTGGCGGCGTCCTCGGCCTGCTCGGCCACCGTCGTGCGCTGGTAGGGCTCGGGGGCCTCGGACTCGCCGTAGCCGCGCCGGTCGTAGGAGATGACGCGGGCCTCGGGCTCCAGGTCCGCGGCC
This sequence comes from uncultured Actinomycetes bacterium, assembly GCA_963757705.1. Classification (GTDB taxonomy): domain Bacteria; phylum Actinomycetota; class Thermoleophilia; order Solirubrobacterales; family Solirubrobacteraceae; genus AC-38. Next base: position 465,170 of record CAVWTG010000002.1, on the reverse strand, counting down.
AGCGGCGCCCAGTCGTCCCGGGTGGACCCGATCCCGTGCACGAGCAGCACCGCCGGGCCGGCGCCACGCTCCTCGTAGGCGAGCTGGACTCCCAGTCCGGGCGCATGAGGCGACATGGCTACGATGCTTGCATGGAAGGTGGATTCGAAGGACTGTTCGGAGATCCCGACGAGCTCCAGCGCCGCATGGCGGAGTTCGCCGATCAGATGCAGGGCCAGCAGCGACTGGCGTGGGCCGACAACGCGATCAAGCTCGCGGTCGATCTCACGATGGCCGCGATCAACCGCGTGAGCCTCGAGGGCGACGTCGAGCGCCAGGCCGAGCAGATCCGCTCGGTCATGGCCATCGTCTTCCCCGAGGCCGTTGCCCTGGTGCGCGAGGCGCGCCAGGGGCTCCAGTAGCGCCGCGCTGCGCTCAGGACCCGGCGGCCGCCTCGGCGGCCCGCTCCTCGCGCCCCGCGCGGATGACCTCCTTGAACGAGCGGAAGCGGAAGATCGCCACGAGGGCGATGAAGCCGACGGCGAGCGGATATCGCCGCGATCGCGATCTGCTGGCCCACCGAGTAGGCGGCCACGGTGGCCCCGCTGGCCGCCGAGGCGAACACCTTCACGAGGAGGGCCTGCTGCACGCCCGCGCCGCCGGGGGTGAAGGGCACCACCGCCGCGACCGCGTTGACGCCGAGCACCAGCAGGACGTTGCGCACCGACCCCCCGACATGGAAGGCGTCGAGCAGGAACCAGAAGGCGGTGAAGCGAAACAGCCAGCCGCAGAACTGCACGAGCCACACCTCGCGCAGGTAGCGCCGGCGGTCGCTCAGGATCGTCACGCCCTGCTTGACCCGGGCCCAGAACGCCCGGACGCGAACCGACAGCAGCGCGAACGCGACCAGGATCGCCACCGCGACGAAGGTGAGCAGGAAGAGGGTGAACCGGGTGTGCGACGCGAAGTAGGAGAGGTCGAACGCCTTGAGCTTGGAGAAGTCCGGCGGCTTGGGGAACACCCCCTGCGTGAACGCGAAGGTGAGGATGAAGACCGCCATGCTGGCGTCGAAGATCATCTCCACGGCAAAGCTCGACGCCACGGCCGGATAGCTGGAGTTCGGCACCGACGTCTTGGTCAGGAACAGGCGGATGAGGTCTCCGCCGCGGGCCGGCACGACGTTGTTGAACCCGTAGGCCGCGATGTAGGCGCCCCAGATGCGCCGCCACTGGATGTGCTCGGTCGGGTAGGCGGCCCGGATGACGTTGAAGTACGCGCGCGAGCGGATCGTCAGGTAGACGATGAACGCCGCCATCCCGAGCAGCAGGGATCCCCAGCTGATGCCGGCCAGGCTGGAGAAGAACTGGTCGACGGCGTCGAAGAACCCGCCGATGCCGGCGGTCACGGGCGCGAAGGTCACGCTCGAAACGGTACGCGGCTGACCCACGGCGCGGGCATGACGCTCGAGCCGTCGAGGTCGGCCGCCCGAGGCACGCCGGCCAGGGCGAGGGCGACGTCGAGCTCTCCGCGCAGCAGCTCCAGCACCGATTCCACCCCCTCCGCCCCGCCGACGGCGAGGCCCCAGACGACCGGGCGGCCGATGAGCACGGCCCGGGCGCCGAGGGCCAGCGCCTTGAGGACGTCGGTGCCCCGGCGCACGCCTCCGTCGACGAGGACGTCGAGCCGGTCGCCCACGGCATCGACGACCTCGGGCAGCGCGTCGGCCCCGGCGAGCACCGTGTCGAGCTGTCGCCCGCCGTGGTTGGAGACGACGACGCCGGCCGCGCCGTGCTCGGCCGCCTCGATCGCGGCCTCGCGGGTCAGGATGCCCTTGACGACGACGGGCAGGCCGCTCTCGGCGGCGAAGGCCTCCACGTCGTCCCACGTCAGGGAGGCGTCGATCAGGGTCCCGATGTCGCTCAGCGCCAGCTCCCCGCCGTGGACGCCGGGGATCAGGTTGGCGGCGTCGATCGCGTAGCCCGAGCGCAGCTCGCGCTCGCGAATCCCCAGCACCGGCAGGTCGACCGTGATCACCAGGGCCTCGTAGCCGGCCTCGATCGCCTGGGCGACGAGCGCGCGCGACACCCCGCGGTCCTTGAACACGTAGAGCTGGAACCAGCGCCGGCCGTCCGGGGCGGCGGCGGCCACGTCGGCGGGACTCGTCGTCGCCAGCGACGACACGCAGTGCAGCGCCTGGGCGGCGGCGGCTCCGCGCGCCGTGGCCCGTTCACCCTCGTCGTGGACGAGGCGGTGGAAGGCGGTCGGCGCGACGAAGATCGGGTGCGGGTGCTCGCGGCCCAGCACGGTGGTGCGCAGGTCGCGCTGCGACACGTCCACGAGCGCGCGCGGGCGGATCGCGAGGCGCCGCCAGGCGGCCTGGTTGTCGTAGAGCGTGATCTCGTCGCCGGCCCCGCCCGCGACGTAGTCCAGCGGGCCCTCGTCCAGCGAGGCGTGAGCCGCGCGCTCGTAGTCGGACAGCGTCGGAGGCATGGTCACGCGGCCACCGTAACGTCTGCGCGGCCCGGATGACCACGGTCCCGATGCCCGTGCGCCGCGCCCTTGCCGCTCTCGCCTTCGCCGTTGCCCTGCTCGCCGCTGCCCCGGCCGCCTCGATGGGCGCGACGCTGATCAAGATCATCGACTCCGACGGCTTCGGGCCCGTGCTCCACGACGGCCGCGGACAGGCGATCTACGCCTTCACCCGCGACCGGCGGAGCCGCAGCCGCTGCTACGGGGAGTGCGCCCACGACTGGCCGCCCGTCCTGACCACCGGCCGGCCCCGGGCCGGTCGCCGGGTGGACTCCGGGCTGCTCGGGACGACACGGCGCACCAACGGCACGCGGCAGGTGACCTACAACGGCCGGCCGCTCTACTTCTACGTCAACGAGGGCCGGCGGCAGATCTTCTGCCAGAACGTCTTCAGCTTCGGCGGCCGCTGGCTGGTGGTGCGCCCGAGCGGGCGCCTGCTGCGCTGAGCCCGGCGGGCGAGCCGCCGGTCCGCCCGCCCCGCTACGGTTCGCTCCATGATCATGACGATTGTCACGCTCCCGGTGCGCGTCGTGCAGACGATCGGCGCCCTGCCCGGCCGCCTCGAGGAGATCGAGCGCAGCATGAAGGACATGCAGCGCCTCCTCGGCGTCGCCGTCGAGCGCCTGGACGTCATCGAGGGCCACACGGCCGGGATGCACCGCCAGCTCGGCAGCATCGACGAGAGCACCAACGACCTCAACTCGCACACCCAGGGGCTGGGCGAGAACACCGCCCGGCTCGTCCGCATCGCGTCTCCGTTCGAGCGCGGAGTCGGCCGGGGGCTGTTCACCCGCCGGCGCCCCGAGAACGGGACGGTCGAGCCCGGCACTGAGTGAACGAGTACGGGGCGGACCTCGCGTTCACCCACGACGCCGGGTTCGCCGGGCCGGCCCAGGCGGCGGCCAACCGCGTCGTGGCGGAGCTGCGCCGGCGCGGAGTGTCCGAGGGCCTGGTGGTCGACGTCGGCTGCGGCTCTGGCGTGACGGCCAAGCGCCTGATCCGCGCCGGCTACGACGTCCTCGGCCTCGACGCCTCGCGCGACATGCTCGCCCTCGCCCGGCGCGCCGCGCCCGCGGCCACCTTCCGCCATGCCTCCTTCACCGAGGCGGAGCTCCCGAGTGGGTGCGTTGCGGTGACGGCGGTGGGCGAGGTCCTCAACTACGACGTGGCGCCCGATGCCGAGGAGCACGTGGGCGAGTTCTTCTCCCGCGTGCGCGCCGCCCTGGCGCCCGGCGGCCTGTTCGTCCTCGACCTGGCCGGGCCGGGCCGCGTCCCCGGGGGCGGGCCGTGGAGGACCTGGTCTCAGGGAGCGGGCTGGGCGGTGCTCGTCGAGACCTCGGAGAGCGCCCGCGAGCGAATGCTCGACCGCCACATCGTCACATTCCGCCGCCACTCCGGCCGCGGGTGGGTGCGCACCGAGGCCCACCACCGCCAGCGTCTCTACCCGGCCTCGGACATTGTCGCGCGCCTGCGCGACACCGGCTTCCGCGCCCGGATCCTGCGCTCCTACGACGGCGAGCCGTTCGCCGCGGGCCACCGCGGCTTCCTCGCCACGCGGACCTAGGCCCGGCGGGCCCCCTCGAGCTCCAGGCCCCGCCGGGGAACGGGCGACGACTGCACGATCGAGGTCGTCGTCTGCCCCAGGGCGACGAAGTGGTCGATGACCTCCTCGAGGTGCTCGACGTCGCGGACGTGGGCGGTGGCGATGTAGCAGTCCTCCCCGGTGATGCGGCGGCACTCGACGACCTCGGGCGTGCGCCGCGCGAGATCGGCGACGTTGGCCAGCTGGCCCGGCGCCGGGCGGACCCGCACGACCGCCGTGAGAGCGAGTCCGAGAGCCCGGGGGTCGATCTCGGTCCGATAGCCCGCGATGACCCCCTCGCGCTCCAGCCGCGCCAGCCGCTCGGCCACGGCCGGCGACGACAGGCCCACCCGCCGTCCGAGCTCGGCCACGGACAGCCGGCCGTCGTCCTGAAGCTCTCCGAGGATCTTAAGGTTCACCTCGTCCAGCAGGCCATTGTTATTAGGCATCTGTCGCAGGGTACCTGGCCTTGCCCATGTACGAAAGCCCTATTGCCGCGCATCCTACGGAGCGGTGTCCCGCCGCGTCCCGCCCCACCTGTACTTCGTCGTCAGCGCCGTCTTCCACTACCTCGGCCCGGCCTTCGCCGTCCTGCTCTTCGCCCGCGTCGACGTTCTCGGAGTGGCCTGGCTGCGCATCGCCTCGGCGGCGGCGATCTTCGCCGTCTGGCGCCGCCCGTGGCGGCGGCTGAGCGCGCTGGACAGCGCCAGCCGGCGGCTGCTGCTCCAGTGGGGGGCGGTGCTCGCGGTGATGAACGCCTGCTTCTACGAGGCGATCGACCGGCTGCCGCTGGGCACCGTCGCGGCGATCGAGTTCCTGCCCGTGGTCGCGCTGGCCGCGCTGGGCGCGCGCACCACCCGCAACGCCGTCGCCCTGGCGCTCGCCGTGCCCGGGGTCTACCTCCTCACCGACGTCCAGCTCACGGGAGAGCCGCTGGGCGTCGCCTTCGCCGCGGCCAACGCGGTCCTGTTCGCCACCTACATCGTGCTGGCCCACCGCGTGGCCCGCCACGACGGCATCGCCGGGATCGACGGCCTCGCCGCGGCCATGCTCGTCGCCGCGGTCGTGGTCACCCCGCTGGGCGGCTGGCGGGTCGCTCCCGTCCTGGGCGACCCGCTCGCGCTGGCGGCGGGGATCGGCGTCGGCGTCACCTCGTCGGTCATCCCCTACGTCACCGACCAGCTGGCCATGAGCCGCCTGCCCCGCGCCACCTACGCGCTGATGGTCTCCCTGCTGCCCGCCACCGCGACGATCATCGGGATCGTCGTGCTCACGCAGATCCCCACCGCGGCCGAGATCGCCGGCGTGGCCCTCGTCGTCGTCGGCGTCGCCGTGCACCGCGAGGCGCCGGCCCCGCCTACTCCGCCAGCGCGGCCAGCACCTGCTCGTCGTGCGTCTTCGGCGACACCTTCGGAAACGCGTGCGTGACCTTGCCCTTCTCGTCGATCACGAACGTCGCGCGCGCCATGCCCATGAACTTCCGGCCGTACATGGACTTCTCCACCCACACCCCGTAGGCCTCGGCCACGGCATGGTCCTCATCGGACAGCAGCGGGAAGCCCCAGCCGTACTTCTCGTCGAAGGAGGCGATGCGCTTGACCGGGTCCTTCGAGATGCCCAGGACGACGGCGCCCGCGGACTCGTAGTCGGCGGAGTGGTCGCGCACCCCGCGGGCCTGGGTCGTGCATCCCGGCGTATCGGCCTTGGGATAGAAATAGAGGACGACCCTGCGCCCTCTCAGCTTGCGCAGCGAGACGGACTCGCCGTGCTGGTCGGAGAGGGTGAAGTCGGGTGCCTTGTCGCCGGGCTCGATCATTTCAGCAACCTGGATAGGCGCCGGTCCTTGAGAACTCGCCCCTCCGTCTGGCAGTCGGGGCAGTAACACATGACGTAGTCCTCGTAGTGGACCGCCTCCAGGGTCGTGCCGCAGCGCGGGCAGGGCTCGCCCTGGCGGCGGTGGACCTGGAGGGGAATCGGCATCTTGTCCGGAATCGGGAGGGTGACCGCCTCCTCGTAGTGGTCGAGCGCGCCGCCCAGGCACGAGACGGTGGCGTCGCGCAGCCGCCGGGCCTCCAGCGGGACCAGGTCGTCGGCGCGCTTGAACGGGGAGAGCTGCGCGGTCCACAGGATCTCGTCCACCCACGAGCGCCCGATGCCCGCGATCACGTGCTGATCTCGCAGCAGCGAGTGCAGCGGCCTCGGCTCGGTCAGGATCTCCTCGAACGGCGGCGGGTCGGGCCACGCCTCCGGGCCCAGCGCGCTCAGGGCGTCGTCGGCCTCCACGGCATCCGTGGCCAGCAGCTTCACCCACGCCCGCTGCCGGGTGCCGAACTCGCGCAGGCGCAGCTCGCGCCCGTCGTCGAGGCGCACGAGCAGGCGCGAGGTGCGGTCCTTGGGGCCGGCGCGCTTGTCGAAGAGCTGAAGGCGCCCCGCCGACATGAGGTGCAGCAGCAGCGAGAGGCCGCCCTCGAAGTCGACGATCAGGTGCTTGCCGCGCCGGCGCACGCCGGCGACGCGATCCTCCGCGAGGGAATCCAGGGGCGGGTCGAACGTCTTGAGCGCGTTGATCCCCGGCGCCACGGCCGACTCGACCCGGGCCCCGGCCACGGCGGCGCCGATGCGGCGTGCGGTGATCTCGACCTCGGGCAGCTCGGGCATCGCCTCAAGCGTAGCCCGGCCGTACGGGCTACCCCGCGGGAGCGGGAGCCACGCGCAGGCGCGGACCGCGCCCGGGTCGCCACTCCAGGTTGACCCGGCCCAGGAAGCGCTCCATGGCGAACCAGGAGATGCTCGCCACGACGATGGTGACCAGCAGGCTCGTCAGGCCCCACACGATGAACGGATGGGACTGCTGCCACGGCCAGTCCCACATGGCGACGATCCGCAGGATCGACGTGTGCCAGATGTAGATGCCGTAGGAGATGGTCCCCAGGAAGGCGAGGCCGGGCAGGCGCAGCAGGAATCCCGGCACTCCCGCCCGCTCGGTCCCCCACACCACCGGAAGCAGCATGAGCGCGGCGGCAAGCGTCCCGATCAGCGCGAACGCCGAGGACTGCCAGGGCTGATAGCTCTCGATCGGCGAGCCGGGCTTGGGCATGCCGAGCAGGTAGACCTGGGTGGCGAGCAGGCCGAGGGCCAGCAGCCAGCACACCGCGGGCCGGCGGCGCACGAAGCCGAAGAGGGCGACGCGCTCCTCGCGCTGGGCCAGCGTGACCTGCGCGAGGGCGAAGAGCATCCCGAACCCGAACAGATGGAACGTGCACAGCAGCGTCAGGTTCACGGTGCCCCACGTCCCGGCGGAGGCCGTGTAGGCGCCGCGCATGAAGATCGTGCCCGAGCACATCGCCAGCAGGAGCGCGACGTCGACCCACAGAGCGCGGCGGAACCCGATCCGGTCGCTCAGCCGGCGCATCGCCCAGGCCCACGCCGGGACGAGGGCATAGAACGACATCAGGGTGCACAGAAACCAGGCGGGCGGGATGCCCTGGACCGACCAGCTCACCTTGTAGATCTGGCCGAAGCCGTAGAACGCCCACCAGTCCGTGCCCCACACCCCGGTCAGCCCGGGCCAGATCGCCACCAGCGTCATGCACAGCCAGAACGGCGGGCCGATGCGCAGGATGCGCCGGCTCACGTAAGGCAGCAGCCGCGGCTGGGGCAGGCCGTGCATCCGCGCGCTCACGTACGGGCGGTAGGTGACGAAGCCGGCGACGATGCCGAGGATCTGCACGCCCATCGCCGGGAGCACCCAGCCCCAGCCGAACAGGGCCGCCGGCAGCAGCGAGTACCAGGCGTGACCGAAGAAGACGCCGAGCGCCCCGATGCCCCGGAACGGGGTGATGAGGGGAAAGATGCGTCGCGGAGCCACCGGCATCGGGCGGCTGGCGATGCTAGCGGCTATCCGAGCAGTCGGCGGATCGCCAGCCCGAGCGCCGCCTGGGCGCGATTGACCGACAGGCCCTGATGGCGGCGCAGCTCCTCCCAGACCGACCAGGAGGCCGCCGCGGCCAGCGCCGCCCGGGCGGTGTCGCGCTCGCCCGAGGGCAGGGCGGCGAGCTCGCGGCGGAAGATCCGGGCGGCCTCGTCGCGCTTGAGCTTGCGAAAGGCCGAGACGCCCTCGGCCACCGTCTCGGAGAAGGGCTCCATGAGCAGCGCCCCGCGCCGGACCGGCGTGGCCAGCTCGAGGATCTGGGAGCGCTGGGCGACGAACGCGCCGACCCGGTCCTCGAACGGCCCGTCGGAGGGGATTCGCTCCCACACGGCGCTGATCCGCTCGGTCTGGCGCGCGGCCACCGCCATGAACAGGCCGTCGCGGTCGTGGAAGTGCTGGAAGAGCGTGCGCTCAGACACGCCGGCCCGGGCGGCGATCGCCGCGGCGGTGGGCTGGAGGTCGCCCGACTCGAGCAGTCCGATGAGGGCGTCGACGACGGCCTCGCGGGTGCGCTTCGCGCGGGCGGTCCGTCCGTCAACTTCTTGCACCGGCACTGCAAAATAGTGTAGCTCGGCCCGGGATGAGAACGCGACTTTCGCGCGTCCTGAGGTATACAGGCTTACCGATGCGAACTGTCCGACTGCTCATCTCCGCCCTCGTCGCGACCGCCGCGCTGCTCGCCGTGCCCTCGGCGATCGCCGAGAACGCGGCCGTCCAGGCCACGCCCGACGACGTCTTCACGCCCGCCAGGACGGCGGTCAAGCCGGGCGAGAGCGTCACGTTCACGAACTCCGGCGGCGAGCACAACATCGTGTGGAACGACGGCGGGGTGCCGCCGACCCCCTCGGACTCGGTCGATCCCTCGCAGTGGCCGGCCGGCGGCGTGTCGCGGACGTTCACCAAGCCGGGCAAGTACCGCTACTACTGCAAGCTGCACGGCGATCCCAAGTTCGACGACTCAATGGTCGGCTACGTCTACGTCAACCCCGCCGGGCAGATCCCTCCCGCGCTCACCGGGCTGAAGGCCAGCGGGAAGGCGAAGAAGGCGACGCTCAAGTTCCGCTCGTCGGCCGCCGGCAAGGCCAAGGCCACGTTCTTCCTCAAGTCGAAGAAGACGAAGAGGTTCGCGCGCAAGGGCACCAGCACCTTCACCGTGAAGTCGGGCAGGACGACGAAGGTCGTCACGCGGGCCTTCGCCACCGGGAGCTGGAAGGTCGAGGTCGTCGTCACCGACTCGGCCAAGCTGAGCTCCGACCGCAAGACCGCGACCTTCAAGGTCTCCTGACCTTCACCGGGCGCTGATAGCGTCCCCGCCCGCGATGGCCCAGCAGCTCTGGTTGCTCAGGCACGGCGAGGCCGAGCCACACGAGGCGCGCGAGGACGCGGCGCGCCGGCTCACCCCGCGCGGTGAGCGCCAGGCCCGCGAGGCCGGCGCCGCGCTGGCCGCGCTCGGGGTCGAGCTGACGGCCGCCTTCACCTCCCCGCGCGTCCGCGCCCTGGACACCGCGAAGCTGGCCTGCGAGTCGCTGGGCGCCGAGCCTCAGGTGATCGAGGCGCTGTCGGACGGCTGGAGCGAGCGCGACGCCCGCGAGCTGATGGCGGGCTTCGGGCCCGAGGACCGGGTCCTGGTCGTGGGTCACGAGCCCGACTTCTCCCAGGTCGTGCACGACCTCACGGGCGCGCGGATCGACCTCAAGAAGGGCGGCGTCGCGGCGGTCCGCCTCGACGGCACCCGCCGCGAGCTCTTCGACCTGCTGCGCCCCAAGGAGCTCGAGGCGATCGCGGCGACGGCGGCATGAGCACCATCGTCGACACCCCGGAGGAGGCGGCCGAGCTCGAGCTGGCGCCCCTCCTCGTCCGCCGTCCGCTCGAGGCCTATCTCGACGCCGCCGGCCTGGGCTCGGGACCCGTCGAGGCCGAGCCGGTGGGCGACGGGCACTCCAACATCACCTACGTGATCCGCCGCCAGGGCGGCGAGTGGGTCCTGCGCCGGCCGCCCCGCCCTCCCCTGCCCCCCTCCGCTCACGACGTCCTGCGCGAGGCCCGGCTCCTCAGCGCGGTCGAGGGCCACGACGTGCGCACACCGCGCGTGCTGGCCACGTGCGACGACGAGTCCGTGATCGGCGCTCACTTCTACGTGATGGAGAAGGTCGAGGGCGACGTGATCACGACGGAGCTGCCCGACGCGCTCGACACGCCGGAGGAGCGCGAGCGGATCGCCCACGACCTGATCGACGCCCTCGTCGAGGTCCACGCCGTGGACTGGCGCGCCTGCGGCCTGGAGGGCTACGGGAAGCCGGGCGGGTACCTGGAGCGCCAGGTGCGCCGCTTCTCGGGCCTGTGGGAGCACAACAAGACCCGCGAGGTGCCCGAGGTCGAGGAGGGCACCGCCTGGCTGGCCGACAACATGCCCGAGTCGCCGCCGGCGACGATCGTGCACGGCGACTACCGGCTGGGCAACACGATGATGGCCCCGGGCGCCCCCGCGCGGCTGGTGGCGATCTTCGACTGGGAGCTGGCGACGATCGGCGACCCGCTGGCCGACCTGGGCTACCTGACCGCCACCTACGCGGAGCCCGGCGACGCCGACAAGACTCCGCTGTTCGCGCTGAACTCCGTCACCACGCGGGAGGGCTTCCCCACCCGCGACGACCTGATCGCGCGCTACGAGGAGCGCTCGGGGCGCTCGATGAGCAGCGTGCGCTGGTACCAGACGCTGGCCATGTGGAAGTCCGCCGTGTTCCTCGAGGGCTCCTACAAGCGGCTGCTCGCGGGCACGACCGACGATCCGTTCTTCAAGATGCTCGACGAGGGCGTCCCGGCCATCGCCCGCTACGCGCTCTCCATCGCCCATGGCGACTGAGGCCGGGCGCCGCCGCGGGCTCCTCGTCGACTTCGGCGGGGTGCTGACGACCAACGTGTTCGAGTCCTTCCAGGCGTTCTGCGCGGCCGAGGGCCTGGAGCCCGACGCGGTGCGCCGCCTCTTCATGTCGGACCGCTCGGCCCAGCGGCTGCTCTTCGACCTCGAGGAGGGCAAGCTGTCCGACGAGGAGTTCGAGGCCGGGTTCGGGGCGCTGCTCGAGCTGGACGAGCCCGCCGGGCTGATCGACCGGCTGTTCGCCGGGATGCGCCCGGACGAGGAGATGCTGGACGCGGTGGCGGCGGCCAAGCGGGCCGGGGTGCGCACCGGCCTGATCTCCAACTCGTGGGGCCATCACCGCTACGAGCGCGAGCGCTTCCCCGAGCTCTTCGACGGCACGGTGATCTCCGGCGAGGTGGGGATCCGCAAGCCGCTGCCGGAGATCTACGAGATGGGAGCCGAGGCGATCGGCCTGCGCCCGGAGGACTGCGTCTTCGTGGACGACCTGCCGCCCAACCTGCGCCCGGCGGCGGAGCTGGGCATGGCCACGGTGCTCCACGTGAGCGCCGAGCGCACGATCCCCGAGCTGGAGGGGATCCTCGGGGTGGCGCTGCGCGCCGAGGCGTAGACTCGCCCGCGTGCCGCTGCCCGACGCCGCCAAGGACCTGATCCGCTCCGGCGCCCTGGGCCACCTGGTCACGCTCGGGGCCGACGGCGCGCCGCAGGTGACCTGTGTGTGGGTCGGCGTGGAGGGCGACGACCTGGTCACCGCCCACCTGATGACCGGGCAGCGCAAGCTCGAGAACATCCGCCGCGACCCGCGCGTGGCGCTCTCGTTCGAGGGCACCGAGATCCACCCGCCGGGCCTCAAGGAGTACCTCGTCGTGCGGGGCACGGCGGCGATCGAGGAGGGCGGCGCGGCCGAGCTCCTCCAGGAGCTGGCCCACGTCTACCTGGGCCCCGACGTCAAGTTCCCCCCGATGGACGACCCGCCCGCGGGCGTGCGGCTGCGCATCTCGGTCGCGCAAGTGAGCGGCGTCGGACCCTGGACCGAATAGGAGGACCGCAGATGGCTGCAGGCTCGGAGTTCGTCATCGGCACCGACTTCGTCGGGCTGCCCACGCGCGACGTGGAGGCGGCGGCGAGGTTCTACGGCGAGACCCTCGGGATTCCCCGGTCCGTCTACATGCCCGACCGCGGCTTCGCGGAGTTCGAGACCGGCAATCTCACGCTGAGCGTCTGGAACCCGGAGCAGATGGGCATCGAGCACCACCGCAGCCCCAATCCGGTCGCGCTGCACGTCGACGACGTGGCCGAGGTCCGAGCCAAGCTCGAGGAGCGCGGCGTGGAGTTCCAGGGCGACATCCTCGACACCGGCGTCTGCCACATGGCGTTCTTCGCCGACCCCGACGGCAACTCGCTGATGCTGCACAGGCGCTACGCGCCGCGCGAGACGGACACCTGAGTCACGCCCCGCTGGCGATCAGCGCCACGCCCGCCAGCGCGGCCACGATGCCGGCCTCCTGGACGCGGCGCACGCGCTCGCCCAGCAACGCGCTGGGCCAGCACCACGGTCATCACCGGGTAAAGCGAGCCGAGCACGGAGACGACGCTGAGCAGGCCGTGGGTGGAGGCGGCCGCGTAGCAGCGCGTTGGCGCCGACGTCGCCCAGGCCGACGAGCGCGACCGGCCGATCGCCCGGGGCACGCGCGGGGATGGCCGGCCGCAGGACCAGGACGGCGATCGCGAGCATCGCCACCGAGGCGGTGCGCGCGCGACAGCAGCGCCCAGAGGACGCTGGCGTCGGCGGCCTTGTCCATGCCACAAGAACGTGCCGAACCCCAGCGCGGCCACGAGCGCCAGCAGCACGCTCCGCCGCGCCACGGCCGCCGCCGGTCGGTTGCGGCGTGTCCTCGCGCGACGCGGCCATGACGCCGACGATCGCGATGACGATCCCCGCCATCTGCAGCGCGCCCGGCCGGTCGCCGCCGGCCAGCCCGACGAGCACGGGCACCACGGCGCCGGTGGCCGAGATCGGCGCGACGATGCTCATCGTCCCGATCGACAGGCGCCCGGTAGAAGGCGGCCAGCGCGATCGTCCCGGCGATACCGCCGGCCGCGGCCGGCCACAGGTCCCCCAGCGAGGGCGCAGCGTGCCCGGGCGGCGACGATCACGGCGACGCAGGCCAGCCCGACGGCCCTGGGAGATCACCAGGACGGCGAGCACGGCGTGCGGCGGGCCTGGAGCCCGCCGCCGAAGTCGGCTCATCCCCCACAGGAGGGACGAGCTCGAGTCCGAGGGCGTATCGCCGAGCAGCTAGCGCCCGCCCGCCGGCGTCAGTCGCGCTTGCCGCGCCCGTACAGGAACTTGATCGCCCCCCCAGGAGCTTCGTCGTGCGCGCCTTGTACGGGAACATGTGCATGTCCTTCTTGGGCGCCAACCGCGTGACGAGCATCGTCTGCTGGCGCGTGTACTTGCGGATGCCGCCGGCGCCGTGGCGCGAGCCCATGCCCGACACCTTCCAGCCGCCCATCGGCAGCTCGAGCGCGACGTAGTTGAGCTGCGCGTCGTTGACGCACACGGCGCCCGCCTCGACTGCGCCGGGCGAGCCCTCGCCTCGCGCGATGTCCTTCGTCCACACCGAGCCGGCCAGCCCGTAGGGCGAGTCGTTGGCCAGCCGCAGGGCCTCCTCGGCGTCGCGGACCTTCATGATCGGCAGCGTCGGCCCGAAGGTCTCCTCGGTCATCGCCTCCATCGTGTGGTCGACGTCGACCAGCACCGTGGGCTCGTAGAAGCGCCCGCCGTCGCTCGTGCTCCGTGGCCGCCGGCGAGGACCCTCGCGCCCTTGTCGACCGCGTCCTTGACATGGTCCTCGATGATGTCGATCTGGGGCGGGAAGATGACCGCGCCGACGTCCACCGACCCCGGGCCCGACGGGCACGCCCTGGCGCAGCGAGCGGACCTTCTCGGTCGACCTTGGACACGAACTCGTCGTAGACCGGCTCCTCGACGTAGACGCGCTCGACCGAGATGCAGACCTGGCCGCCGTTGTTCATCGAGTAGAACGCCGCCGCGTTGGCCGCGCGCTCGAGGTCGGCGTCGGAGAGCACGATCATCGGGTCCTTGCCGCCGAGCTCGAGGCAGACACGGGCGTGAGCGTCTCGGCCGCCTGGTCCATGACCTTCTTGCCGGTCTCGGTGGAGCCGGTGAACATGATGAAGTCGACCTCGTCGATCAGTGCCGCGCCGGTCTCGCCGCGGCCGGTGGCGACCTGGAAGACGTCCTCGGGCAGCCCGCACTCGTCGCAGCATCTCCTTCATCAGCAGCGAGGTCAGCGGGGTGATCTCGGAGGGCTTGAGCACGGCGGCGTTGCCGGCGGCCAGCGCCGGGATGCAGTCGCCGAAGGAGTTGGTCAGCGGGAAGTTCCACGGCCCGATCACGCCGACGACGCCGAGCGGGCGGTAGTGGACGAGGAGCTTGGCGCCCTTGACGAACAGGTTGGAGGAACGGACCTTCTCGTCGGCCAGGTACTCGGGCGCGTTCTTGGCCCAGAAGCCGAACGCGGCGGCGGCGTAGTTGATCTCGGCGAGCTGGGCGTCCTCGTAGGTCTTGCCCGTCTCCGAGCAGATCATGTCGATGATGCGGTCGGTGTTGTCCGTGATCCACTTCTGGGCGCGCAGGAAGACCTTGGCGCGGCCCTCGAAGCCCAGCGCCTCCCAGCCGGGCTGCGCCGCGCGGGCGCGGGCGACGATCTCCTTGACCTCGTCCGCGGACATGTCCGGGACGGTCGTGATGACCTCGCCGGTGGCCGGGTTCTCGACGGGAATGCCGTCCTGCGACCCGTTCTCGGTCGCGGCGGGACGCTGCTCAACGGTTGCCATGTGCCCTCGTTTCCTCCTCGATCGCTGCGCTGCTGACCAGGGCAGAGCCTACTGGACTGGCTGTCCAGCCAGTTTCGGTGACGCGGGGTGCGCTCAGCGCACGAGCGAGAGGCGGCGGAAGGCCTTCGAGTTCGGGATGATCTCGTCGGCTCCGGTGCCCAGCCAGCCCTCGAGCAGGGAGGCGTAGACGCGAGCGGAAGTCCAGGGTGACCTGGAGGTTGTCCTCGCGGTCGAAGCTGGTCAGGCTCGGGTAGTCGCTGAGCACGCCGCCCTGCGCGCGGGTCCCCTGCACCCAGGCGATTCCCCCGGCGCCGTGGTCGGTCCCGTTGGAGTCGTTGGACTCGGGCCGGCGGCCGAACTCCGACCACACGAGGGTGATCACCCGGTCGGCGACGCCCCGGGCCTCGAGGTCGGCCTGGAAGGCCGAGAGGCCCTCGGAGACCGTGCCGATGCTCTTGGCGAGCTCCTCGGGCTGGTTGTCGTGGGTGTCGAAGTCCCCGTCCGCCTCGACCGTGGCCAGGCGGATGCCCAGCGGCAGCGAGATCATGGCCGCGAGCTTGCTCAGGCGGTCGGCGAAGTCGTTGTCCTTGGGGTAGGGAACCGGCGGGGCGAGCGGGTCGCTGGTGTCCGTCGAGCGGTAGGGCGCCAGGCGGTCGCCGACCTGCTTGGCCAGGCGCGCGCCGGTGTAGGCGGCGGCCGGGCCGGGCCGGCGCGGGGTCGGGGCGGAGATCCGGCCCCACGTGTCCATCGTCTTGTCGTACCCGGTGCCCCACAGCCCCCGGATCCACAGCTCGGCGTCGTCGGGCGAGGCCACCGCCGCCACGGGCGCGTGAGAGCTGCGCATGACGGGCGACAGCCCGTAGTCGACGGAGAGCCCCTGAAACGGGTTGTCGCCGGAGCCGTGGCGGTCCAGCCAGCGCCCCATCCAGCCCGGCGCGACGTCCTGCGTGATCAGCCCGGTCTCCCAGAAGTGGCGCGAGTGGAAGTGGGAGAGGTCGGGATTGGCGTAGTCGATCCCGGGGAGGAAGCCCACCTTCCCGGAGTCGTAGAGGCCCTTCACGCCGCCATTGGTGCCCTGGGTGAACGACGGGTGGGCGCCCAGGCCCGTCGAGCCGAGCGCCGGCGCACCGGTGACGGCGTCGCCTTGGCGCAGGTCGTTGTAGCGGCCCAACTGCCCGATCGGCGGCAGGGCACTGAGCAGGTCGAGTCCGCCGGGCAGGAAGACGGACACGAGCACGGCGGAGCTCGGGGCCGACTGCGCCTCGGCCGTCGCGGCCTCCAGGATCCGGGCGAAGGGCATCGCCTTGGCCGCGTACACCGCCAGGCCGGCGCCCACGCCGCGGGTGATGACCTGGCGGCGCGTCAGCGAGCGCCCGAGCCAGCGGTCATGGGTCCGGTGGAAGTCGTCGCAGGCGCGGTGGGCTGATCTGGGCATGGCTCTCTAGTGCAGTTGGGCGTCGGGGCCGGCGAGCAGGAGCAGGCGCAGCGCCTGCTGGAGCATCTCGGCGCGGCCCGCGCCCTGGCGCGGGAGGTTCTTGGGCTTGATGTCGTCGTAGTAGTGGGTGGCCAGGTCGAGCAGGTGCGAGCGCGTCGCGCCGGAGATCCACGGGCGCCCGATGGCGTTGAGCGCCTGCTCGAGCGCGGCGGCCGGCTCGGGGCGGGCTGGACGGTGCCCTCCTTGACGCCGAGCAGCTTGTCCTGGAGCAACTGGTTGCCCCAGTCGAAGCGCACGCGCATGGAGTTCGACGACATCCAGGCGGGGCCCCACTCCCAGCCCGCGACCGACGGCGGGTCGAACGGGCGCTGGCCCATGCTGTCGACAGCATCCACGTCGGCGAGCCGAGCGTGAGCGGCAGCCCGGTGGTGCGCAGCGACCCGGCCACGTAGACGACGGGCGACTTGACCATGTCGGGCGCGTCGAGCTTCCGGTAGAGCGCGGGATGGGCCAGGATCGCCGCGACGACCGGCTTGATCCTGTGGCCCGAGCGCCGGTAGATCGCGCCGAGCGCGCGGGTGGTCGCGCGCGACGGCGGGTCGGTGACGAAGTACAGCCAGAGCTTGTTGACGAGGAACGGCGCGTGGGCCGGGTGGGCGACGACGAGGCGCATCACGTCGTGCCAGTCGAAGCGCCCGCGCTTGCCGAAGATGTGCTTGACGCCGCCGTCGTGGCGCTCGGGGTCGTAGTGGATGCCCTGGAAGCCGTCGTTGGTCCACTTCGACCGGAAGCCGGTGAGCGCGCGGGCGGCCTCGCGGATGTCGTGCTCCGAGTAGCCCTTGCCGAGCGTGAACAGCTCCATCAGCTCGCGGGCGAAGTTCTCGTTCGGCGCGTCCTTGTCGGAGTCGGCGAGCGAGAGGAAGAGCATGCATCGCCGGGTCGATCGTGACGTCCGAGAGCAGCTTGGGGAACGAGCCCAGCGCGCGCCGGCGGAACAGCCGGTTCTGGCGCAGCATCAGCGGGGTGTCCTGCTCGGTGGTGGCGAAGTGGTCGTGCCAGAAGAGCGTCATCTTCTCCACCAGCGGGCGCGGCGAGCGGATCATCCGGTCCAGCCACCACAGCGTGTTGTGGCCCCACTCGTTGACCGGGTCCAGCGGCTTGCCGTCGACCGCGGGCGCCGGGCCGCGCAGCTTGGCCCCGGGATGGCCGTCGAGGATCCACTTGAGCGTCGCTGTTTTCCCTCGCTTGGTCCAGTACGCCGCCTCGTCGGGGCGCGCGCCGAAGCCGGCGCGCCAGAACAGGCGGCGAACGTGGGCCTCGGTCCAGTTGGGGTTCGTGCGGCGCTTGGGCTTGCGCTTCTTCTTCGCCGCCGCCTGCGCGGGCGGGGCCGCTTCCTGGATGACGAGCTTTTCGGCGACCGCGGACTTCATTTCGTCTGGGGCCTCTTTACGACGATCGTCGCCCGCATCCCCCTGGCGGCGTGGTCGAGCTTGGTGCACAGGAGGCGGTAGGTGCCGGGCCTGGTGAGCCTGACCCGGAGCGTGTGGGTGCCGTCGGACTCGATCTCGGGCGAGAGGCCCTTGATCGTGCCGCGCTTCGTGGTCACCTCGAGGTCATGCGCGTCCTCACCGAAGTTCTTGACGTTGAACCTGATCGTGCCGGGAGGCACCGTGTGCCGGTAGACGCCGATCCGGTACTCGCGCTCGGAGACCCGACGGCCGTGGTCTTCAGCGACCGGCCGGCGCGCGAGGGCGCCGGCCGCGAGGCTCAGCGAGACCGCCGCGACACCGGCGGCGACCATCGCTCCGCATACGCGCATGCGGATGTGTTCGGCGGGATGTCGCCCGTACTTGAGCGTTTCAGTCGCCGAGCTCGACGCGTTCGATGCGCTGATCGCTCGACCGGCCGGTCGCCGGCGCCGGTCTGGGTGCCCTCGATCGAGTCGACAGCGTCCATCCCCGACGTGACCTGGCCGAACACCGTGTGCTTGCCGTCCAGCCACGGCGCCGCCTCGGTGGTGACGATGAAGAACTGCGAGCCGTTGGTGTTCGGCCCGGCGTTGGCCATCGCCAGCGCGCCGCGCACGATCTTGTGCTGGTTGAACTCGTCCTCGAACGTGTAGCCCGGGCCGCCGGTGCCCGGTGCCCTCCGGGCAGCCGCCCTGGATCATGAAGTCGGGGATGACGCGGTGGAAGATCAGGCCGTCGTAGAAGCCGTCGCCGGCCAGCTTGCGGAAGTTCTCGACCGTCTTGGGCGCATCCTCATCGAAGAACTCGATCTCGATCGCGCCGGCATTGGTGTGGAGGGTGGCATTGGACATGGTCCGCACCGTACCCCGCTCCGCGCTTTTGTGACGTTCCGAGGGTCTCACGCGCGCTTTGGCCCGGCACGCTTGGGGGGTGAGTCAATCCAGTCACCCAGGAGGAGACAAACTTGCCGCACCCCCCGTGGACAGGGCGCTCGCGGAGCTGGCCCGGCGGCAGCACGGAGTGGTCACGCTGGCGCAGCTGGGCGAGATAGGGCTCGGGCGGAATGCGGTGAGCAAACGTGTGGCGGCGGGGCGGTTGCATGTGGTTCATCGCGGCGTCTATGCGGTGGGGCACGCGCGGCTGTCGGACGCGGGCGAGTGGATGGCGGGGGTCCTGGCGGGCGGCCCAGGCGCCCACCTGAGCCACGAGGCGGCAGCGCGCCTGTTCCGAATCTGGCGGCGAGTCCCTCACCTCATTGACGTCGTTGCGCCCAACCGGCGGCCGACGGCGGACGGCGTGCGCTTCCACCGAGCCCGCCACCTCGACCCGCGCGACGTCACCAAGTACCGCGGCATCCCCGTCACCACCGTCGCCCGGATCCTCGTCGATCTCACCGACCAGCTCACCCAGCACCAGCTGGCCAACGTCATCCACGAGGCGGCGTTCCGCAACCGCTTCAGCGAGTCCGCCACCAGAGCCGCGATGAAACGAGCCAACGGCCGCCACAACCTCCCCCGCCTCGAGCACGCCCTCATTGCCCATGCCCAGGGCAGCGCCGGAACCCGAAGCGATCTCGAGGATGCCTATCTCGAACGACACACCGGACCCGAGCCGAAAGTGAACACCCGAGTGCACGGCATCGAGGTCGACCTCTACTGGCCCGACCAGGCCCTGGTCGTCGAGATCGACGGGCCCGGCCACGAACGGCCGCGCACGCGCCGAGACGACGAGGCGAAAGACCAGCGGCTCGGAGCCGCCGGGATCCGCGTCCGGCGAGAGCCCGGCTTCTAGCCCGGGCCCGCTCGAGCGTCAGCGTGACCTTGCGGACCTGGCGGCCGGTCACGCTGGAGACCACGCTGTCGGCCTCGGACTCCGGGACCTCGAAGAACGAGAAGCGGTCGAGCATGCGCACGTTGCGCACCGCCTCGCCGTCCAGCCCGGCCCCGGCGGTGACGGCGTTGATGATGTCGGCCACCTCGAGCCCGGCGGCGCGGCCGGCGTTGACGATGAGCTTGGCGCTGGGCTCGGCGCCGTTGCGGGCCACGTGGGGCTTCTCGTGGCGGCGCGGGCGCTCCGACACCTTCGCCGGCGCGACCTTGGCTCCCGGCTCCCACGGCGCCATCGCCTCGATCCCGGCGTGGCGCTCGATCGCGGCGATGTCGCGCTTCTGCCGCGGCTCGTAGAAGGTGATCGCGCGGCCGCTGCGCCCCACCCGGCCGGTCCGGCCGATGCGGTGCACGTACACGTCCGGCGAGGTCGGGACGTCGAAGTTGATGATGTGAGTGATGCCCGAGATGTCCAGGCCGCGGGCGGCCACGTCGGTGGCCACGAGCAGCGGCAGGCGCCCGCTCTTGAACGAGATCATCACGCCGTCACGTGATCCCTGGGACATGTCGCCGTGGAGAGCCTTGACGTCCACGCCGCGATCGCGCAGCCGCTTATAGAGCTGCTCGCAGCGGATCTTGGTCCGCACGAAGACGATCGCCTGGTCGGGACGCTCGGCGTCGATCACCCGCTCCAGCGCGGCGTCCTTGTCGCGGCCGCTCACCTCCAGGGAGAACTGCTCCACCGTGTCCACCGTGAGCTGGGGAGCCTTCACCTTCACGGTCACCGGCTCGAGCAGGTAGCGCTCGGCCAGGCGGCGGATCTCGGTCGGCATCGTCGCGCTGAACAGCGCCGTCTGCCGGCGAGCCGGGGGTGAGGCTGAGGATCTTCTCCACGTCCTCGAGAAAGCCGAGGTCGAGCATCTCGTCGGCCTCGTCGAGCACCACGAAGCGCGTGTCGTGCAGGACCAGCGAATGGCGGGAGAGGAGGTCGAGCACCCGCCCGACCGTGCCGACCACGATGTGGCCCCCGGCCCGCAGCTGCGCCTGCTGGGTGCGGATCGGCGCCCCGCCGAACACGGCGACGACGTCGATGCCCTTGTGCGAGCCGTAGGTGCGGATTGCCTGGGTGACCTGGATGCACAGCTCGCGGGTGGGCGTGAGTACCAGCCCCTGGACCGTGCTCTCCTCCGGGTCCACGTACTCGAGCATCGGCAGGCCGAAGGCGGCCGTCTTGCCGCTGCCGGTCTGCGCCTGGCCGATCACGTCGCGGCCCTCGAGCAGCGGCGGGATGCCCTGAACCTGGATCGGACTGGGCGACTCGTAGCCCACATCGCGCAGTGCGGCGAGGATGGGTTCGGAGAGTCCGAGGTCGGCAAAGGAGGGCATGTCGTCCCTCAGCTTATGTGGCCGCCCCGGTAAAACGTCGCGCTGTCAGCCCCCGAGCGTCTGCTCGGCGACATGGCGGCACCAGATGTCGGTGGCGTCGTGGTTGGCGGCGCGGGCCGGTGCGGCGGCGCTGGAGGCCGAGCCGCGTGGCTCGAACTTGACCACCCGGTGGTTGTCGCTGACGTAGACGCGCATGGCCCGGTCGACCGTCAGGAATGTCGGCGCGTCCAGCGTCCCGTGGCCGAACTGCTCGAGGTACTGGCCGTCGGAGCTGAAGTGCTCCACGCGCTCGTTGCAGCGGTCGGCCACGAACACGCTGCCGTCGCGGGCGACGGCCACGCCGGCGGGCTTGAGGAACTTGCCGCGCCCGGTGCCCGGACCGCCCCACTCGTCCAGGACCTGCCCCTGGCTCGAGAAGACGATCACCCTGTGGCGGATCATGTCCGTCACGTAGACGCGACCGCCGCCCGCCGCCACGCCGTAGGGCGTGACGAGCTGGCCCCGTCCGCGGCCGAAGCGGCCGAACGAGCCCACGTGGTGGCCCGAGGTCGTCCAGCGCTGGATGCGGTAGTTGCCCTGGTCGGCCACGAACACCGAGTGGCCCGAGACGGCGATCCCCCACGGCTGCACGTACTCGGACGGATATGAGCCGTGCTTGCCCAGGCGCCGGCGGAAGTGGCCCGCGCCGTTGAAGCGCATCACCCGGTCGTTGCCGGTGTCGGCGACGAAGATGGAGCCGGAGGAGGACACGGCGATCCCCTCGGGCTGGAAGAAGCGGTTGGTGAGCCGGACCTTGATGAAGCCCTTGTCCAGCCCGCGGCGGCCGAAGCGCCCGAGATAGTGGCCGGACGACGAGAACCGCTGCACGCGGTTGTTGCTCGTGTCCACCACGAGGACCGTGCCGTTGCGCGCGAGCGCGATCCCCGCCGGGTCGTCGTACTGGCGGTTGGCCCCGCCGCCCAGGACGCCGCTGCCGAACGCGCCCGGAGACTTCCCCAGGTGCCCCCAGATGTCGGCCACGCGGTAGGAGGCGCCGGCCGGCGCGGCGGCGAGCAGGCACGCCACCGGCGCGACGAGGGCGAGGAGGGCGCGCCTCACAGCCGCGAGTAGGGGTTGAAGACGGTGATCGCACCGGAGTTCGACGCCCGGTGGGCCTGCCCGTCGTGGCTGCGCGCGCCCCAGGTCAGGTGCAGGCGGCGGTAGGGCCGGAAGAGGTGACGGGCCGAGGAGCGCACCCGCACCCGCTCGACGTGCGAGTCGTACGTCCGGATCGAGAACGGCCCCTGGGCGACGACGCGGCCGTGGTAGCGGACCGTGAGCGTGCCGGTGCAGAAGCTGAAGTCGCCCGGGCGCGGCGTCGACTGGGTCCGGGGCGGGCAGGCCACGCGGATCAGCAGGCTGGTGGCCCGCCACCCGGTGGGGAAGGAGTGGCCGCGCACGTAGGCGCCGCTGAAGCCCAGGGCGCCCGCCGGAACCAGGCAGGCCGCGACCGCAGCCAGGCTCAGGGCAGGGGCGAGCCTCCGTGGGAACATGCTCATCACATCGGCAGACGGCCGAGGAGCCAAAAGCTCACGGTGCGTCTGCTGACAGCCCGAGCTAGCCCTGGATGGCGTTGCAGGCGACGTCGTAGCCGCCGGCGGCCCGGACCGGGCGCCGGGGCGGAACGCGCAGGCCCCGGCTGTTGCTGGGCGCGAAGGCCACGACGCGGTGCAGGTCGCTCACGTAGAGGACCCCGTCCGAGTTGATCGCCATGAACGTCGGGGCGTCCAGGATGTTGGCGCCGAAGGACTCGACGAACTCGCCGTTGGGGCTGAACTGCAGGATGCGCTTGTTGCAGCGATCGGCCACGAACACGGTCCCGTCCAGCCCCACCGCGACCCCGGTCGGCTTGAGGAAGTCGCTCTCGCCCCGCCCCGAGCGCCCGTACTCGGCCAGCAGCTGGCCGGTGGAGCCGAACATGATCAGGCGACGGCGGATCGAGTCGGTGACGTAGACGCGGTCGCCGCCGGGCGACGGGGCCACGGCGTAGGGCGTGACGAACTGCCCGCGCTCACGGCCGAACTCGCCCCACGCGCCGAGGAAGCGCCCGGCGAAGGACCAATGCTGGATGCGGTAGTTGCCCTGGTCGACGAAGTAGAGGCCCTGCGTTCCCGAGCCGGCGCCCCAGGGCACGACCCACTGCCCCGGCTGGGAGCCGTGGAAGCCGACGCGACGCTTGAACGCCCCGCCGCGCGTGTGGGCCATGACGCGGTCGTTTCCGGCATCGACGACGTAGAGGACCCCGTCGCGCCCGGCGACGATGCCCGCGGGCTGGTAGAAGGCGCCCTTCTGGATGATGTGGGCGCGCGCGCCGCTGTCGCGGCCCCGATGGCCGAAGGCGCCGCGGTAGGCGCCGGTCGCCGTGAAGTGCTCGACGCGGTTGTTGCTCACATCCACGACGAAGAGCGTCCCGTCGGGGGCGATGGTGATCCCTGACGGATCGTCGTACTGGCGATTGGCGCCGCCGCCCAGGACGCCGCTCCCGAACTGGCCGGGCCCGGAGCCCAGCCTCCCGAAGCTCCCCGCGTAGCGGTAGGAGGCGCCGGACGCGCCGGACGCGGCGGCGAGCAGGAGTCCCAGCGCCGTCGCGAGGACGGCGGCCCCGCGGCGGGCGCTCATTGGACGACGACCACGTTGCCGGAGTTGCTGCGGAAGTTCCCCTGGCCGTCGTGGTTGCGCGCCTCCCAGTGCACGGTGACGCGCCGGCCCTTCTTGAACAGCCGGCGCCCCGGGCCGACCGTCGGGAAGTGCTCGAGGTGGGAGTCGAACGTGCGGATCGAGAACGGTCCGCGCGCCACGACCGTGCCGCCGTGCGTGATGACCATGTCGCCGGTGCAGAAGCTGAAGTCGCCCGGTCGCGGCGTGGACTGCGTCCCGGGCGGGCAGACCACGCGCAGCTGGACGTCCGCGGCGTGCGGACCCGCGCGGAACGTCTTGCCCTTCACGTGCACCCCGACGTACGGCACAGCCTGCGCGACCACCGCACCCATCCCCGCGACACCCGCGACAAGGCCGAGCACCAGGGTTCTGGTGAGCCTCACTCGAACCATCTACCGGTCCGAATCTATCTAAAAGACGGTCTGTCAGGCGTTCGGGTCGAGAACGACCTTGCCCGTCGTGCGGCGCTCGGCGATGTCCACCTGCGCCGTCGCCGCGTCCTCGAGCGGGTAGGTGCCGCCGAGATGCGCGTGCAGCTCGCCGCTCTGGACACGGGCGAACAGGTCCGCCAGCGCCTCGTCGACCATCTCCGGGCGCCCGATGCAGTGCATGAGCCAGAAGCCGACCACGGCGCGCGAGCGGCGCATCAGCGCCCCGGTGGAGACCTCGTTCTGCCGGCGCGAGGCGATGCCATAGGTGACGAGGCGCCCGAACGGGGCCAGCGCGGCCAGTGACTGCTCGAAGACCTCGCCGCCCGCCATCTCGAAGACGACGTCCACCTTGGCGCCGCCGTTAGCCTCCTGGAGGCGCTCCTTCATCCCCTCGGGGTCGGCGTCGATCGCCGCGTCCGCGCCCAGCTCCAGCGCGAGCTCGCGTTTCTCCTCGGTCGAGGCGCTGGCGATCACGCGCCCCGCGCCCATCGGCCGGCCGAGCTGGACCGCCAGCGACCCGACGCCGCCGGCCGCGGCGTGGACGACCACCGACTCCCCCTCGGCCACCCGCCCGCACGTGCGGTACAGGTGCCAGGCGGTCAGTCCCTGGATGAGCAGCGCGAGCGCCGTCTCGTCGTCGACGCCGTCGGGAATCGGGAAGGTCAGCGCCTCGGGCGCGGTGGCGTACTGCGCGTAGCCGCCCAGGCCGCACATCGCGACCACGCGCTCGCCGGTGTCCTCGCGCAGGCCCGCCACCTCGCCGCCGGGCACGAGCGGCAGGTCGTAGCTGGCCAGGTAGTCGTTCGTGCGCTGATGCGTGTCGGCGTAGTTCATGCCGGCCCGCGAGACGCGGATCAGGACCTCTCCGTCGCCCGGCTCGGGCGTGGGCATCTCGGCCACCTGGAGCACCTCGGGGCCGCCGAACTCCTCGATGAGGATCGCGCGCATGGCCGCGGCAGCTTATCCTCCGCGCCCGTATGAGCCTCACTGTCGTCGGCTCGATCGCGTTCGACGCGGTCAAGACCCCGTTCGGGGAGCGCGAGCGCATGCTCGGCGGCTCCGCCGTGCACTTCTCCCTGGCGGCCTCGTTCTTCACCGGGGTCAACGTCGTCGGGCCCGTCGGTGACGACTTCGGCGAGGCCGAGCTGGGCGTGCTCGAGAACCGGGGGGTGCGCACGGAGGACATCGAGCGCGTGCCCGGCGGCGAGACCTTCTTCTGGCGCGGCCACTACGAGTACGACCTCAACACGGCGCACACAGACGACACCCGGCTCAACGTGTTCGGCGACTTCGAGCCCAAGCTGTCGGAGGCCTCGCGCGACTGCGACGTCCTGTTTTTGGCCAACATCCAGCCCGACCTGCAGCGCGAGGTACGCGAGCTGTGCCAGGACGCCCGGTTCGTCGCCATGGACTCGATGAACCTCTGGATCGAGACGGCGCGCGACTCGCTCGTGCGCACGATCGAGGGCGTCGACGCGCTGCTGCTCAACGACGCGGAGCTGCGCGAGCTCACCCAGCAGTCCAACCTGGTGCGCGCGGCGCGCGAGGTCATGTCCTGGGGCCCGCGCCTCGTCGTGGCCAAGCAGGGCGAGTACGGCTCCGCCCTCTTCCACGGCGACGACTTCTTCGCCCTGCCGGCCTATCCGCTCGAGGACGTGCTGGATCCCACGGGCGCCGGCGACTCCTTCGCCGGCGGCTTCGTCGGCTACATCGCCGCCCATCCCAACGAGGAGCTCGACGCCGACCTCCTGCGCCGGGCCATGGCCTACGGCACGGCGCTGGCCTCGTTCAACGTCTCCGAGTTCGGGACCGAGCGCGTGGCCCGCCTCCAGCCCCACGAGATCGTGGACCGCGTCGACGAGCTGCGCCGGATCACGACGTTCACTGACGCACCGGTCGCTCTGCGCTGAGCTTTCCTTGCCGTTGGTGTCCCCGGGGGATCGGGATGATCCGGCGCCCGGGAGCAGTAACGACTCTTAATGCTCCCGGGGCCGGACATCCCGATCCCCCGTCGAGCCCTGATTGCTCAAAGCCCAGCAGCGAGGGCGCCCGCGGGGGGGCGGGCGAACGTCCGCTTCCCGGAAGCATCGAAAGTCCGTAGTGCTCCCGGGACAGCGGGGCGTTCGCCCGCCCCCAGAGCCCTGGCAACGCCTACGGCGAATCTCTCTCGACGTGCGGGAAGGCCCGCGCCTGCCCCCGGAACGTCCACGGCTGCTGGACCAGGCACGGCGGCGCTCCGGTCCCCGGCGGGATCACCGGGAACGTCTGAGGGTTGCTCAGGTTCTTGCAGTCGAACGTCCTCAGGCCGCCGTGGAGGTAGTTGTCCTGGGCGCCGGGCGCGAGATAGGGGTTGTGGCGGTTGGTGGGCAGACGCTGGGCGAAGCCGACCCCGAGCTCGTTGTTGACCGGGATGAGGACGCGCAGGTAGTGCGAGGCGCGGCCGTCCGGCGTCTCGGTGTAGGCGTTGGTGGCGGCGGCGACGTTGGCGAAGGCCGACGAGAGATCGCGGCGGTAGAGCGAGAGGAAGTCGAGCACCGGGCCCAGTTCCCGCGCGGCGCGGTAGACGACGTCGAGCAGCGGGCGCGAGGTGTCGAGGATGCGCGTGACCGCCGGCAGACCGGTGCGGGCGGCACGCTGGACGGCGGGCGTGGCGCGGAAGAGGCCCTCGAGCTGGGGCGCCAGGCGCGAGGCCTGCGCGAGGCCCGGGCGCACGAGCGGGGCGACGGGCCGCAGGGCGCGCAGCGTGGGCGCCGCCACGATGCTCGTACGCTCCACCGACGCGAGCGTCAGGCGCAGCTCGCGCAGGAACTCGGGCAGCGCGCGGGTGGTCTCGGTGAGCTCGCGGTTGCGCGCCGCGGTGGCGGAGAAGACCTGCTCGCCCGCCGTGATCAGGCTCTGGAGGTCGGCCTGGCGGCTGCCCAGCGTCCGCAGGACCGCACCGGTGTCGTGGACGAGGCGCTGCACGCTCGGGCTCTCCTGGTCGAGCACGACGACGATGTTGGTGAGGTCCGTCGTCGTCACACCGAGGTTGGCCACCGAGTCCGAGAGGTCCTGGCCGCGGTCGTCGAGCGCGCCCGACAGCTCGTGCAGGAAGGTCTTGAACGACTGGCGCGTCTGCGCGTCGAAGGCGCTGAGGACCTGGTCGAGGCCCTGCGTGTCGCCCACCTGGCTGGTGGGCAGCCGCCCGCCCTCGGGGAGCTTGGGCGCCGTCCTCGTGCCGGGCGTCATCTCCACGAACGTCTCGCCCAGCAGCGTCTTGGAGCGCAGGATGGCGTGGGCGTCACGGGGCAGCGGGGCGTAGCGCCGCTGCAGCTCGATCACCGCGTCCGTGCGCAGCCCCTCAGGCGTGACCTTGATCACCTTGCCCACCGGGACGCCCGCGATGCGCACGTCGGCGTTGGGCGTGAGCGTCGCCGCCTGATCGAAGCTGACGTGGATGCGGTAGCCCTGCGGCGCCAGCGGCGTCGGGCCGCCGAACGACTTCCACACGAACAGGGTCGCGGCGAAGCACGACAGCGCGAACAGCGCCGCCACCATGACCGCGCCGAGGCCGGGGGGCCGGTTACCCATGGCGAGCCTGCCTCACGGACATGCCGGCACCACCCCGGTCAGGGCCTGCAGAACGGGCGCGAGCTGGGGCTGGGAGGTCAGGCTCGAGCACGAGACGAGGACGAGTCCGCGGATCAGCGGGCCATGGGCGTCCTCGGTCGACAGGGCCGAGTTGGCATTGTGCGCGAACCAGGCCAGCCAGAACAGGTAGCCCTCCTCCTTGCCCGGCGGGTTGTAGGCCAGCTCGTTGGCCACGTAGTCGAACACCGCGAAGGCCGTCTTCAGGTGGGGGGAGATCTTGTTGAGGTTGTCGATCGCCGGGTTGAGGTTGTCGATGACCGGCCCCGCCTCCCTGACCAGCGGGCGCAGCTTCGTGCGCACGAGCGGCGTGGTCTCGCGCAGCAGCGGGTCGATGTCGCGCAGCGCGCTCGGCAGGCCGCGCACCGCCGGGTCGAGCGCGTTGAGGGTGGGCCCGACCTCGTTGGCCAGGGTCGTGGCGTGCCCGAGCGTGGAGCGCGCGGCCGACAGCGTGCCCGGCAGCTGGGCGATCGAGTCGCGCAGCTGGGCGTCCTGGCCCGCGATGGCCCGCAGCGTCGTCGAGCCGGCGTCGACGACGGTGCCCAGCTGCTGGTCCTTGGCGGCGGTGGCGCGGCTGAGCACGGAGAGGTTGTGGACGAGTCGGGTCATCTGCACCCGGCGGGCCGCCAGCGCATCGCCGAGCTGGCGCAGCTGAGCGGTCGTCGGGCCAAGCGAGCGCAGCGCGGCGTTGAGGTCCTTCCCCCGGCCCTGGAGCCCGCGCTGGGCGGCGGCCACGAGGGCCTGGAAGTAGTCGCGGGTATCGGCGTCCAGCGCGGAGAGGAACTCGTCGGAGTCGATCGGCACCGTGGTCTGGGCGGCGCGGATCGGCTCGTCGCCGTGCAGGCGCCCGCTGCGCCGGTGCCCGGGGAAGAGCTCGATCTGCATGTCCTTGAGCGGCGTGTTGGGGCGCAGCTGAGCCTGCGCGTCGCGGAAGACGTGGGGCAGCTTGTGGCGCTCGATCGAGAGCGTGACCATCGCCTGACCCTCGTCGAGCTGCGTCTTGACCACGTCGCCGACGCGCACGCCGGCGACGTTGACCGGCTGGCTCTTGCCCGAGGTCAGGGACTGGGCCGTGGGGAGCTGCAGCCTGACCGTGTAGCGGTCCTGCAGCGGCGTGCGCAGGTGCTGCTGGGAGAGGATGTAGGCGCCGCAGACGACCGAGATCACGGCGAACAGGACGATCACGGCGACGAAGCGCCCGTATTCCCGCACCGCCCGGCTCACGGGTTCAGGTCCCGTGACTCGGCCCGCAGGTCGGGCAGCTTCTGCTGGCTGCAGTCCTGGTCGGGGCGGAACGGCGGGTAGCCGTTGGTCCCATTCCACACCGGCCGCACGCCCTCCAGCGGGGCGGAGGTCCCGCCGAACAGCCGGCCCACGCCGGGCACGTCGCCGGTCGAGAGCGTGTCGTTGCCCGTCGAGCCCAGGTAGCGGGCCCACGGGCCGTTGGCGTCGAAGTTCTGCGAGCCGCCCGCGAAGCCCGGGAGGACGTGCAGGAGGTCCTGCCAGACCGGGCGCCCGCTCGACAATGCGCCGTCGTCGAGCTTGCTGTTGAGGACGGGAGAGAGATGGTCGTTGAGGCAGGTGACGATCGGTCCGACGAACGGGAAGAGACCCCGGGCCAGAAGCGCCAGCCGGGGGATCTCGGGCAGCGCCGTGCGGAACTTGATGAGCACGCGCACGAAGTCGGACGGGCTGTTGCGCGAGCGGGCCAGGGCGTCGATCTGGACCAGCAGGTCCGCGGTGCGGTTGAGCACCGGGGGAGCGATCTTCAGCGACGGGCGAAGCTCGCGCGAGACGCGGCGCAGTGGCGGCAGCGCGCGGTCCAGGGCGTCCAGCGCGGGCGGCGTGACCGCCAGGACCCGGTCGAGCTCGCGCACGCTGGCGGCCAACGCGCCGTCGTCGGCGGCCAGCGCGGCCGACGTGCGGTGCAGGGAGGTGACGGTGTCGGCCAGGTTGTCCGAGCGCGCGGCCAGCGTGCCCGTGACGTCGGAGGCGCCCCGGACGAGGCGGCGCAGATCGCCGGGGCTGGAGCCGCGCGAGGCCTGCGCCACCCAGGCCACGTCGCGCAGCGTCGGCGCCAGCTCCGGCAGCATCTGGCGCACGCTCTGCGCGCCGCCGTCGTCGAATGCCGTGGCCGCCTCGTCGAGCACCGTGCGCAGGCCGTCCCGGGTGGGATGATCCAGGGCGCCCAGCACCTGGTGGAACTGCACCGGGACGGCCGTCTGGGGCAGCGGGAGCGTCCCGTCGCGCTTGAGCTTGGGGGCGCTCGGGCTGCCGGGGTGCAGCTCGACGATGTAGCCGCCCTCGAGGAAGACGCGCGGGCGGATCTTCGCGGTGGCGTCGGCATGGATGGGCTGGCCCTGCTTGGACAGGGACATGGTCACGATCTGCGTCGTGCCGGGGCCCGGCTGGATGTCGGCCACCTTGCCCACCTCGACGCCGGCGATCCGCACCGGGTTGCCCTTGTGCAGCTGGTTGGAGGACGCGAACACCGCCCGGATCTGGAAGGGCGAGTGGAACGGGACGCTCTTGGCGAACGCGAGGTAGACGAAGATCCCGATCCCCAGCAGGGCGAGCATGCCGAGCGCGAACGGGCTCATGCGCTCCACCCCGCGCCGCTTGCGCCGGCCGTCGCTCATCGCACGTCCCCGGGAGCCGGGACCATCAGCCCCGCCCGGCGGGCCAGGTCGGCCACGCCGGCGGGCTGGAGGGTGTTCTCGCGCGCCGTGCTCTGCTTGCCCGAGGGGTTGCCGATGAACTGGCCGGGCGTGTAGGTCTCGTTGCCCGACTCGCACTCGGTGCCGTCCTCGTTGGGATAGAAGTTGAGGTGCAGGTCGGGGTCGGGCGTGGCGGCCTGGAAGGTCTGATTGGTGCCGCCCATGGGGACAAGGCGGATCCAGGTCCCGTTCGCGTCGCCCTCGCTGCCGGTGGAGGCGAGGTTGCGCGCCCACGTGCCGAACACGTTGCAGACGCGCTGCACGGGGTCGAGGTAGCGCAGGAGCGGAAGCAGCGCGCGCGAGGCCGCGCGGAGCTTGCGCGCCGAGCCCAGGGCCGCGGGGAAGCTCACGAAGCGGTCGAACCCGGCCAGCGCGGCGCCCAGCGTCTTGCCCGTCGTGTTGCGCAGCACCGGCGTCGCGGCATCCAGGGCGCCCGCCAGGCGGCGGCTGGCCACCGGGAGCAGCGGCGCCGCCGGGCGCAGCTCGCGGGCGATCGCGGCGGCGTCGGCCAGCACGGGCGCCGAGCGCTCCAGCGCGCGCGTGGCCACGGCCTCGGTCTGGGGAAGCTCCTCGATGCTCGCGCCGACGGCGTCGCCCGCCGCGTCCAGCGCCCCGAGCGTGACCGCGGCGCGGTCGATCAGCGAACCCAGGTTGCGCGACACCGGCGCCAGGGCGCCCGTGGCCGCCGCGGCCCCGTCGATGAAGCCGCTCAGGTCGGTGCTGGGCGCCACGAGGACGCGCAGCACGCGCTGGGCGGGCGGCAGCAGCGCGCGCGTGGAGGCGATCGCGTCGTTGAGGGAGTCGCCGCGCCCGGCCAGTGCGTCGCCCAGGCCGCGCAGCGAGTTGCGCAGGCCCTCCGTCGTCTCGCGATCGAAGACGTTGAACGCCTCGTCGAGCTCGACCCCCGGCACGGCGCGCGAGATCGGCAGCGTGCCGCCCTCGGCGACCCGCCGGCGCGAGTGGCCCGGGGTCAGCGCCAGGTACTTCGAGCCCAGGATCGAGCGCGGACGAACCTGGACCTCGGTGTCCTCGGGCAGGGGCCCCTGGTTGACGTCCAGCGCGAGCTGCAGCTTGGCGTAGGCCGCCTGGTCGCCCTTCCGCGGCATCGCCTGGATGTCCTTGATCTGCCCCACCCGGGCGCCGCCGATCCGCACCTCGTCGCCCGCCACGAGCTCGGCCGCGTCGGGCACGTCGACGGAGACCTTGTAGCTGGGGACGAACGGCAGGCCCTCGTTGGCGTTGTAGGAGAGGAACACGCCGACGACGGTCAGCAGCACGGCGACAGCCCCGACCAGGATCGGGCTGCCGGCCAGGCTGCCGAGCGCATCGTTGCTGCCGCGCCGCTTCCTCATCCGAGCAGGTACCTCGCGAGATCGCCCAGGGCCTGCTGATGGCCGTCGGGCTGGGTGAGCGACTGGACGACCCCGTCGAGCGTGTCCTGCACCGACGGCAGCTTGGGCAGGGCGCCGCGCCCGGCAGCGGGAGCCGGCGCGGGCGAGGCGGCCGGTGCCGAGGCCGAGGGCGCTCCCGGGGCCGGGGCGGTGCGCGAGGCCTCCTGGGGCGCGGGACCGGGCGGCCGGCGGCTGATCGAGGTCGGGAGCGCCGCCTTGCCCATGCTGGCGTCGCAGCCCGCCGAGCGCGTCGCCGAGTACACAGCGCACTGGTTGAAGATCGTGTGCGCCGGGAGGATGTGGGAGACCTTGTCGTAGCGCGCCGAGGCGGCGGCGGCGTAGTAGACGAACTTCAGCCCGTTCTCGATGAACCCGCGGTCGCGCAGGTTCACGAACGTGCTCGACACGAGCGGGCCGAGTGGAAGCGCCTCGGTGGTGAAGCCGCGGATCTCGCGCATCAGCGGGCCGGAGCGGCGAACGGCGCGAAGCGCCGTGCTGAACGCCGGGGCCAGGCCGCGGATCGCCGGCAGGCCCGCCTCGGCGAACGGCTTGATCCCGGCCACCAGGCGGTTGACGTCGGGCGCGGCCACGCGCAGCTGGCGCAGCAGCGGCGTCCCGGCGGCAGAGAACTCGTCCAGGCGCTGGAGGGCGGGGCGGGTGGCGCGCAGCAGCGCGGGCAGCCGGTGGATCCCCTCGCCCAGGGCCCCGCTGTGCGCTGCGGTCTGGGAGGTGACCCGCGAGGCCTGGTCGAGGAAGTCCGAGACCCGGCCGCGCCGCGCCGCGAGCTCGCCGACGACCTGATCGGTCGAAGTGATGATCTGCTGCAGCTGGGAGCGCTGGCGGCTCAGGGTGGTGATGGCCCGGCGCGCCAGCGCGAGACTGGGGTTCGCCCGGCGCAGCACCTCGTTGAGGTCCTCCCCGCGCCCGGCGAAGCCGATCCCCAGCTCGTTGACCAGGACGGTCAGGCGCTGGCGGGTCGGGACGTTCCAGATGTCGAACAGGTCGTTGAGGTTGACCGGGACGCTCGTGCGCGCCACGGGGACGGTCGGCGCCTTGCCGTCGGCGGCCCGCAGCGGGCGGCCGCGGGGCGAGCCCGGGTCGCACTGCACGAAGTTCTCCGCCAGCAGACCCTCGGGCTGGATCGAGCACGAGGCGTCCGAGCGAAACGGGGCGAAGCGGCGCCCGACCTCCATCTCGATCCGGGCCTTGTAGTCGCCGGTGAGGCTGACGTCCTTGACCTTGCCCACCCGCGCGCCGGCGATCTTCACGAGTTGGCCGGGAATGACTCCCTTGGACGTGTCGAAGATCGCGTCCACCCGGTAGGTGGAGTCGCCCCGGGCCCCGGCGCCCGGCAGCGCGAGCGCCCCGGCGACGGCCAGCGGGACGAGGAGCGAGGAGGGCCAGGCGGGTCACTTGCGGCTCTGCCCCGGATCGCACACGGAGGGGTCGGGCACCCACGGGTTGGAGCCGTCGGGCGCGGGCTCGACGGCCGAGCCCGGGCAGCGCGCGTCCAGCCCCGTCCGGTAGTTGGTCAGGCTGGGCAGGTTGGGCGGCAGCGGGATCAGCGAGCCCAGGCCCGACAGCGAGCCCACGCCGAAGTTGGCCGCGATGCGCGCGAAGTGGCCGTTGGCGTCGTAGTAGCCGCTGGTCACCCCGCCGAAGCCGTTGAACAGGCCGGCGACGAGGTCGGGCGTGTACGGGCGCAGGCCGGCCAGGACGGGCAGGAACCCGTTCGCCGCGGTCGTCGTCTTGCTGATCACGGGGACGAGGTCGCGCGCCAGCGCCGGCATGCCCACGAGCACGCGCCGCAGGGCGGGGAGCAGGCTCCGCAGCTCGGCGATGACCGGCGTGGAGTCGCGCGCCGCCGGGGGCAGGATCCGCAGCACGCGGGCCAGCGGCTGGGCCGCGGGCTGGGCGTCGCGCAGCGCCGGGCGCACCACGGCCAGGGTCCCTCGCAGCCGCCGCAGCGTGGGCACCGAGCGCCGCAGCACGCCCGGAGCCCGGGCCAGGATGTCCTCCAGCGCGACCCGCTCGGAGGCGATCGCCCGCAGCGCCGTGGACGTGTCGGTCACCGCGCCGGCGAGATCGCCCGAGCGCGCGGCCACGGCCGAGGAGACCGTCGCGGTGCTCTGCACCAGGTGGCGCAGGGAGGACTCGTCGCTGTCGAGCTCCTCCAGCAGCCCGGCGGTCTGGCTGAGCGCCGGGTTGAGGTAGCGCAGCGCGGCGTTGGCGTTCTGCGACTGGCCCTGGAGGGAGACGGCGCTCTGGCGAACGAGCGTCTGGAGGTTGGCCCGGGCCTTCGGGTCGAGCGCGTCGAGCACCTCGTCGAGGTCGACGATCGGCCGGGTGCTGCGCGTGGTCAGCGTGGCCCCGTCGTGCAGCGCGGGCGAGGTCGGCCGCCCCGGGGTGAGCTCGACGAATCGGTTGGCGACGCCCGAGAGCCCGACCTGGCGGACCGTGGCGGTCGTGCCCTCGTGCAGCGGCCGGTACTCCTTGTCGGAGATCTTCAGGACGACGTCGGCCTGGTTGTCGTCCGTCAGGCGGATGTCGGAGACCTTGCCGATCGGCTGCCCGCCCACCTCGACCAGGTTGCCCTTCACGAGCTGGCCGGCGTCGACGAAGCGCGTGTGGATCGTGTACGAGGACCCGCTGTTGAGGATCACCACGGCCAGGACCGCGACGGCCACCGCGAGCGCGGCGACGGCGATCCCCCGAGCGAGCGCGCTGCTGGTCTGGGTCGTGGGCATCGCGGGCCGTCAGCCCCCGATCGGAGATCGGGCGTTGCCGCCCCAGAACAGCTGCGTCCCCACCAGCCCGATGGCGTGGATGCCGATGATGTTGACCACCATCGACTGCGCGGTCGCCCGGCCCACGCCCACCGGCCCGCCCGATGCCGTGTAGCCGTAGTAGCACCCGACGAGCACCACGAAGGTCGCCATCACCATCGCCTTGGCGGCGGAGTACAGGAGGTCTATGGGGTCCTGGAACTGCCAGAAGATCTGGAAGTAGCCGCCGGCCGAGACCTTCCCGATCTGCACCACCACCGCGACGTAGGAGGCGAGGAAGCCGGAGGCGATCGCGGCGATGTAGACGAACGGCAGGACCATCCACATGCCCAGCAGCCGCGTCGAGCACAGGTAGAGCATCGAGTCCAGCCCGATGACCTCGAGCGCGTCGATCTCCTCGGAGATCCGCATCGAGCCGAGCTCGGCCACGAACCCCGTCCCCACCTTCGCGGCCATCATGTAGCCGAAGGCGTAGGGCGTGACCTCGCGCAGGTCGCACAGCGCCGTGAAGGCTCCGGAGAACGACGGCGAGCCCACCGTGTCCGACCCGTACGCCCCCTCGATCCCGCACTGCAGGCCGAGGATGAAGACCAGCATGAGGATGATCAGGACCGATCCCATGATCAGGATCCCGGCCTGGCGCAGGGTCTCGCCGAAGAACTTCAGGACCCGGCCGCTGTACACGCCGCCGGCGACCTGGAGGAAGAACCGGACCATGAGCCCGAAGGACTCGATCCAGCCCCGGGGCAGCGTGGCCAGGCGCGTCATCGCACCATCGAGAGCTCGGGGTGCGTGGCCAGCAGCGCCTGCGTGAAGACGTAGTTGAACGCGCCGATGGCCAGGAAGGCGATGACCACCGCCTGGTTGACGGAGCGCCCGACGCCCTCCGCCCCGCCCGAGGCCGTCATGCCCTTGTAGCAGCAGACGATCGCGATGATCGCGCCGAAGATCGTCGTCTTGATGATCGAGCCCCACAGCTCGGTCGTCGTGGCGTTCGTGAAGTAGGTGGCGAAGAAGCCGCCGAGCGGGGCGCCGTTGACGATCGTCACCAGCATCCCGCCGAACGTCCCGAAGATCAGGGCGTAGATGTCGAACAGCCCCGTGACCAGCATCAGGGAGAGGAAGCGCGGGACGACGAGGTTCTTCACCGGGTCCACGCCGAGGACCATCAGCGCGTCGAGCTCCTCGCGGATCTTCCGCGCGCCCAGGTCGGCGCACATCGCCGTGCCGGCCACTCCGGCCATCACGACCGCGCACACCAGCGGCGCGAACTCGCGGATGACCGCGAGCACGAACAGCCCGCCCAGGCGGTCCAGCGCACCGAACAGGTTGAGGAAGTTCGCCGCCTGGATCCCCGAGGGCCCGTAGGCCAAAGCGACCGAGGTGACGATCATCGGGAACCAGCCCAGCCGCAGGGCGAACAGGAACTGGTTGACGAACTCGTTGCCGTACGGGTACGGCGGGCGGATCGCGGACACGAGCGTCTTGCCCGTGAGCACGAACATCGAGCCCACGTCCTCGAGCAGGTTGGAAACCGGCGCAAACGCGCGGACACCGAGGCTCCGGATCACCGGCTCCTGCCAATCCTCGTCGGTTCCCCTACCCCACGCGCTCCCACGTCGGCGTGGCAATCACCCATTCGGCTCCTCCCAAGTCGCCTGGGTCCCCTGCGATCGCAACCGGAGCCTAATGCGCCATATTCGGCGCCGCGCCGGTTGCCCCGTCTCAGCCCGGCGGCCGCGCCAGCACCGGCGCGATCAACCTCCGGGCCACGTCTCGCGCCCGCTGCGGGTCGTCCAGCGGCAGGACGCTCTCCTCGATCAGCGTGAAGCTGACCGACAGCCGCACGAGGATCTCGGCCGCCTGCTCGACGTCGACCCCGCGGTGCAGCGTTCCCGCCTTCTGCGCCGCCCGCAGCCGCTGCGCCAGGAACGCGCGCATGAGGGCGAAGATCGCGCCGTCGTCGGCCGTCAGGGCGCGCACCACCGACTCCGGCTCGATCCGGGCCAGGCGGCTGAGCAGCGGATGCTCGCGCGACAACCTGACGCTGGTCACGAACCCCTCCGCCACCTGGTCGGCGATCGGCTGATCGGGCGAGGCGGCGGCGTCGAGCTCGGCCAGGCAGCGCCGGCTCTCGCGTACGGCCAGGGCCTCGACGAGGCGGCTCTTGTCGCCGAACCGGCGGTAGACCGTCATGCGGCCCACCCCGGCCCGGCCGGCCACGTCGTCCATCGTCAGGTTGCGGATCCCCGAGCCGGCGGCGAGCTCGAGCGCCGCGTCGAGGATGCGCTCGCTGGCCGCGTCGTGGGGCGGCTCGACCTCGGCGTCGAGCGCGCGCGCCAGGAGGGTGGCCGGGGCCGGCATCAGGCCGCGGGCGCCAGCAGGCCCGTGCTGTGGATCGCGCCGCGGCGGCGGTTCAGCCAGGCCGGCCCCATGCGGCGCAGACCGGCCGGCATGAGCGGCGTGGCGCCGCGCGACGCCGCGCCCACCGCGCGCAGCTCGAGCTCCTGGGCGCGGGTCCAGCGCAGGCCGAAGCGCCGGCGCAGGAGCGGGGGCAGCATCCCGATCGTGGCCAGCCCGCTCATCCGCGCGGCGGGGAAGCGCACCGCCCGCCACGCGCTCTCGGGCAACCGGTCGACGGGCGGGCGCGACGGGGTGCTGAGGGCCTCGAGCACGTCGCGAACGCTGTCGGTCCGTTCGAGGCGCTCGGCGACCATCTCGTCGAAGTAGCGCCGGAAGCCGGGCCAGTCCTCGGGGAGGTCGCGCTCGCGGACGCCCAGGAGCCGCCCCAGGCCGCGCCACTCCGCCCAGAACTCCGCCACCTCGGCCGCGCCCATCGGGCGCCCGAAGCGTTCGTGGCCCGCGACGATTGCGTCGGCCAGCGTGGCGTGCACCCAGGCGTAGGCCTCGGGCTCGAGCGCGTGGTAGCGGCGGCCGTGGCGGTCGACCCCCTTGATGCGCTTGTGCATCTCGCGCACCCGGCGGCCCATGCTGACGGCCTCGTCGGGCTCGCCGTAGACCATGACGTTCGTGTAGTCCAGCGTGCGCACGAGCCGGCCCCACGGGTCCTGGCGGAAGTTCGAGTGCTCACTCACTCCCGCCCCGACGACGGGGTGCGCGACCTGGAGCAGCAGCGCGTAGCCCGCGCCGACCATCAGCCGCGCGTCGCCGGCCCGGCGCCAGGTGATCGAGCCGGGCCCGGGCACGAGCGCCCGCGCCTTCTCGAGCGGGGGCAGGACCGGGTCGGTGGTGGTACGTGTGGTACGCATTGCGATCAACCGTACCACCATGTCAAGCGCCCACGCGCCACCCGAGAGAGTCGCCCGCGAGCGGGGGTGACACCGCCAGCGCCGCGGGGTAGGCTTGCCTGCGTGGGGTGGACCTTCGTGTACCTGATGGTGATCCTGAAGATCCCGATCATCGCCCTGTTCAGCATCGTGTGGTGGGCGGTCAAGGACGCGCCCGACCCCGCGGAGCAGGACAACCGCGACGGTGGGATCAAGGACCGTCCCCGCCCGCCCCACCCGCGCACTCCGCCCCGCCGGGGCCCGCGCCGGCGCGACCCCCACGGGGCGCCGCTGCCGCCGTCCCCTCCGCGCGTGCGAACCACCAGCGCCCGGGCCCGTACCGTCGAGCACTGAGCGTCGGCGCGGCCTGCGACAATCCGGACGATGTCGCAGCCCTGCTCGGCCCTCTCCGACGGAACGATCATCCGCCTGGTCGGCGAAGGACGGATCCGCATCGACCCGTGGGACGACGCGATGGTCCAGCCCGCCAGCGTCGACCTGCGGCTGGGCAACTCCTTCCGCGTCTTCCACAACCACCGCGCCTCGGCGATCGACCTGCGCGACCCTCCGTCGAACCTCACCGAGGAGGTCAAGGTCGACCCCGACGAGCCGTTCGTCATCCACCCCGGCGAGTTCGTCCTCGGGCGCACGCTGGAGTGGGTCGAGCTCCCCGACGACGTCGTGGCGCGGGTCGAGGGGAAGAGCTCGCTCGGCCGCCTCGGCCTGATCGTCCACGCCACGGCGGGCTTCTGCGACCCGGGCTGGAAGGGCACGCTGACCCTGGAGTTCGCCAACCTCACGCGAATCCCGATCCGCCTCTACGCCGACCTGGCCATCGCCCAGCTCTCGTTCATGATGCTCGACGCCCCGGCGCTGCGGCCGTACGGCCACGAGCAGCTGGGCAGCCATTACCAGGGGCAGGTGGAGGCGACGGCCAGCCGCTACGGCGAGCGCGCCGAGAAGGCCGTCCGCTGAGGTCGCCCGCGTGAGCGACGACGGCCCGGCGATCTCCTACAAGCTCCTGCGCCGCGGCACGCCGATCGTCGCCGCCGACGGCACGCAGCTCGGCACGACCGACCGCGTACTGGAGAACGAGCGCGAGCACATCTTCGACGGCATCGTCATGCGCACCGCGGGCGGCGAGGTGTTCGTCGACGCTCCCGAGGTCGGCCGCATCACCGAGGCCGCGGTCACGCTGACCATCGACACCGCGGAGGCCGCGCAGCTCCCCGCCTACCGGCCGGGCGCCCCCGAGTACAGCGCCAACCCCCGCTCGGGCCGGCTGGGCCGGATCTTCGGCGGCGGCTGGAAGCGCCGCTGATCATCTAGCCGATCTGTCCACGGCCGTTTCGCCCCCGCCCGCGCGGGTGAAGCGGTAGACGTGTCGGTTGGGGACGAACGGGTGGTCAGCTTCCGCCCGCGGACGGTGGCGTCCGTGGCGGGACTGCTGCTGGGCATCGCGCTGGCCGTGTGGATCGTGTGGATCGCCCGCCACGTCCTGACCTGGGTGCTGGTCTCACTCTTCCTCGCCATGGCCCTCAACCCCGCCGTCGAGCGACTCGAGCGCCGCGGCCTGCGCCGCGGCACCGCCGCCGGCCTCGTCTACGCCGCCGCGTTCCTGGCCTTCGCCGCGCTGGCCGCCGCGCTCGTGCCGACGATGGTCCGCCAGGTCGACGATCTCGTCCAGGCGACCCCGGGCTACGTCGAGGACCTGACCCACGGCCGCGGCAGCCTCGGGTTCCTCGAGCGCGACTACCACGTGGTCGAGCACGTGCGCGACGCCGTGAAGGGCGGCGGCGGGGGCCAGCTCGCCGGCGGGGCCAGCACGGCCCTGTCGATCACCAAGAGCGTCGTCACCGGAATCGTGGCCGCGGTGACGATCGCCTTCATGACCTTCTTCATGCTGATCGAGGGTCCGGCGTGGATGGAGCGCCTCTACGCCCTCTTCCCCGTGCGCACCCGCCCCCGCTGGCAGGGCGTCGCCGTGGAGATCTACCGCACGGTCGGCGGCTACGTGACCGGCAACCTGCTCATCAGCGCCATCGCCGGCGCCAGCGCGACGATCGTGCTGCTCGCGCTGGGCATTCCTTACGCCCTGGCCCTCGGGCTGCTCGTGGCCATCCTCGACCTCATCCCGCTGGCCGGCGCGACGCTGGCCGCCATCCTGGTGTCGCTCGTGGCGCTGACCCAGTCCACGACCGACTGCCTCATCGTGGCGGGCTTCTTCGTCGTCTACCAGCAGCTGGAGAACCACCTCCTCCAGCCGCTGGTCTACGGGCGGACGGTCAGGCTCTCCCCGCTCGTCGTCCTCATCTCGGTCCTGATCGGCGCGGAGGTCGCCGGGGTGCTCGGGGCCCTGGGCGCGATTCCCATCGCCGGCACGTTCCAGATCCTCCTGCGCGACTGGATGGCCAACCGCCCGCCGCGGCCGTCGCCGGCCGCGATGGAAACCC
This sequence comes from uncultured Actinomycetes bacterium, assembly GCA_963757705.1. GTDB lineage: Bacteria > Actinomycetota > Thermoleophilia > Solirubrobacterales > Solirubrobacteraceae > AC-38. The sequence continues at coordinate 424,902 of CAVWTG010000002.1, read as the reverse complement.
CCGCCGCGCGGGTACCTGCGTCCGTGGAGCAGGCCGAGGCGCCGCTTGCTTCACAATGAACGACAGAACGCATCAAGGCGAGCGGAGAGGAAACACATGAGCACGGAGACGCAGGCCGGCCAGGCCGCCGATGGGGAGGTATCCGGCGCGGAGACCCTCACGGTCACCGACAACCGCACCGGCGAGACCTACGAGGTCCCGATCGAGGACGGGACCATCCGCGCGATGGCCCTGCGCGACATCAAGGTGGGCGAAGACGACTTCGGCCTCATGGCCTATGACCCCGCGTACCTGAACACGGCGTCGTGCCGCAGCTCGATCACCTACATCGACGGCGACCAGGGCATCCTGGAGTACCGCGGCTACCCGATCGAGCAGCTCGCCGAGCAGTCGACCTACCTCGAGGTGGCCTACCTCCTCGTCTACGGCGAGCTGCCGAACCGCACGCAGCTGGAGGAGTGGACGCACGAGATCACGATCCACACCTTCGTGCACGAGAACGTCAAGGAGTTCATGGGCGGCTTCCGCCACGACGCCCACCCGATGGGGATGCTCCTCGGCTCCGTGGGCGCGCTCTCGACCTTCTACCCCGACGCCAACGACATCAAGGACTCCGAGAACCGGCTCCTCCAGACGATCCGCCTGATCGCCAAGATGCCGACGCTCGCCGCGTTCGCCTTCCGCCACTCCCACGGCCAGCCCTACGTCTATCCCGACAACGACCTGGCCTACCCGGGCAACTTCCTCGGGATGCTCTACAAGATGACCGAGCTCAAGTACGAGCCCGACCCGCGGCTCGAGCGCGCGCTCGACATCCTCTTCATCCTCCACGCCGACCACGAGCAGAACTGCTCGACGAGCGCCGTGCGCAGTGTGGGCTCCAGCCAGGTCGATCCGTACTCGGCCGTCGCCGCGGGCATCGCCGCGCTCTACGGGCCGCTCCACGGCGGCGCCAACGAGGCCGTGCTGCGGATGCTCAAGCGCATCGAGACCAAGGAGAACATCGGCGACTTCATCACCGGCGTGAAGGACGGCAACGAGCGCCTGATGGGCTTCGGCCACCGGGTCTACAAGAACTACGACCCGCGGGCCCAGATCATCAAGTCGGCGGCCGACGACGTCTTCGAGGTCGACGGGGGCGGCCAACCCGCTGCTGGAGATCGCGCTCGAACTGGAGAAGATCGCGCTCGAGGACGACTACTTCGTCTCGCGCAAGCTCTACCCCAACGTCGACTTCTACTCGGGCCTGATCTACGAGGCCCTGGGGATGCCGGTCTCGATGTTCCCGGTCATGTTCGCCATCCCGCGCACGAGCGGCTGGATCGCCCAGTGGCTGGAGATGGTGCAGGACTCCGAGCAGAAGATCGCCCGCCCGCGCCAGATCTACACGGGCGAGCGTTCGCGCGACTACGTGGCGCTGGACGATCGCTGAGCCTGTGACGGCGCCCACAGACCGGGCGCCGGACCGAGCCTATGGTCCTGTATGTGGACCTTACGCTTGGCAACGGGAAGAAGTTCGAGATCAGGGCGATCAGGCCCGATGACAAGGACCTGCTGGCGGCGGGCTTTCGCCTGCTCTCCGACGAGAGCCGCCAGCGCCGCTTCCTCACCGCCAAGCCGCGCCTCTCGCGCAACGAGCTGCGCTATCTGACCGAGGTGGACGGGCGCGATCACGTGGCCCTCGTCGCCCTCGACGCCGAGCATCCGAATCACATCGCCGGCGTCGGACGCTTCGTGCGCTACCGCGACGAGCCCGACACGGCCGAGTTCGCGATCGTCGTCGGGGACGCCTTCCAGGGCCACGGCCTGGGCCGCGCGCTGGGCGCGGCACTGGTCGCGGAGGCGCGCCGCGTGAACATCCGGCGCTTCCGGGCGCTGACGCAGAGCGACAACGTGCCGGTGCAGCGGCTCATCGCCTCGATCGGCCAGCACCTCGAGTTCGTCGCCAACGGCGACGGGACGAGCGAGCTGCTCGCCGACCTGGCCGCCTGAGCGTCACCATGGGCGGGTGATCCGCCCCGCTCGCCACTCCGACTTGGCATCCGTCACCGCCGTGCACCTCGCCGGCTTTCGAGCCGGCAACGGCCCCCACGTAGACGCCTCCCGGCTGGCCGAGCTGAGCCTGGAGCGCCGGCAGGCCGTGTGGGCGTCGCTGATCCGCCATCCCTCGCCGGCCACAGCCGTCCTGGTGGCCGAGCCGCAGGGCGACGTGACGGCGGTGGCCGCCGCGGGCCAGGCGCGCGACGACGACGTCCGCGGCGAGGGCGAGGTGTACGCGCTGTATGCCGAGCCGAGCCGCTGGGGGACGGGCGACGCGGTCGCCCTGCACGCCGCGGTCCTGAAGCACCTGCGCCGCCACGGCTTCACCAGAGCGCGGGTGTGGACCCTTGTGGCCAACGCCCGCGCCCGGCGCTTCTACGAGCGCGAGGGCTGGGGTGAGGACGGTCTGCACGAGGAGCGCTTCGGGACGAGGGTGCTGCGCCTGCGGCGCGATGTCTAGCCGCCCCCGTCGGCGGCGTACTTGACGATCGAGGTGTCGATGAGCCACTCGACCGGCGCGCGGTCGTCGGTGTAGACCATCCCGCCTCGCCGGGCGGGGCGCAATCGGCGCGCCGCCAGCTCGGCCACCGGGCGAAGCTGCACGGGCATCGTCCGCTCGGCCGCCCGCAGGCGCCCGGGACCAACCGGCGCGTCGGTGGCGATGAGCACCGAGTTCGTGGGCTCGGCCGGATCGGTGAGGACCGTGGTGAACACGTCGCCCATCGTCGTGGCCAGCACCCGCTCCAGGCGCCCGGAGCCCTCGGGATGACCGACGTTGACGAGCACGACGCCACCCGGCGTCAGGCGGTCGCGGACCAGCGAGAAGAACTCCCGCGTGGCCAGGTAGAAGGGGATGTAGGGCTGGCGGTAGGCGTCGACGTAGATCGCGTCGAAGCGCCGGTCGGTCTTGTGAAGCCACGGCCGTGCGTCCTGGGCGTGCGTGCGCAGCCGCGGAGCGCGCATGTCGAACAGCCGCCGCCCGACGTCGATCAGCGACCGGTCGATTTCCACGGCGTCGATTGATGTCCGCGGGAAGTAGTGACCTTGGGCCCGCACCGTGGTCCCGGCCGCACTGCCCAGGATGGCCACGCTCCGCGGTGGGCGCGGCCGCGTGGCGAACGGCAGGACAAGGAACTCATCCCAGTAGTCGCCGGTCAGCCAGCGCCCGGGCCGGTAGACCGAGTGGACGGCGCGGCCCTCGTTGAGCTCCAGGCGCCGCTCGCCGTCGACGGCCTGGACGACGCGGGCGTACTGATAGGGCGTCTCGCGCTCCCAGATCACCCTCTCGCCCTTCCCCGCCTTGACGGTGCCCACGGGAAGCAGGATCAGCGCGCCGATCGCCACCGGGGCGACGGCGAAGCGCCGGCGCAGGCCCAGCGCACCCACGACCCCCAGAGAGAGGGCGAAGAAGAGGAAGGTGCGCCGGGTACCCAGAAGGGGAATGAGGACGAGCGCCGCCAGGAAGACGCCGGCCAGCGAGCCGACGGTGGAGATCGCGTAGAGGCGCCCGGACACCCGGCCCGCCTCCTCGATGCGCTTCACCGACAGCCGGATCGCGTAGGGCGCCACGGTGCCCAGCAGCAGGATGGGCGCCGCCACGAGGACGAGCACTCCGATCAGTGAGCCAACGAAGGCGCCGGCCGAGATCGACTCCAGCGCGTCGACGGAGGTGCGCAGGAACGGCCCGGCCACGAACGGCACCACGGCCAGAAGCGCGCCGGCGCCCATCACCAGCCGGCTCAGTCCCGCGGGAGTGGGATCCCGGTCGGCAAGCCGCCCGCCCACCCAGTAGCCGGCCGACAGCGCCAGAGAACCGTGGCGATCGTGTTCGCCCACACGATCGTCGAGGCGCCGAAGTAGGGCGCGAGCAGCCGCGCCGCCGCGATCTCGGCCCCCAGGCTGGCCGCGCCGACGACAAAGACCACGAGTTCGAGCGGAGGACGCCGCATCCACACAAGGGTACGGTCAGCGAGCCTTTCCGACCGCGGCTCGGTCTACCTTCCCGGGTCGTGACGACCGCCGAGCTCGCAGCGCTCGACCGCCGCTCCTCTGGCACCCGTTCACCCAGCAGCGAGGGATGGGAGCGCGAGGAGCCCGGTGATCATCGAGCGCGCCGCGGGCACGACGCTGTACGACACGGACGGCAACGCCTACATCGACGGCGTCTCGTCGCTGTGGTGCAACGTCCACGGCCACGGCCACCACGCCATCGACGCGGCGATCCGCCCTCAGCTCGACCGCGTCGTCGCACTCGACCATGCTCGGCCTCTCGCACCCGCCGGCGATCGAGCTGGCCCGGCGGCTGCTGGAGTCGCCCCCGGCGACCTCTCCCGCGTCTTCTTCTCCGACAACGGCTCGACCGCCGTCGAGGTCGCGCTGAAGATGGCCTTCCAGTGGTGGCAGCAGCGCGGGCGAGCATGAACGCGCCGGGCTTCATCTGCCTGCGCGACGCCTACCACGGCGACACGATCGGCTCGGTCTCGGTGGGCGGGATCGACCTCTTCCACCCCATGTACCGCCCGCTGCTGTTCGACGCCTGGCAGGCCGAGCCCGGCGACGCCGAGCACATGGCGGCGTTGCTCGCGCGAGCACGGCGACAGCGTGGCCGCGGTAATCGTCGAGCCGCTCGTCCAGGGCGCGGCCGGCATGCGCGTGCACCCGCGGGCTACCTGCGCGCGGTGCGCGAGCTGTGCGACGAGCACGGCGTGTTCCTCATCTGCGACGAGGTGGCGACCGGCTTCGGGCGCACCGGGCGGATGTTCGCGTGCGAGCACGAGGACGTCGACGCCGGACTTCCTGTGCGTCGCCAAGGGCCTCACCGGCGGCTACCTCCCGCTCGCCGCCACGCTGACGACCGAGCGCGTCTACGAGGGCTTCCTCGGGCGAGTTCGAGGAGTTCAGGACGTTCTTCCACGGCCACACCTACACGGGCAACCCGCTCGCCTGCGCGGCCGCGCTCGCCTCGCTCGACGTGTTCGAGCGCGAGCAGCTCCTGCGCCGCGCTGTGCGGCCAAGATCGAGTGCTCGGCACGTGGCTCGCCCGCTGGGTCGCGCCGCTCGAGCGGTGGCCGAGGTGCGCCGGCGCGGGTTCATGATCGGCATCGAGCTCGACGGAGTTCCCGCTCGAGGCACGCATGGGCCACCGAGGTCACGCTCGCCGCGCGGCGCCGCGGCGCGATCGTGCGGCCGCTCGGCGACGTCGTCGTGCTGATGCCGCCGCTCTCGATCACCGAGGCCGAGCTGCGCCGGCTGGTCGAGATCACCGCCGAGGCGATCGCCGAGGCGACGGGAGCCGCGCCCGTTTGCTCGACCACCGCACCGCCCGCCTGGCGCTCGGCAGCGCCGCGCGCCCAAGCCGCCTGATCGCCCGGGCACTCACCACGGTCCCGGCCACGGCCGTTCCCGCCAGCGCGCCGGCCGCGATGCCCGCGGCGTGGCCTCGGCGCGGCCGTGCTCGCGGGGGATGGCCTCGTAGCGGGCGCCCTCCGGGCCGACCTCGATGAAGCCGGCGGGCCGCGCGTCGACCAGGCCGCCCCCACCGCCCCCGTCTTCGCCCTGGCGCCCGCCGAAGCCGAAGCCGCCGCGCAGCCGCACACGGGCCACGGGGATGACGGCGCGGTCGCCGACCTTCAGCGGCCGCGCGTACACGAGCCGGCCGCTGCCGATCCGGCGCACCAGGCGCTCGAACACCGCGGGGGCCCGGCTGGGAGGGGCCACCGGCGTCTCCTCACTCCTCGTAGGCGTGAAGTCCGCGCTTGCGCGCGCCGCACACCGGGCAGAACCAGTCGTCAGGGATGTCCTCGAACGGCGTGCCCGGGGTGATGCCCGCCGTCGGGATCGCCCTCGGCGGGGTCGTAGATGAAGCCGCAGGACTGCACATCCAGCGCTGAGTGGCGGGGTCGCTCATCGGGCGGGAACTGTAGCGTGGCGCGTTGATGGCGGAGTTCGGCCGGGACGATCTGCAGCGAAGTGGCGAGGAGCTACAACTCGGGCGCTCCGACCGATGCCGCGGCAGGCCGCGTCGGTGATCCTGCTGCGCGGCGGCGCCGATTCGCTCGAGGTCCTGCTGGTCAAGCGCAACCCGGCCCGGCTTCATGGGCGGCGCGTGGGTGTTCCCCGGCGGCGCGGTCGACGCCGACGAGGGCGAGCGACGACGTGGCCCACCGCACGGCGGGCCGTGCGCGAGCTGGCCGAGGAGGCCGACGTCACGCTCACCGAGCCCGACCGGCTGGTGAAGTTCTCGCGCTGGATCACCCCGGCGGAGGTCAAGACCCGCTTCGACACGCACTTCTTCCTCGCGCCGAGCTGCCCGCGAGGGCATGAGCTCGCGCTCGACGGCGGCGGAGACGGTCGACGCGCGCTGGGACACGCCGGCCGACGCGCTCGGCCGCATCACGCGCGCGGCGAGATCCTGCTCGTCTTCCCCACGATCAAGCACCTCGAGCAGCTCGGCGCCTTCTCGGACGCCGACGCGCTGCTGGAGTACGCGCGCGGGCGGGAGGTCGGACCGGTCGAGCCGCGGGTGCTCGGCTCCGGCGAGACCGCCCGGATCCTGCTGCCGGGCGACCCGGGCTACGACTCGGTCTGACCGAGCCAGGGTCAACACGGATAGATTGCGGGCGTGACCGCCTCACTGCCCGAGGACGTCCAGCAGGTCTTCGCCCGCTTCATCACGACCGAGTACACGACGATCGACGCCTCCGGGCAGCCGATCACCTGGCCGGTCACGCCGTACTACCGGCCCGGCGGCGGGTCCATCGACGTCACGACCGGGCATCGGGTACCCCAAGAAGGCCCACGACGCGCAGCGCAACCCACACGTCGTCGCTGCTCTTCTCCGACCCGACGGGCAGCCGGCTCGAGAACCCCCCGATGGTGCTCGTCCAGGGCACGGCCAAGGTCGACGAATCAGACCTCGAGACCAACCGCCGCCGCTACGAGCGCGAGTCGGTGGAGAAGCTGCCGGCCACCGAGGGGATGCACCCGCCCGAGCTCCGGCGCAAGTTCAACCTCTGGTACTACGCCCGGCTCTACATCTACGTGCGGCCAGAGCGGATCTGGGTCTGGCCCGGCGGCGACGTCTCCGCCGAGCCCCAACTGCATGGGCGCCCACATGGAGGAGGTCCGCTCCGGCCAGTCCGAGGAGCCGCCGGACGAGCACGCCTCGCCCGAGGGTGGCGCCGAGGCGTGGGACGAGCGCCTCGACGAGCTCGGCGCCCGCTATCGCACGGCCGTCCTGGCCATCGTCGCTCCCGACGGCTTCCCGTTCTCGCTGCGGGTACCGATCTCGGTCGACCGCGCCGCGCATCGCGTGCGCATCGACACCGTGCCCGCCGGTGTTGTGCTCGAGCCGGGCCTGGCCTGCCTGACCGCCCATGCGCACGACGCCGACTTCAGCTGGCAGAGCAACTTCCAGGTCCGCGGCGACCTCGTGCGCGAGGGGGACGGATGGGCGCTCGTCCCCCACCGGATGGTCGGGGGCTTCGAGCTTCCCCCCGGCCGCGTGGCGATGCTGCGCGAGAACTTCTCCAAGATGCGCCGCTTTCGCCGCGTCGCCAAGCGCGAGATGGCCAAGCGCCCATGAGCCCTCAGGCCAAGGCCAAAACCAAACGGAAGCCGAAGCCGAAGCCGCTGACGGTCGCCGTCACCGGCCCGACCGGCGACATCGGGAAGGCCTTCGTCAGCGCCCTGGAGCGCTCACGCTACGTCGGCCGCGTGCTGGGCATGGCCCGGCGGCCGTTCGATCCCGCCGCCCGGGGCTGGAAGAAGACCGAGTACCGCCAGGGTGACGTCCTCGAGGCCGCGGACGTCGACGCGCTGGTGGCCGAGGCCGACGTCGTGGTCCACCTGGCGTTCATCATCTTCGGCGGCCCCGAGGAGACCCGCAAGATCAACCTCGAGGGCTCGAGCAACGTCTTCGAGGCGGCCGCCGCCTCCAGGCGCGTCAAGCGGCTCGTCTACGCCTCGTCGGTGGCGGCCTACGGCTTTCACGACGAGCCCGACCGGCCCGAGCGCTTCACCGAGGACGTCGCGCCCCGCGGCACCGACGACTTCTACTACTCCGCCCAGAAGGCCGAGCTGGAGGGGCTGCTGGAGCGCACGCTGGCCGGCACCGGGACCGACGCCTACGTGTTTCGCCCCTGCATCGTCGCCGGGCCGGACTCCCTCCTGCTGATCGAGAACATCCCCTACGTCTCGATCGCCGGCCGCCTGCCCGGCGCCGTGCGCAGCCTGCTCGATGTCATGCCGGTGCTCAAGCCCGTGATCCCCGACCCGGGCGTGCCCTTCCAGCTCGTCCACGCCGACGACGTGGCCACGGCCATGCGCGCCGCGGTCCTCGGTCGCGGCGAGCCGGGCATCTACAACCTCGCCGCCGACGGGATCCTGACCATGTCCGACCTCGCCGGGGCGCTGGGCTGGTACTCGGTCCCGGTGCCGGACATCGCCGTCGATGCGACAGCCGAGATCACCTCGCGGCTGCCGTTCATGCCGCCGGAGGCGGAGTGGCTTCAGGCGTTCCGGGTCCCGACGATCATGGACGCCGGCCGGGCCCACCGCGCGCTCGGCTGGCGCCCCAAGCACGACGCCCTGGAGACCCTGCGCGAGATGGTCGAGTCGGCGCGCCGGCAGGGCCTGGTCGGTTAGCCGTCGCGCGGCGGCCGATCGGGTCCGTAGGATCGCCACCGTGAGCGAGCTGAGCCCCTCCGACCGCGCGCCCGGTCTCCTGATCGGCGCGGGCGTGGAGATCGCCGACGACGCGTCCCTGGGCGCCAACGTCGTCCTGCACGACGGGGTATCGCTCGCCGCCGGCGCGGTCGTGCAGGACGCCGCCGTGCTGGGTCAGCGCCCGATCGACGCGGCCGCCGGGGCCGCGGGCCGCCCGCTGGTCGTCGGCGCCGGGGCGGCGGTCTGTGCGCATGCCGTGGTCTTCGCCGGCTCGCGAATCGGCGAGGGGTCGATCGTCGGCGATCAGGCGCTCGTCCGCGAGGGCGTGGAGATCGGCGCCGGCACGGTCATCGGCCGGGGCAGCACCGTGTCGCGCGGCGCGCGCATCGGGGAGCGAGTCCGGGTGCAGACCAACGTCTGGCTCTCCGCCGGGACGGTGGTCGAGGACGACGTCTTCGTGGGCCCCGGCGTCACCGCCGCCGGCGAGGAGCCGCAGGGCCCGGTCCTGCGCCGCGCCTGCCGCGTGGGCGGCGGTGTGGTCCTCGTGGGCGGAGTGGAGGTCGGCGAGGAGGCGTTCGTCGCCGCCGGATCGGTCGTCGAGGCCGACGTGCCCACGCGGGCCGTGGTCATGGGCTCGCCGGCCCGCGCGGTGCGCGAGGTCAGCGACGAGGACCTGCTCGAGCGCTGGCGCTGACCCGGCGCCGGGGGGCGAGCCGCCGCCCCTCATCGCCTACCGTTGCGTGATGGCCGAGGAAGAGCCGCCCGAGGGCGAGATCTACTACCCGGACCCGCTCGACCTGGCCAAGGCGGTCGGCGACGATCCGGACGGCCGCGCGGCCTGGATCCTGCTCGAGACCTACCGCTGGACCGTCCTGCACGGCGAGGCCCCCTACGACAAGGTGTGGGACGGGCGGGAGGGTTACCCCTCCACCCGCGACGTCGTCGAGGCTTTCGGCAGCTGGGAGAACCTGTGGGAGCTGGCCGGGCTCTACGACTCCTACCACCTGCGCGCGCTTGACGCGGCCGACGAGGAGTACGAGCAGGTGCTCGAGGAGCGCAAGGCACTGCGCGAGGACCGCCAGAAGGCGCAGCGCGAGGCCGCCCGGGCGCGCAAGGAGGCCGAGCGCCTGGAGGACCGCCTGCGCGACATGCGCCGCCAGGTCGAGCGGGCCAAGGAGAAGGCCGACCGCGCGACCGACGCCCTGGCCGGCGAGCGCTCCCGCGCCGAGCGCGCGGAGCGCCGCGCCCAGGGGGCCGAGCACGCCGCGGCGGCCCGGTCCGAGCCCGCCGCGCCCGCGGCCGTGCCGGACGACGGCCGGGTGCCCGAGCTCCTCGAGCAGCTCGAGAGCGCCGAGCGCTACGCCGGCGCCCTGACCGACCAGCTGCACGAGGCCCACGACCGAATAGCGCAGCGCGAACGCGAGATCGGCGAGCTGCGCCGCGCCCTGGGCACCGTCGGCGCCGAGGGCGAGGGAGACGCCGAGGCGGCGCGTCCCGACCCCGCGAGTGTCCTGGACGCGGTCGAGCTCGCGCGGGAGCGCTGTGACCATCTGGTCTTCGCGCCCCGGGCGATGGAGAGCGCGGCGGACTCGCCCTTCGGCCGCCCCGCCCTCATCCTGGAGAACCTGGAGCGCCTGGACGAGCTGGCGGCCCGCTATCTGGAGGGCGAGATCGGCGGCAAGGTCTCAGAGCTCGCCTTCAGCCTGGGCCTGAACTGGCGTGGAGGCATCTCCGAGCGCACGCGCACCCGCCACGGCAAGGAGTACTCGTTCGCCCACGAGGGCCGGACCTTCGAGCTGGGCCCGCACGTCCGGATCGGCTCGGGGCAGGGCGCCGGGGCGATCGCCCGCATCTACCTCGCGCTGCACCCTGGAGACGCCGACCTGCCCCGCTCGGTGATCGTCGGCCACGTCGGCCGCCACCTGCCCGACTCGACGACCTGAGACCTACTGATCGGCGTTCTCGTCGCCGATGACGTGCAGAACGGCGTTGATCAGTGCCAGATGCGTGAAGGCCTGGGGGAAGTTGCCCAAGTGGCGCCCGCTCTCGGCGTCCAGCTCCTCGGCGTAGAGCATGAGCGGAGAGGCGAGCGAGAGGAGCTTCTCGCACAGGGCGCGGGCCCGGTCGCGCTCGCCGATCTCCGACAGGGCGGAGACCATCCAGAACGAGCAGATCAGGAAGGTGCCCTCCCGGCCCGAGAGCCCGTCGTCGGTCTCGTCGGTGCGGTAGCGCAGGACCAGTCCGTGCTCGGTCAGGTTCTGGCCGATCGCCAGGACCGTGGCCCGGACGCGGTCGTCGTCGGCGGGCAGGAAGCGCACCAGCGGCACCAGGAGGGTCGAGGCGTCCAGGGCATCGGTCTCGTAGTGCTGGCGGAGCACTCCCCCCGGCCCCACGCCGTGCTCGAGGATGTCGGCGCGGATCGCGCGGGCCTCCGTCGCCCAGCCGGCCGACATCTCCTGCTCGCCTCGCAGCTCGGCCAGCCGCGCGGCGCGATCCATCGCCACCCAGCACATGAGCTTGGAGGACACGTAGTGCTTGGGCTCGCCGCGCGCCTCCCAGATCCCCTGGTCGGGCTCGCGCCAGGCCTTGGCGGCGCACGTCGCCTGGTCGATGATCACCGGCCACAGCCGCTCGGGGATGTAGCCGTTGGCCTTCGTGTGAAGGAAGATCGAGTCGAGGACCGCGCCGTAGACGTCGTTCTGGCGCTGGTCGAAGGCGCCGTTGCCGATCCGCACGGGCCTGGCGCCCTCGTAGCCTGAGAGGTTGTCGAGCGTCGTCTCGGTCAGGTCGCGCTCGCCGTCGATGCCGTACATGATCTGCAGCGACCCGTCCTCGTTTCGCTCCAGGTCGGCCACGTACTGCATGAAGTCGTCGGCCTCCCAGTCCAGCCCCAGCGCGTGCAGCGCCCACAGCGTGAACGAGGCGTCGCGCATCCAGGAGAAGCGGTAGTCCCAGTTGCGCTCGCCCCCCGGGGCCTCGGGCAGCGAGGTGGTGGCTGCGGCCACGAGCGATCCGGTGGGCGCGTAGGTCAGGCCCTTGAGCGTCAGCGCCGAGCGCTGGAGGTGGCGGCGCCAGCGGTGGTCGGGGAACGTGCCCGACTCCAGCCACGAGCGCCAGTAGTGCGCCGTGCGGTGGAGGTGCCCGTTCGCCTGGTCGACCGTGGCCGGCCCGCCCAGCTCCTCGGTCCAGGAGAGCGCGCAGAAGCAGGTGTCGCCCTCCTTGATCTTGTGGCGCGCGCGGACGCGGTTGCCCTCGATCCCCAGGAGCATGTCGCTGAGCAGGCGGACCTTCTGGCCGGCGCCCGTCGCGTCCAGGGCCGCCGGGGCCTCGTGATGGGCCTCGGTCCACTCGGCCTTCTCCCGCCCGTAGTCGAACATCGGCTCGCACACCAGCTCGGCCATGATCTCCCCCTGCACGCAGGTGATCGTGCGGACCAGCAGATGGTCGGCCTCGTGGTCGGTCGGGGGCCGGGTGTGGCGCGCCTCGCTGTGCTCGTCCTCGTGCCAGGGCCCGATGGTCAGCGCGTCGCGCACGATGGCCCAGCCGTGCTGTGTCATCCACGTGGTCTCGAGCACGAGCGAGCCGGGCTCGTAGCGGCGGCTCACCGGATGGCTCTCGCCGTAGGGCGCCAGGCGGAAGCCCCCGGCGCCGCGGTCGAGCAGCATCCCGAACATCGAGGGCGAGTCGAAGCGAGGGACGCCCATCCACTCGACGGTCCCGTCCGGCGCCACCAGGGCGCAGGTGTGGCAGTCGGAGAGAAAGCCGTAGTCGGCGATGCCCGGGAACGGCGAGTTGGTCGCGGTCGGCTGGGGAAGCGTGAGCGGAGACTCGCCGTCGTCCATGTGCCAAGCATGACCGCTGCTCCGGTCACCGGCCAGTCGAACCGCGACGCCGGGATTGCACCCGAGCGGCACATCGCGCGGTGCTACGTTGCGCACGAGGGAAACCGGACGAGAGGGGAAGACGATGGCCACCGCGGTTCGCACGCTTCAGAACTTCATCGACGGCGAGTTCGCCGACCCGGCCGACGGCCGTCGCGAGCCCGTCGTCAACCCCGCGACCGGCGAGACGATCGCCGAGGCGCCCGAGTCGACCCAGGCCGATGTCGACCGCGCGGTGGCGTCCGCCCGCGGCGCCTTCGACGGCTGGGCCTCCACCACCCCCGGCGAGCGGGCGCTCGCCCTGCTGCGCCTGGCCGACTCGATCGAGGAGAACGCCGACGAGCTGGCCGAGCTGGAGGCCACGAACGCGGGCAAGCCCGTCTCCGCCTTCCGCGACGACGAGGTCCCGTTCATGGTGGACAACCTGCGCTTCTTCGCCGGGGCCGCCCGGTGCATGGAGGGCAAGGCCGCGGGCGAGTACCTCGAGGGCTACACGTCGATGATCCGCCGCGAGCCCGTGGGCGTCATCGGCCAGATCAGCCCGTGGAACTACCCCCTGATGATGGCCGTGTGGAAGATCGGCCCGGCGCTGGCCACGGGCAACACGATCGTGCTCAAGCCGGCCCCCACGACCCCCGTGACCACCGTCCGGCTGGCCGAGCTGGCCGCCGAGCACCTGCCCAAGGGCGTCCTGAACGTGGTCACCGGAGGCAACGACCCCGGCGCGGCGCTCGTGACCCACGACGACGTCGACATGGTCTCGCTCACCGGCTCCGTGGACACCGGCAAGTGGATCGCCGAGCACGCGGCCCAGACCCTCAAGCGCGTCCATCTCGAGCTGGGCGGCAAGGCGCCCGTGATCGTCTTCGACGACGTCGACATGGAGACGGCGATGGAGACGATCGCCGGCACCGGCTACTACAACGCCGGCCAGGACTGCACGGCGGCGACGCGGGTGCTGGCCGGATCGAAGGTCTACGACGACGTCGTCGGGGGCCTGGCCGACCAGGCCAAGGGCCTCGTCATGGGCGACACCCTGTCCTCGGACACCACGCTGGGCCCGCTGAACTCCGCGCGCCAGCGCGAGCGGGTCGAGGGCTTTCTGGAGCGCAAGCCCGGCAACGCCGAGGTCGTCACGGGCGGCAGCGAGCCCGACCTGCCCGGGTACTTCCTCGAGCCGACCGTGGTGGCGAACCTGGAGCAGACCGACGAGATGGTCCAGCGCGAGATCTTCGGCCCGGTCATCACGGTCCAGCGGTTCTCCGACGAGGACGAGGCCATCGCCTGGGCCAACGGGACCGACTACGGCCTCGCGTCGTCGGTGTGGACGCGTGACGTCGGGCGCGCCATGCGGGTCGCCCGTGCCCTGCGCTTCGGCTGCGTTTGGATCAACGACCACATCCCGCTAGCCTCGGAGATGCCCCACGGGGGCTACAAGCAGTCCGGCTACGGCAAGGACCTGTCGATGTACTCGCTCGAGGACTACACGCAGGTCAAGCACGTGATGGCCAACCTGGGCTGAGGCCGCGGCGAGCGGGCATCCGCCCGCTTCGATATCAACTCCGAGACTTTTCGACCGGTAACCGGTTAAAGTGACCAGACCGGAACGTCGCGGTGGAAGCTTCTGCACTCCAAGCCCCCGTCGGGTTCGCGCGGCTCTCGCTCAGCGCCCCGCTTCTGCGCCTGCGTTCGGACGAGCAGCTGGTTTCCCTCTTCCGGGCCGGGAACGACGAGGCCTTCCGGGTCATCCACGACCGTTACCAGCAGCGCCTCTTCGCCTACGCCCGCCAGATGCTCGGGGGGTCGGGGCAGGACGCCGAGGACGCCATCCAGGACGTCTTCGTGCGCGCCTACGGCTCTCTGCGGACGTCCGATCGGCCCATCGCCCTGCGCGCCTGGCTCTATCGCGTCGCGCACAACCGCTGCATCGACCAGCTGCGCCGCCCGGTGCCGCCGCCGGCGGAGGTCTACGAGGTTTCACGGGCGCCGGTCTCCGACCCGCTGGCCGAGGCCGAGCGCCGCGAGGACCTGCGGCGCCTGATCGAGGACGTGCGCCGGCTGCCCGCCCAGCAGCGCTCGGTCCTCCTCATGCGCGAGCTCGAGGGCCTCGCCTACGCCGAGCTGGCCGACGCGCTCGACGTCAGCGTCCCCGCCATCAAGTCGCTCCTCGTGCGCGCCCGGATGGGCTTGGTGGAGTCCGCCGAGGCCCGCGACGCCGCCTGCGCCGAGATCCGCCGGGACCTTTCGATCGCCCACGGGCGGGGCGTGCGCGCCAACGGCCGGGCCCGCCGGCACATGCGCGACTGCTCCGGCTGTCGCGAGTACCGGACGGAGCTGCGCCGCCTGGAGCGCTCGTTCGCCGCGCTGTCGCCCGTCGCCGCCGCGGGCCCGCTGGGCCTGCTGGCGAAGCTGGGACTGGGCGGAGGCGGCAGCGGCGCCGCGGGAGGCGGAGCCATCGCGGGCGGCGGTGCGGCCGCGGGCGGCGGGGCCGCCGCGGGCGGGACCATCGCCGGGACCGCGGGCGCGGCCGCCCTGACGGTGACCAAGGTCGCGGCGGTCGTCTCGGCCGTGGTGGTCGCCGGCGGCGGCGCGGTGAAGGTGGAGCAGCAGATCGTCCAGCGCTCCCAGCCGGCCCCGACTCACCTCGTGACGCCGGCCAGGCCTGCCCCGGCCGGGCCGATCAGCGCCCGCGCCGCCAGGGCGGTGGACAGCCCGGCCCGGGCCGTCGCGACGCCCACCCTGCCCAAGACGGCGCCGACGGCGGCCGAGACCCCGCCGGTGCCCGCGGCGGACCAGTCGGTCCCCGATTCCTCTCAGACCACCGGCCAGACGGCGGCGAACGGCGGCCTGGCCGCCCCGGAGGAGGACCCGGCCCAGACGGTTCCGCTTCAGAGCGCTCCGCCCCCGGTGCACGAGTCCACCGACGTGACGTCGCTGGCGCCGCTCACCGGCGATCCGCAGAAGACATCGGGGACCGGGTCAGGCGCGACATCCTCGGGCACCTCGGGCACCGGCCACCAGACCGGTCCGTCCTCGCCGTAGGTGGTTGATTCCGCGGCCCCGCGCGCGCGGATGACACGGGGTTAGCGGCGCTCCCCCGCGCCCCCGCACACACACGGGGGCCGCGAAACCAACCATCTAGACCTCCGCGTCTCCCAGATCCAGTGGTGCCACTCCGACGTCATCGGGGAGCCGGCCCTCCTCCTCGAGCTTGCCCAGGTGCGCGCGCAGCGTGACTCCGGCGGCGAAGCGCAGCTCCGGGGGCGCGTCGTCCCACACGTCGTCGAGCAGAGCGTCCTCGCCGCGCAGTCCGCGGTCCAGCGCGTCCACGAGCCGCCGCTCGCGGTCCAGCCGATGCGCGAGGTACTCGTCGAGCTTGGCGGCCGGATCGGCGACCGGCGGCCCGTGGCCCGGCGCGAGCAGGGCCAGGTCGAGCTCGCGCAGGCGGGCCAGGGCACGTAGGTAGCCCGACAGCGAGCCCGGCCCCGGCGCGACGAAGACGCTGCCCACTCCCAGCACGGCGTCGCCGGTGAAGCACACCGCCCCGGCGACGAAGGCCAGATGGTCGGGGGCGTGGCCCGGTGTCTCATACGCCGTGAGCGGGCCGAAGGTCGCACCGTCGCGCAGCTCGATATCGGCCCCCGAAGAGGCGGCGACCGCAACGGGTCCGATCGCCTCGGCCAGAGCCGCCACCGCCTCGGTGTGGTCGCGGTGCGAGTGCGTGAGGGCGATCCCGCCGGCCCCGCCCCGGGCGGCGACCTCGGCGGCCACGGCCTCGACGTGCTCGGAGATCAGCGGACCGGGGTCGACCACCCAGGCCGGGTCGCGTCCGAGCACCCACGTGTTGGTGCCGTCCAGCGAGAACGGCCCGGGGTTGTCGGCGCGGATGCGCGCGACGTCGTGGCGCGACAGAAGCTCGTCGGACACGCCCCAGACCGTAGCGGGCGCGGGCGGAGGGTCAGCGCGCGACGATGCGGTAGACCGGCCCGCTGAGCGAGACGGCGTACAGGCGACCGCGGTTGTCCTCACCGAACGAGGACAGGTTGTTGACGTCCAGCCCGGTCGAGCGCTGATCGGTGGCGCGCCCGGCGGACAGCACCGCCGACTGGATCTGCCCGTGGCAGAAGTCACCGTAGAGGTAGTGCCCGGTCCACCCGGTGAGGCGGGGGTCGCGCACGACGTAGCCGCCGGTGATGGAGCAGTAGCCGGAGTCGTGGGTGTGGGTGATCACGGGGAAGACGGCGTTGGGAGCCGGCTCGTTGAAGTTGCGCCGCCGGCCCTCCCACGGGCGCCACCCGTAGTTGGTGCCCCGGCTGCTGCGGCCCGGCGCGAAGTCGATCTCCTCCACCTGGTCCTGGCCGACGTCGCCGATGATCAGGTCGCCGGTCTTGCGGTCGAAGCTGTAGCGCCAGGGGTTGCGCAGGCCATACGACCAGATCTCGTCGCGCCCGGACCTGCCCACGAACGGGTTGTCGCGAGGCACCGTGTACGAGTGCCCCGAGCGGGCCCGGGGATCGATCCGCAGGATCTTGCCGAGCAGGCTGTTGCGGTTCTGGGCGTTGCCGCGGGCGCCGTGCTGGTCGTTGGCGCCGCCGCCGTCGCCCGTGCCGATGTAGAGCTTGCCGTCGGGCCCGAACTTGAGCAGGCCGCCGTTGTGATTGGCCTCGGGATCGGCCATGAGCAGCACCAGCCGGCGCGAGGACGGGTTGGCGCGATTCGCGCCGGCGCGCCGGTAGGCCTCGACCCGCTCGTGGGACCCGCCGTTGCTGCTGTAGTAGACGTAGAAGCGGCCCGACTTCGCGTAGTCGGGCGCGAAGGCCAGGGACAACAGGCCCTGCTCCCCGCCGTACTGCACGCGGGAGCGGACGTCGAGGAAGGGCCGGGACAGCACCTTGCCGTCCTTGACGACCCGGATCGTCCCCGTCTGCTCGACCACGAAGAGCCGGTGATTGTCGCCCGGGGCGGCCGTGACATAGACCGGATTGGAGAACGAGCCGATCCGGCTCAGCCCCAGGCCGACGGCCGACGCCCGGGCGGGCGTCGATGCCGTGGAGGCGGTCGCCGTCGCGGAGGGCGGCGAGGTGGCGGCGCCCGTGGTGTGCTCCTTGGAGGAGTTGGCTCCGCAGGCGGCCAGGCCCGCGACCAGAGCCAGCAGGGCAGGAATTACTCGGCGCCTCGACATGCCTCGAGGATGACACGTCGGCGGGCCGGCAGTTGCGGTCGCGGACTTTTAGGCGCCCTGAAGCTCTCCTTCGCTAGCGTGGAGCGCCGAAGGGAAGTATCCCGTCGGCGAGCGTCGTCAGCACGGCCGTCAGGCCCGGCGCTCGCGGCCCGATCGGGCGGAGAAACCTTCGCGTTGGTCTGAACTCGACAACCGCGAAGGAGCGCCGCTCATGCCCGATCTCCTACCCGTCTCGGCCGCCCCGTGGGCGGGCCTGATCGCCGCGATCGCCGTCCTGCTGGCCGTCGACCTCCTGGTCGTCCGCGGTCGCGGTGGGGTCATGTCGACCCGCGGCGCGGCGCTGGCCAGCCTGGCCTGGCTCGGCGTCTCGCTCGCCTTCTTCGGCGTCCTGCTGGCGGCGGGCGACCGCGACGGGGCGAGCGCCTACCTCGCGGGCTACCTCGTCGAGAAGAGCCTCTCGCTCGACAACGTGTTCGTCTTCCTGCTCGTCTTCACGGCGTTCGGGATCCCGCTGGCCGACCGCCACCGGCTGCTGAGCTACGGGATCGTCGCCGCGCTCGTCCTGCGCGCCGCCTTCATCGTGGCCGGCGCCGGACTGCTCGAGGCGTTCGGCTGGGTGAGCTTCGTCTTCGCCGCCCTGCTGCTCTGGACGGCGTGGCGCATGTTCGTGCACCGCCACGGCCACGAGGGCGAGACGGGGATGGTGGAGCGCGTGCGGCGTCACCTCCCCGGCCTGCGGCCCGCGGGCGCGGCCCTGGCCGCCATCGCCGTGGTCGACGTGATCTTCGCGATCGACTCCGTCCCCGCCATCCTCGCGATCACCGGAGACGCCTACATCGTGTTCGCCGCCAACGCGTTCGCGCTGCTCGGGCTGCGCCCGCTGTTCTTCCTCGTGGCCGACCTCGTCGGCCGCCTCTACTACCTCAAGACGGCCCTGGCGGCCCTGCTGGCGTTCATCGGGGTCAAGCTGGCCCTCGGGGAGGTGGTGGGAAAGCTCGGGCCCGAGATCAGCCTCCCGGCGATCGCGCTCATCCTCGGCACCGGAGCGGCGGCCTCGCTCATCCGAGAGCGGCGCCTGAGGGCGAGGGCGCAGGCCCCCGCCTGACCTATACTCGGGGCTCTTCGGGGCGTGGCGCAGCCTGGTAGCGCGCACCGTTCGGGTCGGTGAGGTCCCCGGTTCAAATCCGGGCGCCCCGATTTTGAGCCCGTGTCGACGCGCCTGGCGGCGTTGCGGCCGAGGCGGCCGTGCGATGCACTGTCCGCCTCGGCGCGCCTGGCCAGCCACGCCGACACGGGCTCGAAAATTCCGGCGTTTTCGGCGCCCCGACCTAGGGCCTACTCGGGCTTCAAGAGCCGCTGCCGGTGACGGCGGACACGACGGAGCGGACGTCGACCGGCGGGGTGCTTGGGGCCGAGGGTGCCGACGCGCCCGCGCCGACGCCCGAGGTGACCGACTTCACGTCCGGGAGCTTCACGCCGGAGGAGCCTCCGGCGCCGCCGCTCGGGCCGCTGGGCCTCGTGCCGGAGCCGGAGCCCGAGCCGAGGGGCAGCTTCACGCCGGGATCGGGAGTGCTCGGCGCCGACGGCGTCGCCGGGGCGCTGACGGCCGGGCCGTCGGCGGCGGCGTGCGTGGCCGCCGCCTCGTGCGAGGCGGTCGTGCGGGTCCCCGCGGCGGACGTCGAATCCTTCGAGGCCTTGGCGGCGCCCTCCGGGGCGGCGACCGTGGTGCTCGAGGCCCTGGAGCGGGGCAGCAGGCGCTCGGCCGTGACGGTGGAGGTGCTGCCGTGCACCGCGCGCAGGGCGGCGTCCTGGCCGGCCTTGCCGACCACCGGAGCGCCGCCGAGCCCGGGCAGCGCGTGCCCGTGCTGCGCGGCGACGTGGGCGCCGGCGCCCGCGAAGGCGAGGATCGCCGCGGCGGCGACGGCCTTCGTCAGGCCCGCGGCGACCGGGTCGCCGGCAGCGGCCAGCGACGAGGAGAGCTGGGCGGCCATGGACGAGCCGTGGCCGGCGGCGGCGCTCGCTCCGTCCGCGCCCCGGCGCAGGAAGGCCGGGATCGGCAGCAGGGCCGCGAGGCGGCCGGAGACGCTGGTCGGAGCCAGGTCCTCGAGGCCGACCAGGCGCGCGTGGCGGCGGCAGGTCTGGCAGGTCGCCGTGTGGCGGGCCAACCGCCGGCGGTCGCGCACTCCGAGCATCCCCTCGGACGCGGCGGAGATGATGCTCTGCACCCGCTCGCAGCGCCGGCCGCTGATCAGTTCGTCGTACTCCTCGGTCAGGCGGCGCCGCGCACGGAAGAGGGTGCTCTCCACGGCCGGGCGGCTCATGCCCAGGCGCTCGCCGATCTCGCGGTAGGAGAGGCCCTCGAGTTCGCGCAGGACGAGGATCTGGTGATGGGTCTCGGAGAGGCCGCCGAAGGCGCCGCAGAGGTTGTCGAGCGTCTGCTTGCTCTCGACCGCGGCGTCGGGCTGCGGGTCCTGGCTGACCAGGCGCAGATGGTCGCCCGCTCCCAGGCCGCCGTCGGCGTCGTAGGAGAGCTCGTCGGCGCGGGAGGTCCGGCGGTAGGCGTCGATGCAGGCGTTGCGCGCGATCTCGTAGATCCACGGCTTGAAGGCGATCGGGCGCTCGGTGTCGCGCATGCGCCGCAGCGCGGAGAAGAAGACCTCCTGCGTGACGTCCTCGGCCCGGGCGTGGTCCTTGACCATGCCGCGCACGTAGGCGGCGATCCGGGTGTGGTAGCGCTGATAGAGGGTCTCGAAGGCGCGATCGTCCCCCCGCCGCACCGCCGCAACCAGATCCGTGTCTTCGCCCGTGTAGGCGGCGACCGTTGCTGTCATCCCGCTCACGATGTCCCCTACTCTCCCTTGACGTTTCCCCTGTTTGCCCCGTTCCGTGGGGCAATGGGTGGAAACTGTAACGTTCATCTGAGGAATTTCAACCCTTTTTTTGACGAAAGTCGCCGACATCGTCTCCTGGGCGTCCGAGCTGCTCGAATCCGAGCGCTTCCGCGACTACGGCCCCAACGGCCTCCAGGTCCCCGGAGCCGCCGAGACCGGCACGGTGGCCACCGGGGTCTCGGCCAATCTCGAGACCATCGAACGCGCCCGCGAGCTGGGCGCGGGCCTCGTCCTCGTGCACCACGGCCTGTTCTGGCAGGGCGCGCCTCTCGGCCTCTCGCGCCCACTGGCCGCGCGGCTGCGTGCCCTCCTGGGCGCGGAGATCGGCCTGGCCGCCTACCACCTCCCCCTCGACGCGCACCCCGAGATCGGCAACAACGCGCTGCTCGCCGACGGCCTGGGGTGCGAGGGACGAGACGTGATCGGCGACGTCGGATTCGCCGCCCGCTTTCCCGGAGACGGGGTCCCGGCCGCCGAGCTCTTGGCACGGGTGCGGGAGCTGACCGGGCGCGAGCCGCTGGTCTTCGACGCCGGCCCGGATCAGGTGCGCACGATCGGGATCGTCTCGGGCGGCGCCGCCGAGGTGCTCGACGAAGCGGTGGCGCGCGGCCTGGACGCGTTTCTCACCGGCGAGCCCAAGGAGCAGGTCATGGGCACCGCCCGGGAGGCCGGGATCCACTTCATCGCCGCCGGCCACTACGCGACCGAGACGTTCGGGATCCGGCGCCTGGGTGAGCTGGCGGCGGAGCGGTTCGGGGTCCGGCACGAGTTCATCGATGTGCCGAATCCGATCTGAAACGCCCGGAAACACGCTCTTTGCGAACGTTGACTTGAGCCTGTCTGGATGGGCCGATATACCTCAGGGCGAACGATCCTTAGGAGGGGTCCATAGATGGCAATTCACCTGACGCCCACCGAGCTCGCGCGCGAGGCAGGTCTCGACCGCCGCGAGGTAATCGACAAGTGCATGGAAATGGGCGTCCCGATCTTCGAAGGCCGCATCGACAAGACCCTCTTCCTCGGCAGTCTCCGGGAGTTCACGATCTCCCAGTCGCAGGTCCAGACCGCTCGGGCGTAAGCGCCCGACCGCACTAGACTCTCTCCTCCAGTTCCAAGGAGGAGAGATGGAAGCAACCACCGCGCCGGGTCCCAGCACCGGCTCGCGTACGATCGCCGACCTGCTGCCGCTGGCGGCCGAGAAGTACGCCTCCAGCATCGCGCTGCGCCGGAAGGTCGACGGCGAGTGGCGCGACGTCACCTACGCCGAGGTCGGAGAGGTGGTCTCCGAGATCGGGCGCGGCCTACTGGACCTGGGGATCGAGAAGGGCGACCGCGTCTGCCTGCTCGCCAACACCCGCCCCGACTGGACCTACGTCGACTTCGCCATCTCCGCGGCGGGCGGCACGGTCGTCCCGATCTACCCCACCAACTCCCCGCAGGAGTGCGAGTGGGTCGTGAGCAACTCCGAGGCCCGCGCGATCGTCTGCGAGGACGCCTCGCAGGTGGCCAAGATCGTCGCGGTGCGCGACAACCTGCCGCGCCTGGAGACGATCATCGTCATCGACCCCGAGGGCGACGTCGCCGACGCCATCGCGCTGGACGACATCCGCGAGCGCGGCCGGGGCGTTGAGCCCGCCCGCCTCAAGGAGCGCACCGCGTCGGTGGGCCCCGAGGACGCCTTCACCTTCATCTACACCTCCGGGACGACCGGCCCGCCCAAGGGCTGCGTGCTCTCCCACGGCAACTACCGGGGCGTCCTGGACATGTGCGAGAGCATCGGCGTCCTGGAGGCCGGCGAGGACGTCGTCTACCTCTTCCTCCCGCTCGCGCACGCCTTCGCCCTGCTCATCCAGTTGCTGTCCGTCGACGGCGGGGGGACGATCGCGTACTTCGGCGGCGACACCAAGGCGATCGTGCCCGAGCTCTCCGAGGTCAAGCCGACCTACCTGCCGTCGGTCCCGCGAATCTTCGAGAAGATCTACACGCTGGCCACGGCCGCGCTCAAGCAGCAGATGTCCGACGAGGAGTTCCGCGGCATGGTGGAGCTCGGCATCAGGGTCCGCGACGCCGACGCCCACGGCAAGGAGGTCCCGGCCGAGCTGCGCGAGAAGTTCTCCGCGCTCGACGAGCAGGTGTTCAAGAACGTGCGCGCGGTGTTCGGCGGCCGGGTCCGCCAGGCGGTCACCGGCGCGGCGCCGATCGCCTCGGAGATCCTCGAGTTCTTCTACGCCGCCGGCGTGCCCGTGCTCGAGGGCTACGGGATGACCGAGACCGCGACGGTGGCCACCTACTCGACGATCGAGAACCACAAGTTCGGCACCGTCGGTCGGGCGCTGCCGGGCGTCGAGTGCAAGATCGCCGACGACGGAGAGCTGCTGGTGAAGGGCGCCAACATCTTCCAGGGCTACTACAAGGATGCCGAGAAGAGCTTCGGCACGATCGATGAGGGCTGGCTGCACACCGGCGACCTGGCCAAGATCGACGACGACGGCTACATCTCCATCGTCGGGCGCAAGAAGGACATCATCATCACCGCGGGCGGCAAGAACATCACCCCCGCACTGATCGAGAACGACCTGAAGCAGAACCGCTGGATCTCCCAGGCGGTTATGCACGGAGACCGCCGGCCGTTCCCCGTGATCCTGGTCACGCTGGATCCGGAGGAGGCCCCCGCGCTGGCTCAGGAGCTGGGCCTGGAGGAGGCCGATCCCGCCCGGCTGGCGGAGGATCCCAAGGTCCGCGAGTTCATCGGGAAGATCATCGACGACGTCAACACGCGCTACGCCCAGGTCGAGCAGGTCAAGAAGTTCGCCATACTGGATCACGACCTGTCGCAGGAGACCGGTGAGCTGACCCCCACGCTCAAGGTCAAGCGCAACGTGGTCAACGAGAAGTACCAGGGGATCTTCGACTCGCTCTACGAGTCCTGATCTCCCGCCTTTCGCCCCACACGAGAAGCCACGGATGAAGACCGACCCGACCGATACGGGCGGGCTGTTCACCGGGCGCCGGCCCGGCACTCGGCCCGTCAAGTACCGCGACACGCCCGCCTATCGCGGGGATGCGCGTCAGCGGTTCGACCGGATGGTCGCCGCCGGGCTGCTGGGGCTCATGATCTTCGTCAACCTGCTGTTCTGGGGGCCATTGCCGATCGCCTGGCTGTGGGTGGGCTCGCAGGTCGACTACGCCTCGGGCAGCACCTTCCTGGGCATCACCGTGGCCTTCTTCGGGCTGCTCTTCACGCTGATGATCGGCCTGGTCATCTCGCGGCGCATCGACCTGATGTGGATCCTGGCCCGCCGGGCGGCGGGCTACGACCAGCGCGACGGGACCGTGGGGAGGGTCTTCGCGATCACCGCCATCATCGGCGGATCGATCTTCTTCGCCTGGTTCATCCTCATCAAGGGGCCGGGCTCGTCGATCGGCCCGGCGCAGTAGGCGTGGGCCTGCTCGACTACTACCGGCAGTTCGAGGGCATGTCCGACCAGGAGGTCAGCGCCCAGCTGCGCGAGCGCGCGGACGAGCGCCGGCGCAAGGCGCTGGCCAAGATCGATCCGCTCGACCTCTCCCAGACGACCTGGCACGAGCTGCCCCACCCCGACGTCGTCGCGGCGATCACCTACGCCGCGCGCCGCGGGATCAATCGGCCCGGCGACCCACTGGCGCTCGACCTGCGCCGGGAGATCGGCCGCCGCCACGGGCTCGAGCCCGACCGCGTGGCCGTGGGCAACGGGGCGGCGCAGCTGCTGCGCGTGGCGGCGCGCTCGCTCATGAACGAGGGCGACGAGCTCGTCACCCCGTGGCCCTCCTACCCCCTCTACCCGCTCATGGCGCGGGCCGCGGGCGGCCGAGCCGTGCCCGTGCCGGGCATGGATCCCGACGCGCTCCTCGCCGCGGTGACGGAGCACACCAGGCTGATCGCCCTGTGCAACCCCAACGACCCGGACGGGGCCTACCTCCGCACCGAGGAGCTGCGGGACCTGCTCGGGCGCGTGCCCGAGCACGTGACGGTGCTGCTGGACGAGGCCCTGGGCGAGTTCGTGGACGCCGAGGCCCCGGGCAGCTCGCTCGCCCTGCTCGACGACTTCCCCCGGCTGCTGGTGTTCCGGACCTTCTCGAAGATCTACGGGCTGGCGGGGATGCGCTGCGGCTACGTGATGGGCGGCCCGGGCTCCGAGCCGCTGCTCGAGCAGGTCGCGCCCGCGCTGGGAGTCTCCGACCTCGTCCAGGCCGGCGCCCTGGAGGCGCTGCGCAAGGGGGGCCCGTCCATCGCCCGCCGGCGCGACATCGTCGTGCACGAGCGCCACCGCCTGCTGGAGTCGCTGGGCACGATGGCCGTCGACGCCACCCCCTCCCAGGCCAACGTCGTCTGGCTGCGCGCGCCCGCCCTGCGCGACGGCGAGCTCTCCGCCCGCCTGCGCCGCTCGGCCGTCCTCGTCCACCCCGGGTCGGAGTTCGGCGAGGGCGACCACGTCCGCGCCACGATCCAGTCACCCCAGGCGACGGACCGGCTGATCGAGGGACTGCGCGCGGCGACGCGGTAGACCCGGCGGGCCTAGCTCTCGTCGGCGCTTTGGCGGATCAACGCGCCGGTCGTCTGCTCGAGGATCTTGCGCCAGGCGCGGGTGCGCTCCTTCTCGGCGGCGAAGTGCTTGACGACCTTGCGCACCCGGGTCGCCGAGATCTCGATGCCGTGGCGCTCGCAGACCTCGCGGAAGTGGTCGTAGTCCTGGGCGAGCTTGAGCGTGACCGACTGGAAGCCGTGGCGCGCGATGTCCACGCGCGAGGAGAAGTTCATGATGCTCGTCGTGAACATGAGCTCGTCGTTGGGCTCGGGCTCGATGAGGACGATGTCGACGCCGGGATAGCGCTCCTCCCACCGGCGCGCCATCTCGTGCAGGCGCTGGTAGGCGAGGAGCTTGAACGTCTGGTAGCCGATCTGGGGAAAGCCCATGTCCGAGACGCGGCGCACGCGCGAGCCGGTGAGCGTCGGGATCCGCTTCTTGAAGTCGTTGACGTAGGGGACAAGCGGGTTGATGACCACGACGAACTTGGCCCCGGCCTCGACGGCGATGTCGACGTTGGTGGTCGACACGATGCCTCCGTCGATCAGCTCGCGCTCCTTGATCTCGACGGGCTTGTAGACCATCGGCAGGGCGGTCGAGGCGCGCACGGCGGAGGAGATCGGGACGTCGTCCCAGCCCTCCGCCCCGAACACGATCCGCTCGCACGTGTCGAGATCGGTCGCGGCCAGGTAGAGCTCGTTGTCGAGGATCCGGAAGTCGTCGGTGCGATCGGGGTCCGAGAGCACCGTGCGCACGTAGTGCTCGATGCCCGCGCCGGAGTAGAGCCCGGACGGCAGGATCTCGGCCAGGCCGGTCACGAGGTCCACGGCGGAGAACTGCGGACCGACGGCGCCCAGGAGCGTCCGCGCGAGCCCGATGGTCCGGAACGGCAGCTTGAGCGTGCTGCTCAGGAACTCGGAGAAGTTCGGGCGCAGCAGCTGGTCGAGGTCGACGTCGCGGAACGGCGTGGGCACCTGGCGGTTGACCACGCGCATCATCTCCTCGGGAGTGATGCCGTTGGCGCTGAGCGCGGCCACGAAAGAGCCGGCGCTCGTCCCCACGTACACGTCGAACTGGTTGATCGTGCGGTTGACGGAGAGCAGGTCGAGCGCGCGCAGCGCGCCGATCTCGTACACGCCGCCGGTGAATCCTCCCCCGCCGAGGACGAGCGCGGTCTTGCTGCGCCGGCGCCGCTGCGGAGAACGCCCCCGCGGCGCCGTCTCCGCGCTCCGGCCCTTTCCCTGAGCCTCGAGCTTGACGACCTTGCCCATAGCCCCACGCATTGTACGGGCGCGTTCCGTTGACGCGCCGCCGCGACTTGGCCTTCTGCTAGGTGTTCCGTCCCTGATGGAACTCGTGCGTCGCGCGCTCGCCCCCATTGCCGTGCTCGTTCTCGCCCTGGCCCTCGCCTCCTCGGCGTGGGCGGGAGCGCCGGAGAACTCGCTCCGGCGATCGCTGGCCGCCAGCATGCGCCCGGCGGGCGGGGCGTCGGGAGCGCTGGTCGTCGACCTGGCCAACGGCCGGACCCTGTTCGCGCTGCGCGCCGACCGCACGCGCGTCCCGGCGTCCAACGAGAAGATCTTCACCACCTCGAGCGCGCTGATCCGCTTCGGCGCCAACGGGCATCTCATCACCCGGGTGCTGGGCGACGGGGAGCTCGGCGACGACGGGGTCTACCGCGGGAACCTCTACCTGCGCGGTGGCGGCGATCCCACCTTCGGGTCGGCGAGCTTCATCCGCCGCGCCTACGGGGCCGGCGCGTCGCTGACCACGCTCGTGGCGCGGGTCAGGGCGGCGGGCGTGCGCCGGGTGCAGGGGAGGGTGTACGGGGACGAGACGTTCTTCGACGCCTTCCGGGGGGCCCGAGCACCGGGTACGGATTCGACCCCTACATCGGAGGCACACTCAGCGGGCTGGCCTTCAACCGCGGCCTGACGAGCAACGGCAGCGCCGTGCAGCGCCGCCCCGGGGGCTACGCCGCCGACCAGCTGACGCGGGCGCTGCGCTCCTCGGGCGTCCCGGTCACGGGAGGCACCGCCGAGCGCCGAGCGCCCCGCGGCGCCGGCCTGGTCGCCTCGGTCAGCTCGCCTCCCATCTCGACCCTGATCCGCCTGACCAACCAGCCGTCGGACAACTTCTTCGCCGAGACGCTGCTCAAGGACCTGGGTGCGCGGTTCGGCGGCCGCGGGTCGACCCAGGCGGGCGCGGCCGTCGTACGCGGCACGCTGAGCGACATCGGCGTCCACCCGGCGCGCGTCGTCG
The DNA here is from genome assembly GCA_963757705.1 of uncultured Actinomycetes bacterium. GTDB lineage: Bacteria > Actinomycetota > Thermoleophilia > Solirubrobacterales > Solirubrobacteraceae > AC-38. The sequence goes on along the minus strand of CAVWTG010000002.1, from coordinate 397,415 downwards.
ACGGGTCCGGGCTGTCGCGCTCGGACCACACGACGCCGCGGACGATCGTCTCGCTCCTCGATCACATCGACCGGTCGACCGACCTCGCCCCCGCGTTTCGCCGCTCGCTCGGCGTGGCGTGCCGCAGCGGGACGATCGGCGGGCGGATGTGCGGGACCGCGGCGGCGGGCCGCTGCCGGGCCAAGACGGGCACGCTCTCCAACGTCTCCGCGCTCTCGGGCTACTGCGACCTGTCCGACCGGGTGATCGCGTTCTCCATCCTGATGAACAACGTGAGCGTGTCCGGAGCGCACACCCTCCAGGACCGCATGGCGGCGGCGATCGCTCGCTACAGACCGAGCACCCCGGCGCCCACGGCGAAGGCCCCGGCCGGCACCGCGCCGGCCTAGTCGCGAGCGCCCGAGAGCAGCTCGAGCAGACCCGCCTCGTCGAGCACCTCGGTGCCCAGGCGCTGCGCCTTCTCGAGCTTGGAGCCGGGCGACTCGCCGGCGACCACGAAGTCCGTCTTCTTCGACACTGACGACGTCACGCGTCCGCCGGCGGCCAGGATGCGCTCCGTGGCGTCCTCGCGGGTGAGCGTGGGCAGCGTGCCGGTGAGGACGAAGGTCCGGTCGGCCAGCGGGCCTTCGCCGGGCGCCGGCCCCTCCTGCTCGAGCTGCACGCCCGCGCGGCGCAGACGCTCGATCAGCTCACGCGTGGCCTCGTCGGCCAGCGCGTCGTGCACCGTCTGGGCCACGATCGGCCCGATCCCAGGCGTCTGGGCGATCTCCTCCGGCGAGGCGGCCATGAGCGCGTCGATCGAGCGGAACCGCTGGGCCAGGTTGCGGGCGTTGACTCCGCCCACGCTCTCTATCCCCAGCGCCCAGAGCACGCGGCCGAAGGGCCGCTCGCGCGTCGCGGCGATCGCCTCCACCAGGCGCCGGGCGGAGATGTCGGCGAAGCCCTCGAGCTCGACGAGCTGCTCGAAGGTGAGGTCGTAGAGGTCGGCGGCGTTGCGCACCAGCCCGGCGCGCATCAGCTGGTTGACCCGCTCGTCGCCCATGCCCTCGATGTCCATCGCGCCCTTGGCCGCGAAGTGGGTGAGCAGCTGCCACTGGCGCCCCGGGCAGTCGCGGTTGGGGCAGCGGGTGAACACCTCGCCCTCCGCCTTGACCGTCTTGGTGTTGCAGATCGGGCAGTTGGCCGGCGGCTTGGGCTTGCGCTTGCGGCCCCTGCGCTTGATCGCGTCGGGCGCGGGCGAGATCACCTGGGGGATGACGTCACCCGCGCGCAGCACGATGACGTCGTCGCCCTCGCGGACGTCCTTGCGGGCCAGGTCCTCCTCGTTGTGCAGGGTGGCCATCTTCACCGTCACGCCGCTCACCTGGACGGGCTCGAGCTGGGCGAAGGGCACGATGTTCCCCGTCCGCCCGACGTTCCAGTGGACCTTGACCAGCTTCGTCACGGCCGTCATGGGCGGGAACTTCCAGGCCACGGCCGCCCGCGGCTCGCGCCCGACCACGCCCAGGCGCCGCTGGAGCTCGTAGTCGTTGACCTTGACCACCACGCCGTCGATCTCGTAGTCGAGCGTGTCGCGGCGGTCCTGCCACGACGTGCAGATCCGCATGACCTCGGCCACGTCGTCGGCGACCTGGATCTCCGGGTTCACCGGGAAGCGGTGGTCGGCCAGCCAGTCCAGCGCCTCGCGGTGGCGCTCGAACGAGATCCCCTCCATCGCCCCGATCCCGTAGACCCACAGCGACAGCGGCCGGTCGGCGGCGATCTGGGGGTCGAGCTGGCGCACGGCGCCCGCGGCGGCGTTGCGGGGGTTCATGTACGTCCGCTCGCCCTCGGCGGCCCGGCGCTCGTTGAGCTCGGCAAAGCCGGCCAGGGGCATGTAGACCTCCCCGCGCACCTCCAGCAGCGCCGGGGCGTCGTCGCCGATCGAGAGCGGGATCGCCTTGATCGTGCGCAGGTTCTGCGTGACGTCCTCGCCGGTCTCCCCGTCCCCCCGGGTCGCGCCGCGCTCGAACACGCCGTCGCGGTAGACGAGCGAGATGGCCAGGCCGTCGATCTTCGGCTCGCACACGTAGTCGAACTGAGCCTCGGAGATCCCCTCCCGGGCCAGGCGGTTGCGCATCCGCTCGACCCAGGCCCGCAGCTCCTCCTCGCTGCGCGCGTTGGCCAGCGAGAGCATGACCTGCGGGTGGCGGACCGAGACGAACTTCTCCAGCGGCTTGGCCCCGACGCGCTGGGTCGGGGAGTCGGGCGTGCGCAGCTCGGGATGCTCGGACTCGAGGGCGCGTAGCTCGTCCAGGAGCGCGTCGTAGACGTCGTCGCCCACCTCGGGGTCGTCGAGGACGTAGTAGCGGTGGTTGTGCCCCTCGATGACGCGCCGCAGCTCGGCCGCCCGCTCGGTGGCGTCGCTGGTCGCCTTCGCGCTCACTCGACTTCGTGGGCGGCCGGCTCGAGCAGGCGCTGCAGGTCGTACACCGCCAGGGCGTCCAGCCCGGAGCGATCGGTGAGGTCGAAGTGCACGGGCGTCACGGCGATCCGGCCCGACGCCACGGCCACGAGGTCGGTGCCCGGCTCCTCCTCGTAGCCGATGTCGCGGCCATAGATGCGGAAGAGGCGGCGGTTGTCGCCCTCGTCCTCCAGCTCGAGCTTGTCGCGGTAGATCCGCTTGCCCAGGCTCGTCACCTCGACGCCCTTGGGCGCCTCGCCCGGGACGTTGATGTTGAGCAGCGTCCCCTCGGGCAGCGGGACCTCCTCGATCTCCTCCACCACGCGCGCCACGAAGCGCGCGGCGACGGAGAAGTCGAACTGGGCCCCGATGCGGAAGTCGAGCTCGCCCGCCCCGGACTGCTGGGAGACGGCGACGCCCGGGATGCCCAGCACGATCCCCTCCAGGGCGGCGGCCACCGTGCCGGAGTAGGTGATGTCGTCGCCGAGGTTCGACCCGTGGTTGATGCCCGACACCACGAGCTCGGCCTCGAAGCCGTCGATCAGGCCCAGTGAGGCGAAGCGCACGCAGTCGACGGGCGTGCCATCGGTGGCGTAGCCGACGGTGCCGTCGCCGAAGTCGATCTCCTCCACCCACAGCGGCCGGCGCGTGGTGATGCCCCGCCCCACGGCCGAGCGGTTGGAGTCCGGCGCGATGACGGCCAGCTCGACCCCCGGGACGTCGAGGAGCGCGCGGCGCAGCGCCTGCAGGCCCTCGGCCATGATCCCGTCGTCGTTGGTCAGGAGAACCTTCAGTGCCATCTCCCTAAGCGTAGTCGGGCAGATCCTCCGGATACGTGACGCGCGCGAAGTACAGGCCGTGAGGCGGTGCGGTGTTCCCGGCCTCGCTGCGCGGACGCCCCTCGAGCAGCGCCGTGAAGCCCTCCAGGCTGCGCCGGCCCCCCGCCACCTCGAGCATCGTGCCCACGAGCACCCGGTTCATGTGGCGCAGGAACGAGTCGGCCTCGATCCAGAACTCGAGCACGTCGTCCCGCTGGAGCCAGTGGGCGCTGTGCACCACGCGCTCGAAGCGGACGTGCTCCGTGTCGGTCGGGGTGAACGCCGTGAAGTCGTGCGTGCCCTCGAGCTCGAACGCCGCCGCCCGGAGCGCCTGGAGGTCGATCCGGTGGGGCCACCACAGCGCCCTACCCCGCTCGAACGGGTTGGGCGCCTGCCGGGTCAGCACCCGGTAGCAGTAGGTGCGACTCACCGCGTCGCGCCGGGCATCGAAGCCGTCCTGTGCCGCCTCGCTGCGCACGGCGGCGATCGCGTCGGGCAGCAACGCATCGAGCCCCCGCAGAGCGGCCGGCTCCCCCTCGTAGGAGACCACCTGCCTCCACGCGTGGACGCCCCGGTCGGTGCGCCCCGCGGCCGTCACCTCGACGGGCCGGCGCAGCAGCGTGGAAAGAGCGGTCTCGAGCTCGCCCTGAACCGTCCGGAGGCCGGGCTGCCGCGCCCAGCCCATGAACGGGCCGCCGTCGTACTCGAGGACGAGGCGGGAGGTCACGCCGCCGCGGCGGGGTGCCTACACCAGCTCGAGGTAGACCATCTCCGTCGCATCGCTGCGACGGGGACCGATCTTCAGGATCCGCGTGTAGCCCCCGGGCCGCTCGGCGTAGCGCGGAGCGACCTCCTCGAAGAGCTTGTGGACGGCGAACTTGTCCTGCCCCAGCGCCGAGAGCGCCTGCCGGCGAGCGTGAAGGTCACCGCGCTTGGCCAGCGTGATGAGCTTCTCGACCTCCGGCTTGACCGCCTTGGCCTTGGCCTCGGTGGTCTTGATGCGCTCGTGGTCGATGACCTCCTTGCAGAGGTTGCGCAGCAGCAGCTTGCGGTGGGACGCCGACCGCGAGAGCTTGTGACGGGTCTTCTGATGGCGCATGGCGACTGGAGAGACTAGTCGTTGCGCAGATCCAGGCCCCGCGCCTGCAGCGTCTCGACGACCTCATCGATCGACTTCTTGCCGAAGTTGGGGATGGCCGCCAGCTCGCCCTCGCTCTTGGAGACGAGGTCGCCGACGGTCTGAATCCCCGCGCGCTTGAGGCAGTTGTACGAGCGCACGCCGAGCTCGAGCTCCTCGATGAGGATCTCGTCCATGCCGCTGGAGGGCCGAGCGGCCGCCCCCGCGGGGCCGGCCGGAGCGGCGCCGGCATCCAGAGCGCCGGGCATCGCCCCGCGCAGCTCCTCGATGCGGTCCTCGTCGGTGAAGATCGCCAGGTGGGAGATGAGGATCTCCGCCGCCTCGCGCAGCGCGGCCTGCGGCTCCAGGGAACCGTCGGTCTCGATGTCCAGCGTGAGCTTGTCGAAGTCCGTGCGCTGGCCGACGCGCGCCTGGTCGACGGCGTAGGCGACTCGCCGCACGGGCGAGAAGATCGAGTCGATGGGAATCACGCCGATCGGCTGGTCGGGGGACTTGTTGTCCTCCGCGGGCTTGTAGCCGCGGCCACGGCCGATCGTCAGGTAGAGCTCGAGCTTCGTCTTCTTCTCGAGCGTGGCGATGTGGGCGTCGGGGTTGAGGATCTCCACCCCGGCGGGCAGGTCGATGTCCTTGGCGGTGATGTCACCGGGTCCGGTCACGACCAGCGGCGCCTCGACCTCGGTGGCGTCGGAGTGCATCCGGCAGACGATGCCCTTGAGGTTGAGCACGATGTCGGTGACGTCTTCCGTGACGCCCTTGATCGTCGAGAACTCGTGCGCCACGCCCTCGATGCGAACGCTCGTGACGGCCGCGCCGGCCAGCGACGAGAGCAGCACGCGGCGCAGGGAGTTGCCGAACGTGTAGCCGAAGCCGCGGTCGAGGGGCTCGATGGTGAACGAGCCGCGGTTGTCCTCGACGTTCTCGGAGGTGATCCGGGGGATCTGGAAGTCAAGCATCGGGGTCCTTCGCGTCGTGATCGTGTGCGGCGCGCCGGTCGGCGCGCCCTGCTCCGCGCCGGACGGCGCGGGTCAAGTCGTTACTTCGAGTACAGCTCGACGATGAGCTGCTCCTGCACCGGGGCGGCAATCTCGTTGCGCTCCGGCTTGCGCAGCACCTTCGCCGTCAGCCCGTCGTGGTCGGCCTGCAACCAGGCGGGAATCTGGCCGGTCAGCTCCGTGGCATCCCGGATGGCCGGCTCGGCCGGCGTGCCGGCCTTGACGGCGATGACGTCTCCGGGACGCACCTGGTAGGACGGGATGTCCACCCGGCGGCCGTTCACGGTCCAATGGCCGTGACGAATGAGCTGACGGGCCTGGCGGCGGGAGGCCGCGAACCCGAGCCGCACCAGCACGTTGTCGAGACGGCACTCGAGCAGCGTGAGGAGGTTCTCGCCGGTGATCCCGGCCTGGCGGCTCGCCTTGGCGTAATAGATGCGGAACTGCTTCTCCTGCACCCCGTAGTAGCGGCGCGTCTTCTGCTTCTCGCGCAGCTGCACGCGGTACTCGCTCTGCTTCTGGCGGCCGCGGCCGTGGTCGCCCGGCGGGTAGGACCGCCGCTCGACGCCGCACTTGTCCGTCAGGCAGCGCTCGCCCTTGAGGAAGAGCTTCTGGCCCTCGCGGCGGCACTGCTTGCACTGGGGTGAGGTGTCGCGGGCCATGCCTACACCCTCCGCCGCTTGCGGGGGCGGCAGCCGTTGTGGGCCTGGGGCGTGACGTCGCGGACCGAGGTGACCTCCAGGCCGGCGGCCTGCAGGGAGCGGATCGCGGTCTCGCGGCCCGAGCCCGGGCCCTTGACGTAGACGTCGACCTTCTGCAGGCCGTGCTCCATGCCCTTGCGGGCGGCGGCGTCGGCCGTCACCTGCGCGGCGAACGGAGTGGACTTGCGCGAGCCCTTGAACCCGGCGCCTCCGGCCGACTCCCAGGCGATCACGGCGCCCTCGCGGTCGGTCAGCGTGACGATCGTGTTGTTGAAGCTGGTCTTGATGTGCGCCTGGCCGATGGCGATGTTCTTCTTCGCCTTGCGGCGCGCGCGCGGTCTACGGGGAGCGGGCATCAGACGTCAGATCCAGCGAAGAGATTGCGCGTCGGCCGTGGGTGCGTGGATCGGGGGTTGGGCGTCTTCACTTCTTCGTGGCCCTCTTCTTGCCGGCCACCTGCATGCGGCGCGGGCCCTTGCGCGTGCGGGCGTTGGTCTTGGTCCGCTGGCCGCGGACGGGCATGCCGCGCCGGTGGCGCAGGCCGCGATAGCAGCCGATCTCCATCAGTCGCTTGACGTTCTGCGAGCGCTCGCGCCGCAGATCGCCCTCGACCGTCAGCGCCTCGATGGCGTCGCGGAGCTTGACGACCTCGTCGTCGGTCAGGTCGCGCACGTAGGTGTCGGGCGCGACACCCACCTGGTTGAGGACCTGGTTGGAGGTCGAACGCCCGATCCCGTACACGTACGTGAGACCGATCTCGACCCGCTTGTTTAGGGGAACGTTGACGCCGGCGATACGAGCCATCGTGCTAGCCGCTCACCCCTGCCGCTGCTTGTGACGGGGGTTCTGGCAGATCACGAGGACCGCGCCGTGGCGTCGGATGATCTTGCACTTCTCGCACATCGGCTTGACCGACGGTCGTACTTTCATGATCCCCTTCGGACTGGATTCCTACGAACGGGCTCTGGCCGCCGGTACGGCTGCCGCTACCCGGTCGCGGAATGCTGCTTGCAGCAATAACCACGCCGCTAAGAGCGCGACCACGCATGGTACCAAAGCGAGTGCGCCGTTTTATGCCGCGGCCTGCTTCGCGCCCTCGTGCCAGGGCGTGAGGATCCGGGGCCCTTCGGCGGTCACCGCGATCGTGAATTCGAAGTGCGCGGCGAGGGACCCGTCCTGGGAGTAGATCGCCCAGTGATCGTCGCCCATCCGGACCGAGTGGCGCCCCGCCGTGACCATCGGCTCGACCGCCAGGACCATCCCCTCCTCGAGCTCGGGACCCCGCCCGGGATCGCCGAAGTTGGGAATCTGCGGGTCCTCGTGCATGTCGCGGCCGATGCCGTGCCCGACGAGCGAGCGCACGACTGAGAACCCGTCGGCCTCGACGTGCTGCTGGACGGCGTGGGACACGTCGCCCAGCCGGTTGCCCGGCCGGCACTGCTCCGCGGCGGCGAAGAGCGCGGCCTCGGTGGACCGCAGGAGGCGGGTGGCGATGGGCGAGACGGGCCCCACCGGGAAGGTCCGGGCGGCGTCGGCCACCCAGCCGTCGAGGACCACGCCGACGTCCACCGACAGGATGTCCCCGCGCGAGAGCGCGAAGCGCCCCGGGATCCCGTGGACGATCATCGAGTTCGGCGAGGTGCAGATGGAGCCCGGGAACCCGCGATAGCCCTTGAAGGCCGGCTCGGCGCCCTGGGAGCGGATGAACTTCTCGGCCGCGGCGTCCAGCTCGGCCGTCGTCACTCCCGGCCGCAGCTTGCTCTCCATGAGGGCCAGTGTCCTGATGAGGATCTGGCCGGCGGCGGCCATCTTGTCGATCTCGTCAGGGCTCTTCTTGATGATCACGCTAAAGCTGGTCTTCCAGTCGCAGTGTGGCCAGGGTAGCGCGGATGTGATCGTGCACCTCGGTCGGGCTGCGGCTGCCGTCGAAGCGCCGCAGCAGGCCCTGGTCCTCGTAGTAGTCGATGACCGGAGCGGTCTGCTCGTGGTAGACCTCGAGCCGGTGCTTGACGGTGTCCGGCTTGTCGTCCTCGCGCTGGATGAGCCGGGCCCCGTCCTGATCGCAGACGTCGTCGTGCTTGGGCGGGTCGAACTCGACGTGGTAGATGTGCGTCTCGTTCTTGACGCACTGGCGCCGCCCGGAGATGCGCCGGACGACCTCCTCGTCGGGCACGTCGATGAGCAGCGCGGCCGTCAGCTCGCGGCCCACGCCCTGCAGCTCGGAGTCCAGCGCCTTCGCCTGCTCGACCGTGCGCGGGAAGCCGTCGAGGATGAAGCCGTCGGCGGTGTCGGACTGCTGGAGGCGCTCGACGGCGACCCCGATGATCACCTCGTCGGGGACCAGGTCGCCGTTGTTCATGTACTTCTTGGCCTCCTGGCCCAGCTCGGTCTCGTCGCGGACCGCGGCGCGGAGCATCTCGCCGGTCGCCACGTAGGGCAGCCGAAAGTCCTCGATCAGCCTCTGGGCCTGGGTTCCCTTTCCGGCTCCCGGGGGTCCCAGCAGAATGAGGTTGAGCTCCGACACGGGGCGTGTGAATCTAGAGCAAATCGGCCCTGCGAAGCCAGTCGAGCACGTCCGCAGCGTGACCGCCGGGCGGGAAGCCGCCCGCCGGCTATTTCAGGAAGCCCTCGTAGTTGCGCATCATGAGCTGCGCCTCGAGCTGTTTCATCGTGTCCAGGGCGACGCCGATGACGATCAGGATCGAGGTCCCGCCGAAGAAGAAGTTCGCGCTCGTCTGGTTGATGAGGATGGTCGGCAGGGCCGCGACGGCGGCCAGGAAGAGCGCCCCCGGGAACGTCAGCCGGGCGAGTATTCGGTCGAGGAACTCGGCCGTTGGCCGGCCCGGTCTCACCCCGGGTATGAACCCGCCGTACTTGCGCAGGTTGTCGGCCTGGTCGACGGGATTGAACGTGACCGCCGTGTAGAAGTACGTGAACAGGATGATGAAGATCGTCTCCCCGACGATGTAGGGCCAGTCGTTGGGCGAGAAGAAGCTCGAGAGGTCGCGCGCCCAGGGCTTGTTGATCAGCTGGCCGACGGTGGGCGGGAAGGCCATGATCGAGGCGGCGAAGATCACGGGGATCACGCCCGCCATGTTCACGCGCAGCGGCAGGTAGGTCTGGCCGCCCTGCGACATCCGGCGCCCGATCACGCGCTTGGCGTACTGGACCGGGATCCGGCGCTGGCCCTCCTGGACGAACACGATCGCGGCGATCACGGCCAGCGCGACGAAGGGCATCATGACCTTGAAGACCTGGTCGGGGTTGGTCCACCACGCCTGCACCCCGTTGGGGATGCGCGACGCGATCGAGGCGAAGATCATCAGCGAGATCCCGTTGCCGATGCCGCGCTGAGTGATCAGCTCGCCCAGCCACATGAGCAGGATCGTCCCCGCGGTGAGCGAGACGACGATCATGAAGACCTTGGCGCCATTGAAGTTCTGGATGACCGGGCTGCCGGCGTTGCTGCCGAAGGACTTGAAGAGGAAGACGTAGCCGACTGACTGGGCCAGCGCGAGCCCGACGGTGAGATAGCGCGTGTACTGCGTGATGCGGGCCTGGCCGACCTCGCCCTCCTTCTGGAGCTTCTCCAGCGAGGGCACGACCACGGTCAGGAGCTGCAGGATGATCGAGGCCGTGATGTAGGGCATGATCCCCAGCGCGAAGATCGCCACGCGCTGGAGGCCTCCGCCCGAGAACACGTTGAGGAACCCCAGGATGTTGTTCCCGGAGAAGTTCTTCTGGATGTCCTCGACGGCCTTGGTGTCGATCCCCGGCACCGGGATGTGCGAGCCGAGGCGGTAGAGCGCGAGCATGCCGGCCGTGAAGGCGAGCTTCTTGCGGATCTCCGGAACGGTGAAGGCGCTGGAGATCGTGCGGAACATCGAAGCTAGCTCTCGATGGGCTGGCAGGTGCCGCCGGCGCCCTCGATGCGCTCGCGCGCCGCGGCGCTGAAGCCGTGGGCGTGGACCGTCAGGGCCTTGCTCAGCTCGCCCTTGGCGAGGATCTTGACCGGGACGTCCTTGCGCGTCGCCAGGCCCTTCTCGCGCAGCGAGTCGGGCGTGACCTCGGCGCCGGCGTCGAAGCGGGCCTCGAGGTCGGAGAGATTGACCGGCTGCGTGTGCGTCCGGAACTGCTCGAAGGGCATCGACTTCTTCATGTGCGGGCCGCGCAGCTTGCGCATCCGCATGTGGATCGGGTTCTGCCCGCCCTCGAAGCCGACCTTGCGCTTGGAGCCCGAGCGCGAGCCCGCGCCCTTCTGGCCGCGGCCCGAGGTCTTGCCCGTGCCCGAGCCCTCGCCGCGGCCGACGCGCTTGCGCGGCTTGGTGGACCCGCGGTTGGGCTTGAGCGTGTGCAGGCCGATGCGCTCGCTCATGAGCCCTCCTCCACCTCGACGAGGTGGGCGACGCGGTCGAGCATCCCGCGCACCGCGGGCGTGTCGTCGTGCGCCACGCTCTGGTTGATGCGGCGCAGGCCCAGCGAGCGCAGCGTGTCCAGCTGACGGGCGTTGGCTCCGTTTCGCGAACGGCGCTGGGTGATCGTGAGCTTGCTCATGACGCCGCGGGCGCGTCAGCGGCGGGTGTGTCGGTGAGCTCTCCCTGGGGCTCGGACTTGTTGAGGCCGAGGACCTGGTCGATGCTCAGGCCGCGCAGAGCCGCGACCTCCTGCGGCGTGCGCAGGCCCTGAAGGCCGGTCACGGTCGCCTTGACGAGGTTGATCGGGTTCTGGGAGCCCAGGCTCTTGGACAGGATGTCGCTGATCCCGGCCAGCTCCAGCACGGCGCGGACGCCGCCGCCGGCGATGACCCCGGTACCGGGGGAGGCGGGCTTGAGCAGCACCTGGCCGGAGCCGTAGCGGCCGACGACCTTGTGGGTGATCGTGGAGCCGTGCATGGGCACGCGGAAGAGGCTCTTCTTGGCGCGCTCGACGCCCTTCTGGATGGCCACGGGGACCTCGTTGGCCTTGCCGTAGCCGACGCCGACGGTGCCGTTCTCGTCCCCGACCACGACCAGCGCGGTGAAGGAGAAGCGCCGGCCGCCCTTGACGACCTTGGCGACACGGTTGATCTCGACCACTCGCTCCTGGAGGTCGAGGCCGGCGGGGCTCTTGCTGCGATCTCTGGCTGCCATGGACGCTTGAGGGTAGCTCAGAAGGCGAGGCCGCCCTCCCGGGCGCCCTCGGCCAGGGCCTTGACCCGGCCGTGATAGCGGTAGCCGCCGCGGTCGAACACCGCGCGCTCGATGCCGGCGGACTTGGCGCGCTGCGCCAGCACCTGGCCGGCCTTGCCCGCCTGCTCCATCCGGCCCAGGCCCTTGAGATCGGCCTCGGTCCAGACGACGGCCGCGAGCGTGCGCCCGGCGTCGTCGTCGATGAGCTGCGCGCTGATGCCACGGTTGGAGCGGAAGATCGAGATGCGGGGCCGCTGGGCCGTGCCGCGAACCTTGGCGCGTACGCGCCGGCGGCGGCGCAGGCGGCGGCTGGACTTCGTGGCGACGGTCATGCGCGCTTGCCCACCTTCCGGGCGACGTACTCGCCCTCGTAGCGGATCCCCTTGCCCTTGTAGGGCTCGGGCGGACGCTGCTTGCGGATGTTCGCCGCGGTCTCGCCCACGAGCTGCTTGCTGATGCCGCGGACCACGATCCGGGTCGGCTGGGGAACCTCGAACTCGATGCCGTCCGGGGCCTTGACGGACACGGGGTGCGAGTAGCCCAGGGCCAGCTCGAGGTCGTTGCCCTTCTTCTGGGCGCGGTAGCCGACGCCCTGGATCTCCAGCGACCGCTCGTAGCCGGCGGTGACGCCCTGGACCATGTTGAAGACCAGCGACCGGGTCAGGCCGTGCAGCGCACGGTGCTCGCCGCGGTCGGTCGGCCGCGTGACGAGGAGCTGCTCGCCGTCCTGCGCGACGGTGATGTCGCGCGGGATGCGCTCGGACAGCTCGCCCTTGGGCCCGTTGACGCGCACGACGTCGGGCTCGATCGAGACGGTGACGCCCGCGGGGACGTCGATGGGCTGCTTGCCGATACGAGACATCAGGCGCTCACCAGACCTCCGCCACGAGCTCGCCGCCGATGCCCTTGTTGCGGGCGTCGTGCCCGGTCATCACACCGGACGAGGTGGAGATGATCGTCGTGCCCATGCCGCCCTGCACCTTGGGGATGTGCCGGGCGTCGACGTACGTGCGGCGGCCGGGGCGAGACACCCGGCGCAGGCCGGAGATCACCGGCTTGCGCTCCTCGGTGTAGCGCAGGATCACGCGGACGTGCTCGCCCGCGCGCTGCGGCTCGGGAGGCTGGACGTCGAAGCCCTCGATGTAGCCCTGCTCCTTGAGGATCCGCGCGATGTCCTTGCACAGGCGCGACGAGGGGGCCTCGATGGCCTCCTTCTGGGCCGCGAGCCCGTTGCGGATTCGCGTGAGGAAGTCGGATGTGGGGTCGGTCATGGACATGCGTCGGGGTCCTTACCAGCTGCTCTTCGTCATCCCGGGGATGAAGCCGTCGTGGGCGAGCTCGCGCAGGCAGATCCGGCAGACGCCGAACTTGCGATACACGGCTCGCGCGCGGCCGCACCGGCGGCAGCGGGTGTAGCCGCGGGTCTTGTACTTGGGCGTGCGCTGCTGGCGCACTCGCTGTGAAGTCTTGGCCATCTACTCCTGTTCCTTCTCGGTGGTCTGCTCGTCGGACGCGGCCTCGCCATCCCCCTCGCCCTCCTCGGGCTTGGGCTCGGGCTTGGCATAGGCCTCCGGGTTCTCCTCCTTGAGCTGCTCCAGCGCGGCCTGCTCGGCCTCGGCGCGCTGGCGCGCCTCCTCCTTGCGCTGCTCCTCCTCGGCCTCCGCCTGCTCGTCGGCGCTCGGGCCGCCCGGACGGCCCTCCCGGGAGAATGGCATGCCGAACGCCTCGAGCAGCGCGAAGGCCTCCTCGTCGCTCTGAGCCGTGGTCGTGATCGTCACGTCCAGACCTCGGACCTGGTCGATCGCGTCGTAGTCGATCTCGGGGAAGATGATCTGCTCGCGCAGGCCGATCGTGTAGTTGCCGCGACCGTCGAACGAGCGGGGATTGAGACCCCGGAAGTCGCGGATCCGCGGGATGGCGATCGACATCAGGCGGTCGAGGAACTCGTACGAGCGCTCGCCGCGCAGCGTGACGGCCACGCCCACGGGCATGCCCTCGCGCAGCTTGAAGGAGGCGATCGACTTGCGCGCGCGCCGGACGTTGGGCTTCTGGCCCGCGATGGTGCCCAGCTGCTCGCTGGCGGCCTCGAGCATCTTCGAGTCCTGCTTGGCCTCGCCCACGCCCATGTTCAGCGTGATCTTGGTGATCTTGGGCGCCTGCATCGGCGTCGTGTACCTGAACCGCTTGACCAGCTCGGGGCGGATCTCCTGCTCGTAGCGTTCCTTGAGGCGTGCGGGCGGCATGGCTACTCGATTCTCGTTCCGGAGCGCTTGGCGACGCGACGGCGCGTGCCGTCGGGGTCGCGCTCGATCCCCACGCGGGTGGGCTTGTTCTCCTTGGGGTCGACCAGCATCACGTTGGACACGTGAATGGGACCCTCGCGCTCGATCACGCCGCCCACCTGCTCGGCGCGCTGGGCGTCTCGAACCTGCTGCGGGCGGATGTGGCGCTTGACGATGTTCAGGCCCTCGACGAAGACCTTCTGCTTGGCGGGGTCGACCCGGAGTACGCGGCCGGTCTTGCCCTTGTCCTTCCCGCTGATGACGATCACGGTGTCGTCCTTGCGAATCCGGGCCATGGCTACAGGACCTCCGGCGCCAGCGAGACGATCTTCATGAAGTTGCGATCGCGCAGCTCGCGAGCCACGGGACCGAAGATGCGGGTGCCGCGCGGGTTGTTCTGGGCGTCGATGAGCACGGCGGCGTTCTCGTCGAAGGCGATGTAGGTGCCGTCCTCGCGCCCGAACTCCTTGCGCGTGCGCACGACGACCGCGGTCACGACCTCGCCCTTCTTGACCGACCCCTGGGGGTTGGCCTGCTTGACGGTGGCGACGATGGTGTCGCCCACGCCCGCGTAGCGCCGGCGCGAGCCGCCGCGGACGCGGATGCAGAGGATTTCGCGGGCGCCCGTGTTGTCGGCCACCCGAAGCCGTGTCTCGTTCTGGATCACTTGGCGCGCTCCAGGACCTCGACCAGCCGCCAGCGCTTGGTGCGCGAGAGCGGCCGGCTCTCGATCACGCTGACGGTGTCGCCGATGTTGGCCTCGTTGCTCTCGTCGTGCGCGTGCAGCGTGGACGAGCTGCGGATGATCTTCTCGTAGCGGCGATGGCGACGGGCGACGTCGACGCGCACGGTGATCGTCTTGTCGGCTTTGTCGGACACGACGACGCCCTGGCGCATCTTGGCGCGGCCATGCGAGCGCTCGACCGGCGCAAGCGGCTCGGCGGCCGGGCGCTCCGCGCGGCGAGCCTTCGCCTTCTCGCGCGACTTGGCGCGGTAGGCGCGGCGCTGCTTGGCGTTGGCGAGGCGCTTGGCCTCGCGCTCGCCGCGGCGCTCGTCGGGGCTGCGGGTCGGGCGGGCCTCGCCCGAGTGACGGCCGCGATCGCGCTTGCGCTGCTCCTTGGGAGACAGGACCTCCTCGGGCTCGGCGGGCTCGGCGGGCGCGTCCTCGGCGACGGGCTCCTCGGCCGCGGGCTCCTCTTCAGCCGCGGGCTCCTCGGCGACAGGCTCCTCGGCCGGAGCCTCCTCCGCAGGCGCCTCCTCGGCGGCGGGAGTCTCCTCGGCGGCAGGGGTCTCATCGGCGGCAGGGGTCTCCTCCACCGGGGCCTCCTCGGCCGGCGCGTCCTCGGTCACCTGCTCGTCCTTCTCTTCTTCGGCCATCAGCTGCTCAGCTCTCGTTCTAGGTCGATTCCGCGCTGGCGCGCGACCGTCAGGGCGCGGGCGAGGTCGCGCTTGGCGCCTCCCAGCCCGGCGGTGTTCTCAAGTTCTCCCGTGGCATGGCGAAAGCGCAGCCCGAACAGCTCCTGGCGGGTGTTGCGGATGTGCTCCACCAGGACCTCGTCGCTCATGTCGTGGACTTCCTTCGCTTTCGGCATATGTCTAGTACTGCCCCTCGCGGGCGATGAACTTCGTCTTGACCGGCAGCTTGTGCCCGGCGAGGCGCATCGCCTCGCGCGCCTGGTCCTCGGGGACCCCGGCCAGCTCGAACATCACGCGACCGGGCTTGACCACCGCCACCCATCCCTCGGGATTGCCCTTGCCGGATCCCATCCGGGTCTCCGCGGGCTTCTGGGTGAAGGGCTTGTCAGGATAGAGATTGATCCACACCTTCCCGCCGCGCTTGATGTAGCGGGTCATGGCGATTCGGGCAGCCTCGATCTGGCGGTTGGTGATCCAGCCGCGTTCGAGGGCCTTGAGCCCGTAGTCGCCGAACTGCACGTTGGTCTGGCCGCGCGAGTTGCCGCGCATGCGACCGCGGTGCTGCTTGCGGTGCTTGACGCGCTTGGGCGAGAGCATCAGCGGCCACCTCCGCCGGGAGCCCCGCCGCCGCGGCCTCCGCCGCCGCCGCGCGGACCGCCGCCGCCGCCACCGCGACCGCCGCCGCCGCCACGGCCACCGCCGCCGCGCGGACCGCCACCGCCGCCGCCGCGACCGCCGCCGCCACCGCCACCACGGCCACCGCCGCCGCGGCCTCCGCCACCGCCGCCGCCGCGGCCTCCGCCGCCCCCGCCGCCACGGCCACGACCGTCACCCCGGCCCCGGCCGCCGCGATCGTCACGGCGGTCGCGATCGCCGGGCAGCGGCGCGTCGACGTCGGTCAGGTCGGCGCCGGCGTAGCCCTCGGGCATGATCTCGCCCTTGTTGATCCAGCACTTGACGCCGATGCGCCCGAAGGTCGTGCGCGCCTCGTAGAAGCCGTAGTCGATGTCGGCGCGCAGCGTGTGCAGCGGGACGCGGCCGTCGGAGTAGCCCTCGGTGCGGGCCATCTCGGCGCCGCCCAGCCGGCCGGACACCTGGACCTTGACGCCCTTGGCTCCCGACCGCATGGCCGAGGTCAGCGCGCGCTTCATGGCGCGGCGGAAGGCGACGCGGTTCTGGAGCTGCTCGCCGATCGACTGCGCGACCAGCGGCGCGTCGAGCTCGGGGCGCTTGATCTCGTGGATGTTGACCTTGATCTGCTTGCGCGTCATCCGGTGGAGGTCCTTGCGCAGGGCGTCGACCTCGCTGCCGGACTTGCCGATCACGATCCCCGGGCGCGCGGTGTGGATGTTGATCTCCACCTCGTTGGCGTCCTTGCGGATCGTGATCCGCGACAGGCCCGCGTGCGCGAGCTTGCCGTTGATATGCGCGCGGATCTTCACGTCCTCGTCGAGGTAATCGGCGAAGTTGCGCTCGTTGAACCAGTTCGCCTTCCAGTCATGGATGTAGCCGACGCGGAGTGACTCGGGATGGACTTTCTGACCCATAACTACTCCTTCGGCTTGAGCTTGATGGTCAGGTGGGAGGTGCGCTTGCGGATGCGCGTCGCTCGCCCCATGGCGCGGGGCCGGTAGCGCTTGAGCGTCGGGCCCTCGTCGGCGAAGGCCTCGGAGATGAGCAGGTCGTCGCCCACCAGCTCGTGGTTGTGCTCGGCGTTGGCCACCGCCGACTCCAGCAGCTTGGACCAGTCACGCGCCACGGAGCGAGGGGTGTAGCGCAGGATCGCGCGGGCCTCGTCGACGTCCTTGCCCCGGATGTGCTCGCAGACCAGACGGGCCTTGCGCGCCGACGACCGCACGTACTTGGCCTGGGCGCGCACGACCGGAGGCGCGGCCGCCGGCTCGGCGGCGTCGCGCTTGCGCTTCGAGGCGGGCTTGGCCGCCTTCTCCTCGGCCTCGGCCTTCGCCGGCTTCCCGGCCTCGGCGGGCTCGTCGTCCTTCTTCTTCGCGCGCGTGCGAGAGCGGGCCGGCTTGGGCTTTTCGGCCTCGTCGTCGGCCTTCGCCTCGGGCTCGGCCTTGGCCTCCGCCTTCGCGGCCGCCTTCTCCGCGGCGGGCTTGGCCTTGGCGCGGCTGCGCCGGCGCTTGGGCTTCTCCTCCGCGGCGGCGTCGGCCTCGGAGGCCTCGGTCTCGTCGCGCTTTTCCGGCTCGTCGGTCATCGCATCTTGGCCGTGCCGGCGTGGCCTCGGAACTTGCGGGTGGGAGCGAACTCGCCCAGCTTGTGGCCGACCATGGCCTCGGTGACGAACACCGGGACATGCTTCTGGCCGTCGTGGACCGCGATGGTGTGGCCCACCATCTCGGGGAAGATCGTGGAGGTCCGCGACCAGGTCTTGATCATCTGCTTGGTGCCCGAGGAGTTCATCGACTCGACGCGCGCCAGCAGGCGCTCCTCGATCCAAGGTCCCTTCTTGCTGGAACGACTCACCTCTTCTTGCCCCTCCTGCGCCCGCGGACGATGTAGCGGTCGGACGCCTTGTTCTTCTTACGGGTTCGGTAGCCGAGGGTCGGCACGCCCCAGGGAGTCACGGGATGGCGGCCGGCCGTCGTGGAGCCCTCGCCGCCGCCGTGCGGATGGTCGACGGGGTTCATGGCGGTGCCGCGCGTCTGCGGGCGGACGCCCATGTGGCGCTTGCGGCCCGCCTTGCCGACCTTGATGTTCTGGTGATCGGCGTTGCCGATCGTGCCCACGGTGGCGCGGCACTCGGTCCGCACCATGCGCATCTCCCCGGAGGGCAGGCGCAGCGTGGCCATGCCGGCGTCCTTGGCCATGAGCTGGATCGCCGTGCCGGCGGCCCGTCCCATCTGCCCGCCGCGCCCCGGCTGGAGCTCGACGTTGTGGACGATCGTGCCGACCGGCATGTTGGCCAGCGGCAGCGAGTTGCCCACCGAGATCTCCACCCGGTCGCCGGACTGGACGGTCGCGCCGACCCGCAGGCGCTGCGGGGCCAGGATGTAGGCCTTCTCGCCATCGCTGTAGTGCAGCAGCGCGATGTAGGACGAGCGGTTGGGGTCGTACTCGATCGCGGCGACCTTGGCGGGAACGCCGTCCTTGCGGCGCTTGAAGTCGATGCGCCGGTACAGGCGCTTGGCGCCGCCACCGCGGTGGCGCGACGTCTTGCGCCCGTGGGCGTTGCGCCCGCCGGACTTCTTGAGGCCCTCGACCAGGCTCTTCTCCGGCTCGCCCTTGGTGATCTCGGCGAAGTCCGGGTAGGTGGCGAAGCGCCGGCCGGGGCTGGTGGGCTTGGGCTTGCGCAGGGGCATCAGCCGGCCGTCCCTTCGAGTCCGGCGAAGATCGGGATCTCGTCGCCCGGCGCCACCTGGACGATCGCCTTCTTCCACTGGCGCGAGCGACCCGACGTCAGGCCGCGGCGCTTGGGCTTGGACTTCACCGACATCGTGCGCACCTCGATCACGCTGACCTCGAACAGCTGCTCGATGGCCTGGCGGATCTGGGTCTTGTGGGCGTCGGGATGGACGCGGAAGCTGTACTTGCCGGCCGCGGCGAGCGCGTAGCTCTTCTCGGTAACGACCGGGCGGATGATCACCTGCGTGGGCTCCATCAGGCGCTCACCTCCTCGGACTTCTCGGACTTCTCGGACTGGACGGTCTCGCCCTTGGCCAGGGCGGTGAGGGTGGCCAGAGCCGCCTCGGAGACCACGAGCGACGCGGCCCCCACGATGTCGGCGATCCCCACGTTGCCGGCGGGCAGGACCGCGACGCGGTCCAGGTTGCGAAACGACTTGACCGCGGCCACCTCGTCCTCGGTCAGCACGATGAGCGCGGGCAGGTCGCCGCCCCACTTGGCCAGCGCCTCGGCGGCGCGCTTGGACGACGGGTCGTCGAACCCCGGGGCGTCGACGGCGGCGATCGAGCCGCGGCCGGCGTGCAACGACAGGGCGCTGCGCAGCGCGGCGCGGCGGGCCTTGCGGTTGACCTTCACGGTGTAGCGGCGAGGCGAGGGGCCGAAGACGGTGCCGCCGCCGGTCCAGATGGGAGAGCGGATCGAGCCCGCGCGGGCCCGGCCGGTGCCCTTCTGGCGCCAGGGCTTGCTGCCGCCGCCGCGGACCATCCCGCGGGTGCGGGTGGCCGCCGTGCCCTTGCGCTTGGCGCCGAGCTCGGCCCGGACGCACTCGTGGACGAGCGCCTCGTTCCAGCGCGCGCCGAACACCTCGGCGTCGAGGGTCACGCCGCCCTGCTTGTGCAGCCAGGGAGCCTTCGGGTCAGCCATCCGTGCGCACCTCCACCGTTCCATTCTTGGGCCCGGGGACCGCGCCGCGGACGAGCAGCAGGTTGCGGCCGGGAATGACCTCGACGACCTCGATGCCGCGCTGGGTGACGCGCTTGCCGCCCATGCGCCCGGGGCCGCGAATGCCCTTGAACACGCGCGAGGGCGTGGCCGACGCGCCGATGGAGCCCGGGGCGCGGACGTTGTGCGAGCCGTGCGAGACGGGCCCGCGGCTGAAGTTGTGGCGCTTGATCGTGCCCTGGAAGCCCTTGCCCTTGGAGATGCCGGAGATCTTCACCGTCTGGCCCGGCTCGAACACGTCGACGCTGACCTCGTCGCCGACCTGGAGCTCACCGGCCTCGTCGCGAAACTCGACGAGATGGCGGACGGGCGCGGCGCCGGCCTTCTTGAGATGGCCGAGCTCGCCCTTGGTCAGGCGCTTCTCCTTCACGGCGCCGAAGCCGAGCTGGACGGCGTTGTAGCCGTCGCGCTCCTCGGTGCGGATCGCCGTGACCGGACACGGCCCGGCCTCGAGCACGGTCACGCGCTCGACGCGCCCGTCGTCGAGGAATCGCTGTGTCATCCCGAGCTTCTTGGCGAGGATCGCGGGCACCTTGCTCCTCGCTCAGCCGGCCAGGCGGATCTCGATGTCCACCCCGGCCGGGAGATGGTCGAGACGCTGGAGCGAGTCGACCGTCTTCGGTGTCGGCTGGTGGATGTCGATCAGCCGCTTGTGCGTACGAATCTCGAAGTGCTCGCGCGAGTCCTTGTCCTTGAACGGCGAGCGGATGACCACGTAGACGTTCTTCTCCGTGGGCAGCGGAACGGGGCCCGCGACGCTGGCACCGGTGCGCGTGGCCGTGTCCACGATCTCCTTGGCCGCCGATTCGATGGCCGAGGTGTCGTAGGACTTGAGCCTGATCCTGATCTTGTTCTGAGCTATTGCTGCCAACGGAATGCTTGCCCTTTCTGGGCGTACCGAGGGCGAGTCCCTGACGGGGACCCGCCCCAGAGGTCGTATCTGTCTTGGTTTCGTGTCGACGGCCGCCTGGGAGGCGGCCGTCGGCGGAATTACTCGATGACTTCGGTCACGACTCCGGAGCCGACCGTGCGGCCGCCCTCACGGATCGCGAAGCGAAGGCCCTGGTCCATGGCGATGGGCTGAATGAGCTCAACATCCATCGTCACGTTGTCCCCGGGCATGACCATCTCCGTGCCCTCGGGGAGGTTGGCCACCCCGGTGACGTCGGTCGTGCGGAAGTAGAACTGCGGCCGGTACCCCGTGAAGAACGGGGTGTGGCGTCCGCCCTCTTCCTTCTTGAGGACGTACACCTCGGCCTTGAACTTGGTGTGGGGCGTGATCGAGCCGGGCTTGCAGAGAACCTGGCCGCGCTCGATGTCCTCGCGCTTGGTGCCGCGAAGCAGGCAGCCGACGTTGTCGCCCGCCTGGCCCTGGTCGAGGATCTTGCGGAACATCTCGACACCGGTCACGACTGTGTTGGTCGTGTCCTTGATGCCGACGATCTCCACCGTGTCGCCGGTGTTGACGACGCCCTGCTCGATACGACCGGTCGCGACGGTGCCGCGGCCCGTGATCGAGAAGACATCCTCCACCGGCATCAGGAAGGGCTTGTCGAGGTCGCGTACCGGCTCCGGGATGTAGGAGTCCAGAGCGTCGGCGAGCTCGATGATCTTGGACTTGGCCTCCTCGTCGCCCTCCAGCGCCTTGAGCGCCGACCCCGTGATGAACGGGATGTCGTCGCCCGGGAACTCGTACTCGGAGAGCAGGTCGCGGACCTCGACCTCGACGAGCTCGAGGAGCTCGGGGTCGTCGACCATGTCGGCCTTGTTGAGGAAGACCACGATGTAGGGCACGTTCACCTGGCGGGCCAGGAGGACGTGCTCGCGCGTCTGGGGCATGGGCCCGTCGGCCGCGCTGACCACGAGGATCGCGCCGTCCATCTGGGCGGCGCCCGTGATCATGTTCTTGACGTAGTCGGCGTGCCCCGGGCAGTCGACGTGCGCGTAATGGCGCTTGTCGGTCTGGTACTCGACGTGCGAGGTGGCGATGGTGATCCCGCGCTCCTTCTCCTCGGGAGCGTTGTCGATCTCCTCGAAGCTCTTGGCTTCGCCGCCCTGCTTCTCGGCCAGCACCTGTGTGATGGCAGCCGTCAGCGTCGTCTTGCCGTGATCGATGTGTCCGATCGTGCCGACGTTGACGTGCGGCTTGTCGCGCTCGAACTTCTCCTTCGCCACTTTGTGTTCGCTCCTTTGAAAGTCAGGGGTTGGGGCTCGCCTGCGGGCGAACCAAGAGAATCTAGCCTAAGCCGGGACCGGGGCGCCTTGCCGTTGCTCCACGATCTTCTCGGCGATGTTCGGGGGCACCTCGTCGTAGCGCTCGAACTGCATCGTCGACGTGGCGCGGCCCTGGGTGATCGTCCGCAGGTCCGTCGCATATCCGAACATCTCGGACAGCGGGACGAACCCCGTGACGACCATGGCGTTACCGCGCGGCTCCTGGCCCTGGACCTGGCCGCGGCGCCGCGAGAGGTCGCCGATGACGTCGCCGACGAACTCCTGCGGGGTCACGACCTCGACGGAGAAGATCGGCTCGAGCAGGACCGGCTTGGCCCGCTTGACCGCCTCCTGGAGCGCCAGCGAGCCGGCGATCTTGAAGGCCACCTCCGACGAGTCCACGTCGTGGTACTTGCCGTCGGTCAGCGTCACGCGGACGTCGACGATCGGGTACCCGGCCTTCACGCCGTTGCTCAGCGCCTCCTCGACGCCCTTCTCCACGGCCGGGATGAACTCGGTCGGGATCGCGCCGCCCTTGATCTTGTTCACGAAGTCGAAGCCCTCGCCGGGGGCCGGCTCGAGGTCGACGTAGACCACGCCGAACTGGCCCGAGCCGCCCGTCTGTCGGACGAACTTGCCCTCGACCTTGTGCGCCTCGCCGCGCACGGTCTCGCGGTAGGAGACCTGCGGGCGCCCGACGTTGGCGTCCACCTTGAACTCGCGCAGCATCCGGTCGACCAGCACCTCGAGGTGCAGCTCTCCCATGCCGGAGATCTCGGTCTGCCCGGTCTCCTCGTTGGTCTGGACCTGGAAGGTGGGGTCCTCCTCGGCCAGCCGGCCCAGCGCGGTGGCCATCTTCTCCTGGTCCACCTTGGTCTTGGGCTCGATCGCCACCTTGATGACGGGCTCGGGAAACTCGATCGACTCGAGCTTGATCGGCGCGTCCGGGGCGGCCAGCGTGTCGCCGGTGGCGACCTGCTTGAGACCGACGCCGGCGGCGATGTCGCCCGCGTAGACCTCCTCGACCTCCTCGCGATGGTTGGCGTGCATCATGAGGATCCGGCCGATGCGCTCGGTGCGCCCGGTGGAGACGTTGAGCACCCGGGAGCCGGCCTGCAGCGTGCCCGAGTAGACGCGGAAGTAGGTGAGCTTGCCGACGTAGGGGTCGGCCATGATCTTCGAGACCAGCGCGGCGAAGGGCGCGGAGTCGTCGGCCTCGCGGGTGGCGGGCCTGCCCTCCTCCTCGCCCTTGATCGGCTCGAGGCCGTCGACCGGCGGCACGTCGAGCGGGCTCGGGAGGTAGGCGATGACGGCGTCGAGCAGCGGCTGGACGCCCTTGTTCTTGAAGCTCGAGCCGCACAGGACGGGCGTGAGCTTGATCTCGAGGGTCGCCTTGCGGATCGCGGCCTTGATGCGGTCCTCGGGGATCTCCTGCTCCTCGAGGATCATCTCGACGAGGTCGTCGTCGTAGTGGGAGACCTCCTCGAGCAGGTGCTCGCGGGCGGCGGCCGCCTCATCGGCGATCTCGTCGGGGATGTCCACGACCTCGAACTTGGTGCCCAGCTCGTCCTCGTAGAGGATGGCCTTGTTGGCGACCAGGTCGACGATGCCGCGGAAGTCGGCCTCGGCGCCGATGGGAAGCTGGATCGGGACCGGGTGCGCGCCGAGCCGGTCGATCATGGTCTTGACGCCCTGATCGAAGTTCGCGCCGATGCGGTCCATCTTGTTGATGTAGGCGATGCGGGGCACGTGGTACTTGTCGGCCTGGCGCCAGACGGTCTCGGACTGCGGCTCCACGCCGGCGACGGAGTCGAACAGCGCGATCGCGCCGTCGAGCACGCGCAGCGAACGCTCGACCTCGACCGTGAAGTCCACGTGGCCGGGGGTGTCGAGGATGTTGATCCGGTAGCCGGCCCACTCGCAGGTCGTCGCGGCCGACGTGATCGTGATGCCGCGCTCCTGCTCCTGCTCCATCCAGTCCATGGTCGCGGCGCCCTCGTGAACCTCACCCATCTTGTGGGTGCGTCCGGTGTAATAGAGGATGCGCTCCGTCGTCGTCGTCTTACCGGCGTCGATGTGCGCCATGATCCCGATGTTCCGGGTCTTCTCGAGGGGAAATTTACGTGGCATGTGGTGAGCTGTCTCTGGCTGGTTGTGAGCAAAAAAACGGGCCCCTCGGGCCCGTGCACAACGCGGGTGTGGCCGAGGTGCAGCCGTCTATGTGGTGTAGGGATCCACTGTCGGGGTGCCTTGCCTTCCGGGGCGCGCGCACGTGAGCGCGCAGACCCCCAAAGCCGCAGGGCAGGATAGCAGAGGTCAGCAGGCGTCCCGGCCCGGAATTCCCAGCTTCGATGCGCTGGGAATCGTGCTCGCCGTGGCGGCGTTCTCGGGCGCCGTTCTCCTCGTCATCTCGGACTTCACGACGCTCTTCCACGTGCACACGGCGGCGGGCGTGACCGTCCCCGGCGGGACCGTCAAGGGGCACTCCAACCACTCATGGGCGATGCTCGTCATCGGGCTGGCCGCGCTCCCCCTGGCCTACTCCGCCAGCCGCCTCTCCAGCCGGCCGGCGATGGCCGCCCTGGCGGGCCTCGGGGTGATCGCCGTGATCCTCTCCATCGGCTTCGACCTCCCGGACGCCACCGGGACGAACACCCTGGCCCGGACCTTCGAGGACGCCACCGGGACGCCCTCGACCGGCTTCTACCTCGAGACCCTCGGCGGCGTGCTGCTGTTGCTCGGCGGCGGGGGCGGGCTGCTCCTCAGCGCCCCGGGACGCGAGCGCCGCGCCGCGCGCGCCGCGGCCGAGCAGGCCGAGCGCGACGAGGAGGCCCGGGAGGCCGCCGCCGCCCGGCGGGCGGAGGCGCGCCGGCGGCGCACCCAGCGCTAGTACACTTCGCCCAGCCGGGCGTTGGGGCCCTGACCCTGGAGCTGGGTCGTCTGGACCGCCTTGAGCTTCCACCGCGGACCCTGGCTGAGCGGGTTGTGCGGGTAGTCGCTTCGGCGGTCGCTGGTAGCGGTGCTCGCCGGCGGGGTGGAAGCCGAGGACGCCGCCAGGGGCGCGCTCACACCGTCAACCGGCCATCGAAACGGCAGCGGGTGCCGCTGCCGGCGCGCTACCAGCGGTAATGTGCGAAGGCCTTGTTGGCCTGCGCCATGCGGTAGATGTCGTCCTTGCGCTTGTACGCGCCGCCCTGCTGCTGGGAGGCGTCGAGGAGCTCGTTGGCCAGGCGCTGGGACATCGTCTTCTCGCGGCGCTGGCGGCTGAACGTCACGAGCCAGCGGACGGCGAGGGTGCGCGCGCGGGGCCCGGGAACCTCGACCGGCACCTGGTAGGTCGCGCCGCCGACGCGGCGGGAGCGAACCTCGAGGACGGGGGTGAGGGCCTTGATGGATTCCTCGAGCGCCTCGACCGGATCCTTGCCGGTCTTCTCGCTGAGGATGCCCAGGGCGTCGTAGACGATCCGCTCGGACGTCGACTTCTTGCCGTCGAGCATCACCTTGTTGATGACCTGCTGCACCAGCCGGGAGCGGTGCAGCGCATCCGGCTCGATGGTGCGGGTCTCAGCCTGGTTGCGGCGCATCTACTTCTTGACGCCGTACTGGGAGCGGGCCTTCTTGCGGTCGCTGACGCCGGCGGCGTCGAGCGTCCCGCGGACGACCTTGTAGCGAACGCCGGGGAGGTCCTTGACGCGACCGCCGCGGACGAGCACCACGGAGTGCTCCTGAAGGTTGTGGCCCTCGCCGGGGATGTAGGTCGTGACCTCCATCCCGTTGGTGAGGCGCACACGGGCGACCTTGCGCAGAGCCGAGTTCGGCTTCTTGGGCGTCACCGTGTACACGCGCGTGCACACTCCGCGCCGCTGCGGGGCGGCGACCCGGCGCTTGCGACCCTTGCCGGACTTCAATCCGGGGGTGGCGAGCTTCTTGGACGGAGCCTTGCGGCCCTTGCGCACGAGTTGGCTGGTGGTCGGCATGCGGCGGACGATGATAGAGAACTCGGCCTGCGAACGGGCGCGGCCTCAGGCCCGGACCGCCGACAGCGTCTCGTCGACGTCGTGGTAGGAGAAGCCGGTCGCCTCGGCCACGGGCAGGTAGGTGACCCGGCCGCCGGCCACGTTGACCCCCCGCTTGAGGCCCGGATCGGAGGAGACCGCGCCGTGGACCCCGTCGCGCGCCAGCGCGTTGACGTAGGGCAGCGTGGCGTTGGTCAGCGCGTAGGTGGAGGTGATCGGGACGGCCCCGGGCATGTTCGTGACGCAGTAGTGGATTACGCCCTCGACCTCGTAGGTGGGCTCCGAGTGCGTCGTGGGCCGCGAGGTCTCGAAGCAGCCGCCCTGGTCGATCGAGACGTCGACGAGCACGGCGCCCGGCTTCATGAGCTTGAGCTGCTCGCGGGTGACCACGTGAGGCGCCTTGGCCCCGTGGATGAGGACGGCGCCGATGACCAGGTCCGCGGTCGGCAGGCGCTCCTCGATCTCCAGCGTCGAGGAGAAGACCGTCGAGCAGCGGCCGGCGAAGATCACGTCTAGCTCGCGCAGGCGGTCGACGCTGCGGTCGAAGACGAACACGTCGGCCTCCATGCCGATGGCGATGAAGGCGGCGTTCATCCCGACGACACCGCCGCCGATCACGAGCACGTTGGCCGCGGCCACGCCGGGCACTCCGGCCAGCAGGACGCCGCGCCCGCCGAGGGGCTTCTCGAGCATGAAGGCCCCGGCCTGGGTGGCGATCTTGCCCGCCACCTCCGACATCGGCGCGAGCAGGGGCAGACGGCCGTTTCGGTCCTCCACCGTCTCGTAGGCGATGCAGGTCGCGCCGGAGTCCACGAGGCCCTGGGTGAGGTCGGGCGCCGGCGCCAGGTGCAGGTAGGTGAAGAGCACGTGATGGGGGCGCAGGCGCTCGACCTCCTCGGTCAGCGGCTCCTTGACCTTGACGATCATGTGCGCGGTCTCGAAGACGGCGTCGGCGTCGGGCAGCATCGTCGCGCCCTGCTCGGTGTAGCGGGAGTCCTCGATCGCCGAGCCCTCCCCGGCCCCGCTCTGCACGAACACCTCGTGCCCGGAGTCCACCAGCTCGCGCACGCCGGTCGGCGTCAGGGCGACGCGGTACTCGTCGGGCTTGATCTCCGTGGGGACGCCGACCTTCATGCCGTGACCTCGCTCTCCGTAGTCGTGATGTCGAATGTGCAGCCTCGCGGCTCCAGCTCCGCCGCGAGGTCCTCGAACTCCAGGCAGGCCTCGGGCGGCAGCGCGCCGACCCGGGGGATCCGCCCGCGCGCGAACAGCCGCGCCGAGGCGGCGGCGACGGACGCGGTGGAGACGATCCCGCCGCCCAGCCCCCACTCCTGGCTGGGGACGGTGAGCGCCCGGACCGTCGTCGTGACCGGCGCGCCGGCGCGCTCTCCGCGAACCTCGACGTGCTGGGCCGAATAGGTGCGAGGGGAGGGCGGCTCGGGGCGCAGGGCGGCCAGCTCCTCAGCCGGGCGCCCGCGCAGCGCCGTGAGCGCCTCGAGCACGGCCGGCGAGAGGGAGAGCCGGAAGTCGCATTCGCGCGCGCCCAGGCTCTCGGGCAGCGTGCGCACCTCGGAGTGCAGCGTGTAGAGCGAGTCGCGCTCGCCGACCGGCTCGGGGAACGCGATCAGCCCGCCCTCGGTCATGGGCTCGAGCTCGGTCGGGACGCCGTCGCGGACGACGACGGGCGCCACCGTGAGCTCGTCCATCAGCGTGACCAGGGCGTAGGGCGTCGACAGCCCGGGCGGCGGCTCGACGTCCAGTCCGGCCGACGCGCAGCGCACGACGTCGACGCGATCGAGGTCGCGCGCGGCGCGGGCGGCCATCACGTTGGTCTTGCCCGGCCCGGCCCCGACGCCCAGGATCGCCAGCAGGCCCCGCTCCTCGAACTCCCCCGAGCGCGCGAGCTGATCGGTCGTCAGGTGGTAGAGGCCGCCCAGGTCGAGGTAGGAGCAGCCGGCCGCCAGGCAGGCGTCCATCGCGCGCAGGTTGATCCGGTAGGAGGCCGCGTTGACCAGCAGGCCGCAGCCCTCCAGCGCGAACACGAGCGCCTGCGGGTCGGAGGCGTCGATCGCGGCCGCCGTGGCCCGCCCGGCGCCGTGCGCCTCGGCGACGGCGCGGGCCCGGGCGCCGTCGAGGTCGAGCAGCACGAGAGACTCGAACTCCTCGCTCTCGGCCAGGTCGCGGACGATGGCCGGGGCGATCGTGCCCCCGGCTCCGAGGATCGCCAGCCTCATGCCACGAGCTCGCGGCCCCGGAGGGCGAGCCAGAACTCGATCCGGTCGCGGGCGCTTCCGAGGTCGCGCCCCGTCAGCTCCTCGACCTTGCGGATGCGGTAGCGCAGGGTGTGGCGGTGGCAGTAGAGCCGCCGCGCCGCCTTCTCCCACTGCCCGTTGCACTCGATGAACGCCTCCAGGGAGCGCATCAGCTCGCCGCCGTAGTGGCCCTCGCCGGTCTCGATCGGGCCGAGGATGGAGTCGCAGAACAGCCGCAGCGCCTGCTCGTCCTGGAGCGAGAGCAGCAGCTGGAAGGAGCCCAGGTCGCGGTAGGTGGCGACGGCGGCGGAAGAGCCGGCGCCGTTCCCGTTCCCGTTGCCGTCGTGGTGACCCGCGAGGGCGCGGGCCTCGAGCGCGCAGCGGGCCTCGTGGAAGGAGCGCCGCGCGTCGCCCGCGGCCACGGGCCGCCCGGCGCCGAGGAGCACGGAGGGACCGAGCTCGGCCCGCATGCGCTCCGCCACCCGGCCCGCCATCCCGAAGAGCTCGTCCTCGCCGCCGTCGGGCAGCAGCGCGCACACGTAGGCGCCCGCCGCGGCCACGAGCCCGGCGGCGGCCTCGTCTCGCAGCGCCGAGGACAGCGCGGACTCGCAGGCCGCCGCGCCCACGCCCGGCCCGCCGTTGAGGCCGGCGGGCGCCACGACCAGAGCGGCGGCGCGGTCGCGGATGCCGAAGGGCTCCAGGCGCCGGACCAGCTCGACCCCGGCCAGTTCGCCGCTGACGAGGTCCGAGAGCACGTCGCCCGCCAGGCGACGCTCGGTGTCCTCGGCCACCCGGTGGCGCAGCAGCTCCAGGGCGACGATGGTCACCGCCTGATGGAGCGTGAGCCGGTCGAACTCCGTCAGGCCGCCCCCGTCCTTGACCGCCACGAGCCAGGCCTGCGGCAGCGGGCCGTCGCGCATCGGCGCTCCGGTGGCGGCGACCGGGAGGGCCAGCGCCCGCTCGGCCAGCTCGGGATGAGCCGGGGCGAATCCGCGTCTTTGTCCCACGCGCGCGCGCGAGCGCAGCTCGTGCGACAGCGACTGGACGGCCTCGTCGGGCAGGGGCGTGGAGGACCGGCGCTCCGCCAGCAGCGAGCCGCGAGCGTCGAACACGAACGCCGCGCCCTCGACCAGGGTGGCCAGCGCGGTGACCACGGCCTCCAGGCCCCGCTCCGAGAGCACGATGCGCTCGAGGCGCTCGTGCGCGGCGATCGCGCGCTGGAGGACGGCGTACTGCTCGTTGACCAGCCGGGTGAACGCCTTCTCGGTGATGGCGATGAACGGGACCTCGTAGGGGACCTCGAACAGCGGGAAGCCGTGCGCCTTCGCCGCGTCCACCATGGGCTGGGGCACCGACTCGTGCGCCAGCCCGGTACCCACGCCCAGGCCGGCCAGGCCGTGACCGGCCACGCGCGCGACGAAGTCGCGCTGGCGCTTGGGCGTGTCGAGCTGAAGCCCCGTCGTCAGCAGGAGCTCGCCGCCCGACAGCCACGGGGTGGGATCTCGCAACTCGGAGATGTGCACCCAGCGCAGGGGGGCATCGAGGCCCTCCTCTCCGCTCAGCAGCCGGACGTCGAGCTCGCGCAGCAGCTCGCGCAGCGTGAACATCTGGCCCTCTCAGCCTCCCCGCCGCGAAACGGCCCCCTGGGTGCCCTGGTCCCCGACGTGCATCCGCTCGGACGCCTCTTCGAGCACGGGCCGCAGGACGGACTCGATCTCCGCAAACTCCTTCGGCCCCGCGATGAGCGGCGGCGAGAGCTGCACCACCGGGTCGCCCCGGTCGTCGGCGCGGCAGATGAGCCCGCGCTTGAACAGCTCGCCCGACAGGAATCCGCGCAGCAGCGTCTCGGACTCCTCGTCGTCGAACGACTCCTTGGTCTCGCGGTCCTTGACCAGCTCGATGGCGTGGAAGTAGCCGGCCCCGCGCACGTCGCCCACGATGGGGATGTCGCGCAGCCCGTCGAGCATCTCGCGGAACGCGCCCTCGTTGGCGCGGACGTTCTCGATGATGCCCTCGTTCTCCATCACGTCGATGTTGGCCATCGCCACCGCGCAGCACATGGGATGCCCCGCGAACGTGAATCCGTGCGTGAAGCTGACCGTGCCCTCCAGGAACGGCTCGGCCACGCGGTCGGACGCGATGACGGCGCCCATGGGGGCGTACGCGCTCGTGATGCCCTTGGCCGTGGTGATGATGTCGGGGACGTAGCCGAAGCGGTCCGCGCCGAAGAAGTGACCCAGGCGCCCCCAGGCGCAGATGACCTCGTCGGAGATCAGCAGGACGTTGTACTCGTCGCAGATCTCGCGGATGCGCTGCCAGTAGCCTTCGGGCGGGGTGAAGCAGCCGCCCGCGTTCTGGACGGGCTCCATGATCACGGCGGCCACCGTGTCCGGGCCCTCCTCCTCGATCCGCTTGGCCACGGTCTCGGCGAGGTCGGATTCGGTCAGGCCCTCGGGGAGACGGTAGGTGTTCGTGTTGGGCACATGGACCCCACCGCCGGCCAGCGGCAGGAAGGGGTCGCGCAGCTCGGGGATCCCGGTCGCCGTCAGGGCGCCCAGCGAGGTGCCGTGGTAGGCGATGTCGCGCGCGAGGATCTTCGTCTTGTTCGGGCTCCCCGTGACCTTGTGGTACTGGCGGGAGAGCTTGATGGCGGACTCGACGGCCTCGCTGCCACCGCTGGTGAAGAAGATGCGGTTGAGGTCGCCCGGCGCGAGGTCGGCGATCCGGGTGGCGAGCTCGATCGCGCGGGGATGGGCGTAGGACCAGTTCGTGAAGAAGTCCAGCTCCTTGGCCTGGTCGGCGCCGGCCTGGGCCACGTCGGCGCGGCCGTGGCCGATGTTCACGCAGAAGAGCGCCGACAGACCGTCGAAGTAACGGTTGCCGTGCTCGTCCCAGACGTGGCACCCCTCGCCACGGACGATGATCGGGACGTCGTGCTCGGCATAGGACCCCAGCCGGGTGAAGTGCATCCACAGATGGCGCTTGGCCATCTCCTGAAGGCTGCCTCTCGATACGGCCTGCTCGGTCGTCGCCATGCTCGGCCCTCCCTTCCGTATTGGTCGTTCGATTACGCCTTTGCGTACAAAGGTAGCGCTGACAACACCGGACTGCCAAGGAAAGCGGGCACTCCCCGCTTGTACAGGTCGGCGAAATCGGTAGGCTCGCGCGCCCATGAGCCTGGTGTACGAGCGCCGCGGGACCGGCGAGCCGCTGGTTCTGATCCACGGGACCGGCAGCCAGCGCCAGATGTGGGATCCGGTCCTCGAGCGCGTCGCCGCCCACCGCGACGTGATCGCGCCCGACCTCCCCGGCTTCGGGGAGACGCCGCCACTCCCCGGCGAGCCGGCGGTCACCCCCGAGCGCTACGCCGAGACCGTGGCGGCCCTGCTCGACGACCTCGGGGTCGAGCGTGCCCACGTCGCCGGCAACTCGCTGGGCGGCGGCATCGCGCTCGTGCTCGGCGCCTCCGGGCGGGCCCTCTCGGCGACCGCGCTGTCGCCCATCGGGTTCTGGACCCCGCGGGAGGCGGAGTTCTGCCGGGGCTCGATGGTGTTCGCCTCCACCGCGGCCCGGGTCCTGGAGCCGGTCGGCCCCCTGTTTCTCGGGAACCCGGTCGGCCGCACGCTCTTCGCCGCGCAGCTGATCGCCAAGCCCTGGCGCGTGTCCGCGGCGGACATGCTCGGCGCCACCCGCAACCTCGGGCGCTCGCCGGGCCTGCGGGCCTGCATCGACGGCTACCGGCGCTGGCGCTTCGTGCCCGCCGGGCCCCTGCCCTGCCCCACCACGATCGCCTGGGCCCAGCACGACAGGCTGCTCCTGCCCCGCCAGGCCGACCGCGCCCGCCGCGCCGTCCCGGGCGCGCGCCACGTGACGCTGCACGGGTGCGGCCACGTCCCGACGTGGGACGACCCGGAGCAGGTGGCCCGAGTGCTCCTCGAAGCCTCGGCCCGGCCCGGGCCGCGCTGACGACAGACACCGGGGTCGGCACAAGGGGTCCGACTCCGTCCGACCGGCTATTGGCCGCTGAGGTACCCCATCGTGTACTCAAGTGGCCACTCGCTCAATTGATGCAGATTCAAGCGAGCCGACATCCGGCCCCGAGATCGGGCCGCTAGGCCGTGGCGGGAGTGCCGTTGCCCTCCGCCGCGCGGATGGGCGCGGGGGTGAGCGCGGCGGCGACGCAGATCACGGTGAAGGCGGCGACCTGGACGATGACCCCGAGCGCGTCGCCGGGGAGCGGGTCGCCGAAGACGATGATGCCGCCGGCGATGGTGGCCACGTTGGCCGCCGTGGCGGTGGTCGCGATGACCGGGACGGCGTCGCCGTCCTGAAGGCCGCGGGCCGAGGCGTAGAAGGCGGCGACCGAGGCGGCGACCGCCACGAGGAGCCACGGAGTGAGGAAGCCGGCGATCCCGGCTCCGCCCACGAGGCCGGTGATGGCCTTGATCGAGATGTCAGAGACGCCGAACAGGACGCCCGAGGCGGCGCCGAGCATCACGCCGTGGTGCTCGGACGAGCCCCCGATGTGCTTGCCCATGATCAGCAGCGTCCCGACGCCGACCAGGCCGCCCTCGAAGGCGATCATGCCGGTCAGCGAGAAGTGCGAGTGCGCGCCGGTGGAGGCCGGAAGGGTGAGGACCAGGGCCAGCAGGCCCAGCGCGGTGAAACCGACCCCGAGCCACTGGCGCGGGCCGACCTCGAAGCCGAACAGCCGCTCGGCCATGACGGCGAGCAGAACGACGCCGCCCGAGAGCACGGCCTGGACGACGGAGATGGGCGCCATGGCCATCGCGGCGACGTGGAGGATCCACGCCCCGACGGCGACGCCCATGCCGATGGCGAACCACTTCGACGTGAACAGCCCCTTCGCGGAGCGCAGCGGATGGCGCACGTCCACGGAGGGAGCAGCGCAAGCGCCCCGGTACTTGTAGAGGAAGCCCAGGTTCGTCGCGAAGGCGCAGAAGAGCGCTAGCAGAATGCCGATTTCGAGCGTCATGCTGATGAGGGTCCGCTTCGCTGGGAGTCAGCGGCACCGGTGTTCCCCCTATCGGCGCCGCTCCCTGCGTGCTTGAAGCCCCAGCGGAGGATGAACACCCTAGCTGCTTCGGCACAATACGGTTGCGTAACGGTTGTCACTTGAAAATGCCCGCAAATAGCCATATTCCGTTGCTTCTCGTCGATGTGGACGGGGTCATCTCTCTTTTCGGGTTCTCAATGGACGAACGTCCATCCGGCCGATTTCTTTCGGTCGATGGGATCCCGCACTTTCTTTCGTCCGTGGCGGGCGAGCACCTGCGCGTCCTGCACGAGCATTTCGAGCTCGTCTGGTGCACCGGCTGGGAGGAGAGGGCGAACGAGTACCTCGTCCACGAGCTCTCCCTACCCGCGACCCTCCCCCACCTCACCTTCGAAGGCCCCGCCGGGCGCGGTGACCGTCACTGGAAGCTCGACGCGATCGACGCCCACGCGGGCCCGGACCGCCCCGTCGCCTGGATCGACGACGACCACGAGGGCTGCGAGACCTGGGCGCGCGAGCGGCCGGGGCCGACGCTCCTCGTCACGTCAGCGCCCCACGAGGGCGTGACCGCGGCCCACGTCGAGCTGCTGCTCGAGTGGGCCGCGGCGCTACGCGCCTGACTGACTACTTGTCGCCGTTGGACGAATCCTCGGGGACGTCCAGCGACGCGAGCTCCTCGGCGAAGCCCTCGCCGTTGTCGTCGCCCGTGCCGATCTCGGACAGAGCCTCGAGATCGGACTCGAACGAGGCGCCGAAGCCCTGCAGGCTCTCGCCGCCGTCGAGCCCCAGCTCGGCCGCCAGCTCGTCCTGGTCGAGCAGCCCGACGTCGTCCATCGCCCGCGGGAGCGGCTCGGACGGCTCGATCTCGATCCGCCGGTAGCGCTTGAGCCCCGTGGCGGCCGGGATGAGCTTGCCGATGATCACGTTCTCCTTGAGGCCGTTGAGCCGGTCGATCTTGCCCTCCAGCGCGGCGTCGGTCAGGACCTTCGTCGTCTCCTGGAAGGAGGCCGCCGACAGGAACGAGTCCGTGTTCAGCGAGGCCTTGGTGATCCCGAGCACGATCTCCTCGTACTGGGCCTGCTCACCCTTGGCCTTCTTGATCTCGGCGTTGCGGGCGAGCAGCTCCTGACGGTCCACGAACTGGCCCGGCAGGTAGTCGGTGTCGCCCTTCTGGTCGACCCGCACCTTCTTGAGCATCTGACGGCAGATGAGCTCGATGTGCTTGTCGTTGATGTCCACGCCCTGGGACTTGTAGACCTTCTGGACCTCGCTGACCATGTACAGCTCGGCCTTGGTCCGGCGCTCCTCGGGCGTCTTGCCGCCGTGGTCGAGGATGTCGGCCGGGTACAGGGAGCCCTCGTTGAGCTGGGCGCCCTGCACGACCTTCTCCCCGTCCGCGACGAGCAGGATCGTCCGCAGCGGGAACGTCTCCTTGTGCTCCTCGCCGGCCTTGTCGGTGATGATCACCTTGAGGTCGCGGTCGGAGCGCTCGACGGACACCTTGCCGTCGACCGGAGCCATCTTCGACAGCCCCTTCGGCTTGCGGGCCTCGAACAGCTCCACCACGCGCGGGAGACCGTGCGTGATGTCCGCGCCGGCGACGCCGCCGGTGTGGAACGTGCGCATCGTCAGCTGCGTGCCCGGCTCGCCGATCGACTGGGCGGCGATGATGCCCACCGCGTCGCCGATCTGAGCCGTGGCGCCCGTGGCCATCGCCCGGCCGTAACAGGCCTGGCAGACGCCCGTGGGGGCCTCGCACTTGAGCACCGAGCGCACGGCGACCGTCCGCTCGCTCTCGCCCGCCTCGACCTTGAGGTCGGCCTCGCGCAGCTCCTCGAGGTGGTGGCGGTCGATCTCCGCCCCCTTCTCGACGATCATGCGGCCGCGCTTGGTCTCGATATTGACCGCCGCGACGCGCCCGACCAGGTTGGGGTTGGGCTCACCGTCGGGACCGAGGACCGCCATGCGGATGTACTCCTTGGTCTTGCAGTCCTCCGCGCGGATGATCACGTCCTGGGCCACGTCGACCAGGCGGCGCGTGAGGTAGCCGGAGTCGGCCGTGCGCAGCGCCGTGTCGGCGAGTCCCTTGCGGGCGCCGTGGGTGGAGATGAAGTACTCGAGCACCGACAGTCCCTCGATGAAGTTGGACTTGATCGGGCGCTCGATGTACTCGCCCTTCGGATTGGCCATGACGCCTCGCATGCCCGCCAGCTGGCGGATCTGCTTGAACGAGCCACGGGCTCCGGAGTTGGCCATCATGAAGATCGGGTTGAGCCGATCCAGGTTCTTCTCCATCTCGCGGCCGACCTCGTCGGTGGCCTCCTGCCACTTGTCGGTGACCGACTGGTGGCGCTCCTCCTGGGTGATGAGACCCATGTCGTAGGAGTCCTCGACCTCGTCCACCTCGCTCTGGTAGCGGTCGAGGATCTCCTCCTTGTCCGGCGGGACGACGACGTCGTTCTTGGAGATCGTGATCCCCGCCTGCGTGGCGTAGCGGAACCCGATGTCCTTGAAGGCGTCGAGCACCTGGGAGATCGAGGCCGCGCCGTACTTCTGCACGAGCTCGTCCACGACCTGGGTGCAGTCGCGCTTCTTCATCGAGCGGTTGACGAACTCGTAGTCCGTCAGCTCGAAGCCGACGCCCATCGCCTCGGCCAGCGCCCGCTTGATGCGGTCGTTGTAGATGATGCGGCCGACCGTCGTGAGGATGTGGCCGCCCTCTTCCTTGTTGTTGCGGTACTCGGCGAGGTCGTGGAGCTTGACCGTGCCGTGCTCGTGGGAGAGCTCGGCCTCCTGCGCCGTGCGGAACACGTGCGGACGGGGGCGGCTCTTGGGCCACGAGCCTCCGGCGAGCTGCTCCTGGAGCTTGTCGAGCTCCTCGGGCTCCTCGCCGTAGGTGAGGTAGTAGGTGCCGAGGATCATGTCCTGCGTCGGCGTGGCCAGCGGGGAGCCGTGGGCCGGCGACAGGATGTTGTTCGACGACAGCATCAGGATCCGCG
Organism: uncultured Actinomycetes bacterium; assembly: GCA_963757705.1. Lineage (GTDB taxonomy): Bacteria > Actinomycetota > Thermoleophilia > Solirubrobacterales > Solirubrobacteraceae > AC-38. The sequence goes on along the minus strand of CAVWTG010000002.1, from coordinate 361,594 downwards.
CCTCGGCCTGCGCCTCCGCCGACAGCGGCAGGTGGACCGCCATCTGGTCGCCGTCGAAGTCGGCGTTGAAGGCGTGGCAGACGAGCGGGTGGACCTGGATGGCCTTGCCCTCGACCAGCACCGGCTCGAACGCCTGGATGCCCAGGCGATGCAGCGTCGGCGCGCGGTTGAGGAGCACGGGGTGCTCGTGGATGACCTCCTCGAGCACGTCCCACACCTCGGGGATCATCGAGTCGACCATCTTCTTGGCCGCCTTGATGTTCTGCGCGGACTTGCGCTCGACGAGGCGGGCCATGATGAACGGCTTGAACAGCTCGAGAGCCATGAGCTTGGGCAGACCGCACTGGTGCAGGCGCAGCGACGGGCCCGACACGATTACCGAACGGCCCGAGTAGTCCACGCGCTTGCCCAGCAGGTTCTGGCGGAACCGGCCCTGCTTGCCCTTGAGCATGTCGCTCAGCGACTTGAGCGGACGGTTGCCGGGCCCGGTGACGGGACGGCCGCGGCGGCCGTTGTCGAACAGGGCGTCGACGGCCTCCTGAAGCATCCGCTTCTCGTTGTTGACGATGATCTCGGGCGCGCCGAGGTCGAGCAGCCGCTTGAGGCGGTTGTTGCGGTTGATGACGCGCCGGTAGAGGTCGTTGAGGTCGGAGGTCGCGAAGCGCCCGCCGTCGAGCTGGACCATGGGGCGCAGCTCCGGCGGGATCACCGGCACGGCCTCGAGGATCATCATCTCCGGGCGGTTGCCGGAGTGGATGAAGGCGCTGACGACCTTGAGCCGCTTGACCGCGCGAGCCTGCTTCTGGCCCTTGGCGGTCTTGATCGTGTCCTCCAGCTCGGTCCGCTCGGCCTCGAGGTCGACCTGCTCGAGCAGGTCGCGCACGGCCTCGGCGCCCATGCCGCCCCGGAAGTACTCACCGAAGCCGTAGGGAGAGCCGAAGCGCTCCTTGAGCTCGCGGAACAGCGTCTCGTCGTTGACGACGTCCTTGGGCTTCATCGACCCGAACAGGTCCCACACCTGACGCATGCGCTCGGCCGCGTCCTCGATGTAGGCCTCGGTGTCGTCCTTGTCGGCCTGGAAGCTCTTGTCGAGCTCCTTGATGAGCTTCTCGCGCTCGTCGTCGGAGAGCTTCTTGACGTTGACGTCGAGCGAGTCGGCCCACAGGTGGTCCTCGTCGGAGAAGCCGGTCTGCTTGCCGGACTGCAGGTGCTCACGCCGGCGCTCGAGCGACTCGTCGAGCTCCTTGATGCGCTCCTCCTTCTCCTGCGCATAGGCGTCGAGGACCTTGTTGACCTCCTTCTCGAGCTTGGAGAGGTCCTTCTCGCGCGCGTCGTCGTCGACCCACGTCACCAGCGAGGCGGCGAAGTAGAGGACCTTCTCGAGCTCCTTGGGGGCCATGTCCAGGAGGTAGCCGATGCGGCTGGGGACGCCCTTGAAGAACCAGATGTGGCTCACGGGCGCGGCGAGGTCGATGTGGCCCATCCGCTCGCGGCGCACCTTGGACCGGGTGACCTCGACGCCGCAGCGCTCGCAGACGATGCCCTTGTAGCGGACACGCTTGTACTTCCCGCAGTAGCACTCCCAGTCCTTGGTCGGACCGAAGATGCGCTCGCAGAACAGGCCGTCCTTCTCGGGCTTGAGCGTTCGGTAGTTGATCGTCTCGGGCTTCGTCACCTCACCGGAGCTCCAGGAGCGGATCTGCTTGGAGGCGGCGAGCCCGATCTCGATGGCGTCGAAGTTATTGATGTCGATCATGCAATTCCTTGGCTAGGTGTGGCGATGGCGGTGGCGTTGGGGATGGGGCCTACTCCTCTTCGACGGCCTCGGCGCCGTCGTCCGCGGCCAGCTCGGCCACGGCCTCGTCGTCGGCGGACGGCTCGGCGTCCTGGGACTCGGCCGCGACCTCGTCCTCGGACTCCTCCTTCTCGACCTCCTCGTCGGCTGCCTTGCCGTCGGTGGCGCGAACGCCACTGAGGTCGATCCCGAGCTCCTCGGCGGCCCGGAGCAGGTCGTCGTCCTCCTCGCGCAGCTCGGCGCGCTGGCCCTCCTCGGAGACGACGTTGACGTCGAGCGCCAGCGACTGCATCTCCTTGAGCAGGACCTTGAACGACTCGGGGATGCTCGGCTCGGCGATGTTCTCGCCCTTGACGATGGCCTCGTAGGCCTTCACGCGCCCGACCGTGTCGTCGGACTTGATCGTGAGCATCTCCTGGAGGGTGTACGCGGCGCCGTACGCCTCGAGCGCCCACACCTCCATCTCCCCGAACCGCTGGCCGCCGAACTGCGCCTTGCCGCCCAGCGGCTGCTGGGTGACCAGCGAGTAGGGGCCGGTCGAGCGGGCGTGGATCTTGTCGTCGACCAGGTGCAGCAGCTTGAGGATGTACATGTAGCCGACCGTGACCTGCTGCTCGAACGGCTCACCGGAGCGGCCGTTGAACAGCTGGAGCTTGCCGCTGGCGCGGCCGCCGGGCCGGGCCGACTTGTCGATGTCCATGTCGATGCGGCCCGTGTGCTCGTCCTGCCAGCGCACGAGCGCTTCGTCGACGTCCTCGACGGTGGCTCCGTCGAACACCGGCGTGGCCACGTACACGCGCCCGCCGTCGTCGTCGGCCTCCCTCTTGGCCTCTGAGCCGTCGGCGTACCAGCCGTTGGCGGCGACCCACCCGAGGTGCGTCTCCAGGATCTGGCCCAGGTTCATTCGGCTCGGCACGCCGAGCGGGTTGAGGATCACGTCGACGGGGGTGCCGTCCTCGAGGAACGGCATGTCCTGCTCGTCGACGATCTTCGAGATCACGCCCTTGTTGCCGTGACGGCCGGCCAGCTTGTCGCCCTCGGCGATCTTGCGCTTCTTGGCCACGAAGACGCGGACCAGGTCGTTGACCCCCGGCGGCAGGTCGTCGCCGTTGTCGCGCGAGAACGTCTTGACGTCGATGACGACGCCGCCCTCGCCGTGGGGCACCTTCAGCGAGGTGTCGCGGACCTCGCGCGCCTTCTCCTTGAAGATCGCGCGGATCAGCTTCTCCTCGGCCGTCAGCTCGGTCTCGCCCTTCGGCGTGACCTTGCCGACCAGCAGGTCGCCCGACTCGACCTCGGCGCCGATGCGGACGATGCCGCGGTCGTCGAGGTTGCGCAGCGACTCCTCCGAGCGGTTCGGGATGTCGCGGGTGATCTCCTCGTCGCCCAGCTTCGTCGTGCGGGCGTCGATCTCGTACTCCTCGATGTGGATGGAGCTGAGCTCGTCGTCCTGGACGATGCGCCGCGAGATGATGATCGCGTCCTCGAAGTTGTAGCCCTCCCAGGACATGAAGGCGACGAGCAGGTTCTTGCCCAGCGCCATCTCGCCCTTGCTCGTGGACGCCGCGTCGGCCAGCACCTCGCCGGCCTTCACCTTCTGCCCCGTGGTGACACGCGGCTTCTGGTGGATGAGCGTCCCCTGGTTGGAGCGCATGAACTTCTGGAGCTCGTAGGTGTCCTTGCCGTCCTTGTGCTCGACGACGATCTGCTCGGCGTCCACCGAGGCGATCGTGCCGGCGTTGTCGGCCAGGATCACGTCACCCGTGTCCAGCGCCGCGCGCCGCTCCATGCCGGTCCCGATCAGCGGGGCGTCGGTCTTCAGGAGCGGGACGGCCTGGCGCTGCATGTTCGAGCCCATCAGCGCGCGGTTGGCGTCGTCGTGCTCGAGGAACGGGATCATCGCCGTCGCGACCGACCAGATCTGGTCGGGCGAGACGTCCATGAGGTCCACGTCCTTGGGCTTGACCGTGACGTACTGGCCGGCCTGGGTGCGGCAGAGGACGTCGGGACCCTTGAGCTTGCCGGTCTTCTCGTCGATCGGCGTGTTCGCCTGGGCGATGACCTTGTCCTCCTCCTCGGTGGCGTCGAGGCGGACGATGTCGTTGGTCACGGTGCCGTCCTTGACGACCCGGTAGGGCGTCTCGACGAAGCCGAACTCCGAGACCGTCGCGAACGACGACAGCGAGCCGATGAGGCCGATGTTCGGCCCCTCGGGGGTCTCGATCGGGCACATGCGCCCGTAATGCGTCGGGTGGACGTCGCGCACCTCGATGGGGGCGCGCTCGCGCGTCAGGCCGCCCGCGCCGAGCGCCGACAGGCGACGGCGGTGGGTGAGGCCGTCCAGCGAGTTCGTCTGCGACATGAACTGGGACAGCTGGCTGGAGCCGAAGAACTCCTTGAGCGCGGCCACGACGGGACGGATGTTCACGATCGTCTGCGGCGTGATCGTGTCGGCGTCCTCGGTGGTCAGGCGCTCGCGCACGACGCGCTCCATCCGGTACAGGCCGACGCGGAACGCCTCCTGGATGAGCTCGCCGACCGTGCGCAGGCGGCGGTTGCCGAAGTCCTCGTACTCGTCGAGGCGGTCCTCGATCGGCTCGCGCGGCATCAGCACGGCCTCGGCCGCGAAGTCCTTGATCTCCTCGTCGGGCTCCTCGGGCATGCCGAGGTCGCGCGGCAGGGAGACGAGCTCGTTGATCAGGGCGATGATGTCCTCGCGCGTGAGGACGCGCGTGTCGAGGTCGATCTCCAGCCCGAGCCGCTTGTTGAGCTTGTAGCGGCCCACGCGCGTGAGGTCGTAGCGCTTGGGATCGAAGAACAGCTGGTTGAGAAGCGCGCGCGCGTTGTCGACGCTGGGCGGCTCGCCCGGGCGCTGCTTCTTGAACAGCTCGATGAGGGCGCCCTCCTCGGTCTTCGTGCCCTCGGCGTCCGCGGCGATCGTGTTGCGGACGTAGAGGGAGTCGCCGAAGAGCTTGAGGATCTCCTCGTCGGTCTCGAAGCCCATGGCGCGCAGCAGGACGGTGACCGGCAGCTTGCGCTTGCGGTCGATCCGGACGAAGACCTTGCCCTTCTTGTCGATCTCCAGCTCGAGCCAGGAGCCGCGGGCCGGCATCAGGTTGGCGATGAAGACCTGCTTCTCCGGGTCCTTGGGCTCCATCACGTAGGCGCCCGGTGAACGGACCAGCTGCGTCACGACGACGCGCTCGGTGCCGTTGATGATGAACGTGCCCCACTCGGTCATCCACGGGAAGTCGCCCATGAAGACCTGCTGCTCGCGGATCTCGCCGGTCTCCCGGTTGACGAAGGCGACGGTGACGTTGAGGGGGCGGGCGTAGGTGAGGTCCTTCTCACGACATTCGTCGATGGGAGCGACCGGCTCCTCGAACCTGAACTCGCCGAAATCGACGGCCAGGTTACCGGTGTAATCCTCGATCGGCGTGATGTCGTCGATCGTCTCGCGCAGACCACCCTTCTCGGTGTCTGTCAGCCAGGCGAAGGACTTCCGCTGGATATCAATGAGGTTGGGGACTTCAAGGACCTTGTCCAGACGCGCGAAGCTGCGGCGCGTCCGGGGAGCGTGAACTGCAGCCACGTGGGCGACTCCTCGGATCGAGCGTTATAGAAGCGGGCGGGCACACGAAGTGCGGCCAGCCAAGATAGCACAGCAGGCTGACGCCCCCTGGTGGGCGACCGGCTCTCACGGACCCCGTCCGGACGAAAGCCGCGTATGTGGCGCGGTCGCCTTAGGTGGACGGCTACGGCTATAGGCCGATCAGGCGCGCAGTGTAGCGGCGAATCCGGCCATCTGCCACCCCTGGGGGGTCTCGCCCATGCGGGCTAGCAGCGGACCGGACGGCCGGTCCGCGGGTCGCGGCAGGTCCGGGTGGGCGGCGTGGCGGTCGTCGTCGTGGTCGTCGTCCCGCCCCCGCCGCTGGGCCGGCAGGCGATCGCCGTGCTGCAGTTGTTGGACGGCGTCGAGGTCGTCTGCGTCGAGGTCGTGTTGGGGGGCGGCGCCGCCACGGCCGGGTTCTGCGGCGCCGGCTGGGCGACCGTGGTGGGCGTCGAGTTGACCGGCAGGTTGACCTGTCCGCCTCCGCCGCCGGCGTTCGAGCCGCCCTGGGTGCGCCGCTTGCGGCGGGCCTGGTGCCGGGAGACGCGGTGCTTGACGACGGGCAGCGTCCTGGTCGTCACCTGGCCCGAGGGCAGCGTCGTGGTGACGACGGTCGAGCCGGTCGTGGCCGCGCCGGCCGGCGTCGCGCCCTTCTTCTTCTTGACGGTGACGGTGTGGCCCTGGGCGTCCGTCGTCACGACGGCGGCGGCCTGGCTCCCGGAGGCGCCGGTCGTGTCCGCGGGCGACTTGGGCTGCCCGTCGTCACCGATGACGATGGCGGCGAACACGCCGAGCAGCAGCGCCGCCGAAGCGATCAGAATGAGACCGGCGCGCCGGCGGCTGCGCAGGGCGTGCAGGAAGCGGCTCTGGCGCGCGACTGCACCCACGGCCTCCGCCCCGTCGGCGTCCGCGGCGCCGCCGCCCCCGCCCCCGGAGGAGCCGTTGGCGGGGCCGTCGTTCCGGGGCGAGTTCGCGATGTGGCTCCAGTCGGAGCCCACGAGCTCGGCGGCCTTGGCGATCGTCTCCTTCCGCAGCCAGAGGATCGGCACGAGAGGCAGCCAGGCGCGGTAGGAGGTGCCGGCCTCCTCCATCGCCTGCTCGCTCACCCGGCAGGTGTCGCAGCCGGCGAGATGGGTCTCCAGCCAGGCGGAGTCGTCGTCGTCTGAGAGCTGGCCGTCGCCGCGCGCCGCGATCAGCGGCAGGGCGCGCTCGCACTCGATCGAGGTCGCGGCGACCGAGGCCAGCGCGCTGCCCCGCAGCTCGTCGCGCAGCTTGATCCTCGCGCGGGAGATCAGCTGGGCGACCGAGTTGCGGTTCATGCCCATGATCTCCGCGATCTCGTCGTAGGAGCGGTCCTCGAGCTCGCGCAGCGCCAGCACCTCACGCTGGCGCTGGGGCAGCCGGCCGTTGGCCTCGCGGATCTCAGCCTGCTGGCTGTCGAGCATGGCCGTGCGCTCCGGGTCGAGGTCGAGGTCGCCCGGGTCGCGGGCGCCCGCGCCTCCTCCCCGCTCCGGGATCTCGTCGACCGGGGTGGCGCGCTTGCGCTTGCCGATCATGTCGTAGCTCGCGTTGCGAGCCGCGGTGAACAGGTAGGCGGAGAAGTTGAGCTCGCGGCCCTCGAGCTTGGGGAGCCGCTGGAGCACCTTGAGGAAGGCGTCCTGCGTGGCGTCGGCGGCATCGTCCGCCGACCCGAGGAGGCGGTGGCAGAAGTTGTAGATGCGGCCCTCGTAGCGGTCGTAGAGCGTGGCGAAGGCCGCGCCGTCGCCCTCGGCGGCCCGTCGCGCGAGCCGTGCCTCCTGCGCGGTGATCTCTTCCCGCTCCTCGACAGAGCCGAGCGTTTCGCTCGTGCTTGCCATCGGGGCGAGGTTACCTCGTCGTTTGCGTTCTGACCATGTGGCATTCGGCGTCACTTCGCTCGCTGGATGCAACGGGCGAGGGCGCCGGGACTTACGAAATCGCGCCCGGTCAGTCCACGACGAAGCGTTCGTCTCGGGCCGTGGCGTTGCCGGCCCAGTCCCAGGCGTAGATCGTCAGACGGTAGATGCCATTCCGCAGGTGCGGGAGGCGAGGGGCCAGGCCTCCGGCGAGGTGGTAGTGCCAGTTGGGGGTGCAGCGGGGGTGGTAGCCGAAGCACAGCCAGCCGCCGCCCCGAGCGCCGGCGGCATAGATGCGATGGCGCTGGGAGAAGGCGTACACGTGGGTTCCGCGCAGGGCCCAGCGCAGGCCGGTGAGCCGGCGGCCGCGGGAGCTGTAGACCCGGTAGGCGAGCGCCGCCGGGGCGAGGACCGGCGTGAAGTAGGTGGTGTGGACGACGAAGGACTGAGGGTCGTAGGCGCGGACGTCGACGCGGCCGCGGCGGCGGAACTCCGGGGTGCCGATGACGGGTGGGGCGGTGTCGTGCCAAGGGCCGACCACGCGGCCGCCCGGGCGCAGGGGGTTGAGCTCGGTCCGGCCGAGCTGGTCGGTCACGTGCACGTGGCCGGCCGGGGTGATGATCGTTCCCAGCACCGTGCTGTACGGGCTCACGTACTGCCCGGTCGACACCCAGGGGTGGAGGTGGAAGTAGACGAACCGCCCCACCTGGACGTTGGTGTCGACGCCCTGCGGGTTAACCTTGGCGATCCCGCCCTGAAGCGCGTAGACGGCCTGGCCGTTGCGGGCCTGGATGTCGATGCCGCTGTGCATCGACCCCGTTCGCAGCTCGTTGATGCCGGCGCGCAGCGCGTGCTGGCGGTGGAACGGGCGCACCGGCCAGCCGGCGGCGGCGAAGGGGCGGCAGCCCGTGGAGCAGCTGCGCCCGTCGGCCCAGAAGTGCGGGACCTCTCCGCGGCGCGGCCGGCGCAGGGACGGCGACGGCGTGAACGGCACGATGTTCGCCGGGTGGCCGCCGACGGGAACGCGCGACCGGGTGGCCGAGCGGGCGGCGGCGGGCGGGCCCGTCTCGAGCTCGGGCGAGCGCGGCGGGCGAGTGCTGGAGCCCGCGGGCGCGGCCGGGATCAGCGTCGCGGCGACCACCGCGGCGGGTGTGACCAGGTCACGTAACCCGCGCAAGCTCACGGCCTAGTCTTATACGAAGAGCACGGCGCCGGCACCGAGAGGACGACCGCCCCCCGGTCGAGACCTCCTCCGGTCTCCGGCGGCTCACCTACGCGACGCCCAGACAGCGCGCGCCGGGAGCCGGAACCAACGCCGTGGCTCGGTTCCATCCAATACGAAGAGAAAGGCTCGCGATGAGCGCGACCATGAGGCGGTTCGCCCGCCTGCTCGGGCGTGGTCAGGGCAATCCCGACGCGCACGTGCATTTCCACCGCGGTCCATCCGGCCATCCGGCCGCGTGCCACGACCCGCGCTGCCGTCAGCCGCGGCTGACGGTCTGAGAGAGGCGTGTCGGGCGGCTCCGCACTCTGCGGAGCCGCCCGTCGCAACGCCTCACTACTTGACCTCGACGCTCGCGCCGGCCTCTTCGAGGTCGGCCTTGAGCTTGTCGGCCTCTTCCTTCTCGACGCCCTCCTTGATGGGCTTGGGCGCCTCGTCGACGAGCGCCTTGGCCTCCTTGAGGCCCAGGCCGGTCGCCGCGCGGACGACCTTGATCACCTGGATCTTCTTGTCGCCGGCGCCGGTGAGGACGACGTCGAACGCGGTCTGCTCCTCGGCTCCGCCATCGCCGTCGGCGGCGCCGCCGCCTCCGGCCGGGGCGGCCGCGGCCACAGCCGTGGCCGACACGCCGAACTCCTCCTCGAGCGCCTTGATGCGCTCGGAGAGCTCGAGCACCGAGATGCCCTTGAGCTCCTCGATCCAGTCTTCGGTGCTTACCTTGGTTGCCATTGGTTCCTCCTACGCCTCCGCGGCGTCCTGGTCATCGGCGTCCGCGGAAGCGTTCGCCTCTTCGTTGTCAGTTTCGGGTGTGTCGGCCTCGGCCGCAGGCTCTTCCTCGGCGGCCTCCGCCGGCGCCTCTTCGGCCGGTGCCTCTTCCTCGGCCGGAGCCTCCTCCGCCGGGGCCTCGGCTTCGGCCGCCGGCTCCCCCTCGGCAGGAGCCTCGGCCTCCTCCGCAGGTGCGTCCTCGGCGGGAGCCTCGGCCTCCTCCGCCGGCGCCTCCTCCGCAGGCGCCTCCTCGGCGGCCGGCTCTTCCTCCGCCGGGGCCTCCGGTTCGGGTGCCGGGGCCTCGCCGGTGACGAGACCCTGGTCGGCCATCTGCTGAAGCTGGCTGGCGATGCCCGCGATGAGCTGGTTGAGCCCGCGCACGAGCCCGGTCACCGGAGCGGCGATCGTGCCCACGAGCTGGGCGTGCAGCACCTCGCGCGCGGGCAGACGGGCGATCGACTTGATCTCGTCGACCGTCAGCGTCTCGCCCTCGAGCAGGCCGCCCTTGAACTCCAGGATGTCCGCGCTGCGCGCGAAGTCGTTGAGCGCCTTCGCCGCCAGCGCGGCGTCGCCACGCACGAACGTGAGGGCCGTCGGGCCCTCCAGGAGCTCCTCGAGCCCCGCCGTGCCGGCCTTCTCGGCCGCCCGGATCGTCAGGCGGTTCTTGACCACGCGGAACGTGGCGTCGGCGTCGCGCAGCTTGGCGCGCAGCTCGGCGGCGTCGGGAACCGAGATGCCCCGGTAGTCCACGGCGAAGATGGCCTCCGCGCCCTGGAGCTGCTCGGCGATCTCGTCGACGACCGCTGCCTTCTGGTCCTTGTTCATGTCGCTTGACTCTTTCCGTAAAAGAAAACGCCCGCGCGCAGGCGGGCGTGAAGCGACGTGAGGGCCGGTTCTCGCTCCACCTGCCCCGGACTTCCGGGCTCGCGCCCCGCCGGGGGTCTCGGGCAGTGCTGTGACTCAGTCTACGCGGCGGCCGCGGCCTCCGCCTCCTCCTCGACCAGGTCGCGCGTGCGCGCCGGGTCGACCTTGATGCCGGGGCCCATCGTCGTCGTCAGCGTGATGGTGCGCAGGTAGCGCCCCTTGGCCGCCGACGGCTTGGCCCGGATCAGCTCCTCCAGCACGGCGGCGTAGTTCTCGAGCAGCTTGCGCTCGTCGAAGCTCGCCTTGCCGATGACCATGTGCACGATCGCCGTGCGATCCGTGCGGTACTCGACCTTGCCGGACTTGGACTCCTCGACGGCCTTGCGCACGTCGGTCGTGACCGTGCCGACCTTGGGGTTGGGCATCTTGCCCTGCGGCCCGAGGATGCGGCCCAGCCGCCCGACCACCGGCATCATGTCCGGGGTCGCGATGGCGACGTCGAAGTCGGTGAAGCCCTCCTCGACCTTCTTGGCCAGGTCGTCGTCGCCGACGTGGTCGGCGCCGGCCTCCTGAGCCTCGCGCGCGGCGTCGCCCTTGGCGAACACGGCGATCGAGACATCCTTGCCCAGGCCGTTGGGCAGGGCGATCGTCCCGCGCAGCTGCTCGTCGGCGTGGCGGACGTTGAGCCCGGTGCGGACATGCAGCTCGACGGACTCGTCCAGCTTGCGGGCGCCACTGGTCTCCTTGAGGAGCGCGACCGCCTCGGCGGGCGCGTACTCGCGCTCGCGGTCGATCTTCTCCAGCGCGTCGCGATAGGCCTTGCCGTGCTTGGGCATTTACCCAGACACCTCCACTCCCATTGAGCGGGCGGTGCCCGCGATGATCTTGGCCGCCGCCTGGATGTCGTTGGCGTTGAGGTCGGCCATCTTGCGCTCGGCGATCTGCTCGAGCTGGGACTGGGTGATCGTCCCGACCTTGTCGCGGTTGGGCTCGCCCGAGCCCTTGTCGAGGTTGATGGCCTGCTTGATGAGGACGGCCGCCGGCGGGCTCTTGGTGACGAAGGTGAACGAGCGGTCCTCGAACACGGTGATCACCACGGGGATCGTCGTGCCCGCGTCCTGCTGGGTCTGGGCGTTGAACGCCTTGCAGAACTCCATGATGTTGATGCCGTGCTGGCCCAGCGCCGGGCCGACCGGCGGGGCCGGACTGGCCGCGCCGCCCATGGCCTGGAGCTTGATGGTTGTCAGGACTTTCTTGGCCATCTAGATCTTCTTCACCTGGTCGAAGCCCACCTCGACGGGTGTCTCCCGTCCGAAGATGGATACCAGCACCTTGAGCTTGCCGGCATCGTCGTTGATCTCCGAGATCTCGCCGGAGAAGTCCGAGAGCGGGCCGGAGACGACCTTGACGGACTCGCCGATCGAGAACTGCGCCCGGGTCCGGGGGGCGGTGGCGACCTCCTTGTGCAGCAGGCGGTCCACCTCCGGCTGGGTGAGCGGCACGGGCTCGTTGGAGGAGCCGACGAAGCCGGTCACGCCCGGCGTGCCCTTGACCAGAGTCCACGAGTCCTCGTTGAGGTCCATGTTGACGAGCACATAGCCCGGCATCGTGCGCTTCTCCTTCTGGACCTTCTGGTTGTTCTCCAGCTCGGTCACCGTCTCGGTGGGAACGACCACCGAGCGCACGGCGCGCTGCTGCCCAAGGGACACGACCCGGTGCTCCAGGTTGTGCTTGACCTTGTTCTCGTGCCCTGAATAGGTGTTGACGACGTACCAGCGGAACATTTGATTCTCAGTCTGTCGGAGTTTCTAGAGGATGGCGTTCACGACTCGGGAGAAGAGGGCGTCCAGCAGGCCCAGGTAGCTCCCGGCGATCACGACGAAGACGAGGACGACAGCGGTGGCCTGGCCGACCTGCTTGCGATCCGGCCACTGGACCCGGCGAAGCTCGGCCACGCACGCGCGCAGGAAGTTGATGAAGCGGTTGCCCTCACGAGGAAGCTCGCGGCCGGCGGCTCGCTTGGCCTGGCGCTCGCGCTGCTTCTCGGCTCCGGCCTGGTCCCCGCGCTCCTCGGCCTCGACCTCCTCGATGATGTCGGCGCCCTCGAGCTCGTCGCGGTGGGGGTAGTCCTCGGCGTCGAGCGGACGGCCGACGGGCGCGCCCGGCTCCTGGAGGCCCTCCTCCGCGGCGAGCTCCGCGAGCTCGGCGTCGGGTGCCGCCTGGCCCAGGGGGTCGTTCGGCGGCCGGGTCCCCGGCACGCGAGACGCGCGGGGCTCCTGCTGCGCCTGACCTGCGCGCCGGCGCTGGCGCTGCTTGGCTCGCTTGCGGTCGCGGGCCATCGGGACCTCAGCGCGTCTCCTTGTGCGGCGTGTGCTGCCGGCACCACCGGCAGTACTTGCGCAGCTCGATGCGCTCGGGGTCGTTGCGCTTGCTCTTGTTGGTCTGGTAGTTGCGCCGCCGGCACTCCTCACACGCGAGGGTGATGGCGATACGCACATCTCCGCGGGCCATGGCTGATTCCCGGACGAGGGTGGTAGATAACGAGCCCGGGCAGTCAAAAAAACGCCCGCCCGGGCGCAGGAGCAGTCTAGCGCGTACCCTCAACCGTCCGCATGGAGGCTCGGACGGACACGCGGCTGCGCCGGGCGGCGGCCTCGCGTCCCGCGACCGTCGCCTTCCTCGGCGTGTTCGCCGCCGCGCTGCTGGCGTTCCTCGGACTGGGCACCGTGTTGCCCGTCCTTCCCCGTTACGTCAAGGGGCCGATCGGCTCGACCGACGTGGCCGTGGGCGTCGTCACCGGAGCCTTCGCCTTCACCGCCGTGGTGTGCCGTCCGCTGGCCGGGCGGCTGTCCGACACGCGCGGGCGGCGGCTCGTCGTCATGTGCGGCGCGCTGCTCTCCTCGCTCGCCGGCCTCCTGTACTTCGTCCCGGCGGGAGTGCCCGGCCTGGTCGTGGCGCGGCTGGTCCTGGGCGCCGGCGAGGGGCTGGTGTTCACGGCGGGGGCGGCCTGGACCGTGGACCTCGCGCCCGAGGAGGCGCGCGGCCGCGCGATCGGCCTGTTCGGCCTGACGATCTGGAGCGCGCTGACGGTGGGCCCGCTGATCGGCGAGGGCCTGCGCCAGGCCGCCGGCTACGACGCCGTGTGGGCGTTCGCCGCCGCGGCGCCCCTGCTCGGGGCCGCGGTCGCCCGGGCGCTGCCCGACTCCTCGCGCGCGCGTATGGAGCAGGACCAGCCCGGCTCGCTCGTGGCGCGCGAGGCGCTGCGGCCGGGCATGTCGCTGTCGCTGGCGGCCTTCGGTCAGGCCGCGTTCGCCGGCTTCATCGTGCTGCACCTCGAGAAGCAGGGTGTGGGCCACGGCGCCGCGGTGTTCTTCGCCTTCGGGGCGGCCGTCGTGGCGGCCCGAGTGGTGGCCGGGCGCCTGCCCGACGTCGTCGGGCCGCGCAAGACGGCGGTGGGCGCGGCGTTCTGCGAGGCGGCGGGTCTGGCGATCATCGGCAGCTCGACGTCGTTGCTGGGCGCCGTCGTCGGGGCGGTCGTCATGGGCTTCGGCTTCTCGGTCCTGTTCCCGTCGCTGGCACTGATCGTGGTCAACGCCGCCGGCGACGACCGCCGCGGCGCGGCGCTGGGCACGTTCACCGCGTTCTTCGACATCGGGATGGGCCTGGGGGGCCTGGCCGCGGGGACGATCGCCGCCCTGTCCGGCTACCCCGAGGTGTTCTGGTTCGCCGCGGGGTGCGCGTTCCTGGGCGGTCTGCTGGCGGCCGCGGGCTCTACGCGATGGCGCGGGGTCACGGCCACGGTCGGATTCCCGCCCTGAGCGCGTCCTGAGCGCGGAGGCGCTGCAAAACGTCGCCCAGGAGGCTGCGCTCATGCCTGCACGAGATCGTCCACGGTCCGTCACCTGACCGTTTGGACAGACGGACGATGCCTCGGGCTCAGCGTGCGAGGAGCGCTGTCGATCCCAGGAGAGGGACCGAACGATTCGGGCCCGCGTCTCCCTCCCGACCATGATGACCGCGCGCTACCAGGACGGCTTCTCGCTCATAGAGCTCCTGACGGTGTGCCTGATCATCGGGATCCTGTCCGCGGTCGCGCTTCCCTCGTTCCTGAATCTGACGGGGAGCGCGCGCGATGCTCTTGCCAAGTCCAACGCGAAGTCACTGTCCAGCCTCGTCGAGGCATGCTTTGCCGGGAACGAGGACTACGCGCTGTGCGACGCCGAGGACGAACTCGAAGGCGTGGCCGAAGCCGGTCTCGAGTGGGGCAACAAGCCGGGGCAGATCCGGATCACGGCGGCGGATGAGGCGACCTATCGCATCGTCTCGCGGTCCGCGACCGGGACGAACTTCGTCTATCGCAGGATGGCCGACGGCACCCAGAAGCGGACGTGCAACAGCAAGGGCGAGGGCGGGTGCTCGGGCTCCGGGGATTGGTGAGCGCCGGCGCCGGTAGGGTTCCCGCCGTGAGCTTCCTCGGGGTTTCCCGCAACCGGCAGTCGGTGCACCCGCCGGCCGACGCCTCGGAGCTGGCCGGCGTGACGGTCCGCGATCTCGACGGGCGCGAGATCCAGCTGGGCGAGCTGTGGGAGGACGTGCCCGCGGTGCTCGTCTTCCTGCGCCACTACGGCTGAACGCACTGTCGCTCACACGCGGTGCAGTTGCACCGCGCCCGGAAGGACTTCGACGAATCGGGCGCTCGGCTCGTGGCCATCGGCCAGCGCGGCCCCGAGGACGCGAAGGAGTTCATGCGCGCCCTGAAGGTCGACCTGCCGATCTACACGTCCCGCGACCGCGCGGCCTACCGGGCGGCCGGGACGAAGATCGGGACGCTGGGAGAGCTGCTGGGCCCGAAGTCCGTGCTCAAGGGACTTCGGCGCACCGCGTCGGACAAGGTCCACCAGGGCAAGATCGTCGGCCACGCCGCGCAACTCGGCGGGGTGATGGTGGTCAAGCCCGACCAGTCGATCACGTATGCGCACCTGTCGGAGGACGCCTCGGACATCCCCCCGAACGACGAAGTGCTGGCGGCGGCGCGGGCCGCCGCGGATTGACCCCGCCGTGGCCCACTACCTACTGGTCAGACGCGCGAAGGGGCCCGGCTGGGACCACTCGCGGACGCGACGCGAGCAGGCCGGGTGGGACGAGCACGCCGCCTTCATGGACTCGCTGGTGGAGCGGGGGTCGTCGTGCTCGGCGGCCCGGTCGGAGACGGCGACGGCGAGGATGCGGTGGTCGTGATGGACCTCGCCAACGAGGTCGCCGTGCGGGAGTGCCTGGCCGACGACCCGTGGGGTGAGGAGATGCTCGTGACGGCCGGCGTCGAGCGGTGGAACGTGCTGCTGCGGCGCGATTGCGCCTGAGGCGAAAAGCCCAGATCAACCGCTCCTCCCTCCGCCTGGAGGCAGCGGCTTCCCTTTGTCAGCACGCTGGGCGGCCTACTGACACACAGAAGGGATTCGTGCGGATGCCCGCCCGAGCGGTCGCACCTACGATCGAGCCATGGTCCGGGTTTTCGCTCTCGCGGTGGTGCTGGCCGCTTTGGGTTGGGCCGCTCCTGGCGCCGCGCCGGCGGCCGACCCGGGCAGTCTCGACACCAGCTTCGGTAAGGGAGGGGTGGCGCGTGCGGGACTGACTCCCAGGGACCTGACGCAGCCTGGGCCATTTGCCGATCCGGCCGCGATCGTGCGTCAGCCGGGGGGCCGGCTGATCGTGGCCGGGACGCGGATCACGGCGCGACCTCCGATGGTGTTCCTCGCCGGGTTCACCTCTCGCGGGAAGCTGGACGGGAGCTTCGGACACCACGGCCATGTCATCACCAATGTGCCCGGGAAGGGCGAGACGATCTCCTCGCTCGTACGCCAGCCGAACGGCAAGCTCGTGGTCGGCGGCACGGTGGTCGGGTTCATGCTGTTCGTGCGCTATTCGCCGTCCGGGCGCCTGGATCGCAGCTTCGGACACGGCGGCGTGGTACGGATCTCCGCCGGACCCGGGAGCGACACCGTCGCTGCGCTGCGTCCCCGGACGGGCGGCCGAATCCTGGCCGCGGGGACGAGCGGAGCGCACGGGGAGCTGGTCGAGTTGCGCTCCGACGGTCGACTGAACCGTGCCTTTGGCCACGGCGGCAAGGTCGCGCTGGACTTCGGACCTGGCCGTGAGCGCCTGACCGGGGTGGTGATCGACAGCCGACACCGGATCATCGTCTCGGGGTCACGTGAGAAGACGGCCTTCGTGGCCCGCCTGACACGCGGCGGGGCTCTCGACCGGACTTTCGGGACCAACGGGGTGGCGAGCGTGCCCGACGCCTACGGCAACGCGGTGGCCGTCGACGCCCAGGGCCGCGTGCTCCTGGCCGGCGCAATTGCGGTGGGGAGCGGTCCTGTCTACCCGGGGTCAGGGTTCCTGGTCGCCCGCTTCACCACGCGAGGACGGCTCGACGGTGGCTACGGAGAGGCCGGGGTGCTGAGAACCGCGATGGGTTCGGGAGCGGGGAAGATCAAGCTTGACCGTGCCGGGCGGGCGGTTCTGGCCGGCCGCGGAGAAGGGCCCGGTGACGAGTCGTGTGGCATCCTGGCGCGAACTTCGCCCGACGGCGCGCTGGACCCCACGTTCGGCCCGGGGAGCCCGGGCGCCGCCCGACCGTTCCCCCCGGGCGAACCCTGCGTGTGGGACTCGCAGGTCCTCCAGCTCTTCCCCTACCCCGGCGACTTCCTGGCAGATCTACTCCTGATGCCAGACGGGCGGATCGTCGCCGTCGGGTGGATGGTCCCGGCCTATTTGGCGGTTCCCGACGTGGCCGTCTACCGCTATCACGG
The DNA here is from genome assembly GCA_963757705.1 of uncultured Actinomycetes bacterium. GTDB lineage: Bacteria > Actinomycetota > Thermoleophilia > Solirubrobacterales > Solirubrobacteraceae > AC-38. The sequence continues at coordinate 344,652 of CAVWTG010000002.1, read as the reverse complement.
ATAGACAACCGCACCACTCCTCGCGGCTGTCGGACGCGAAAGAGCCCAGAGGGGGACTCGAACCCCCGACCCCTTCCTTACCATGGAAGTGCTCTACCGGCTGAGCTATCTGGGCGCTGGGCGCAGCGTAGCGCTCAGCTCAGCGTGTTGTGGACCTCGTGGTGCTCGACCTGCGGGGGTGCCAGGCCCTCCTCCGCGGTGATCGGGCCGGTCTTCTCGTCGGCGAAGGCCTGGAAGGCCTCGGCCCACTCCCAGACGTCGACGACCATGAGGCCGTCGTCGGTCTGGGCGACCCAGTGGAAGAGGCCGCTTTCGGGGGCCTGGCCGCCGAGTTCCATCTTTGTCGATGACGCGGTCGTACTGCTCGAGCGTCCCCTCCGGGAAGCGCATGATGAAGGCGTGGGGCATGTGTCTCCTCCTTTGAGGAATCGGGGCTACGCCCAACGAGTTCGCACGCGCCAGCCTCTCAGATCACCGGCCGGTGAGAACGGTGTCGTCATGGTGGTAGGCGGGCGCGCAGCAGCACAGGAGCACCAGGGCGTCCGGGCCGGGATTCCAGAGCTTGTGCGGGGTGCCCGGAGGGATGACGACGCACTCCCCGGCGGCCACGTCGGTCTCCTCCTCGCCCAGGCGCATCCGGCCCGCGCCCGCGACGAAGTGGTAGATCTCCTCCGCGCGCGGGTGGTAGTGCTCGTCGGTCTGCCCGCCCGGCGGCACCGTGGCCTCGGCCAGGCTCTGGTTGCGGGCATCGGTCCAGGCCGGGCCGGCCAGCTCGCGGATCGTGGACCCGTCCTTGGTGGTGAAGGGCTCGAGGTCGTCGAGTCGGATGAGTTGCATGCCCGCAGGATCTACGAACGGGCCTGGGCGATCCACTCGCCGGCCGCCCGGAGGCTGCGGCGATCGATCTTGCGGGCCAGCGTCGCGCCGACGTCGGCGATCGTCGTCTCGCGGAGCTCGCGTCGCCAGGCCGACTCGGCGCGCAGCATGGTCACGGCGATGGCGCAGGGAGAGCGCATCGCTGCCGGGGAGGCGCCCACCGGGCCGCGCTGGCGGATCTCGGTGCAGCGGAAGGCGGGCTCGGCGCCCTCCACCGCCTCCACCACGTCGAGGAAGGTGATCTGCGCCGGTGAGCGCGCGAGGCGGTAGCCGCCGCGCCTCCCGGCCGTCGACTCGACGATCTCCGCGCGCGCGAGGGCCTGAAGATGCTTGGCCAGGTAGGCGCCGGGGACCCCGTGGAACTCGGCCAGCTTCGCCGCCGGCAGGGCGTCGCCCTCGGGGAGCGCCGCCAGGAGGACGCAGCAGTGCAGCGCCCACTCGACTCCGTCGCCCAGCTTCACGTGTGATCCGTTTCACGGTGTGGCATTATTCGGATACATATTATCCGAGATATGGGACGTCATCGCCGAGAGGAGCGCCGCTCATGAGGATCTTCGTCGCCGGAGCCACGGGAGTGATCGGACGCCGGCTGGTCCCGATGCTCGTCGAGCGGGGACATTCGGTGACGGGGATGACCCGGTCGGCGGCCAAGGCACCGGAGATCGAGGCCATGGGCGCCGAGGCCGCCGTGGTCGACGTCTTCGACGCCGCGCGCGTGAACGAGGCGATCGGTGCGGCCCGGCCCGAGGTCGTCATCCATCAGCTCACCGACCTCCCCCGCGACATCAATCTCCGCAAGCCGGAGACCGAGTTCGCCGGCAACGACCGCATCCGCAGCGAGGGGACGGCCAACCTCGTCGCGGCCGCGACCGCGGCCGGCACGTCGGCGTTCGTCGCCCAGAGCATCGCCTTCGCCTACGCGGCCGGCGGCCAGGGGCTCAAGACCGAGGACGATCCGCTCGACCTCGACGCGCCCTGGCCGTGGCGGCGCAGCACCGAGGCGCTGCGCGACCTGGAGCAGGCGACCACCCGGACCCCGGGGCTGCGAGGCGTCGCGCTGCGCTACGGCTACCTGTACGGCCCGGGCACCGTGTTCGATCCCGACGGCGGCTCGACCTTCGCGCGGGTGCGCCGGCGCGTCTACCCCGTGGTGGGCGACGGCGGTGGCGTGTTCTCTTTCCTGCACGTCGCGGACGCGGCGCGAGCGGCGGTCGTGGCCGCCGAGGGCCACGCATCGGGGATCTTCAACGTCGTCGACGACGACCCGGCCCGGCTGCGCGAGTGGCTGCCCGCCTACGCCGAGGCGATCGGCGCCAAGGCGCCGCGACACGCCCCGGCGTGGTTGGCGCGCCTGATTGCGGGCAAGCAGGCGGCCGCTCTGGCCACCACGCTGCGCGGCGCCGACAACGGCCGGGCCAAGCGCGAGCTGGGTTGGGAGCCAGCCCACCCCACGTGGCGGACCTCGGGCTTGGGCGCGGCGCCGCGGGCCGTCGCCGCTCCGCTCGCCGCCTAGGCGGAGGCCGGCGCAGGCTGCGCCGAGAAGAGCGACCGCGCGCGGTCGGCCACGACCTCGGGCAGCTCCTCGGCGATGAAGTGCGCCGAGTCGTGGCGCAGCTCGATGCGCAGGTCGTCCGCCTCGTCGATGCGCCCGAGCCGGGTGCTGTCGATCGCCAGATCGCGGGTGCCGTGGAGCAGCAGCGTGGGAACCCGCAGCCGCCGGCCGCGGTTGCGACCGGCCAGGTAGGGACCCGCCTCGCGGGCCAGGAACGTCCGGTAGAGCCGCACCGAGGCCCGGACTCGCGCGGGCTCGCGCAGCGGGGCGGCGAAGGCCTCGAGGTCTGAGTCGGACCACGCCTGCGGATGCACCGCCCCGGTGGAGATGATCCGCTTGACGACGTCCGTGCGGCGCAGCAGCGTGGAGCCCAGGCCGGGAGTGGCCAGCACCACCTGGTAGAGAATGCGCCAGAGGTTGAGCAGCCCGCGGGGCGATGGCGGGTCGGGCCAGGGCGTGACCATGTTCAGCGCCAGGTAGTGGCCGAAGCGCTCGGGGTGGTCGAGGCAGGCGATGAAGCCCGCCCACGCGCCCCAGTCGTGCGCGATCAGGTCGACGCGCTCGAGCTTCATGGCGTCGAGCAGCGCGATCAGGTCGGAGGCGAAGGTCGCCTTGAAGTACGGGCCGGGCGGCGCGTCGCTCCAGCCGAATCCGCGCAGGTCGGGACAGATCACCCGGTGGTCGGCGGCCAGGAGCGGGATGACGTGGCGCCACACGTACCAGTGCTGAGGCCAGCCGTGCAGGAGGACGACGGGCGGCCCCTCCCCCGCCTCGGCCACGTGGAAGCGGATGCCGGCCGCCTCGACGAAGCGATGGGAGACGCCGGGCACCTCCGGCATGTGGAGCCTGGCAAGCAAGTGGGGGAGGAGGGAATCGAACCCCCTCAGGCGTAGCCACCGAATTTACAGTCCGGCCCGGCTCTCCAGCTCCGGCGCTCCCCCGGGAGCGGAGGACCATTCTAGAAGCCGTCGCGCCGCGTCGGCGGGCGCCTCGTCGGTCACCTCGAAAACGGACCATTTCGAGGCACCAACCGAGATCGTGCGGCGTGTCTGAATGGAGGTCGACGGAACGAACGGTGACGGCTCCGCCGAGTCGACGTCTTGACCTGCACTCGAATCACTCTCTCGCCGAACAGCGCAATGAGATCGACGTCGGGGCTGTGGCCCAGCGGAAAGAAGACGCAGGCGCCCGCGAGGGTCAGCCAGTTGATCGCAGCAGCCTCCCCGATGTCCCCCTGCTCCCTCGGATGCCGGCGCCGCAGTTCCTCCATCGCCCGAGGCTAGGGACGAATGTGTGACGTGTCTGTCGCGCTCCGCGAAGAAACTCAGTCGGCCGGCCAGAAGCCGTCGACCGTCTCGGTCTCGGAGCGCAGGTCCTCGGCCTTCGTGGAGCAGATGACGAGCTCCGCGTCGGCCGGGCCCTCGTTCCAGACGCCGCGGACCGTGTCGGGAGAGACGCGGACCGCGGTGAGCGGCCCGACGTCGACCACGTCGTCCTCGAGCTTGAACTGAAGCGTGCCGGAGATCACGAAGTAGACCTCCTCCTGATTGCGGTGCCGGTGGCCGTAGCTGCCCTTCGACCCGGTCTGCGCCGGCATCCGCCGGTACGTGAAGGCGACCTGGTCGGAGCCCAGCGCGCCGGTGAAGAAGCGCATCTCGCCCGGGTAGTCGCCCAGCACATCCGGGACCTCCTGGGCCCCGACGATCTCCCATCCGCCGGCCATGAGCTCTACGACGCGTCGCGCAGCCGCTGAGCTTCGGGCAGAGCCTCGAGCTTCTTCAGCGTGTGGTTCTCGATCTGGCGGATGCGCTCGCGCGTGACGTTGAACGCGCGGCCGACCTCCTCGAGCGTGCGGGGGCGCCCGCCGCTCAGGCCGAAGCGCATCTCGATGACCTCGCGCTCGCGCGCCGGCAGCGCGGCCAGCGCGCGGCGGACGTTCTCGCGGCGCAGGTTCTCGGAGGCCAGTTCGAACGGCGACTCGGCCGTCTGGTCCTCGACGAAGTCGCCCAGCTCGGACTCCTCCTCCTCGCCGATCGGCTTCTCCAGCGACACGGGCTGCTGGGCGATGCGCAGGATGTCGCGCACCTCGCGCGCCGTGCACTCGAGCTCCACCGCGATCTCCTCGGGGGTGGGCTCGCGGCCGAGCGACTGCACGAGCTGGCGCTCGACGTGCACGACCTTGTTGAGCTTCTCGACCATGTGGACCGGGATGCGGATCGTCCGGCCCTTGTCGGCGATCGCCCGGGTCACGGCCTGGCGGATCCACCACGTCGCGTAGGTGGAGAACTTGTAGCCGCGCCGGTAGTCGAACTTCTCCACCGCGCGGATCAGGCCGAGCGACCCCTCCTGGATGAGATCGAGGAAGGTGAGCCCGCGTCCGAGGTAGGACTTGGCGATCGACACGACCAGGCGCAGGTTGGCCTCGACCATCTGCTGCTTGGCCAGCATGTCGCCGCGCTCGATGCGCTTGGCCAGCGCGACCTCCTGCTCGGCGGTGAGCAGCTCGACGCGGCCGATCGAGCGCAGGTAGAGGCGCAGCGAGTCCAGCGACGGCTCGACGGTGAGGTCGATCTCCGGCTTCTTGGCGGCGGAGCGGCGCTCGCCCTCGGCGGCCGGCGCGTTGCCCGAGTCGTCCTTGGGCGGCTCGAGGGCCATCGGCTTGCCGTTGGCATCGAGAACGTCGATCCCCTGCTCGACGAGATGAGCGTGCAGCTCCCCCAGCTGCTCCTTGGTGACCTCGACCTCCTCGAGGCACGAGGCGATCTGATCGAAGGTCAGGAAACCTCGCTCCTGGCCCTCGGCGATCAGGCCGCGGAACTCGTCCTGATCCGCGATCGGCGCTTCGTCGGCGAGCAATACCTCTGGCTTCGTACTCACACAGCCCCCAAGATCCTTGACGTCGGACTGGGACCACCGCCTCCTCAAGCGGCGGACCTCTCCTCATATGTCTCGAAGCGACCTGCGTCCGCGACTCTGTCGCGATGGGGCTGAGCACTGTGGCTTCCAGCCGACGCGGGAGTGATAGCACACAAGCCCCATGGCGGCGGGCGGGGAGACCCGAGTCCTGTGCCCTAGGCTTTTCCCTGTGCCGGACGCACGCACCATGTCGATCACCCCGCCGGATGTGCAGGCCCGGCTGCCCACCGTGCACGTCTCGCTGTCGCGCGTCGGAGTAACCGGCGTCGAGAAGGTCATCCGGATTCGGCAGGACGGCAGCGAGCAACTGTTCTACGCCGAGCTCGAGTGCTTCGTCGATCTCGGTCCGCGCCAGAAGGGCGCGCACATGTCGCGCTTCGAGGAGGTCGTCAACGACGCGATCAACGAGGTCGTCCTCGGGGAGGCGACCTTCAAGGCCGAGACGCTGGCCGAGCACATCGCGCAGATCGTGCGCGAGCGCCAGGGAGCACGGCGCGCCGAGGTGACGATCGCCGCCCGCTTCCCCGAGTACAAGCCCGCGCCGGTGTCGGGCATCCGTACCCAGGAGATCTTCACCCTGCTCGGCTCCGCCCTGTCGTCCGAGTGCGGCACGCGCCGCGTGATCGGAGTCGCCGCTCAGGGAATGACCGCCTGCCCGTGCGCCCAGGAGCTGGTGGCCGGGCGCGCGCGAGAGCGACTGGGCGAGGACGGCTTCACCGAGGACGACATCGAGCGGATCCTCGAGCACGTCCCCGTGGCCACCCACAACCAGCGCGGCCTGGGCACCCTGAAGATCGGGTGCACCGAGGCGTGCGACGACGAGATCGACGCGCTCGAGCTGCTGAGCATCGTGGAGAACTCGATGTCGTCGGAGATCTACGAGCTGATGAAGCGCACCGACGAGAGCGCCGTCGTCGAGAAGGCCCACCGCCGCCCCCGCTTCGTCGAGGACTGCGTGCGCGAGATGATCGGCGGGACGCTCGAGCGCTATCCGGAGATCGCCGACGCGGCCTTCGTCTCGGCCCGCCAGGAGAACCTGGAGACGATCCACCAGCACAACGTCGTGGCCGAGCGTTTCGGGACCTTCGGCGAGGTCCGCCACGAGCTCGCCACCGGCGACGTCGCGGCGAGCCACACGGCGCTACGCGCCTGGCTCGACTCGTCGGGATAGGGCTCGCTTCGAGCGGGCGTCGTTGATCTGGCGGCGGATGCCGAACGCGTAGTCGACGCCCGAGGCGACGGTCACGACCACCGTGACGTAGACGAGCGCGTCCAGCCAGGCGGACGAGTCGTCGCCGGCCAGGATCAGGGCGAAGACCATCGCGACCTGCAGCACGGTCTTGGCCTTGCCGAAGGTGTTCGCGGGAACGACGATGCCCTCGGTGGTCGCGACCATCCGCAGTCCGGTGACCGCGAACTCGCGGGCGATGATCACCATCGCCACCCAGGCCGCCAGCCGGTGCAGCGAGACGAGCGCGAGGAGCGCTCCGATCACCAGCAGCTTGTCGGCCACCGGGTCCATCAGCTTCCCGAAGTTCGTCACCCACTGGCGCGAGCGCGCCAGGTAGCCGTCGATGGCGTCGGTGAGGGAGGCGACGGCGAACACGATCGCCGCCAGCAGGTCCCCGTTGGGCGTCTCGTCGAGCAGGGCCACCACGAGCACCGGGACGAGCAGGATCCGCAGCACCGTGAGCACGTTGGGGACGTTGATCGGGAACATCTCAGCGACGAGGTTAACTCGGACGACGTGCCATCATCGCCGCGTGCGTTTCCGTCCGCTGACGCTCGCCGTCCTGGGGGCGGCCCTCGCGCTTGCGGGCTGCACCTCCCAGGACTCCCAGCGCACGCAGTCCGATCACGCCTCCAGCGACGACCCGACGCTGGGGCTGCGCGCGCATCGCCCGGCGCAGGCCGTCGAGCCCGACGTCGGGGTTCCCTCCCAGACCGAGGTGCAGGTCGAGGTCCCGCGCGACCCCGAGCAGGATCTGGCCCAGGCACCGCAGGGCTCGTCCACCGACAAGCCGCCGACGGACGCCGAGATCCGCGCCGCGCTCAAGCAGATCGAGGGCGTCCCCGGCCAGCGCGCGCGCCTGCTGCCCAACGGCCTGGCCGTCGCGCCCGAGAACGCACCGCCGGTGATCAAGCAGATGATCGCCGCCGCGAACGCGATCGCCCGCACGCCCTACATCTGGGGCGGCGGGCACGGCCGGATCTTCGACCGCGGCTATGACTGCTCGGGCTCGCTGAGCTTCGCCTTCATCCAGGCCGGCCTGCTCGACAAGCCGCTGGCCAACGGCTGGCGGCTCATGGGCCAGCCCGGCCGGGGCAAATGGCTGACGGTGCACACCAACACCGGCCATGTCTGGATGGAGCTGGCGGGCCTGCGCTACGACACCAGCGCCCTGCACATCGCCGGCTCGCGCTGGACCGACCAGATGCGCTCCACGGCCGGGTTCACCTCGCGCCGGCTGCCGGGGCTCTAGGGCCTACGCCTTCAGCCGGCGCCCGGTGGAGAACAGCCAGGAGCTCCAGGCCAGCGTCGCGGCGGCGAGCGTCGCCGTGATGCCCAGCGACAGCCAGACGCTCACGTCGCTGCGCCCGAGGAATCCGTAGCGCACCGCCTCGACGAGGTAGAAGATCGGGTTGAGGTGCGAGATCTCCTGCCAGGGCGAGGGCAGGCGGTCCACGGAGTAGAAGACGCCGCCCAGGAACGTCAGCGGCAGGATGATGATGTTGTTGACGAACGTGTGGTGGTCGAACGTCTCGGCGTAGATCCCCACCACCACGCCCAGCGAGCAGAACAGCACGAGCGCGAGCGCGACGGCCACCGCCAGGACGAGCGGCTCGTGCACCGGCGCGCCCGTCACGGGCAGCGCGAGCGCGGCCAGGGCTCCGGCGATCAGCAGCGCCCGGACGGCGCCGCCCAGCGACAGGCCGAGGTTGACCTCCCAGTTGCGCATCGGCGCGGCCAGGACGTCGTGGATGTAGCGGTCGAAGCGCGCCTGGAAGACCGAGCTGGCGTTGTTGGAGTAGGCGGCCTGCACCATCGCCATCGTGATCAGGCCGGGCACGATGAACGCGTCGTAGTCCACCCCGTCGATCTGCTTGATCCGCCCGCCCAGCGAGAGGCCGAAGACGAGGATGAACAGGAACGAGGAGACCACGGGCGCGACGATCGTCTGCGTCCACAGCTTGGTGACGCGCAGGACCTCGCGGGCCGTCAGCCAGCGCAGGCCGGCGCTCAAGCGTCCATCGCCTTCACGTACACGGCGGCCAGCGAGTCGGCGTCATGGGACTCGCGCAGCCCCTCGGGCGTGTCGCGGGCGATCAGCCGCCCGCCCCGGATCAGCGCGATCTCCTCGCACAGCTCCTCGGCCTCCTCGAGGTAGTGCGTCGTGAGCAGGATCGTCGTGCCCTCCCCGTGCAGCCGGCGGATGTAGCGCCACAGCTCCAGGCGCAGCTCGTAGTCCACCCCCGCGGTGGGCTCGTCGAGGATGACCAGGCGCGGCTCGTGCATGAGCGCCCGGGCCAGCAGCAGGCGCCGGCGCATCCCTCCCGACAGCTTGGGGGCGCGCGTGCCGGCCTTCGCGCGCAGGTCGAAGACGTCCATCATCTCCTTCGCCCGCTCGCGCGCATGGGGCCGCGTCATCCCGTAGTAGCCGCCGTGGTAGAGGAGCGTCTCCTCCACGTCGAGGAAGCGGTCGAGGTTGACGTCCTGCTCGGCCAGGCCGATGAGCCGCCGGGCCTCCAGGCTGCGGTGGTCGTGGCCGAAGACCTCGATGTCCCCGGCGGTGATGCGGATCAGGTTGCACACCGCGCTGATGAGGGTCGTCTTGCCCGCGCCGTTGGGCCCGAGCAGTCCGAAGAACTCCCCGTCGGGGATCGTCAGGTCGAACCCGTCGAGGGCCAGCAGGCCGTCGTCGTAGCGCTTGGTCAGGCCGCGGAGGTCGAGCGCGGGGGCGGAGGCGGTCACGTGTCTGAGGCTAGCGACGCCTATATTGAGGTCATGCCTCTCGTCCCCGTCGTCGTCCAGCAGGACTCCCGCGGCGACCGCGAGTACGACATCTACTCGCGGCTGCTCTCCGAGCGGATCGTCTTCATCGGCACTCCGATCGACGACCAGATCGGCAACCTCGTCGTGGCCCAGCTCCTGCACCTGGAGTCAGACGACCCCGACAAGGACATCTCGGTCTACATCAACTCGCCGGGCGGGGACGTGTACTCGGGGCTGGCGATCTACGACACGATGCAGTTCATCAAGCCCGACGTGCAGACGATCTGCTTCGGGATCGCGATGTCGATGGGGGCGCTGCTGCTCACCGGCGGGGCACACGGCAAGCGCCTGGCGCTGCCCAACTCGCGGATGCTCATCCACCAGCCGTCGGCGGGCTTCGAGGGTCAGGCCACGGACATCGACATCCACGCCCGCGAGATCCTCGACATGCGCGGGCGCATCGACAAGATCTTCGCCCTGCACACCGGCCAGCCGCTCGAGCAGGTCCACACCGACATGGAGCGCGACCGGTTCTTCAAGGCCGGCGAGGCCGTCGAGTACGGCCTCATCGACAAGGTCATCACCGAGCACTGACGCGCCGGCGCAGCGCCGCCAGGCGCTCGTCCCAGCGCCCGCCCACCGCCGCCATCCAGGACATCGCGTCGCCGAAGGGCTCGGGCGTCAGGCGATAGCGGGTCTCGCGTCCCTCCCGGCGCGACTCCACGAGCCCGGCCTCCGAGAGCGCGGCCAGGTGCTTGGCCACCGCCTGGCGGGAGATCGGGAGGTCGTCGGCGACCTCCGTCGCCGTCACGGTCCCGCGGTCGGCCAGGCGCTCGACCACGTGGCGGCGCGTGGGGTCGGCGAGCGCCGCGAAGACGAGACCGGGGTCGGACACCGCGCCTCAGGCCAGCGCCAGCCCGGCGCCGCAGCGGGCCTCCAGGCGGGGCAGCCAGGCCGGCGCGCGCAGCAGCGCCGCGGCATCGAAGCCCGACTCGGTGACGATCAGGCGGCTGCCGTCGGGCACGGCCTCGACGACGAACTCGACCCGGGTTCCCGGCCCGGCCTCGTCCGGCACGTCCTCGCCCCGATCCCAGCGAAACGCGAAGCGCCGCCCCGGATCGACCTCCTCGACGACCGCCTCGCGCCTTCCCTCCTCCCAGCGAAACGCGGCCCGGCCTCCCGGGCGCAGGTCGAGCTCCTCGACCTCGTCGGCGAACCAGGCCTCCAGCTCGTCGGGGTCGGTGATGGCCTCCCAGGCGTCGTCGGGGTCGACGGGAAGCAGGACCTCGCGTTCGATGGTGTCGGGCGGGTTCACGGCGGCCTCCTGATCTGCAACCTCGCGGTTGCGCTATTCTCACGCAACCCGTTGGTTGCACTCTAGCGCAGGAGGTTCCGATGCCCGCCCTCGTCCCCATGGTGATCGAGCAGAGCCCGCGCGGCGAGCGCTCGTTCGACGTCTACTCCCGGCTGCTCAACGATCGTGTCGTCTTCCTGGGCAGCGCGATCGACGACGACGTGGCCAACGTCGTGATCGCCCAGTTGCTGCACCTCGAGTCCGTCGAGCCCGACCGGGACATCTCGCTCTACATCAACTGCCCCGGCGGCGTGGTCGACGCGGGCTTCGCCATCTACGACACGATGCGCTTCATCGCCCCCGACGTGCAGACGATCTGCGTCGGGATCGCGATGTCGATGGGGTCGCTGATCCTGGCGGGAGGCGCCGAGGGCAAGCGCCTCGTGCTTCCCAACGGCCGGATCCTCATCCACCAGCCCAGCGGCGGCTTCCAGGGGCAGTCGACGGACATCGGCATCCACGCCGAGGAGACGCTCAAGCTCCGGGCGCGGCTGGAGGAGACGTACGCGGCCCACACCGGCCAGGACACCGAGCGCATCCACGACGACATGGAGCGCGACCGGTTCTTCTCGCCCGCCGAGGCGGTGGAGTATGGCCTGGCCGACCGGGTGATCGTCGACCGCCACGACAACGGCGGCCCGCCGGCGCCGCGCCGGCGCACGACCGGGTTCGGGGGCGCGGGCTAGGCGGCCTCGATCGGGTGCTCGATCGCGCCGAGCCCCTCGATCTCGATCCGCACGACGTCTCCGGCGGCAAGGAAGCTCGGCGGGTCCAGGGCCATGCCGACGCCGCTCGGCGTCCCGGTGAGGATCAGATCGCCGGGCTCGAGCGTCTGCGTCTCGGCCAGGAAGGCCACGAGGTCGCGCACCCCGAAGATCAGGTCGCTCGTGCTCGAGTCCTGGCGCAGCTCGCCGTTGACCCAGGTGCGCAGCGACAGGGCCTCGGGGTCGGGCACCTCGTCGGCCGTCGTGATCCACGGGCCCCAGGGACAGAACGTCGTCGCGCCCTTGGCCCGCGTCCACTGGGGCTCGCGCCCCTGGAGGTCGCGGGCGCTGACGTCGTCGGCGACGGCGTAGCCGGCGACCGCCCCGCCCGCGCCCATCACCACGACGAGCTCGCCCTCGTAGTCCAGGCGCCTGACGACGGCCGGGCAGCGCACCGGGCCGCCCGGCGCCGCGACCGCCGTGGGCACCTTGGTGAACACGATCGGGCGCTCGGGAACCTCGCCGCCCGTCTCGGCGACGTGCGCGGCGTAGTTGAGGCCGATGCAGTAGATGGCTCCCGGCCGCGGCACGGGAGCCAGCAACCTCACCTCGGACAGCGGCCAGTCCGGGCTGTCAGCGGGAGTCAGATCGCCGGCGGCGAGGCGATCGACCACCGGGGCCCCGTCGCCGAAGGCGATGGCCCGGTCCGCGCGCACCTCACCGGCCACCGCCTCGGTGGCGTCCGGCGCCATGAAGGTCGCGAGCCGCATCGCGGCGAGCCTACCGGGGCGTGAGAGGATGGCGCCCGGGTGTCGCGCGCGCGCACGATCACGATCGCATCCGCCCTGGCCGCCGGGATGCTGGTGGCGGGCTGTGGCGGCGGGGGCGGAGGAGGTGGGGGAACCGCGACGTCCGGCACCGGGGCGCGTCAGCCCACGCCCCGCCAGCCGATCACCGCGCAGATCGCGCCCTTCAACCGCGCCGTGGCCGCCCAGAGCTGTCGCGACTTCCAGCCGCTCGTCTTCTCGATCATCCGCCAGCTGCCTCCAGGATCCGCGGCTGGACCCAAGGAGTGCCGGAGCACCAATCAGGCCCTGACGGCCTTGCGCGGCGTGCGCTTCACGCGCGCCCGGCGCTACGGCACCGTCGCGCTGATGGAGGGCTCGAACCGCTCCGGCGACGACGAGTTCGCCCTGTGGGCGCTCGACGGCGACGGGCGCTATCGCTTCACCGGCGTGTCCGGACGCCCGGCCCAGATCGACACCTCGTTCCGGGGCGGGCGTCAGGCCGCGGCGATCACGCAGGGCTTCATCGGCGCCGTGTCCCGCGGCGACTGCAAGCAGGTCGGCGTCGTTCTGAATCCGTCCGGCCGGCTGATGTCGGGAAGCACCAGTACCACCGCCGCCTGCCGGAGGCTGCTGGCGGGCCGGCTCTTCGCGCCGGCCGTCCGGGCGAGCCATGACGTGCGCGCCGAGTTCATGGGGGGCACCCAGGACCTCGCGTTCTCGGGCGTCGCCACCCGCCGCGGCTACTTCACGCTCGTGCTCAGCGATGTCGGGGTGGGTCGCTTCCGGGTGCTCGACGTACTGCCGAGCACGCCGGTTCGCATCCCTACGGCAACAAGCCCGTGAGCACCTTGTAGACAAGCGACGTCACGTCGCTCACCGTGCCCAGCGTGCTCAGCGGGATCTGCGCCCCCGACGACTGCCAGACGGCCAGGCGCGACTCGAGCAGGTATGTCGCATCGCCGATCGCCGGGCGGGCCCGCTGCCCCGCGTCTCGGACCGCGGTCAGCTCGGCGATGCGGACGTCGCGGGAGCGGCGCAGCGAGCGAAAGCGCGCCGCCCGACCGGAGTAGGCGCTCCGCACCGCCGCGATCGCGCTGTCGAGCGCGGGGCGCAGGTCGGCGAGGTTGTTGTCGAAGATCGTCAGGCGCCGGTCCAGGCCCTCGACGTCGTCGCGCTGGGCGACGACCGACTTGTCGGGATTGCTGGCGTTGACCGGCCCCGGCGGGAGCGCGGCGACGCGCTTGAGGTCGCCGGTAGCCGAGCTCGCGGACGTCCGCGTGCCGGAGAGCAGCGCGTCGAGGCGAGCGAAGCTCGGAGCGTTCGCGCGCCGGCTGACCCGGAACCAGTGGTGCGGGCGCCCGCGCAGGCGGTCGCCCAGCCGCAGCTTCAGCGCCCGGCCGCGCAGGGAGCGCGGCAGCACCAGCGCGGTCAGCCGCGGGCGCGAGCCGGCGGTGACCAGGAGCGGGATCCTCAGCTGCCCACCGTGGACCGCCGGCCGGTTGACGACGCGGCCGGACACGACGGACGTGCGGGCGGTCGCGGCCGCCGGCAGCACCAGCAGCGCGGCGAGGATGACGATGACGACAGGCGTGCTTCGGCGCATGGCACTCCCCTGTGTGCGCATGTGGACGGAAATCGAATCGGCGCCGGCTTCCCGCCGGCCGCTTCTTCGTACTACCCCAAAAACCCTAATGGCAGTGCTGGGAATCCGCGCCGGCCCGGGCGGACAGGCGGAACAGCGCCGCGAAGATCACCAGCCCGAGCACGTTGAGCGCCAGCTTGTAGTCGAGCGCGATGGACCCGAAGACGTCGGCGCGGGAGGGCCGGGTCTCCGGGATCAGCCCGGCGGCACCGAAGAGCAGGTCGACGATCAGCGCGGCAATGACCATCGTCACGAACATGAGCGCCGTGATCCTGACGGTGAAGGCGGTGCCGTAGTACTTGCGATACGCGGCCAGGATCGGCAGCACGATGAGGTCGGCGAAGATGAACGCCATCACGCCGGCGAACGAGATGCCGCCGGACCACAGCACGGCGGCGAGCGGGACGTTGCCCACGGAGCACACGAAGCTCAGCATGGCGATGACCGGCCCCGCGATGACGTTCTCCAGCGTGCGCAGGCCGGCCGGCGCGTCCTCGATGAACAGCGAGTTGAAGAAGTCGTCGCCCAGCAGGCCGATGAACCCGGCGAGCAGGAAGCCGGCGGTGATCTCCTTCCAGAGCATGAGCCAGTCGCCGCGGAAGTTCCCGGCCACATCGGTCCACGCCCCGCGGGAGACGAGGCGCTCCCGCCAGGGAAGGCGGGAGACCGCGCTCTGATGCAGGTGACCGCTGTCCGCGCGCACCGCGTGCTCACGCGCCTGCTCCTCGGCGCGCCGGGAGACGAACAGCCGCAGCGAGACCGCCATGAGCACGATCATCACGACGCCCCCGACGTACTCGGCGAGGGTGAACTGCCAGCCGATCAGGACCCAGAGCACGAGGCCCAGCTCCCACACCAGGTTGGTGGAGGCGAACTGGAAGGCCAGCGCCGCGACCGCGGAGGCGCCCTTCTGGAACAGCGACTTGGCGATGGCGATCGCGGCGTAGGAGCACGACGAGGACGCCGCCCCCAGCCCCGTTGCCCAGGCCACCGGGCGCGCGCCGTCCCCCGCCATGAGGGCCTCGATGCGCTCGCGCGGCACCCACGCCTGCACGATCGCGGAGATGAGGAAACCGAGCACCAGCGCCCACCAGACGGCGTAGGCCATGAGCCCGGCGTTCCACAGCCCGTCGCCGATCTTGGATATCACGTCCGCCATTACCCCCCTAGGGTATGCCTCTCGCGCGGCCGCATTCATCCCGGCTGAGGCGTGTTACGGTCAGCACGGACGCCCCCAAACGGAGGAGACACCCCCTATGCGCCGCTTCCCTCTCGCTCTCGCCGCCCTGTCCGCGGCTGCCCTCGCCCTTCCCGGGGCCGCCTCGGCCAGTTTCAAGTACGGCGTCGCGGCCGGCGAGGTCTCCAGCAACTCGGCGAAGCTGTGGGCGCATTCGACCAGGAGCGGGTTCGGCACCGTGGCGGTGAACACGAGCCGCAGCTTCCGCCGTCCGGCCGTCGTGAAGAACGTGAGGGCGTCGGCGTCCTCCGACAACAACATGCAGGTGGTCGTGAAGGGGCTGAAGCCCGGGAAGACCTACTACTTCCGCTTCAACATGAACCGCTCGAACAGCCGGCGCGGCTCGTTCAAGACCGCGCCCAGGCCGACGCAGAGCGCCACGATCCGCTTCGCCTGGTCCGGTGACGCGGACGCGCAGCCCGCGCGCGGCTCCAAGAAGCCCTTCTACAACAACTTCCAGGTCTACGACCGGATGCGCCGGGAGAACAACAACTTCAACATCAACCTCGGCGACACGATCTACTCCGACTCCGAGGTCGGCGCCGAGTTCACCAACGGCGTCTACCGCGGCACCGCGCCGGCCCTGACGCGCAAGCAGAAGTGGGCCAAGTACCGGCAGAACCTGGCGCTGGCCAACCTGCAGAAGCTGCGGACGGCCACGGGCCTGTACTCGCATCCCGACGACCACGAGTGGATCAACGACTTCGGCCAGCAGGAGACCCTGAGCGCGCGCAACGCCAAGGGCCAGGAGCTCAACGTCCCCGGCAGGTCGATCTACAAGGCGGGCGTGCAGGCCTTCCAGGACTACGCGCCGGTGAGCTGGAGCAAGACCAACGGCTTCTACCGCTCGTTCCGCTGGGGCAAGAACCTGGAGGTCTTCTTCCTCGACGAGCGCTCGTTCCGCTCGGCCAAGGCGGGCAGCCCGACCATCCACACCTGCGACAACCCCGAGACCCACTCTCCCGACCTCGCGCCCACCGCGCCCCAGTCGACCCGGGCGCTGTTCGGCGTCGTCGTGCCCTCGCTCAAGCAGCCCGTGTCTCAGGCCTGCGTCGACGCGATCAACTCGCCCAATCGCACCATGCTGGGCACCCGGCAGTACAACCGGTTCACCTCGGCCATCAAGCGCTCGACGGCGACCTGGAAGGTGATCATCAACGAGGTGCCGATCGAGGAGCTCTACGAGCTGCCGTACGACCGCTGGGACGGCTACGCCGCCGAGCGGACCAAGCTCCTCCAGTTCCTCCAGTCCAACGTCAAGAACACGGTGTTCCTGACGACCGACCACCACGGCAACCTCGTCAATGAGATCAAGACGAACACGCTGATGGCCAACGGGACCCCCACGACCCACTACGGCATCCTCGACGTGGCCACCGGGCCCGTCGCAACCCAGACGTTCAAGAAGGAGATCAACGGCGCCACCGGACAGGACCCGAACACGGGCACCAACGGCGCGCTCGTCGATTCGGCCTTCTTGGAGCCGGCGCCTCCGGGCGGTCTGGGCATGGACCCGGCGGTCAACCACGACTCGTGCTCGTCGATCGACGTCTACAGCTACGGCGAGGTCGCGGCCTCGGCCTCCCAGCTGAAGATCGAGCTCAAGGACATCAACGGCGGGCCGGTGCGCAACGAGAACGGGGCCAAGGCCCAGTGCGGCCCCTACGTGCTGAACAAGCAGTAGGAGCGACGCCGCTCAGGCCCGGGCGCTGACGCGCTCGGGCCCGGCGTAGACGTTGAGCCGTCCGCCGCGGGCGAACCCCCCGAGGGTGAGCCCGCGGTCGGCGGCCAGCGCGATCGCCAGCGACGTGGGCGCCCCCACGCCGACGAGGATGGGGGCCCCGGCGACCGCCGCCTTCTGCACGAGCTCGAAGGACAGCCGCCCGCTCACGCACAGCAGGGAGGACGAGAGCGGCAGGCCGCCGTCGAGCAGGCGGCGGCCGATCACCTTGTCCATGGCGTTGTGGCGCCCGACGTCCTCGCGCGCGACGACGAGCTCACCGGTGGCGTCGAAGAGCCCCGTGGCGTGCAGGCCGCCGGTGCGCTCGAAGCCCGGCTGATCGAGGCGATCGGGCAGGCCGGCCAGCAGGTCGCGGTCCACGACCGGCCCCGGGGCGAGGCGCGGCGCGTGGACCGCCACCTCCTCCAGGGCGCCCTTGCCGCACACCCCGCACGAGGACGTCGTGTAGAAGGAGCGCGCGCCGGGGTCTCGGGCCAGCGGGCCGGCGACGTCGACGGCGTTGGCGTCGAGCGTGGGACGAAAACGGGGCGGCCCGGACAGGAGGCCCTCGCCGTGCAGGAATCCCGCGGCCAGCTCCTCGTCGTGGCCGGGGGTGCGCATGGTCACCGCCAGCGGCGCGCCGTCGACCCGGATCTCCAGTGGCTCCTCGACGGCCACGTCGTCGGTCACGCCGTCGTGCTCGACGATCGCATGCAGTCCCACCACTCGCACGTCGGTCATGCGAGCAGGGTAAGCGCTCTCGCTAGGGTGAACGGACATGGCCACCTACGACCTGATCGCCGATCTCCCGGTCCGCATCGAGTCCTACGGCCTGGAGCGCCTCGAGCGCGCGTTCGGGCCGGAGTTCACGCGCGTGACCACGCTGATCACGCTGCGCGGGTCGGCCGAGGAGGGCGTGGGCGAGGACGTCATCTACGAGGCCGCCGAGCACGACGCGCTGCACGCCTTCGGCGCCGCCCTCCCGCTGGCCGGAGAGTGGACCCTGCGCTCGCTGGCCGAGCACCTCGACGGCCTCGAGCTGTTCCCCGAGCCGCCCAACCGCGAGGTCTCGCGTCACTACCGCCGCTGGGCATTCGAGAGCGCCGCCCTCGATCTCGCGCTGCGCCAGGCCGGCGAGCCTCTGCACGCCGTGCTCGGGCGCGAGCCCGCCCCGGTGCGGTTCGTCGCCTCGACCCGGCTGGGCGACCCGCCGAGCCTCGACCCCGTGCACAAGCGCCGGGCCATCGACCCGAACCTGCGGTTCAAGCTCGACCCCGAGAACAACTGGACGGCCGAGTTCATCGACTCGCTCGCCGCGGTGGACTGCGTCGACACCCTCGACCTCAAGGGCTTCTACAAGGGCACCGTCGTCGAGGTGAAGACCGACCCGTGGCTCTACGAGCGCTGCGCCACGCAGTTCCCCGACGCCTGGCTGGAGGATCCCGACCTGTCGGAGCCCGAGGCCGACCGCGTGCTCGAGCCTCACCGCGACCGCATCACCTGGGACGCCAACCTCCACTCGGTGGCCGACATCGAGGCGCTGCCGTTCGCGCCGCGCACCATCAACAGCAAGCCGTCCCGCTTCGGGCCGCTGTCAAATCTCCTCGCGGTCTATGACTGGTGCGCCGAGCACGGCGTGGCCATCTACGGTGGCGGCCAGGGCGAGCTGGGGCCGGGGCGCGGCCATCTCCAGTACCTCGCCTCCCTCTTTCACCCCGGCACGCCCAACGACGTGGCGCCGTCGGAGTACAACCTCGCCGACCCCCCGGCCGGGCTGCCGGGCAGCCCGCTGGAGCCGGCGCCGGCCCCGACCGGCTTTCGCTGGCAGGGCTAGCCGGCTACTCGGCCGCGCGGTCCAGGCGGCGGCGCAGGAGCGCGCCGCCGCCGATCAGCAGCAGGCCCGCGAGGGCGACCATGCCGGCGTCGAGGCCGGTGTTGGGAAGGCTCGAGGAGGACGACGCGGCGTCGCTGCCGGATGACGAGTCCGAGGCGGTGAAGGGATCGGAGGAGCTCGAGCTCGCGGAGCTGTCGCCGCTGCTTCCGCCGTCGCTCGAGCCGCCGCTCGATCCGCTGCCCGAGCTGCCGCTGGAGGCCGCCTTGACGACCACCGTCCCCTTCATGTTCGGGTGCACCGAGCAGATGTAGGCGAAGGTCCCCGCCTTGGAGAACGTGTGCGACCCGCTCTTGCCCTTGGTCAGCTGACCGGTGTCGAAGCTGCCGTCGTTGGCGGTCGCGGTATGCGGCGCGCCGTCCTGGTTGGTCCAGGTGACCGTGTCTCCGACGCTGACGTTCACGGTCGCGGGGCCGAAGGCGAAGTTCTTGATGGTCACCGAGCTTGCGGAGGCGGCCCGGGCGGGCGGCGTCTGGCGGACGGTGAGGTGGGTGTCGACGGCGTCGCTCTTGGCCGCCGGCGCGGGGGTGGTCGTCGCCGGCGCGATGGGGGCCGGCGTCGTGGCGGGCGCGGGCGCCGGCGCGGCCGTGGTGACCTCCTCCGGAGTCTGCGCGAGGGCGGCGGGCGGGCTCGCGGGAGTCGTCGCGGCGGCGGGATCCGAGGGCGGATCGTCGGCCGCCCACAGCATGGCGGGCATGGCCAGAAGGGCGACGGCGGCGTAGGCGGCGGCGAGGGCTTTCATGCGAAAGTCCGGCGCTCCCGGCGACCAAGGCTAGCGGGTGTCATGTACTGGGAGGACGCGCCGAAGCCCCCGCTTCTTCCCGCGCCCGTGCGGGGATCGGCGCGCCGCCGGCGCTGGAGGGCTGTCCGAGACGGCCCTCGAGGTTGTGGTCCTCGAAGCGGACGGCGTTGATCACGGCGCCGGCGAGGATGATGATCGCCAGGGCGTAGAACCACAGCAGCACGATCAGGATGAAGACGAGCGTCGTGCCGAACCGGGCGATCGTGTTCACGTTCGACAGGTAGGCGGGAAAGGCGTAGTCGACCACGCCGATCGCCAGGGTCGCGCCCAGGGCGCCGCGCCAGATGGCCAGCCAGGGGACGGGCTCGTTGGGCACCGTCCAGTAGATGACGCAGAGGATCGCGAACAGCAGCGTCAGCCCCGCGACGAGCGAGAGCACGAAGACGATGCCGTGGACGCGCGAGAGGCCCAGCGGGAGCTTGGCCGTGCCCGAGACGAGGATGCTCTGGATCGTCGGCACCGCGACGGTGGCCGCCATGAACAGCAGGACCACCCCGAGCATCAGCAGGGCGAAGCGCTTCTGGCGCAGCCAGCCGCGGCACTCGCAGTGGTAGATGCGGCAGAAGGCGGTGTCCAGCGCGCCCCAGAACGAGGCGCCGATGTACACGCTGGCCACGAGCGCGGCGATGCCGGTGCGCCCGGTGGAGTGCTGGACGCGATCCAGCGCGTTGGACAGCGTGGACTCGGCGGCTCCGGGGAAGATCCGGTGCAGGTCGCCCAGGACGCTGTCCTGGAGATGGGAGCTCTGAAGGACCTGCCCGCTGACGTACAGGGCGATCAGAGCCAGGGGCAGGACGGAGAGAAGGAGGTTGTAGGCCACCATCCCCGCCAGGCCGGTCACGTTGTCCTCATACGCCTTGCGGTAGAGGCGCATGAGGTAGGAGGCGGACGCCCGCACGGCGCACAGGTTGACAGCGCGGCCACGCGCAGGGTTAGCTTGGACCTAGTGAACACCGGCGAGATGGACCACCTCGCACCCCACTTGGAGGTGCATCAGGAGGCGCCGGACGAGTCGACACGGGTCATCGCCCTGCGGGGCGAACTCGACATCGCGACCGTCCCGCGCTTCCGCGATCCCCTGAACGAGCTCATCGACGACGAGTCGGTCGAGCTCATCTGCGTGGACCTCGTCGAGGTCACGTTCATCGACTCCAACGGGCTCATGACGCTGCTCAACGCGCTGCGCCGGATGGTCCGCCGCGACGCCCGCCTGGTGCTCGCCTGCAACAACCCGACCGTGCTGCGGCTGTTCGAGGCCACGCGCACCGACGCGACCTTCGAGATCTTGCCGACGCGCCAGCAGGCGCTGGCCTAGGAGTTACGGAGCACCGGCACGACGAGCCGGACGAACGGCCGCTTCGGCGTGGAGTCGTACTTGGGCAGCGTGTCGAACTGCATGCGCCAGCGGCCCGGGGCCGGGCGGAAGGGGAAGATCCGGCGCCGCGGGCTCGACACCGTCCCGCAGGGGCCGCCCGTGTTCCCGAGCTTGATGGTCAGCCGGGCGCGGTGGTTGGGGCGGATGTAGTGGAGATACACGGTGAGCTTGGGGCCGAAGTCGAAGGCGTAAAAGCGGACCCTCAGGGTCGCGGGGTCGCCGGTGTCGGGCCGGTAGTCGGCTCCGAACTTGGTCGAGCGAAAGCGCGTGGAGGCGCGACGGACGCCGTCGGTCACGGTCAGCGTGAAGGTGCGCTCCCCGGCGGGGCCGCTGGCCGGGACGGGCGACTTGAAGTCGCCGGCCAGATCTCCGAAGGGCGAGACCCGGCCGGTGTCCACCTGGCGCCCGGCGACGTAGACCTTGTAGGTCGAGCGCGGGCGGAACTCCGTGCCCACATAGTCGACCGGCTGGCGCGACGAGTAGCAGCTGTCGGGCGTCGAGACCGTCGCCGCGCTCGCCGCCGAGGCGCCAGCGGCGGCCGGCGCCAGCAGCGCGACGGCGACGGCCGCGCGCGCGATCACTGCTGGGCTAGCGCCTGGTCGATCTTGGCGCCGGCGGCCGTGAGGCGCTGGCGGTAGTTGCCGTTGAGCTTCTGCTGGTAGGCCTTGAACGTGGCGGTGAACTTGGCGCGGTTGTTGGCCTTGGCCGCATCGATCGACGGCTGCACCCCGTCGGCGATCTCGCGCAGCACCTGCTCGAGGTCGTCCTGGCCCTGCTGAGCCGTGCCGGGTGCCTGCAGCGACGAGAGCTGGTCGGCGGCGCCCTTCACCGACGCCTGGAACTTCTCCAGGGCGTTGGCGATGTCGGCCGAATTCTTGCTCGAGGCCGCGGCGGTGCCGAGATTCGATCCGGCGGTCCCGACGGAGGCCAGGACCGTCTGCACCTTGGTCTGGTAGGCCGCCTTGTCGCCGGCGCTGGTCGTCTTGGCCTGCGTGGCGGTCGTCGAGGAGCCCGAGTCCTTCTTGTCGCTTCCTCCGCCACAGCCCGCGGCGGCGGGAACGACGGCGAGCAGGACGACGAGCGAAAGCAGACGGCGGCGGTACATGTCCCTCCCAGGGGAAAGTCGCGGAACGGTCCGCGGCACCCTACCGAGCCATGGGGTCGGGCGCTCCCAGCTCGGTGACCTCCGGGGCCACGTAGGCCTCGCCCGGGATGCCGCCGATCACGAGCAGCCGGGTGCCCTCCGAACCGGGCATCACCTTGCGGCTCGTCCCCGAGGCCACGCGGACCAGCGTGTCGGGATCGAGGGCGACGCGCTCGCCGTCGATGTCCATCTCGGCCGATCCGCGCAGGGCGAGATAGACCTCCTCCTGGTGATCGGAGGCGTGGTCGTGCTCGGGGTAGGCAGTCGCGTTCGGAGGCATGTCGATGATCTGCATGCCGAACGAGGAGATGCCGAGCTCGGCCCGTGCCCGCTTGAACGCGCCGCCGTAGATGGCCTCGAGCTCGTCGATCTTCTTCACCGTGTAATCCGCCATGCCTCGATCCCTCCGTTGCGTTTTGTCACGAGACTAACGGCGCCGGCCCTCGCCGCTCAAGTGGCACTCCGCACATTTGGGAAGTTCTGATTCCCCCGGATCTACCGCGGATTGGAGCAAAGACCTAATACGGCTGTCCAGAGTTGGGTAGCTGAGCTTTATCTGCCGACGCGAGGCTCCGAACGAACGGGTGGCGTCCGCAATCTCACTTCCGAGGAAAGCTCAATGACACCCCCCGTCAGCCAGGTCGATGCGCTCGCACCCGCTCGAGTCGCCGTCCGCGACCGTTCTCCCGCGATCCACGAGGCCGCCGGAGGGCGAGCCTGGGCCATCGCCAAGCGCGGCGGAGACATCGTCTTCGCCAGCCTGCTGGTGCTCGTGCTCGCCCCGCTCCTGGCGCTCGTGGCGATCGCCATCCGGCTCGACTCCCACGGCCCCGTGCTGTTTCGCCAGCGCCGGCTCGGGCGCGACATGCGGCCGTTCACCGTCCTGAAGTTCCGCACCATGCACGACGGGGTCTCGTCCGAAGCGCACAAGGCGTACATCGCGCGCCTGGCCAGCGGCGAGGACGAGGCGGAGGGCGACGAGGGCCTCAAGAAGCTGACCGGCGACCCGCGGGTGACCAAGGTGGGCGCCATCCTGCGCCAGCTCTCGATCGACGAGCTGCCGCAGCTGTTCAACGTCATCGGGGGCACGATGTCCCTGATCGGGCCGCGGCCGGCGCTCAGCTACGAGCTCGAGCACTACCAGCCGCGCCACTACGAGCGCTTCCTCGTCCGGCCCGGCCTCTCCGGCCTGTGGCAGGTCTCGGGGCGCAACCAGCTCGGCTTCAACGAGATGCTCGACCTCGACGCCGAGTACGCCGAGACGTGCGGGCCCATCACCGACGCCAAGATCTTCGTGCGCACGCCCATCGCCATGGTGCGCGACGCCGCCTGAGCGCGGGATTGCGGCCACGCGCCGCGAATAGAGTGGGCCTGATGCTGCGCGAGGAAGCGGAGCGAGAGGCGGAGCGTCGCAACCTGGAGGACCCCGACCGGGCCCGGTACGAGTTCTACGCCTTCGACGAGAGTGCCGGGATGGCGTCCGACGCCTGGGACGTCGGCAGGCGCCTGCGCGCGGGGCCGCCGCCCGCGGCCGACTGGCCGGGGGTCGGCCCGCAGACGGCGGCCGGCGGCGCCCCCGCGCCCAGCGGCGACCCGGCGCCCCGCGAGCCCGCGCCGGCCCCGCCCGAGGACGAGTCGCTCTTCCTCGGAGGGCCCACGATCGCGGAGACCGACCCCTTCTCCGGCCCCGATGTCTTCGCCGAGCCGCCGCCGGAGGCCTGGGCGCAGGAGCCGCCGGCGCACGAGGAGTGGGCCGACGAGGACTGGCCGCAGGACGCCGACCGCCGCCGCGACCGCGGCGGGATCTTCGTGAAGATCGTCGGCGTCATCGTGACGCTGGCCGGGCTGGCCTGGACCGCGATGGTCGTCGTGCTCACGACCGTCCTGCACCCCGACAGCACCTCCAGCGTGGGAGCCTTCATCGTGGCCGGTGTGGTCGGCCTGCTGACGATCCTGCTGGGCGTGACCATCTTCCGCTCATGAGGCTCGTCTCGTTTCGCGCCGCGACGCCGGCGATCCGGGTGGGCGAGCTGCACGGGGATCTCATCCGCGAGGTGGCGGCGGCCTCCATGCCCGAGTGGCTGGCCGGCGAGGGCCGGGAGCCGACCGGCACCGAGCACGACCTGACGGCGGTGGCGCTGCTCGCGCCTGTCCCGGAGCCTCCGAGCGTGCGGGATTTCTACGCCTTCGAAGGCCACGCGGCGACCGGGGCGCGGCTGCGCGGGCGCGAGCTCGCGCCGGAGTGGTTCGACGCGCCGGCCTTCTACTTCTCCAACCCGGCGTCGATTCACGGTCCCGGCGACGCCGTGGCCCGGCCCCCGGCCAGCAGGCTGCTGGACTTCGAGCTGGAGATCGCCGCCGTCATCGGGGCCGCCGGGGAGATCGCCGGATTCACGCTGATGAACGACTGGAGCGCGCGCGACGTCCAGGCCGGCGAGATGGCCGTGGGCCTCGGACCCCACAAGGGCAAGGACTTCGCCACCAGCCTCGGCCCGTGGCTGGTCACCCCTGACGAGCTGCCCTACGAGGACGGGCGGCTGGCGCTCGAGGCGACCGTGGAGGTCAACGGCGCCGAGGTCGCCCGCTCCGACGCCTCGGCCCAGCACTTCGGCTGGCCCGACCTGGTGGCCCACGCCGCTCGCGACACCCGCCTGCGCCCCGGGGACGTCCTGGGGTCGGGCACGCTGACGGGCGGCTGCCTCATCGAGCTGGGCCCGCTGGAGGGCGAGCGCTTCCTGGAGCCCGGCGATTCCGTGACGCTCAGCGCGCCCGGGCTGGGAACGCTGCGCAACCAGGTCGTCTAGGCCGTCCGGTCCGCCCGCCGCCTATCCTGGCGGGACGCATGAGCGTGCCCCTGCGCTACCTGGAGCCGAGCCGCCGGTCGCGGAGGCGCCGGCCTCACCGAAACCAGCGTGGCCCCGTCGGGCGCCGGCGCCGGCGCCTGCCGGGCCCGGGGATCTTCCTCGTCGTGATCGCGCTCCTGCTCGCCGCCGGCGGCGTCTGGTACTTCGTCTCCCATCGCGCGGACAACAAGCGCAAGGAGACGGTGCAGAAGTTCGGCGACGCCTGGGCACAGGGCGACTACCAGGCGATGTACGACCTCCTCGACGCCGACTCGCGCAGCCACGTGTCGCGGCTGTCGTTCGTGCGGGCCTACCGCCGAGCCGCGATCACCGCGACGGCGGAGCGCATCACGGTCGGCAAGCCGAGCAAGGACGGAGACGTGTGGAGGCTCCCCGTCCAGGCGCGCACCCGCTCCTTCGGCGTCATCCGCGGCGACGTTCCCGTGAAGGTGAGCGGCGACCCGCCGCGCATCGCCTGGACGCTGGACATGACCTTCCCCGGGCTGCGCGCCGGCGAGACCCTGCACCGCACGACCCGGGCACCGCCGCGAGCCGCCCTGCTGGCGCGCAACGGACGCCTGCTGGCCGACGCCGACGGCATCCAGACCGCCCTGGGGGCCTCCACCGGCATCACCGGCGAGGTGGGCCGGGCGGACGGGGCCCAGCGCGCGGCGCTCGTGGCCGCGGGCTTCCCCACCGACGCCCCCGCCGGGACGTCCGGGCTCCAGAAAGCACTGGACGCCCGGCTGCGCGGCATTCCGGGCGGCACCCTGCGGGCCGGCCGCCGGGTCCTCGCCAGCACCCGCCCGCACCGCGCCGCCGCGGTGCGATCCTCGATCGACCCGGCCCTCTCGCGCGCGGCCCAGAACGCGCTGGCCGGGCGTTTCGGGAGCATCTCGGTCATCCAACCGCACACCGGAGAGGTGCTGGCGCTTGCCGGGATCGCCCTGGACGGCGCCCAGCCCCCGGGCTCGACGTTCAAGATCATGACCGTAACCGCCGGGCTGGAGACGGGGATCACGAAGCTCTCGAGCCGGTATCCGGTGCTCACCGGGGCCAACGCGGGCGGGCGGTTCATCGCCAACGCCAACGACGAGTCGTGCGGCGGCGACCTGACCGAGTCCTTCTCGAAGTCGTGCAACTCGGTGTTCGCGCCGATGGGCGCCAAGCTGGGCGCGCGGCGCCTCATCAACGTGGCCGAGCGCTTCGGCTTCAACCGGCCCACCGGCGTGCCCGGCGCCAAGATGGCCCAGATCCCCCGGCAGATGGACTCCGTCGAGGCGGGCGCGTCGGCCATCGGGCAGGGCCGCGTGCTGGCGACGACCCTCAACATGGCGGTGGTCGGCGCCACGATCGCCAACGACGGCCGCCGGCCGATCCTCACACTGCTGCACGGCGGGCGGCCCCACAGCGTTCGCGCCACCTCGCCGCAGGTGGCCGCGCTGGTCACCCGCCTGATGGAGTCGGTGGTCACCGGCGCCGACGCGACCGGAACGGCGGCGCGGATCCCCGGCGTGACCGTGGCGGGCAAGACCGGCACGGCCGAGCTGGGCGGCAACCAGGAGAACGACGCCTGGTTCGTGGCCTTCGCTCCGGCCCAGGCGCCCAAGCTGGCGCTGGCCGTGCTCGTGGTCAACGGCGGCTTCGGCGGCGACGCCGCGGCGCCGCTGGCCAAGCAGGTCCTGCAGGCTGGGACCTAGGGCCGCTCAGGACGAGTGGTTGGCCGGGCGCTCGATGAGTGTCGAGAGGACGACCTGCGTCTGCGTGCGGATCACGCCCTTGACGTCGCGGATGCGCTCCAGGGCCTCCTCGAGATGGCGGGTGTCCTGCGCGCGCACGTGGAGGATCGCGCTCGCCTCCCCGGCCACCGTGTAGGCGCCGACAACCTCGGGGTGGCCCCGCACGGCGTCGTAGATCTCGCCCGCGGACATGCGGCCCTCGCAGTACAGGCCGACGAAGGCATGGGTGTGCCAGCCGAACTTCTCCGGGTCGATCGCCGCGCCGTAGCCGGTGATGACCCCCTCCTCCTCGAGGCGGTCCACGCGCCGCTTGACCGCGGGGGCGCTGAGGGAGACCTGACCGCCGATGTCCGCGAACGAGCGGCGGGCGTTCGCCTGGAGGAGCGCAACGATCCTGCGGTCGACCTCGTCCATCGCCGGAGATCCTACCCGATGACGCAATGAATCGGCATTGTCAGATCCGCTTGACCAGGGAATCATTACGCGAAACCGGCCGTGGGCCGCAGACTTCGACCGGAGGGAGAGCAGATGTCAACGCCGCAGACGGTCGCCCCAGCGCCGGAACGGGATCGCGCGAAGGACGAGATGCCGCTGAACGGCATCCACCACGTGGAGCTCTACGTGGGCAACGCCGAGCAGGCCGCCTTCTACCTCAAGCGCGCCTTCGGCTTCCGCGAGACCGCGTACGCCGGCCTGGAGACGGGCCTGCGAGACCGCGTCTCCCACGTGCTCGAGCAGGGGCGCATCCGCCTCGTCGTGACCGGGACGCTGCACGGCGGCAACGAGATCGCCCGCCACGTGGCCGACCACGGCGACGGGGTGAAGGTCATCGCCCTGTCGGTGCCCGACGCCGAGCACGCCTACCGCTTCGCCGTCCAGCACGGCGCCCGGGGGCTGGCCGAGCCGCACGAGGCGTCCGACGACGCCGGCACCGTGAGGCTGGCCACGATCGGCACCTACGGGGAGACGGTGCACACGTTCGTCGAGCGCAACGGCTACGCGGGGCCCTTCCTCCCGGGCTACGGCCCGGCCCAGGCCGATGACGCCGCCGACGCCGGCCTGCTCTACGGCATCGACCACATCGTCGGCAATGTCGAGCTCGGCCGCATGGACGAGTGGGTCGGCTACTACGAGCGCGTCTTCGGGATGACCGAGATGATCGCCTTCTCCGACGACGACATCGGCACCGAGTACAGCGCGCTGATGTCCAAGGTCGTCGCCGACGGCAACGGGCGCATCAAGTTCCCGATCAACGAGCCCGCCGAGGGCAAGCGCAAGTCCCAGATCGAGGAGTACCTCGAGTACTACGGCGGCGCCGGCGCCCAGCACATAGCCGTGACGACGACCGACATCGTGGCCTGCGTGCGCGAGATGAAGGCGCGCGGCGTGCGCTTCCTCCAGACCCCGGGCTCCTACTACGAAGAGCTGCCGGAGCGCGTCGGGGAGATCGACGAGGACCTGGATGCCCTGCGCGAGCTGGGGATCCTCGCCGACCGTGACGACGAGGGCTACCTGCTGCAGATCTTCACCAAGCCCATCGGCGACCGGCCGACCGTCTTCCTGGAGCTGATCGAGCGCCATGGCGCGCGCGGGTTCGGCGCCGGGAACTTCAAGGCGCTGTTCGAGGCGATCGAGCGCGACCAGGCCGCGAGAGGAAACCTCTAGCCATGCGCTACGTCTCGATGGGCGACGTCCCGCCCAAGCGCCACGCGCAGACGCGCGAGAACGGGCGGCTGCTGGTCGAGGAGGTCCTCGGCTACGAGGGCTTCTCGGGCAACGAGTCGATCCTCTACCACCTCCAGTCGCCGTGCCGGATCCTCGAGGCCGCCGAGTTCGAGCCCATCGCCCACGAGGAGTGGGTGCCCGACGCGCACGTGCACCGGCTGGTCAACACCGCCGGTCTGGCGCCCGGCGGGGACTGGCTGACCGGCCGCCGCGTGCTGATGTGGAACGGCGACCTGGAGATGGCGGTCTGCCGGCCGACCGAGGCGCGGGAGGGCTTCTTCCGCAACGGCGAGGGCGACGAGCTGCTCTTCGTCTGCGAGGGCTCGGGGACGGTGGAGACCGTCTTCGGCGACCTCCCCTACCGCGAGCACGATTACGTCGTCATCCCGCGCGGGACCACGTACCGGATCGCGCCGGACGGCGGGCCGCAGACGTGGCTGTGCTTCCACACGCCCGGCGAGGTGGAGACGCCCAACCGCTACCGCAACCGCTACGGACAGCTGCTCGAGCACGCCCCCTACTCGCAGCGCGACTTCCATCCCCCGGCCGCGCTGCAGACCCACCGCGAGGAGGGCGAGTTCGAGGTCACCGTGCGCGTCCGCGGCGGCATGCAGCGCTACGTCCTCGACTACCACCCGCTCGACGTCGCCGGGTGGGACGGCTACGTCTACCCCTACACGTTCAACGTCGGAGACTTCGAGCCTCGCGCGGGGCGCTTCCACCTGCCGCCCACCGTGCACCAGACGTTCCAGGGCCCGAACTTCGTGGTCTGCTCGTTCTGCCCGCGCGAGCTCGACTGGGACCCGACCGCGGTCCCGATCCCCTACCACCACTCCAACCTCCAGTCCGAGGAGGTCATCTACTACGTCAGCGGCGAGTTCGGCTCCCGCCGCGGCGTCGACGTCGGCTCGATCACCGTCCACCCCAGCGGTCTGCCCCACGGCCCGCAGCCGGGCGTGGTCGAGCGCTCGCTCGGTGCCCGGCGCACCGAGGAGCTGGCGGTCATGTGGGACACGTTCGCGCCGCTGCGCCTGACGACGGCGGCGCGGGAGCTCGACGACCCGAGCTACGCCTACTCGTGGCGGGAGGAGCCCGCGCCCGTATGAGGTCCGAGCCCGCCGCCCTGCTGGCCATCGACCACGAGGAGCTGGTCATCCGCCGCGGCCGGCGGTCGGGCATCTACACGGCGATCGCCGTGCACTCGACGACGCTGGGCCCGGCGCTCGGCGGTTGCCGGATGTGGACTTACTCCGACCAGACCGAGGCGGCGCGCGACGCCCTGCGGCTGTCGCGAGCGATGACGCTGAAGGCCGCGGCCGCCGGCCTGGACCTGGGCGGCGGCAAGGGAGTCATCTGCCTGCCGCCCGGGACGCCGCCGCCCGACGGCGCGCGGCGTCGCGAGGTGCTGCTGGACTTCGCCGACGCGGTCAACGCGCTCGACGGGTCCTACATCACCGCCGAGGACGTGGGGACGAGCGCGCGGGACATGGTCGACGTGGCGGAGGGAACCCGCTTCGTCACGGGCCTGCCCGCCGTTCACGGGGGAAGCGGCGACCCGAGCCCCTTCACCGCGCTGGGAGTGGAGGCGGCGATTCGCGCGTGCGCCACGGAGAGGTGGG
This sequence comes from uncultured Actinomycetes bacterium, assembly GCA_963757705.1. GTDB lineage: Bacteria > Actinomycetota > Thermoleophilia > Solirubrobacterales > Solirubrobacteraceae > AC-38. Next base: position 314,731 of record CAVWTG010000002.1, on the reverse strand, counting down.
GCACGCGCGACCTGAGGGGTCGCCGGATCGCCGTCGTCGGCTGCGGCCGCGTCGGCGAGCAGCTGGCGCGCCGGCTGGCGGCAGCCGGCGCGCAGCTGCTGCTGTCCGACATCAACCCCGCCAAGCGCGGCGTGGCCGAGGAGCTCGGCGCCGAGTGGGCGGCGCCCGAGGACGCCCTGTTCGCCGAGGCCGACGTGCTCGCGCCGTGCGCCCTGGGGGGCGTGATCGACGACCTCACCGTCGTGGCCGTGCGCGCTCCGGTGATCTGCGGCTCGGCCAACAATCAGCTGGCCGACGACCACCTGGCCGAGCGCCTCGCCGCCCGCGACGTCCTCTATGCCCCGGACTTCATCGCCAACGCCGGCGGTCTCATCAACGTCGGGCTCGAGGTGAGCCCCGACGGCTACGACGCGGCGCTGGCCCGAGAGCGCGTCACGGCCATCGAGGGCGTGATGGGCCGCGTGTTCGAGACGGCCCGACGCCGCGGGACGACCCCGCTGGGCGCCGCCGTCGAACTGGCCCGCGCGCGCCTGGTGGCGTCCGCCGCCGGGCCCAAGATTTCCCCGACAGGGCCGACGGCGGAGACCCCGCCCCGGCCGGACACAGACCGGACGGAGATCCCGCAGCCGGTCAGGAGAGGAGAGAACCCAGATGGCGACCCAGCAGGTACGCCCCGTATCGCCGCTCGGGGCATTCGAGGAGGGCGCGCCTGAGAGCCTGACGCGAGACGATCGCTCAGAGCTCCTGCGCTACATGCTGCTCATGCGCTCCGTCGAGGAGCGCGCGATGAACCTCTATCGCCAGGGCAAGGTCCCCGGCAGCTTCTACGACGGCTTCGGCCAGGAGGCCGTGTCCGCCGGGCCGGCGTTCGCGATGGCCGCGCAGGACCGGCTGTGCGTCCTGCACCGCGACCTCGCGGCGCACCTCGTCCGCGGGGTCGACCCGGCCCGCATCCTGGCCCAGTACATGGGCCGCGCCGGCGGGATCACCGCCGGGCGGGACGGCAACGTCCACTTCGGCGACCGCACGCTGGGCTGCGTCGGGATGGTCTCGATGCTGCCCGACATGATGCTCGTGGCCGCGGGGATGGCGATGGCGTTCAAGCTGCGCGGCGAGCGCCGGGTCGCGCTGACCTGGTTCGGCGACGGCTCCACCTCTCGGGGAGACTGGCACGAGGCGATGAACTGGGCGGGCGTCCAGCGCCTGCCGGTGATCTTCGTGCTGGAGAACAACCAGTACGCCTACTCGACGCCGCTGGACCGCCAGTTCGCCGTCGACCCGGTGGAGCGCGCCGCGGCCTACGGGTTCCCCGGCGTCTCGGTCGACGGCAACGACGTCGAGGCGATGTTCGAGGCCACCCGCCGGGCGCGGGAGCGCGCGCTGGCCGGCGAGGGCCCGACCCTCATCGAGGCGGTGACCATGCGGATGCACGGCCATGCCGCCCACGACGACATGCGCTACGTGCCGCCCGAGCTGCTCGAGGAGTGGGCGCGCCGCGATCCGATCGAGCGTCAGGAGCGCCGTCTGGCCGAGGTGGGGGTCGACGTCGAGGCCGTGCGGGCGCAGGTGCGCGAGACGGTCGAGCGCGCCACCGAGGAGGCGCTGGCGATGCCGATGCCCGATCCCGGCAGTGCCACGCGGGGAGTGTTCGCCGACGAGGCAGTCGCGCTGGGCGACGGCCGCGCGCCCTGGAGCGGGTTCGCCGGCGCCGGGGGCGACGGCGCAGCGGACAGGAGGGCCGCCTGATGGCGACGATGACCTACCTGCAGGCCATCTCCGACGGGCTGCGCGAGGAGATGCGCCGCGACGACGCGGTGTTCTGCATGGGCGAGGACATCGCGGACTTCGGCGGGGCCTTCAAGGTGACCGACGGGTTCCTCGACGAGTTCGGCGCAGATCGCGTGATGGACACGCCGCTGGCCGAGTCGGGGATCGTCGGCACCGCCATCGGCGCGGCCGTCGTCGGGATGCGCCCGGTGTGCGAGATGCAGTTCGCCGACTTCATCTCCTGCGGCTTCGACCAGCTGGTCAACGTCGCGGGCAAGATGCACTACCGCCAGGACCTGGCCGTGCCGATCACGGTCCGGCTGCCCAGCGGCGGCGGGTTCTCCGGCGGCCCATTCCATTCCCAGAACCCCGAGGCCTGGTTCATGCACTCGCCCGGGATCAAGGTCGTCGCGCCCTCGACGGCCGAGGACGCCAAGGGCCTGCTGATCTCGGCCATCCGCGATCCCAACCCGGTGTGCTTCATGGAGCACAAGCACCTGTATCGCCGCGTCAAGGGAGAGGTGCCCGAGGGCGCCTACGAGACGCCGCTGAGCGCCCGGGTGGCGCGCGCGGGCTCAGACCTCGTCGTGATCGCCTACGGCGCGATGGTCCACACGGCCCTGGAGGCGACCGACGATCTCGACGGAGCCTCGGTCGAGGTGCTCGACCTGCGCTGCCTGGCGCCGCTGGACGAGGACGCGATCCTCGACTCCGTGCGCCGGTGCTCGAAGGTCGTGATCGTCGACGAGGCCAACGCGACCTGCGCCGCGGGCGCCCAGGTGGCCGCGGTGATCGCGCAGCGAGGCTTCGAGGATCTCGACGGCCCCGTCGTGCGCGTCTCGACGCCCGACGTGCCGATCCCGTTCTCGCCGCCGCTGGAGGCGGCGGTCCTGCCCTCGGTCGACCGCGTGAAGGAGGCCTGCCGTGAGCTCCTTGCGTACTGACGTCGAGGTCACGATGCCGCAGATGGGCGTGTCCGTGGCCGAGGGCACGGTCGTCGAGTGGCGCAAGCGCCCGGGCGACTGGGTGGAGGCCGACGAGACCATCTGCGAGGTCTCCACGGACAAGATCGACACCGAGGTCCCGGCCCCGGTGAGCGGCCGGGTCACCGAGCTGCTGGTCGAGGTGGACACGACGGTCGACGTCGGGACCGTGCTGGCACGGATCGCCACCGACGCCACGCCGGGTGAGATGCATTCCGCCGAGGAGGTGGCCGCCGAGACGGAGTCCGAGCCCGAGCCCGAGCCCGCGCCGACCCGAGCTCCGCGGCGCTATTCCCCGGTCGTGCAGCGCATCGCCGCCGAGCACGGGATCGATCTCGAGCGAATCGAGGGCACCGGCCGCGGCGGGCGCGTGCGCAAGCAGGACGTGTTGGCCGCCGTCGAGGCCAACGGCCACGGCAACGGTTCCGCGGAACCGCCGCCGCTGCACATCGAGAGCCCGTACCGGCCCGACGAGTCAGAGCCGGGGCCGGAGCCGGCGTCCGCTCCGGCCGGCGGCGAGACTCTCTCACGCATGCGCCGCTCGATCGGCGAGCACATGAAGCGCTCGCTCGAGACGGCGGCCACGTGCACGACGTGGATCGAGGCGGACATGAGCCGCATCGAGGCCGCGCGGGCGCAGCTGGGCCTGACGGCCCTCCCGCTCGTGGCCCGATGCGTGATCGCGGCGCTGCGCGAGCACCCGCAGCTCAACGCCTGGCTGGAGGGCGAGCGCCACACCCTCCACGAGGGCGTCAACCTGGGCATTGCGGTCTCGCTGGGTGACGACGGCCTGATCGTGCCGGTGGTGGAGCGCGCCCACGAGCTCTCCGCGGAGGGCCTGGCGGGCCGGATCAAGGACCTGGCCCGGCGAGCCCGCGCGGGCGAGCTGTCGCCCGACGAGGTCCGGGGCGCGACGTTCACGATCACGAACCCGGGCCAGTACGGCTCGATGATGGCCACGCCGATCATCAACCAGCCGCAGGTGGCGATCGTCGACCTCGAGGCGATCGTCAAACGGCCGGTGGTGGTGACGGACGAGGCGGGCAACGACGCGATCGCCATCCGCCCGATGACCATCCTCGGCCTCTCCTGGGACCACCGTGCGCTCGACGGCGTCCTGGCGGCGAAGTTCCTGGCCGCGGTGAAACGGCGCATCGAGGGGTGGTCGGGGAGCTGACGGGGTAGCGTGCGCGCCCGTGATCGAGGTGCGCACGCTCACCCAGGACGGCCAGAGCGCCGCGGAGATCGCCGACGGGATCGTCGGCTTCGTGGCCGCGGCCACCCGCACCCTGGACATCGCGCTCTACGACGTGCGCCTGCCGGGGGAGATCGGGGACCGGATCCGGGGCGCCCTGGAGGACGCCGCCGGCCGGGGCGTCGAGCTGCGGCTCCTCTTCAACCTCGACGCGCCGCGCCGCGACCGGCCGCTCCCCCCTCCTCCCAGCACCCGGCCCGAGCTGATCGAGTCGCTGGACTTCCCCACCAGGCCCGTGCCCGGCGAGCCCGACCTCATGCACCACAAGTACCTCGTCCGCGACGGGACGGCGCTGTGGACGGGCTCGACCAACTGGACGCTGGACTCCTGGGAGCGCGAGGAGAACGTCATCGCGACGGTGGAGAGCCAGGGGCTCGCCGCCGCCTACACGGCGAACTTCAACGAGCTGTGGCGCGAGCCGGTGGTCGAGCGCAGCGGCGACCAGGAGGCGCGGCCGGTCCGCGTCGGCGACACCGAGATCCGCGCCTGGTTCTGCCCGGGCCACGGGGACGACCTCTCGCACCGCATCGCCAACGCCATCGGCCGCGCGCGCGAGCGCGTGCGGATCGCCTCGCCGGTCATCACCGCCGGCCCGATCATCGGCACGCTGGCCGAGAAGATCTCCGACCGGCGTCTTGACGTGGCGGGGATCGTCGACGCGACGCAGGTGGCCCAGGTCTTCGACCAGTGGCGCCACAACGGCAACGCGAGCTGGAAGATCCCGCTGCTGGAGCGCATCATGTCCGGCCGCTTCGCCGGCAAGCGCTCTACCCCGTGGGGCCCCGGCACGGTCCACGACTTCATGCACGCCAAGGTGACCGTCGCCGACGACACGGTCTTCCTCGGCTCGTTCAACCTCTCGCACTCGGGCGAGCGCAACGCCGAGAACGTGCTCGAGATCGCCGACGCCGCCCTGGCCGATCGCCTGGCGGCGCAGATCGACGCCTGGCGTGAGCGTTACGCCGGCAGGCCCTGACCGGCCGCAGCGGACGAGAGCGCCTCGACGATCTCGTCGGGATCGTCGAGGACCGAGATCAGGTCCGCGTCCTCCGGCGAGATCATGCCCTCGGCGATCAGATGGCCGCGGATCCAGTCCAGCAGGCCCGACCAGTAGCCGGAGTCCACCAGCACCACGGCGAACCCCACGGCCTTGCCGGTCTGCATCAGGGTCAGCGCCTCGAACAGCTCGTCCAGCGTCCCGAAGCCGCCGGGCAGTACGACGAAGCCGCAGGCATAGCGGACGAACATGAGCTTGCGCGTGAAGAAGTAATGGAACTGGAGCGGGACGTCGACGAAGGGGTTCATCTCCTGCTCGAAGGGCAGCTCGATGTTGACCCCGACGGACGTCGCCCCGCCCTCGCGGGCGCCCCGGTTGGCCGCCTCCATGATCCCGGGCCCGCCGCCCGTGATGACCGAGAACCCGGCGCGGCCCAGCGCGCGCCCCACTCCGCGGGCCAGCTCGTAGCGCGGATCCTCGCGCGCCGTGCGCGCGGACCCGAACACGGAAACGGCGGGCGCGATGCCCGACAGCGCCGCGAAGCCGGTGCGCAGCTCGCGCTCCACCCGCGCGATGCGCTCCTCGTCGGTCTGCGTCGTCGCCACGACGGGGCGCTCGGCCCCGATGAGCTCCTCGTCGTGAGTGCGGGGGCGAGCGGGCTCGAGGGGCATCGCCCGCAGAGACTACGAGGCGGCGATGTCCCGGCGGCGCTCGCGCGCGAACTCGGCGACGACGTCGCGCAGCGCCGCGGTGGCCACGTCGGGGTCGACGTAGCGGTCGGGCCGAAGCGCCCGCGCGGCGAACGACCGCGGCCGGTCCTCGCCCGAGACCAGGGCGATCACGCCCGCCCACGGCGCCACCTCGCGCAGCCGGGCGACGAGCTTGGCGCCCTCGACCGCGGGACGCGCCGCCTCGAGCAGGACGATGTCGGGCCGGCGTGCGGCGGCCATCCGCAGCGTCCCCTCCCCCGCCGGTCCGGAGCCGACGAGCTCGACCCCGGCCAGCGTTTCGAGCGCGGCCCCGAACAGGCGCCGGCGGGCGCCGTCGTCCACGCCGATGAGAATCCGTTCGGGCATGCGTCGCGGTCCTTCGGGCGTTCCAACACGCTCAATGGGCCAAGGTTGCAGGGTTGGGGCGGGTGACACGCCTCACGCGAGCCCGGGTTCGGGCGGGGGTACAGTGGCCAGATGAACGGATCGGAGCAGCAGCCGCTCGAGCTGATCCTGGCGCGCAATCTCATGTCGAGCCTCTCGACGCCGGCGTTGCTCGTCGACACCCACGGAGTGCTCGTGTTCTACAACGAGGCGGCGGGCGGACTGCTGGGGCAACGCTTCGAGGAGGCGGGCAAGATGCCCTGGGAGGAGTGGGGCGCGCGCTACGGCCCCTTCGACGACGGCGGGACGCCCATCCCCTTCGACGAGATGCCGCTCACGATCGCGCTGCGCGACGGCCATCCCGCCCACCATCGCCAGACGATCCGCTCGGCCGCCGAGGAGCGCCACGACGTCGAGGTGAGCGCGATGCCGCTGGTCAGCTCCGAGTCGGGGTTCCGCGGCGCGATCGTGTTCTTCTGGCGGGTGGACTGATGCAGGTCAAGGTCTGGGGCGCGCGCGGATCGGTTCCCTCCCCGGGCCCGGAGACCACGCGCTACGGCGGCAACACCTCCTGCGTGCAGCTCACGCTCTCGGACGGCAGCGTCGTCGTGCTCGACGCCGGCACGGGCATCCGCCATCTCGGCCTGACCCTGGCGGGAAAGGTCGATCGCGTGCACATCCTGCTCACGCACCTGCACCTCGACCACATCCAGGGCCTCATGTTCTTCGCCCCCTGCTTCCAGCCGCAGACGGAGATCGTCATCTGGGGGCCCAGGTCGCCCGAGGCCTCCCTCCAGGACCGCATCGCGCGCTACATCTCCGCGCCGCTGTCGCCCGTGGAGGTGCGCGAACTGCCCTGCGACGTGTCGTTCCGGGACGCTCCCGGGAGCGAGTGGGAGATCGGCCCGGCCCGGGTGCAGGCCTCGTCCGTCACGCACCGCGGCCCGACGCTCGGCTTCCGCGTCACCGACGGCGATACGTCCCTCTGCTACATCCCCGATCACGAGCCGGGGCTGGGGTCGTCGCTCGCCGACCTCGAGCCGGAGTGGATCTCCGGCTACGACCTGGCCTGCGGCGCCGACCTGCTCATCCACGACTGCCAGTACGACGACGACGAGTACCCGCACCACATCGGCTGGGGACACTCGCGGCTGACCGACACGCTGACGTTCGCGCGGCGCGTCGAGGCCAAGAGGGTGCTCGGCTTCCATCACGACCCGATGCACACCGACGACTTCCTCGACTCGCTCTCCGCCACCGCGGCCCGGCGCTGGGCCGAGCTGGGCGGCGACCCCGAGGCCCTTCAGCTCGCCTCCGAGAGCCAGGAGCTGACGGTCGGCGGGTTGGGAGTTGCCCCCAGCGCCGGAGTCTGATCCACTTTCCGGTATGCGCAGGGGAGGCAGGGGCCTGCTCGCGGCGCTCTTCGCGAGCCTGATCGTGGCCGCGCCCGCAGTGGCGCAGACCACGCCGGATGTCCCCTGGCCGAAGCTCCTGCCCCCGGCGCCCGGCACGCCGACGGACCTCCAGCCGGGCCCGGTCGAGCACTGCGCGAAGCCCACGATGGCCTGCGTGGACGGAGTGATCGCCCGCTTCAAGCGACTGCGCGCCCGGCTCGGGTGCGACCACCGCGCCGTCTTCACCACGACGTACCTGCTCCTCACCCGGCAGCTCAAGCGCGACCTGCGCCGTCCCGGCTACTTCGACGACCGCCGCTACCTGATCACGGAGATCACGGAGTTCTCGAACTTCTACTTCCGCACGGTGGCGAACAGCCTCGCCGGCCGCCCCGTGCCCGAGGCCTGGCAGATCGCCTTCGACGCCGCCGCTTCCGACGGCGTCAACGGCGGGCAGGACATGCTCCTGGGCATCAACGCGCACGTCCAGCGCGACATGGCCTACGTGGTCGCAGAGCTGGGGCTGTGGACGCCGTCGGGAGCCTCGCGCAAGCCCGATCACGATCGCGTCAACGAGGTGCTCAACCGGGCCTACGAGGCGATCGTGCGCGAGAACGCGCGGCGCTACGACCCGATCCTCTTCACGACCAACGCGTCCTGGGACCCGCTGGACAACCTGGCGGGCCTGGAGGCGGTCAAGGGCTGGCGCGAGGGCGTATGGCGAAACGCCGAGCGTCTGGAGACGGCTCGCACACCGGCCCAGCGAGCCCTCGTGGAGCAGACCATCGAGACGAACGCGGCCACCTGGGCGCGCCTGATGGCGGCCCCGCAGGTCCCGGGCTACGCGACCTCCCGCGACGCCTACTGCCGGGCGCACCTCCACGCCTGACGGGCACGCCGGGCATACTGCGGGCGTGCGTTTGCTGAGCACCCGCCGGCGCGCCACCGGTGCGATCGCCGTGGCCGTCGCCGTCCTGGCCGGCGCCGGCGCCGCCTTCGCGCTGCTCTACCTCTCCCCGCGCGAGGCGCCCGGGACCGCGGTGGCCACCGTGGGCGACGACTACTACGCCCACCTCAAGCACCATCCCAAGCTCGTCGAGCCCGAGGCCGGCGACACCGCCGGCGTGGCCTCGGGCTCCTACAAGGTGGTCGAGCCCCAGGCCGGAGCCCCGGCGTCCGCGGCCGCCGCCGCGGCGCGGAGCAAGGCCGGCGGGCCGCCCAGCGACGAGCAGGTGCGCCGCGACCTGGCCGAGGTCCGGCGCGCGTCGCGCCAGCCCGGCGGATCGGACTTCCAGAACCCCGCCGGAGTCGGCCCGGTCGCGCCCTTCAACCCGGTCGGGGGGTGGCACACCAGCGTGGCCTCCGTCTACACGGACTACGGCGGGCCGCTGGCGTGCGGCGGTCGCCTCGCCCGCAACCAGCTCGGGGTCGCCCACAAGTCCGCCCCCTGCGGGACGCTCGTCACCTTCCGCTACCACGGGCGCGTCATCCGCGTCCCGGTGATCGACCGCGGGCCCTACATCGCCGGGCGCGAGTGGGACCTGACCGGTGCGACCGCCGAGCTGCTCGGCTTCAACGGCCTGGACTTCATCGACTGGTCCGCTTGAGCGCGCGCGCCGCGGGTAGCCGAAGGCCATGCCTTCCGACATCCGCCATTTCCACTTCTGCGCGCACGAGCAGTTCCCGCCCGACGACCTCCTGCGCCAGGCGGTCGAGGCCGAGCGCGCCGGCTTCGACGGCCTCGGGTGCAGCGACCACCTCCAGCCGTGGTGGGAGCCCGGCGAGTCCGGTCACGCCTGGGTGTGGCTGGGCGCGGCGGCCCAGGCGACCGAGCGCGTGCCGCTCGGCACCGGCGTCACCCCGCCCGGGCCGCGTCACCACCCGGTCCTGATCGCCCAGGCCTGGGCGACGCTGGAGACGATGTTCCCCGGCCGCCCGTACCTGGGCTTCGGCTCGGGCGAGTCACTCAACGAGTCGCCGCTGGGCGCCGACTGGCCGCCCGTGGACGAGCAGGTCGAGCGCATGGAGGAGGCGCTGGAGCTCATCCTGCGTCTGTTCGACGGCGAGCGGGTCGACCACCGGGGCACTCACTTCTCCACCAAGGCCGCGTTCCTGCACACCCGCCCCGAGCGGCGCCCGCCGATCTACGTCTCGGCCTTCGGCCCCAAGGCGGCCGAGGTCGCCGGGCGCCTGGGCGACGGGCTCTGGACGCTGGCCGATCCCGAGCAGGCTCCCGAGGTCATCGACGCCTACCGGAGCGCCGCCGAGGACGCCGGGCGCGAGCCGGGCGAGATCCTGCTCCAGGCCGGCTTCTCCTGGGCGCCGGAGGACGAGGCCGCGCTCGAGGGCGCGCGCGTCTGGAAGGGCGCCCAGCCCGACGAGTTCTACACCGACGACTGGCACGACCCGCGGGCCATGTACGAGGAGGGCGAGCGCCAGCTGTCCGACGACGACCTGCGCGAGGCCTTCATCATCGGGTCCGATCCCGACATGCACGCCGAGCGGATCCGCGAGGTGGAGAAGCTCGGGGCGACGACCGTGGTGCTGATGAACAACTCGGGCGCCGATCCGCACGGCGCGATCGAGGTCTACGGCGAGAAGGTGCTCCCCGCCCTGAAGGGCGCGGCGGTCACTTGACGGTGAGCTTGCCCTCCATGCCCGCCTGGCGGTGGGAGTCCACCGAGCAGTAGAACGTGTAGGTCCCGGGCTTGAGCGCGACGGTGGCCGTGGCCTTGCCCTGGGTCACGGTCTTCGTGCCGCCCACCTTCTTGGAGCCCTGGGCGATCGTCACGTCGTGGGTGGTCTGCGACGGGTTGTCGAAGTTGATCGTCACGTCCCCGGCCTTGGCCGTCAGCGTCGTCTCCTCGTACTTGAGCTGACCGCTGGGATCGGCCTTGACGTCCACGGACTGGCCGCCGCCGGGCGGCGGGGTCTTGGTCGTGTCCACGCCCGGCGGGGCCGGCGTCTGGCCGCTGGGCTGCGCCGGCTCGGCGGCCGAGGACTCGTTGTGGTGCTTGGTCGAGGTCAGGACCGCGCTGCTGACGGTTCCGAGGACCAGGATCAGGCTGATGCCGATGACCACCCGCTGGCCGGCGAGGTTGCCAGGGAACTCGGGGCGTGAGAGCCCGATCGCCGAGAGGATGATGGCCCAGGCGACCAGCAGCCCGCCCATGACGTAGAACGGGACCTTGCTCGGCTCGCCCGCGGCGAAGAGGGTGTGGGAAGCGGCGCTCACGCGGGCGCGAGCCTAAAGCATCGCGCCGCCACGTTGCCTTCTAACCGGACTGGTTGGGACGCCGCGGAGCGGCGACCCGCGGGATGCCGGCCCACAGGCCGGCGAACAGCGCCGCGAACACGAGCAGCGAGAGCACGTAGCCCAGGCCCAGCAGGCGCGCCAGGACCGCCAGTCCCAGCGCCACCGCGGCGGCCGTGAGCACGACCCTGAAGTCGAGCGCGAGGCGCAGAGAGGGACGCTCCTCGACGGCCGCCTCGAGCTTCTCGTCGGTGCGGTCCCTGATCCCGCCCAGGTCCTCGCGGAGGGCCTCGACGTGCTCGGAGATCTCAGTGCGGGGCATGAGCAGCCGCATACCCGGTACGGGTCCGGGCTATGCGGGGAACCCCCGCCGCTGGATGGCTCGCGGACTAGGCGGCGGCGAAGAAGCCCGCGTCGCCCGTGTCGCCCGTCGTCCCGGGCACCGGGGCCGACGACTCGGCGATGACGCGGCGGAACGCCGCCACGACGGCGATGTCGTACCGCTTGCCCGCCGAGGCGAAGATCTCCTGGCAGGCCGCCTCGGACCTCAGCGCCGGCCGGTAGGGCCGCTCGCTGATCATCGCCTCGTAGGCGTCGACGACCGAGAGCACGCGGGCCTCGAGCGGAATCTCTCCCCCCGCCAGGCCGTACGGGTAGCCCTTGCCGTCCCAGCGCTCGTGGTGGTGCACGACCCACCCGCGCACGTCCTCGAAGGCGGCGCCGCCCAGCATCCCGGCGCCCAGCTCCGGATGGCGGCGGACCTCCTCCCACTCGGGCTCGGTCAGCGGGCCCGACTTCTCGACGATCGCGCCGGGAAGCATCTGCATCCCGACATCGCGAACCAGCGCCGCCAGGCGCACGCGCTCGGCCAGGGCGCCGTCGAGTCCCAGCCCGCGGGCGACCCGCTCGGCCAGGCCGTTGACGTGAGGACGGGCCTCGACGCGGTGGCGCAGGGCGCCCAGCTCACGGCGCTCGTGGCCGCAGCCGTCGCAGACCAGGGCGAAACGCAGGAAGCCGGCCTCCCGGTCGAAGGAGGCGGTGGCGGTGTGCGGGGCTTCGTGAGTGCACATGGCCCTTTTTTCGGCAAGTGCGACTCGTAACGTGAGCCCCGAAGCGGATCGATCAGGTTTCCGGGCGTTCCGGGGTCATGAACGCCACGGCGGGCCCCGCGCCGGCCGCCTCGCGCAGCGTCGCGATGCGCCTTCCCGGCTGCACGGCGTCCCTCGGCTCACTCAGGCCGTCACCCAGGCGCGCGGCCAGCGCGTCGAGGTCCGAGACGACCACCACGAGCCCCCAGAAGTGCGCCGGACCGGGCGGCTCGACGTCACCGGCGACCTCGAGGATGACCTCGCCCAGGCGGTAGAAGGCCTGGCGCACGCCGCCCCCCGCCTCGCGCACCCGGCGCCGTTCCAGGCCCGTCGCCTCCAGCGCGCTCATCGTCCGCTCGAGGTCCGGCGTGAGGACGACGACGTGGTCGAGGTGCGATGCGCCGTTGGGATGCGCGGGCGCCGGTCCGGTCGCGAGCCCGCCGGCGGCGCGTGTCGGAAGGCCGTCGATCTCGCCGTCGTCGGCGCCGGTCAGCGCCCAGCCCGCGATCCCCGGCGGCTCGTCCGCGGCGAAGCGCAGGCGCACCGCGCCGATTCGCACCTCCCCGTCGCCCACCGTGAAGCCGAGACGCTCCCACGCCGCCGGCGTCCCGCCCAGTCGCAGCTCGGAGAGCCGGGGCTTCACTCGCTGAGCAGGGTGTCGGCCCAGCGCGGCCGGGGTCCGTCCGCGGAGTCCAGCCGGGCCGCCCGGAACGCATCGCGCATGTCGCCCGCCTTGAGGCGCTTGGCCTCCCCTTCCTCCTCGGGCACCCGCTCAGGCGCCGGTTCGGGCTCACGCGGGGGCGCCGGCTCGGGCGCCACCTCCGGCGCGGCCGCCTGCGCCGCGGCCTGCGCGGCCAGGTGAGCGCGGACCGCGGCGGTCAGCTCGGCCAGCTCGGCCGCGAGCTCGCGGGCACGGCGAAGCGCCGCGGACTGGGCCGGGGCGAGGGTGTCATGAGCGGCAGACGCGGGCCGAAACCGAAAGGCCGCATGTCCGCTCGAGGTGACGGGAGCGCGGTCCATGCGAAAAACTCCATGCCGATTTCGCCAATTTAGGTAGGAGTCCTACAAGGGCTCGACGGAGCCGCCGTACGGGCCGCGCCCGGCCAGACACGCCGCGCCCGCCCGGGCGGCGAACGCCGTGGCCGCCTCGATGTCGTCGCCGCGGCCGAGACCCACCGACAGCGCCACGGCGAAGGTGTCGCCGCAGCCGTAGGAGTCCACCGGCTCGCCGGGGGGCGCCGTCGCCTCCCAGCCTCCTCGCCGTCCGTCGGCACTCGCCCACCGCCCGCCCCGTTCGCCGAGGGTGGTCACGACGAGGCGCGGCGCCGGGCGCACGTCCCCGTCGGAGTACACCTCGCCGGGATCTGTGCCGCTGTGAACGAGCGCGTCGAGCGTCACGCCGGAGTCCGCGAGCGGCCCGCGAGCGCGGGGCGTCGCCACCAGCGCCCCGGCACGCCGGGCCGCCGTCAGGGCCCCCGTGTCGCCGCCGGTGAAGTACACGGCCGCCGTCTCGTCGAGGCGCTCCCAGGGCAGCGCGTCCTCCCCCGCGGGCACATGGCGCTCGCCCTCGACGGCGATCGCGCGCTCGGCCCGGGCGTCCAGGAACGTGAAGGCCCGCCGCTGGGGCTCGGCGCGCCAGGCGACGTGCGCCCGCACCCCGTGCTCGCGCAGCCGTCGCTCCGCCCGGCGACCCGCGTCGTCGTCGCCCAGCGCGGTGAAGAAGTCGACCTCGGCGCCCATCCGGGCGAGCTGGATGGCGGCGACGCCGCCCCCACCCCCGGCGTCCTCGAAGCTCTCGCGCACGTGGACGATCTCGCCCGCCGCCGGCGCGCGATCGACGACGCCGAACCAGACCCACTCCACGTGTCCCACGACCGCTACGCGCACGCCCGCTCCAGACGCGCCGCGACGTCCGCCGCGCTCACGCCCTCGACGTGGACGACCTTGTCGCGACCGCGCCCGCCGCGGATCACCGAGACACGGCCGGGCGCCACGCCGCACGCCCCGGCGATCACCCGCCGCAGCGCCTCGTTGGCCGCGCCGCCCACGGGCGGGGCCGTGACGCGCACGAGCAGCGCGTCCGCGCGGACTCCCTCGACGGCGTCCCGGCCGCCACGCGGACGGACGCGAACGGTCACCAGGGCGCCGCCGTCGCGTTCGGTGATGTGGGAGGGCAGCGCCACGGCGCCATTGTCGCTCGCCCGCGCCCTCGCGCGAGGCGAGGCGAGCCGGGCTAGGCGCCGACCGTCAGAGATTCCGACGCCCGGTCCACCACGGCCAGGAAGGCCTGGACCACGCGGGCGTCGAACTGGCCGCCCGCCCCCCGGCGCAGCTCGGCGCGCGCGGCGTCGCGGCCGATGGAGGCCCGGTAGACCCGGTCGGAGGTCATCGCCTCATAGGCATCGGCCACGGCGAGGATCTTGGCCTCGAGCGGGATCTCCTCGTCGCGCAGCCCGCGGGGATAGCCCCGTCCGTCCGGGCGCTCGTGATGGTCGAGGACCCACTCGCGGATGTCGTCGAACTCCCCGGCGGCGAGGATGCGGGCGCCGATCTCCGGATGGCGGCGCATCTCGGCCCACTCCTCGTCGTTGAGCGGGCCGGCCTTGCGCAGGATGGCGTCGGAGAGCCCGATCTTGCCGATGTCGTGCAGCACGCCGGCCAGGCGCACCCGCTCGACCTGGAAGCTCTTGAGCCCCATCTCGCGCGCCGTCGCCTCGGCGTGGCGGCCCACCGTCTGGCAGTGGTCGGCCGTGCCGGCGTCGCGCAGGTCGAGCGCCTCGGCGAGCGAGAGCAGCGTGGCCAGGTGCATCTCCCCGCCCGCGCCCGGGCGCATGCCCACGGCGGCGATCTCCGCCGAGTAGATGACGGTGCGGTTGCGGCCGAGCTCCTTGGCCGTGTACAGCGCGCGGTCGGCCGCGCTGAGCAGCTCGTCCGTGTCGGCGCCGTGATGGGGATAGCCGGCGATGCCGAAGGAGAACGTGATGGGCACGAGCTCGTCCGCGAAGGCCTCCTGCACCGCCGAGCGCAGGCGCTCGGCGACGACGTAGGCCTCCTGGTCGGTGGTCTCGGGGAGGATGAGGGCGAACTCCTCGCCGCCGGCACGGGCGGCGTAGTCGATCTGGCGCTTGCCCTCGCGCAGGATGCGGCCCACCGTCGTCAGCGCGGCGTCGCCGGCGGCGTGGCCGAGGCGGTCGTTGACGCGCTTGAAGTGGTCGAGGTCGGCCAGCAGGAGGGTCAGCGGATGGCCGCCGCGGCGGGCACGCTCGATCTCCACCGCGATCGACTCCTCGAAGCCGCGGCGGTTGTGCAGGCCAGTCAGCGGGTCGGTCCGGGCGGCGTCGGCCAGCCGCGTGACCAGGCCCTGGACGCGCTCCTTGAGCAGCGAGATCAGCAGCGCGGCGATCGCCAGCGTCGAGACGGTCTCGATCCACCGGGTGGCGATGATGTCCCGCGGCGAGAAGAACCAGAGCGCGACGGCGTAACAGACCGCGGCCCACACCACCATGAACGCGGCCTGGCGCGCGGTGAAGAAGTACGCGGCGAAGAGGATCGCCCACAGGTAGAGCATCTCGTTGTCTGAGACCGAGGCTCCACGCGCCTCTCCGCTCATCGCGATGTCGCACGTGATCAGGGCGATGCCGACGAAGATCACGACCTGGATCGCGGGCTTGGACAGGCGGTCCGCGAGGAGGAAGAGCATGAGGGCCCCGAGCTCGGCGGCGACCCCGATGACCGCGAAGCCGACCTCGTTGACCTGGGGCGGGTGCGGAGCGGCGATCACGAGGAACGAGACCAGCCCGCCGACGCCGAACAGCAGTGCCCCGACACGAGCGGTCACGCGCGCGTCGGGCGCCACGTCGGGCACCGCCGGTTCCACGGGCGACTCGCTGCCGCGTCCCATCCGGGGGAGGCGCATGTACCACTAATCGGCAGTTCGGGACGTCCTCTGAAGCCGCTGGTAGGGTCGGCCCTCCGTGACCGGTCCGCTCTACCGTCTGGGCAGGTTCTGCTCCCGTCACCACTGGCCGGTGATCGCGGTCTGGGTCCTCCTGGCCATCGGCCTCGCGGTGGCCGCCCGCACGGCCGGAGACAACACGAGCGACAACGTCTCGCTCCCCGGCAGCGGCTCCACGAACGCTCAGAACCTGCTCCAGGACAAGCTGCCCAGCCAGGCCTACGGCAGCAACCCGCTCGTCTTCAAGACCCCGAGCGGCAAGCTCAGCGACTCCAAGAACTCCCAGGCGATCTCGCAGACGGTCGACAACCTCAAGAAGGACCCGAACGTCACCAGCGCGATCAGCCCGCTCAGCTCGGAGGGCAAGAACTTCCTGAGCAAGGACGGCAACATCGGCTACATCCCGGTCATTCTCAAGGTCGGGCCGACGGACCTCAGCGTTGAGGAGGCGCAGAACATCCTCGACGCCGCGGACCCGGCCGAGAAGGCGGGGATGCAGACGGCGGTCGGCGGCTACGTGGGCCAGGAGCTCTCCAAGCCCAACACGGAGAGCAGCGAGGCGGTCGGCCTGACGGCGGCGGTGATCATCCTCCTCCTCACGTTCGGGACCGTGACCGCGATGGCGCTGCCGATCATCACCGCCATCCTCGGGCTGGCCTGCACCCTGTCGCTGATCCAGCTGATCAGCCACCTCTTCGACGTGCCCACGGTCGCCCCGACGCTGGGCACGATGATCGGTCTGGGCGTGGGCATCGACTACGCCCTGTTCATCGTCACGCGCCACAAGCTCCAGCTGCGCGACGGCATGGAGATGGGCGAATCGATCGCCCGGGCAGCGGCGACGGCGGGAGGGGCGGTCTTCTTCGCCGGAGGGACGGTGGTCATCGCTCTCTGCTCGCTGGCCGTGGCCAACATCCCCCTCGTCCAGAACATGGGGTTCGCCTCCGCGGTCTCGGTCTTCGTGGCCGTGAGCGCCGCGCTCACGCTCCTGCCCGCGCTGCTGGGCGCGATGGGGCCCCGGATCAACTCCCTGCGCGTGAAGCTCGGCCGCACGCACCCCGACGACCACGAGCCCCACGGCTGGCGGCGCTGGGCGACCGGCGTGTCGAAGCGGCCGTGGACGGCCACCATCGTCAGCCTGGTCATCCTCGGCGCGCTCGCCGCCCCGACGCTCAAGCTCGAGCTCGGCCAGCAGGACAACTCCGAGTCGCCCAAGGGCACGACCGAGCGCCAGTCCTACGACCTGCTCGCCGAGGGATTCGGCGAGGGCGTCAACGGCCCGCTGCTCGTGAGCGCGCGGCTGGGCAGCCCGGCCAAGCCCGACCAGAGCGGCATCGACAAGGCCAACCAGGACGAGCAAAAGCTCAAGCAGCAGCAGCAGCAGATCGAGCAGCAGGCTCTGGCCCAGGGCGCCACGCAGCAACAGGCCCAGCAGGAGGCCCAGCAGAAGACCGCCACGCAGCAGCAGCAGGTGGAGGCGGAGAAGAAGCAGGCCGAGTCGCCGGCCACCGACCCGCGCCTGACGACGCTGGGCGACGACATGAAGAACACCAAGGACGTGGCCTCGGTCTCCCCGCCCACGGTGAGCAAGGACGGCAAGGGCGCCGTCTACACCGTGATCTCCAAGAGCGCGCCCTCGGACGACGCGACCGTGGACCTGGTGAACAACCTGCGCGACAACGTCATCCCCAAGGCCACCAAGGGCACCGACGTCACCGCCTACGTGGGCGGGCAGACCGCCGGCTACATCGACCTGGCCAGCCGCATCAGCGACAAGCTGCCGCTGATGATCCTCGTGGTGGTCGGGCTGAGCTTCCTCGTGCTGCTCATGGCCTTCCGCTCGCTGCTCGTCCCGGTCAAGGCGGCGGTGATGAACCTG
Organism: uncultured Actinomycetes bacterium; assembly: GCA_963757705.1. Classification (GTDB taxonomy): domain Bacteria; phylum Actinomycetota; class Thermoleophilia; order Solirubrobacterales; family Solirubrobacteraceae; genus AC-38. The sequence goes on along the minus strand of CAVWTG010000002.1, from coordinate 297,066 downwards.
CTGTCCGTGGCCGCGGCGTACGGGATCGTGACCTTCATCTTCCAGGAGGGCCACGGCGCCAAGCTCGTCGGGCTCGACGGGCCGACGCCGATCGTCTCGTTCGTGCCGCTGTTCATGTTCGCGATCCTCTTCGGGCTGTCCATGGACTACGAGGTGTTCCTGCTCAGCCAGATCCAGGACCACTTCAAGCTGGAGGGCAACGCCCACAAGGCGGTGATCGACGGGCTGGCCAGCACCGGGCGCGTGATCACGTCGGCCGCGCTGATCATGGTCTCGGTGTTCTTCAGCTTCATCCTCAGCGGCGACCCGACCGTCAAGCAGTTCGGGGTGGGGTTGGCGGCCGCGGTGGCGATCGACGCCACCGTCGTGCGCTGCCTGCTCGTGCCGGCGGTGATGACGCTGCTCGACAAGTCGGCGTGGTGGCTGCCCCACTGGCTCGGGCGCCTGGTGCCCCACTTCTCCATCGAGGGCGAGGAGTACTTCGAGGAGCACGGCAGCGCACCGGAGAAGACCCCGGCGTGAGGGAGCTCGCCCCGGGCCTGCGGTGGTTCACCGCGAAGCACGATCACATCGGCATCGAGGTCTCGTCCTACTGGCTGCCGGCCGAGCGCGTCCTGTTCGACCCGGTGGTTCCGGCGGAGGGGCTCGACGCCTTCGCCGCCGAGCCGCCCGAGCACATTCTGCTCTCCAACCGCCACCACGACCGCCACGCCTGGGACTACGTCGAGCGCTTCGGGACGAAGGTGCACTGCGTGCGCCAGGGACTGCACGAGCTGGAGGGACGCGGACCGGTGGAGGCGTTCGACTTCGGCGACGAGCTTCCCGGCGGGGTCGTCGCCCACGAGGTCGACGCGATCTGCCCCGACGAATGCGCGCTGTACATCCCCGCTCACGGCGCCCTGCTGTGCGCCGACGGAGTCGTGAAGTGGCCCGGTGGGGACGAGCTCGCCTTCGTCCCCGACAACCTGATGGACGACCCCGAGGACACGAAGGCCGACCTGCGCGCCGCCTACACCCGCCTGGCCGACGACCTCGAGTTCGAACTGCTGCTGCTCGCCCACGGCGACCCGGTGACGTCGGGCGGGCGGGCGGCGCTGCGGGAGTTCGCCGCGGGCTGACTCCGCCCGCCTGTCGGCGCGAGCGGGGTTGAACGGCGGCAATGAGGGTGCGGGATCGTCTGCGGCGGGGGCGCGGCCGGGCGGCGGCCGGTCTGGGGAGCGTTAACCCCAAATGCGGAGGCTAAGTCGCCCCAAGCGTCGCGGTTTCGCCGTTCGGGGCGGCTTAGGGCCCCTCTGGGGTACCCAACCCGCCCCAAGGGCGGGCGTCCCGCCCGGGCCACCTCCTCATCGCTGTCGTAAACGCGCCGCGCTCACGCCACCGCGGCGGAGACGGTCCCCCGAGCTCAGTCCTTCAGCTTCGGATTCTTGATCTGGTCGAGGCGCTTGACCAGCCGCGTCCACTGCTTGGGCTTGAGGACCTGGCTGCCCGGGCCCGTCGCGGCGTCGGAGCCCTGGGGGTAGAAGCCGACGTGGATGTGGTTGGCGTGGTCGGGGAGCGACAGCGTGTTGTCGGTGTCCGGGTACTTCATGAGGCTGATGATCTGGTGGGGCTTCATCGTGCCCTGGAGGGTGAGCAGGCGGCGGATCGTCACGTCGGTGATCGAGCCCTTGCCCTGGTGGCCGAGGATCGCCGTGCCGTTGATCGAGGCGATGTCGACGGCGTTGCCGGAGGAGTGCTCGGACACCGTGCCCGCGGTCGTGTAATAGGAGTGGCCGCACTGCAGGGCCGAAACGAGCGGGTCCAGGCCCGACGAGGCGAGGAACTCGAGGGTGATTAGGACGCGGCGGTCGATCGCGCCCGTGGCGACGTCCTTGCGCCCGCACTCGTAGATGCGGATGCGCTTGTCGGCCAGAACGCGGCGCGCGAGCGCCTCCTTGCTCATCAGCATGAGCTGGCCGATCGACGGGTTCTTCGCGCCGAGGCGCCGCAGGGCCTTGCCCTTGTAGATGGAGGTCTGCTCGAGCAGGCGCCAGCTGTCGAGGATCGGCCGCGGGCTGACGTACGGGGCACCCTTGCCGGCCGGGCGGACGCGCAGGCGCAGCGGCTTGCGCCCGGTGTCGGCGAGGATGGCGCCGGCCATGACCTGTGAGCCCTTGCGCAGCGGGCGCAGGACCAGGTCGCGGCGGTGCAGCGGGTAGTCGGCCGTGAGGTACTGGGTGACCTCCTGGTCGTCGGGCAGCGACTGGACGACGTCGGCGAGCTGGCGCTGGCCGCCGTTGCCGTAGGCCGCGGGGCGGGCGGGATGGGCGAACAGGCGCTCCTTGGCCACCTTGACCGTCACGGTCTCGGGCGTGGCCGCGGTGGAATGCGCGCTCTGGCGCCCGGCGCTGGCCGGGCCCTTGGGCTTGGGGTCCTTGGCGCCGTTGCTCTTCTCGGTCTCGGTCTTGCCCTGGAGCTCGGCCAGCGCGAGGGAGCGCGGCGTGGCGTAGCGGCCGCGCACCGAGCCGAGGTGCGCGTAGGTGTAGGTGTTGCCGTAGAAGTCCTGGAGGCGCAGGTAGTGGCCGAGCTTGGGCGAATGGCCGATGCCCTTCACGACGCCGTCGTTGATGGCGATGACGGGCGACTTCTCGCGCGCGTCGATGTCCATGCCCTTCGGCCCGCCGCCCGTCTTGGCGTAGGTCGCGCGGGCGGCTACGGGGAAGCGGCCCTCGGTCAGCCCGGTCAGCGCGCCGACGAGGTCGAGCGGCATCTGGCGGATGAGCTTGGCCCGCAGCATCACCGACTCGACGTACCAGTCGGCGTGGTTGTAGGCGAAGATCGCCTGGCGGACGTTGTCCTTCGCGCCGGCGGCCTTGAGGTAGCGCGCGGCGGCGAAGATGGCGTCGACGGGGTTGTAGGGGTCCTTCTTGCCGTCGTCGTTGGCGTCCACCCCGTAGCTCTGCCACGAGGACGGCATGAACTGCATCCAGCCCAGGGCGCCGGCCGAGGAGACGTTGAGGTTGCGCCCGTAGTCGGTTTCGATCTCGTTGATCGCCGCGAGGATCTGCCAGGGCACGTCGTACTGCACGGCGGCGGCCTGGTAGATCGGCAGGAGGAACGGCGGGATCGGGAAGCGGTCGAGGAGGACGTCGGGGACGGGAGCGGTCGCGCTGGGCGGGGTGAAGGTCAGCGCGGGCAGCCCGGCCGAGCCGTTGCTCGCGGTCGTGTTCGGCCCCGGGGCGGGCGCCACCGGCTCCGTGGACTTCTTCTTCTTGGCGGGCGCGCTGTGCTCGACCTGCTTGTGACCGAGGCGGGTGGAGGTCTTCTTCTTGGCCGCCGGGTCGTCCTTGGTCTTGGGCTTGTCCGTGTCGGTCGTGTCCCCCTTGTCAGAAGGCTGACCGGCCGGAGTGGTGGTGGTGGGGGTGGTCGGCGTGGTGGGAGTCGTCTGCGCGGGCGCGGGCGGAGGGGGCGTCGGGGTCGTGGCCGGCGGATTGGTCGGAGTCGTGGTCGGGGTGGTCGCCGGCGAGGAGGCGGGACCGACGACGCACGGCTCCCCCGTGGGCAGGAAGCCCGTGGGCGGGCAGTCGGCGGTGACGACCACCCCGGGCGCGGGATCGCCGTCGACGGAGTCCGCCGGGGCGGCGCCGACGAGGAAGGCGACGGCGCCCGCGGCCATGGCCGACACGGCGACCTGCGAGCGCATGACAGCCCACGCGCCGGAGGCATAGCGCGGGCGCGCGGGAGACGAGGACTGGCGACGATTGGGCATGGAAATCGGAGGGAGCGAGCCGGACGACTGATTCGATCAACTGGACAGTTGTACGGCTTGGACTACTTCCCTTTTCGGCAGGTTTCACCCGGATACTTAGTTCCCACGGCATAACTGCCGATAAGCAGGTCGTGGCCGAGACCGCCCCGACCATCGAAACCGTTCTTCCCGCGAGCCCGCCCGGGCGCAAGACCGCCCTGCTGGGCGAGATCCTCGTCGAGCTGGGCGCCATCGACCGTGAGTCGGTCGAGGCAGCCGTCGGCGCCGCCCGCGGAGCCGGGCGGCCGATCGGCGAGTACCTGGTCGACAAGGGCGTCATCACGGGCGACCAGCTCGCGGAGGCGCTCGCCTTCCGCTTCGGCGTCGACCACGTCCATCTCCAGAACTTCGCCGTCGACATGGCGGCCGCCAACCTGATCGCGCCGGAGGTCGCCAAGCGCCTGGAGGCCGTGCCCGTCGGCTTCGTCGGCCACGCCACGCTGGTGGTCGCCATGCGCGACCCGGCGAACGTCGTGGCCATCGACGACATCGCGATGCTCACCGGCTACAACGTCCGCCCGGCCGTCGCCACGCGCGATGACATCCACGGGCTGATCGCGCGCCTGAATCGCTTCGAGGACACGGTCGAGGAGGCTCCGGACGAGGAGGCCGCTCCCGTCGACGCGATCGAGCTCTCCGAGGCCGCGGGCGACGCCCCGGTCGTCAAGCTCGTCAACTCGATCATCGGTCAGGCCATCGAGCTCGGCGCGTCGGACATCCACTTCGAGCCGGCCGAGGGTGGCAACCTCGACGTGCGCATGCGCGTGGACGGCGTGATGACCGATTCCACCAACGTTCCCGCGCGCTCGGCGCCCGCCGTGATCTCGCGCCTGAAGATCATGGCCAACCTCGACATCGCCGAGCGCCGCCGCCCGCAGGACGGCCGCATCGGGATGAACTTCGACAGCCGCCACATCGACCTGCGCGCCGTCGTGCTCCCGCTGGTCAGCGGCGAGTCGGTCGTACTGCGCGTCCTGGACCAGGGCTCGGTCCCGCTCGGCCTGCACGAGCTCGGCATGAGCGACTACGACCGCCCGCGCTTCGAGCAGGCGCTCTCTCGCTCCTACGGCGGCGTGCTGGCCACCGGCCCGACCGGCTCGGGCAAGTCGACCACCCTGTACGCGGCGCTGATGGAGATCAACTCGCCCGAGAAGACGATCGTGACGATCGAGGACCCGGTCGAGTACCGCCTCGCGGGCGTCAAGCAGATCCAGGTCAACGAGAAGGTCGGGATGACCTTCGCCTCGGGCCTGCGCTCGATGATGCGCGCTGACCCGGACACCATGATGGTGGGCGAGATCCGCGACGCCGAGAGCGCGAAGATCGCCATCGAGTCCGCCATCACCGGGCACCTCGTCCTCTCCACGCTGCACACCAACGACGCGCCGACAGCGATGACCCGGCTCGCCGAGATGGGCATCGAGCCCTATCTCGTCGCCTCGGCGATCAACTGCGTGGTCGCCCAGCGCCTGGCCCGGCGGCTGTGCGAGTCCTGCCGCCAGACCGTCACCGTTCCCGCCTCGGCCGTCGCGGCCGAGGGCGAGGGCATGGTCGAGATCTACGAGGCGCAGGGGTGCACCCGCTGCGGCGGGACCGGCTACCGCGGGCGCATCGGCCTCTTCGAGGTCCTGATCGTGAACGACGAGATCCGCCGGCTCATCATCGAGAGCGCGTCGTCCGACCAGATTGCCGCCGTCGCCGTGGAGCAGGGAATGCGGCGCCTGCGCGAGGACGGCCTCGCGAAGGTCCTGGCGGGCGAGACCACGCTCGCCGAGGTCGCCCGGGTCACCGGGCGCTAGGCCCGGCGACACCCCCTAGCCATCTAGGCGTCGGGCGGCTCCTCCTCGTCGGCCTCGCCGTAGCTGGCGATGTCCGGCTCCGCCTCGTCGTCGCTCAGGCGCTCCAGCCGGGGAATGCCCTCGCCGCTGTCGTCGCCGTGCTCGGTGTTCTCGATCAGCTCGCGCTCGGACTCCTCGAAGCCCTCGGCCTCGCCGCCGCCCGCCTCGCGGACGGGGTCCATCGCGGGATCGTTGTCGTCTTCGTAGATCTCCATGGCGGCCAGGCTACTCGTCCCGGGCGCGGTCAGACCCGGCCGGCCTCGCGGGCCGCGTCCTCGGCCGCCCGCAGCTGCTCCTCGACGAGGTCCAGGCCGGCGTCCCAGAAGCCCGGATCGGCCAGGTCCACGCCGACGATCCGCCCCAGCTCCTCCGGCGGCTTGGAGCCTCCCGCCGAGAGCAGCTCGAGGTAGCGCGGGACGAAGGCCTCGCCCTCCTCGCGGTAGCGGCGATAGACCGACAGCGCGAGCAGCTGGCCGTAGGCGTAGGCGTAGACGTAGCCCGGCGTGTTGATGAAGTGCGGGATGTAGGACCACCACGACCGGTAGCCCTCGGTGACCTCGACCGAGTCGCCGAACAGCTCCTCCTGGGTGGCGACCCACAGGTCGCCGATGCGCTCGACGGACAGCTCGCCCTCGTCGCGCCGGGCGGTGTGGGCGAGGTCCTCGAAGTGGTGCATGGCGACCTGGCGAAACACGGTGGCGATCGAGCCCTCGATGCTCTCGGCCAGCAGGGCGAGGCGCGACTCGGGGGAGTCGGCCGCCTCGAGCAGGCGCCCGAACACGATCGTCTCGCCGAACACCGACGCCGTCTCGGCCAGCGTCAGCGGCGTGTGCTGGTGCAGCAGGCCCTGGCGGGCGGCGAGTGCGGCGTGGACGCCGTGGCCGAGCTCGTGGGCCAGCGTCAGGACGTCGCGGCGCCGGGCCGTCCAGTTGAGCATGAGGTACGGGTGCACGTCGGGCACGGTGAAGGCGCAGAAGGCGCCGCCGCGCTTGTGCGGACGCACGGGGGCGTCGATCCAGGGCTCGTCGAAGAAGCGCTTGGCCACGGCGCCCAGGTCCGAGGAGAACGAGGTGTAGGAGTCCAGGACGAGATCGCGCCCGGCCGCCCATTCGAAGCGCTCGTCCTCCTGGGTGACCGCGGCCGAGCGGTCGTAGTCGGCCAGGCGCTCGATCCCCAGCAGCTTTGCCTTCAGGCGATACCAGCGCTGGGCGAGGTCGTAGCGGCGGCGCACCGCGTCGACCAGGGCGTGCACCGATTCGTCGGAGGCCTCGTTGGCCAGGTTGCGGGCCGAGATCCAGCTCGGGTACTCGCGCAGGCGGTCGTCCACCGCCTTGTCGTAGAGCAGCGTGTTGAGGATGTAGCCGCGGACCCGCAGGCCGGGCTCCAGGGCCTCGGTCACGGCGACGGCGGACGCGCGGCGCAGCTCGCGGTCGCCCGAGAGCAGACGGCTCAGGGCGATCTCCAGCGAGACGTCCTCGTCGTCGCCCTCGCCGCCCACGCGGATGGCCGACGTGACCTCGGCGAACAGTCGCGACCAGGCGCTCGAGCCGGTCACGTCCTTCTCGGCCATCAGCTTCTCCTCGGGCTCGGTGAGGAGGTGGGGCCGGTAGCGGCGCGCCATGCGCAGGTGATGGCGGCAGAAGTCCAGGCCCTCGCCGGAGAGCAGCTCCTCGGCGTGCGCCTCGTCCAGCGCCGCCCACTCCAGCTCGAAGAACAGGAGCCTGGTCTCGATCGCCGTCGCTCGCTCCTGCACGCGCTGGAGGAGGGCACCGCGCGGTGCGTCCGCGGTGTCCACCGCGAAGCGCAGCGCCGCGTAGTTGCCGGCGCGCGAAACCAGCTCGGAGATGGCCACCAGCTCGGTCATCGCGTCGCGCAGCCCGGCGGAGTCCAGCTCGGAGATCCGGCCGGCGTGGGCCTTCGCGAAGGCCTCGGAGCGAGTGCGCGCCTCGTCGAGCTGGCGGTCGACTCCGGCCTCGCCCTGCCCGTCGACGAGGGGCTCGAGGTCCCACTCGACCTGGTCGACCTCGGGATCGGAGAGCTGTGATGCGTCCGTGGCGATTCGGCCAGGCTACAGACCTCGCGGGCCCGGCCCGGGTAGCGTGGAGGCGATGACCGCGGACGATGTACGCGCCCTCGCCGTCGCCGCCGGGCTGGACCTCCCCGAGGAGCGGGTCGAGCCGGTGCGGGCGATGCTGGAGCTGGTCCTGCGCGAGACCGAGGAGCTGGGCGAACTGCCCATCGCCGACGTGGAGCCCCTCCTGGATGCCGGCTGACCCCGCGGACCTGACGATCGGCCTGGCGCGCGCCGAGCTGACGGCCGGGCGCCTCTCGCCGGCCGAGCTGGTGAGCGCGGTCCTGCGCCGGATCGAGGCCCGCGGCAGCGAGCTCGGCGCCTACCTGCACGTCGACGGCGACCGCGCCCTGGCCGAGGCAAAGAGCGCCCCGGAGGGCCCGCTGCGGGGGATCCCGCTGTGCGTCAAGGACATCATCGACGTCGGGGGGATGCCGACGACCGCGGGCGCCGCCGGCTGGCGGCGCGAGCCGAGCCGCGACGCGCCCGCCGTCGCGCGGCTGCGCGCCGCCGGCGCCATCGTGGTGGGCAAGGGGAACACCAACGAGTTCGCGTACGGGATCGACGGGCGAAACCCGCACTTCGGCGACGTCCTCAATCCCCGCGACCCGCAGCGCATGACGGGCGGCTCGACCTCGGGCCCGGCCGCCGCCGTGGCGACGGGGATGGCGCTGGGCGGGCTGGGCTCGGACACGAGCGGGTCGCTGCGGGTCCCCGCCTCCCTGTGCGGGATCGTGGGGCTGCGGCCGACCCGCACGCTGGTGCCACGGAAGGGCGTCGTGCCGCTGGCCTGGTCCTACGACGCCGTCGGGCCGATGGCGCGGACGGTCACCGACGCGGGGGCGCTGCTGAGCGCGCTGGCGGGCCGGCCCGTTGAGCCCGCTCCGCCGCGCTCGGGCGGGCGCGCCGCGGTCGGGCGCCCGCTGGAGGGCCTGCGGGTGGGTCTGGTGGCGGAGCTGGTGGACGGCGCCTGCGAGCCCTACGTGGCCGAGGGTGTCTCCGGCGCCCTGGGCGTGCTGCGCGACCTGGGCGCCGAGACGGTCTCGGTCGCGCCCCGGTACCTGTGCCACGCGCCGGCGATCCACCGGGTCGTGCAGATGGCCGAGGCCGGCAACGCCCACGCGCCGTGGTTCGACGACCAGGCGCCCCGCTACGCGACCGACGTCCGCTGCCGCCTGGAGTCCGGGCGCCTCCTTCCCGCGACCGCCTACCTGCGCGCCCAGCGGGCGCGCCGCCTGGTGGTGGAGGAGCTGAGCGCGCTGATGGACGAGCAGCGCCTGGATGCGCTGGCCGCCCCCACAACCCCGGCGATCGCCCCGCGCCGCGACGCCGACGCCCTGGAGGTGGACGGCGAGCAGCGGCCGCTGCGCCGGGCGCTCATGTCCCTCGTCGTCGGGCTCACGGAGAGCGGCGGCCCGGTGCTCGCCTTCCCGGTGGGCGAGCATGACGGCCTGCCCTTCGGCATGCAGCTGGCGGGTCGCCCCGGAGCCGAGGCGACCCTGCTGGCGATGGGCGCCGCCTACGAGGCGGTCACCGGCTAGCTCGAGCCGTTGGACCCGCTCGGCGGGATGTTCTGGTTGAGCGCGAAGACGTTGTCCGGGTCGTAGCGGTCCTTGAGCGCCACGAGCCGGGCGTACTTCTCCGGGCCGTAGGCCGAGATCAGCCGCTCCGAGCCCTCGTCGTCGGCGACGAAGTTCGGGTAGGCGGCCCCGATCGCCCACGGCTTGAGCGCCTCGGAGAACCCGCGCACCCACGCCACGTTGGGCTCGTCGGGCATCGCGTCGGGCCACAGCCCGAGGCAGTGGTAGGCCCACGGGGCGTCGGGTACCGACAGCGCCATCGAGTCCTTGTCCATCCGGTCCATCGCGCCGCCCAGCGGCTCGAACACGATCTGCGTCATCGGCGAGGGAGCGGCGTTGGCCTGCTCGATCGCCGCGTCCAGGGCGTCGTCGGAGAGCTCGCGCAGCCAGTCGATGCGGAAGTACTCGTGCGCGCCGTGCGGCGAGCCCTCGTCGAGCAGCTGCTGGAAGCCCACGTAGGGCAGCGGGGCCAGCACCTCGACCACAGGCCCGAGCTCGCGCAGCGGCGCGACGGCCTTCTCGCCGTCCTCGACCGGCCCGACGTAGAGGTAGATGATCCCCACGGCCGGCTGGAGCTGGAGCTCCTCGGGCACGAAGGGCATGGGCGGCGCCGAGATCAGCGCCAGGCCGCCGCCGATCTCGTCTGGCGCGTCGGCCATGAAGTCGCGGTAGGCGCGGCCGACGCGCTGCGCCTCCGAGCGCGGCCACATGAGCATCCCACCGAACATGAGCGGCCCGGCCGGGTGCAGCCGGAACGTCAGCTCGGTGACGACGCCGAAGTTGCCACCGCCGCCACGCAGGCCCCAGAGCAGCTCCGGGTCGCCGTCCTCGCCGGCGCGCACGACCTCGCCGGACGCGGTCACGACCTCGGCGCCGGTCAGGCTCTCGCACGAGATCCCGAACATCCGCTCCAGCCAGCCCGAGCCGCTGCCCAGGGTGAGCCCGGTGACGCCGGTGTTCGAGACGCGCCCGCCGGTCACGGCCAGGCCGTGCTCCTGCGTGGCGGCGTCGAACTCGCCCCACGTCAGGCCGGCGCCGATCGTGGCCGTCTTCGCCTCGGGGTCGATGTCGATGGCCTTCATCGGCCCGACGTCGATCACGAGGCCGTCGTCGCACGTGGAGTACCCGGGCGTCGAGTGGCCGCCGCAGCGCACCGCGACGGGCAGCTCGTGCTCGCGGGCGTAGGCGAGCGCGGCCTGCACGTCGGCGACCGATGAGCAGCGGGCGATGAGCGCGGGCCGCCGGTCGATCATGCCGTTGAAGAGGCGCCGCGCGTCCTCGTAGCCGGCGTCCGAGGCGGTGATGAGCTGGCCGGCGAACGCGCCGCGAAGGGCGTCGAGGGCACCGGCGTCGAGTGCCGTGATGGGGGTCATGGCAGAAGTCCGTCCTTTCGGGGGTTACGCGGTGATCTACGCATCCGGCTTCCCGCCCGGATGCGCTGGGCGCAGTTCAACTCGTCGCGGCGACGGTGTCAACCCCGGTTTTTGCCGCGTGGCGCATGCCGGCCGCGGCCAGCGTGAGCACCACGAGGACGCCGGCCCCCGCCACCGCGAAGACCGCGCGTGCGGAGAGCAGCGAGGCGATGGCGCCTCCGAGCACGAAGCCCACCGCCGGCATGGCGGCGCCCACGGACTCCAGCAGGCCGACGACGCGGGCCTGGAGGTCGAGGTCGGTCGCCTCCTGCACGGCCGTGATCACCGCGACCCACTGGATCCCGTTCCCGCAGCCGCCGGCCAGCGAGATCGCGCAGGCCAGCGCGAGCGAGCCGGCCGCCGCCATCCCGAGATAGGAGACACCGACGAGCGCGGTCGACAGCGCGATCAGCGTCAGCGGGCGTCGCGACGAGCGGCCGAAGACGAGGCTGCCCACGACCAGCCCCGCCCCCCACGCCGTCAGGAGCAGGCCGTAGCCGCGGTTGCCGGTCCCGAGCGAGTCCTTGGCGTAGACGATCTCGATCGGGACGACGGCGGTGAAGAAGACGAGCGCGGCAGCCTGGCCGCCGAGCAGCAGGCGCAGGTCGGCCCGGCGCCGGACGTGGCCGATGCCCTCGCGGGCGCGCCGCAGCCAGGACTCACGCTCGGGCCGCGCGGCGGGCAGCCCGCGCGTGGCCGCCAGGAGCACCGCGATGGCGGCGAAGGACGCCGCGTCGAGCAGGAGCGCCTCGGAGATCCCCAGGCCGGCGACCACCACGCCGCCGAGCGCCGGGCCGGCGGCGGCCGCGGAGGCGAAGCCGACGTTGACGATCGCGTTGCCCTCGCGCAGCCGTCCCTCGCGCTCGAGCAGCGCGGCCACCGTGGCGCGAGAGAGGGCGCGCCCGGTCACGGCCAGGGTGCCGTCCAGCAGCGCGAGGGCGAGGATCGCCGGGAGCGAGAAGGCACCGGTCAGCGCCGCCAGCGCCACGAAGGCGGCGGCCTCGACGGCGTAGAGGGACGGGAGTGCCCAGCGGACCGCCAGCTGGTCCAGGCGAGCGGTCAACGCGGGGGCGAGGAAGGCGGGCACGAGGTTCCAGGAGAGGAACAGGGCGGTGACCGCCAGCGGCGAGTTCGTCCGGTCGAAGACGAGCACCGCGAGGGCCACCTCGCCGAGCCAGTTCCCGAACTCGTTGACCGTATACGCCGCGGCCAGGCGCCGGAACGGGCCGTTGCGCAGAGGGGCCAGACGAGGGGAGGTCATTGCGCGCCGCTACATCGTGCAGGCCTCAAGTCCTTTTCGCCGCAATATCTATCCCAATACGTGTCAAACGTGACGTTGCCTGCCATTCTCAGCCATCGCTTAGGAAGTCGTTCGGTAGTTCACAAGGATGGAGGGCACAAATATGACCTGGCGTCACTGATCTCTACCGATCTCAAGTAGTTCTTAGACAGCGAGCGGGGCCACGTGCCCCGCTCGTTGCGTTTCCGGCTCAGAAGTTCGCTATTTGCTGCCGATATTGGTCGGGTGCGTACGCGTCGTTTCTGGGTGGGAGCGAGTCAGGCAGGCATCCTCGCGGTCTCGGTGACCGTGGCCGTGCTGACGTCGCGCGTCTCCGACTGGCATCCCTGGACCCTCGTGGTCCTCCTCTTCGTCCTCGTCGTGGGCAGCGACATCCCGGCGATCCACGTCCGCCGGATGCGCCTCACCGGATCGCACGGCGGCCTGGTCATGGCCATGGCCCTGCTGGGTCCCGCGCCGGCCGCCGCGATCGGCCTGGGCTCGATCCTGGTCGACGGGCTCCGGACCCGCCCGAGCAAGCTCTTCTTCCTCAACAACCTGGCGACCTACGCCACGTTCCCGCTCGTCGGCGCGCTGGCCATCCGAGCGCTCACCGAGGACGCCGGCGTCCAGACGACCGACTCCGGGTTCCTCCTCGCGGTCGGCGCCGTCTTCCTCGTCACCAACCTCCTGAACTTCGTCATGAGCGTGGGGATCTACTCGGCGCTCGACGGCACCTCGCTGTGGGACCGCTTCAAGAACATGTACGTCCCGCTCATCCCCTCCCAGCTCGCCACCTGCCTGCTGACGGTCGGCACCACGGCGGTCTACGTCAACGTCGGCATGGTCGCGCTCGTGCTGCTGGTCGCGGTGCTGTTCACCTTCCAGTACCTGCTCAGCGAGCTGCTCGTCTCCCAGCAGCGTGCCGAGGCGCTGGAGGAGCGCGGCCGCCAGCTCGCCTCGCTTCAGCTGGGAACGATCTCCGCCCTGATGCACACGCTCGACCTGCGCGACCGCATGACGGCCCGCCACTGCGCCGCCGTCGCGCGCTACGCCCGCGAGATCGCCCGCGAGCTGGGCCTCCCGGCCGAGCAGCAGGAGCTGGTCCACACCGCGGGCCTGCTGCACGACATCGGCAAGTTCGTCTTCCCCGACCACATCCTCAAGGCCGACGTCCCGCTGACCGAGCGCGACTGGCAGATCATCCGCATGCACCCCTACCAGGGGGCGAAGATCGTCTCCCAGGTCGAGGGCTACGGCCCGATCTCCGAGATCGTGCTCGCCCATCATGAGCGCTGGGACGGGAAGGGCTACCCCCGCCGCCTGGCCGGCGAGGACATCCCCCTGCTGTCGCGGATCATCTCCGTCTCGGACACCTACGACGTGATGACCGCCCGCGACACCTATCGCGACCCCGTGGCCTCGATGGACGCGATGCGCGAGCTCCAGCGCTGCGCCGGCGCGCAGTTCGACACGAAGGTCGTGGATGCCTTCATCGCCCTGCTGGCGCGCAACGACGTCGCCTTCCGCCACGCCGACGACGCCGACTTCGACGCCGAGCTGGCGCTCGAGGAGCGGATCGTCGCCTACGCCGAGCCGACGGAGAAGGCGGGCTCGCCGGCGCCGTAAACGGCGGGCAACGAGGGGGTGGGCCCGGCGCCGTGTGGGAGGCACGGTGCGAGTTTCTGTCGCTATGCGTGAGTTGGACGCACCGGCGGCGCGCCGGAACGCGCGACCTAGCCCTGGCCGGCCGCTGCGCCGCGGCGCGCCGCCGCGTCGACGATCCGCCAGGGCGTGTCGTCGGTCCCGTCGAGGGCCAGCTTCCAGCGCTCGGTGAAGGTCGTCTCGGAGTCCCGGCTGCCCGACACGACGTCGGTCGTGTCGCGGTCCTCGAGGTAGCGCCGGCCGCTGACCTCGAGCTCCACCGTCATGGTCGCGGGCTCGGCCGCGGCGTCGAGCGCCGAGATGGCCAGCCGCCTGACCTGCGGGCCGCGGACCACCAGGCGAGTCTTGTCCCCGCGCGGGTGCAGGAGATCGGCCAGCGCCTGGGGACTGGCGATCGCCGCCAGCCCGGCGTCATCGCCGTCGACCGCCTCGGCCCAGGCGCCGACGGCCCGGCGCGCGGCGGCCTCGAGCACGGCGGGCTCGAAGCGCGGGTCGGACACCGACAGGTCGTTGGCGGCCTCGCGCGCCGTGCCGTCGAAGTCCAGATCCGCCAGCTCGGAGGTCTTGAAGCCCTCGGGCGGGGCCTCGGCCACGGCGCCCTCGACCACCGACTGGTCGCGCAGGCGCTCGTCGTCGCCCCACGGAGTGGCGACGATGGGCTCGGTGAGCTGGTGGTCGCCCTCGGCCCGCTCCTCGATCGAGGCCAGGCGCCAGCGGTCGGTGTCGCCGACCTTGCTCAGCGTCCAGTACTGGGCGACGGTGACGATCTCCGAGGTCTCGTCGTCGCGCTTGATGTGGTTGCCGTTGCGGTCCTCGACGTAGTCGCGGACCGTGGCCTCGATGCGCACGACGCAGCGGTCCTCGGCGTCGGACTCGCGGTTGGTCATCCCCACGTACTCGGCCGACCTGATCTTCAGCACCTCGACGCGGTTGCGCCAGCCCTTGCGGTCGAGGTCGTTCAGCCGACGCTCCCACTCCGTCCACAGGTCGGGCGGGATCAGCTGCTGGAGCTTGGCCCGGTCGCCCGCGTCCCAGGCGGCCTGCGCCTCGCGGAAGAGGGCCACGGCCGCGGCCGTGACCGTGTCGGCCGCGAACGACGCGTCGTCCTCGGCCGCCTCGGCCGCGGCGGTGCGCACCCGGGCGTCGCGCTCGCGCCGGCGGCGGCGGTACTTGGCGGCGCCGATGGCCGCGGCGACCGCGCCGCAGCCGAAGAAGCCCACGATCACGACGATGATCAGCAGGGTGACCCACCAGGGGGCGCTGGTTCCGCTGCCCGTCGAGCCCCCGCCGCCGCTGAACCCGCCGCCGCCTCCTCCGCCCCCGCCGCCGCCGTAGCCGCCGCTGCCGCCGCCCGCCAGGGCCAGCGCCGCCGGGGCGTGAACGAGGACGAAGAGGGTCGCGAGGGGAGCGATCCGGCGCATGCGCGCATTGAATCAGCCGCGGCAACCGGGTAAGCAGGGGCTGTGCCCCGCTTCGTGATCCAAAAGCACGACGCCACGACGCTGCACTACGACTTCCGCCTCGAGCTCGACGGCGTCCTGAAGTCGTGGGCCGTCCCGAAGGGCCCGACGCTGGACCCGCGGGAGAAGCGCCTGGCCGTGCAGGTCGAGGACCACTCGCTCTCCCACCGCGACTTCGAGGGCGTGATCGGCCACGGCTACGGCTCGGGGGCGGTGATCGTGTGGGACGCCGGCACCTGGCGGCCGCTGGGCGACGCCGATCCCTCCCGGGCGCTGCGCGACGGCCACCTGTCCTTCTGGCTGGACGGCGAGAAGCTGCGCGGCGGCTTCACGCTCCAGCGCACGCGCGCCGGAGACAAGCCGCAGTGGCTGCTGATCAAGCGCCGCGACGAGGGCGCCGACGCGCGGCGCAACCCGGTCTCCACCCAGCCGGAGTCGGTGCGCAGCGGGCGCACCATCGAGGAGGTCGCGGCCGGTGGCTGACTCTCCGCCCCGGGGCTCGGACGCGATGAAGGCGACGCTCACCGACGCCCGCTTCTCCGATCCGGAGTGGATCTTCGAGCGCAAGCTCGACGGCATCCGCTGCATCGCCGTGCGCGACGGCGGCGGCGCAGCCGAGGTGAAGCTGTGGTCGCGCAACGACCTGGCCCTCAACGGCCGCTACCCCGAGATCGCCGAAGCGCTCGAGCGCCAGCCGGCCCGGCGGTTCGCCATCGACGGGGAGGTCGTCGCCTTCGACGGCTCCCAGACCTCCTTCGCCAAGCTCGCCCGGCGCGGGCGTGAGCGCGTTCCGGTCTACCTCTACGTCTTCGACCTGCTGTGGCTCGACGGCCGCGACGTCCGGCCCCTGGCGCTGCGCGAGCGCAAGCGCCTGCTGCGCGAGCTGCTGGCCTGGGAGGACCCGATTCGCCTGACCACCCATCGCAACGCGAAGGGCGAGGAGCTCTTCCGCGAGGCCTGCCGCAAGGGCTGGGAGGGGCTGATCGCCAAGCGCGCCGAGAGCCGCTACGTGAGCCGCGCGCGCTCGCGCGACTGGCTGAAGTTCAAATGCGAGCAGGGCCAGGAGCTGGTGATCGGCGGGTTCACGGCGCCGAAGGGCTCACGCGAGGAGCTCGGGGCGCTGCTGCTGGGCCACTTCAGCGACGGCGACCTGCGCTACGCGGGCAAGGTGGGCACCGGCTTCGATCGCGAGACCCTCCACGACCTGGCCCGGCGCCTGAAGCCACTGCGCCGGGCGCGCTCGCCGTTCGCCGACGAGGTGCGCGAGCCCAGCGCCACGTGGGTCAGGCCCGAGCTGGTGTGCGAGGTGGGCTTCACGGAGTGGACGCGCGACGGGCGCCTGCGCCATCCCCGTTTCCTCGGCCTGCGCGACGACAAGTCCGCGCGGTCGGTCGTGCGCGAGGAGCCGTCGTCGTGAACATCCGAGCCGGGAGGCGCTCGATCGAGATCACGCACCCCGACCGGGTGATGTTCCCGGCAGCCGGCGTGACGAAGGGCGACCTGGCGAGCTACTACGCCGAGATCGCCGGGGTGATGGTGCCCCACGTGCGCGGGCGGCCGCTGGCGCTCCAGGTGTTCCCCGGCGGCATCGAGGCCCAGGGGCACTACCTCAAGAACGCCCCCCGGCATTTCCCGGACTGGATCCACCGCGCGACCGTGGAGAAGCGCGGCGGCACGCTCACGCATGTGCTGGCCGACGACGCGGCGACCCTCGTCTACCTGGCCGGCCAGAACGCCGTGGCGCTGCACATCTGGCCCGCCCGGGCCGACGAGCCGCGCAAGCCCGACCGGGTGATCTTCGACCTCGACCCGACGGGGGCGACCTTCGCCGAGGTGCGGGCGGCCGCGCGGCTGGTGGGCGACGCGCTGCGCGAGGCCGGCCTGGCTCCCCACGCCATGGCCAGCGGCTCGCGCGGGATCCACGTCGTCGTACCGATCCGCCGCCGGGACGAGTTCCCGGAGGTCTTCCGGTGGGCCAAGGCGTTCTCCATCGAGGTCGCCGACCGCGACCCCAAGCATCTGACGACCGAGTTCTACAAGCGCAAGCGCGAGGCCCCGATCTTCATCGACATCCGCCGCAACGCCTACGCCCAGCACGCCGTCGCGCCCTACTCGGTGCGCGCGAAGCCCGGCGCGCCGGTGGCCACGCCGCTGGAGTGGGAGGAGCTGGACAGCCGCGGCCTCAAGCCCGACGGCTGGGACGTGCGCAGCGTGCTGGACCGGGTGCGCGAGCGCGGCGATCCGTGGAAGGGCATCGGGCGCCGGGCGCGGGCGCTGCCGAAGCTCGAGGCCGGCGCGTAGGGCTCAGCCAGCGGCCGCGGCCACGCCGTCGGGCGGCGGCGCGGCCTGGCGGGCACGCACCTTGCGCTGCTCGAGCGCCAGCACCGTCGCCGGAATCAGCGCGGCCAGGACCAGGCCGAGCGACCACCAGTAGGTGTGGGCGAAGCCGGCCGCGGCCTGGGCGGGAGAGTGGGCCCCGGCCAGCTGGCGATCGAGGACGACCGCCATCACGGCCACCCCGATCGAGCCCCCGACGCGCTGCAGGACGTTGAGCATCGGCGTGGCCCGCGGCACCTGGTGGCGCTGGAGCAGCGCGTAGGCGCTGGCCATCGCCGGCATCATCGTGAAGCCCAGGCCGATCCCGCGGACCATGACCGCCACGCCGAGCAGGCCGTACGGCGTGTCGGCTCCGACCTGCGTGAAGGGAAACGTGCCCAGGGCCAGCACGAGCAGGCCGCACAGCACCACCGGCCCGCCGCCGACGCGGTCCGTCAGCCGGCCGGAGAAGTGCATGGCGATCGCCGCGCCGATCCCCTGGGGCGCCAGCAGCAGGCCGGCGTCGAGCGGGCTCAGCCCGCGGGCCACCTGGTAGTAGAGGGGCAGCAGGAGCATCCCCCCGAACAACGCCGCGCCCACGAGCAGCACGGTCACGGCGGCGGCCCCGAAGCCGATCACGCGCAGCAGGCGGACCTCCACGAGCGGGAACTCCTCTCGCCAGGCGTGCACGCCGAACGCGACGACCAGCGCCAGGCCGGCGACGAGCGGCGCCACCGCGTGGAGGAGGTCCAGCGAGGCGCTCGAGGCGATCTCGCTCAGGCCGTAGACGATCAGTGCCAGCCCCGGGCACAACAGCGCCAGCCCGCGCCGGTCCAGGTGCGCCGTGCCGCCGGAGCGGCCCTCGGCCTTCTCGGCCGGCATCAGCCGCGCCGCGAGCAGCAGTCCGAGTACACCCACCGGGAGGTTGACGAAGAAGATCCAGCGCCAGCTGAAGTTGTCCACGATCAGGCCGCCGATCACCGGACCGAGGACGGGCGCCAGGAGCATCGGCACGCCGACGACGCTCATCACCCGGCCCATCTGGTCGGGGCCCGCCGCCTGGGCCAGGGTGATCATCCCGATCGGCATGATCATCCCGCCCGCGAATCCCTGGAGCACGCGGAACGCGATCAGCGCCTCGGCGTTCCAGGCCAGGCCGCACAGCGCGCTCGTGAGGGCGAAGGCGGCGACGGCGGTCATCCACACGCGCTTGGGACCGAAGCGCTCGGCCGCCCAGCCCGTGAGCGGGATCACCGAGGCCAGGGAGAGCAGGTAGCCGGTGGAGACCCACTGAATCGTGCTCAGCGGCGCGTGCAGGTCCTGCGCCAGGGTCTGCAGCGCGACGTTGACGATCGTCGTGTCGAGGATCGACATGATCGCGCCGAGGACGACCACGACCGCGATCGCCCGCACCGGCGCCGACAGGCGGCCCTCGCCGCTCACGGCGTGGGCTCGGGAACAGGTGCCGCGGGCGCGGCGGGTTCCCGCGACCGGGCGCGGCCGGGGATCAGCGTCGTGGCGCCCAGGGCCAGGATCGCGCCCACGGCGCTGAGGACGAACGCCTGCTCGAAGCCCGACTCGGCGGGTATGCCGTTCGCCCCGGCGCTGGCGGTGAGCAGGGACGCCGCCACCTGCGCGCCGACCGCGGCGCCGATCGAGCGCACGATCGTGTTGATCCCCGAGGCCACCCCGGTGTACTCGCGCGGCGCGGCCTCGACGATCAGGTTGGCCATGGCGGCGAAGGCCAGGCCGATCCCCAGGCCGAGCAGCGCGACGCCGAAGATGATCTGCCAGCCGTGGTCATGGAACGCGGCCAGCCAGAAGTAGGAGGCGCTGGAGATCCCGGCGCCGAGCGCGAGCGGAAGGCGCGAGCCATGGCGCCCCGACAGCCGGCCGGACAGCGGGCCGGCGCCGAGCATGATCAGCGCGCTGGGGAGCAGGTAGAGGCCGGACAGCGTGATGCTGGCGTCGAAGCCGTAGCCTGCCTTGGCCGGGTTGGCCTGCACGAGCTGCGGGATGAGGATGTAGGACGCGAACATCGACAGCCCGACCGTGAACGTGGCCAGGTTCGTCGTCCACATCGGGCGCCGGGCCATCAGCGACAGGTCGACGGTCGGGTCCTCGACTCGCCGCTCCCACCACACCCAGGCGACGCCGAAGACGGCGGTGGCGGCGAACAGCGCGAGGATGCGCGAGCTCCCCCAGCCCCAGGTGTCGCCCTCGGAGATCGCGAGCAGGAAGCTGAGCAGGGCGAGCCCGAGCAGGCCCGCCCCGATGAGGTCGAGGCGCGCCTGCATCCGGACCGGCGACTCGGGGATCCAGCGCCAGGTCGCCCAGGCGGCGGCGAGGCTGGCCACGAGCGACAGCCAGAAGATCGAGTCCACGCCCAGGTTCGAGATGAGGGGCCCGGCGACGACCAGCCCGATGCCACCGCCGATGCCGAACATGGCGGCGATCGAGCCGATGCCGCTGGCCACGCGCTCGGCCGGGAACTCGTCGCGCACGATCCCGATGGCCAGGGGGAAGATCGCGCCGCCCGCGCCCTGGATCGCCCGGCCGATGATCAGGACCTCGATCGAGTGCGCGAAGCCCGCGACCAGGTTGCCGGCGGCGAACGTGCCCAGCGAGATGAGCAGCAGCCGCTCCTTGCCGTACATGTCGCCCAGCCGGCCGAGAATCGGCGTGCAGACGCACGAGGTGACCAGGAAGACGGTGAACACCCACGTGGCGTCCGAGGCGTCGACCGAGTAGTGGCGCTGGATCTCGGGCAGCGCGGGCACGACCATCGTCTGCGCCAGGGCGTAGGCCAGCGCGCCGAGCGCCAGGACGACCAGGGTCCGGGTCGTGTGCGCGCGAACCTCCTCGAGCGGCGCGTCCGTCACCGGAGCTGCTCGATCGCGTCGGCCAGGGCGGTGAGGACCCGCGCGGCCTGCTTGCGCTCCCCGGGGGACAGGGACTCGAGGACGGCACGGCGCTTGCGAGCGCTGCTGGCGCGCTTGGCCCGCACCGCCTCTCGCCCGGCGCCGGTGAGGCTTACGTGCACGACCCGGCGATCGCCGTCCACGCGCCGGCGCTCGACGAAGCCATCGCGCTCCAGGGCGTCGAGCATGCGCGTGGCCGTGGGCGGGCTGACACCCGCGCCCTCGGCCACCTCGGAGACGGGAAGCGGCCCGTCCGCGCAGTCGAGCGGATCGAGGACCTGGTACTGGGAGAGCGTCAGCTCGCCGTCCGCGTCAGCGCGCGCGGCGCGCCCCTGAGCGCGGCGCAGCGCCCGCATGAAGTCGGCCAGGGCGCCCGAGAAGGCCTCGAGCTCAGCGGGGGTGGTCTCCGGGGTGGTAACGGGCATGACGAAACAAGTTAGCAGCCTAAAGATTGCCGGGCTAAGAACGGTCTGCGCGAGAACCAACACGCACGTAACACACTCGTCACCCGCCCCAACCTGGACGGCGCCAGACTGGCCGCATGACACGCCGCCGTTTCACCTCCACCCCCCATCCGCTTCCGGCGATCCGCCCCGACCGGCTGCCGCCGCGCGCGAGCGTGCGGCACCTCGCCGTCATCCGCACCGGGACCCGGCCGCACCTGGTCGGAGCGCTGGCCTGCGATGCCGACGTGGCCCGCGCGCTCGACCACGCGGTGAGCTGCGAGGCCCGCGAGGCGGGCTAGCCCGCCGCCGGGAGCACGAGCACGAAGCGCGCCCCGCGCGCCCCGTCGGCGAGCTCCAGCGTCCCGCCCATGCGGGTGGCCAGCTCGCGGCCGATCGCCAGGCCCAGGCCGAAGCCCTCGCCCTCCTGCGCTCGGCTGCCCCGCTGGAAGCGCTCGAAGACGAGCTCGCGCTCGGCCTCGGGGACCCCCGGCCCCTGATCGCTCACCGCGATGCTCCCCGTCCCGTCCTCGCCGGCGACCGCGACGCGCACCGGCGCGCCCGGCGGGGTGAAGCGCAGCGCGTTGTCGAGCAGGATCCTCACGATCCGGGCCACCGCGCCCGGGTCGCCCATCCCCCAGCAGCCCTCACCGGCCGTCAGCTCGATCGGTGGGGGCGACGCGCCGGTGCTCAGCTCGGCCACGACCGCGCGGCTGACCTCGCCCAGCTCCACCGGCTCGCTTCGCAGCGGGACGTCGGCGTCGATCCGGCTGACGTCGAGCAGCTCGGAGGCCAGCGAGGCCAGCCGCTCCGTCTGACGGGTCGCCCGGTGCGCCTGGCGCTCCGCGTCGTCCAGCGCCGGCGGATCGCGAGAGAGGTCGTCGGCCAGGACCTCGAGCATGAGCTGGAGCGAGGTCAGGGGCGTGCGCAGCTCGTGCGAGGCCGTGGCCACGAACGTCCGCCGCGCGGCCTCCTGCTTCTCCAGCCGGCTCTCCATCGTCGTGAACGCCCGGGCCAGATCGCCGATCTCGTCGCGGTCCTCGACCGGGGTGTCGCCCGACGCCGGGCCGAGCCGGGCCACCCGCAGCGCCGCGTCGCGCAGGGCCGTGATGCGGCGCACGAGTCGGGACGAGAGCGCGATGCCGACGGCCAGGGCGACCACGAGGCCGATCAGCCCGCCGGTCACCAGGCCCCGGCGGATCACTCGGACGGCCGCGTCGGTGTCCTCGAGCGACGTGCGCAGGACCACTCCCAGCCGGCGGCCGCGCACCCGGATGGGCACGACGACCTCCGCCTCCCGGCCCTCCGCCGTGTCGACGACATGACGCGCGCCATGGCCCGCGGCCACCGTGCGCCGCGGTCCGGAGAGGCGCTCGGAGGGCTCGCTGTCGGTTGCCGCGAGGACGCGGCCCCGCGCATCCAGCACGATCACGCGCGCCCGGGTGCGCCGGCCCAGCCGCACCGCCGCCGCCTGGAGCTCCGGCCCGGCGGCCGGCAGGCCCCGCGCGGCTCGCGTGACCGCCGGCACCGTCGCCTCCGCGGCCGCCGTCAGCCGGTCGAACTCGTCGTTTCGAAGGCGCGCGGCCAGCGGGCCCAGCATGGCCAGGGAGGCCACGATCAGCGTCACCGCGCTGGCGATGAGCAGCGCACCGATCAGCCGGGCGCGGAGGCGCAGCCTGATCCGCCCGCGCACGCGATCACCCCGGGCGCAGCTTGTACCCGACGCCCCGCACGGTGACGATGAGCTGCGGGCGCTCGGGCGAAAGCTCGAGGCTCTCGCGCAGATGACGCACGTGGACGTCGATTCCGCGAGGGTCGCGGTAGGCGCTGTCGCCCCAGATGGCCCGCATCAGCTCCTGGCGGCTGAACACCCGGCCCGGGTTGGCGACGAGGCACTCGAGCAGCTCGAACTGGGAGAAGGTGAGTTCGACCGGGCGCCCGTCCACGCGCACCTCGCGCCGGGACCGGTCGAGCTCGATCGGCCCCGCGCGCAGCACCTCGTCGCCCAGGGCGCGGCTCCCCGCCCGCCGCAGGACCGCGCGGATGCGGCTCGTCAGCTCGGCCATGCCGAACGGCTTGGTCAGGTAGTCGTCGGCCCCGGCCTCCAGACCCAGCACGGCATCCGCCTCGCTGTCCAGCGCCGTGAGCATGATCACCGGGACCACGTTGTGGCGCTCCCGCAGCTCCCGGCAGACGTCGTAGCCGTCCGGCCCGGCCCCGAGCGCCACGTCCAGCAGCACGATGTCGAACGGATGGGTGCTGGCGCGGTCGATGGCCGAGCGCCCGTCGGCGACCGCCAGCACGCGGTGCCCCTCCCGCTCGAACGAGTGCCGCAGGGTCTCTCGGAGGTCCGGCTCGTCGTCCACGACGAGGATCTCGAGCATCGTCTCAGCGCACACGCTGAGCAACGCTAGCGCTCGGATTAAGCGCCAGCTGAGGTGCGGGCGGAGGCGATGTCTCCGCGGTCGTCAGCCGTGCCTGTGCGGGGGCCAGCAGCCAGGCCGATATCCCCACGAGCGCGAAGCCGCCGAGGTGCACCACGACCAGCGCCGGGCTCTGGCCCAGCGAGTCTCCGAACACCACCAGCCCGGCGAGGATGGCGACCACGTTCGTGGCCGCCGTCATCAGCGCGATGACCGGAACGGCGCGCCCGGCCTGGAGCCCGCGCTGGAAGCACAGGAAGGCACCGGCGCTCGCCACGGCCACGGCGCCGAGCCACGGGCTGGCGACGGCGGCGAGTGCCCCGCCGTGCGCGACGTCGGTCAGCGCCTTGGTGGCGGCGTCTCCGGCGCCGTACAGCAGGCCTCCAGCCGCGCCCAGCGCGTAGGGCCTGCGCACGCCTCGTGCCAGGAGCGCGAGCGCGCCCGCCAGCGCTCCGACGACCACCAGGCACATGCCCAGGCTCGCCGCGGGCACGGCCCCCTGGCCGCCCGAGCTCAGGCCGAGCGCGAGCATCACCAGCGCTCCCGCCATCAGTGCGACGCCGCGGCGCTCGCGGGACGACATCCGCTCCCCGAGCGCGCGGGCACCGACCGGCGCGGCGACGGCCAGGCCTCCGGCCGAGAACGCCTGCACCAGCGACAGCGGCGCGAGCGCCAGGGCGCCCACGTGCAGCGCCCAGCCGGTGAGCCCGGCGGCCAGCCCGGCCATCCACAGCCGCGATCGCAGCAGGCCTCGCAGCGCCGGGCCCAGCCGCCGCACGTCGATTGCGGCAACGGCACGCGATCCGGCGTGCTGGAGCATGTAGCCGGCGTTGAGCGCCAGCGAGGCGACCATGGCCAGCGCGAGACCGATCTCGAGGCTCATGGCAGAGGCCTGCGCATGTGGGCCGAGGCGTAGACCATCATGCGCGGCATCTGGGCCCGCCACAGCCGCCACTCGTGGCCCCCGGGGTAGACGCCGAAGCTCGGGTGGGCGCCCGCCGCCCGCAGCTCGGCCACGAAGGGCTCCAGCGTCCCGCGATCGTGATCGCCGGCTCCCGTGTAGAGAAAGGCGTGCAGCGGGAAGCGGCGTAGCCGGGCCCGCATCGTCGGCACGTAGGCGGCCGGGCTGTTGGCCCACAGCTCGCGCGCCGAGGCGCGCTTGAACGGGCCGTGCCGATCCTGCGTGAAGTACCCCGACCAGACCTCGGCCGTCGCGAACACCGGCAGCCGGTGCAGCGCGACGTTCATCGCCGCGAACGCGCCCTCGGAGTCTCCGGCGAGCGCGCGGGCGCGGCGGTCGCGGACGGTGGAGAAGGACCGGTCGACGTTTCGCACCACGTCGGTGACGAAGCTCTCGTAGCGCCCGTGGCTCGTGTTGGCCCACTCCGTGTCGCTGCGAAAGCTCCCGTCGCTGCCGTTGGGCATCGCGATCAGGAACGGGTGGATTCGGTGGCGCGCGATCAGGGTGTCGAGGTCGACGCCGACCCGCCCGGCGTTGACGAAGAGCGCCGTGTTGCCCGGGCTTCCGTGCAGCAGGTAGAGCACCGGAAAACGGGTGCCGCGCGCCGCGGCCGCTGCGTATCCTGGGGGCAGGTAGATGCTGTATTGCCGCTCCTGTCCCAGCGCCGGCGAGAAGAACCGCACCGACTCCAGCCGGCCATGCGCCACCCCCGGTGGATCGCCCGGCGGCGGAAAGCCCCGGTACACGTAGTAATGGTCCACATAGGTCCAAGCGCCCAGCAGGCCGGCCACCAGCCAGGCCAGGCCGGCTACCGATGGCAGGCGCAGCGTCATCGCCCGTCTCCACTGGCCCGCGTGCCCGCGTGGCTGGCCGTCGCCCTGGCCGTCGTGGCGGGCGCGGGCTGGCTGTACCTGCTGCGCGATCTCGGCCGGCTCGGCGCCGGGCCCGACGTCGCGGGCGCGCTGCCGCTCCAGCAGCTCGCGGGCGACGATGCCCAGCCGCTCTCGCTGCTCGTCGCGGCTTGGCTGCCCGCCGGGGTCGCTGGCCGGCGCCGCGCTCGTGCGCTGGACCCGGCTGTCGCGGCCGGCCCGGGCGCTGGGCGTGGGCGCGGTGGCCTTCGTGCTGCTCGCGGCGGCCGGCGCGCTCTCCGACGCCCTGGCCGTCAACGAACCGCTCTCGGCGCACGTGGGCTCGCAGCTGCATCGCGCGGGCACCTGGGTGGCGGTCGCCCTCATGGCGCTGGGATCGCTGCTTGCGAGGGAGCGTTGGCGGGCAGGCGCCAGGTGACCGGGTAGGGCGCGGGCTCCCAGCGGGCGGGGAGCGCCCGCGCGCGCGGGGGCCGGACGTAGGCCTCGGCCTGGAGCACGCGCAGAGCAACCAGCGGTATCCCGACGACGCCGCGGTGGAGGAGGTAGCGCGGGCGCCACGTCGGGTCGAACTTCTGGTTGAAGCGCACGAGCCGCTCGAGCTGAAAGCGCCCGTGGGCGCGCGACAACCCCCAGCGCATGAGGCGCCGGGGCAAGGGCTGCGGGCCCTCGGCCGCCATCACGTGCGCGAACCCGGCGAAGTTGAGGCTCACCTCCGTCATCCCCCACTCGCGCGCGTAGCCCAGCGCCGCGACCACGAGGGCCTCGTTGAGGCCGTTCGGCTCGTCGCCGGAGCGGCGCATGACGTCCAGCGAAAGGCCGCCCGGATAGCGCGCGAAGCGTAGGAAGGCGCGCAGCGCGCCGTCCGGATCGCGGGCGAGCACGAACAGGCTGTGGGCATCCTCGCTGGCGCCCCACAACCGCCCGAGGGTCATCGCGAATCCCTGCAGACGCGGACGGCGCCGGCGCCATTCCTCCTCGAGCTCGCCCAGCTGGACGCTGAGGGCCGGAGACACATGCTCGCCCTCCACCACCTCGATGGTCCAGCCCCGGCGCCCGATCCGGGTGACGGACTGGCGCACCTTGCGGATGGCGCGGCCCTCTAGCGAGAAGGTGCGCGGGTCGACCACGGCCTCGCAGCCGATCTGCAGCGCCCGGTAGCCCAGCGCGCGGTACTCGTCCAGGAGCCGCGGCGATGCCGCGGTGACCACGGTGTCCCAGCCGTGACGCGAGGCGTGCTCCTCGAAGCTGCGCAGGATGGCCCCGGCGCGGCCCGGGGGCCCGATCGGGTCCCCGGAGACGATCGCCGTGGCGCCGAGCGTCCGGTAGGCGACGAGGCCACCGTGGGCGAAGTGAAACGACTTGTCCTCGCGCAGCGCGAAGGGGTCCAGCGAGTCCGAGCCCAGCCGGTTGACGACGGCGGCGGCGCGGTGGTGCTCGGCCGGGGTGTGGCCGGTGGAAGCGCGCGCCGGGCGCAGGAGCCGCCACAGGACCACCGCTCCGACGAGCTCGATCGCCACGGGCCCGGGCCCGCCGCCCAGGAGACACTGCGCCCCGGCCGCGACCGCCAGGCCCAGGGCGACGAGAGCCAGGGAGCGGCGTTGCCCGCGCGTCATCGCGGAGAGCAGGTCCCGGCGCAGCATGAGCCGAACGCTGTCGCAGGGAATGCTGGTCCGGGTTGGCCCCGTGTTGCGATCGTGTTAGTCGGGAGGACGGTCCGCCCGTCCCGCCCGCCACGGCTCTATCCTGGCCCGATCCGGCGGAGCGCTCGATTCGGCATCGCGCCGCTCGTGGCCGCCGTTGCCGCCCTCGGGATGGGGGTCAGCTCGTTCAGCGGCGGCGATCCCGCTCCGGCGAACCTCCAGGGGCGGGTGGTCACGATGCGCATCTACTCGCCCGCGCTCGGGCGGCGTGAGCGCCTGGTCGTGTACCTGCCGCCCGGCTACGCCGCCGGAAGCGCGCACTATCCGCTCCTGCTGTTGCTCCACGGCCTGCCGGGGCGCCCGGACGACTTCGTCGGCCACGGGGTCGTGGGCCGGATCGACGCGCTGATCGCGGCCGGGGAGATCCGTCCCCTGGTCGTCGCCATGCCGGCCGGCGGCGATCGCGCGACCGATGACACCGAGTGGGCGGACTCCGCCACCCGCAGCGGCGAGCGGTGGGAGACCTACGTGGCCCGCGACGTCGTCGACCTGATGCAGAGTCGCTACCGCGTGCGCGCCCGCCGCGCCTCGCGCGGGATCGCCGGGATCTCCATGGGCGGGTTCGGCGCCATGAACCTCGCCCTCCATCATCGCGGCGAGTTCGCCGCGGTCGGCTCGTGGTCGGGGTACTTCCACACCAACACGCCCAGCGTTCACGGGACGAGCCCGGCCGAGCAGGCCCGCTACTCCCCCGCCCGCTACGTGCCGAAGCTGACGCCGTCGCTGGCCTCAGAGCACCCCGCGATCTCGTTCTACTCGGGCTCCCGCGACCGCTTCCACGGCGAGAACACGGCCTTCGACCGCCTGCTCACCCGGCTGGGCGTGCCCCACCGCTTCACCTCCGTTCCGGGCGCCGGACACAACTGGGCGTTGTGGAGCTCGCGCGTGGACGCCGAGATCACGTTCCTGGCGGACTCGCTGAGCGTCTGAGCGGCCTGGCCCCTCCGTACAGTTGACGGGTGGAGTCCGCCACCCTGACCGTCCGCGCTGCGGCCCGCCGCCGGGTGGTCGACCGCGTGCTCCTCGGAGCGCTGATCGCCTACTTCGCGATCGTCGCCGGCGTCGCGTTCCTGGACCGCGACCTCGAGCTGCTGCACCCCGCCTCCACGCTCGGCTCCACCCCGGTCAGCGTGGCCAACGGGGAGGTGGAGCGCCTCATCTCCAGCGGGCTGGTGGTCAACGGCCCCGTGGCCGCCGGCCAGCTGTTGCTCCTGGCGCTTGTCGCGTTCGCCCTAGTTCAGCGGGAGGGAATCCGGGCGTGGTGGGGCTCCGCGATCGCCGGGCACATCGGATCGGCCCTGATCGCCTACGCGGCCATCGCGATCGCGCTGGCCCTGGGCGAGACGAGCGCCGAGCGGGTCAGCGACCGGCCGGACTTCGGCATCTCCTGCGTGTTCGCGGGCACCCTGGGCGGCGTGTTCGCCGGCAGCGTGCTGCGGCTGCGCCGGAGGCACACGCGCCGGGAGGCCGTGATCGCCGGCGTCTGCGTCGCCGCGCTCCTGGCCATCGTCCCCGCCTCGCTGGGGTGGTACGGGGTCGAGCACCCGCTGGCCTTCGCCCTCGGCGCCGCGTTCGTCTTCCGGTACCGAGGGCGCCGGGAGGCGCACTAGATTCGTCGGCGTGCTCGAGGTCTCCCTCGCCCTGCTGGCCGCCGCGCTGTTCGCCTTCGGCACGGTCCTCCAGCAGAAGGAGGCGCAGGAGGTCTCCGACGAGGACGCGCACCGGGCCGGCTTCCTGCTGCGGCTCGCCCGGCGGCCGGTGTGGCTGGCCGGGATGGGCGCGGACGGAGCCGGCTACGCGGCCCAGGCGATCGCGCTGGACCTCGGGCGCCTGGTCGTCGTGCAGCCCCTGCTGGCCACGACGGTGGTGTTCGCGCTGCCGCTGGGGGCGCGCATCCTCGGCCAGCGCGTCGACGGCCGCCAGATCCTCGCCGCCATCGTGCTGACCGCCGGACTGGCCGCGTTCCTGGTCCTGGCCAACCCCGAGGGCGGGCGCGAGGACGCGACGACGCGGGCGTGGATCATCTCCCTGGCCATCGCCGCCGGCGTGTGCATCCCGCTCTTCCTCGCCGGGCGCGCCGCGCGCTCGCCGGCGATGAAGGCGACGCTGCTGGGCATCGCCACGGGAATCCTCTGGGGCTACAGCGCCGCCCTGACCAAGTCGGTGATGGAGGACCTCCACGACGGGCCGGTCGCGGTGATCACCGACTGGCACCTCTACGCGCTCGTCGTCGTCGGCTGGGCCTCGCTGACGCTCGCTCAGCTCTCGCTTCAGGCGGGCGCGCTGGCGCCGGCGGTGGCCACCCAGTCCGCGCTGGACCCGATCGCCTCCGCGCTGCTGGGCCTGCTGGCCTTCGACGAGACGCTGGACGCAGGCACGCTCGGGCTGTTGGGGGCCGGCGCCGGGTTCGTGGCGATGGTGGTGGGGATCGTGGTCCTGGCGGGGTCGGCGCCCGAGGCTGCGGCCGCGGCGGATTCGCCCAGCTCAGACCCCGCCCCCGCGCCGACGTAGCCGGAAACGGCGGCGATGAGGGGGTCGGCTCGGGGGCCCCTCAATGCCGAGGTGATGGCGACTTTTGCCGGCCATAGGCGGCTTGAAGTCGACATCACCCTCCGCGAGCCGACCCCCTCAATGCCGCCGTTCGCCGGCGCGGGGGCGGCGCTCGCCCTAACCGTCGTCCGCCTCCAGCACCCGCGTGCCCGCCGCCAGCTCGGCGAACTTCTTCTCCGTGTTTCGCTTCGCGTAGAGGAAGAAGATGACCAGCCCGATCGCCAGCCAGATGACCAGGCGGATCCAGGTGTCGGCGGGCAGCGTGGCCATCAGGGCCAGGGCGCTGAGGATCCCCAGTGGCGCGACGATGTTCACCCGCTTGACGCGGAACGGGCGCTCGAGGTCGGGGTGGGTCCGGCGCAGGACGAGCACGCCCGCGCACACGATCAGGAAGGCCATCAGCGTCCCGATGGAGACGAGCTGGCCCAGCACGTCGATCGGCACCAGGCCGGCCACGATGGCCCCGGCCACGCCGCAGATGATCGTCGTGAACGTCGGGGTCCTGAACTTCTCCGAGACCTTGCCGAACACTCCCGGGAGCATGCCGTCCGAGGACATGCGCATGAGGATGCGCGTCTGTCCGTAGAAGGTCACGAGCACGGTCGAGGCCAGGCCGACCACCGCGGCGATATCGACCGCGTTGTCCAGCCAGTGCGCCGGGAGGTGCGCCTCCTCGATCGCCTTGGAGATCGGATCCGAGACGTTCAGCGTCGCGTAGGGCACGAGCCCGGTGAGGACGAGGCCGATCGCCACGTAGAGCGCCGTCGAGATCCCCACGGTGAGCAGCAGGCCGCGCGGGATCGTCTTCTGCGGGTCGCGCGCCTCGGCCGCGGCCGTCGAGACGGCGTCGAACCCGACGTAGGCGAAGAAGACCACCCCCGCCCCCCGCACCACTCCTGAGAGGCCGAAGTCCCCGAAGTCGCCGGTGTTCTTGGGCACGAAGGGCTCCCAGTTGTCGGGCGCGATGTAGGCCGCGCCGACGATGACGAAGAGGATGAGGATCGCCATCTTCAGCGAGACCATCGCGTTGTTGGTGCGCGCCGACTGGCGCATCCCGATGAACAGCAGGGCGGTCGAGCCGGCGACGATCCCGATCGCCGGGATGTTGAGGACGCCGGCGTCGCTGCCGAACGGCGGGTTGACCAGGTCGTGCGGTATCTGCACCCCCAGCGAGCCCACGAAGCTCGTGAAGTACCCGGACCAGCCGACCGCCACGGTCGACGCGGCGAACAGGTACTCCAGCAGCAGGTCCCAGCCGATGAACCACGCCACGAAGACTCCGAACGCGGCGTAGGCGTAGGAGTAGGTGGAGCCGGCGATCGGCACCATCGCCGCCAGCTCGGCGTAGCAGACCGCCGTCAGGGCAGCGGCGATGCCGGCCAGCACGAACGAGATGACCACGCCGGGCCCCGCGAACTTGGCCGCCGCCTCGCCGGTGGTGACGAAGATCCCCGCTCCCACGACGCTGGCGACGCCCAGCGTGGTGAGGCTGAACGTGCCCACGGCCGACGAGTCGAGGCGGCCGCGATCCGTCTTGGCCTGGGCGAGTATCGCCTCGAGTCGGTCGTCCCGATCCATCCGGGAGGGATTCTTCTGGCAGGATCGGACCCCTCCAAGAGGAAATCGCGGGTATGACCGACGAAGACGGGCAGCAGTCCCAGGACGCCGAGAACGGCGAGCAGCACCACCACGACTTCATCGAGCAGGAGCGCGAACACCGGCTGGGCAAGCTCGAGGCGCTGGCCGACCGCGGGATCGCGCCGTACCCGCCCAAGTACGACCGCGACCACTCGATCGCCGAGATCCGCGAGAAGTTCCCGTCGCTGGCGGCGGGCACGGACACCGGCGACGAGGTCGCGCTGGCCGGCCGCATCATGCTGCTGCGCCGCCACGGGGCCTCGTCTTCGCCGACCTGCACGACCAGACCGGGACGATCCAGCTGTTCGTCCCCGCGAAGGACTCGGCGACGAGGCGCTTCGAGCGACATCACCGCGTGGTGACCGCGGCGACTGGGTCGGCGCCGCGGGACCGTCATGGCGACCAAGCGCGGCGAGCTCTCCGTGCGGGCGACCCAGGAGCGAGCTCCTCTCCAAGGCACTGCGCGCGCTGCCCGACAAGCACAAGGGCCTCACCGACGTCGACACGCGGCTGCGCCAGCGCTACCTCGACCTCATCGTCAACCCCGAGACGCGCCGGGTGTTCGACATCCGCTCGACGGGCCATCGCCACGGTGCGCAGGACGCTGACCGACCGGGGCTTCGTCGAGGTCGAGACGCCCGTGCTCGACAACAAGGCCGGCGGCGCCGAGGCGCGGCCGTTCATCACCCACCACAACGCGCTGGACATCGACATGTACCTGCGCATCGCGCTCGAGCTCACCTCAAGCGCTCGTGGTCGGCGGGTTCGAGCGGGTGTTCGAGATGGGCCGCGTGTTCCGCAACGAGGGCCTGGACACCCGCCACAACCCCGAGTTCACGATGCTCGAGGCCTACCAGGCGCTGGCGGACTACCACGACATGATGGACCTGGTCGAGGCGATCGTCTTCAACGCCGCGCGCGACGCCACCGGGACGACCGTCATCACGCTCGACGGCCAGGAAGTCGACCTGGCCAAGCCTTGGAAGCGCATCACCATGCAGGCGCTGATCAAGGAGGTCAACGGCGTCGACATGCACCCGTCGATGCCCGTGGAGGAGGCCCGGGCGATCGCCGAGAAGCTGCACGTGCCCGACATCGAGTCCTGGTGGGGCGCGGGGCGCCTCATGAGCGAGGTCTACGACGAGACCTGCGAGGGCACGCTGATGGAGCCCACCTTCGTCTACGACTACCCGCGCGAGGTCAGCCCGCTCGCGCGGGTGCACCGCGACGACCCGACGATGACCGAGCGCTTCGAGTGCGTCGTCGCCCGCCGCGAGCTGGCCAACGCCTACTCCGAGCTCAACGACCCGATCGACCAGAAGGCCCGCTTCGAGGCGGAGGCCGAGGCCCAGCGAGCACGGCGACGAGGAGGCCGGGAACGTCGACGAGGACTACATCCGCGCGCTCGAGTACGGACTGCCCCCGACCGGCGGACTGGGCATCGGCATCGACCGCATGGTGATGCTGCTCACCGGCGCGCCGGCCATCCGCGACGTCCTGCTGTTCCCGACGATGCGCCCGGAGGGCGGCGTCGGAGAGCGCGCGTCGCACCGCGGCCTGTCGTCGGAGGCCGTGCCCAGCGCCGACGAGCTGGCCGAGGAGGCGGCGGAGACGCCGGCGCCCGAGCCCGCCGCGGCGGTCGCCGACGCGCCCGAGGACCGCCGGGCGGTCAATCTCCTGCCCGACCATCGCGCTGCCCGGCTGATCGCCTGGCTCACGGCCCTGGCGGGCCTGCTCTACCTGCTGCCCGAGCTGCCCGTGGTGCACGGGCGCCTGGGCGTGATCCAGGACTACTTCGCCGACGAGTCGATCCGCGTCATCGGGCACGTCGTGTCCGTGGTCACCGGGTTCGTGTTGATCCTGATCGCGATCGAGCTCGGGCGGCGCAAGCGCCTGGCCTGGGACGCGGCGGTCTTCACCTTCACGCTCGGCGTGGTCACGCACCTGTTCAAGGGCCCGCATCCCATCGTCGTCCTCTTCTCCATGGCCATGGTGGTCGCGCTCATCTGGTACCGCGACGCCTTCCCCGGCCGCTCTGACCCGGCCTCGCTGCTCGGGCTGGTGCGGTTCGTGCCGCTGTACTTCGGGGCGGTGCTGGTGTTCGGCTTCTCGACGATGCTGCTCGAGCAGGAGCACATCGACGGCACCCTGACCGTGGGCGGGATGCTCCAGACGATCTTCGCCGGGCTGATCGGCCTGAGCGGGCCCTACGACTACACGGGCGAGTTCTTCTCGGACTTCTTCCCGGCCGCCCTGCTCGGGCTGGGAATCGCCGGCCTGGTGATCGCCTTCGCCATCGCCTTCCGCGTCGTCGTCGACCACGCCGGGGTGACCGACACCGACCGCGAGCGGGCGCGCGCGCTGGTGCGGCGCTACGGCTCGGACACGCTGGCGCCTTTCGCGCTGCGCAACGACAAGAGCTACTTCTTCTCCTCGGACGGCCGGGCGATGATCGCCTACACCTTCGTCTCGGGCTACGCGCTCGTGGCCGCGGACCCGATCGGCGAGCGCTCGGCGATCCCGCGCGTCGTGGACGAGTTCCTCGCCTACTGCCGCGGGCGCGCGTGGCACGTCGCCTTCCTGGCCGTGCGCGAGGAGGACATGCCGCTGTACAACTCCCACGGCTTCCGCGGCGTCTACCTGGGCGACGAGGCGATCATCCGCTGCGACACGTTCACGCTGGACGGCAGCGCGCTCAAGCAGGTCCGCTCGGCCGTCAAGCGCGTGGGCAAGGCACACCACTTCCGTCTCCTGCGCGAGCCCGACGCCTCCCCGGCGATGATCCGCAGCCTCAACGCCA
Organism: uncultured Actinomycetes bacterium; assembly: GCA_963757705.1. Classification (GTDB taxonomy): domain Bacteria; phylum Actinomycetota; class Thermoleophilia; order Solirubrobacterales; family Solirubrobacteraceae; genus AC-38. The sequence goes on along the minus strand of CAVWTG010000002.1, from coordinate 263,353 downwards.
TCCGCGAGCGCTGGCGCGGCAAGGCCCCGGAGCGCGGGTTCACGATGGAGCTCGGCCAGGACGTGAGCGGCGAGAACCCCGACTTCCTGCTGGCCGTCGCGCTCGACGAGGACGAGCACCCCGTCGCCTTCCTGCGCCTGGTCCCCTGCTACGGCCCCGACCCGGGCTACTCGCTCGACCTCATGCAGCGCGACCCCGACTCGGTCAACGGCGTCACCGAGTACCTGATCGCCAACGCGGCCCTGGCGCTGGGCGAGCGGGGCTTCAAGCGCCTGTCGATGAACTTCGCCGCCTGGGGCCGGCTGTTCGACAGCTCCGCGTCGCTCTCGCCCGCCCAGCGCGTGCTCAAGAAGGTGGCCGAGGTCCTCAACCCGTTCTTCCAGATCGAATCGCTGCGCGACTTCAACGAGAAGTTCGCGCCCCAGTGGCTGCCGCGCTCGATCGTCATCGAGGATCCGGCCGCCATGCCCAAGGTGGGGATCCTCTACGCCAGCGTCGAGGGCTTCCTGAACGTCCCGGTCATCGGCCGGTATCTCGTCCCCCAGGTTCGCTCCGAGCAGGGAGCGGGCTGAGGCGGAAGGCGGGGGCCGGTGAGCGCGGAGACGGTCACATTCGATCTCGAACGCTTCGAGATGGTCGAGGCGGGCTCGGGCATGGCGCTGCTGCGCGTCGCCGGGCGCTGGCTCGCGGAGACATTGACGGACCTCGAGGCGCCGGTCCTGGTCGTCGACGACGGGAGCTACCGCCACCGGCTGGTCATGCTCCCGTCGCCCGGCGCGGCGGACGCCACCGCCGATCCCGGCGGCGTCGAGTGGCGCGGGGCGTTCTCGGCGCGGGCCGGCCTGCTCGAGAGCGCGACGGCGTTCGCGCTCCAGGCCGGTGGCGCCGTGGCCGTGCTCCCGGCGCCGTCCGGCGCGGCCGGCTCGCCCGCGCCCGAGCCGGCGCGCGCGCCTGACGGCGGGGCGCGCGAGGCCCGGGTCCGGGCCACGGTGCTCGACCAGGCCCGCGCGCACGCCCAGGAGCGGGTCGTCGCGCTGGAGCGCGCGCTGGCCAAGGAGGTCGCGGACCGCACGTCCGTCGACCGCCGCGCCGGCGCGGCGCTGGAGGCCCGTCAGGCGGCGGAGATGCGCGCGGCCGAGATCGAGGCCGCGGCCGCCCAGGAGCTGACACGCCTGCGCCGCGCGGTGGAGGCCGCCGAGAGCCGGGCCGCGGAGAGCGAGAGCGAGCGCGAGCGCCTGGCGACGGAGAGCGCGCGGACCGAGGAGGAGCTGCGCGCCGGCGCCGAGCGCGCCGAGAACGAGCTGGCCCACAACGTCGTCGCGCTCCGAGAGGCTCAGGAGGAGCTCGCGGGCCTGCGCGCCCGGCTGGAGGAGGTCTCGGCCGAGCGCGAGGGCGAGGGCTCACGGATCGCCGCCGCGCAGCGCGAGGTGCAGGAGGCGTCGGCGGAGGCTGTGCGCGAGGCCGAGTCCGCGCGCGAGCGGCTGACCCGGGAGCGAGACGAGGCCGTCGCGGCCCTGGAGGCCCAGCGGGCGGCGGCCGAGCGGGCCTCGCGCGAGGCCGAGGCGGGGATCACCGCCGAGCGCGCGGCCGGCGAGGCCCAGGCCTCGGTCCTACAGTCCGAGCTCGCGCGCAGCGAGCAGCGCGTGGCGGAGGGCGCCGCCGCCCTGGAGGCCGAGCGCGAGCGCGCCTCGGGCCTGGAGGCTGCGCTGGAGAGCGAGCGTGGCCGCAGCGCCGAGGCCGCCCGGCTCGCCGACGCCCTCGAGGCGAGCGCCGCCGAGATGACGGCCCGGCTGGCCGAGCTCGAATCGGAGCTGGAGCGGGCCGGGAGCGAGTCCGAGCAGTTCATGCAGCGCGCCGCCGAGGTCGAGCGCCACGCCGCGGAGGCCGATGCGCGGGCCGCCGCGGCGGACGCCGAGCGCGAGGCGGCCGAGCGGGCCCTGCAGGAGACCGCCGAGCGCTCCGCGGCGGCGCTCGAGGAGGCGCGAACGTCGATCGAGGCCCAGCGGGCGGAGGCCGAGCGCGCGGCGCTCGAGCTGGGCGAGGCCGGGCGCGCGGCGCAGGAGACGACGCAGGCGCTCCAGGAGAGGCTGCTGACGACCGAGGCGGCCCGCGCCGACGCCGAGGAGCGCGCGGCCCAGGCCCTCGCGCGCGCGGAGGCCGCCGAGGAGCGGATCGCCGGGTTCGAGCGCGACGCCGGCGGCCGCGAGGAGCTCGAGGCGCGCCTGCTGACGCTCGAGGCCTCGCGGGTCGAGGCCGAGACGCACGCCGCGCAGGCGCAGGAGCGCGCGCAGGCCGCCGAGGCCCGGGCCCAGGCGCTGGGCGAGCAGAGCACCACCGCCACCCAGGACCTCGAGGCGCGCATCCTCACCGCCGAGGCCGCCCGCACCGAGGCCGAGGCCCGCGCGAACGAGGCCGAGCAGCGCGCCCACGCCGCGCTCGCCCAGGCCGAGCAGCAGGCGGCCGAGCACGAGCACGCCCGGGCCGAGGTGCGGGAGAGGGCGGCGGCGGTGGAGGCGCAGGCCCGCGAGAGCGTGGCGCAGGGCGGAGCGGCCACTCAGGAGCTGAAGGCGCGCATCCTCACCGCCGAGGCCGCCCGCGCCGAGGCCGAGGCCCGCGCGAACGAGGCCGAGCAGCGCGCCCACGCCGCGCTCACCGAGGCCGAGCAGCGCACGTCGACGCTTCAGGAGCAGGCGCGCGGCGCGATCCAGGAGCGCGTCGACCGCATCGAGGAGCTCGAGGCCACTCTCCTCATCGCCCAGGCGGAGGCGGCCGACGCCGGCCCGCAGGACGACACGGAGCTCGAGGAGCTGCGCGGCCGGCTGACCGCCGCCGAGGAGCGCGCCGGCGCCGCCGAGCAGCTCGCGGCCGCCGCGGTCGACGCCGCCCGCGCGGCCGAGGACGAGTCCGCCGCCGCGCAGGAGGTCGCCAGCGCGGCCGAGGAGCACATCGCGGCCACGCCGGGGCCGGCCGCGGGGCCGGAGCCAGCGGCGGCGGCGAACGCCGAGCTCGAGGCGCGCGTGTTGACGCTCGCGGCCGCCCAGGCCGAGGCCGAGCAGCGCGCGACCGCCGCCGAGCAGCGCGCCACCGAGGCCGAGCGGCGCCTCGCCGAGGCCCCGGCTCCCGCTCCCGCTGCGCCCGCCGACGACCTGGCCGGCCGCCTGCTCACCACCGAGGCCGCGCGCCTGGAGGCGACCGAGCGCGCCGACGACCTCGAGAAGCGCCTGGAGGCCTCCCGCACCGCCCGGGCGCGGGTCGAGCGCCAGCTCCAGGCCGCCTCCGAGCACGCCGAGGTCGCGGGCTCCCATGCCCAGGCCCAGGCGGAGAAGTACGCCGCCGACGCCGAGCTCGCTCGCGCGCAGGTCGAGCTGCTCCAGGCCGAGCTGCTCGTGGCCCGCGAGCGCCTCGGCCAGCCCGACAGCGCCCAGGGCTGAGCCCTCAGGCACCTCTGTCGCGAGCTTGACACAGCCGGTGTCGCCGGCGTGATCGAAGCGCCCCCTGCCCGGACCTACCGTGTCCAGCATGAACTCGCACCCGCATCACAGGCACGTCAGGCAGATGGGCATGACCGCATCCGAGATGCGCAACCACCTCGTGAGCCTGCACGCTGAACGCGCGCTGGCCCTGACAGCCGATCCTTCCCTCCCGCAGGCGGAGCTGGCCGAGTTCGACCAGGAGATCGAGATCGTCCGCAGCGCCTACGTGGGCGTCGCGGTCACCGAGATCGCCACCCTGCGCGGCGAGCTCTCCGGCCCGCTGGCCGGCTAGAAGCCGGCGTCCGTCGGCAGCAGGTCCGCCGGCGGCGGCTCGGGCGACGGCTCCAGGACGTGGCGCGCCAGGCTGCCCGCCTCCCTCGCGCTCAGGCCGAACTCGGCCTGGAGCTCGCGCGCGATCTCGCCGGCCTCCCGGCCGTCGAAGGCCAGGAACCGCGCCAGCTCAAGCGCGTCCGCCCGGGTGCTCATAGCGCGGTGATCGGCAGTCCGGTCGCGCACCTTTCGGATTCCCGCGCCGGCTGGACGCCGCTTACTCCGACACGCCCTCCAGGTCGATCAGCCACCGCCGGCCCGTCCCCACCTGGCGCGGCGGGGCCGTGTACTCGAGGTTGTAGCTCTGCACGCGGCTGCTGCCCTCGCGGCGAAACTCGACCGCGACCTTGCGGTCGCTGGCCGTCAGGAAGTCCGTGAAGGTGATCCTCGGCGCCGGTGCTCCGGGTCGCGGATGCTTGAAGACCGCCACGCAGCGCGTGTAGCCGTCGCGGTAGATCCTCAGGTAGCGCGGCGTGTAGGTGGAGCAGTACGTGGCCCCGTCGCCCTGCGCGAAGGCGGCGAGATTGCGCTTGACGACCGCCTGGACCTCGCGCTTGACCTTGGGATCACCGCCCGAGGAGTAGATGCTGTCGTCTCCCAGGCAGCCGCTCATCCCCAGCGCGCCGGCGGCGGCCGCGATCCCCACTCCAGCCCGGATCACCCGACGACCTGACCCGATTCCTCGCGCGCCACCAGCGCGGCCAGCTCGTCCACCGCGAGCCGGAAGTCCTCCGTGAGCGGGCCGGGGCGCGCACCCTCGAAGAACTCCAGCAGCGACTCGTAGTACCAGAGCTGGTCCGTGGCCGAGCGGGTGTTGAAGCGCTCCCACAGCCGCGGCCCCTCGAGGCGGTAGTCGCGCACGATCGACCGGGAGTTGTGCACCTTGTCGGCCAGCGAGACACGAAGCGAGCCGTCGTCGGTGATCGAGCCCAGATGGTCGAGGTAGCGCAGCTTGCGCTCGCGCCAGGGCTCCTTCTCGCCCGGACTCGTCGTGTCGCTGCAGTCCGCGACGATCCGCGCCACCCGCTCGCCGAACTGCTCGCGGATGCGCTCGAGCATCGGCAGGCCCCCTCCGTCCTCCACGACGTCGTGCAGCAGCGCGGCGATCGCCTCGTCCTCGGCGCCGCCGTCCTCGAGCACCAGGCCGGCGACCACGAGCAGATGGGCGACATAGGGGATTCGCGTCCCCTTGCGCCGCTGCTCGCCGTGCACCTCGTTGGCCAGGGCCAGAGCGCGGACGAAGCGGCCCGTGAGGAGAGGTGGCAGGTCCATGTCATCCACGGTAGCGGCCTTCCCACGTTTTGCGCCCGCAGAAAACCCGGATGCGCATCCGGCCCGATCACTCGACTCTTCATGTTGTGCCCACGAGGACCTCTCACCCCTCACCCGCACCCGGCCTGGCCGAGGACCTGCGGCCTTCCCTGACCGCCTCCGAGGCGGTCGTGGAGGCCGCGCGCTGCCTGGAGTGCGGCGGCCCCTACGCGCCCGCGCCCTGCACGGTGGCGTGCCCGGCCGACGTGGACGTCCCCGGCTTCATCGGCCGCATCGCCGAGTACAACGGCGTCGGAGCGGCCCGGACGATCTTCGCCGAGAACCTTCTCGGCGGAACCTGCGCGCGCGTCTGCCCCGTGGAGATCCTCTGCGAGGGCAACTGCGTGCTCACCGCCGAGGGCCGGCGCCCGGTCAGCATCGGGCGCCTCCAGCGCTTCGCGGTCGAGGGCGGCCTGGCCGACGGCGCCCCCATGCGCGAGGACCCGCTCCAGCCCACCGGCAAGCGCGTCGCCGTGATCGGCGCCGGGCCCGCCGGTCTGGCCGCCGCCGGAGAGCTCGCGCTCAAGGGCCACGCCGTGACCATCTTCGACGAGCGCGACGAGCCCGGCGGCCTGGTCCGCTTCGCCATCGCCCCCTTCCGCCAGCGCCGCGAGCCGCTGCCCGCCGAGGCCGAGCACATCCGCTCGCTCGGCGTCGAGCTGCGCCTCCGCGAGAGCATCGACTCCCCCGAGCGCCTGCGCGAGATCGCCGACGCCGCCGACGCCGTCGTGCTGGCCGTCGGCATGGGCGAGGACACGCACATCGACTACCCGGGCGACGACCTGCCCGGCGTCTACGAGTCGCTGCCCTTCATCGCCGCGCTCAAGACCGACCAGCCTCTCCCCGTCGGCGACCGCGTGGTCGTCGTCGGCGGCGGCAACACCGCCATCGATTGCGCCCGCGAGGCGCGGCGCCTGGGCGCGCACGTCGTGACGCTGGCCTACCGGCGCAGCGAGGAGGAGATGCCGGCCTTCCACCACGAGGTCGAGGAGGCCCGCGAGGAGGACGTCGAGTTCCGCTGGCTGGCCAATCCCGTCCGCTTCCTGGGCACCGATCGCCTCGAGGGCATCGAGTGCGTCGACATGGCGCTGGGCGAACCCGACGAGTCGGGCCGCCACCGTCCCCAGCCCGTCCCCGGCTCGGATTTCGTGATCCCCGCCGACACGGCGATCCTGGCCATCGGCCAGCAGCCGCGCCGCGAGCTCTTCTCCTGGATCGAGGGCGTCGAGCTCTCCGGCGGCCGGGTGGTCGTCGACGAGGCCACCGGCGCCACCGGCAATCCCAAGTTCTTCGCCGCGGGCGACATGCTCACCGGCGGATCGATCGTGGTCGAGGCCGTCGGGCAGGCCAAGCGCGCCGCGCGCGCCATCGACTCCATGCTGGGAGGGAAGTCGTGATCGAGGTCCGCTGGCACGGCCGCGCCGGTCAGGGCGCCAAGACCTCCTCGCAGCTGCTGGCGATGGCCTCGCTGCGCTCCGGGCACTGGGTCCAGGCCTTCCCCGAGTACGGACCCGAGCGCGGCGGTGCGCCGATGCGCACCTTCACGCGCATCGACGACCATCCGATCCGTCGCCGCTACGGGGTCACCGCCCCCGACGTCGTCGTGGTCATCGAGCCGTCCGTCATGTCCGAGGTCGACGTGCGCGAGGGCCTCGCGGCCGATGGTTGCCTGATCATCAACTCCTCGGAGCCGATCGAGGGCGCGGTCACCGTCGACGCCGCCGCGATCGCCAAGCCCCGCTACGTCAACGTCGTCATGCTCGGCGCGCTCGCCGGCGCCCTGGGTGAGCCCGCGGTCGAGGACCTCTTGGCCTCCGCCCACCAGCTCTTCTCGCGCAAGCTCACGCCCTCCGCTCAGGACGAACTGCGCGCCGCCATCGAGTACGGAGCCATCGCGGCCCGCGCGGCGGAGGTGGCGGCATGAGCCTTCAGAAGGGCAGGATCGATCTTCCCTACGGCGGCGCCGTGGTCAGCCAGGACGTCGTCCCGACCCGCACCGGCGGCTGGCGGACCGGCCTCAAGCCGCGCGCCGACCTCGACAAGTGCGTGAACTGTCTTCTGTGCTGGGTCTACTGCCCCGACTCGGCCGTCCTGGTCGAAGGCGAGAAGTTCGTCGGCTTCGACTTCGACGCCTGCAAGGGGTGCCAGATCTGTGCCGAGATGTGCCCGGTCGACGCGATCGACATGGTCGCCGAGGCCGAGGACACCGGAGAGAGGGGGGTGGTTGGCGATGGGTGAGACGCTGCCACCCCCCGTACCTCCGGGGCGCCGCCCGCCAGCGCGCGCCTGCTCACCGGAGCGGGCGCCGTGGTCGAGGCGATGCGCCAGATCGACCCGGACGTCGTCCCGGTCTATCCGATCACGCCCCAGACGCCGATGATCGAGGGCTTCTCCAAGCTCGTCGCCGACGGGCGGGCCGGCTCCGAGGTCATCAACGTCGAGTCCGAGCACTCCGCGATGAGCGCCGCCATCGGCGCCGCCCTGGCCGGAGCGCGGACCATGACCGCCACCTCGTCCCAGGGCCTGGCCCTGATGACCGAGGTCGTCTACGTCGCCGCCTCCTCGCGCGCGCCGATCGTCGTCGCGCTGGGCAACCGCGCGCTGTCGGGTCCGATCAACATCCATTGCGACCACTCCGACTCGATGCTCATCCGCGACTCCGGCGTCGTCCAGCTCTTCGCCGAGTCCGCCCAGGAGGTCTACGACCTGATGGTCATGGCGCCGGTGATCGCCGAGCACCCCGACGTGATGGTCCCGGTCTTCATCTGCCAGGACGGCTTCACGGTCACCCACTCCGCCGAGGTCGTCGACCCGCTCCCCGACGAGGTCGTCAGGGAGTTCGTCGGCGACTACAACGTCCGCTTCCCCCTGCTCGACACCGCCCACCCGACGAGCCAGGGCACCCTCGCTCTCCCCGACTACTACTACGAGCTGAAGTTCCAGGAGGTGCACGCCATGCGTGCCGCCCTCCAGGTGGTCCCGGACGTCGCCGCCCGCCTCTCGAAGCTCAGCGGCCGCGCCGTGCGGATGATCGAGCCCTACGCGCTGGAGGACGCCGAGCGCGCGATCGTGGTCCTCGGCTCCACGCGCCGGCACCCTCAAGGACACCGTCGACGAGCTCCGTGCCCAGGGCGAGAAGGTCGGCCTGCTGCGGATCTGCTCCTTCCGCCCCTTCCCCCGCGAGGCCCTGCGGGCCGCGCTGGGCGGCGTGGAGTCCGTCGTCGTGCTGGACCGCTCGCTGTCGCCCGGCGGCACGCCGGGCCTGTACTCCGACGTCAGCCGCGTCCTCGCCCCCACGCCGGCCTCCGTCCAGGGCTGCGTCTTCGGGCTGGGCGGGCGCGAACTCGACCCGGCGAGCGCCCGCGAGGCCTTCGACCGGGCACGCACGCCGGCGCCCGGCGAGCTCACCTACATCGGACTGCGGGAGTAGCTCATGTCACGACTCAAGGAGATGGCCGAGAACCGGGCCGAGACGCCCCCGCTGCGCGGAGGGCACTCCCTGTGCGCCGGTTGCGGGATCCCGGTGATCGTCCGCACGGTGCTGTCGAACATCGAGGGCCCGGTCGTGGTCGTCAGCGCCACCGGCTGCCTCGAGGTCTCGACGACGAAGTTCCCCACCACCGCGTGGTCGGTGCCGTGGCTGCACGTCGCCTTCGAGAACGCGGCCGCCGTGACGGCGGGGATCGAGTCCGCCTACCGGGCGATGGTGCGCCGGGGCAAGCTGCCCGACGAGCCCGTCACGTTCGTCGCCTTCGCCGGCGACGGCGGCACGTACGACATCGGCCTCCAGGCCCTCTCGGGCGCCCTGGAGCGCGGCCACCGCTTCCTCTACGTCTGCTACGACAACCAGGCCTACATGAACACGGGCGTCCAGCGCTCGGGCGCGACCCCCCACTTCGCCTCCACGACCACCACCCCGGCCGGCCTGGAGTCGGTGGGCAAGGTCCAGGAGCGCAAGGACATCACCGCGATCGCCGCGGCCCACCACGTCCCCTACGTCGCCCAGGCCGCCGGCTGCCACTGGTTCGACCTCTCCGAGAAGGTCCGCCGCGCGACGTCCACCGGCGGCCCCGGGTTCATCAACGCCCTGGCCGACTGCCCGCTGGGCTGGCGCCACGAGGCGCGCATCGGCGTGCGGATCTCGCGCCTGGCCGTGGAGACCCGGTTCTGGCCGCTCTACGAGGTCGTCGACGGCCGCACCCAACTGACCTACGAGCCGCCCGAGCGCGTGCCGATCGAGGAGTGGCTGCGGCCCCAGGGCCGCTTCGCCCACCTGCTGGACGAGGAGCACCGCGACGAGGTCGCCGAGATCCAGGCCCGCGTCGACGCCGACTGGGACGCCCTGCTCGCGCGCTGCGAGGCCGACGCGGCCGCCGCGCCGGCTCCGGCCGCCTGAACAACGGCTCATCCAGGGGCGGCCCGGAGCGAGCCCGCCGGAACGATTGGCCACCTGAGTAGCCCATGGGCTACCTAACTGGCCAACGACCCGCCGATTTCGCCCAAACCGGCCCCGGGGGGCCTGACCCCTCCGGCGCGGGCGTCGAGTGAACGGTTGTACGGGCCATGACCCGTACAAGGGTTCAGCCGACCCGCGAAAGCCGCCCGACCCGACCCCCTCATCGCCGCCGTTCACCCGGCCGAGGCGGCAGCCCCCTCCAGGTGAAACGCCTCCGCCAGCAGCGCATACGAGCGCATCCGATCCTCCAGCCCGTGCATCGTCGTCATGACGATCAGCTCATCGGCCCCGCTCTGGGCCAGCAGCTGGTCGAAGCGGTCGCGGACGGTCTCCGGTGAGCCCACGATGACCCGGTCGGGGCCGCCTCCCGACGGCCGCGGCGGGCGGGCGCGCTCCTCGGCCTCGGCCTCCTCCACCGTCGGGATCGGGCTGGGTTGCCCGGCGCGCAGCCGGCGGAAGGCGACGCGGGCCGGCGCGGCCAGCCGTTGCGCCTCCTCGTCGGAGGGCGCGCAGACCACCGCGTGCCCGAGAATCGCCGACGGCTCGGGGAACTCCTCCGAGGGCTGGAAGCGCTCGCGGTACATGCGCAGGACCTCCACCGCGAGGTGCGGCGCGATGTGGGCGGCGAAGGCGAAGCCCAGCCCGTTGAAGGCGGCGACCTGGGCCGAGAAGCCGCTGGAGCCGAGCAGCCAGACGGGGGGCAGCGCCACATCGGTCGGCGCGGCGCGCACCGTGCGGAAGGGATGGTTGGCCGGCCACGGCCGGGCGCCCGCGAAGGCGAGCACCTCGCCGAGCTGCGACGGGAAGTCGTCGGCGTCCATCTTCTCGGCGTCGCGGCGCAGCGCGTAGGCGGTGAGCTGGTCGGTGCCCGGCGCGCGCCCGATTCCCAGGTCGACGCGGCCGGGGTACAGCGCCTCGAGCACCCGGAACTGCTCGGCCACGTGGAGCGGGCTGTGGTTGGGAAGCATCACGCCACCCGAGCCGACGCGGATCCGGCTGGTGGCGCCGGCCACCGCGGCGATCATGATCTCCGGCGCCGAGCTGGCCACCATCGCCCCGCCGTGGTGCTCGGCCAGCCAGAAGCGGTGGTAGCCCAGCCGCTCGGCGTGGGCGGCCATGGCCAGCGTGTCGTGCAGCGCCTGGGCCTCGGTGGCGCCCGACATCACCGGCGAGAGGTCCAGGACGGAGACGGGCGGCATCTAGTCCTCGGGGTCCAGCACGTAGACGGCGATGCGGCGCTTGGATGCCCGCTTCTCGTACGAGGCCCAGCCCGGGTAGATCTTCAGGCCCTCGCGCCAGATCCGGTCTCGGGTCTCGCCCTCGGCCAGGCGCGCCCGGAACCGGCGCCTGACACCGTCCACCTGCACCTCGCCCTCCGGGTGGGCCTTGAGGTTGTGGTGCCAGGCCGGGTGGTGGTCCTGGCCGAAGTTGGAGGCGATCACGACCAGGCCCTCGTCGGTGGGCAGGCCGAGCACGGGGACGGTCCGCGACAGGCCGCTGCGCGCGCCGGTGGTGGTGAGGATCACCACGGGCAGGCCCGTGGCCAGGCTGGCGAAGGTCCGGCGGCCGTTCGTGCGCCGGTACATCGGCTCGTCGATCCGCTGCGCCGCCCGGGCGAAGATCCAGGCGCCCGGGCCGGTCGAGGCGAAGCGGCGCACCCCCCGCTGCAGGGGATTCGCCTCCGTGTATGTGATGGGCGCCGCCATGTCCTTCCATGATCGCAGGGCGGGTTTTCGTCCTCCGACCGTCAGAATCTGCACATGGCCGAACTCGTCCCGGGAGCCGAGATCGCCGGCTGCCGCATCGAGGCGGTGGCCGGCCGCGGCGGCATGGGCGTGATCTACCGCGCCACCGACGTCCACCTCGGCCGGCCCGTCGCGGTCAAGCTGATCGCCGCCGATCACGCCGCCGACGAGGGCTTCCGCGTGCGCTTCGAGCGTGAGTCCCGGCTCACCGCCTCGATCGACCACCCCAACGTGATCCCGGTCTACGCCGCGGGCGAGGAGGAGGGCGTCCTCTACCTCGTCATGCGCTACGTCGCGGGCACCGACCTGCGCTCCCTGCTGCGCCGCGAGGGCCGCCTGGCGCCCGAGCGCGCCGCCGACATCGTCGCCCAGGTCGCCGCGGGCCTGGACGCGGCGCACGCCGCCGGGCTCGTGCACCGCGACGTCAAGCCGGCGAACGTCCTCATCAGCGACGGCGGGCACGTCTACCTCAGCGACTTCGGGATCACCCGCGCCGTGGACGCCGAGACGCGGATCACCGACAGCAACGACTGGGTGGGATCGGTCGACTTCATGTCGCCCGAGCAGCTGCAGGGAGTCGACGTCGACGCCCGCTCGGATGTCTACGCCCTGGGCTGCGTCCTGCACACGGCGCTCACCGGCACTCCCCCCTTCCGCCGCGCCACCGCGGCCGCGACGATCACCGCCCAGCTTCACGACCCGCCCCCGCGGCCCTCGGCCACCCCCGGCGTGCCGCAGCCCTTCGACCGCGTGATCGCCCGCGCGCTGGCCAAGGACCGGGCCGAGCGCTACCCGTCCGCCGGCGACCTGGCGCGCGCGGCCCAGGCCGCGGCGCGAGACGAGCATGTGACGGAGAGCGAGCGCAGCGTAGCCCGCGGGCCCGCCGCGCCCCACGATGCGCCCACGGTCACCTCGGCCACTCGCCTTCCGGCCCCGGAGGCCGCCGAGACCAAGGTCGCGCCTCCGCCTCCCCCGCCGCCCGACTACCGCGTGGCCCGCGCCCAGCCGCCCCGCCGGGGGGCGCTCGTGGTGGTGGCGGTCGTCGCCGCGCTCGCCGCGGCCGGCGGCGCCGTCGGGCTCATCCTCAACTCGGGCGGCGACGGCCCCGACAGCGGCCCGCTCTCGACCTCCGAGGTGCGCGCCGCCGCCGAGGGCTTCGCTCGCGCCTACAGCCGCGAGAGCGCCGCCGGGCTGCGCCGGGTGCTCGCTCCCAACGTGCGCCGCGTCGTGCCCGGTGACAGCCAGGTCGGCCGCCCCGCGGTGGTGGCCGAGTACCAGCGTCAGTTCGCGACCTCCGACGTGCGCTCGTACCGGCTCACCGACCTGAAGGTCCAGGGCGGCGAGGCGGGCCGCGCGACCGGCGCCTACGTGGTCTCGCGGGCCGGGCGGCCGCCCATCACCGGCCACATCGTGTTTGGGGTCGTGCGCCAGGCTGGTAGACCAAAGATCGCACTCATCGCCGCCGAACCCACCAGCTAGGAGACGGACATGACCCTCACCGACCAGGCCACCGGCACCTTCACCATCGGCCAGGACGGCCCCACCGTCCGGCGCCTGGGGTTCGGCGCCATGCGCATCACCGGGAAGGGCATCTGGGGCGACCCGCCCGACCGCGAGGAGGCCAAGCGGGTGCTGCACCGTGCGGTGGAGCTGGGGATCAACCTGATCGACACGGCCGACTCCTACGGGCCCCGCGTCTCGCGAGGAGCTGATCGCCGAGGCGCTGCATCCCTACCCCGACGACCTGGTGATCGCCACCAAGGGCGGCCTGGAGCGCACGGGCCCGGGCGAGTGGCCGCGCAACGGGCGCCCCGAGCACCTCAGGGAGGCCTGCGAGGGCAGCCTGCGCCGCCTGCGCCTCGACGCGATCGAGCTCTACCAGCTGCACTCGCCCGACGACGCCGTCCCCTACGAGGAGTCGCTGGGCGCGCTGATCGAGCTCAAGCAGGAGGGCAAGATCCGCCACATCGGGATCTCGAACGTGAGCGCCGCGCAGCTCGAGCAGGCCCGCGGGATGACCGAGATCGTGACCGTGCAGAACCGCTACAACGTGACCGACCGCCACTCGCAGGACGTGCTGGACGAGTGCACCGAGGCGGGCATCGGCTTCATCCCCTGGTTCCCGCTGGCCACGGGCAGCCTGGCGGCGGCCGGCGGCCCGCTGGACGAGATCGCGCAGGCCCACGACGCGCGGCCCTCGCAGGTCGCCCTGGCCTGGCTGCTTCACCGCTCCCCGGTGATGCTGCCGATCCCCGGCACGGGTTCGGTGGAGCACCTGGAGGAGAACGTCGAGGCGGCCGACCTGACGCTCACCGACGAGGAGATGGAGCGCATCGAGCGCTCCACCTAGCCTCAGCTCGGCTCAGCAGACCTTCGCGACGCTGACGTCGATCGTGGCCCCGCTGTCCACGATCGAGCCGGCGTCGGGGCTCGTCGCGCACACGACCCGGTCGACCGGCAGCAGGTCGTCGATCAGCCCGCCGGACTCGTGCATCCGCACGTGCAGGCCCGCCGCGGCCAGGCTGTCATTGGCGTCGGCGGGCGAGTCGCCGCCGACGTCGGGCACGCGCACCGTGAGCTGACGCACGATCCGCACGGCGGTCATGGAGGGCGCCATGCCGTGGACGCTGGCCATGACGTCGATGACGTTGCCGCCGGCGTCCAGCGGCACCCGCGCGGCGAACGAGCCGGCGCTGACGCTCGCGGGCTCGCCGTCGACGATCACGGCCGCGCCGGGCGTCACCCGCCCGCGCAGCTCGATGCCCGACGAGCGCACGACGACGCCGTCGCTCGGCCCGGTCATCCGCAGGGCGACGGGGCGCATGGGCTTCGCGTCCTCCGACCCGCCGCAGGCGGCGAGGCCGAGGACGCAGGGGAGGAGGAGTGCGGGCAGTACTCGTCGCATGCCGGCGAGCGAGTATGGCACGCAAGTTCTGCGGTTCGGCGTCGTTTGGGCTCTGTGATGGAGGGATTCTTGGTCCGCCGGGGGGCTCCGGCGGCGGCAGGGATGTTGATCGCGCTGGCACTCCTCGCGCCGGGCCACGCCCGGGCCGGGCAGGTCGACGACGCCTGCCGCCAGGCGAGCGGTCCGGCCCTGTCATGCGTGGGGATGGAGAAGCTGGGCGAGCGGCTCTCGGCCGAGTGCCGGCGCGCCGGCGCCGTGTCCGACGAGCAGTGCGCCGCGATCCCCGCGGGGCGCCGCGTGATCCGCTCGGCGGTCGACGACTACCAGCGCACCTGGACCCACCGCGCCCTGACCGCGCAGTACGCGCTGGGCGACGACGTGCCGTTCGCCAACGCGCCCTGGATCGGCACGCACAACTCCTTCAACTCGACGAGCGAGTTCCCGACCGCCTCGCACACGGACTCCAACCAGCAGCTCTCGCTGACCGACCAGCTGCGCGTCGACATGCGCAAGCTGGAGATCGACGTCCACTGGTTCCCCAGCCTGTCGGCGGGCGGCGCGAAGGTCCCGGTGGTCTGCCACGGCCGCGGGGGCGATCAGCTTCACGCCGGCTGCACGACCGAGCGCACGCTGGCCCAGACGCTGCCCGAGGTGGCGGGCTGGCTGCACGCCAACCCCGGCCAGGTGCTGCTGCTCTACATCGAGGACAACCTCGACGGCACCGAGGGCCAGGAGGCCACCGCCCAGGTGCTGCGCGACTCCTTCGGCTCGCTGCTCTACCGCCCGCCCGCCTCCGGCTCGGGCGGCTGCGCGTCGCTGCCGCTCTCGCTCACCCGGCGCGCGGTGCTGGCCGCCGGGGCGCAGGTTGTCGTCGTCAGCGGCTGCGGCGGGGGAGCGGGCTGGCGCTCGACGGTGTTCGACTGGGACGCATCGCCCGCTCCGGGCACGCCGCCGGTGCACGTCGAGACGAGCGCGCACGGCTACGGAGCCGACTGCGCGCCCGGGGACTTCCCGCGCTCCACCTACGAGACGCGGCTCGTGCGCTACTACGAGGACGCGACGTTCGTCAGCGCCGCCGTGGACCCGAGCTCGCCCGGCTACTACGACACCGGCGTGACGAAGGCCGCCGCGGCGAACATGGTCCGCTGCGGGGTCGACCTGATCGACTTCGACGAGGTCCTGCCCGGCGACGAGCGCCTGGACGCCGTCGTCTGGAGCTGGGCTCCCGGCGAGCCCGCGGCCGGCGCCGGCGACTGCGCCGCCCAGGGCGCCGACGGCCGCTGGCGGGCCCGGCCCTGCCGGGCTCGGCTGCGCGCAGCCTGCCGCCGCCCGGACGGCACGTGGACCGTCACGGCCCGTGCGATGTCCCCGGCCGGCGCCGCCCGCGCCTGCCGCCGCGCCCGCGCCCGCTTCGCCGTCCCCCGAACGGGCTCCGAGAACGTGGGCCTTCGCGCCGCCCGCCCCGGCGGGACGGGCGACGTGTGGCTGGCCTACGCCCGGCGCTCTAGCCGGCGGGCGTGGACTTCTGGTAGCTGATCGTGAAGCGCACCTGACCGGGGTTCGCGAACGTCTGGACCTGAGCGAAGTAGATGGTCTCCGCCCCCTGGACCGTGTAGCCGGACTGCTGCATCACGGACCCGCCGGTGCCGACGAGGCTCGTGTTCTCGGCCACGTCGGCCGTCCGCGTGGGGATCGTGTACGAGTAGGTCTTGGTCGTGTTGGCCTGCATCGTGATCGTCTTGACGATCGTGCCGGGCTTCGGCGGAGCCTGGTTGCGGTAGATGTTGAAGCCGCTCGAGCCGTTGGTGCCGTTCTTGACGAAGCGCTTGCCGGTCGCGTTGCGCAGCGGCCCCGTGAGCTTGCCCGCCGTCCAGCCGCGCAGCGTCGTCGGGTCGTATAGGTAGCTGCGGAAGACGTCGAAGGTGGTGTTGCAGCTCAGCGAGTTGTTCGGGCTGAAGTTCTGGCGGTGGTAGACGCCGGCCTTGAACTGCGCCTGGGGGTCAGGCTGGACCACGGTGAAGTCAAAGCACTTCTGGGTGGCCGTGGCGCGGCCGATGACCGACCCTGAGGCCAGCGCGGTGGTGGCGGCCAGGCCGGCGAGCGCGATCAGGGCGAGCCCGAGGGCGACGGGGCGAATACGCATATGTGGGGTACCTCCGGTCGGGGAAGAGGAGCCGGGTGAATCTAACTTCCGCGCCCGATAGCGGGGATCTCGGTGCGGCTGGGGAGGCGGGCCGAGGCCGCGGGGCCGTTGCGCGCCCCGGCGGCCGACGCCCGGGCGGCGCCGGCGCCGTTCCAGTCACGCGCGGCGATGGGCTGGCGCAGGAGCACCGGCCAGGTGGCGGTGTCGATCATGCCGGTGACGGGCAGCCCGGACTGCGTCTGGAAGTCGCGCACGACGGCCTGGGTGGCGGGCCCGTAGCCGCCGTCGACGGTGATGGCGCGCCCCGAGCCGGCGAGGCGCTCCTGCGCCAGCACGACGAGGTCGCCCTTGGAGCCGTTCTTCAGAGTGGGATAGGCGCTCGCCGCCCCCGGTGCGGCGACCGCGGGGCCCAGGCCCGAGCCGACGGCGTTGAAGCCGCGCGTCGTCGCCTCCTGCCAGTCCCACCAGCTCACGCCCGAGGCGCCGTAGGCGCGGGCCAGCGACCGGAAGCGCAGGATGTCGGCCGGCGGCGGGTCCTGGTAGAGCTGGCCGAGGGGCAGGATCGGGCGCCCGTAGACCCGGTTGACCGGCCACGTGGACGCGTAGGCGCTGTCCACGCTGGTCCCGATCGCCTTCCAGTACATCTGCGGCTGATTGAACTGGGCGCCGCCCGGCCCCATGAACACCGAGTAGGGGAACGACGGGTGGTAGTGCACGTAGGGGAAGCCGGCCAGCGCGATCGGGTAGTTGGCCCCCGCCCCGGCGCGCAGGGTCTCGGTGTAGGTCTGGGCCTGCGAGTAGCGGCCCTCGTACTCGCTCTCGGCGTCGATCACGAAGCAGTCGGCCCCGTTGCGGATCGCGCGCACGGCCACGCCGGCCTCGGCCTTCGGGCTCTTGCCGTAGACGTACTGCCAGGCGCACACGTTCAGCCCGGCTGACTTCAGCTTGTTCACCACCGCGGGGACGAACTGCGAGGACCAGTAGTTGGTCCCGTCGCCGCTCTTGAGGAAGATCGTCGAGACTCCGTGCTCGCGGGCACGGGCGATGATCGCGTCGAGGTTCCCGCCCTCCGTGCGCCCGAGGACCCACACCCACATCCCGCTGCCGTCGAAGGCCGTGCCCGTGGGCGAGTTGCCCAGCTCGCGCCCGACCGACGGGCGGCGGACGACCCGCACGAGCCTGGAGTAGCGCGACCACGGCCCGCCGCGGCTGGCCACGCGGATGCGCGCGGTGATCGCGCTCGAGGGCACGCGCACGACGAAGCGCGTGGCCGAGCGCCGGCCGGCGCGCACGGTGAGCGTTCGGCCCCGGGTTCGGCGGAACTGCACGTACATCCGTCCCCTCACGCGCCCGGCGGCGATCAGCAGGCGGTTGCCGCGCTGCGCGGCCGGGGCCCTGATCCCGCAGGACTTCGGCCAGCACCCGACCCAATGAAGGACGGGCCGAGGCGGACGCTGGGCCGGCGCGGCCGCGGGCATGGCGAGAGTCGCCACCCCGGCCACCGCACCCGCGATGACGGCGAGTCGGCGCACTCCCCTAAGAACACCACTTCAGGCTGCGGTGATGCGGTCGGGGCCTTGCAACCTGAGCGCATCACCGCCCGAGCAGCGCCCAGATGATTGGTTCCGCGGCCGCGTGTGCGCGGGGGCGCGGGGGAGCAAGCTGGGCGGGGGAAGCAGGGCGAAGCCAATAGTGGAGCTATTGGCGAGCCCGATGACCCCGATCCAGCGCCGCTAACCCCGCGCCATCCGCGCGCGCGGGGTCGTGGAATCACTCATCTAGCCGTAGTTGTCGGTCTTGCAGATGGCCGAGCCGCAGACGTTGTTGACCACGCCGTTGAGCAGGAAGTCCGACTTCTGCTGTCGGGCCGCCCGCGTGCTGCGCGGGAACGAGTGCGGGTCCTTGCCCTCGCGGTTGGGCAGGTTGACCTTGGGCGCGGGCGGCGTCTGCGGCCCGCCGTCCCAGTAGACGATCGCCGAGCCGCGGAACGGGAAGGACCTGATGCTCGGGATCCCGAACAGCGGCGTCTTGTCCAGCGAGCGCCCGGCGGCCACGGCCGGCCGGTAGGCCGACGCGCCGATCGTGCGCGCCTCGATGTCCGACGCGGCGTTGGCCACCTGGTGGTCGCCCACCGCGACGTGCATGAGGATCGTGTGCTTCGGCGTGCCCTTGGGCGGCTTGGTCGTCGCGTGCTGCGCCCAGCCGTCCGTCTCGCCGCGGTCCCAGAGCATCTGCGCCAGCGAGATGATCTCCAGGCGCTGACCCTCGTCCGGATAGCCCTGCGCGAAGAAGAACGCGTAGGTGTCGAAGTCGGTCGAGCGCGGCAGCAGCAGCGAGTAGTTCATCGTCGCCACGCCGAGCACCGCCCGGGTCCAGTCGGGCGCCAGCGCGGTGGTGTTGCCGCCGAGGATCGCCCCCTGGGAGTTGGAGTCGAAGTACAGGTTCGAAGTGTCCAGGAGCTTCTGCCCGCCCGGTCCCTGGAAGGCCGCGTTGGAGGCGAGGCCCTGCGGGTGGGCCAGCAGCCGGCCCAGGTAGAGCGTGTTGAGCACGCCCTGCTGGAGGCGGTCGGCCAGCCCGGGGAAGTTGGAGAAGTCCTTGAAGATGCTGTCCCGGATGAACGGGACGTCATCGGAGGCCATCCCCTGCCAGTCGGTGGCGCAGAACGTGAAGTCGTGCTCTGAGCTCATGTCCTGGATGTTGCCCTCGTCGATCTGGGTGTGATCGCCGAGCAGGCCATGGCCGTAGAGGGCGATGTGGCTGGGCGCGGTCGAGGCGGCGCGCGGGATGTTGCACTGGAACGGCGCGACGTCGACGTTGCCGGGCATCTGCGTCGGCAGAGCGTCCTTCTTGGTGCTCGAGTAGTGGAAGCGCGAGCCGGCCGGACAGCCCGACTGGTTGAGGTAGCACGGGACGATGAACGTCCCGGTGACCGTGCGCGCGATCTTCGCGTTCTGGTCGGGGGTGAAGTCCTGGACGCTGGTGACCGTGAACGTCGGCGCGCGGCCCTGGATCTGGCCGTCGGCCAGGTTGGTGTCACCCAGCTGCTTGAAGGCGTCGTTGCGGATCGCGAGCTGGCGCGCGGTCAGCGACCGGTCCGAGGCGACCGTGAAGTCCCAGGCCAGGTAGACCTTGGAGGTCTTGACCTTCGCCTTGGCCAGCGCCTTGCGCAGGGCCTTGGACCAGGTCTTGCTCTCGCCCCTCGGAGCGCGGTCGCGCAGGTTGCGCAGCACGACCACGTAGCGGCGGCCCGGCACGAGGTTCTTGGCCGGGTGGATGACCAGGTTGCGCGTGGCGACGGGCGGGTTGTTGGCGTCGAGCTCGCCCCACACGATCTGCCGCTTGCCCGTCTTCTCGTCGAGCAGCAGGAGCGGCTGGGTCTTCTTCGTGTACTGCGCCAGGTCGTTGACCGGCACGATCCTGGAGCGGTCGAAGTTGCTCTGGGTCTTGAGGCTCGGGACGTGCACCATGATCGGCTGGCCGGGCGAGAAGCCGTCGCTGCGGTTCCACTCGGTCGGGTTGATCGCCACGCCGGAGGCGTTCTTCGGCATCGCCGACCGGGAGAAGTTCACCCGGCGACCCGTCGGGGTCGTCCTGTCCTTCTTCGTCTGCGTCAGGTCATTGGGGAACGGCAGCAGACAGGACTTCTTCGGCACGCCGGTGCAGGCGGCCGAGGCGCCCGCGGGAAGCGCGAGCACGAACATGACGACGGCGGCGGCGAGGCCACCCAGAACCAGGCGATTGCGACCCATGTAGCTCCCTCTCAGAAAGTGTGGCCGTTGACCGTATGTCGCTCCGTTCGTCAGAGCGTCTGCCACAGACGTACGAGTATGGAGCACGGAGCGCCCGTGGTGTTCGCCCGAGGCCCTAACGGGCGGAGATCATTTAGCACGAGCTAAATCATTGGCCGGTCCGCTACGGCCGCGGCAGGCTCCTCGACATGAACTTCCACCCCACAGTCATGAACGCCGTCGCGAGTTCCCGCAGCCCCCGCCGCAACCGCCGCGAGCGCCCCACCCGCCCCCGGCCGGCCCGGCGCGCCTGAACGACCGCATCGAGGGTGGCCGGGCGGCCATTCCGGCTCCCGGATCGGCAAGGTTGCTGGATGGGGGGTGTATATGACCCCCAGGCCAGCAAGCTCCCTCCGAGCCGACCTGGACCCGCCGGCTCGATGCCGCCGTTTGGTCCCGCTCGCAGCCCGGACTAGGCCCCGGAGCGCAGCATCTCGCGCCACTCGGCGCCGTCGACGTCCGCCGGTTCGGTCTCGTCCATGAACTCGGTCAGGACCTCGACGAAGCGCTGCGGATCGTCGAGCTGCGGGAAGTGGCCGGCGTCTGGGAACACCTCGAGGCGGCTGTCGGGCACCTGGCGGTGCGCGCGCTCTCCGTGCTCCACGGGGATGATCGGGTCGCACTCGCCCCAGACGATCAGGAACGGGACGTGGCGCGCGAGGTAGAGGCGGTCGGACGCGTTCACGCGCTGGCCGCCCGGGTCGACGATCGTGCGCAGCGTGTGCACGAACGCCGCCCGCGCCTCGTGGTCGGCCAGCGTGGCGTGGCCGCGGGCCATCTCGCCGATGTCCGTGTTGACGCCGAGGCCAACGCGGCGCAGGAGTCCGTCGACCGCCCGGCCCGCGTCCAGGAGCCGCGTGTGCGCCAGGAGCGGCAGCACGAGCTCGGAACCCGGCAGCGTCGCCGCGCGCAGCAGCAGGCTGACCTCGCGGCCCAGGCCGCCGCTGTCGACCAGGACGAGGCGCTCGCAGCGCTCCGGGAACTGGTAGGCGAGCTGCATGGCGATTCCGCCGCCCAGCGAGTGCCCGACGAAGGTCGCCCGCTCGTGGCCGAGTGCGATCAGCAGGTCGCGCACGCCGCTGGCGTACGCGCCCAGCGAGTAGTCGCCCTGGGGCTTGGCCGAGCTGCCGTGGCCGAGGAGGTCGGGCGCGATCACGGTGAAGCGCTTGGCCAGCGGCCGCATCACCCGCTCCCAGTTCTCCGAGCTGGAGGTGATCCCGTGGACCAGGACGATGACCGGGCCCTCGCCGGCCTCGCGGTAGGCCACGGAGTGGCCGTGCAGGTCGATGTACTGAAGCGGGGGAGCGGACATGACGGTCAGGATGACAGTTCGGGCTGGTGGCGTCGCACGTGCTCGTCGAGGCGCTCGCGTACCCAGCGGCGCTCGTCCTCATTCGCCATGCGATAGCGCCCGAGCAGCTCCTTCTGCGCGGTCAGCGGCAGGCCCGCGATCGTCCACGAGACGGCGAAGCGCTCGAACAGCAGCTCGGTGCGCCGCGCCCAGCGGTCCTCCTGGGTGGAGGCCGCGCCGCCGGCTGTCTCGGCGAGCTTTCGCGCCGAGCCGGCGGAGATGGTCCGGCGCAGCGTGAGGACGTTGCCCTCGGCGTCGGTGTAGTCGTCGGTCGCGACCGGTTCGGCCGTGTCGCGGTTGCGGCGGCGTGCGCGCTTGCCCATGGGCGGCGACCTTAGCGGGCACGGCCCCGCCAGCCGGTACCCTCCAGGGCGGGAGTCGCCGGAAAGCTTGGAGCCGACCCAGCGCATGCAGAACGGAACGGACACGGACGCTC
Organism: uncultured Actinomycetes bacterium; assembly: GCA_963757705.1. GTDB lineage: Bacteria > Actinomycetota > Thermoleophilia > Solirubrobacterales > Solirubrobacteraceae > AC-38. The sequence goes on along the minus strand of CAVWTG010000002.1, from coordinate 241,415 downwards.
GCGTCGCCGAGCTCGAGGTGGAGCTCGCGCTCGCCCGCCGCCAGCTCGCCGACGCCCAGCAGGTGGCCCGGATCGGGTCGTGGGAGTGGGACATCCCCAACGACGTCGTCTGGTGGTCGGACGAGCTCTACCGGATCTACGGCCTCGAGCCGCGGGAGATCGTCCCCAGCTACGAGCGCTTCCTCGAGTACCTGCATCCCGACGATCGCGAGTCCGTGGACGAGCGCAACCGCAAGGCCTTCGCCGACCACGAGCCCTTCCAGGACGTCAAGCGCGTGATGCGCGCCGACGACGGCCGGGAGATCCTCATGAGCACGCAGGGCGAGGTGATCTGCGACCCCGACGGCAACCCGATGCGGATGGTCGGCGTCTGCGAGGACGTGACCGACCAGATCCATGCCCAGGACGCCGAGCGCGAGCGGGCGGCCAACGAGGCCCTGCGCCGCCGCGCCTACCAGATCAACGACGAGATCATCCAGCGCCTCGTCGTCGCCTCGATGTACCTCGGACGCGGCGCCACCGACGAGGCGGCGTCGGCGATCGCCGACGCGACCTCCCGCGCGCAGGAGATCGTCAGCGACTACCTCGTCCTGACCGAGGTGCGCCCCGGCGACCTGCGCCGCGACATCAGCGCTTAACGGGCGCCCAACGCCTCCTCCCTACACTCGCCCGTTCCATGATCGTCGTCGTGCTGCTCGCCGCCCTGCTGCTGCTCCCCGCCTCGCCGGCCTCGGCCGCGCGCTGCAGGGGCTTCGGGGCCGACTTCGCGCCCTCGCAGGGCAACCCGCAGACGCTGCGCGTCCGCTTCACCGTGGCGAAGTTCGGGCGCAACCGCCCGGTCTACCTGCACTACGTCGGGCCCAACCACCACCTCAAGCGCACGGTGCGCCTGGGCACCGCGCGCGGGCGCTGCGGCTACCTGCGCACGCACCGCCGCCGGCTCTTTCCCTTCACCGCCAAGCCCGGGACGTGGCGGCTGCGCTTCGACACCCGGCGCAACTATCGCGTGACGGCCCGGCGCCCGTTCGTGACGCTGGCCGTCAGCGTGCTGAAGCGCTAATCGTCGTCGCGCTGCTCGGGGCGGAAAACGATCCGCTTGACCTCCTGGGCCGAGCCGCCACCCAGCCGCAGCGAGGTGTGGAAGCCCTCCGCGCCCAGCTCGCCGGCGTCCAGGGCGCGGCGCAGCGCGTTGAGTGGGGCGACGTCGTCCTCGCCGACCCGGTCGCGGGGGATCTCGAGGAGGATCAGGTGCCGGGGCCGGCGGACGGCGGCGGCGAGGCGCACGAACCGCTCGCGCTCGGCCGGGTCCAGCGTGTCGGCGGCGAGCACGACGCTCTCCTCGGACTGCAGGCGCTTGGTCACCGCGGTGGCCAGGAGCTGCGAGGCGCGCTCCTCGATCTCCTCGTCGGCCACGCGCCCGGCGAGCAGGGTGCGGACCTTGCCGAGCGACAGGACGGCGTTCTTGGCCTCGACCGTGCGGGCGATGAAGGCGTCGCGCTCCTCGGCGGACGCGGACACGATCACCAGCAGGCTGCCCGGCGAGTAGCGCAGGCGATCGGTGGGGCGCAGCACGCGCCCGCGCACCGAGACGTCGGCCTCGCGCGGCTTGGAGCCCTCCTTGCGCGGGCGATCGGACGACCAGCCACCGCGCTCGTCGGCGTCGATCTTGACGCTGCGGATCGAGGGGTTGTCGGCCATGCCCCTACGAAAGCAGCTTTTCGATCCGGTAGGAGCGCTCGCCCCGCGGGGTCTGCACCGCGACGGACGACCCGAGCGCCGCGCCGAGCAGGGCCCGGCCCACCGGGGACTCGGCCGACAGCCGGCCCTGGGCGAGGTCGGCCTCGGTCGCGCCGACGAGCGTCCAGGTGTGCTGCCTGCCGGTCTCCTCGTCGGTGATCTGCGCCGTGCGGCCGAAGTCGAAGGCATCGCTGGAGGTGTCTGACTCGACGACCACGGCGTTGCGCAGGCGCTCGCGCAGGCGGGAGATCTTGGTCTCCATGTGCGCCTGGTCCTCCTTGGCGATGTGGTAGTCGGCGTTCTCCTTGAGGTCGCCGAGGGAGCGCGCGGCGTTGATGCGCTCGGCCATCTGCATCCGCCCCGCGGTCTCCATCTCCTGGAGCTCGGCGCGCAGGGCCTCGAGGCCGGCGGCGGTGATGGGCTCTTCTTCGGCGGGCATAGCTGCCGCCAAGCGTACGGGGAAACCACGGTGGGGCGCCCGTACTCCCGGCCGTAGCGTTCTGATGTGGCCCTCAGCACACTCTGAGCATGGCCCTACGGGTCAAGCAGGTCTCCATTCCGGTGCTGCCCCCTCAGCGCTTCGCCGAGGTGCTCGACGACGACGAGTTCACCTGGCTGCGCAACCTGATCGAGGAGGCGGCCCCCGCGATGGCCGGGCGGGTGATCTGGAACGTCAACTCCACCTCGCGCGGCGGCGGGGTGGTCGAGTTGCTGGTGTCCCTCCTCGGCTACGCCCGCGGCGCGGGACTCGACGCCCGGTGGATGGTCATCCAGGGCGAGCCGGAGTTCTTCGCCGTCACCAAGCGCCTCCACAACCACCTCCACGGCGAGGACGGAGACGGCGGCGCGCTCAGCCGGGCCGAGCGCGAGGTCTACGAGCGGACCCTCCGCCCCAACGCCGAGTCGCTGGCCGCCCTCGTTCGCCCGGACGACATCGTCATCCTCCACGACCCCCAGACCGCCGGCCTCGTCACGGCGATGAAGGCCACCGGCGCGAAGGTGATCTGGCGCTCGCACATCGGGCGCGACCGGCCCAACCAGCAGGCCCGCGAGGCCTGGCAGTTCCTGCGCGCGTACGTCCTGGACGCCGATGCCTTCGTGTTCTCGCGCGAGGCGTTCGTCTGGGAGGGGCTGCCGAAGGAGAAGGTCACGATCATCCACCCCTCGCTCGACGCCTTCTCGGTCAAGAACGAGATGCTCGAGCCCGAGCAGGTCACCGGGATCCTGCAAGTCGCCGGCCTGCTGGACGGCGGCACGGGCGGCACGGCCGCGTTCACCCGCAACGACGGCTCCGCGGGGCGCGTGGACCGCCACGCCGAGGTGGTCCAGGACGACCGCCTCCACCCGGGCGACCAGGTGGTCGCCCAGATCTCGCGCTGGGATCGACTGAAGGACCCCCTCGGCGTGATGGCCGGCTTTGCCGAGCACATCGTGCCCCGCTCGGGCGCCCACCTCGTGCTCGCCGGGCCGGCCGTGGACGCCGTCAGCGACGACCCGGAGGGCATGGACGTGTGGCGGCAGGTCTTCCATGCGCGCGAGGACCTTGCGCCCGACGTGCGCGCACGCGTCCACCTGGCCTGCCTGCCGATGTACGACACCGAGGAGAACGCGGCGATCGTCAACGCGCTTCAGCGCCACTCCGACGTGGTCGTGCAGAAGAGCCTGGCCGAGGGCTTCGGCCTGACGGTGATCGAAGCGATGTGGAAGGGCCGGCCGGTCGTGGCCAGCGCCGTGGGTGGAATCCAGGACCAGATCGTCGACGGCGAGAGTGGGATCCTGCTGCCCGACCCGCGCGACCTCGCCGCCTACGGGCGCGCCGTCGGCGGGCTCCTCGACGACCCCCAGCGCGCGGAGCGCATGGGCCAGGAGGCCCACCAGCGTGCGCGCCGCCATTTCCTCGGCCCGTGGCACCTGGGCGAGTACTTCCAGCTCTTCCAGCGCCTCCTGGCGGCGGAAGAGCGTGCAGCCGACGCCCCGGTCGCATAGCGTTCGCATTCGTGCGCGCTCCCGTTTCGGCTCTCATCGCCGTCTGCGCCGCCCTGGGCCTCGGCGCCTGCGGGGGCGGGGACAAGACCGTGGTCACCACCGTGACGACCCCGCCCGTGCCGCCGACGACGACGACATCGCCCACAACCCCGCCGACCACGCCGCCGGTGACGACCCCGCCGACGTCGCCCACCCCGCCGCTGACCGTGGTCCACCGCCAGTTCTTCCGCACGCCGTCGAGCAACATCGGCTGCGTCATCGCCGGCGGCGCCGCGCGCTGCGATATCCGCAACCGCGACTGGGAGCCCCCGCCCAAGCCGCCGAGCTGCATGTTCGACTACGGCCAGGGGATCTCGGTCGGCAGCTCCCTGCGCGGCGAGTTCGTCTGCGCGGGCGACACGGCGCTGGACCCGAGCCTCAAACCCCTGGCCTACGGCCTCGACACGGTGGTCGGCCGGTTCCGCTGCTCCTCACGCGAGGACGGCGTGACGTGCACGAACACCGCCACGAGCCACGGCTTCTTCATCGCGCGCGACCGCTACCGGCTGTTCTAGGCGGCGGCGGAGATCCGCCGGCGCAGCACTTCGACCTCGGAGTCCTCGAGCACCGCCGGGCGCCGCCGCAGGTAGCTGCGCAGCATCCGCGCGGGCAGGACGAGGACGCCGCGGCGGCGGCGGACCGAGCGGTCGGCGTAGGCGCCGTCGAGCACGAGCAGCGGGGTCGCCTGGCCGCCCGCGACCTGCTGGAGGCGGCGAGCACGGGAGTAGGCGGCGAGCAGCCAGCGCTCGTCCAGGCGCTCGGCCGACAGGCGGGTCTTGAGCTTCGGGGCTAGGCGTCCAGGCCCGCCGCGCTCAGGGCCACGCTGCGCTGGGCGTGCATCCACACGCGGGCAATCTGACCGTCCCGGATCTCGGCCACCTGCACGAAGCGCGGCGACTGCACCTCGACGCCGCTTCCCGCGCCGCGCCCGCGCGCGCGAGCGGTGGCGAGCACGTGGCGCTCGTCGATGTCCTCGCAGCCTTCGATCTCCAGCTCGAAGTCGTCGAACATGTCGTGCCACAGCCCCCAGAAGCCCCGCACGCCCTCGCGCCCCTCGTAGACCCCGGCTTCGAGCAGCATCTCCGGGCCGATCTCCCAGATCGTGTCCGGCGCGATCCCCTCCAGCGCCACGTCAAGGTCGCGGCGGCTGAAGGCATTCATCCCGGCGAGGAGGACCTCGGCGTTGCTCGAGGGCATGTGCGCAGTATCACGCGACCGCGTTTGCTGGCCAGCCAGCCAGCCGTTATCGTCGCCTCTTCGTCTCCCCCCGCACTCCGAGGTAACGCATGTCCGCAGAGCCGCAGTCCGCCCCGCCCAAGCTGGCCCAGCGCCAGGTGGTCCTCGAGCCCGAGGTCCCCTACACCGAGGACACCCCGCTCGACGACGTCCTCGTCATCGAGCGCCAGCACTGGCCCGACGGGCCGCCCCACGAGCTGTTCAAGCGCCTGCGCTCGGAGTGCCCCGTCCACTTCAGCCAGAAGATCCCCGAATTCCCGCAGGAGCCGGGCTTCTGGTCGGTCACCACGGCCGACGACGTCCGCGCGGTCGGCCTGGACTGGAAGACCTACTCGTCGGAGGTCGGCGGGATCACCGCGCTGACCAACGCGGTCATGCCGGTCGAGCTCATCAACGCGATGTTCATCGGGATGGACCCGCCCAAGCACGACCGCCTGAAGATGCTCTTCCAGCGCGGGTTCACACCCAAGCGCATCGGGATGCACGAGGACGAGATCCGCCAGATCGCGATCGACGTCCTCGACCGCCTCGAGGGCCGCGAGGAGTGCGACCTGGTCGACGAGGTCGCGCAGCCGGTCGTGGCGCGCGTCATCGGCTCGTTCATGGGGATCCCGCCCGAGGACGACGTGATGTGGGCGAACCTCATGAACACGGTGCTCGGCGCCGGCGACCCCGACGTCAACCCGGAGGGGCCGCAGACCGTGATGGAGCGCGACGTGCCGGAGATCTTCCGGCGCTGCTCGGAGCTCATCGCCGCGCGGCGCGAGAACCCGACCGACGACCTGACGTCCGTCCTCGTCCACGCCGAGATCGACGGCGAGAAGCTCGAGGAGCACGAGATCGTCATGGGCTTCTTCCTGCTCATGGCCGCGGGCAACGACAGCACCAAGGCGACCTACTGCTCGGGCATGCGCGCGCTGATGGAGAACCCGCAGGAGCGCGACAAGCTGATCGGCGATCCGTCGCTCATCCCCAGCGCGGTCGAGGAGTCGCTGCGGATGTTCCCCGCATTCGCCCACTTCCGCCGCACGGCGACGTGCGACACGGAGCTGCACGGCCAGAAGATCTCCGAGGGCGACAAGGTGCTCATGTGGTACGTGTCGTCCAACCGCGACGAGTCGCGCTACGAGGACCCGGACCGCTTCGACGCCGAGCGCAACCCCGAGCACCAGGCGTTCGGCGGCGGCGGTCGGCACTTCTGCCTCGGCGCGGCGCTCGCGCGCCTGGAGCTGAAGATCCTGTTCGAGGAGACGCTCAAGCGCTACCCGAACATGGAGATGAACGGCCCGCCGGCCTACGTCGAGTCGCCGTTCGTCAACCAGATGAAGACGCTGCCCGTCCGGTTGCACCCTTAAGGCAGAGTCGCTCAGTAGAACGCCGCCCCCGGCACCGTGACAGGTGCCGATGGCGCGCTGCTCGTCTGGCGCGACCCTGTGGGAGTGAGCAGCAGCACCGCCACAGCGTCCGTGGGAGTGTCGAGGGTCGCCTCCGAGAGCCGGACCCTCGGTCAGATGGTGCTCGAGGCCTGCCAAGCCAACCGCGGGCCGGCTCTTCGCTGGCGCGGCGCGGACGGCTGGGAGGAGATGTCCTACACCGAGATGGGCCACGCCGTGCGCGAGATCGCCCGCGGGCTGATGGCCCTGGGCATCGACGCCGGCGACCGGGTTTCGATCCTGTCCGACACCCGCCCCGAGTGGACGCTGGCCGACTTCGGCTCGCTGTGCGCGGGCGCGGTCGTCGCGCCGGTCTACCAGACCAACTCCCCCGAGGAATGCCGCTACGTGCTCAACCACTGCGGCGCGCGCCTGGTCTTCTGCGAGAACGCCGCCCAGCTGGCGAAGATCGCCGAGATCCGCGAGGACTGCCCGGAGCTCGAGTACGTCGTCGCCTTCGAGGACGCGGAGACCGGGGTGGGCGTGATCTCGCTCGACGAGCTGCGCCTGCGCGGCGCGGGCGTCTCCGACCTGCCCATCCAGGACCGCCTCTCGCTGGGCTCGCCCAATGACCTGGCGACGCTGATCTACACCTCCGGCACGACCGGTCCGCCGAAGGGCTGCATGCTCACGCACGACAACTTCCTCTCGGCCACGCGCGCCTACGAGCAGCGCCTCGACCTGACCGAGACCACGAACACCCCGCTGGTGTTCTTCATGTTCCTGCCGCTGGCCCACTCGCTGGCGCGGATCATCGAGATGGCGGTCACCGACCTGGGCGGCACCCTCGTCTTCTGGCGGCGCGAGCGCGGCCTCCTGCTCAAGGACCTGCGCGAGTCCGAGCCGACCTACTTCCCGTCGGTGCCGCGGATGTTCGAGAAGGTCTACACCGCGGCGCACGCCGGGATCGAGCAGCAGTCCGGCGCGCGGCGGCGGCTGTTCCGGTGGGCGGTGGGCATCGGGCGGGCCAGGCGCGAGCGGGAGCGCTCGGGGCGCCGGCTCTCGCCGGCGCTGGCGGCGCAGCACATGCTGGCCGACCGGCTCGTGCTGTCGAAGGTGCGCGGCCTGTTCGGCGGCCACCTCGTCCTGGCGGCGACCGGCGCCGCGCCGATCGCCCGGGACATCCTCGAGTTCTTCGACGCCTGCGGGATCCTCGTGCTGGAGGGCTGGGGCATGACCGAGACCAGCGCCGCGGGCGCGATCAACACGCCGCGCGAGCTTCGCTTCGGCACCGTCGGCCGGCCGCTCCCGGGCACCGAGCTGCGGGTGGCCGAAGACGGCGAGCTGCTGGTCCGCGGCCGGTGCGTCTTCCAGGGCTACTACCGCGACGAGGAGGCGACGGCGGGCTCGTTCGTCGACGGCGACTGGCTGGCCACCGGCGACCTCGGCGCGATCGACGCCGACGGCTACGTCTCCATCACGGGCCGCAAGAAGGACCTGATCATCACGTCGAGCGGCAAGAACATCACGCCGTCGAACATCGAGAACCAGCTCAAGGAGAGCCGGTGGATCTCCGAGGCCGTCGTGTTCGGCGACCGGCGCCCCTATCTCGTCGCCATGCTGACCCTCGACCCCGAGGAGGCGCCCCACCTGGCGCTGCGCCTGGGGATCGAGGCCGACGTGAAGACGATGGCCGCGAACGAGCACGTGCTGGGCGAGATCGCCAAGATCGTCGAGTCCGTGAACGCCCGCTTCGCCCGCATCGAGCAGATCAAGCGCTTCGGCGTCCTCGACCGCGACCTCACCCAGATCCAGGGCGAGATGACGCCGACGCTGAAGGTCAAGCGCAACGTCGTCTACCGCAAGTTCGAGGACTTCTTCTCGGCGCTCTACGACGCGAACAGGCCCGACGGCGGATGAGCGACGCGCCCCGCGCGCTGCGCTCGCTGGTCGAGCGCTACGACCCCGACGTGCTCGACGCCCCTGCTGACGGGGTGCGGATCCGCCTCGAGGTCTCCGACGGCGAGCCCTGGGACGTCATCGTGGATCCGCGCGGCGCCCGGCTCGCCGAGGCCGACGGCGGTTCACCCCAGGCTCGCCTGGGCGCCGACGAGGCCACGTGGGAGGCCATCGCCGCCGACGTGCGCGGCGGCATGGACGCGTTCCGCGCTCGCCGGCTGACCATCCGCGACAACCTGCACCTCGGAGTCGGCCTGCTGGCTGCGACGAGCGGCGCGACCGAGCCCGGACGGCTGAAGTTCGCGTCCGTGCGCACGACCATGGGCACGCTGTCGACGCTCGAGGCGGGCACCGGCGACCCGATCGTCGCGCTGCACGGGCTCGGCGGCACGAAGGCCTCCTTCCTTCCCACCGTGGCGGCGCTGGCAGACGACTTCCGGGTCATCGCCGTCGACCTGCCCGGCTTCGGCGACTCCGACAAGCCGGTGGGCGCCGCCTACGACGCTGCGTACTTCGCGCGGGCCGTCGTCACCCTGCTCGACGAGCTGGGCTTGGAGCGCGTGCACGTCGTGGGCAACTCGATGGGCGGCCGGGTGGCGCTCGAGGTCGGGCTGCGCCATCCCGAGCGGGTCGACCGTCTCGTGCTGCTGTCCTCCTCGCTGGCCTGGCGCCGCGAACGGCCCTGGGCGACGCTCCTTCGCCTCGTGCGCCCGGAGCTGGGGCTGGTTCAGGTCGCGCCCCACAGCGTCGTCGAGGGCTTCGTGCGACGGCTGGTGCCCGGAGCGGGCTCGGGGTGGGCCGCCGCCGGCGTCGACGAGTTCCTGCGCACGTTCCGCACCCCGCGCGGGCGGGCCGCCTTCTACGCCGCGGCCCGGCACATCTACCTCGAGGAGCCGGAGGGCGAGGACGGCTTCTGGCCGCGACTGAGCGACCTGGAGGCTCCGGCGCTCTTCGTCTGGGGCCGCCACGACCGCCTCGTCCCGGTCGCCTTCGCCCCGCACGTCACCGACGCGCTGCCCCACTCCGAGCACATCGAGCTCAACTGCGGCCACGTCCCCCAGCTCGAACGGCCGTCCGAGACCCACGCGGCGATGCGGCGGTTCCTGCGCGCGGGCGACCGCCAGGGCGCCGAGGCCTGAGCGGGGCGCTACTCCCGCAGCCCCACGGCTTCGAGGGCCTCGGCCTCGCTCGGACTGGCCCGCCACCAGATGGCGTTGCCCTCTCGCCATTCCACGGCCTGCCAGCTCGTCTGCTCCATCGGTGCCCCGCGGGCAACAGCACGCGCGTCAGCGGATCGTGATGCGGCGCGGTGTTCCGAGGTCGCGTACGGCACCGCGGCTCGCCAGGGCGCGGGGTGTGATGAGGTAGCTGCCGCGTGGCAGGCGCCGGCCGTTGACACGTAGGTTCCAGCGCGCGTGGTGCCGGCCGCGGTGGAAGCTGCCGAAGGGCACGCGCCCCACGTTCCGCAGAGTTGCGACGCGACGCCCGAATAGTCGGTGGTGGCCGATGATGCGTTGGACGAGGATCCCGACACCGGAGGATTGGTTGAGCTGGAACTGCACGAGCGTCTTGACCCCCCTAAAGGTGATCGACGTGAACGTCAGCACGCTGGCGGTGTAGACCGAGACGTTGCCCTGTCTGACCCAGATGGCACTGGTCACCGGGCCAAGGTCAACTCCCCCCGGGTTCAACAGCGTTTGGGTGACGGTGTCAAAGACGAGCAGGTGGGGGTTGCCCGTCCCCTTTGAACGGATGAACACGAGGTAGCGCCCGTCGGCGGTGAACGTCGGCCGCAGTTCGGTGGCGTCGGGAGCGTTGACGACACTCGACAGCGCGAGGGTTGATCCGGTTGGCAGATGGTCAGAGCCCAGTACGCGGAAGTCGAGGCTGAAAACCGCGGGCGTTTGGCCTTCGAACACGACGACGCCGTTGGGTTCCGACGTCACGGGATCTCGCTCCTCGCCCGGGCCCGGAATGGTCACGAGCCTGCTGGCGCCCGCGAAGTCCACGACGACGCCTTGAGCCGGTGAGTCCAGTGCGACGACGCCGGCGGGCGTGACCTCCGGACTCGTGCTGGAGACGGAGCCCGAGGCCGAGATACTGGGCTCCGTCCGGACGGTGTGCGGGAACGGCCCGCCAGGGAAGTTGGCCAGGCTCGTCTGCGTCCACGCGACGACGACCCCGCCGTTGAGCGGCTGCGGTGGTGCGCCGGTCAGGACCGTGTTGCCGTCGGGCGAAATGGTCGGCGTGATGGGCCGGAATTGTGGGACCTCGAACGCGTTGAAGAGGTCCGCCTGCTGCCCGGTGCCAAGGTCCACGACGATGATGTGGACCGTGTTCGAGGCATGGTCTACGCGCTCGAAGACGAGGCGCTTTCCGTCCGGGGTGATGCTCGGATGGGACTCATCTTGCGAGGTGTTGATGCCGGAGGGCAGCGGGACACGCGCTCCGCTGGAGGCGTTGACCAGCGCGATGTCGGCGTCGTGACTCCCAGCGGTCGGATCGGGCACCTCGGTCGCAGCGATGATGTCCGCACGCGCCGCCACCGGACCGAACAGGGCCACTGCGGCAAGCACCAAGCCAAAGACTCCAGCCACGCGCATCGTGCGGGCGACACTACGCCGGGTGCCTCGCCGAGTCCAGCGAGCGAACTCCACAGGCTCCATCGCGAAATCGCCCCCAGGCTCCCCAAGGGGTCAGACCCCCCGGGGGACGCCCTCAGAGACGCACTGTCAGCGCGGCCGCCGCGAGCAGCGGCATGGCCAGCGAGAGCGCGCGCAGCGCGCCGTCCAGTGGCGCGGCCAAGCCGGCGGCGGTGAGCTCCTTGACGGTGCCGTCGGCCAGCCGCTGCTGGCCGTCCACCGACACCGTCCGGCGGCGCAGCTCGCGCGTCGGCGTGCTCAGGCGGCGCTGGGCGAGGCTGAGCGCCCAGCAGGCGGCGGCGACGAGCAGCCCTGCCGGGTGCAGCGACAGCGCGCAGACCCAGTAGCCGGTCAGGGCGGGGAACGCGCCCCACGCCGCGGCGAACCAGAGGTCGGTGTGGAAGCGCCCGCCAAAGAGCTCGAGGTTGTAGGCCACGACGAGGAACACTCCCGCCGCGACGAAGACCGCGAGCGTGGCCGAGACGGTGACCGTTCCATAGATCCCGATCCCCGCGGCCCCCGCCAGTCCAAGCACCGCGAGGCCGACCAGAGTCCGATCAGACAGCCGGGTCCCCAGCGGCCGTCCCTGGAGCTCGTCCAGCGCGTGCGCCGAGATCCCCACGGCGAGGAAGAACGCGCCCAGGGCGGCGAGCAGTCGGTCGACGTGCACGACCGGCGCCGCCGCCGCGCCCAGCGCCACGTAGCTCAGGTGCCAGGCCGTGTAGGGCGGGTGCAGCAGCGTGAGCAGGTCGCGCCAGCCGCCGCCGCGCAGGGCGTAGAACGCCGGGCGGTCAAGCCGATGCGTCGCCACCGCGCGTCCCCGAGATGACCACCCCGGCGCCGAAGCTCATGCGCCGGATCTCCACCGCCCCCAGGCCCGCGCGCTCCCACAGCGCGCGCTGGGCGTCGAGCGGGTAGGTCCGGTCGAAGCCCTCGATGCTCGGCCCCAGAAAGCGCCCGACCTCGTACCACTCGCGCGAGACCAGGCGTCCGAGACCGGGCAGCCCGACCCGCGACCAGGCCCGCCACAGCCCGCGCAGCACCGGCGCGCTCGGGACCCCGAACTCGACCGACGCCAGCCGTCCCCCCGGCCGCAGCACCCGCGCCAGCTCGGCCAGCGTCGCGCCCGGATCGTCGACGTAGCGCAGCAGGTACGTGAACGACACGTGGTCGAACTCCCCGTCGCCGAAGGGCAGGTGCTCCGCCGTCCCCTCCCGCAGCTCGATCCGGGCGGCCGCCCCCGGGTCGCGCGCGATCAGCTGCGCCGCGCGCGCGAGCATCTGCGGGCTCTGGTCGAGCCCCACAACGTGACCCGCCCCCGCCCGCACCAGCGCGCGGGCGACGAGGCCCGTCCCAGTGGCCACGTCGAGCACCCGGTCGCCCGGCCCGGGCGCGATCGCCGCGACGAGCGCGCGGCGCCAGCGCGGGTCCTGCCCGAAGCTGAGGACCGCGCCGAAGGAGTCGTAATGGCGAGGCAGGCCCGCGAAGAGCTCGAGGGCGTGGGACTTGCGGGGCGAGAGGGCACCGGACGCCGACTGGGGCACGTCCACGCAATGTAGGAGCTTGCCGCCGGGGCGGCAAGGGCGCGGGTCAGAGCTGGCGCGGCCTAGCGCGCGGCGAGCCCGAACGGGCCGCCCTCGGCGCCCTTGCGTTGGCGAAGGCTCGCCCGGGTGGGCGACCGAGCCACCGAGCGACTGAACCCTCTCCAGCGCCGCCGCCACGTCGTCGACCTCGAAGGGACGAAGGCCGGAGAGCGGAAGAAGCGCGGAGCCAGCCTGTCGGCGCCCGGGCCACCGCCGCCGCCCTGACCGCCGCCCCCGGCTCCCGGCGGGATGGTCTGAAGTTCGAAGGCGCCGGAGTCGCAGGCGCCGAACGCACGGGCGAAGCCGCGCTGATCGCCCATCAGGCAGTCCCCGGCGAAGTCGAAGGCAGCGCTCGTGGCCGTGATCGAGCGCGTGTCCGTCGTTCCGCCGTTATTCGCCAGAGGACCGAGCCCGGCGTTGGCGTTGCGCCGGTCGCCGGCCCCCAGGCCGCACTGGTCGCGGTCCTCGACGTTGAACCCCTGGGATGTGATCGGGACGGCGCAGTTCTGGCTGTTGGAGCCCGTGGGAGCGAGCCCGTCGGCGATGATCGAGCGGGTCGCGGTGATCGTCGAACCCGCCTCGCGCCACACGTTGGCCACCGCCTACCGGCGCCCCGTCCTCCGCCTGATTGCCGGCGACCGTCACGCGGTCGAGCGCGATGCTCCCGCCGGACGTGGCGGACACGCCCGCCCCCGTCGCCGAGCCGCCATCACCGTCGCGATGTTCCCGGCGATCGTGGAGTCGCGAATCGATGGCCGACCCCTGGAAGACCTCCACACGGCCCCGACGCGACTGCCGGTCTTGCCCTCCGCGCGGTTCCCGGAGATCGTGCTGTTGTCAATGGTGAGCCTGCGACCGGGCGTGTTGAAGCCGATCCCGGCCCCGATGCCCGGTGTCTTGACCATGAAATCGATGCCCGGCGCGACGTTGCCGGTCACGAGAACTCGGTCCAGCGAGAGGTTGGTCCCGTAGGAGAAGATCCCGCCGCCGCCATTGTTGATGCCCTTGGTGATCGTGACGTCTCGGATCGCCGAGTCGTTCGACGACGTCTGGCCCGACTGGACGGAGAAGTCGAGCGTCGCGCCGTGTCCGGCCATGTTCGGTCCCTCGATGACCGTCTTGCGCGCGCCCGCGCCCTCGATGTTCACGCTCTGGACGATCACCATTCCGTCGAGAGAGGGATCGCGGCGAAAGACCCCGGCGGGAAGCGACACGAGGTCGGGTGCGGTAGTCCCGTCCGCCCGGCCCAGCGCCCCGCGCAGGGTGCAGTCGTTGGGCGCGGCGGTACACGCCGTGGTGGCCGGGCCGGTCGTGTCGTCCGTCCGGTCGACCGCGAACTCGGTGAACGCGGAGGCGGAGGCGGGGACGGCGAGGCCCAGGACCACTACGGCCACTACAGCCTCCGTGCGCAGCGGCCACATCGATCAAGACTACTCGCCGCGCACGGCCAGCCCGAACGGGCTGCCCTCGGAGTCCTTGCAGATGGCGAAGCGCTCGCCCGGATGGACGACGCTTCCGCCCAGCTCCTGCACCCGCGCGAGCGCGGCCGCGATGTCGTCGACCTCGAAGTAGGGCAGCGAGAACGAGTCTCCCGGGCCCCGGCCGCGCTCGTGGACGCCCAGCGCCGGCCCCTCGCCGTTCGTCTGCCAGCCCGACCCCTGCTCCGGCGTCCGCGACTCCAGGTCGACCTCGAGCAGCCCGGCTCCAGAAGGCCCGCGCGCGCTCGGGGTCGTCGGCGGGGAACTCGATCAGGGAGAAAGCGGACGGCACAGGCGCAGTATCGCGCCGAGCGCAACTTCGGACCCGCGGGCCTGTTCGCAGGGTGGGAGAGCAGGGAATACCGGAATCACAAACTTCAGCGGGGAAGGAAGTGCGTTCGATGCGGCGGTTGGTCTTGGTGATTGGCATGGGGTTGTTCCTGGCGTGCGCGGCGGTGGCCGGCGCGGCCTCACCGTCGGTGACGACGGGCGGGGCGAGCTCGGTGAAGAAGACGACCGCGACGCTCAACGCGGCGATCAACCCCGGGGGCCAGCGGACGGTCTACTACTTCCAGTACGGGCCCACGTCGGCCTACGGCGCCCAGACGGTGACGAAGTCCGCGGGCTCGGGGACCAAGAGCGTGTCCGTGAAGACCGGGATCTCCAAGCTGACCCCGGGCACGACCTACCACTACCGCGTCGTGGCGGCCAACTCGCAGGGCTCCACCGTGGGTAAGGACCGCCACTTCAAGACCGCCGGCGTCGCGCCGGCGCCGCCCGCCGTCTTCACCGGCGGGACGTTCCACCGCACGCTCAGCGGCGCGCAGCTCACCGGCGTCGTCGCCTCCGTGCGCAGCGCGGCGACCTACCGGTTCCAGTTCGGCCTGACGTCGGCCTACGGCGTCGAGACGACCGCGTTCGCGGTGTCCGCCCGGCCGTTCCCCCAGCCCGTGAGCTTCACGCTGACCGGCCTTCAGCCCCACCAGATCTACCACTACCGGATCGTGGCCACGAACAAGGACGGGACCGCGGCCGGCGCCGACCAGATCTTCATCACCGGACGCCGGCATCCGGGCACCCTGACGCGCAACACCCACCGGCGCCACCTCAGCGGGCGCCTGTGGAGGCTGACGACGTCCGGGACCCTGCACGCGCAGAAGAGCCTCGTGCCCTTCGGCGCCTGCCGAGGCACCGTGCGGGTCCGCTTCCTGCGGGGCCACCGGGTCGTGCGCAGCGTGCGCTCGCCGCTGGGCGGCGACTGCCGCTACTCCGCCTCGGCGGTCATCCGCGCCGGCCGCGGAGGCTCGCGCATCCGCGTCGCGCCGCTGTTCCGCGGCAACGCGCTGCTGACGCCGCGCAGCGGGCGGTTGCAGGTCGTGCACATCGGCTGAGGTCTGCCGGGTCGGAGTAGGCTGCGCGTGAGGCCCCGGCCTCACGCGCGCTATTCCAGGACGGAGGCAGACCCATGAAGAGACGGGTTCTCGTACTGCTGGGTGTCGCGATCGCGCTGCTGGTCCTCCCGGGAGTCGCGCTGGCGGCGAGCCGCTTCTATCGCGGCGCCGCCGGCCCCGGTGTCCACTCCGACATCGAGGTCACGGCGAGGCTCGCCAAGGCCGCACCGCACAGGCCCACGAAGCTGACCCGCATCGAGTGGGCCAACGTCCCGGCGTCGTGCGGCCGGTTCGGCACCTCGGCCACGTCTGACTTCTTCCCCGACGACATCCCGGTCACCAAGGGCGGCTCGTTTCATGCCACGGCCAAGCTCAACCGCGGCCGCGAGACGGTGACCTTCGGCGGCTCGTTCTCGAACCACAACAGGGCGGTGTCCGGAACCATCCGCATCAGGGGGACGATCCCGGGCTGTCCCACCGCCGACACGGGCGTCGTGAGCTGGCACGCCAAGCCCCCGGCGGCCAAGAAGAAGCCCTAACCCGCCGCCAGCAGCCCGACGAGGATCCCCAGCAGCACCGCGCCGGCGTGGTCCTCGCAGCCGAGGGACTCGGAGCGCTCGCGGATGAGCGAGCGCTCCTCGTCTTCGATCCCGACCGCGGACTGAAGGTTGAGCACCGCGGCCATCGGCGGCATGGCACCCTGGACCGCGAGGAAGTCCTCGAGGCGGTCGAAGCCGGATGCGATGCCGCCGGGTGCCATCAGCGCGAGCGCCGCCGGCGCGAGGGCCGGGCGATCGGGGTGGCCTGAATGGCGGGCGCGCCCGTCGGCCGGTCCTCGGCCGGGAATGCGCAGAGCTGGATCAGCTCGCCGTCGTGCTCGAGGCCGCTCCCGACGATCTCGGGCGCGACGAGGCGAAGGCCCCGCCCCAGGCCGGCCGTGGGCAGGTCCGCCCGCGGCGCGTAGAGGGCCGAGTCGAGGAGGTCCTGCGCCCGCGTCGGGTCGGGCTCTGCATCCGGCGCGGCGAGCGCGTCGAGGCCGTAGCCCTGGGACAGGCGCGGGAGCAGGTCGGCGAACACCTCGGGGCGCGAGACGAGGTCCAGTGCGACCGGCCGTCCGCCGACGGCGGCGACCGCGCCCACCTGGCCCTCGACCGGATGGATTGCGCCGACCATCTCGTCGAGGTCGTGACGGCGGTGCTCGTAGACGTCGTTCATGGCGGCGCTGGGCGACTGCACGCCGTGGTCGGCCAGCCGCGAGGCGACCGTCTGCCACACCTCGCCCTGATCGGGCGCGGCCTCCGCGCCGACCGCGGCACGCTCGTTCGCGCGGGCGCGCTTGACCCGGCGCAGGCTGGGGTCGGCGGCCTGGGGCGCGGGCGCGAAGTGGGCGTCGGCCTGGGTGTGGTCCCACCTGCCCTGCTCCACGCAGCTCACGGGCACCGGGAGGCGCGAGCGGGCGTCGACCAGGACCGAGACGTCGAAGGTGCGGTTCTGCTGGGCGCCCAGGACCTCCTCGCCCTCGTAGACGAGCAGCGGCAGATCGGTCGGGTTCTCGAGGACGAGCTCGCGGACGGACGCGCCGCCGTCGAGCTCCTTGACGAACGCGCCCTGCTGCGAGGCGGTGGCCAGCGCCCGGTACTCCAGCCGCGGGGGCAGGGAGGCCCGGACGGGAAAGACGGCCAGCGGGCCGGCGACCTGAGGGTCGCCGAGGATGAGGGACGGCGTGAGTGGGGTCATGGGGGTCGGGTCGCGCGAGGGCGCAAGAACCTGACGCCGGGATGTGTCAGCACGTCCCGACGGGGAACAATCACCCTGCGCGCTCCTGACGGGAGGCACGTAGGTTGCGGGCGGAGGTACTGAGCACACTCGAGGCGCCGACGGTGTCTGAATGGCGACGCCTGGCCGTGCGCCGGGAGAACCCGTTCGTGCTGCCGGAATGGCACGAGACGTGGCTGGAGGCGCATCCCGGCGCGTGCCCCGTGGTGATCGCGGCGCGGCGCGCCGACGGGGCGCTGGCCGGCGT
Organism: uncultured Actinomycetes bacterium; assembly: GCA_963757705.1. Taxonomy (GTDB): domain Bacteria; phylum Actinomycetota; class Thermoleophilia; order Solirubrobacterales; family Solirubrobacteraceae; genus AC-38. Next base: position 223,968 of record CAVWTG010000002.1, on the reverse strand, counting down.
CATACCCCTGATCAGCCGGCCCGGGAGCCGCTGGCTGGAGGGACCCGGAGGTCCCTACGCGGACTGGTTCGACCCGGCCTGCGACCCGGCCGACGAGCCCGCAGTGGCCGCCGCGGCGGCGTCTGTGCTCGACAGGCTCCCCGGGCTGTGGCGCTGCGACCGGGCGTGCGAATCGTGGCTGGGGGAACTGGACGCGGCCGTGCGGGGAAGCCGCCGCTGGACGCTCCAGCCGAGGCCCCAGAACACGGTGCTCAACGTCGCCGACCTCACGGCGCGTGTGGGTGCGCAGGGCAAGACGGCGAGCGAGCTGCGCCGGCACGGCCGGCGCCTGCGGGCCCAGCGGTGGGCCCAGGTCCGCTGCAGCAGGACCCCCGGGCAGGCGGACCGCGACTTCGACGCTCTCCTGCGCCTGCACGCCGCGCGCTGGGGGCCCGACCACTTCGACCCCCAGAGCCTGGCGTTCCAGCGCGAGTTCGCCCGGCGCTGTGCGCGGCGGGGATGGCTGAGGCTGTGGGTCCTGGAGGCCGGGGGCCGCATGGTGGCCGCGAACTACGGCTGGCGTCTGGGATCGACCGCGTTCGGCTACCTCCAGGCGTTCGATCCGGAGTTCTCGCGCTACCGGCCGGGCGCGGTCCTGGCCGACCACGCCGTGCGGGCGGCGGCGGCCGAGGGATGCTCGGCGTTCAACATGCTGCGCGGCGGCGAGCAGTTCAAGCGCACGCTCGGCGCCCACGAGCAGCCGCTGGCCTCGGCGGCCGTCCTGCGCCGCCGGACGGCCACGAGGCTCGCCGAGCGCTCGCTCGCCCAGGCGCACCGCGCCTGGCAGCGCCTGCCGGCGGCGCCGCGCCGGCGCCTGCGCGGCGTCGCGTCCTGAGCGGTCACTCCTTCACGGACGTCTCGGCCTGTGGGTCGCCGCGCCGCCGCTGGATCGCCGACGCGGCCAGCACCTCGCTGCTCTCGAGAAGGATGAAGGCGGTGGATGCCAGAGCGGCGGCCAGCGGCCAGGCGACCACACCGTCGACAGCGTGTCCGATTCCGATCGCGGCGCCCAGCCCGGCGCCCACCGAGATGAAGTTCAGCGCCGTCCCGAGCATCTCCACCTCCGACGGAACCGACTCGGCGGGCGCTCGGAAGCCTCGGGTGACCACGGCCTCGAGCACCGCCACCGCCAGCGCCGCCCCCAACCCGAACAGGAGAATGTCGATCGGTCGCGGCGAGCCCCGCAGCGACGCGAGCACGCCGAAGGTCCCGGTGATCATGATCGAGAACCCGAAGGCCTGGCTGTTGCCGTGAACCGACGTGGCGAGGGACCGCCCGACCGGGCCGCGCCGAACGTCCTCGCGCTTCTCCTGATCGGTCACACGGCAGCGTCTACCCGGCGGGGAGCGGGTTCTAGCGCAGGTCGTCGAGCAGCGAGCGGGCGTCGGTCTCGTCGTAGCCCTCGTCCTCGAGCTCGAGCGCCCGCCGGTAGGCCGCCCGCGCCTCGTCGACCTCGCCCAGCGCGGCCGCGGCCTTCCCCAGCCAGCACCAGTTCCAGGAGTGGAAGGGGGCGATCTCGGTGTAGTGGCGCAGGTGGCGGTAGGCCTCGTGGAAGCGGCCGAGCTCGTAGAGCGTGTAGCCGAGGGCGAAGTGGGCCATGGAGTCGCCGGCCTGGAGGCAGGCGAGCCAGAGCGCGAGGGCCTCCTGCGGGTCCTCCTGCTCCTCGATGGCGGCCTCGAAGAACGAGCGGTTGATCGTGTTGTGCCCGTCGAGCAGCGAGCGGGCGGCGACGATGATCTCCCCCGCGCTGGAGTTCGGTCAGGCCCAGGAGCGGCGCGTCGAAGCGCGGGCCGTCCCAGATCTCGCGCGCGTCGGGCGCGTCGACGTCGAAGCGCGAGAACTCGAGGACCTTGAACCCGAGGCAGCGCCCGCCCGGCGAGTCGTAGAGGAAGCCCAGGTGATCGGTGACCCCACGCCAGTTGTCCGGCGGCTGGGCATCGTCCACCCGGCCGAACTCCAGCGCGATCAGCCAGTCCAAGGCGACCGCATGGTTGAGGTACAAGCGCGCCAACACACCCTCCATGGTCTGCTGGTCGTGAGTAATACACGTCCGCTGACACGGAATGTAGGTTTGTCAGGAACCTGCCGCGTTTCTGCGACCTTTCCCTCATTGGGCTCCCAAGACTTCAGACGCCTCACCGACCAGGAGCTGGCCGCCGAGGACGATGATCGCCTGCTGGACCACATCCGCACCGCGCGGGCGCTGGGGTATCCCGGCGAGGCGCGCCGGGCCCTGCAGGCGCTGGTCCTGGCCAACGTCGGCGATGTCCGGCGGCGGGTCCGCATGAAGGTTCCCGCGCGCGATGTCGAGGACGTGACCCAGGAGGCGATGATCAGCGCCCTGGGAGCGGCGTTCGCCGGCGAGACCGTGGGCGAGTTCCGCTCGTGGCTGAACACGATCGTGGGGCGGCGGATCGCGGATCATCACCGGCCTTTGTCTCTTGACGTTGCGCCCCTGCCCGAGGAGAACGCGGGCGACGAGGACACGTGGGGCTCGACGCCCGAATCCCTGGGGGCCGACGCGGACGAGATGGAGCTGCGAATGGAGATCGGCTCGGCGCTGGCGGAGCTGAGCCCGGTCCACCAGGCCGTCGTGGTTGCCTATTGCTACATGCAGTGGCCGGCGGCGAAGGTCGTGGAGGACGTCAACGGGAGGTTCCCGGACGCGGACATGACCGAGAACAACGTCCAGCAGATCGGCTCGCGCTTCCGTCGGACGCTGAGGGAGCGGCTGGAATGACCGACGTCGACCGCCTTCTCCAGGAGTTCATCGCCGAGCACCAGGCGGGCGGCGAGGCCGACCCGCTGGCGTTCCTGGCCCGCGCCCCGGATCGCGGGTCCCGGCTCGAGCTCGAGGCCCTGATCGACGGATATCTCATGCACGCGCCCCGGGTGCCGGTGGACATGAGCGCGGCGGCGTACGAGGGCTCGACGGCCGAGAAGGTCGTCGAGGCGCTCTCGCCGTCGATCACGGGAGTCAGCGGGCTATGGCCGACCGTGCTGCCGGACCTGCGCAACCGGGCACGGATCAAGCGCTCGGTGCTGGTGGCGCGGCTGGCGGAGTCGCTGGGGGTTGGCGACCGCTCGGAGAAGGTGGCGGACTACTACAACCAGATGGAGCAGGGGCGGCTTTCGTCGGCCGGCGTCTCCGGGCGCGTGCTGGAGGCGCTGGGCGCGATCCTCGGCCAGAGCGCCGAGCGGCTGCGGGCGATGGGCGACGCGCTGGGTCCGGCGGCGCCGCCCGCCGCGCCGGGGGCCGTGTTCGCGCGGCAGGCGCCGCCGCCTGTGGCGGACATGGCCGTCGGGACGCCGGCCCCGAGCGCGCCGGCGGGCGGCGCCGGGGACGAGGCCGAAACCGGTTGGGACGAGGTCGACGAGCTGTTCCGCGGAGGCGCGTGATTCGTCAGGGGCTGGTGAGCGGCTGCGACGTTCGTGGTGATGCCGATGTCTTCGCCCGATCCGGTGTTGCTGCTGCGATTCGCGCTGGCGAGCGGGGACCGAGAGCTGGCTTGTTCGTTGATCGGTGCGTTCGCGGGTTCGCGGTCGTTGTCGGAGCGGGCGATGCGCTGGCTGGCCGGGCTCGACGCGGAGCCGGGTTGCGATGACCCGCCTTGACGCCTGAGGTCGTCGCGGCGATCGAGGCCCGAGCCGAGCGAGTCCTCGAGCGGGTGCCGTCATGGATCTGGGACGGCGAGAGCCTGCCGGTGCCGGTCGAGGACATCGCGGACTCGTGCTTCAACCTGCTGGTGAGGGAGGTCGACGACCTGTCGACCGCGCCCGGCGCGCCCGCGTTGAGCGGCGACCAGCGGCTGTCGGGCCTGCTGCTGCCCCTGTGGGGCGAGATCTGGGTGAACGCCTCCGAGGCCGCGCAGTTCCCGCCCGAAAGCGCTTCACGATCTGCCACGAGCTCGGGCACTGGTGCATGCACCGGGACGACGGGCAGGACGAGCGGCCGGTGTTCTGTCGGTCTTCGGCCGTCGACCCGGACGCGCCGGAGGACGGGCCGAGCATTGAGGAGGAGGCCCAGGTGTTTGCGGCGGCGATGCTGATGCCGGCGCGGTTGGTGCGGGAGCGAGTACTAGGCGGCTGCGGGGCGGTTTGACTTTGATGGGTTCTGCCGGCGGTTCGGGGCGTCGGGGGCGGCGATGGGGCGGCGGCTGCGGCGGGTGATCTGACGTCAGGTCATGCTCGCCGAGCCGCCTTACGAAAAGATGGCCTATTTCGACTCCGACGAGGAGGACCTGGGGCTGGAGGCCTCCGAAGACCCAAGGACTGGCCGCAGTTCCGCGCCACGATTACGGGTGAGCGTCGGATGCTTTCCCACGGAGGCCGTACCTCGCGTTCGCCGGTCCGCTCGGCGTCGTCGCGCGCCAGCGCGGACTAGACGCGGGACCGTCTCAGTGCCAGCGTTCAAGCGGTTTCGACACGATCCCAGAGGCCAACGCGATGCGGCTGACCATCGGTCTCAGCGCTCCGCGTACTGCAGACTTGCCCGCTCGAAAGACCTGAACTGGTAGATCGCGTGGTTCATGTGCTGGGCGTTGAAGAGCCCGAGGTCGCTGAGCAAGCTTGAAGTCGGCGATGGTGAGGCCGGTGACCCGCTCGAAGAGGGCGGTGTCGAGCGACTCGATGACGTGCTTGAGCGCCTCCTCGCGGAAGTCGGTCACGTACATGAACACCGGGATCTTCGCGCAGGAACTTTTGGAGCTTCTCGCGGATCTCCTTGCGCAGCTTGGCGGTCTCGCTCTGCTCCTTCTTCTGCTCGGCGGTCGAGCTTCCCGCCCTGTTCGCGCTTGGCCTTCTTCAGGATCTTGGTCGAGGTGACGACCTGCTCGCGCGTTGTTGACGAGCTCGCGGAAGTCCTCGATCTGCTCGAGCGTGGCCAGCAGGTCCGGGGTGGTGAGAGCACGCGCTGAGGGTGTGCTCGTTGACGTTGACGAGCAGCGGAGAGTTCCAGCGTCGCGCGAGAGCGGTCGCGCCGATGCCGGCTGTCGCCCAGTCGAGCACATCGTCGGCGTCGAGCTCGGTCATCGTCCCGCCGTCGAACCCGAAGATCGGCAGGTAGTTGATCAGTTTGCCCGATCGCCTGCGGCGGCGTGGTGTCGGTGGAAGTTGGCCAGACGATGCCGTACTCCGCGACAAGCGAAGCGCGCGGTTGGGGTCGAACTCGAAGACGTAGCAGGTGGGCTTGAGACCTTGCGGCTCACCGGCGGCTCGCTCGCTCCACGGCGACTGGACACGGAACGCTGCCTGGAAGTAGGACTCGGGCGACTTCAACGAGCGGAGCATGAAGATCGCACCCCACTCCTGGATGGTCACGCCGGTCATCAGCTTGCCGCAGGACAGGGTGATGGAGCCCGGCCTGGTGCTCTTGGTCGGCCGGGCGATGGCTGTCTCGACCGGCGGCTTCGCCTCCGCGCCCTGCCCGGCTCGCGTGCCGGCGGCGACGACGACCACGTAGTCGCTTGAAGTACGGGTGCGTCAGCGAGCAGGTCCCGCATCGCATAGCACGCGGCGACGTCGGCCATGTACCAGACCGAGTGCTTCGGACCGCCTCTGGAAGACGGGTGACTCGTACGGGAACGGCGGCTTCTGCCGGTCGAGGACCTGTGTCTTCAGCTGGTCGGACAACTTGCCCCGCAGCATGCTCGAGGAACTCCGAGACGCGGGTCGGGTCCTCGAAAACGTAGGCGCCGGGGCGTGGCGCGGCTGCTCTCGTCGACCTTGCTTGGCCCTGAAGTACTCGTTCAGCGAGAACGCCGTTGAACTCGCCGTCGTCAGCCCAGTCCGGCCGCCTCCGTCGCCGATCCGTAGGTGTACATCTCCATCCCGGGAGGTCGAGGTACGGGTTCGGGCCGTCGGCGCCGATCCCAGTCGTCCTTCGCCTCCTGCTCGTCGGTGTAGGTCCAGTTGAAGATCTGCGTCCTCGGTGAACTCGCCGTTGGTGATGGCCCGGAACGGCGTGCCCGACAGGTAGAGGTAGTGGTCGGCCTTGAGGCCGAGGTCCTCCTCGGTGACCTGCTCGTCGGGCTCCTCTTCCTCGGCGAGCGGCTTTCCGTGGGGTCGTAGAGGTCGCGCGCGGCTGTCCGCCAGGCACCGAAGTGGTACTCGTCGATGACGATGCAGTCCCAGTCGGTGTAGTGGATGGTCTCGTTGTGAGCCTTGATCTCCCGTCGGTGGTCTTGCCCGTCGAGGTCCTGGAACGAGGCGAACCAGACGAGTGGGGCGTTGCCGTCGGCGAGGGCGTCGTCGTCTCGGCGACGGGGGTGTCGCGGTCGACGAAGTGCCAACCCGCGAAGTCGACGTGGCTCGAGAGGTCGTCTCGCCACGCAGACTGAACCGCGGGCTTGTAGGTGAGGACGAGGACTCGTTCCAGCCCATCTCGCGCGCCAGCTTGTAGGTCGTGAAGGTCTTGCCGAAGCGCATCTTCGCGTTCCAGAGGAAGTGCGGCGCACGCGTCCGGATCCTCGGCCTTGTGTTCGCGGGAAGTATCCGGCGGTCAGCGTCGACCGCCTCCTGCTGCTCGGGGCGAATCGGGAAGTCCAGCGGTCCGCGTCGGCGTCGAACGCGTGCCGTGGCGGACCGCGACGATCGCGGCCCGCACCTCGTCGAGGGTGGCTTCGAACCACTCTCCGCGTCCGGCGGATGCCGGCCGCTAGCAGGGCGTGGTGGACGGCGTGGTCGCGGAAATAGGTGCCGTCGGTCGCGCTCGGCCGGTTCGTCGAACAGGATGTCGACGCCCTTCAGGCCCGGGAACGCCGTGCCGAGCTGCTGCTTGATCCGCTCTCTGCGGTCGCCTTGGTGTCTGCCCGACCTTGATGAGCCCGATGCCGGTGTCTGTGTGCCGATCGACATTCGCGTCCATGGCTTGACGTCCTCTTGCCGATGCCGGTGTAGGCGTAGATCCGCCGCGGCTTCTCGGGCGATCCGACGGTCTCGTCGGACGTCGTCGTCGAGGATGCTCACTCGTCGACCGTTCTGCGTGTCAGCGTCTCGGCGCCGGCATCTCCTTGCACTGTGCGACTCGATGAACGCGATCTCGCTCTCCGTCAGCCCGTAGCGCTCGTATAGCGTCCGTCGTCCGTCCACTGCCGGTCCAGCGGCGACGTGTCAGGCACGAATGCGTAGACGTCGCGGGCGGCGTCCTGGGTGGACTTGCGCAGCGAGACAAGGAAGCGGACGAAACGGGTTCGCAGGTATGCGGCAAAGTACTCGGCCTCCTCGTCTGGTCTTGAACCGAGCCCGCGACGAGGTAGGTCTCCGTGCAGGCCTCGCCCGGGCCAGCGATGATCGGCTCGCCGAGAACATGGCGTCTCGACCGCAGCGCTCGTGCCCTGTACGCCGGGAGATCAGCACCTTCCAGTCGTCGATCCAGGCGTCGTTTTGCGGGATGTCGGAGCGGTCGACCCATGAGATGCGTTGTGAGCCGTACAGCTTCACCGGGTTTCTGAGCACGCTTCTGGTGTCGCGGCGCCGTGGAAGTTGGTCGGAGTCCGAACGGCTTGGGTGACGCGTGCAAACGAGCGTCTCGATCGTTGGCTCGACTCGGACGCGCACCTTGTCGAGGATGCGAAACGGCCTCGTTGCGGCGCACGAGGACGTCGTAGGCACCGAGGTCGCGCGTGATCGGGTGGCCGACGGGCTTGCCGTCCCACATGGTCTGGACGGTGCATCGGCCCGTTGTGGTCTCGGTTCCAGAGGAATAGGACACGCCGCCACGGATCTTCACGCCCGGGAAGCAGTCGTACAGCTTCGGGTAATCGACCAGAGCGCGATGTGCCGGTCCTTGAGCATCCGGCTCGCGGTACTCGTCGAGGCCCTTGCCGCCGCGAACCAGCGCGACGGCGTGATCATCAGTACGTAGCGCGGATTCATCTCGATGGCCTGCTCGACGAAGTGTGGTAGATCGGCGTGGCGCTGGCGTGTGGCCGCCGTCGTCGATCTGGTACGGCGGGTTGCCGACGATGACGTCGAACTTCATGTCGTGCATCTCCTTGGTCGGGTAGGCGCCATGGATGAATGAGTAGGCGTAGTTCTCTCGCCGCTCGCCGCGTTCGAGTCCTCCGGCGCGCCGCAGATCCTGCAGCGTCGCCTTCCTGAAAGTCGTGCTCGGCGCGGGCACGAACGGCAGGTTTCCGGCTGCGTCGTCGAACCGGACGACCGAATGCTCGCCGGTGCGTCGCGCGAGTAGTAGAGGCTGCGCCGTGAGATGCTGCCCGGTCATCTCAGTGATCGAGCGCGCCCCAGAGCATGTTGCGGTAGATGTGCTCGCGGCGCTTCTCGAAGTCGGGCTCCCATCGGCGAGCCCGACGAGCAAACGTGCTGGCGATCTCCGCAGGAACACGCCGGACTTGGAGCACGGGTCGAGCCAGCGTAGTCCGGTCTGCACCACACCTCCTCGGGCAGGAGGTCGAGCATCTGCGCGGGCGAGCTTGGCGGCGTGGGTACCTCGTCGTTCGAGAGCTGCGCGAGGCAGTCCAGGATGTCGGGGACGCGCTGGCCATTCCGGTCGTCATGCGCGCGACGCTTCCGTGCCTCGGTGGTCCGGAGCATGGCCGGTCCCGGGTGGGCGGCAAGTCGCGAGTAGTGAACCGGACGTGCGTCGCGCGTCGGCGCTCGGAGGCGAACAGGTCTGATGGGGCGAGCCGCCGTGTCTAGACGCGACCACTCACGGGTGAAGGTCCCGGCGCGGCCCGGGTTGGTAGTCGACGAGCTCGATGTTGCGCGGCGTCGGCCAGAGTGTCGGCACAGATGATGTTCGTGGCGAGGATCACCTCGGCGGCTTCGACGAACGCCGGGGTCGCTGACTTGCGTGTTCAGGTCGTTGTCGAGATGCGAGTTGATCGACGGCGCGCAGCCGGTCCCGTGACTCCTCGACGTTGTCGGCGCTGATGTCGATGCCGTAGATGGAGGTGAGGCAGCGCAGGATGCGGTGCTCGTAGCGCTCACCACGGCCGAAGCGGCGAGTGGTTACGAATGCCAGCTTCCGACGCAGGATCTCCTCCAGGAAGTTTCCCGAGCCGCAGGCCGGCTCGAGGAAGATGCGATCCGTGTTTCCCGGGTCCTCGACGCTCGGGAACATGTCGGGCACGAGGTCGAGCATCGCGTCGACCTCGCGCTTGTGTGTGTAGACCTCGGCGAGGTCGCGGACACGCTCCCGCGACTTGATCTGCTCGAGCGGCTTGTGAAGCCCAAGATGTCCGGTGGTGTGGGCTGCGGTCAAGGTCAGCTGTCCTTCGCCCATTCTCCCATGCCCACCGGTGGGCGAGCCACGGTCGCGCCGAGTAGGGGAGGCTGCGAAACGCGTGGCACCCGCCACACCAGCACCCGCACACAGCCGTTGCCCGGTTTCGTGGTGCGATTCAGGCGCGCTAGGCGCGTGATGAGCGGCCTGATCAAGGCTGGTTTACGAGCCGAGCCTCCGCAACCACGTGTTGCGAAGTGACGGCTCGGCTTGCATTACTCCCCGGTAGGAAAGATCTCGCTGAGGCGCTGGAGCGTGAACGGCTGCCGCAGCTTCGCGACCACATTCTGGTTGGCAAACATGCCCTTTTCCCAAACGGCCGTTCTCGCTCCCGGGTATCCAGCCACCGAACGCTTGCTAAGTACTCGCTCTGCTCGGGGTCGTCAGCGTTCTCCCCCATCATCGGAGCCTGCAAAGGAGCTTGAAGGATGGGAATGATCGTCCCGTCGACCTCGACCTGGAAGTCGTTCGACTGCCACAGCCGGAGCCGTGCACCTCCCCGACGCCGACATAGCCGCTGCCGGGGATGGCCGCCCAGACGCGAGCTCCCTCGAACAGGTTGTTCATCGCCTTGCGGTACTTGTCGCCGTGGCCCGCGGATACGAAGCCGTAGCGGCGCATGTCATCCCAATTCCGATGCTGGTTCTCGCCGACAGCTACAAAGAAGTCGCGGCCATTCCACGGTGTCTGTTTCTTTCCGCTCGCACCCGTGGGCGCTCCAACTCGGGATCGGCGAGCCATGATCGAGCGAGATACTCGCGGTCCCCGTCCTGGAGGTACTCGAAGAACAGAACGTTGATCGGCACGCCGTAGGCGCGGACGTACTCGACGATCTGCTCAGTGCTGACGTCCATCCCCGTGGCGACGACCACCAGCTGGTGACTCGTGTTGATCGCCTCGGGGAGGTCGGCCTCGAAATGGCTGGTGAAGGCGGAATCGAAGTCCTCGTCCCTCATGGTGCTTGGCATAGAGATCACGGATGCCTCGAACGACAGATCTTGTATCCAGAAGCCGTACTCGAGCGTCTGAGCCACGACCTCCCGTGGAGTTCGGTCCTTCTTCAGTTCGATGACATGTAGGTCACCCTGGCTTCGATAGCCAGAGATCGATCCGCTTGCCGAAATCCGTTATGACCTGCCGACCGATTTGAAAGAGGTCGCCCAGGCCGAGGATGTCGATGCGGCTCTCGAGGATCTCCTCTAGGCGCTCCTCGCTCGCGATGGCACTCGGCGGTACTTGGGCAACCGCGTCTCCGTCAACGCGCCACAGACCGAGCTTCACGGGCACCCGACGACCATACGTGACAACGCCGCTAGTGTCGATCTCCCGCGCCGCGCTTCGCCCAAATGCTCGCCCCGCGTCCGCTCTCCTCCGCGCCCCACCCGGCGCACCGCCCCGCCGCCCATGATGCAATCCCGCCGTGCGGGGCACCGGAAGGCAGCAGGGCCGGTCGCTCGCAGCGCTGCTGACCTGCGCTGCGCTCCTCGCCCTGCCCGCAGCCGCCCACGCGTCCACCCCCGGCCCACGCCTCACCGAACCCGAGCCCGAACTCCTCGACGCACTCGCCTGCACGGGCAGCCTCGCTCACTCACCGCGCCTGCCCGTCCTGCTCGTCCACGGCACCGGCGTCACCTCCGAGGAGAACTGGTCGTTCGGGTACGCCAAGGTGCTGGCCGACCAGGGCCACAGCGTCTGCACCGTGAACCTGCCCGACCGCGGCTACGGCGACGTGCAGCGCTCGCTGGAGTACGTCGTCACGGCGATCCGGGAGGTTCACCGCCGCTCCGGGCGGCGGCTGGCGGTCATCGGGCACAGTCAGGGGGCGTTCCTGCCTCCGATCGCGTTTCGGATCTGGCCGGATCTCGCCCCGATGGTCGAGGATTTCGTCGGGCTGTCGGGCCTCTACGCCAATCGGGTCGAGATCTGTGACCAGCACAGCTGCATCCCGGCGTTCTGGCAGGCCGACCGGCGTTCTCGGTTCTGGCGGGCGGTGCTGCGCCAGCCGCTCCCGAACGGCCCGTCCTACACAGCGATCGGGACCCTCTACGACGAGATCGTCAAGCCCCAGCCGCAGGCCAACCAGCTGCCCGGCGGGGCCGGACGGCGCAGCGTCCTCATCCAGGATCTCTGTCCCGGCCGGCGCTTCGCCGACGGCTACAACCACATCTACATGGCGGCCGACGCGATCGCCTACGACCTCGCCACCGACGCGCTCGACCATCCCGGCCCCGCGGATCCCGCCCGGGTCCCGTCCTCGGAGTGCGCCAAGCAGATCTACGACGGCTTCGACTTCGCCCGCTTCGCCACGGTCGCACCGGCGCTCCTCACGGCGCCGCCGGGCAAGCAGGTCGGCGGCGAGCCTCCGCTGCGCTGCTACCTCGACCTCGGCTGCCCGGTCCTGCGCGACGCCCGCCTGACGCGCCGCGCCACCCTCCGCGTCTCCGCCGCGGACACGGGTCAGCTGCGCGTCCGCATCGGCCGTCGTCTGCGCGGGCCGTTCGGGCTCTCGACCGCCCGGCGCACGATCCGGCTGGGCACGCGGGGCCTGAGGCCCGGCCGCCACCGCGTGCGCCTGGAGACCCGCCATCTCCCGGGCGACCCCTGGAGGCTCGAGCAGACGCTGCGCCTGCGGGTACTACGGTGAGGCCGTCATGGCCAAGCGCAGCGCCGGCGTCCTGCTGTACCGCCGCACGGCGGGCGGCGGCACCGAGGTCCTGATCGTCCATCCGGGCGGCCCCTTCTGGGCCCGCAGCGACGCGGGCGCCTGGTCGATCCCCAAGGGAGAGCTGGACGAGGGCGAGGATCCGCGGGCATGCGCGGCCCGCGAGTTCGAGGAGGAGCTCGGCGTCGCGCTGCCCGATCGCCCCGCTGCTCGACCTCGGCGAGGTCAAGCAGCGCGGCGGAAAGGTCGTGATCGCCTTCGCCGTCGAGGGCGACCTCGACGCCGCCGCCGTGCGCAGCAACACGTTCGAGATGGAATGGCCGCCGCGGTCGGGCCAGACCCAGGAGTTCCCCGAGGTCGACCGCGCCGGGTGGTTCGGCCCGGACGAGGCGCGCGAGAAGCTCGTGTCCGCCCAGGGGGAGTTCGTCGACCGGCTGCTCGAGGCGGCCGGCGAGTCGTAGGCTTGTCGCATGCGCCTTCGCGCGCGCACGCTCGCCAAGCTGTTCGTCGTATCGGCCCTGGCTCTCGGTCTCGTCGCCTGCGGTCAGAAGCCCGACCCGGGCGCCGAAACCCGCGCCAACCTGATCAGACCTGACCCGGGCAACCGCGCGGTCCGGATCACCGTCGGTTCCAAGAACTTCACGGAGCAGTTCATCCTCGGCGAGATCTACGCCCAGGCGCTCCGGGCCGCCGGGTACAGGGTCGAGAAGCGGCTTGACCTCGGCTCCGAGAAGGTTGCGCTGCGCGCGCTTCAGAGCGGCGAGATCGACGCCTATCCCGAGTACACGTCGACGGCGCTGACGTCGCTCTTCGGCATCCCTTCCGAGCAGGTGCCGGCCAGCGCGGGTAAGGCCTACCGGCAGTTGCGGGCCGACTTCGCGCGCCGCGGCCTCACGGCCTTCCCGCCGACTCCCTTCTCTAGCGCCAACGCGGTCGGCATGCTCACGGAGCGCGCCGAGGCCCTGGGTGTCGACTCGGTCTCCGATCTCGAGGGGCGCTCGGACTTCCTGACCCTGGCAGGCTCGCCCGAGTGCCGCCTGCGCCGAGACTGCCTGGTCGGGTTGCGCAAGGACTACGGCCTGAGGTTCGGGCGGTTCACCCCCACCGGCATCGCCCGCCGCTACGACGTCCTCGACCGCAAACAGGCCGACCTCTCGATCCTCTTCACCACCGACGCGCAGCTCGCGGTCTCCGACAACTACGTGATCCTCCGGGACGACCGGCGCGGCCTCCCCGCCGGAAACGTGCTCTTCGTCGTCCGTCAGGCGACGGCCAAACGGGCGGGCCCGGACCTCGCCAGGGTCGTGGGCTCCGTGCAGCGCAACCTCACCCAGGAGGAGATGCAGAAGCTCAACGCGCGGGTGGAGATCGACGGCCAGACGCCGGCACGGGCGGCGCAGACGTACCTCAAGGAATTCGGCTACGTCCGCTGAGGGGCGACCGCCTCGCCGATGCCGAACCGCGGCAGCCAGTCCAGCGCGCGCGGCAGGTACCAGTTCCAGTCGCCGAGCAGGGTCATCGTCGCCGGGAGCAGGACGCCGCGGATGATTGTCGCGTCGAGCAGCACCGCCACGGCGAGGCCGACGCCGAACTCCTTGAACACCGTCCCCGACAGCGTGGCGAAGATGCCGAACACGGCGACCATCACGGCCGCCGCCGCGGTGACGACCGACGCGGTGTGCTTGACCCCGCGGCTCACCGCTTCGGCGGTGGGGGCGCCGGCGTCGTAGGCCTCGCGGACACGGCTGAGGATGAACACGTGGTAGTCCATGGACAGCCCGAACAGGAGCACGAACAGGAAGAGCGGTAGCCACGAGATCACGCCTCCGCTGGACTGGAAGCCCAGCGCTGACTCGAGGTGGCCGTCCTGGAAGATCCACACCACGACCCCGTAGGCGGCGCCCACCGAGAGCAGGTTGAGCAGGATCGCCTTGATCGGGATCACGATCGAGCGGAAGGTCACCAGCAGCAGGAGGAAGGCGAGCCCCAGCACGAAGGCGAACACGACCGGCACGCGCTGGGCCATCAGGTCGTTGAAGTCCTTCGAGCTCGCGGTGTAGCCGCTGACGTTGGCCGTCAGGCCGGGCTGCGCGCCGACGGTGGAGGGGATCACCTCGTCGCGCAGCTGGGCGAGCGCGTCGTAGGAGGCGTCGTCGGTTCCCCGACCGGCGATCGGGACGTTGACCACGGCCACGCTGCGGTCGGGACTGAACTTGACCGTCACGGGCGAGGCCGCCAGCCCGGTTCCCTCCACCTGCCGGCGCAGGTTATGCACGCCGATCGTCAGCGCCACGTCCGAGGCCCCGCCGCGCTCGACCACCACCTCGGCCGGTGTCTGGTTGCCCGGGAAGGCCGTCTGGATCCGGTCGTAGGTGTCGATCACCGACAGGTCCTGGGGGAGCGTCTCGAATCCCGGGACCTCGAGCTTGAGCTTGAGGACCGGCGACGCGAGCACCAGGAGCACGGCCGTGGCGGCGACCGTCGAGATGACCGGGTGGCTCAGGACACGGTCGAGGATGGCCGCCCAGACCCGCGACTCGCGGGCCACGCGTTCCTCGGGTCGCGTGAGGAAGGGGATCCGGCCCCGGTTCACCCGGTCGCCGAGCTTGGACAGCACCGCGGGAAGCACGGTCAGCGAGCCGGCCACGGCGATCACGACGACCGTGATCGTGCCGACGGCGAACGAGGTGAAGGTGGCGGCGCCGGCCATGAACATCCCGGCCATCGCGATCGCCACGGTGCCGCCTGAGAAGAGCACGGCGCGGCCCGAGGTGGCCGCCGCGGTCTCCAGGGCGGCGTCGTTCTCGTTGCCGCGCGCCCGTTCCTCGCGCATCCGGCGCAGGTAGAACATCGAATAGTCGACCCCGACGGCGAGGCCGACCAGCAGGACGATCGAGGTCACCGTCTGGTCGATCGGCCAGATCCGGCTCAGGGGGCCGAGCAACCCGATCGCGGCCGCGACCGCGCTCGCCGCCAGCAGGAGCGGCACCAGCGCGGCGACCAGGGCACCGAAGGCGAGCAGGAGGATGACCAGGGTGACCGGCAGCGACGTCACCTCCGCCTGGCGGAAGTCGGCCTCGATCGACTCGTTGATCTCCTTGTTGACGCTGGCGTCGCCGAACTCCCGCAGGCGGAACCCCGGGTGGGTCCGGTTCAGTCGCGCCACGGTCCTCAGCGGGGCCTCGACGAGGTCCTCGACCTTGACGCTGCTGTCCTCGCCGGGATCGGGGATCTCGAAGCTGACCAGCGCCGAGCGTCCGTCGCGCGAGATCACGCCCTGGCTGCCGGCGAAGTACGGGCTCTCGACGTTGATCACGTGGCGGGTGTTCTCGAGCCGTCGCGTCGTGTCGTTGACGACCGCGCGGAACCTCGGGTCCCGCACCGTGACGGCGGGGTTGCGGCTCTGGATGAGGACGGTCTCCGACGTGTTCTCGGCGAACGCGGCGGCGACGGCCTTGTCGGCCTGCTTGGACTCCCCGACGCCGAGGTCCTCGTCCTTGATCTGCGTCGTGCCGATCGCCCCGCCGACGAACACCGCCAGGACGACGAAGACCAGCCAGCCGACGATGGCCTTCCCGCGGTGGCGCGCGCTCCACGCTCCGGCCCGCGCCGCGACGTTCCTCCGGGGCTGACGGTTCATCCCTTCCGTACGTCCACCACCCCGACGTCGCCCCCGACCCCCACCTCGTACGCATACGCCTCCTTCAACCTCGTCTGACCCGAGTTCGTGTAGACGAGCAGGCGCTCGCCGTCGGTCCGCACCCGCACGAGCCCGTACGCGGTCCGGCGGAAGGCGAAGAAGTTCTTGTCACGGCCGGCGGGTGGCTTGCTGTTGACGCCCTTCGCGGCGTCGGGGCGCACCCAGCCGACGGTCTCGAAGAACGCCACGAGCTCCGTGACGAACACGACCGGGTCGGTGCCGTCGCGGCCGAACCGCCCCAGGGCGCTCATCAGCGTCGCGCGCGGGTGCATGTACTCCTTGCGGGCGCTCTCGTCGCCCGATGAGACGACCGAGACGACCGGGCTGACCGCCCCGAGGAAGTCGCTCGAAGAACTCCGCCGAGCCGTGGTGGGGGACCTTGAACACCTCCGAGCGCAGGTTCACCCGGCCGGCCGCATGATCGGCGGTCAGCGTCCCCTCCGCCTGCGTGTTCAGGTCGCCCGCGAACAGCATCTGCCACGAGCCGAACTTCAGCGTCAGCACGATCGAGTGCCCGTTGATCGTGTGGGACGCGTCCAGTCCCTTGAAGTCGGCGTCCGACGGCACCCCGGTGTGCACGCCCGCCGGCGGCGCTCCCAGGAAGCGCAGGCCGCTGACCGCGCCCTTCTTGGTCAGGACCGGGCCCAGGACGTGAGCCTCGATCCCTTCGGAGCCGAGGAACGCGAACGCATCGTCGTCGCCCTGCTTCAGGTGGCGGAACTCGATCGAGCCACGCTCTCCCCAGGCCTTCAGCGCCTTCTTCCAGGCCCGGAAGAACGTGTTCATCTGCGCGTCCGGGACGTCGCGCAGATCGTCGACCAGCTCCGTGATGATCGTGTCCTTGCCGACCTTCTTCGTGGCGCCGAAGCTCGCGCCCTCCGCCACCGAGGACGGGCGCTTGACGAGACCGTTGTGGAAGACCCGCGCCGGATGCACGAAGAGCCGCTTGTCCGCGTGCTCGTTCGTCTCGGAGTCGAAGATCTCCGTCAGCCCCGCGAAGTGGTCGGCGTCGCCGTGGCTGACCACCATGGCGTCGATTCCCAGCGGCGCGGCCGCGCTCGTCCCCGGATAGCGCGATGCCAGGTAGCGGGCGAAGAGCTGGTTGTCGCCGCCGTCCAGGGTGATCACGCGGCCCGCCGGCGTCTCGATCAGCGTCCCGTCGCCCTGCTGGACGTCGACGAAGTCGACCTTCAGCACGGAGGCGTCCGCGACGGGAACGGTGACGTTGCGCGAGCCCAGCTTGCGCTTGAGGAACCCGATGCTGGTCTTCGGGACGATGCTCCCGTCGGGCTGCTCGGTGTAGTCGATGATCTCGACCTTCACCCGCTTGGCGTCCTCGTCAACCACGGACACCGGATCGCCCCACGCCAGCATCGTCCGGAACGTGCCGTCCTCCCGGCTCAGGGCCGCCAGGTCGACGTTGATCTCCCTCGCCTGCGCCACCACCCGATGGTCCCACTTGCGTCCACCCCCGCCCCGTGAGACGGTCGAGCCCACTCACCGAAAAGGAGTCTCACCATGCCCATCGCCGTCATCTCCGAGGTCCGCGAAGGAACCCTCGACATGTACGACGCCGTGAACCGCCAGCTCGAGGCCGACGGCCTCATCGCGCAGGACGGCCACATCTTCCATTGCGCCGGCGCCATGGAGGGCGGCGGGTTTCGCGTCTTCGATGTGTGGGAGACGCAGCAGCAGTTCGAGCGGTTTCGCGAGGAGGCTCTGGTGCCGGCCATCAACGCGGTCGCCGGGGACCAGACCGGGCCGCCTAACCTCACGATCTACGAGCTTCACAACGTGATCGCACAGGAGGACCGATGACCGCCAAGGCCGACTTCAACGCCGAGGAATGGACCACAGTCGTCGAGGGGCCGCTGTTCGCGGGGATGCGCGTGATCGCGGCCGACCGTGGGGGCACGATCCGCGAGAGCCTCGCCATGGGCAAGGTCTACACGCACGCGCGCGAGCAGGAGGGCGGCGAGAGCGGACTGCTCGACGAGATCGTGGCCACTCCGCCGGCCGTCGACCGCAAGGCCCTCGGCACGCCCGAGGACATTCCTCACGTCACCATGGATCGCCTGCGCCAGGCGCTGGCGATCGTGCAGGCGAAGGCCACTCCCGAGGAACTCGAGACCTACAAGCGCTTCGTCGTCTCCGTCGCCCAGGCCGCCGCGCAGGCCCACAAGGAGGGCGGCCACTTCGGCATCGGCGGCACGGAGATCAGCGAGGCCGAGCAGGCGGCGCTGGACGAGATCTCCGCGACGCTGAATCCCTGACGCCCGGCGGGGCAAACTACCCGCCGACGCTGCGGGGCACAGCCGATGGCGCCGGCGCCCGATCGGCCTACGGTCGTGCGGACCATGCCCGCCCGCACGGCACTATCCCGAGGCCGGAGACTCGACAAGCTCGCCGGCGAACTCAACGCCTTGGACAAGGACATCGCGCAGGCGCGGGAGGACGCGCCCACCGCCACGTCCGGCCACCTGAACTTCCACAAGGCCGACGACCCGCCTCCCCACCCCCACGGCGAGCCCGTTCGCCTCGAGGACGGCGCGACGATCCTCGTGCGGCCCATCGAGCCCGAGGACCAGCATGAGCTCGAGCTGGGCTTCCGCAAGCTCGGCGCGCTCTCGCGCTACGAGTACTTCTGCCGCCCCGTCGACGAGGTGACCGCCGAGGAACTCGCCTACTTCGCCCAGGTTGACCACGAGTCCGAAGAGGCGATCGTCGCCACCGACGCGCGGACCGGGGAGGGCATCGGCGTCGCCCGCTACGCCCGCGACCCCGACGACCCCCGCCAGGCCTACTTCGCCTGCACCGTCATCGACTCCTGGCAGGAGCGCGGCGTCGGCGCGGTCCTGGCCGACCACCTCGCCGACCGCGCCCGGGCCTCCGGGATCGTCCGCTTCCGGTCGCTGCTGCTCGTCGGCAACAACCGCGGGAAGCACCTCCTCGAGCACGTCGCCGACAAGGTCGACGAGATCCGCGTTGACGGCGTGGTCGAGATCAGGGCGCGTCTGCGCCCGACCGCCTGAGGTCGCGGCGCGCGATCAGCGCGATCCCCGCGCCCGCCACCACGCCCAGCACCGGCACCGCTCGCTTCGCCGCCCGCGGCGAGAGCACCAGCTCGAACAGCGGGATCGGGTCGCCCACTCGCGCCTGGAGCGGGCCCAGCGGGCAGTCGCCTCCGTTGACCCCGACGAACACACCCTCCGCGACCAGTGCCCCGATGGCGACCCGCAGCGCCGGGCCGCGCCGGCCGGTCAGCGCGCACCACCACACCCAGGCGATCGCGCCCAGGAAGCCCAGGGCGATCGCCGTGTGGACGGCCCGGAACGCCCGCGCCGCCGGGCTCAGGCCCCGCCCGCCGGTCAACCCGCCCCGTGCTCGCGTTCGGCCTCGGCCTCCATCCGCTCCAGGCGCGTGTAGTAGTCGGGGAACTCCTTCAGGTGCGCCAGGGCGATCTTGCCCGTGACGATCGGGTCGTCGTGCGTCACGTCGGTCTGGGGGTCGTGGCTGCCGTGCTCGTACTCCACGTCCATCCCGGCCCGGAACTCCTCCAGCTCGAACCGCTCCCAGTCCACGCCGATCTCGTCGCCGACCCTCCGCGCCTCCTCGGGGCTCGTCCGTCGCTTGCCGCTCATGTCGCTCCCTTCTGACTGCGTGCCTGCAGGTACGTGTCCATCCGCTCGACGGACTCCTGGTCGCGCAGCGCGCCCACGAGCGCGTCCGCATCGGTGACCGCGCCCGCCGTCGAGCCCGACTCCTCGGCCACCTCGTTCACATGGCGCTTGGTCAGCTCGAGCGAGTAGGCGGGCTGGGCGGCCAGCCGCGCCGCCAGGCCCTCGACCGCCATCTCCAGCTCGGGCTCCTCGACGACCTGGTTGACGAAGCGCAATGCCCGGGCCTCCTGCGCATCGAACGGGCGGCAGGTCAGCACCAGCTCCTTGGTCACCGCCGGCCCCAGCTCGCGCACCAGCCGCGGGATTCCGCCCCAGGCCAGCGGGATCCCCAGGTCGACCTCGGGGATGGAGAACCGGGCCGACGCGGCCGCCACGCGCAGGTCGCATGCCGCCGCGAGAACCACTCCTCCGCCGACGCAGTGCCCGTGGATCGCGGCGATGGTCATCGCGCGCATCCCGCCCACGGCCTCGGCCATCTGGCGGCCCAGGTCGGCCCGCGCTCGGATCGCCTCCCAGGCGCCGTCGTCGGCCGGCGCGCCGGTGAACCCGCCCAGGTCCGCGCCCGCGCTGAACGCCCGCCCCTCGCCGCTGACGATCACGACCTTCACGTCCAGCTCGGAGTCGAACCACCGCGCCGCGTCGACAAGCGACTGCAGCAGCTCCGGCGACAGCGCGTTGAGCTTCTCCGGGCGATCGAGCACCAGGCGCCCGACGACGCCCTCGGCACTCACTCGCAGACACGGAAACGACGCCACGGGCCGACCCTATTACTCTCGGCCCATGGCCAACGTGATCCCCTTCACCGACCTCCCGAGCGGCGAGACCGTAGAGCGCTTCGTCGGCCGCGACCACGGCTCGTCCGTCTCGTTCTTCCTCAATCACCAGCCACCCGGGCGCGGGCCGGGCCTGCACCGCCATCCCTACGAGGAGACGTTCGTCATCCAGGAGGGCGAGGCGACCTTCTCCGTCGACGGCGAGGAGATCGCCGGGCGGGGCGGGCAGATCGTGGTCGTGCCGCCCGGCGCGGCGCACAAGTTCACGAACACGGGCGACGGCGTCCTGCGGATGGTGAGCATCCACCCGTCCGATCACTTCATCCAGGAGGACCTGGAGTAGTCGGCCCTACTTCGGCGTGGGCAGGTGCGCCCAGGCCGACTGCACGAGCGAGATCGCGCCCCAGTTGATCACCACGGTCCCGGCGAAGCCCGCCGCGAACGCGCCGATGAACTGGGTCTGCGAGCCCCACGTGTCGGTGTAGGCCACGGCCATGTAGGCGATCGCGGGAACGACCAGCGCCAGGACGGTCGAGACCAGGTCCAGGCCGAACCACCAGCCCCGCGCCCAGGCCGCGAAGCGCCCCGCCCGCACCGAGCGCGCCGGCGCGCCGGCCACCGCCACCGGCTCCTCGGCCCCCACCAGATCCATCCGCGTCGACAGCGCCGCCTTCATCTCCCCCAGCCGGACGCGCGCCTCCTCCAGCGCCGCCTCGACCTTCGCGGTCCCGTGGGCGTCGCGCTTGGCCCACGGCGTCTCGCGCGGCCACAGCGTGTCGAGGTCCAGGCGGCGGAACTCCTGCTGGTCGGGCAGGTCGAGATCGCCCAGGCGCGGCTCGATCGCCTCGCGCAGCGCCCAGATCTCCGCCGCCAGGGTCAGGAGGCGCGTCTCCTCCTGGGCCGAGCGCACCAGGCCCGCCGCTGCCGCCCCGCCCGGGTCGCCCTCGCGCAGGTACACCCGCAGGTCCGACGCGTCCTGGTAGGCGAACGTGCCGGCGAAGCGAGGACGTGCCGGGCGCTCCTCGGTCAGCAGCGCCGCCAGCGGCCGGGCGGCGGTCTCGATGGCGATCCAGCGGTCGACGCGGTCGATCGCTCCGGCGAGCCGGGCCTCGACCTCGGTGAAGTCCTCGTCCGAGCGAGCCTCGCGGACCTCGGCGGCGATGTCGTGGATCTCGCCCCGGCGGCCACTCTGGGTCGGGCGCAGCCACGAGGTCTCCCCCACCAACTCCGTGATGTCGTAGGCGCTGACCGGCCCCTGGCGCGCCTCGCGGTAGCGCTGCTCGGCCTGGGCCAGGGCCTCGACCAGCCGCTCGCGCCGGCGGCGGATCCCCAGGAGGCGGGGCAGGAACTGGCCCAGCACGCTGCCGAGGAGCACGACCAGCACCGCGAGCCAGAACCAGTCGTGCGCCTTGATCGTGATCGCCAGCTTGGGCCCCTCGCCCGGATCGCCGAGCGTCAGCTCGCCCGTGTACTCGCCCTCGTGGTCGACGTCGAAGGCCGCCACGGTCGCCTTCACCGCGTCCTCGCCCTGGCGCTCGAAGTCGCTCAGCGCGATCCGCGCCTGGCCGCCGCTGGACCCGTCGAGGATCGTCTCGGGCACGACCCTGGTCCCCACCAGATCGGCGACGTGCGGGCCGCGCAGCAGGACGGTCGCCTTCTCCCCGTGGTCGCACACCAGGCAGTGGCCGAGCGTCATCGAGAGGGTCACCTTCGAGGGTGTGAACGTCGCGCCGGCCGCCTCGCCGCGGCGCCCGACGATGTGCACCGCCAGCGGCTCGCCCGGCGGGCGGCGGCTTGCCCTTGGCCCCGTCGGCCCGCGGCATGAAGATGATCGAGCCGTCAAGGGTCCCCGCCGCCCCGCGCCCCACGTCGGCGCCCACCACGAGCGGAATCACGACGCCCGCCCGCATCGGCAGCACCGTCCCGTTCCCGGCCAGGCGCTTGGCCTGCGCGCCGTTGCCCGGCGTCCAGATCGCCGGCACGACCGGGCTGGAGGGATCCGTCGGCGAGTAGGTGACGCGCACCTTCCCGGCCTTGCCGGCGTTGCGGATCACCAGGTTCAGCGAGCCGCCGCGCCGGCCGTCCTGTCCCACGCGCAGGTCCAGCGGGAAGGGCTGGGTGCCACTGGGACTGACCAGCGTCAGGTCGGCGGCGCCGGCCGGAGAGGCCAGCAGCCCGCCCAGCAGGAGCCCGAGGAGGCAGATACGCGCGCGCACGAGGCGCGCACGATACGCAGAAAGGCTGAGCTTCCTCTACGCCGGCGCCGCGGCCGCCTGCGGCTGCGCCGCGCGGGCGGGCGCGGTCGAGACCACCTTCACGCCCTCCTTGGGCGCCAGCGTCACGCCGCGGCGCGCGGTCCTGTCGGGGCCGTTGACGGCCCGCAGCTCGCAGCGCTCGACCACCCGGCGCACGACGACGCGCATCTCCATCAGCGCGAAGCTCGCGCCCAGGCAGCGCCGGGTGCCGCCGCCGAAGGGCACCCAGGTGTAGGTGTCGGGCGCGTCTTCGCCCAGGAAGCGCTCGGGGCGGAAGACGTCGGGCTCGGGGTAGCGGTCGGGCCGGCGGTGGATCATCGTGATCGACGGGTTGATCTCGGTGCCCGGCGGGATCGTGTGGCCGCCGAGCTCGAACGGCTCGCCGCGCACGACGCGCCCCACGGCGGCGATCACCGGCCGGATGCGCAGCGCCTCCTTGACCACGGCGTCGAGGTACTCCTCCTCGCCCTCGTCCAGCGACTCGCGCAGGCGCGCCAGCACCCGCGGCTCGTGGAGCAGCAGGTCGAAGGTCCAGGCCAGGCCGACCGACGTCGTCTCGTGCCCGGCCACGAGCAGGGTCACCAGCTCGTCGCGCACCTCGGCGTCCGTCAGGCCGTTGCCCTCCTCGTCGCGGGCCAGGAGCAGAGCGGAGAAGACGTCGTCGCGCTCCTCGAGGTCCGAAACCTCCCGGCGCTCGGCGATCTCCTGGAAGATCAGCTCGTCCACGGCCTCGCGCTGGCCCTGGAAGCGCGCCATCGCCGCCTCGTCCCCGCCGCGGGTCATCCGCACCACCATCATGAGCATCCCCAGCGTGCTGCTGGTCACGGGCGCGAGCATCTCGCGGATGCGCCGGCGCAGCTCCGCCTCGCGCGCACCGGGATGCATGCCGAAGACGGCGCGCATGATCACCGACAGGGTCAGCTCCTGCATCGAGGGCAGCAGCGCGAACGGCTCGCCCACCGGCCAGGAGTCGATCGCCCGGTCGGCGGCGTCGCGCATGACCTCCTCGTAGGCCGCCATGCGCTGGCCGTGGAACGGCGGCAGCAGCAGGCGCCGGTGGCGGATGTGCTCGGCGCCGTCGAGCAGCAGCACCGAGCGCGGGCCGACGACCGGCCCCAGCGGCGCGTTGGCCTCGCCCGCCCGCAGCTGCTCGGGCGAGCCGCGGAAGAGCTCCTTGACCAGCTCGGGCTCGAAGAGCATCACGAACTGCGAGTCGAAGATCGTCCCGAAGGTGACCATGTCGCCGTAGCGCCGCCGGCAGGCGTCGAAGAAGCGCCGGTGGAAGAACAGAAAGGCGGTCGTCTGGACCCAGCGCGGCCAGCCCGGGCCGGGCGGAAGGTTCGTGGTGGTGGCGGCGCTGGCCATGGCCCACCGGCAATGCTCGCAGGTCGGCGGGTTCGCCCGGGCCGGGAAGGCCCCCGGAATGTCTGGGGTGGGAACCCGGGGGAGCGCCCGGATAGGGTCTGCGCAGTGACGACCTGCCCCAACTGTGGACATGAGGTCCCGGACGGGAACTACTGCGTGCGCTGTGGCGCCGAGCTGGGCGTCGAGAGCGACCACGCTCCGGCCCGCTCGCGCCGCGACTTCGCGGCCGCCCCCAACGAGCGCCTGTCGATCCCCTGGATCGTCTCCTCGCTGTTCCCCCAGCTTCCCCGCGCGGACATGGACATGTTCCGCATCTCGCTCGGGTTCGGGGTGGCCACCGTCGTCGTGCTGGCGCTGTTCGGGCTGTTCCCGGTGGCGGTGATCGCCGCCGCGCTGCTCGTCCCGCTCATCACCGTGATGTACCTCTACGACGTCGACGTCTACGAGGACGAGCCCATCCGCATCGTCGCGATCACGATGGGCTGGGGCGCCGTGTGCGGCGTGGGCGTGGCGCTGCTCACCCAGTCGGTGACCGACACCGGCGCCGCGGTCATCAGCGGCTCGGCCCATCCCGACGTCCTCGTGCGCGGCGTGCTGCTGCCGCTGCTGGGCGTCGCGCTGATGATCGTCGGTCCGCTCGCCCTGCTCCCCTACCGCCGCTTCAACGACGTGCTCGACGGCGCGACGTTCGGCGCCGCGTCCGCGGTGGCCTTCGTCGGCGCCGAGGTCGTCACGTTCGGGGTCAACCTGCTGGGCGCGGGCCTGCGCCCCGACGGGGACACGCTGGACTGGGTCATCCGCATTCTCACGATCGCGGTCACGTCGCCCGTGCTCGTCATGGCGTCGATCGCCGCCGCCATGGCCGCGTTTTGGCTGCGCTACCGCGGCCCGGCACGCGACCGCGGAGCGATGGGTCCCCTGGGGAACCCGGCGATCGCGCTCGTCGCCGCCTCGATCCTCGTCGTCGCCGGCTCGATCGGCCAGCCGCTCCTGTCCTCGGGCTGGTGGCTCGCCTCGCTGATCGTGCTCGACGTGATCGCGCTGCTGTGGCTGCGCCGCGTCCTGCACATCGGCCTGCTCCAGGAGGCCTCGGAGATCGAGATCGGCCCCGAGATCACCTGCGCCAACTGCGGCGCCCAGACGGCACGCCACTCCTACTGCTCCAACTGCGGCATCTCGCTCCAGGCCCTGCCCAAGGAGCGCCGCCCCGGCCCCGAGCCCTCCCCGGGCGACAACCCCTCCGAGGCGGGCGCATGAGCCCCGACGCCACCCACACCTTCGCCCGCGGCCAGGCCGACGCGCGGATGAAGCGCCGGCGCCTGCTGATCATCTTCGGCGGCGTCTTCGGCGTCATCGTCGTGCTCGCGGTGATCGGCGCCCTGGTCGGCGAGTCCAAGCCGGCCAAGCCCGCGTGCAAGAGCATCGAGCCCTGTGGCGCGCCCCCCAAGCCCGCGGCCCCGCTGGTCAACAACGCGCTCTATCGCAGCGGCAAGCTCGGCTACCAGGTCGAGTACGCGTCGGACAAGTGGTCGAAGTCGAGCGACACCGACGACTCCCAGCTGGTCCTCTCCCTCAAGGGCGTCGACGCCTCGATGGTCATCGCGGGCGTCCCGGCCTCCGAGGGCTCGCCGGCCAGGGTGCTGGCCAGCCGCCGCAACTCCCTGAGCCACCGCCTCTTCGCCTTCGCCGACGACACCGACAGCCGCCACCAGGTGCTCGGCCCCGAGCTGGCCTTCCACGACGGCGTCGCGGGCGCCTACGTGGGCGAGGTCGACACGCCCCAGGGCGTGCGGGCGCCGCTCTCGGTGATCGTGCTGGCCGCCGGCGACACGAACACGACGCTCACCGCGACCGTCGTCATGTCGCAGTCCGAGGAGCACAACCGCGGCTACGTCATGGGCAACGCGGACTCGGTGCTCAACACGCTGCGCCTGCGCGGGGAGGTCGTCTCGTGAGCGCCCGGACGCGGATCGCCGCCGCCGGCGCCGCCCTGGTTGTGGCCGGCGGTACGGCGGCGCGGGCTCGTCGCCGCCGGGAACGGGAGCGGCGGCGCGTCGGGCGCGCCGGCCAAGGCGCCCGGCGGTCACCCGCCTGGGGCCGACCGACCCGCGCTCGACCGTCGACTTCTCGCTCGTCCTCTCCTCCCCGCGCTCCGCCGCGCTGGCGCGCTACCTGCGCGACCTGGAGAACCCGAGCTCGCCCAGCTACCACCACTTCCTCAGCGCGGCCCGGTTCGGCGCGCGCTTCGGGGTCAGCCCCGCCGCGGTGGCGCACGTGCGCAGCGTCGTGAGCGCCGCCGGCCTGCACGTCGTCGACACCTACCCGCAGCGCACGAGCCTGCGGGTGCGCGGCAGCGCGGGCGCCATCGGGCGCTTCCTGCGCGCGCCGCTGGCCGACTACCGCGACCGGCGCGGCGTGCGCTACCACGCGCCGCTGCATGCGCCCCGGATTCCGCCGGCCATCTCCGGAGACGTCACCACGGCCGCCGGGCTGAACACGCGCCCGGTCATCCGCAAGGCCGACATCCCCAACAGCGGCCTGAAGCCGCTCGACGCGGCCAAGGCCTACAACGTCGTGCCGCTGCACGACCGCGGGCTGCTCGGCCAGGGCCAGACGATCGCGATCCTCAGCTTCGACTCGTTCAAGCAGAGCGACGTCGACGACTTCGACCGCCGCGTGGGGATCAAGGACGCGCCGGCGGTCAAGCACATCTCCGTCGACGGCGGGACCCAGCCGGGCGCGGCGCAGGACGAGAACAACCTCGACATCGACGTCATCCGCGGGCAGGCGCCCAAGGCGCAGATCCTCAACTACGAGACCTCGGTGAAGAACGGCAGCTTCGCCCCGCTGGTCCGCCAGGTCGTGGCCGACGGCAAGGCCGACATCGTCTCCGTCTCCTGGGGCGCGTGCGAGCCCTCGGTGGACGAGTCCGAGCGCGTGCAGACCAACCGCGAGCTCCAGTCCGCCGTGGCCCAGGGGATCACGGTCCTGTTCTCCAGTGGCGACAACGGCGCCTACGCCTGCCAGAACTTCTCCCCCACCGATCGCCACCTGGCGCCAAGCTTCCCCGCCACCAGCCCCTACGCGATCGGCGTCGGGGGAACGCTGCTCTCCGTGCGCGCCGACGGCGGCTACCGCGAGGAGACCGGCTGGGAGGACATCCTGTCCGGGTCGGGCGCGGGTGGCGGCGTGAGCTCGGTCGAGCCGCGGCCGACCTGGCAGCAGGGGCCCGGCGTGAGCAACCGCTTCTCCGACGGGCGCCGCCAGGTCCCCGACATCGGCGCCACGGCCTCGGGCCACAGCGGCTTCTACGTCGTCTACGGCGGCGAGGCGCACGTCATCGGCGGCACCAGCGCGGCCACCCCGTTCGTGGCCGCCTCGCTGCTGCTCATCCGCCAGGAGGCCGAGCGACGAAAGCTGGGCGGCCTGGGATTCATCGGCCCGGCGCTTTACCGGATGGCCTCGGCTCCCGACTCGCCGTTCCACGACGTCACCAAGGGCGGCAACCGCTACTACCCGGCCACGCCGGGCTGGGACTTCGTCTCGGGCGTCGGCACGCCCAACGTGGCGCGGCTGGCCGACCGGATGCTGTCCGAGCTGGCCGCCCGCAAGGGCACCTGACCGCCAGCCGTTCACCCGAAGCGTTTATCGTCAGCACTCCCCTGTTCCGTCGCTTCTCTGGAGGTTTCATGTCCGCCGCCCTCGACGCTCTCCGGTCCTCGCTCGACGGCCGCCTGGTCGGTCCCGAAGAGGACAGGTGGGACGCCTCTCGCCAGGCCTGGAACCTCACCGTCGACCAGTCGCCCGCCGCCGTCGCCCTGGTCGAGTCGGCCGACGACATCCTCGGCGTCGTGACCGCGGCCGCCGAGCACGGCCTCGGCGTGGCGGCGCAGGGCACCGGGCACGGCGCCTCGGCCCGGGGCGACATCGCCGACTGCGTGCTGCTCAAGACCGAGCGCATGCGCGGCGTGGAGATCGACACGGGCTCCTCGATCGCGCGCGTGCAGGCCGGAGCGCAGTGGAAGGACCTGACTCCGGCCGCCGCCGACGAGGGCCTGGCCGCCCTGTCGGGCTCGGCCGGCGACGTGGGCGTGGTCGGCTATTCGGTGGGCGGCGGGATCGGCTGGATGGTCCGCAAGCACGGGCTCTCGGCCAACACCATCCGCAGCGCCCAGGTCGTCACCGCGGACGGCCGCCTGGTCACGGCCAGCCCCGACTCCGAGCCCGACCTCTTCTGGGCGATCCGCGGCGGCGGTGGGAGCTTCGGCGCCGTCGTCAGCCTGGAGCTCGGGCTGCTGCCGGTCCGCTCGCTCTACGCCGGGGTCCTGTTCTGGCCGCAGGAGCGCGCCGGGGAGATCCTGCCCGCCTGGCGCGACTGGACCGGCGGCCTGCCCGAGGAGATGACCTCGCTGGGCCGCATCCTCAACGTCCCGCCCTTCCCCGAGGTCCCCGAGCCGATCCGCGGGCGGAAGTTCGTCGCGGTCGAGGCGGCCTTCCTGGGCGACGAGGCCGCGGGCTCCGAGCTGCTGGCTCCCCTGCGCGAGCTGGGCCCGGAGATGGACACCTTCACCACCATGCCGCCGCCCCAGCTGGCCACGCTGCACAACGACCCGCCCCAGCCCGTTCCCGGCTCGGGCGACGGCCTGCTGCTCGACTCCTGCCCGGACGCCGCCCTGGAGGCCCTCGTCGAGGCCGCCGGCGCCGAGTCGGGCACCGGCCTGCTCTCCGTCGAGATCCGCCATCTGGGCGGCGCGGCGGGACGCCCCGACCCCGACGGCGGGGCGCTCGACCACCTGCCGGCCGAGTACGCCGTCTACGGGGTGGGGATCGCGGCCACACCGGAGATGAAGGCCGGCGTCGACGCGTCGCTGGAGAGGATGCGCGCGGCGTTCGCCGACTGCTGCTCGGACGTCACCTACCTGAACTTCGCCGACACGCCGGTGGACGCGTCGACGCTGTTCTCTCCGGAGGCCTACGCGCGCCTGGGCGAGGTCAAGCGGGCCTACGACCCCGACGGCGTCTTCCGTTCCAACCAGCAGATCGCGCCGGCCGCGGCGTAGGCCGTAGCTAGAACGTCCCGAACCCGCCCAGCCCGCCGGCCTTGCAGCCGCCCGACGGGTACTTGCCATCGGCGGTGATGCACAGGCGCACCGTGCCGGGAGCGACCGCCGCGCTGGTCACGTAGAGGAAGGCGTTGCCGGTGCTGGACATCGCGAGGGTGTAGCGGTCCTCGGCGCCGCCGCCGTAGCGGGCGGCGCTGACCTGACCCGAGCCCGTGCCCCAGGGAAGCTGGGTGTCGACGGCCGAGGCGGTCGAGCACTGGTCGATGTTGCCCTTCTCGGTGACGCAGGCGGTGACCTGATCGGAGAGGTTGCGGGCGTTGGAGATGGCGCCCGCGTCGGAGGCCTTGTCGGACTGTCCGAGGAACGTGGGGAGGGCGATGGCGGCCAGGATCCCGATGATCAGGACCACGACGAGGAGCTCAATCAAGGTGAACCCCTCTTCCTCATCCCATCGTGCTGGAAGGTGGAGCATTGCCACCGTTATCGGCAGGCCACAGAAAAAGTTGATCTGTGGGATTCAGTCGGCGGGCGCGCTCTCCCCTTTTCGGAGCAGGCAAGCCCGCTCGGATCGGGAATAGTGCAGAGCATGCGGGTCGCCCTGCTGACACCCCTCGCCGCCGGCGCGCTGGTGCTCGCCCTGGCCGGCTGCGGCGGAGGCGCGGCGGACAGCGGCGGCGGCGCCGACACGGGCCGCGAGCTCTTCGCCGCGCGCTGCGGCAGCTGCCACACGCTCGACGCGGCCGGCACAACCGGGCGCATCGGTCCCAGCTTCGACGAGCTCAAGGTGACGAAGGCGATCGTCCTCGCCACCCTCAAGAACCCGCCCGCACCGATGCCCCCCGGGCTCGCCACCGGCGCCGATGCCGACCGCATCGCCACGTTTCTCGCGGCCGAATCCGGCAAGAAAGCGGTCACGCCGAAGTAGTGAGCGGGCGTAGACTCGCTCCAGGCACGAGGAGGGGGTCCGGGTCGAAGTGAAGGTCGAGGCGGTCGACGAGGAACTGATCGACTCGGTCTGCCAGCGCGTCCGTGAGCAGCTGACCGACGGCGAGGCCGACCGGGCGGTCGCGTTCGTGCGCCAGTACTACCGCTGGGTGGCGCCCGACGACCTCGCGGGACGCAACCCGCTCGACGTCTACGGAGCCGCGCTCTCCCACTACAACCTGGCCCGCGGCCGCCGGGCCGGCCGCCCCAACGTCCGCGTCTACAACCCCGAGTTCGAGCTGCACGGGTGGCAGTCGCGCCACACCGCGGTGGAGATCGTCACCGACGACATGCCGTTCCTCACCGACTCGGTGACGGCCGAGCTCAACCGGCGCGGGTTCGGCGTGCACCTGATCGTCCACCCGGTCGTCGTCGTGCGCCGCGGCGAGGACGGGACGCTGGAGGAGGTGCTCCCGCCGGCGCCCGACGTCCCCGACGGCGCGATCGCCGAGTCGGTGATCCACGCCGAGGTCGACCGCCAGACGGACGCCTCGGAGCTCGACGCCATGCGCGAGCACCTCGAGCGCGTGATCGGCGAGGTGCGCGCGGCGGTCGAGGACTGGCGGACGATGCGCGAGCGCGCCCTGGAGATCGCCGCCGACCTGGAGGGAAACCCGCCGCCCGTCGACCCCGAGGACGTGGCCGAGGCGCGTGCCTTCCTGGCCTGGCTGGAGGACGACAACTTCACCTTCCTCGGCTACCGCGAGTACGAGTTCTCCGACGAGGACGGCGGGACGATGCTCGCCTCGATCCCCGACACCGGGCTGGGGATCCTGCGCCAGCCTCCCGGCGCCCACACGTCCCGGCGCTTCGACCGCCTGCCGCCCGAGGTCCGCGAGCGGGCGTTCGAGCCCTACCTGCTCAACCTCACCAAGGCGAACTCACGGTCAACCGTCCACCGCCCGGCGTTCTTCGACTACGTCGGCGTCAAGCGCTTCGACGCCGACGGAAAGGTGATCGGCGAGCGGCGCTTCCTCGGTCTCTACACCCACACCGCCTACCACGCCAACGCGGAGGAGATCCCGATCCTCCGCCGCAAGGTCGCGGCCATCCTGGAGCGCGCGGCCTTCCCGCCGGGCAGCCACAACGAGAAGGCGCTGATCGAGATCCTCGAGACGCATCCCCGCGACGAGCTCTTCCAGACCTCGGTGGACGAGCTGTTCGACATCGCGGTGGGCATCCTGCACCTCGGCGAGCGCCAGCGCCTGCGCCTGTTCGTCCGCCCGGACGCCTTCGGGCGGTTCCACTCCTGCCTGGTCTTCGTCCCCCGCGACCGGTTCAACACCGAGAACCGCGGGCGCATCGAGGAGATCCTGCGCGAGGCCTACGACGCCTGGAGCATCGACTACACGACGCGCGTCTCGGAGTCCTCGCTCGTGCGCCTGCACTACATGATCTACGGCGAGCCGGGCAAGCTGCCCGCGCGCGACCCGGGCGAGATCGAGTCGCGCCTGGTCGACGCCACCCGGTCGTGGGCCGACGACCTCACCGCCGCCCTGATCGATCGCCATGGCGAGGAGCGCGGGAACGCGCTCAGCCGCCGCTACTCCGGCGCGTTCCCCGCGGCCTACCGCGCCGACTGGGTGGCGCGCGCGGCCGTGGCCGACATCAACCGCATCGAGAACCTCCCCGAGGAGGGGCAGCTGAGCATGAGCCTGTACCGCCCGCTCGAGGCGGCGCAGGGCACGCTGCGGGCCAAGCTCTTTCGCGCCGAGTCGGCGCTGGCGCTCTCGGACATGCTCCCGATCTTCGAGAACCTGGGTGTGGAGGTGGGCGACGAGCGCCCCTACGCGGTGCGCCCGCGCACCGGCTCGCCGGTGTGGATCTACGACTTCGGGCTGACCTACGCCGGGGAGCTCACCGCCGACGAGGTGCTCGAGGGCTTTCAGGACGCGTTCGTGCGCGCCTGGCACGGCGACGTCGAGAGCGACGGCTACAACCGCCTCGTCCTCGCCGCCCGCCTGTCGTGGCGCGAGATCGCGGTGCTGCGCGCGATCGCCCGCTACCTGCGCCAGGCGGGGTCCACGTTCAGCGACCGCTACGTCGAGAACGCGCTGGTCGATCATCCGGACGTGGCCGGCGTGCTGGTCGAGCTGTTCTTCGCCCGCTTCGACCCCGCCCGCGCCGACGAGCGCGAGGCCAAGCGACTGGCCGAGCGCGCCGAGCAGCTGATCGACGCGGTGGAGAGCCTCGACCAGGACCGGATCCTGCGCAACTTCCTCGGCGTCGTGCAGGCCATGCTGCGCACGAACTTCTTCCAGCGCGACGACGTCGGCAGCCCCAAGGCCTACCTGTCGTTCAAGCTCGATCCGGCGAGCCTGGCCTGGCTCCCGCGACCGCGCCCCCAGTTCGAGATCTTCGTCTACTCCCCGCGGATGGAGGGCGTCCACCTGCGCGGCGGCAAGGTGGCCCGGGGGGGAATCCGCTGGTCGGACCGGCGCGAGGACTTCCGCACCGAGGTGCTGGGCCTGATGAAGGCGCAGATGGTCAAGAACGCCGTGATCGTCCCCGTGGGAGCGAAGGGCGGCTTCGTCATCAAGCGCCCGCCGGCCGGGCGCGACGCCCTGGGCGAGGAGGTGGCCGAGTGCTACCGCACCTTCATCCGCGGCCTGCTCGACCTCACGGACAACATCTCCGGCGGAGACGTCATGCCGCCCCACAAGCTCGTGCGCTACGACGACGACGACCCCTATCTCGTCGTCGCCGCCGACCGCGGGACGGCGACGTTCTCCGATATGGCCAACGACGTCGCCGCCGAGTACGACTTCTGGCTGGGCGACGCCTTCGCCTCGGGCGGCTCGACGGGCTACGACCACAAGACGATGGGGATCACGGCCCGGGGCGCCTGGGAGTCGGTGTCGCGCCACTTCCGCGAGCTGGGCCACGACGTGGCCGCCGAGGACTTCACGGTAGTGGGCATCGGCGACATGTCGGGCGACGTGTTCGGCAACGGCACGCTGCTCTCCCGCCACATCCGCCTGGTCGGCGCGTTCGACCACCGCCACGTCTTCCTCGACCCCGACCCGGACGCCGAGCGCGCCTTCGCGGAGCGCCGGCGGCTGTTCGAAGCGCCGCGGAGCACATGGGCCGACTACGACGAGTCGCTGATCTCCCCCGGCGGCGGGGTGTTCCCGCGCACGGCGAAGTCGATCCCGATCTCCGAGCAGGCGCGCCGGGCGCTGGAAATCGAGGAGACCGAGCTGACGCCGCACGAGCTGATCCGCGCCCTGCTGCGCGCCCCGGTGGACCTGCTGTGGAACGGCGGGATCGGCACCTACGTAAAGGCGAGCGACGAGGTCCACGCCGAGGCGGGCGACAAGGCAAACGACCACGTCCGCGTCGACGCGGACGAGCTGCGCTGCCGGGTCGTGGGCGAGGGCGGCAACCTCGGCCTGACCCAGCGCGCACGGGTCGAGTACGCGCTCGCCGGCGGCCGGGTGAATACCGACGCCATCGACAACTCCGGCGGGGTGGACTGCTCCGACCACGAGGTCAACATCAAGGTCCTGCTCGACACGGCGGTCGACGAGGGCGACCTCACGCTCAAGCAGCGCAACCACCTGCTGGCCGAGATGACCGACTCCGTGGCCGACGCCGTGCTGCGCGACAACTACGAGCAGACCGAGACGCTGAGCCTGGCCGAGGCTCAGGCCGGGCCGATGCTCGACGTCCACGCGCGGCTGATCCGGTTCCTCGAGCAGACGCGAGACCTCGACCGCCGCCTCGAGGCGCTGCCCGACGAGGAGGCGATCGCCCAGCGCAAGCAGGAGCACCGCGGGCTCACGCGTCCCGAGCTGGCGGTGCTGCTGGCCTTCTCCAAGATCGACCTCTACGGGGAGCTGCTGGACTCCGACGTCCCCGAGGACCCCTACCTCTCGGCCGAGCTGGCCGACTACTTCCCCGGCCCGCTGCCCGAGCGCTTCGGCGAGGGGATGGAGCAGCACCGGCTGCGCCGCGAGATCGTGGCCACGCAGGTGTCCAACAACGTGCTGCACGGGGGCGGGACGACCTTCATCTTCCGCCTGCACGAGGAGTCCGGCGCGCCGGCGTCCGACATCGCCCGCGCCTACGCCGTGGCCCGAGAGGTGTTTCGCATGCGCGAGCAGTGGGCGGAGATCGAGGCGCTCGACAACCGCGTCGACGCCGAGGTCCAGCTGCGGATGCTGCTGGCCGGGCGGCGCCTGGTCGAGCGGGGGACGCGTTGGCTGCTGCGCAACCGCCGCCGCCCGCTGGACATCGCCGCCACCGTCGAGCACTTCGCTCCCGGCGCGGCCATCCTGTACGAGTCCATGCCCTCGCTGCTGGGCCCCGAGGTCGCCGAGGCGCGCGAGACGGCCCGCGAGCTCGAGCGGGCCGGCGTCCCTTCCGAGCTGGCCGGGCGCGTGGCCGGCCTGGGCTCGATGGTCGCCGCGCTGGACATCGTCGACGTCTCGGGCGAGACGGGCACCGACCTCGAGCGCGCGGCGGCCGTGCACTTCCGGCTGGGCTCCGAGCTCGAGCTGCACTGGCTGCGCGACCGCATCGCCGACCTGCCCCGCGACGACCGCTGGAGCGCGCTGGCCCGGGCGGCGCTGCGGGACGACCTCTACTCCCTGCACCGCGCGCTGACCGCCGAGGTCCTGCGCGGCGCGCCCGACGACGGCGACGTCGAGACGTGCGTGCGCGACTGGATCGAGGCCAACCCGGCGTCCGAGCGCTGCCTGGCCACCCTGGCTGACATCCACGTCGGGCGCGTGTACGACCTGACGACGCTCCCCGTCGCGGTGCGCGAGGTCCGCAACCTGATCCAGGCCGCGGCCGAGCCGGAGTAGCGCCGCCGCGTCAGCCGCGCAGCCGGCGCAGGCGGTCGCGCTGGCGCTTGGGCAGGCGACGCCAGGCGCGGTGGGTCTGAACGGTGACGTGGGTGCCCAGCGAGGCCAGGCTGCGGCGGCGCACGAGAAACGCCGACTGCAGCGCACGCTCCTGCGCTCCCCAGGCGCCCTTGTAGGACTCGCCGCCGCGCAGCATGTTGAACTCGCGACACCCGTCGGACGCGGCCTGCTCGACGACGTGCGCTGTGATGACCATGCCGGGGCTCTGGCGGGAGAACGCCGGGTCGTGGGCCTGGAGATAGCCGAACTCGACGTCTCCCAGCCGCCACCCGTAGCTGGCGGCCACGACCCGGTCGCCCGCCTCCATCACCCACAACCGCAGCCAGTCCCGCTCGCCCGCACGCCGCGCGAAGGCGCGCTGAAACGCCAACGCCGCCGGGTCGAAGTGATCCGGGCCCCAGCGATGGGCGTGCAGCTCCAGCAGCGACTCGAGGTCGCGCTGCGCCTGGGGCCCGGGCTCTGAGAGGCGGAAGGTCACGCCGGGGTCGGACTCCAGCTTGCGCCGCTGGCGGCGCACCTCGCTGCCGCGCTTGCCGCGCAGCTCGCCGCCCTCCTCCAGCCCGATCACCGAGAGGACGCTGCGCTCCTCGCGCGGGCGCAGCCTCCAGTCGCGCTCCTGCTCGGCCGCGGCCCAGCAGCGCGCCGAGCCAGTGGTCGCGCGCCGAGGGCGCGATCGATCCGCCACGGGGCCGGGAGGTCGCCGGCCACCCGCGCCACCGCGGCGGCCAGCGCGACATCGTCCTCGGGCGCCGCGGCCGGGCAGAACCAGTCCGCGAACGGCGCCCCCGCGGCCGTCAGCCACCGCCCGTCCGCGGGCGCGACGAGGGGAACGACGCCGGCGAGCGCACCGTCCGCCCGGCGCGCCACGACGACGACGGGCCGGTCCCCCGGATGGGTCTCCAGCCAGGTCTCGTGCCACTCCGGCAGCACGTACGGGGTCTCGCGCGCGACGGCCAGCGCCCGCCATTCCTCGCGCAGGGCGGGATCGGGCGCGCCGAGCACCTCCGCGGTCAGGCGCCGCGGTTCGTGGTTGGGTTCCGGTTGCGCGTTCACGTCAGACACCATCGGACGCGCGTAACCATCCCATGACACCCGCCCCCCACAGCCCGCCGATCGCCGCGATCGTCGCCGTGTCGCACGACAGCGGCGACGAGATCGCCGGCTGGCTGGAGGCGATCGAGCGCACCGGCCGGCGCGACCGCCTCGAGCTGTGCCTGGTGGACAGCGGCTCGGCGCCCGAGGAGCGCGAGCGCCTGCAGCGCGAGTTCGGCTCGCGCGTCGACCATCTGCTGCTCGAGCCCAACCGGGGCTTCGGCGCGTCGTGCAACCGGGGCGCCGCGGCGACGAGCGCCCCGGTGCTGATCTTCACCAACCCCGACACGCAGCTCGGGACGCTGCCCGCGGGCCTCGAGGACGGATGGCCCGCGGGCCGGCTCGCGGGCGCGATGAACCACAGCCTCACGCCCCCGGCCGCCCACGGCGCGCGTGGGATGCCGACGGCGCGCCGCCAGGCGCTGGACCTGGCGCTGGGCCGGTTTGCCCCGCCGGTATTCGTGCGCGACGCCGTCGCGCCCACGTGGGTCTCGGGCTCGGCGCTGGCGATCTCCCGCGAGGACTTCGAGCGCGACGGGCGCTTCCCCGAGGACCTCTTCCTCTACTACGAGGATCTCGAGCTGTGCCTGGCCCACGCCGACCGCGGCGGGCAGGTGGTCATCGACCCCGAGTGGGCGATCCTCCATCCGCCCGAGGCCGTGGGCCGGCCGGGCCGCGACTCGCTGGACGCCATCGCGCGGCAGAGCGGGCGGCGGGTCGCCGCCCGCCGCCAGGGCCGCGCCGCGGCCGCGGCGCTCTACGTCGTGCTGGCGCTGCTCTACGTCCCGCGCCGCGCCGCGGGCGTCCTGGTCCGGCGCCGCTCGGCAGCCGCGGCCGCGACCATCGCGCTGGACCTGCTGTTCCCCTCGCGCGTGCGCCGGCGCCTGGGGGCGGCCTAGGGAAAGATTGCTGGATAGGGGGTGCATATGACCCCCAGGGCAGCAACCTTAGCCGTTGACCTCGCCGATTAGGCCGGCGCGGGCACCGCGCCGAGCTGCTGCATCAGCGCCATGGCATCCAGCACGCCCCAGTGCTCGATGGCCTGGCCGTCGCGTAGGCGCAGCATGTCCATGACCGCCACCTCGACGCGCTTGCCGGTCGCCGGCACGCCCATGAACTCGCCCTGCTGGGTCCCGGTGAGGGTGACCCGGGCGCAGACGAGGTCGCCGTCGGCCAGCATCTCGTTTGGCTCCATGCTGAGGTCGGGGAAGGCGCTGAGCATCATCGTGAAGAACTGCTTCACGCCCGCCTTGTCGGGCGATATGCCCGGAAACTCCTCGTGCTCGACGAAGTCGTCGGCCACCAGCGCGTCGACCGCGTCGACGTCTCCGGCGCTGATCCTCGCGTAGAAGTCGCGGACGAGGCCCTTCGGGTCTTCGGACATTCCTGGCTCCTCTGGTCGCGGCGCCTCATTCCGCCGTGCGAGCCTACGCCCGGAGGACCATGCGGGGCAAGCCCCGAGCCGCAATCGAAAACCGGCGTTCGCGGCCGGCCCTGCGGGTAGGTGAGCCGACGTGACGCTGCGTCCCGAGCAGATCGCGCGCTGGGTCGCCGAGAACGGCCCGTGGCTGTTCCAGCGCTGCACCGACGAGGAGGCCGCGCGAGTCCTGGCCGGCGACACGGGCCTGGCGCCCCACCCCGACTGCGCCTACATCGGGACGGTGCGCTACCTGGAGAGCGACTGCCCGCTGCGGGTGGACATCCGCCGCCTGGACCCGGAGGCGATCGTGGTGGACGAGAACCAGGTGGCGCTGAACCCCCACGACTTCCGCCGCGGCCGTGCGAGCTTGGGCGAGGCCATCCACCGCCTCGACCTCGACTCGCCCGAGAACGTGTGGCGCAGCCTCGAGAAGGGCTCGGTGGGCGTCCGCGGCGGAGTGCCGCGCGAGGCCGTGGAGCCGGCCTACTAGCCGAGGTCCAGCGCGTTGGGCTGCCCGCGGCGGTACAGCTCGCGGTCGGCCGCCTTGGGCCCCTCGAACTCCGGCGGGTCGTAGAGGCGGTACATGGTGGCCGGTGCCGCCTTGGATCCCGACGCGGCGAGCAGGGCGTTGACCGCCGCGCGGCCCGACTCGTTGGCTCCCTCCATCGTGGCCAGGTCGACGTCGGTCTGGACGTAGTCGCCGGAGAGGAAGAGGTTGGGCACGTTCGTGTGGGCGGCCGGGCGCTTCTCCCAGGTACCGACCGTGTTGACGAGCAGCGGCTCGTCGTTCGTGTTGCGCCCCAGCCGCTTGCGACCAGGCGATGGCCGGGTCCAGGTGCCACGAGTGGATCATGTCGTCGGTCAGGACGTCGGTCCCGTTGTCGTTGAGGTGGAGCTTGATCTGCGCGATCACCTCGCGGGCGATCTGCGTGCGGGTGCAGCGCTTGGCCGGCTTGCCGTACAGGATCCCCGGCGTGTCCCAGTCGGAGACGTCGACCGAGAACGAGTCGACGACCTTCCCGTCGCCGTAGTCGCGCGTGTACTGGCGAGACGGCCAGAACTGGCCCTGGGTCAGCGCGGTCAGCGCCCAGGGCGCGTCGATGAACGTCATGTGGCCGCGCACGATGTTCAGCGGCTTTCGCAGGTAGAACTGGATGCCGTTCATCCAGTCCACGAACAGGTCGTCCATCGCCTTGAGGTGGGGATCGAGCCGCAGCACCGGCCGCGACCACAGCCGCCGCGCGCGCTCGGCCGGCATGGCGGAGACGAACCAGTCGGCCTCGATCGCGCGCCGGCGGCCGTGGCGGTCGACCACGCGGGCGGACTCGATCCGCCCGTGGCGGACGTTCGAGGGCCTCGACGGTCTGCCCGACGTGGAAGCGCACGCCCAGATGGCGCAGCAGGGCGACCCAGGGATCGATCCACGCCTCGTTGGTCGGCGCGTTGAGCACGCGGTCGGGCGCGCCGTCGTTGCCGCGGCCCATGAACGTGTAGACGAAGGCCTCGCCCATGTTCCCGATCGTTCGCGTGCTGGCCTTGCGCTCCTTGGCCGCGACGACCGCCCGGGTCAGGCCGCGCGCGAGGACCTTCTGGTATTCGGCCGACTTGCCCTCGGCGCGGATGAAGTCCCACCAGCTCACGTGCTCCCACTGCCCGAAGCGCCGCTCGTCGCAGCTCGTCACGAACACCATCAGGCGCTCGACGAAGTAGGCCAGCTCGTTGGGCGGCACCTCGTTGCCGCTGAACAGGTCGAGCAGGATCCGTCGCATCCCGTCCGGCGTGCGCGCCTCGTTGGGATCGGGGGCGATGCCGAACACCGTGCCGTCCGGCCGCCCGCCGGTGCGCGGTGACTTCGTCTCGTCGGCCGACGTCAGGTTGTCCCACACGCCGTTGGCGTTGTGGCCGAACGGGATGCGCCGCATCGTGTCCGGGACGTGGTGGTAGAAGCCGGGGAAGAACCGGAAGCCGTGCTCGCCGGGGAGGGGGCGCCGCCCGCCTGAGGCCGTGTGGGGGACGGGGATGCTGCGCGCCTTGCCGCCCAGCGCCTTGCGCTCGTAGACGTCGACGACGAAGCCGCGCTCGCGCAGCTCGTGCGCCGCGGCCAGCCCGGCCATGCCGCCGCCGAGAACGGCCACGCGCTTGCCGCGCTGCGAGGCCGGGACGCGCGTGCGCCGCTTGGCCGCGCCCGCGGTGTCGGCCGCCCACAGGCCGCCCAGGCTCGCGGATGCCGCCAGCGCCGCGGCGTCCTCGAGCAGCTCTCGCCGTGAGATCCCCCTGCCCATCGGATTCTGGAGTCTTGCGGACGGCCGCCGCGAAGCGCAAGCGGCAACCGTATGAGGCGTCAGCCCGCGGCCATCCGGCGGTGCCGCGCGCACTCGACGTGCGCGAGCCCCTGCCGCGTGAGCGTCTTGCGGTCGTCCACGCGCACCGTGGCATGGCAGACCGGACAACGGGCCACCCGCGCGTGGGTGGCCGCGAACACGGCGGCGACGATCCACACCCGCAGCACATCGAGCGCTGTCCAGGGATGCAGGTTCAGGATCGTGCGCATGGAGCCCTCGATTGCCGGAACACGCTCGCGCCGGGCCTCGATGCGCGGTGTCTTCGCAGACGGTCAGCCTCCGGACCGCCGGACGCTCAGGACGAGGCGTCCCAGCGGCGCAGGGTGGGCAGCGGGTCGTAGTTGTGCCCCCCGTTCCACCAGTGCGGCGTCCAGATCTCGAAGTGCAGATGGTCGCCCGTGCAGTCGCCGGTGCAGCCGACGCGGCCCACCATCGTCCCCGCGCTCACGCGCTGGCCGACGCGCACCACCGCGGGCGACTGCAGGTGGTAGTAGGCGTAGTCGTGGCGATCGTCCCCGGCGATCACGACGTAGTTCCCCGCGCCCCCGCCCCGGTCGGCCGCATAGACGCGCCCGGCGGTTACCGCCACGAGCTTGGTCCCGGCGTGGGCGAGCACGTCCTGGCCGCCGTGGGAGTGACCCGACCGCGCCGCACCGAAGCGATTGACCGACGTGCCGTACGAATGCGGGCCGCGTATGGGAAAGACGTAGCGTCCGGAGGGCGCCACCTCGACCTGCTTGGGCGCGCGCCGTCGCATCTCCGTCGCCTGGCCGGGTGTGACGCGCCCATCCACGCGGCCCCCGACGCCGGCCTCCCAGGCCCTCACCTGGCGCTCGGTCTCCGGCCCGAACTCGCCGTCCACGCCCGCGGGCCGGCCCAGCCGCCCCAGGAGCTCCTGCAGGTAGTAGACGTCCTCGCCGCTGGCGCCGCGGGCGAGCGTGCGCCGGCCGAATCCCGCCGGCAGGCTGCGCAGGAGCCTCGCTCGCCGGACGAAGGTGCCGATCTGGCGACCCTCGGCGCGGGAGACCACGCCGTCGGGTCGCAGGTGGTGGCGGCGCTCGTAGGAGCGCACCCGGGCCTGGGTGATGCGGCCGTAGGCGCCATCGACGGCGGTGCGAAGGCCCAGCACCGTCAGCGAGCGCTGGAGCACTCGGACGTCCCCGCCGCGCATCCCGCGACGCAGCGTGCGATCGCCCAGAGCGCCCCAGGAGATCGCCGGAAACGCGAGCAGGGACCCGAGCACAAGCGCACAGATGAGCCCCCGCCGCGGCAGGTGAGTGTCGACGGGCATCGGTGTCCCAATACGCGACCAGGCGCGGAGTTGCCGTGGCGGTCAGGCGTCTGACGGCGTGCGCAACGCAGCGGAGGGGTCACGGGTTGCGAAAGGCATGAACCGACGACGACTGCTGTGCGCGGTCGGAGCCGGCGTCGCGCTCTGCGCGTCGTCAGCGGCGCCGAGCCTCGCCAACAACCACTTCGAATCCATCGTTCAGGACGAGCGGATGCTCCTGTCCTCGGGTCCGCAGGCCCGTGAGAACACCCTGGACGAAATGCAGACCCTGGGCGCCGACACGGTGCGCGTGCTCGTGAGCTGGCGAGGCCTGGCCCCCGACGCCGCGTCTCGCCATCACCCCTCGGGGGACCTCCGGGATCCGAGCCGCTACGGAGACTGGAGCGCGCTGGACGGGCTCGTCCGCTCGATCCGGGCGCGCGGCCTGGGCGTGATCCTCACGCCCACCGGGCCGGGCCCCGCCTGGGCCGGCCATTGCGGTGGCTCGATCGCGCGCCGCCAGGTCTGCAACCCGAGCCCGGCGGACTTCCGTTCGTTCGTCCAGGCCCTCGGCCGCCGGTACTCGGGGGCCTACGCCGGGCTTCCTCGGGTCAACCGCTGGGCGGTGTTCAACGAACCCAACGTCTCGCTCTTCCTCTACCCGCAGGCCCGGCGGGTCCGCGGCAAGAAGATCCCCGTCTCGCCCACGCTCTACCGGCGGCTCGTCTACGGAGCCTACGACGGCCTGCGGGCCAGCGGCCACGGGCGCGACCAGATGATCGTCGGCGAGACCGCTCCGATCGGGCACCGGGGAGGAAACGTCGCTCGCACCGCACTCGCGACCGCGTGGTTCTGGCGCGCCTTCTTCTGCCTGGACGAGCACGGCCGGCGGCTGCGCGGCCACACGGCCCGCCTGTATGGGTGCTCCGGGCACTACCGCCGGATCCCGCTGAACGCCGCGAGCACGCATCCCTATCAGCGAGGCGGCAGCCGCTCGCCGGTCGCCTCCGACCGCCACGACGAGATCACGATGCGCTCGCTCTCGCGCCTCAAGACCATCCTGCGCTGGGCCAGGCGCCAGGGTCGCTCGACGCGCTCCGCACCGCCGCTCTACCTGACCGAGTACGGCGTGCAGACCAACCCACCCGACCACAAGATCGGGGTGCATCTGGGGACGCAGGCCACATGGCTGAACCTGGCCGACTACATGGCGTTCCGCGACAGCCGGGTCCATGGCCTCTCCCAGTACCTGTTGCGCGACGACTGGCCGCTGGCGGGCTTCCAGAGCGGCCTGCGCTTTGCCGACGGACGGGTCAAGCCGGCGTGGAGCGCCTACCGCCTGCCGATCTGGGTCAGCAAGCGCGGGCGCTGGGTGCGGATATTCAGTCTCATCCGTCCCGCCCCGGCCTACTCGGGCACACGAGTCGCCCTGGAATGGCGGGGCCGGCATGGGAGCTACCGCACCATCAAGACGTTCACGGCGCGCGGTCAGCGCAATTACGTCTACGACTGGGACCGCTATCGCGGCGGGCACTGGCGCCTGCGCTGGACCGCCCCAGACGGCTCGACGCTCTACAGCCGGGCGGCCGCCGCGGGCAGGCCGTAGGTAGTACGTTGTCGCGCCGCGCTCCACAATCCGGGGCGCGGCCGGCAACGGCGATGCGAGGCCTACGAACCACGATCACAGCTCTGCTGGGCGCGGCCGTCCTGGCCATGGCCGGCGCCGGCACGGCCCAGGCCCAGTGCGGCGGCGTCGTCTACGCCCGCCCCAAGCACATCAACCCGGCCCATCGCCCGCCGCTCGCGGTGGGCGACTCGACCATGCTCCTGACCGTCAGGGCGTTCGCGCGGGCGGGGATCGAGGCCAACGCCCGCGGCTGCCGGCCCGTCTACGAGGGCCTCAACTACCTGGCCCGCCGTAAGCGCCAGCATCGCCTGCCCAAGGTCGTGCTCATCCATCTGGGGCTGAACGGCAGCATCAGCACGAACCTGATCCGCCGCGGCCTGAGGATCCTCGGCCCCAGGCGCATCCTCGTGCTCACCACGCCGCGCGGCGGTCACGACTCGCGGGTCATCAGGGCCGCGGGGCGCCACTGGCCCAAGCGCATCCGGGTGCTCGACTGGGTCCGCGCCTACCAAGGCCATCACGAGTACTTCTCCGAGCCCCACGGCCTCCACCTCTCCGAAACCGGGGTGCGGGTGTTCGTCCGCCTGGCCAAGCGCCTCGTGCTGCCGCTCAACCGCCGACGCTAGTTGGCCAGCGCGCGGCCGCCGCGGCCCTGACCAGGGTCGTTCGCGCCGTGGCGCCCAGCTGATACATGAGCTCCCCCACCACGCCCTCGCGGTCCGCGCCCTCGCGCCGCCAGGCGCGCGCCGCCATCCGCAGGCCCAGGCGGGCGGGGATCGCGCGCCCCGGGCGCACGGTGCGCGAGAAGACGTCGAGCACCTGGCGGGCGAGGTCGGGGTCA
This sequence comes from uncultured Actinomycetes bacterium, assembly GCA_963757705.1. Lineage (GTDB taxonomy): Bacteria > Actinomycetota > Thermoleophilia > Solirubrobacterales > Solirubrobacteraceae > AC-38. The sequence goes on along the minus strand of CAVWTG010000002.1, from coordinate 180,740 downwards.
GCCGCCGCGGCGCGGTAGAGCTCGGTCTCCAGGGGGCTCATCTCCACCGCCCGCCCCAGTCCGTTCGTCCACTCGTAGGTCTCCAGGCATTCGCGCTCGCGCCGGCGCTCCCAGCGGGCCAGGGCACGGTCCACGGCGCGCGGGTACTCGAGCACCGGCGCCGCCGCCTCGCCGAGCAGGCGCCCGAAGCGCAGGGCGTCGCGGATGCCCTGGGCGGTGACCGGATCCTTGAAGTGCCCGGAGTCGCCGGGCAGCGCCCATCCGGGCCCGCTCGAGCGCCGGAAGTAGGAGGTGGTGTCGATCGCCGTGCGCACCTTGGCCACGCGCTCGCAGCCCTCCAGGCGCTCGCGCAGGCCCGGCAGCGACGCCACCGTCTCCGCCCAGCCGCGGTCGAGGTCCTCCCGGAAGGCCACCGCGCGCTCGCGCGGGGGCATCAGCAGCACGAGTGCCAGCCCGCCGTCGCAGGGAAACGCCGTTCCCAGCTCCCTTCCCTCCCGCCACTGGGCGGCCGTGGAGCGCCACTCCGTCCGCGGGTCCTCCACGTAGGAGTAGAAGCACGAGCGCCCGTTGGGATTGGCCCGGTAGGGCCGCTGCGCCCCGGCCAGCCGAGCCACCGTGGAGCGCCGGCCGTCGGCCCCGACGACCAACGGGGCGCGCAGCTCGCGCTCGGCGCCCTCGGCGTCGGTGTAACGCACTCCGGCGGCTCTCCCGCCCTCCCACACCAGCTCGGTCACCTTCGCCCGTTCTCGCACCTCCGCTCCGGCCTCCCGGGCGGTCTCCACGAGGGCTGCGTCCAGCCCCGGGCGACGAACACAGAGCGCGTAATCAATCCCCCCAACCGGTGTATAGGCACCGCGGACGGTGTAGCCGGACCCCGCCATGATCGCCTCGGACAGGCGCGGAGGCCCCAGGGCCAGGACGCGCGCAAGAGAACCCAGGCGGGCGAGTTCGACGACACCTCCCAGGAAAAGCAGATGTGTCGACAGCGTGTCGGAGGGAAAACTGGCCCTGTCGAGCGCGACGACCCGTCTGCCGGCCCGGGCCAGCGCAGTTGCGCAGGCGCTCCCGGCCGGACGAGCGCCGACCACCACGGCGTCGACGCGTTCGGCGGGGTGCGACACGGCGGGCGACGCTATCAGCGCGCCCAGGGCCCCAGATTCACGCGCGCGCGGGTAGTTGCGCGAGCAATGAAAAACCTGTAGAATCCCGACTGTATCACTCGGATTTGAACTTAAGGACTGAGATGCACGACACACTCATAAATCCCCTGACGGCGCTCGACCAGCCGGACGCGCCGGAGGCCGCGGAGGCGATCGATGTCACGACCGACTCCCTCGACCTCCTGCTCGCCGCATCGCGCCGCTATCCGCTGCTCACTCCCGATGAGGAGATCGAGCTTGCCAAGCGGATCGAGCGGGGCGATCTCGGCGCCAAGGAGCGCATGATCAACTCCAACCTGCGCCTCGTCGTCTCGCAGGCCCGGCGCTACCTGGGCTCCGGCCTCTCCATGGGAGACCTGGTCCAGGAGGGCATGTTCGGACTGATCCGCGCGTCGGAGAAGTTCGACTGGCGCAAGGGCTACCGCTTCTCGACCTACGCGACTCTGTGGATTCGCCAGTCGATGCAGCGCGGAGCCGGTAACACGGCACGGACCGTGCGCCTGCCCGTGCACGTCGGCCAGCGGGTGCGCAAGCTGCGCCGGACCGAGCGCGAGCTGGCGGCCTCTCTGGGCCGCGAGCCGACCGACGACGAGCTGGCCAAGGCCACCGGCCTGACCCTCGCGGAGATCGACCAGGCGCGCGAGGCCGACCGTGACACGGTCAGCCTCGACACCCCGGTCGGCGAGGACGGCGGCACCACTCTCGGAGCCCTCATCCCGCTGGACGGGATCGGCCCGGAGGAGGACGCCGAGCATGCCGAGCTGAGGCGGGTCATCGTGGGCGCCCTGCACACGCTCCCCGAGCGTGAGCGCCAGGTCATCGAGCTTCGGTTCGGGACCAACGAGGAGCCCCCGCAGACCACGTCGGAGACCGGCAAGCGCCTCGGCGTCTCCAAAAAGACGGTCGAGCAGCTCGAGCAGAGCGGCCTGCGGTCGCTGAGCCGCCGGCCCGAGCTGGCGGCGCTGCGCGAGGCCGCGTAGCCGGCTCCCCCGTCCCGGTTCGCCGGGACACCACGGATTCAGAAAGCCCCGGGGTAGCGCGCCTGCCCCGGGGTTTTCTCTTGCCTGCGCTTGCTAGGCCGAGCGCTGCCGCTCGGCCGGCGGCAGGTCGCCGTCGGTCGATTCGACGCCGAAGCGCTCGCGCTCGTCCTCGTCGACCAGCTCATGGTCGGCGAGGCCGCGCTCGTGCGTATCGGCTCGCTCCTGGTGCAGGTCGGCCTCGGCACGCTCGCGGCGTGCGATCTGCTCGGCCTCCTGCGCCCGGCGCTCGGCCGCCTCGGCGCGCTCGCTGCGCACCTCGGCATGGCGGCGATGCTCTCCGACCGCCCTCTCCCGGCGCCGGCCGAGCTCGCGCTCGCGCTTACGCGCCAGTCGTCGCTCCCTCATCCGCGGCGAAACCACGGCGAGGAGGATCAGGACGATCGCGGCAAGCACCACGATTCCCACGATGACTCCCGTGGACATCTCCCACCTCCCTGCTTTCTCCCCTGCCTCCGTTTACGTGGTCCGGGGTTTCCCGCCCTGCCGGCGGCGAAACGCTCAGAGATCAAGCGGCGGGCGCGGGAGGCCGAAAACGTGGGCGTGGCCCTGATCCTCGTGATCGTGCTCGCCGTGCTCCTGGCGGTCCCCGACCGCTCCGGCGGAGCGCCCGAGCATCCCCACGTCCGCTACGCCGACGTCGCCGGCATGCGCCTGGCCTACTACACGCGCGGAAGCGGGCCGGCCCTGCTGATGAACATGGGCAGCGGGTCGACGATGTCGGAGTGGGACCCCGCGTTGCTCGACCGCCTGGCCCGCCACCACCGCCTGGTGATCTACGACTACCGGGGCCTCGGGCGCTCGAGCCGCATCCGCGCGGGCGGCCTGACCATCGCTCGGCTGGCTGACGACGCCGCCGGGCTGCTCGACCGGCTGCGGATCGATCGTGCCGACGTCCTGGGATGGTCGCTGGGCGGCTTCGTGGCCCAGCAGATCGCGGTCCGCCACCCTGACAAGGTCAGCCACCTGGTCCTCGCCGCCACGAACCCGGGCGGCTCCCGGACGCGCCTGGGCCCGGTGTGGGCCCAGCGGATCGACAGCGACCCCCACGCCTCAGACGTCGAGCAGCTCTCGACCAACTTCCCCCGCTCGCCGGCGGGTCGCCACGCGGCGCGGACGTTCCTGCACCGCCTCGAGCACGCGGCCGACACGGGCGCGATCCCCGACGACTTCACGTTCCCCACAGCGGATACGAGGCCCAGCTGGGCGCCGAGGACCGCTGGCTTCGCAGCGACGCGAGCTACACCGCGCTCGCCCGGATCCGCGTGCCCACGCTGGTGGCCGACGGCGCGGACGACGTCCTCACCCCGCCGGTCAACTCGCGGCGCATCGCCGCCCGGATCCCGGGCGCGCGGCTCTCCCTCTACGCTCGCGCCGGCCACGCCTTCCTGTTCCAGAACCGCGGGCGCTTCGCCGCGGAGGTGGACGGGCTCACGTCCGGCTAGCCGCCGAGGGCGGTGCTACTCGTCGCCCTCCGCCGGGCCCTCGCCCTGGTTGCCCTCGCCGCCCTGGTCGTCGCCCTCCGGCGAGCTGGCGGGAGAGTCGGCGGGCTCGGCCTCGTCGGGGGTCTCGACGGGCTCGGTCTCGGTCGTCTCGGGTGCCTCGGTCATTCAGTGTCTCCTCGTCGGTTGGGGTTGGGGATCGTGTGCCCGCGTGGGCGCTCCCCAACCGGCCGCCGGCGCCTCAGCGCTTGCGGGCCGCGGCGCCCTTGCGCCCGGCGGCGCTGCGCTTGGCCGAGGTGGACTTCGCGGAGCCGGTGCGCTTGGCCGAGGACGCCTTCGCGGACGCAGTCCGCTTGGCCGACGACGCCTTGGACGAGGCCGTCTTCTTCGCCGACGAGGCCTTGGCGGTGGCCTTCGACGCCGCCTTCTTGGCCTTGGGCTTGGCAGCGGTGCGAGCCGACTTCTCGGCGTCGACGCGCTTGCTGACGGCCTTGACCGCCTTCTTGGCCGCGCCCTCGACGGACTTCGCCGCCTTCGAGATGTCCTTCGCGGCCGACTTCGCGGCCGACTTGGCCGACGTCTCGCTGCGCTTCGCGGCAACCCGCTTACGCGTGGCCGCCGCCTTCTTCGCGGCGGCGCTGCGTTGTGTCTTGGTCTGAGCCATTGGTTCCTCCCGGTGGGTTGATGGAGACTGTCCCTCATGACCGCCGCGGAGGACTTCCGCAGCGCCCGCTGGTACACGGTACGCCCGGCTCAGAACCGCAAGCCGGCCACGTACCGCTGCCCCCTGTGTGGCGGATACCTACCCGCCCTGAGTGCTCACATGCTCATCGTGCCTGAAGGGGATCCCTCGCGGCGCCGTCACGCCCACGCGAAGTGCGTGGCCGACGCGCGCCGCCGGGGGCGCCTGCCGCTGCGCGAGGACGTCGAGCCCCGGGGCCCGGGGCTCTTCGCACGGCTCGCCGGGCGCCTGCGCCGCCGGGAGTAGTCGCAGGGCGGGGTGGTGGTGCATCCCTGCCCGCGAACAGGCAGGCGCGCTCCCTCGCCGCCGACCGGTCCGCGCCGTACGGTTTCTCCGATGGAATGGCTGACGCTCGCGGTCTGGATCATCATCGCCGCCCAGGGGATGGCCCTGGGCCTGGGCGTGGTCATCGGACACGGACTGCTCGGCGTTCAGGCGATGGCGGCCGTCGGCGGCCTGGTGGCGATGATCATCTACCTCGCCACCGGGGAGCCGTCCGCCCTGGCCTGGGTCGCCTTCGGCCTGGCCGTCATGGGCACGCTCACGATGGTGCCCGCCGTCGAGGCGCTGATCGCCGCGCCGCCCGAACCCCTCCCCGCCGCCAGCCAGACCGCGGCCGAGGTCTATGCCCTACTCGCCGGCGTGCAGCTCCCGCTGTTCATGGTCGTCTCGGTGCTCTCGCTGCTGACCGCACTGGGCCAGCTCACCACGGGCACCTGACCCCCCGCCGATGAACCTCCTGGCGAGCTTCGTCATCCTGGCGGCCGCCGGGGGCCTGGCCATCGGCGCGCTGCTCTTTGTCCGGCGCCGTGCTCCGGCCGGCAGCTACTTCACCGACGGCGACCGGGCCTCCGGCGTGTTCGGCATGCTCGCCACCGGGTTCGCGATCTTCGCCGGGTTCGTCATCTTCCTCGCCTTTACCAGCTACGACGACTCGCGCAGTGGCGCGGAGACCGAGGCGCTCGCCGTCGAGCAGCAGTTCGAGACCGCGCAGTTCATGCCCGCCGGCGCCCGCGGGCGACTGAGCGGCCAGCTCATCTGTTACGGGCGCGCGGTGGTGCATCAGGAGTGGCCGAAGATGGAGTCGGGACACAGCGGCGATGCGATCAACCCGTGGGCGCTCGCCCTGTTCGCGAGCCTCAAGCAGGTCAACCCGACGAGCAACGCCGAGCAGTCGGCGTATGACAAGTGGCTCGACCAGACGTCCGACCGCGAGGCCGCCCGCCGCGACCGCATCCACGGAGCCGCCGGGATCATTCCGGCCTCGGTCTGGGTGGTGCTCCTCCTCACGGCCGCGGTCCTCTTCGCCTACATGATGTTCTTCGCCGACAGCGCCGAGCGCGCCCGCTCCCAGGCGATGCTCATCGGGTCGGCCACGATCGTGCTCGTCGTGACGCTGCTGGTGATCAACGCCCTGGACAACCCCTACCGGCGGGGCCTGGGGAACATCCGGCCGGTGGCGATGAAGCGCTCGTTGCGCATCATCGACGAGGCCCGGACGTCCGCGGGAGTTCGCGTGCGGATCCCGTGCGACGCCGCCGGGCGCCCGGTGCCTTCGTGACCGGCGACGAGCGCAGGAGCCGGTCAGCCGGTCGGCGTAGGGGCCGGCGTCCGCGTGCGCGTCCCCACCGTGAACCCGGGCAGCGACAGCGCCACACGCGCCCCGCCGGCCGGCGCCGATCCGATCGTGACCCGGCCCGCGTGGGCGTCGACGATGGCCCTCACGATCGCCAGGCCCAGGCCGCTGCCGCCCGTCTTGCGCGCCCGGGAGGCGTCGACGCGGTAGAAGCGCCCGAGCACGAGCTCGCGCTCGTCGGGCGGGATGCCGGGCCCGTCGTCCTCCACGGCCAGGGTCAGCCAGCCGGTCGATCCGGAGGCCAGCAGGCGAATCTGGCCGCCCTGGGCGGTGTGCTCGATGGCGTTGCCCAGGAGGTTTCGCAGGGCCTGCGCGAGGCGATCGGAGTCGACGTTCAGGGTGCCGTCGGTCGCGCAGTCCAGCTCGAAGCGCCGATCCGCGGTCGCCGCGGCGGCGCCGAGCAGCTCCTCGAGGAACGGGCGCAGCTCGATCGTCCGCGGGTGGAGGAATTCGGGCTCGTCGCTGTGGGCGATGAGCAGCAGGTCGTCGACCAGCTTCTCCATCCGGGCGATCTCGGCGCGGGCCAGGCGGTCCACGCGATCGAAGTCCGCGCGCGTGAAGTCCGGATCGCGGGCGAGCACCTCGAGCTGGCCGCGCAGGACGGTCAGCGGCGTTCGCAGCTCGTGGGAGGCGTCGGCGAGGAAGGCGGACTGCCGGGCGAAGGCCTCCTGCACGCGGTCGAGCATGTGGTCGAAGGCGTCGGCGAGGACGCGCACCTCGTCGTGGGGCCCGTCGGACCGGATGCGCGGCGAGAGATCGCCGGCATCCACCCGCGCCGCGATCCGCGCCATCCGGCGCAGCGGCCTGACCGTGCCGGCCGCGACTAGCCAGCTGGCCAGCAGGGCGGCCAGCAGTGTGAGGCCCCCGGCCAGGGCGAACGTCTCGGCCATGTCGTGCTGGGCGCGTTCGACCGGCGCCAGCGGCTCGCCCACTCCCACATAGGCCACGACCCGCCCGCCGCGGCGCACCGGGAGGGTCCGCAGGCGCAGGGGGCCGAGGTCGCGCAGGTCCACCGTCGAGTAGCCCGCCGGGGCGGCGAGCAGGGCGCGCGACTGGCGGTTCTCCTGGCGCTGCTCGGCCGCGGTCTCGTTCGCGTCGGGCACGGGGCGCAGCAGCTCGGGCTCGTTGGTCACCACTCCCGCTCCGGGCACGCGCTCGAACAGCAGGCGAGCCGAGGAGCGGAAGGGCTGGGCGTCGATGTAGCGCCTCCCCGCGGCGGCGATCGCCCTCGGGCCTCCGGCCGGAGGCACGCCGCGCGCGGCGAAGGCGGCCGCGTCGACGCGCAGGTCGCGATCGACCTGCTGGCGCAGCGCGTGGCCCGTGCCGCGGTAGACGGCCACGAACGTGGCCGCGGCGGCGAGGACGAGCACGGCGGCGATGCTCAGCGTGAGACGGGCCCGCAGGCCGCGGATGGCGCCGAGGTCAGGCACCGGTCACCAGCCGGTAGCCCGCGGAGCGGCGGGTCTCGATGGGGACCGGACGTCCCGGGAGCGCGAGCTTGCGGCGCAGATAGCCGACGTAGACCTCCACGACGTTCGACGGCGCGCCGCCCTCCTGCCCCCAGACGGCGGCGAGCAGGCGTTCGCGCGAGAGCACCTGACCGGGATGGCGCAGGAACTGGACGAGCAGGTCGAGCTCGCGGCCGGAAAGGTGCATCGGCTCACCGTCGCGGGTCACCCGGCGAGCCAGGAGGTCGACGCGGATGCCGGCGGCCTCGAGGACCGTGTCGCCGGTGGGCTGCGGGGTGCGCAGGTGGGCGCGCACACGCGCGGCGAGCTCGTCGAAGGCGAAGGGCTTGGTCACGTAGTCGGTGGCGCCGGCGTCCAGGCCGTCGATCTTGTCGACCACCTCTCCCCGGGCGGTCAGGACGATGACGGGGAGCGACGGCCGGACCGGGCGCACCTGGCCCAGGACCGCGAGCCCGTCCTGGCCGGGCAGCATGAGGTCGAGGACGACCAGGTCCACGCCGGGGTCGAGGGCCATCTCGGCGCCCGTCACACCGTCGGCGGCCGTCGTCACCTCGTAACCCTCGGCGCCCAGTCCGCGCGCGACGAAGTCCACGATGCCCGGCTCGTCCTCGACGACCAACACGTGCATGCTCGACCGAAGGCTAGGGACCGGGGGTGGGCGACGCCACGAGGTCAGCGATGGTCGACCGAGTCGTCCTCGAGCACCAGCGCCACCCGGGGGCAGGCCTGGACGGCGCGGCGGGCGTGGTCGATCAGGCCGGGCGGCACGGGCTCGGCCGCGAGCATCGGGTAGCCCCAGTCGTCGAGGTGGATGAGCTCGGGGAGCAGCTCGGAGCACAGGCCGTCCGCCTCGCAGGCGATGGGATCGACGCGTACGCGCAGGCTCATGCCGCCCACGCTCTCCGCCGGCCCGTCGCGGGGATGGGCAGGATGGGCTCGCGATGGGTCGCCGAGCAGCGCCCCTCGGCGTGGAGCGCCACCTCGGGCCCGTAGACCGACAGGGCGCTGGCCACGAGCCGCACCGCGCCGTCGGGGTGGTGGCACGCTCCACGGCCGCGCACCTGCGCGCACCACCGGGCCAGACGAGCGGCGTCGTGACCGTCGCTGTGCCCGCTGGCCAGGCGGGCGAGCGCGTCGGCGATCGCCGCCAGGCCGTGGACGCACGGCCCGCACTGGCCGGCGCTCTCCTCGGACAGGTAGCGCACGATCCGCGCCGTCTCCGCGACCCCGCAGGCGTCGGCGGGCAGGACGGCGATCGCGCCGGCGCCGGGCGCGGCGCCGAAGCGGCCGAGGGAGAGCGCATCGAAGGTGACCGACGGGAGCACCCCGGGCGCGAGCCACGTGCCGAAGTAGCCGCCGCACAGAACCCCGCCGATCCGCTGGTGGGTCCCGCCGGCGCCCTGGAGGACGACCTCCATTCCGGTCCCGGCCGCGATCTCGTACACGCCCGGGCGGGCGATCGCCCCCGACAGCGTCACGAGCCGCGAGCCGGGCTCCTCCTCGGTGCCCAGCGAGCGGAACCAGTCGGCTCCGTGGCGGGCCACCAGCGCGAGGTGAGCCAGCGTCTCCACGTTGTTGACCAGGGTGGGGCGCCGCGCGACGCCGCGCTGCGCGGGCCGGGGCGGTACCGCCGTGGGCTTGCCCGGCCCGCCGTTGAGGTGGCTGATGAGCGCCGTCTCCTCGCCGGAGAGGAACCGGTGGGGCACCTCCTCGATCCGCACGGCGACGGGCAGGGGGTCGTGGTGGTCGCGTTCGCGCAGCGCCGTCTCGAGGGCTCGCTGAGCGCTGCGAGCGTCGGCGGGGAGGCAGATCAGGATCTCCGCCGCGCCGACCGTCTGGGCCGCGACGTCGGCGCCGTCGATCACCAGGTGCGGCACGGTCTCGAGGAGGACGCGGTCCTTGGCGCTGGTCGGCTCGCCCTCGGCGCCGTTGGCCACCACGATCGCGCGACGCTGCTCCTGGCGGACCGCGCGCATCTTCGTCGCGATCGGGAAGCCGGCCCCGCCGCGGCCGCGCAGGCCCGCGCGCTCGACCTCGCCGAGCAGCCGGTCGCCCTCGCCGATCTCCGGCAGCGGGCCATGGTGGTGCAGGTGCTCCTCGAGCGTGCCCGGGCGTCCGGAGGAGGCTCCGAGCAGGAGGCGCGGGAGACCGGCGGGCTGGGCGCTCATGCCGGCTGCGCCTCCACGCGCCCGCTCACGGTGCTCGCCTGATCGTCGATCTGAAGGAGGGCGCGCACGTGCAGGGCGCGCCCGTCGCGCGCGCTCAGGGACACCTCGACGTCCCCGCCGTTGAGCGAGACGACCTGGCCGCTGTAGAGCTGCGGATCGCCCTCGGGGCCCATCGTGACGCGGCTCTCGCGCATAGAGACACCGCCCCCCGGCGACGCCTCGCCGACGATGCGGATGTCGAGGCGGCCGGCGGCCCCGCCCTGCATGGTCATCGGGATGTTGATCGCCACCAGGTTGCCCTCCCCGGCCGGGGACTGGCCGATGGTCCCGTTCAGCTGGGCGGTGAAGCCCCGGCGCAGGCTGTCACCCGACGCGCTGGGCGCCGGCGCCGCGCCCGGCGCCGCCTGGGCCACCGCGCCGCCCCGAGCCTTGGCCAGAAGCGTCGCGGGGGTTCCCGATCGCCTGGCCCAACCCGAGCCGAGCGGCCCGATCGGCAGCCAGATGACCAGCGCGAGCGGGGCGGCGATGACGGCGGCCCCGGCCAGGGTCCGGCGGCCCGGGCGCTCGGGCGAGCTGGCCGCGACCCGCAGCCACACCGCGAACCACACGGTGGCGACGCACAGCCCGACCATGGCCAGCATCCATCCCCGCTTGGCGTCGCTGCCCGTTCCCAGGCCATGGACGAGAGCGACCGGCCAGCAGGCATAGGCCAGCCAGTGCACCGCCCTCCAGCCGCGAAAGCCGATCCGCGACCGCAGCAGGCTGGTGATGACCAGCGCCAGCAGCAGGTCGAACGCGAGCGCCCCGAAGCCCAGCCACAGGGGGCGATAGGTGCCGGCGAAGGGAATCACCGCGTCCCTGAGGGAGATCGGCGCGAAACGGTCCAGGACCGAGGTGAGGATGTGCAGCCCGAGGAAGACGACGACCAGCAACGAGGCGTTGCGGTGCAGCTGGTCCACGACGAAACGCGGCCACCCCTCGGCCCGCCAGCGGCGGACGTCGACGATTCCCAGCGCGACGCTGGTCGTCAGCAGCAGGAGGCTCACGACGCCCGTGCCGCGGCTCAGGTACCACATGGCGCTGCCGTTGGCCGTCGCGGCGGCGATCACGCCAACACCTCCTCGCGGGGCCAGCCGGCGACGTGGACCACGGCGCCGCCGTGCCCGACCAGCCGGGCCGGGAGGCCCAGGCCCTCCAGCCAGTCCGGCGCGCCCGCCCCGAGGACGATGGCCGCCGTGCTCGCGGTGTTGGCGTCCAGGCACGAGGCCGCCGCGACGCTGACCGTCCGCCAGGTCTCGGCCGCCGGCTCGCCGGTCCGCGGGTCGAGGATGTGATGCAGGTCGCTCCCGGATCCGTTCCAGCGCCGGGCCGTCGTGCTCGACGTGGCCAGTCCGCCCGCGTTGATCGCGAGCGTCTGCCCCGGAGCGTCGAACCCCGCGGCGCGATCCTCGGTCACCCGCACCGGCCAGCCGTCGGCGGGCGCCGGGCCGGCCAGGGCGACGTCTCCGCCGAGGTCGACCATCGCCCCGCATCCCATCTGGCGCGCGATGGCCGCGGCGGCCCGGTCGGCGCCCAGGGCCTTCGCCGTGGCGCCCAGGTCCAGCTCGACGCCGGCCGGAACTCGCACGGCGGACCGGCGCGCATCGACCTCGACCGTCTGCCAGCCGGCGGCGGCGACGAACCGCACCCGGCGCGGCGGAAGCTTCTCGAGCGCCCGGTGATCGCGGTCGTACCCGGCGAGCCGCAGCGAGCGGCCGAGCGTGGGATCGACGATTCCGTCGGTCAGGCGCGCGGCGCGCAGTCCGGCCTCCACCGCCTCCAGGCACAGCGGGCCGACCTCGACCCAGTCCCCCCGCCCCCGGGTGATCGCCCAGAGCTCCGAGTCCGGCCGAAACCGGCTGGCGGCGAGGTCGAGCGCCTCGAGCTCGTCCTCGAGGATCCGGCGGGCGGCCTCCAGGTGGTCCTGCGCCTCGACGAAGACGGCCACGTCGGTCCCCAGCGCCTTCCAGCGCGCCGAGGCAAGGCCCGAGCTCACGAGCCCCCCGAGACGGCTCCGTCGGAGCTGGACGAGGACTGCGGGGCCTCGGGCGGCGGCTGGAGGCCCGGGTCCTGCGTGGACGGGTCGCTCGGCACGGAATCGCTCGAGGAGGAATCGTCCGAGGAGGACGATTCGCCCGAGGAGGACGGGTCTTCGGAGGAGGACCCGCTCCCGGAGGAATCGTCTGGGGAGGTCGACTGGTCGGGCGGCGGAGTCGCCGGGACGGCGGGCGCCGAGCGTGGCGCCGGCGCCGCGGCCTTGGCGGTGTGGCCGGAGAACGACTGTGCGGCGACCTTCGCGAACAGGCCGGTGAGGACGATGCCGCCCGCGGCGAGCCAGCGGCTCAGCCGCGACGCGCGCCGCAGGCCGGCGTCACGGGCCAGCAGCGGACGTGGCGGGTCCCCCTGCGGAGATGGCATGCCGCCAATGGTGGGCGGCCAAGCGCAAATATTCCTAAGCTGCGCCTGAGAGAACGCTCAGACGCAGGCACGATTGGGCGGGGCTTCACGAAGACGTAACGATCGCGCCCCCGGACGGCCCCGGCCGCACTCGTTCGTTCGTCGATCTCCCACCCCGCGACCGGGAATCGCGGAGTACTCTGAGCCCCACGATGGGCGCGGGCATCGGACGGTTGCATCACCGGCGCGGCGGACGGGTCGCGGCCCTCCTCGTCGTGCTCGCCCTGAGCGCGCCGGCGGCCGTGGCGAGCACCGCCCGCGCCGCCGCGCCGACGGTCGTCAGCGGCAAGCCCACCGAGCTCACGCAGACGTCCGTGCGACTGAACGGGACCGTCAATCCCAACGGCAGCCCCACCCGCTACCACTTCGTCTTCTCGGGCGGCGCCCGCATCTCCCACGACGCCGGAGCGGGGGTCACGCCGATCGCCGTCAGCTCGGTCGTGACCGGCCTGCTGCCCGGGAGCACCTACACCTTCCAGCTCGTCGCGAACGGCCAGGACGCGGATGAGGTCCGCAGCGACCTCGGCACCTTCCAGACGCCCAAGCCGCCGTGCCGGGTACCGCGGCTCAAGGGGCTGATCCTCTTCGACGCTTCGCAGCGGCTGTACGCCGCCAAGTGTCAGCTCGGCAAGGTCCGCTACCGCCACCTCGGCCACGGCATCCAGCGGTTCCTCAACAAGCTCAAGGCCAGGGTCGTGTCCCAGAGCCCGCGCGCAGGCCGGAAGGTCCGTGCCGGCACGAAGGTCAACCTCGTGCTCGCGCCCTAGCCGAGCCAGATGATTGATTCCGCGGCCGCGTGCGCGGGGTCGTGGAATCAATCATCTAGCCGACCCGGAACGCGGCGGCGCGGCTGGTGTGGCCGACCGCGACGAGGACCCGATAGCGCCCCCGGGCCAGTTTGGGCGCGGCCAGCGAGAGGACGTCGCCCCCGGAGGCCAGGCGCCGTCCGTAGCGACGCAGCGTCCTCCACCCGCGCCCCGCGCGACGCTGAAGCGACAGGTGGGCGACCCCGCCGGCCTGCCCCAGCGTCACCTGCAGCGCCAGCACCTGGCGCGCCGTGCCGGCGGCCGGCGGCGTGCCCAGCAGCGTCGCGCCGGCCAGCCGTGGGGCGGGCAGGCGCAACGGCGGAAGGGTGCGCACGCGCGGCAGGACCCGGCTGCGGCTCACCGCCGCGCTTGTATGCAGGCGAGCGGCGTTGGGGTCACGGACCCGCGGGACGTTGAACTCCTGGTCGGGGTTGATCCCCGCCGCCGCCAGGATCTTGGCGGAGTCCGCATCGGAGTTCGGGTCCAGGTTGTCGCTGACGCGCCAGACCGCGCTCTGCGCGCCGGGGGTGTCCTTGAGCGGACCGGGCGCGAAGCCGGCCGCGGCCGTGAGCACCCGCGCGAGCGCCGCCCCGTCCGGGCCCAGGGCCGCTGCGGGGCCGAGCACGTCGAACACGTTCCCCTTCGTCGGGGAATGGCGGAAGCGGTCGATGCAGTAGGTGACCATGCCGTCGACGTGTGCGTGATGGCCCTTGTGGACGTCGAGGTCGAACGGTGCGCCGGTCCCCAGGTCCTGCTCCGACGGGTTCTTCGACGGGAGGATGTTCCCCGGGTCGGCATGGATGTGCAGGACGGCGTTGGCGGCGAGCTTCTTCAGGTCGGCCTGGGGGAGCTTGATCTTCGGGTTGCGCCCGCCGTCGCCCATGATGTGGTTCTTGCCGGCGGGCGTGGGCTTCGAGGCCAGGTAGCCGCTCTTGGGGGTCAGGCCCAGCGGCTTGAGCGCGGCCGCCAGCGCGTCGCCCTCCAGCCCGTTCTCCGGCAACGGAATCACCTTGCCCTTCTTCGTCACGAACGTGTCCGTGTAGCGGTCGTCGAAGCCGACGAAGTGCAGCGTCTCGTGGGCGTAGGCGCTCGGGTCGTCGATCGCCCACTCTGCCCCGTGCGGCGCCTTGTTGCCGCCGATCTCGTCGCCCCCGGGGCCATAGCCGTCGACGTAGGAGCGAAAGCCCTTGCTCGCGATCATCTGCACCTGGTTGAAGCACGGCGTGGGCTGGGTTCCGGGGGCCCGCTGGTGGACGTCGAGGTCGAACTTGATCGGCTCGCCCTTCTCCGGGCCGCTGGTGATGGACGATCCGTTGAGCCGGCTCTCGACGATCTTCTCGATCTTCGAGGCGTAGTCGGTCGTGTCCCCGGACGGGTTGTTGATCTCCATCCGGACCTTCACCGTGACCGGCGCCTTGAAGTTCTTCCAGTCGGCGTCGACCGCCATCTTGTCGCCCTCGAACCCGCCCTTGGACGTGAGCTTCACGACGCCCGCCGCCGCCGCGTCCTTGAGCGAGATGTCCTTGTCTATGTCGACCGCCGACTGGTCGTTTGGGCAGTTGTCGGGCACGAACGGGACCACGGCGGCGTGGGCGCCGCTGGCCTTGGTGGCGTGGACGTCGGCGTCGGGTGGCGCGATGAGCTGGTGGGTGGCCGGCAGCGCGGCGTCGAGGGCGGCGATGAGCGCCCGCAGCTGCGGGCTGGCGCCGTTGCGCCCGAGGACGGTCCGCCGCTGACCGCCCGACTCGATCACCGCCGTGGCGTAGCCGCCGTCCTCCGGCCGGGGCGCCCCGGTGAAGCTCGGGCCCGCCGCGGCGGCCTGCGCGGCGGCGTTGACGCCCGCGAGCTGGCCACCGGTCAGGGTGAACGAGCCGACGGTCTGCACGTTGCCCTTGGCGCGGTCGGCGGGCGAGGCACTCAGCAGATCGCCCGTCCCGTCGCTGCGCAGCAGGACCCCGGTCAGGCCGTCTTCGGGCGACAGCCCGCCCGTCCACACGACCAGAGCCGGCGGCGCGGCCTGCGCCGGAGCGCTGCCGGCTCCGAGCGCGGCGGTCAGCACCAACGCACCCAGCAGCGCTCGGCCCATGCGCGGATGCTCCCGTCCCCACACGACCCGGGACGCTACGCACGGTTCTGGCCGCGGTCAACGGGTTCTGGACGAACTGGCCGGCCGACCATTCCTCGAGCGGTCGTCTAGCGCAGCCAGGCGGCGGGCGTGCCCGCGCGCAGCGCCCGGCGAGAGCCCTGCACCGAGGCGCTCAGATCGACGACCCCGCCCCGGCCGAAGACGACGCCCGGTCGCAGGGTGACCCGCACGATCCCGACCTGATCCGGGAGGTTCGTCACCCGGACGAAGTGCGCGCCGAGCGCCACGACGACGTCGTTTGCCGACGTGCGAGGCCCGACGAGGTCGTAGGAGGCGGCGGGGTAGCCGGCCGCCCGGAAGCCGATCGTCCCGAGCACGCGATGACGGGCCGCGCGGACACTGAGCCCGCGCGGCAGACGGAAGGTCAGGGAGCGCATGCCCGCGCGCGACGAGGCCCACAGGCTGGTGCTCTGGCCCGGTCCGCCGCTCACCCGCGCGGCCAGCCGGCACGGGGACAGCAGCAGCTGGGTGTGCGCCGAGCTCCCGGAGCCCTCGACCCGCAGCGTGTGCGCGCCGTCGGAGAAGTCAGACAGGCTGCGCGGGCTCACGCTCACCGTCCGGCCGTTGCCCACGCGGCGCCCGTCGATGCTCACGCGCCGGCTGACCCGGTCGGTGAGCGTGAGGGGTGCCCACGGTGTGGCGGTGCGCCCGGAGGGGACCCGGACGGCGTGCCCGGCCAGCTGAAGCGGACCGCCGAGATGGATCTCGCGGCACACGTTGGCGGCGGTGAACGCGCCGGTCTGGCGGCTGAGGTCCATCGGCGCCACCGCGGCGGTCTGCGGAGACGTCGCCGACTGGGAGCCGACGGCGTTGGTGGCCAGCACGCGGCAGGCGAAGCCCGAGCCCACGTCGCGGCTGGTCAGCTCGAGGCTCGCTCCGGCGACGCCGGCGACCGGCCGGCCGTTGCGAAGCCACGAGTAGGCGAATGACGTCCCGTCGGGATAGCCGAGCGGGGTGCACGTCAGCCGGCTCCCCGCCGCGCGCGTCCCCGTGATCGTCGCGCCACCGTCGGGCGTCTCCACGCCGGTGCCCGTGATCCCGATCGGCGTCACCGGGCTGTTCGTGCTGGAGATGAGGAAGATGGACGCCTCCTTGGTCCCGGCGCCGTGGGGCTGGAAGTGCAGCGTGAAGGCGCAGGACGACCCGGGATCGATGGTCTGGCCGCTGCAGCCGTCGGAGGTGATCGGGAAGACGGCCGGGGTGCCGGTGACGACGAGCGCCTGCTGGACCTGGAGCTGGGCGTCCCCGTCGTTGGTCACGGTGACGACCCGGGCCGCGTCCTGCCCCAGGGCGACGCTGCCGAAGCTCAGATCCCCGGGCGAGAGCTTGACGTGCGGCCCGGCGAGGGCGACGGCGTCGAGGGGCACGACAACCGTGCCGCCGGCGCTGTCGCCGGCGACCTCGAGCGCGGCGTGGAACGTGCCGGGTCCGCCGCCGGGGTCGAAACCGATGCCCATCCCGCAGCCGGTGCCCGGGCCAAGCTGCTGGCTGGCGCAGTTCTGGCCGTAGGCGATGTAGAAGTGGGCGGCGTCCGGGCCGGTGATCGTGGCTGAGGTGATCTGCACGCCGGCGTCGTTGGAGCTCTGGAGGTTGAGGTTCTGCTGCTGGCCGCCGTAGAACCACGGCTGCGGGTTGAACCCGACGGTGCCGGCGCTGAGCGTGCCGGTGATGCCGGTCCCGGTGAGCGCCACGTCGAGGGTGCCGAAGTCGTCGGTGAGGGTGAGCGTCGCGGCCCGCGGGCCGGTGGCGGTCGCGCTGAACGTCACGTCCACGCTGCACGAGGCGCTGGGCGACAGGAACGCCCCGGAGCACGAGTTGCCGTTGAGCACGAAGTCGCCGGGGTCCGCGCCGGTCACGTCGATCGAGCTGACATTGACGTCGAAGCCCGTCTCGTTGGTGAACTTGATCGTCTGCTGGGGCCCGCCGCCGCTGTGGACGTCGTCGTTGCCGAAGTCAGAGGAGGTGGGCGACGCCGTCAGGGGCGAAGTGTCCGCACGGGCGTCCGATACGGCGATGAGGCCGGTCAGCGCGAGGGCGCTCAGGGTGAGGCGCAGACCGGTATTCAGTTGGCGAATGGAGGGCACGCCATACCGCCATCGACCGTTTGGAGCCGCCCCTTTAGCGCTGCCGAGTCACCGTCCAGACGCCCTATTGACGCCCCGTAAATGAGGATTTCGGGGGCTAGACCAGCGTGTCGTCGGCGGGCGGCAGGCCCGGCCCGAAGTAGCCCGTGCTGTTCCAGATCCGGCGCAGGGTGCCGATCGTCGACCGGTAGATCCTGGTCTCCGCGGCCTTGTTGACGGTCGACTGGTAGCAGTACTGGCCGTCGTAGGAGGAGTACTCCATGACGATCTCGCCCGTCGCCCCGCTGCGGCCGGTCTTCCCGCTGTAGTGGAAGCCCTGTATGTAGGTCCCGCCGTCGCGGCGGATGCGGCTGACCTTGCTGAGCCTGATGCTGCGCAGCTTGAGGCCGCCGCCGGTGCGGAAGAAGGTGCGCTGCTTGGCGAAGTGCCGGGTGGGCGTGCCGTCGCAGAAGATCGACGAGCCGCCGTAGTCGATCGTCGCGTTGCCCCTCGGGTTGTTGATCGTGATGCCGTAGGCGCTCTCGTAGGCGGTCCAGCTGCGGGGCCCGAACCAGGTCCAGTACTGCATCTGGTGCTTGACGAACCCGGCGCCGAACGCGCTGCCCGGCAGGGCCGCGAGGGCGGAGACGAGAACGAGTGAGAGGAGTCCGGCGCGTGCGATCCGTCGCATCGGATTACAGAATACCGGGCGTTCAGGCCGCCGAGAACCAGGCCTGCGTAGATTCCACGAAGCCGTGAGCCTGGCCAGCGCGATCTTCGCCCGCCGCATGCGCCTCCCCCGGGCGCGCACGCACGACGTCGCGTGCGAGAAGGACCTGCGCGTACCGATGGACGACGGCGCGGTGCTGCTGGCCGACCGCTGGGTGGCGCGCGACGCGGGCGATGACCCGCAGCCCACCGTCCTCGTGCGCTCGCCCTACGGGCGGCGCCAGATCTTCGGCCTGATCTTCGGCCGCCTGCTGGCCGAGCGCGGGCTGCAGGTGGTGATCCAGAGCGTGCGGGGGACGTTCGGCTCCGAGGGCGAGTTCAGTCCGTTCGACGAGCGCGCGGACGGGCTGGCCACGCTGCGCTGGCTGCGGGAGCAGCCCTGGCACGCGCAGCGCATCGGGATGATCGGCCCCAGCTACCTCGGGCTCGTGCAGTGGGCGGTGGCGACCGAGGCCGGCGACGACCTGGCCGCCCTGGCGATCGACGTCAGCGCCTCGCAGTTCCACGGCCAGGCCTACGCCGGGGGCAGCCTGGCGCTGGAGAGCTCGGCCTCGTGGCTGATCCTGGTGGCCGAGCAGGAGCGCCGGCTGGCGCCGCTGGCGATGCTGCGCGCGCTGCGCCGCCTACCCGCGCTGTTCGCCGAGCTGCCGCTGGCCGAGCTCGACGAACGCGCCACCGGCGCCGAGGTGCGCTGGTTTCGCGAGGCCATGGCCAGCCCGGCGCGCGAGGACGCCTACTGGGTGGCCCGCGACTTCGCCGGCGGCGTGGCCGAGGTCACCGCCCCCGTGCAGCTCATCGGCGGCTGGTACGACATCTTCCTGCCCTGGATGCTCGAGGACTTCTGCGCGCTGAAGGCGGCGGGGCGCGAGCCTCGGCTGATCATCGGGCCCTGGACACACACCTCGCCCAGGCTCATGGCGACCGGGGCGCGGGAGGGGCTGGCGTTCCTGCGCGACCGCCTGCTGGACGACCCGCGGATGCTGCGCCCGGGCGCTCCCGTCCGCGTCCGCACGACCGGCGAGAACGGCGGATGGCGCGAGTTCGAGCGGTGGCCGCCGCCGGGCACGGGCGAGCGGCGGCTGTGGCTGGGCCCCGACTGGGCGCTCACCGACTCCGAGCCGGCCTCGGAGGGCTCGGACGGCTACCGCTACGACCCGACCGACCCCACACCGTCACTCGGCGGCCCCGTTCTGCTGGCACGTGAGCCGGTGGTGGACAACGCCCCGCTGGAGAGCCGGGCGGACGTCCTGACCTACACGACGGCGCCGCTGGCTGAAGCGGCCGAGGCGATCGGCCCGGTGCGGGTCGAGTTGTGGGTGCGCGCGAGCGAGCCCTGGTTCGACGTGTTCGCGCGCGTGTGCGACGTCGGCGCGGCCGGAGTCTCGCGGAACGTGAGCGACGCGCTGATGCGGGTCGCGCCCGGCGTAGTCGACCCGGCGCCAGACGGCACCTGGCGCGTGGCCTTCGACCTGTGGCCGATCGGCCATCGCTTCGCCGCCGGACACCGGGTGCGCCTGCAGGTCTCCTCGGGCGCCCATCCCCGCTACGCCCGCAACCCGGGCACGGGCGACGACCTGGCCACGGCGACCGAGCTGCGCGCCGTCGACGTCGAGGTTCTGCACGGCCCGAAGCACCCGTCGGCGCTCGTTCTGCCGCGCGTGGGAGACTGACCTCATGGGCTGCATCGTCCTGTTCGCGATCATCTCCCCCCGCCTGGCGCTGTTCCTGACGTGGATCTTCAGCGACGTGCTCAGCCGGGCCTACGACAGCTGGATCATTCCCGTGCTCGGGTTCTTCCTGCTCCCGTGGACGACGCTGGCCTACGCCGCGTTCTGGGACTGGGGAGGCGGCCGGCACGTTTACGGCTTCGAGTGGTTCTTCGTGGTCCTTGCGTTCCTCGTCGACATCGGGGCGTTCGCCAGGTCGAAGGACGTCCGGCGCGCCGAGTCGGGCTGACGTGCGGATCGCCACCTGGAACGTCAACTCGCTGCGCCAGCGCATGCCGAGGCTCCTCCCCTGGCTGGACGAGCGAAAGCCCGACGTCGTGTGCCTGCAGGAGACCAAGCTGGCCGACGACGCGTTCGCCGAGGTCGTGGGCGACGAGCTGACCGGCCGCGGCTACGAGGTCGCGGCGCACGGCGAGGCGACGTGGAACGGCGTCGCGCTGCTCTCGCGCGTGGGGCTGGAGGACGTCGAGCGGGGCTTGGAGAACGGGCCGGGCTTCCCCCACCCCGAGGCACGGGCGATCTCAGCGAAATGCGGTGGGCTGCGCGTCGTGTCGGTCTACGTGCCCAACGGGCGCGAGCCGGGTTCCGAGCACTACGAGTACAAGCTGAAGTGGCTGGCCGCGCTGCGCGACGCTGTCTCCACTTCTCCCGATGAGACGGTGGTGTGCGGCGACGTGAATATCGCGCCCGCCGACGAGGACGTCTTCGACCCCGACGCCTACGTCGGGCAGACCCACGTGACGGAGCCCGAGCGCCGCGCGCTGGCGGAGCTCACGAACCTGGGCCTGCACGACGTGGTGCGCGAGCGCTGGCCCGAAGAGCGGGTGTTCACCTACTGGGATTACCGGGCGGGGATGTTCCACCAGGACCTGGGGATGCGAATCGACCTGATCCTCGCCGGCGGGCCCGTGGCCGAGCGCGTCAAGGCGGCCTGGGTCGACCGCCAGGCCCGCAAGGGCAGCGGCCCCAGCGACCACGCGCCGGTGATCGTCGACCTCGACGAGGCGCCGGACGGCGACATCGGCCCGGTCGTGCCGCCGCCCTCGGCCCCGCGCGTCAAGCGAGGGGCAAAGAAGCTGCCGCAGGCCCCCTGACCCCCAGACGGTCGGCCTTACCGCCGCCGAAGAGGCCGGGCCAGCGCCAGCAGGCGCGCCCGCAGGCGCCACCACCCGCCGGCCTGGATGGCGTCGAGCGTGTCCTGCACCCGGCGCGCCTCGGCGTGGCCGGCTTGTGCGTCGGCGCGGGCCTGCTCGAGAGCCAGGTCCGCGCCCCGCGCCCACTCCGTCGTCTCGCGGGCCGACTGTTCGGTCTGCGCGGCCAGCGCGGTCACGGCGCGCTCCGCTCGCGCCCGCAGGCGGACGAGCTCGGCGGGATCCTCGAGCGCGCGAGCCATCTCGGCGTTTTGCCGCACGCGGTCGGCGTACTCCTGCTTGCGCCCGCTGGCCCGGAGGTGCAGCACGGTGGGCGAGAGGCTGGCCGCCGGCCGCGCGCCGGCCTCGAGCAGGCGTCGCCACAGGTCGGCGTCGCCGCCCTGCGGCACCTCCTCGCGCCAACCCCCGGCGGCGAGCGCGGGCGCCGCGCGATGGGAGACGGCGGCCATCGGCGTGCGGTTCTCGCCCGCCATGAACCGGTCGCGGTAGAAGGGCACGCTCCAGTCCGACCCGGTCGCCTCGAACGCGCCGTCCGGGTGCACGACGCATGCCGTGGCGGCGACGATGTCCGCCACGTCGGCGTCGAAGAGCGCGCCGACGCGCTCGAGGTGGTCGGGCAACCACAGGTCGTCGTCGCCCAGCCACGCGACCACGTCACCCCTCGCTCGGCACAGGGCCTGGTTGCGGTTTCCGTAGCCGTAGCCTGCGCCCTTGGGCAGGTCGAGCACCTCGACGCGCGGATCGGCGAGCTCGCGGACCGCCTGCTGCGTCCCGTCCGTGCAACCGTCCGCGAGCACGAGGACCTCGGCCGGCGGGCGGGTCTGGCGCAGAGCGCTGCGCAGGGCCGCGAGCAGCGTCTGGTGCCGGTCGTGCGTGGGAATGGCAACGGTTATCGCGGCGGCCGTCACGGCTCCGGGATCTTCTACGATCGCCGCGTGGACGAGGTCGAGGTCCAGCCGCACGCTCCGGCGGACGAGCCCACCGTGGGGCCCGACGGAGAGCGGCTGACGGCGATCGAGGGCGTCGAGTTCCAGCGGCTCGCGCCCCTGGTGGACCACCGCGGCTCCCTGACCGAGCTGATCAACCTCGAATGGCCGTTCTGGCGCGAGCCGATCGTGCACGCCTACGAGGTGGCGATCGCGTCCGGGCGGATCAAGGGCTGGGGCATGCACCGCCGCCAGAGCGACCGCTACGTCGTGGCCGCCGCGAGCATCCGAGTGGTCCTCTACGACGGCCGGGTGGAGTCGCCCACGTTCGAACGCGTCGCCCAGTTCCACTTCTCCGAGCGCGCGCCCGGCCTGCTGCGGATCCCGCCGGGCGTCTGGCACGCCGACCAGAACACCGGCGAGGGCATGGCCCGGTTCTTCAACTTCCCCACGCACGCCTACGACGCGGCCAACCCCGACAAGCACCGCCTGGACCCGCACTCCGGCGCGATCCCGTTCGACTGGGAGTTGCGCGACGGGTAGCGAGGCCCCGGACTCGCTCGGGCCTCAGCGCACGATGCGGAAGCTCGCGGTGATCGTCCGGCCGTTGCGCCGGGCGAACCGCGGCACGGCCCGGAGGCGATAGGAGCCGGGGCTGAGCTTGTGGCCGCGCACGCGACCGGTGAAGTGGAAGGAGTTGGCGCCGGCGCGGTCGCGGTGGGTGAACTTCCCGACCGCGACGTAGCGGGTGCAGCGCCGCCCATGCTGGCCGCGCCGAGGCTTCACGCACTTGCGAGCGCGCTTGATCCCCCGTCGCGGCCGCAGGACGGTGAACGTGGTGGTGGCGGCCTGGGTGTCGCGATAGCTGATCGTGGTCCCCGTCCGGCGCGCGCGCGTACGGGTGCGGGTGCGGGTGCGGGTGATGCTCTGCGCCCCCCGGCCCGCCGCCGGGAACGTGTGCGGCTTGACCTTCAGGCTCGAGACGGCCGCGACCGCCGGCGCCGGAGCGCCCGCCACGGTGAGCGAGATCGGGGCGACGCTCGAGTCGAACGTCCCGTCGTTGCCCTTGAAGGTGAAGCTGTCCGGGCCCGAGCTGCCGCGATTCGGCGTGTACGTGACGGTCTTCGCGAGCTGGTTGACCGGCGACAGCGTGCCGTGGGCCGGGTTGGAGGCGATGGCGAGGCCGAGGGCGTCGAAGCAGCTGAGCGGGATCGTGACCGGGGTGTCGTGCCCCACGGCCACCGAGGAGCCGGAGCAGGTCGGCGGAAGCTGGCGGCCCACGCTGAGGTGGGCGATGCTCTGCGTGAGCTCCGTCCAGGCAACGTAGGGGAAGCCGCCCACGACCCCGAGGCTCTGCGGGATCCCGCCCTTCTGAGGGTCGGAGTTGATGGCGCCGCCGATCGTGATCCAGCTGGTGCCGTCGAACCGGGCCGCCCGCACCGTGCTGATGCCGGTCGCGCCGTCGGACCAGGAGACGTACGGGATGGTTCCCACCCCCGCGATGCTGGGGCTGGACGCCGGGCGAGCGGGATCGGTGTTGAGCGAACTGCCCACCGCGACCCAGTTGGTGCCGTCGAACCGCTTGACCCACACCTGCCCCGCCGAGGAGTCCTGTTCCTCCCAGGCCACATACGGGACGCCACCGATCGCTGCGATGCGAGGGTTGGTCGCGTCCTTCGTGGCGTCGACGTTGAGCGAGCCGGACCCCGCCGACACCCAGGCCGAGCCGTTGAACTTCTTCACGTAGACCTGTCGCGCCGTGGTGCCTTCGTACCAGGTCACGTAGGGAACGCCGCCGACGTCGGCGATGCTGGGCGCGAAGCCCGGCTGGGCCGCGCTGACGTTGAGGGGGGTGCCCACCGAATCCCAGGTCGTGCCGTTGGCGTTCAGCCGCTTCACGTCGATTTGGTAGTCGTTCGGCGTGGTGATGGACTCGCCCCAGGCGACATACGGGACGCCCCCGACGGAGGCGATGCTCGGTGCGGTCGCGGCCTGGTTGGTGTCGACGTTGAGCGAGGCGCCGACCGGCACCCAACTCGTCCCGTCGAACCGCGCGGCTCTGATCTGAAATCTGGTCCCGTCGGTCTCCTGCCAGGCGGCGAACGGGGCGGCGCCGACGCTCGTGATCCCCGCGTGGCCGGCGCCCTTGGTGGCGTCGAAGTTCAGGGCCCCGCCCACCGGCACCCAGCTCGCGCCGTCGAAGCGCTTGACGAAGACGAGGCCGCCGGTGACCTGGGTCGGCTCACTCCAGACCACGTAGGGCGCCCCGCCGACATCCGCGATCCGGGCGTCCTCCGCGCTTCGCGACGAGTCGACGTTGAGCGTGCCGTCCACGGTGTGGAAGCTCGCGTGGGCGCCGGCGGCCGCCAGCGCAAGCCCCGCCGCGGCGCAGATCAGGGCCAGGGCCGCAAAGGCCAGGCGTCGCCTGACCTCTGCTCCGTCCCGATCGTCCGCTCTGCGCCCCATGGCCGACCTGCGGACAACGCTAGCGCGCCGCGGCGGCTCCGGCAATCAGGGTGGACTGCGGTCGCCGTATGCTGCCGCCGGTGCAGGCGCTCCTGGAGGACGGACCCATGCGCGGCAAGACCGTCGAGGTCGAGGCCGTGGAAGGCCGGCCACCCAAGACGATCGACGTCCCGGATGGGAAGGAGGGCGCTTGCCGTTATGTCCTGGCGCAATGGAACCAGGAGGGCATGACCGCGGCCTACAACTTCCTGTACGACGTCTAGCTGGACTACCGCAGGAACCGGATGAGCGCGGGCTCGAAGCGCGCGCGCTCCTGGAAGAGGAAGCCGTGGGCAGCGCGCCCGTAGACCCGCAGCCGCGCGCCGGGTATCGCGGCCGCGAGGTGGCGGTCGTTGGCGACCGGCAGCAGTTGGTCGAGCGCACCTCCGCCGACCAGGACGGGCAGCTTCAGACGGCTCAGCGGCCGGCCCGACGGGTCCTCGCCCAGCAGCCATGTCGTGGAGGCGTCGAGCTGCTGGCGGGTGACGTCGGCCGGCGCCTGGATGGTCCCGTCCTTGTACGAGAGGAGGCCGCCCACGAACGCCTGGGTGGCGGCGTCCTGGCCGGGCGGGAACAGGAGCCCGAGCAGCGCCGTCACGTTCGTTCCGCCGAGCTGGGCCACCACGTCGAGGCTCGGCAGCGTCGCCCTGCCGTCGCCGGGCGCGGTCGCGCACAGGACGAGGCGGCGCACGAGCTTCGGCGAGTCGTGGGCGAGGGATTGGGCGATCATCCCGCCCATCGACCAGCCGAGCACGTCGGCCCGGCCCAGGTGCAGGGCCCGGATGAGCGAGGCCGTGTCGCGGGCCATCCGGCGGATCGTCAGCGGCGTCTTCCCCAGCGTGCTGGCGCCGATGCCCTCGTTGTCGAACGTGATGACGCGATGGTGGGCGGCGAGCGCGTCGACGAACGCCGGCTCCCAGGCGTTCATCGTTCCCGACAGGCCCATGACGAGCACGACCGCCGGCCCGTGCCCGACGGAGCGGTAGCCGATCTTCCCCTGCCCCGCCGTGACGGTGCGCGTCGGCGTCTGGGCGATCGAGGTGCGCGCGGCGGCCGTCGCCGGCACCGCCAGGACGAGCGCCAGCGCGAGAGCGAGGACGAAGCGCACTCGACGAGTCTAGGGCGGGGCGCTGAAACCAAGCGCGCTCGCCAAGGGAGCCAAAGCCGTGAGCGCGACCGCCACCGGCCTGCAGAAGACGTCCGTCTGCGCGACATCCGCGCTGAGGGTTCCCGCGCCCAAGCACGGCTTCCTCAACTTGACGCGGCTCTCGCCGACGCGCGCAAACTCGACGATCAGCGGCTGCGGCGCACGGCGACGGCCGCCCTCCGCGGGGACCGTTCCTACGTAACCGGAGTGGCTCAACTGGCGACCATGGGCGATAACGACCTCAAGCAATGGGGCCCCGCCAAGGCCAGGATGGAACGAGGCCGGCTCGCCATTGCCCGGACGCGCCCAGAGGTGGCTGGTCTCTCGCTTGGACGTGAGCGAGAAGTCCTGCCAGCGAGTGCGGCCTTGAGCGCATCGGTGGCGAACTTGGACACGGTGATCCCGCGGGCCGGCGGAAGCTACGTCGCTGGAGGCTCCACCTCATGGCGGCGAAGGCCGAGCGCCGCGACCAACTGGCCGGCATCGAGACCTACGGATCGACGATCCGCGGATTGCTCTCGCAGTACGACCAGTTGCGATCGGACACTCAGAGTTGGAGCGACGGCGCAGACAACACGACGTACGACGAGGCCTACGCCTACCTCTCGGAGGGCACGCAGAAGCGTCAGGCGATCAAGGACAGCATGAGCTCGCTCACCCCGCCGGACAGCGTCAGCCAATCGCACTCAACGATGGTCGGCCTCCTCGACAGTCTGTCAGCGCTATGCAGAGGGCTGCTGACGGCCTGAGCGAGAGCGAATTCGACATCGAAGGCACCACCTACTTCCGCGACACGCAGGGATGGAAGGACTTCGTGTCGACTTCCGACAGCATCTCTTCGCAGCTGTCGAGCACCCGAAGCACCTGGGAATCGAGCATGAGCTCGCTGACTCAAGACATCAAGTCCAAGCCTCTCCCTCCACGACCGGACGTCTAGCCGGGGCTCAGCTCCGTCGCCGCAGAAGCAGGGCGGCGGCAGCGCCGAAGAACACAACGAGGAAGATGCTCAGAGCCAGGAATGTCTTGCCCGCAGAAACGTGGAAGAACGAGGAGCCATATCGGTCGAGCGCCGCGAACCTCCGATCGGCGGCGATCCTGGCATTCATGTCCACGGCGGACCCGACACCGGCGAATGACCACTGCGCGAAGGCCAGAGACGAAATGCTCTTCACTACGGTGCCCATCTGGATGACCGGGACGATCGCGCCGGCGAAGAGCAGCTGAGGATCAGGACGAGCGGGATGAAGCTCGTGGCTTGGTCTTCGGTACTGACCGACGCTGAGATGATCAGTCCGATTCCGATGGCCACAAAGGCCGTCATAAGGAGGACGGCAAACACCAGGCCATAGGTTTCGAGCGGCTCGTCGAGCGGCCGAAGCCCGAACACAATTCCAGCCAGCAGCAGGGTCTGAAGAGCGGCCAGCACGAAGAGCACGATCGTCTTGGAACCTAGGTAGGCGCTGATGCGCACTCCCACCGCCCGCTCGCGCTCGAAGATGGTGCGTTCCTTGATGATCTCGCGGGAGGCATCGATCGACCCGAGCCACAGCGCGGTTGTGACGAGCAGGAACAGCAGTTGCGCGGCGTTGCTCGGGCTGCCAGTAGACCGCGAGAAGACGTCACCCTTAAACAGACCCACAATCGCCAAGGCTATGACCGGTACCTCGGCGACGAGGATGAGGAGATTGCGCCGATCGCGCACGAAGGTGCGGAGATATCGGGCGGTGAGCACGCCCAACTGACGTCCCGCGCGCCTACGCCGCCGCGTGGTCTCGAGCATCTGCGTGGCGCGGGAGTGAGCGTGAGTGTCTGCCGACGTCCCAGCCTCGCTTGCCGCGAGGCGGCGTTGCCATTCTTCGGGCGGTAGCTCCTCCACCACCCCGTAGATCTCGTCGTATTGATTGACCTCGAAGAATGAGAGGGCTGCGCGCGGAGCGCCCGAGAAGCACATCACCCCGCCTCGTCCCATCACGATGAGCCGGTCACACAGTTCGACGCTGTGGGTGGAGTGCGTGACTACGACCACCGAACGGGACGCGTCCGACAAGCGCCGCAGTAGGTTCATCATCTTTGACTCCAGGCCTGGATCGAGCCCTGTTGTGGGTTCGTCGAGCAGGAGGAGGCTAGGCCGGCTGAGCAGCTCCACCGCAACTCCTGCTCGTTTGCGCTGACCCCCTGACAAAGAGCCGATCCGGGTATCCGCGTGCTCGGCGAGCGACAGCTCGCGCAGGACGCGATCGACAGCGGCCTCGATCTCCTCGCGCCGTGCATCGCGAGGCAGGCGCAGACGTGCCGCGTACGCGAGCGCTTCGCGTACGGTCAAACGCAGATGAACGATCTCGTCCTGCGGAACGTAGCCAAGGTCGGTGAGCCACTCGACCGGGTCGTGGTTGATGGAGACAACGCCTGGGAAGGGATGGTCACCCCGGCCAGCAGCTTCAACAGAGTGGTCTTCCCGGAGCCGCTCTCGCCCAGGATCGCCACGAACTCTCCGGGTTCCACCGTGAGGGTGGTGGGCGCCAGAAGTTGCTTGTCGCGGACGCTGACGGTCACGGCCTCTGCGTGAAGGCGGAGGGCTCCGCGGTCGTCCTGCGCGAAGAAGCCATCGCCGTCAAAGACGACGGTGAACGGACCGGCGCCGATCGCTGAGCCTGGCTGGACAGGCGCACGCTCGATGAGGACCCCGTCCAAACGCGTGCCGTTGCGGGAGACGAGGTCGCGCAACTCGAGGTTTCCGTCCGCGCGAACCACTTCGGCATGGAAGCGAGAGACGTTTGGGTCATCCAGAACGACGTCGTTGGCCGAATCTCGGCCGATCTTCGATGCGGCTCCCACTGAAGCGGACATGACCGGCTTCAACGGGGGTGGCCGGCTCCGCAGAACCGAGCCTGGTTTCCTGCCCGCTCAGGAAACGGATCGTCTGGCTGCCGATCTCGACCGAGTCCCCGTTGCGCAGGGCGCGAGGACCCTTCAGTCGCTGGCCGTTCACGCGAGTGCCGTTCAGCGAGCCGAGATCCTCAACCACCCACCACTCGCCATCGGCCTTGATCGCCGCGTGACGGCGGGATGCGCGTTCGTCGTCCAGGACAACATCGTTGCTCGACTCCCGGCCGATGGAGACGCCGGGCGCCACGAGCTCAAGTCGCCGGCCGTCGTGGACGAGACTCGCGTCCGGAGCCACCGTCTGCGATGCCCGCGCACGTGTCACGCGGGTCCCTGCTCCACGGATGCCGCAACACGCCGAGTCAGGGGGGCCACTTGCGGATAGTCGGTTCCACCCCCAAGAACGGCGTAGCCGTCTCCCGCCATCTGGAAGAAGTAGTCGACCCGCCGCTCGGTACGTCCGCTCTCGGGCTGCTCGAAAACCCACTTCACGGCAGGCTTACCCCCGAGCGTGGTGCTGCCGAGCGAGATCCGGCGGTACCTGCTCGTGCTCGCGGCCACCGCAGACTCGACTTGGAGAGCCTTGCTCTGCGGATCTGTCTCCTCCCCAGGCACCCGGTCCACGACGATGAACATGTTGTGGTCGACGCTCTCAAACCGGGTGTAAAGAAAGTCGCCCTGCGGTTCCTCATCGTTGGCGATGATCCATCCCGCCGGGTACCGAGCGTGAAACGCCGAAGCCGAATAGCTCTGCTCGGGCGGCCGAGTGTGCCGTGCCGCCGGCGTCGGTGCTGGAGTCGCCACCGTATGGGTTGTGGTCTTGATCCCCGTTGAGTCATCGCGGTTCGCCAGCGCGATCAAGGACCCGGCGGCGGCCACCGCGATCACGCCGACTACTGCTGCTCCGATCGCAGCTCTGCGACGTGAGCGGCTGGCGGCGCGGAGGTCACCTGTTGTTTCCGGCGCGATCGGCATCGCGGGTGTGGCGTCAGCGCGAGTTGGCTGGGCGGGAGGAACCACGGGCCCGCGTGTTTGGCCCGAGGCGGCTTCGCCGCTGGCCACGGACCGCTCGGGGACGTTGTTGGGCCTTTCAGCCGCTGCCGCGAGCGCCGCCCGCCCGAGATCTCCAGCTGAAGGGAAACGCTCGGCCGGGTCTTTGTCGAGTGCGCGACGCACGACCGCGTCGAACCCGTTTGGGATCGAGTCCTGCGTCGAGCTCGGCGCAGGCGGCTCCGCGTTCATATGCGCCCACATCCGCGCAGGGTCGGAAGAGCGCTCATAGGGGACAGAGCCCGTTAGGCCTCATAGAGCACACAGCCGAGCGCGTACACGTCGGTGCGCGCGTCGATCGCTCCGTCCTCGATCTGCTCAGGTGCCATGTAGTCGACGGTTCCGACCCGCAGCCCGGTCGCCGTCAGCCCACTACTCGCTGCCGCCTGCTTGGTGAGACCGAAGTCCGTGAGGTAGACGTGATTGCCCGGGCGAGTGAGCAGGATGTTTGCTGGCTTGACGTCACGATGCACTAGCCCGCGCTCATGGGCAGCGTCTAGCGCGGCGCCCGCTGCAGCGACGATGCGTGCCGCTCGTTCGGGCGCCAGCGCACCCTCTTCGCGAGATCAGGGCTCAGAACAGCGGAGCCGAGATGTTCCCGCTCGACCACGTCTGGGTCACGCCCGAGATCGTGGCCTGGACGCTCCAGCCCTGTCCGACGACGGCGTTGCCCTCGAGGAAGGCGCCCTTGAGCGGCGCGACCGTGTAGGTCAGGCGACCCCGGATGAGGCGCGGGTTCTTCAGCGTGAGCAGGAAGACGTCGCGGTTCCTGGGAGAGGAGTCGATGCTCAGGGCCGCGTTCGGCGGATCCTGCTTGGCGATAGGTCGCACGCACCAGGAATTCGGCGCGGCTGAGCGATTCCTTCCCGGCGAGCCGCGCGTGGGTCGTTCATCGCGCGTACTCCGGGCGGCCGGCGGGCCGGTAGACCTGGTTCGTCACGCCCTTCGGGAAGGTTCGCGACTCGACCAGGTCAAGCGCGATGTCCGGGCCGCTCTCGGGAAACAGCCGGGCGCCCTGGCCGACGACCACCGGGACGATGAGCAGGTTCATCTCGTCGACGAGGTCGCGCTCGAGGAGCCACCGGGTCAGGGCGCCGCTGCCGTGCACCTGCAGCTCACCCCCCGGCCTGGCCTTCAGCTCGGCGATGGCCGCGGCGACGTCACCGGAGAGGACGGTCGTGTCGGCCCACTGCGGGTCGGTCAGCGTGGTCGAGGCGACGTACTTGGGCCGGGTGTTCAGGGCACCGACGATGGGGTCCTCCAGATCCGTCCTCACGCCCCAGTAACCGGCGAAGAGGTCGTAGGTCCGCCGGCCGAACAGGAACGCGTCGGCGCGCTGGTAGATGTCCTGGATGAACGCCATGACCTCGGGGTCGATCCGCTGGGGGCCCCTGGCCCATCCGCCGCGCTCGAAGCCCTCCTCCGGCGCGCCGTTTCCCTGCATCACTCCGTCGACGCTGACCTGGGTGGTGGTCGTCAGCTTCATGGGATCGTCCCTTTCTCGTGGCGGTCTTTCCCGTTATGACCGCACCGAGGAACGGACCTCATCGGTCGAGTGCCACGACCCCGTGGACTTCCCCTAGTCAGCCCACCAGTCGCGCCGGCCCTCGACGTCGTCGCGCGGATTCTCGCCGAGGTTGGGCGCGCCGATGACGAGGATCTCCAGCCCCTCCGGCCCGGCCTCGTAGCCTCGCCACGTTCCGGGCGGAACGCGCACCGCGTCCCACTGCTTGACCTCGACGATCTCGTCGTCGAGCTTCATCCGCCCGCTCCCGCCCACGACCACGTACAGCTCCTCCTGCTCCCTGTGCGTGTGGCCGTACGGGAAGCGATAGCCGGGCGGGATGCGCTGGTAGCTCAGGCCGGACCGCTCGAGCTCGAGCGCCTGGGTCGCGAGCCGGAACTCCAGGTCCGGCGCGCCGTCGAAGTTGGAGCCGACATCATCCAGATCCGCCCTGAGGTTCCGCAGCGTGAACGGCACGGGCGCAATCCTAGGGACAGCCTCTCGCCGACAAGGACGACCTGATCGAGACCAGGACCTAGGCGGCGGGGCGCTGCGCGTCGAAGGTGAGCCGCAGGACGCCGAGCGCGCTCGCCTTGGCCAGGCAGCGACGCCTGGCGGCCGGACCCTGCGCCTCGAAGACCGCGCGATCGCGCTGGTCGAACAGCGCCCACCCGGCCGTGGTGCGCTGCAGCGACAACGTCTGCGCTGGATGGGCGCGCCACGTCGACACGTGAGGAAGGTGGGCTCGTATCGCGAACGCTGACACGCACGCAGGCTGGCGGGCGAAGCTGTGCGCGGGCTAAGGGATTTCTTGGCGGCGGCTGAATTTCAGCGCGGCGGGCCTTGAATGGTGGCGCGCGCGCTCAGCGGGCGCGCTTGGTCGCCTTGCGTGGTGGCCCGCGCCGCCCGGCCGCGTCGAGGGCCGTGACCGTCGCGGTCGCCGACCTCACCGTGGCCAGGTCGCTGATCGTGAGCGTCCGGGTCCGCTTGCTCGCCAGGCGCACGGTCGTGCCCGACGCGGTGCGCACCGAGACGAGGTAGTGCGCGGCCCCCTTCACGGGGCTCCAGCGCAGCGTCACCCGCCTGCCCTTCAGTGTGACCTTCAGGGCGCGCAGCCTTCCGCCCCTGGAGGCCTTCGGCGCCACGAAGCGAGCCACGGTGAGACGCGCCCGCGGGCTGCCGTTCTGCAGCACGGTGGCGGTGATGGTCCGCCGTCCGCGGCCCGGGGCCGGGGTGAAGCGGATGGTCCCGCGCCGGCCGGCGCGCTCGCCGAGGCGCGCCGCGACGCCCGCCCCGCGCTCCTCGAAGAGGAGGTGCTGGCCGGGCTGGGCGCTCGCCGCCCAGCGCAGCGTGCGCGTGGCGCCGCGGCCGCGGACGCTCGCCGTGACCCTTGGCCTGGGGAGGATCGTGGCTCCGTCGACGCCGACGATCCGCGCCGAGCCCGGCTGCGGCGTGATCTTCCACGCGCCTCCGCCGCCGTCGGCCAGGGCGACGTAGGTGGTCTTCGCCGCCTCGTCGCGCAGGACGGCAACGGCGTTGGAGACGAGTGGTGGCTGGCCGGCGGCGGGGACCGTGATCGTCCGGCCGCCGGGACCGGTCAGGACCGCCTGGGGTGGGGCGGTGTCGCCGACGAGACGCAGGAGCTGCCTGCCCCTGGCCAGGCGGACCGTACGCTCGCCGCCGGCCTGGGCGGAGGACGCGGCGGCCTTCCAGGCGCCGACGTCGCAGACGAACGGGCCCATCACCTGGAGCTTGAATGGATTCCACAGCACCGAGAAGCCGGCGTTCAGCGGGCCGATCTGCCCACAGGCGCCGAAGCCCTTCTCGGTCATGAAGAAGTGAGCCGAGACATCGACCCCCAGCACCTTCACGTGCCCGTCGCCCGAGCCCGAGAGGAAGAAGTTCCCGAGCGCTCCGCCGGCGAGGCCGCCGACGACGCTGATGGGGAAGGTGGGGAGGTCCACGCCCGGGAGCGATTGCCCGGAGGGGAGCTGGCCGGTCCCGAAACCGGCTGCCATGTCGAACACCTCCCCTGCCAGCGGAGCCGCGCCGCCGAACCCCGATCCGCCGAGGCCACCGCCGAGTGAGCCGGCCCCGCCCGTGCCGGTGCCGAACAGGGAGATCTTCGGCACCTTCAGCGGGATGCCGTAGAGCTTGGCGTTGCCGGCGATCGTGACCTTCCCGCTGTCGAGGTCGTCGCGCACCGAGCCGTTGAACCCGAACAGGTCCAGCGGGCCGCCGACGGCGTCGATCGTCCCCTCGATTCGCAGGGGGTTCATCAGGAGCTTGACGTCGAAGCTGCGCACCTTCACGACCTTGGCGACGATCGCGTTGGAGATCTTCGTGCCGCCGGTGATGGCCCCGCCCGCGCCCGGAATGAGCGCGGCGATCTTCAGCGCCGAGAAGATCGGGCTGTTGACCGTGATGGACCCGGCCCAGCGGTTGTCGGCCGGCACGAAGTTGAAGCGCAGGTCGGTGGTGACAAGCTTGCCCACCAGCGACGCGGGCGCGCCGGCGCTGAGCCTGTCGCGGTGCAGCCCGCTCGTCTCGTCGGCCGACAGCGTTACGTCCAGGGGCGTTCCGAGCACGGTCCCGAAGTGGGGGGAGATCTTCCCCGAGAGCACAACGCCGCCGCCAGCCTTCCAGGCCAGGGCGAGCCTGGGGCCGAGCTCGAGGCCGTACAGGGAGCTGCCGTTGGCCGGCGTGAGCGCGCCGGCCAAGGTGGTCCTCGGCGACGGATCGAGGTCGAGGTCGCCGCGCGAGACGGCGACGTCTCCGGCGGTGACGGTCACCGGCGCCGAGCTGGAGATGCGCGTCGCCGTGGCGGTGATCGAGGTTGCGGCGGAGAGGGGCGTTATGAGCAGGCCGTTGAGCGTGACCTTGCCGTGCGCCGTGTCTCCGGCGAAGCAGCCGGCCAGATGGGCCTGCCCGCGCGTGATCTGCGTCGGGCAGTCCGCCACGGGAGGGCCGCTGGTCGCCGACAGGCCGCCCGGCGCCGGCGCCGTGGGCGCGGGCGCGCCGGTGGCGGGAGGGGCGGGTTGGGCGTCGTCGTTGGCGATCGTGGCCGTTCCGGCGGCGCGCGCGATGCCGGCATTGACCGCGTCGTGGATGGCGACCTGGAAGGACTCGTCGCCCTCGTAGACAGAGTCCCCGAGCACATCGACCGCGATCGTGGCGCTGGTGTGGCCGGGGTCGAAGACCACCTGTCCGGAGGCGGCCCGGAAGTCCGATCCGCCGGTTGCCGTCCCGTCGCCGGTGTTCCAGGCCAGCGTGACCGGCTGGGGTGAGGCATGGTCGAGGGTGACCGAGAACAGCGCCTGCGTCACCTGGCCAGGGCCGCCCTCCGCGACGGTTCCGGCGTCCGCGATCGAGGCGACCGGCGGGGTCGGCGGCGCCGACGGCGCGGCGAGCTCGCGCCGGTAGACCTGGCCACCGGTCACGCCGGCCTGCAGCGCCGCGGATGTGTCGAAGGCCGCGAACCCGCCCTCACCCGCCATCGACGTGCCACTCGGATTACCCGGGGGCGGGGACGTGCCGTCGGCCTTGCGGCTCACCAGCTCGGTCGTGCCCGCGGCCAGGTCGCGCAGGTAGACGTTGTTGCCGTTGCCGGCGACCGCGGCCAGGCCGTCGGCCGTGGAGAGGAACAGGACCAACCGGCCGTCGTCCGAGACCGAGGGCGACCCGGAGTTGTCGGGGTTGGCGACGAAGGCCCCGGCGGCGCCGTCGGCCCGCGAGACCAGCGTGGTGATGTTGTCGACCGTGTCGCGCTCGTATACGTCGGTGTTCGCGTGCGCCGGGTCGTCGTCACTCGAGAGGTTCTCCGCGCCGGAGCGGAAGGCCACGTAGCGCCCATCCCCCGAGATCGCCGGCGAGTCGGACGCGGACCCCCCGGGCGCCCCGGCCGCCCCGGAGGCGCGGCTGACGAGCGTCGTCGTGGCGGCGGTGCGGTCGCGCACCCAGACCTGCACGCCGGACACGCTCGCCGTCTGGCCGCGCATGGCGACGAATCGCCCGGACTCGGAGATCGCGGGCTTGTCGCCGTCGGTCATCCCGACGGACACGGCGTGCAGACCCGTCGTGCCCGAGGTGCCGACGTCTCTCACGTAGGTCTGGATCGAAACGGAGTTCAGGCCGTCGTAGTGGGAGTGCGAGGCGAACGCCACCGCACTGCCGTCACCGGAGATCGCCGGGTCCACTGCTCCGTCGTCCGGCGCGCCGGCCACCAGGGTGGTGGTGGCGGTGTCCAGGTCGCGCACATAGGAGCGGTCGACGGCGGCGGTGGTGGCGCCGGCGACGACGTTCGTGGCGCGCGTGTGGAACGCGACCCGCCGGCCGTTGTCCGAGACCGTGACGCTGTCCACCGGCGCGTTGGCGGGCGATGTCCCGTCCGTGGCGACGCTCACCATCGTCGTGGTCCCGCCGACCACGTCGCGCACGAAGGCCTGTGGCTGCGACGCCGCCCCGAGGTTGGCGGCGTTGGACAGGAAGGCCACGAAGCGACCGTCCGGCGACGCGTCCGGGTTGGTGGAGGTGCCGTTGGCGGTCGCGCTCCCGCTGGTCTGCGAGACCAGCACGAGATCGCCGGCACTGGCCAGCCCCAGCGCGCTGGCCACGGCCAGGGCGACGACGGCGACGGCCAGGGCGAGGAGCACACGCCGGCCCCGCGCGCGTCCGAGGGTGTCAGAGAGCTTGCGCATCGGCTTCCTCCTTGGGGGGCGCGTCGTCGGCGATCGTCGCCTGCAGGGCCGAGAACAGCTCGGTCCAGCCGGCGAAGTCCCGCGTGCTGCCGTCTTCGCCTGCCACATGTCCGCTGACGGGATCGGCATCCCGATCCACGCGGATGCAGAGGTGAAGCGGTCCGGAGGGCGGCATGGGGCGCAGGATCGCCCGCAACCCGCCGGCCTCGAATCGTGGGAGCGACCACAATGTTTTGCGCACGCCACCCGTCCTGCGAGCGGCGGCCCGGCCCCGGCACCTACAATTCTGCGCAGTGAACGCGAGCGTGGTGACCGGCCTGCTGGAGCGCGAGCGCGAGCTCGCGGCTCTGACCGAGATGATCGAGTCGGCACGCGAAGGCACGGGAGCGGCCGCCCTGATCGAGGGCGAGGCCGGGATCGGGAAGACGGCGCTGCTCGCCGCCGCCTGCGCGCGCGCCTCGGACGCGGGCATGCGCGTTCTCACCGCGCGCGCCGGCGAGCTGGAGAGCGAGTTCGCGTGGGGGGTGGTGCGCCAGCTCTTCGACGCCGCGGTGGCACGCGCTCCGGCCGATGAGCGCTCCTCGCTGCTGGAAGGAGCCGCCGCGCTCGCGCGGCCGGCCCTGGGCATCGAGGCGACCGAGGCGAAGGTCGACGCGTCCTACGCGACGCTGCATGGGCTCTACTGGCTGAACGTGAATCTCGCCGAGCGCGGGCCGCTGCTGCTGGCCATCGATGACCTCCATTGGGCCGATGGCCCCTCGCTGCGCTTCGTGGCGCACCTGCTGCCGCGGATCGCCGAGCTCCCGATGGTGCTGCTCCTGGCCGGCCGCCCGGCGGGCGGCGAGTCCGGCAGCGGTGGCGGCCTGATGGGGCAGATCGCGGCCGAGCCGACGCTGACCACGATTCATCCCGCGGCGCTCAGCCCGGAGGCTTCGGGTGCGCTGGTCCGCGCGGAGCTGTCCCGAGAGGCGGGCGAGGACTTCTGCTCCGCCTGCCATGAGATGAGCGGCGGCAACCCGTTTCTCCTGCACGGGCTCCTGGTCGACCTGGCCGACGAGGACGGCGGCCGGAGGCTCTCCGTGGACCACGTTCGCCGGATTACGCCTGCCGCGGTATCGGGGAGCGTCCTGCTTCGCCTGACCCGGCTGCCGGAAGGAGCGCCCGGGCTCGCGCGGGCCGTGGCGATCCTCGGCGCTCGCGCTGAGCTTCGCCCGGCGGGCCGCCTGGCCGGGTTGGAGCCCGACGACGCGGCACAGGCCGCCGGCGCGCTGATCCGAGCCGGGATCCTCGCCGAGGACGAGGAGGCGCTCGTCTTCGTCCATCCGCTCGTGCGCGCCGCGGTCCTGGGAGACCTCCCAGGCCCCGAACGCGGCCGCTGGCATCATCGCGCGGCCCGCCTGCTGGCCGACGGGAACGCGCCGCTCGAGCAGGTCGCCTCACATCTGGTCGAGGCTCCGCCCAGCGGCGAGGGGTGGGTGGTCGGCCGCCTGCGCGAGGCGGCCGCCGACGCCTGGACGCGCGGTGCACCCGACATCGCCGCTGACTATCTGCGCCGGGCAATGGCGGAACCGCCCAGCGATGAGACGCGCTCCCAGGTCCTGTTCGAGCTCGGGCAGCTGGAGGCGATGCACGACCCTGGAGTGGCGCTCGCCCCCCTCACCGAGGCGCTGAAGACGGCGCCAGCGGGGCGTCGACGCGCCGAGGTAGCGCTCGTGCTCGGCGATGCGCTCACCTTCTCGGGACGCTTCGGCGAGGCGATCGAGGTGCTCGGCGACGGCATTGCCCAGCTCGGCGACGTGGCGCCTGAGCTCCTTGCGCCGCTCGAGGCGGCGCGGCTCAGCGCCGCGCGCTGGGAGCCCACCGCACAGGAGGACCGCCGCAGGCTCGTCGCCGAGGTCCGGCGGCGAGCGGCGAGGGGCGAGCGGCTCGATCCGCTCCTGCACGCTCCCCTCGGCGTCGAGGCCGCGGCCGAGGGAGTTGACCTCGCCGGGGCCGCGCAGCACGCTCGCGCAACCCTCGCCGTCGCCGACCGGTTCACGCAGGCTGAGGCCTCGACCGTGCCGGAGGCGATTCTCGTGCTCGTCTTCGCCGAGCTCGCAGACGAGGCCAAGGAGGCGTCCGAGGACTGGCTGGCCCTGGCGAGGCGCCGAGGCTGGCCATTGGGAGTCGCCTTCGCCTGCACGGCGGTCTCGCTCGCGGCGCTCTACCGCGGCGACATCAGTGAGGCGGTGGCGAGCGGGCGCGAGGCCACAGCGCCCGGTGCCGAGGTCTGGATCTCGCCGGTCTCCGTCGGGTTCCTGGTCGAAGCGCTGGTCCAGCGAGGTGAGGCGGACATCGGCCTGGCGGAGCTGGCCCAGCGAGGCCTGGACGGAGACCTTCCCTTCATCTGGCCCAGCGCTCCCCTATTTCTGGCGCGCGGGCACGCGCACGCCGCGGTCGGCGACCACCCGGCCGCGATCGCCGACCTGCGCGCGATCGGTGAGCTCGCCGAGATCTGGCGCGTGCGCAATCCCGCGATGATGCCGTGGCGCTCGAGCCTGGCCCGGTCTCTCGCGGCGATGGGCGCGCGCGACGAGGCCCTCCAGCTCGCCCACGAGGAGGTCGAGTTGGCCCGACGCTGGGGAGCGTCGCGCGCGATCGGCGTCGCGCTCAGCGCCACCGGCGTCGTCGAGGGCGGTGAGAAGGGCATCGGCCTGCTGCGTGAGGCGGTCGAGGAGCTCGACCGCTCGTCGGCGCCGCTCGAGCTGGCCCGCGCCCGGACCGAGCTCGGCGCCACGCTTCGCCGGGCGGGCCATCGCGCCGAGGCCCGCGAGCATCTCCGGAACGGCCTCGACCTCGCCCACCACACCGGGGGGCTCGCCGTCGCCGATCGCGCCCGCGCGGAGCTGGTGATCGCCGGGGCGAAACCCCGCCGAGACGCCTTGAGAGGCCGCGATGCGCTCACTGCCAGCGAGCTGCGAGTCGCCCAGCTCGCCGCTGAGGGGCGGAGCAATCGCGAAATCGCGGAGGCCCTGTTCGTGACGTTGCGAACCGTGGAGGCCCACCTCACCAGCACCTACTCCAAGCTCGACATCACCTCTCGTCGCGACCTGGCGACCGCGCTCGGATCGGCTTCCACCTGACCCAGCGCAACCGAGAACCTACCCCTGCTGCGGGCCACCGAGCGGCTCAGCGAGAGTGTCGCCGGGTGCGAGCGCGTCGTTTGCCGCCGCCTGCTTCCTGGCTTCCTTCCTGGCCTGCTTGTCGCGTTTGCGTTCGCGGAGCCGAACCGGGGACCTCTTCTGACTCAGTCATCAGCTCTCCGCAAGATCTGGGACGCTGACGAGACCACCGCGCGGCGATGGCTCAGGACATGATGAAGGCAATCATCCAAGACAGGTACGGCTCACCCGGCGTCTTGCGACTCGAGGAGGTCGAGAGGCCGGTCGCCAGCGACGATGAGGTGCTGGTTCGGGTTCAGGCAGCGGCGGTCAATATCGGCGACTGGCATCTGCTCAGGGGAATCCCGTACGTCATGCGCATCGCGACCGGGCCGTTCCGGCCAAGGCACCACGTCCCGGGGCTCGATCTGGCGGGACGAGTCGAGTCGGTCGGCAAGGCCGTGACGCGGTTACGACCGGGCGATGAGGTCTTCGGCTGGTGCAGAGGCGCCTTTGCCGAGTATGCGTGCGCTGGACAGGACAACTTCCTGCCCAGGCCGGCGGACCTGACCCCGGAGCAATCCGCAGCCGTCGGAGACTCGGCTTTCACCGCACTCAATGCTGTTCGCGATCAGGGGAAGGTCGAGCCCGGGCACCAGGTGTTGATCATCGGAGCGTCGGGCGGCGTGGGCACGTTCGCCGTGCAGATCGCCAAGTCGTTCGGAGCGAACGTGACGGGCGTCTGCAGCACGAGGAACCTGGACCTCGTCCGATCGATTGGGGCAGACGAGGTCATCGACTACACGCAGGAGGACTTCGCCCAGGGCGGACGGCGTTACGACGTGATGCTCGATCTGGTCGGGAGCCGTTCGCTGTCCGACTGCCGGCGGGCGCTGACCTCCCGGGGGACGTACGTCCTGGTCGGGGTCGCGGACATGGGTCGCTGGTTCGGACTCGGTCGTCAGATCAAACTGCTCTCGTCGTCGCCGCTCGTGCGCCAGAGGATGCGTGTCTTCATCGTGCGGCATAACCAGGAGGATCTGGCGGTCCTGAAGGAGCTCGTCGAAGCTGGGAAGGTCGCGCCGGTCATCGATCGCCGGTACGAGTTGAGTCAGGTTCCTGAAGCTCTCAGGTACCAGGGAGAAGGACACGCGCGCGGAAAGCTCGTCATCACCGTGTGAGGCTTCCGACGCCTCGGCGGGTCGCTATCCAGCCTGGGCCCTGTTAGGTTCGCCCCGTGTTTCGTCGCTCGCTCGCCTTTGGGCTCGCCTTCGTTCTCCTGCTGGCGCTGGCAGTTCCGGCGGACGCGGTGCTCTCGGGCCGCAACGGGCGGATTGCCTTCACCAGCGGCCGCGAGGCGGCGAATGACAACACGGCGCAGATCTTCTGGATCAACCCCGTCTCACCGATTCTGGGCGCCGAGGGCCCGTTCAGTATCGCCATGACCCAGAATCGCCACGCGACCTGGTCGCCCGACCGGACCAAGCTCGCGTTCGCCGCCGGCACTCCCGGCACACTCGCGACCGAGGAGTACGACATCTTCGTCCGCGACTTCTCGGCCGAGCCCGACACGATCACCGCGCTCAATGCGCTCCAGGTCGGCGACAACCTGAGCTCGGACCATCCCGCCTGGTCGCCGGACGGGACGAGGATCGCCTACGAGCACCAGCCCGCGGACAACAGCACCGACCGCGACATCTACGTCCAGACCGTCAACACGCTGCAGCCCCCCGTCGCCTTGACGACCGACACGAACACCTTCGACCTCAAGGCCGCCTGGAGCCCCGACTCACAGACCATCTTCTTCGCTCGAAGCCCCAAGCCCACGGGCGATGCGTTGGAGCAGTTCGACATCGTCAAGAAGGGGGCGACCGACAGCGTCGCCACCCCTCCCACCCCCGTGCTGACCGACGCGACGAAGAGTGAGTACCAGCCGTCGATCTCGCCCGACGGCACCAAGCTCTGCTACACGCGCCAGACGCCCCAGATGCAGGGGACGGCCGACATCTACGTCGCAGACCTCCCGGGTGGCGGGAACCAGCGTGACATCTCTGACGACCTCGCCAAGGGCGACATCAACTGCACCTGGTCCCCGGACGGCACGAAGATCGCCTTCTCCAACGGCATCTTCGGCACCGCACGGCTCATGGTCGAGAACGCCAACGACGCCGACACCGATCCCGCTGTCAACCAGCTGACGGACGACATGGGAAGCAACAACTTCGACGGCAATGCGGACTGGGCACCCGACGGCTCGCCGGATTGCCCGGATACTGCGGTCACCACCCCGCAGAACACCCCGATCACGATCAACCTGGAGTGCACCGACACCGGCCCTGAATACGAGCGAACCGACCCGAACGGGTTCATCGCCAACGACGGCGGCCCCAAGAACGGCACCACCAGCGACGACGCGCCCACGTCGAATCCGTCGACGGTCAAGTACACACCCAACGCGGGCTTCAGCGGCACCGACACGATCACGTACACGAGCTTCGACGCCTACGGCTTCGGGACCGACAAGGGCACCGTCACGATCAACGTCAAGGCCCCGGGCGGAGGGGGCGGCGGACCCACCGCCACCGACACGACCGCGGCGACGATCTCCTCGGTCGCGGTGAGCCCGTCGCGCTGGCGCCGCAGCTCCTCACTCGCCGTCTTCTCCTTGGCGCCCGTGGGCACGACGATCCGGTTCCGTTTGAACGAGGACGCCAACGTCACGCTGACCTTCGCCCGCGCCACCGCCGGCCGTCGCGTCGGGAGCCGCTGCGTCAGGCCGACCCGCGCCAACCGCACGCGGCGCAAGTGCACGCGCTACCTGAACAAGGGCACTTTGACGAAGTCGCTGAAGGCCGGCCCGCGGCGCGTGAAGTTCCGGGGCCAGCTGACTCGGACGAAGCGCCTCGGGCTTGGGCGGTATCGGCTGACGATCGGGGCGGTGGACAAGGCGGGCAACAAGTCGCGGAGCCGCACCGCGTTCTTCACCATCGTCCGGCGCTAGCCGCGCGGCTCGGCGAGAGGGTCGCCGGGTGCGGGCGCGTCGTTTGCGGGCGCGTCGTTTGCCGCCGCCTGCTTCCTGGCTTCCTTCCTGGCCTGCTTGTCGCGTTTGCGTTCGCGGAGCTTGGCTTCGCGGTTGAGCTTCGCCATCGTGGTCTTCTTCTTGCCTCTCGAGGCCATGGTTCCCATCTGGTCGTGGACCCGTAAATCACGGGAGAGCACCTGGACATTCGCTGCCTCGGGGCCCTGTGCACTGCGCGCCGCGGAGACAACGACTGCGGAAACGCGAGGCACTGCGCTGGCCAAACTGGATGCACGACCCCGAGCGATCAGTCTAGCCGGAGGGATCCGCTACTTGCCGATTCTCAACTGAGGCTCTAGACGGCCTGTCAGAATCGGGGCATGACCAAGGCGGAGCTTCGTGAGCTTCTGATCGACCAACGGACCGTCGCATCGATCCCGACCAGGCGTGGTCTCGCGTCCCTGCCAATCGAGGCTGATCCGTAGGGGACGAAAAGGAACAAGCATGTTCAAGATCGGATGGAAACAGGGTCAGGCGACCGTCATCGCTCGCGAGACTCACGAGGGCCAGTACCGAAGGGGCATCAACATCTACGCCCCGACCGGCCTCTATCATCACGTCTACGACTACATCGCCGATGTCGAGCCCGACGATGGGAGCCCGGCCTTCCGCGCGAAGTTCATCGAGATGTTCCAGTCCGATACGGAGCGCCGGCCGCTGCCCGGGGAAAAAGCTCGGGTGAAGTTCAACCCCAAGACCCAGGAGACCTCGTTCGACCGCGATGCCCTTTGGAAGGAAGCCAAGGCTGAGAAGCAGGCCGGTAACGAGAGATTCGATTCGATCGCCGAGGCGCCCGTTGGGACCCCTGCCGGTAAGCCGG
This sequence comes from uncultured Actinomycetes bacterium, assembly GCA_963757705.1. GTDB lineage: Bacteria > Actinomycetota > Thermoleophilia > Solirubrobacterales > Solirubrobacteraceae > AC-38. The sequence continues at coordinate 138,217 of CAVWTG010000002.1, read as the reverse complement.
GTCTGGCCGGGGAAGTGGCCCGGCAGATCGAGGCGAAACTGCGCGAAGAAGGGAAGTAACGCCACAGCTCCCTCAACGTGTGGCGAACGTGGCGCCTAGTCCACACTAAGCTCCCCGCCTCGCCGTGCGTACGGTCCTCGCCACGCTCCTGCTCCTCGCGCTCGCGCTGGCCGTCGCCGGCTCCGCGCCGGCGTGCGGGTGCGGCGCCGTGGTCCCCAGTCGGCCGACGTCGGGCCAGCGAGTGGACGAGTGGTCGCTGGTGCGCTTCGACGGGCGCCAGGAGACGATCCTCATGCGTCTGAGCCTCGGAGTGCCGCTGGACCGGGCGGCGCTCGTCCTGCCCGTACGCCCGGGCGCGACGGCGGCCCTGGGCGAGGACGCCGCGTTCGACCGCGTGCGCCATCTGACCGCACCGCGCGTGGAGACGCGAAAGCGCTACCGGCTGTTCGGCGACCTAGGCGCGGGCGGCGCCAACGAGAACGGCGCGACGGCCACCAGCGCAGCCGGTGGTAACGGGGTCGACGTCGTGCGCGCACAGAACCTCGGCCCGCTGCGGGTCGTGATCCTGCGCACGCGCTCGACACGCGCCCTGGAAGCCTGGCTGCGCGCGAACCGGTTCCCCGTCCCCCACGACCTGCCGCCGGCCACGCAGCCGTACCTGGACGGTGGGTGGCACCTGCTGGTCGCCCGGCTGCGAGCGGCGGCGCACGGCGCCGCCCTGCGCGAGCTGCAGCCCCTGGCCATCCGCTTCCCCACCCGCCAGCCCGTCTACCCCTTGCGGCTCTCACGGCTGTCCGCGGCGGGCAGCTCCGCCCGCATCGACCTCTTCGCCGCCCACCGGCTCAACGTCACGGGCTACGGGCCGACGGTCGACGCGAGCCCCGACCGTCCCGAAACAGACGACCCGGTCTCGCTGCTGTTCGCGGGGCGGGTCACGCCCGGCGCCGGCGCCGGCGGCGCCGCGCTGCGCCCGCTGGTCGCGAGCGCGCCATACCTCACCAGCTACCGCATCCTCGTCGATAGCGAATCGCCCGACCGCGACCCCGCCTTCGCCCGCGCCGCCGACGACGCGCCGTTCCGCCAGGTCCGGGTGCGCTACGACGACGTGTCGTGGCTGATCATCCCGATCATGCTGGGCCTGGGGATCGTTGGCAGCGCGGTGCTCGCCTTCGTCCTCGTCCGGCGCCGCCGGCGCCGCCGCACCGTCGGACACTGAGAAGCCGACGCCCGGACTCGAACCGGGCGAGCCGAGTGACAGATCCCTCCAGCGCCGTCCCATCCGTCCCCGCTGTCCCCGCCGACGCACGCGCTGGACGTCTCGGACAATGCATCCGGTACCGCGCAGGTACTACGAACGATCACCCTGCCCGCCGCCGGGCAACACCGGTTAGCCCTCATGCCCCGAGCGCCGCGCCGACCTTTACGACAACGTAGACGAGCCCACCGGCCCCGAGCGCGCGCCGCACCCAGTTCACCCCGCCCGTCAACTCCTCCCACGCCCACGCTGCGATGCCGGTGTAGAAAACGGCGCGCGCGTAGGCATGGACCGAGCCGCCCGTCATCGTCGCTACGAGCCACCCGCCCAGCGCGATGAGCAGCGGCGCATTCGGGAACTGGGCAAGCGGGAAGGGCGCGGGCCAGCCGCGCTGACCACGGCGCCACAGGTCCCCGAGGTTGGGCCTGGTGCTCACCCGCCGGACCCTAACGAGGGCCGACCGGGCCCTCCCCAAGTGGGCGGTGGAGGCGCGACCATTCCAACGGCTAACGGCTGATTCGGAACGCGCGCTGGCGGGTCGCTCCACGAAGCCCAGCCGAGACGGGGACCCCGCGCAGCCGGTAGGTGCCGCGGCGCAGGCGCCCCGGGATCCGGAACCGGTTGGCCCCGCGGCGCCCGGCGCGCGTAAAGCGTCGGGCCGTCACGAGCCGCGAGCAATGCCGGCCTCGACGCCGGGGCACCACGCAGCGGGAGCCTCGCCGCACGCCCGGCACCGCACGCGAGAGGACCCAGCGGGTCCCCGCCGCCTCGGACAGGCGGTAACCGACCGTCGCGCGCCCGGAGGCGTCGGACGTCACCGTCAGCCCGCTGAGGACGGGACGCACCCTGGGAGACGGGGTTCCGCTTCCGCCGCCCGGAGGCGTGCCGGGCCCGCCTCCGCCCGCGCCACCGGGGCTCGCGGCTGGGGGCGGAACGGGCACGACCCCGAGGTACGCCGCCGCCCAGTAGGCGAGCAGGTAGTCGACGGCCGGGCCCTCGCGCCGGGGGTCCGCCGCGCCGTTGGCGCGCAGGTCCGCTTCGGTCGGCCTCGACCCAACGCCGCACTTGGCTGTCGGGAGCGCGGTCCCGAACGGACTGCGCTGCCACATGAAGTCCATGCCGTTGCCCACTCGCGCCGGGAGCGGCACGGGATAGCGCGCCTGGCATGAGGTCGCGCCCTCCAGCGACGAGTAGGGGGTCACCTCGTCGGGCCACAACGCCAGCAGTCCCGGCACGTCGGCCAGGTCATTGCGCGGCTGCCCGTCGGGCCCGGCGACGCGACCGCGCCTCACCAGCCACTGCCCGAGCACGGTCTGGACCTCCTGGGCCAGCGTGAGGCCCGGGTTTGCGGCCGAGGCCACCGCCAGCGCGCCCGCTCGCTGGTCCGGCCGCTGCCCCAGCACGTGCACGAGGTCGAACCAGGCGTTCTGGTGACCGCGCACGGTGCGCCAGAGGATGTCGTAGGCGCGCAGGTATGCGGCGCGGGTGGTCGGGTCGTCCTCGTCGAGCAGGGTTGGAAGGAACAGGGCGTGGGCCAAGTTGAATTTGAAGTAGCTGGAGACCGGGTCCAGCGAGGAGAACCACGTGTCGATCCAGTCCAGGTCGGCGGCGGCGGCGTAGCGCCGATAGCGCGCCAGATAGCGGCCCGGATCGATCGTGGCGCCGATCCGCAGGAGCGCGAGCTGGACGTCGATGTTGCCGACGAACATCGTGCGAATCCGGTTGTCGGGGGGCAACACGACGTTCCAGTTGTTGCGGAGCAGATAGTCGAGCATCTGCTCGAGGCGAGCGCGCGTGCGGTCGCGGACGTCCGGCTGGTCGACGAGCTGGTTGGCCAGCCCGAGGCCCAGGAACAGCCCGAGGAACTGGTCGCGGCTGATCGGATGATCTTCCCCGCAGCCCCAGCCGTACCACACGGTCCCCAGCGCCGTGACGGTGGCCCGGCGACCCTCGAGGGGACTGAGCCCCGCCACCACGGACGCGACCTCGCGGTAGCTCGACGCCCGGCGACGCGTCCGGCCCGCGCTCACGCGCCAACCTCCCTCCGGGCGCTCGTAATAGCACCCGCGGTGGTCCAGCGGCGGGTCGTAGTCCCGCGCGGCCGTCGAGGGGCGTGCCGTGCGCGCGAAAATGCCGGGGCCGGCAGTCACCGGCGTCCGCGCGGATGCCGCGCGCGTGCGCCCGCCCCGGCCGCCGGAGCCGTTGACCGCGGCCGCGTCGCCGGTCACGAAGAACAGCCGGTCCACACCGTCGAGCAGCGTGCGCACTCGCGCGAGCGAACTGGCGTCCCCGTGAGTGGCGGCGTAACGCAGCGCCTCAGCGGCCAGATAGTGGCCCGTCCAGATGGACGAATCGGCCTCGAGGCCCAGGCGAGTAGTCGTCCGCCGTGTCGGGATGGGACGAGCCGCCCTGGTGGCCGAGGGAAGGTCGAGGGAGAGCACGGCCCCGAACGGGATGTGGGGTGAGATCGCGTTCTCCAGGTCGACGGCGGCCGAGCCGAAGGCCGCAGGAGGGGTCGAGGGTGCGGGCAGCAGCAGCGCTGGTGGCGGCATCCCCTCCCCGAAGGACCGCGGCAGCGTTCCCTGCAGCGTCCGCAACGCCTGGTTGATCTGGTCCATCGAGGGGACCGGCACCGCGAAGCCGAAGGAGTAGGGGACGGTCTGGCGGCCCACCCGCTTGAGCTCGGCCGAGAGCGCTCCCTTGAAGGCCACGTCGACGATCGTGAAGGGGACGTGCGCGCTGACTCGGCCCTCGAGCGGGACTCCGAGCACCTCCTGGTCCGCTGAGAGGTCGGTGTCCACGCGGGCCTGGCTGGGCCTCAGTGTCACGATCAGATCGCCCGTCATCCGCGCTTTGAGGCCGTCGATCCCCAGGGCGAGGTTCGTCAAGTGCCCGACGAGCCTGACCTGGCCGTTGACGACCTGGACCTGAAGACCGACCGGGATGGAGACGGGGAACACCCCGCCCCCGGTCATGGTGAACCGCGGATCCAGGGTGGCGCTGACGAACCGCGGCCGATCCGCCTGCGCGGGGTCGACCTTGACGGCGGAGGCGAGATGAAACCCGGAGAGTCCGAAGCCGAACGGAAGCCTGAGCTTGTCACAGCAGATCTTGTGCCCGGCGATCTTCACCAGCGGGTCCGTAACGATCTTCCCGCGAACGGCGAACCCCCACGTCCGGCCCAGTGGCGCCTCGACTGCGAAGCCCGGCGACCCGTCCACCGCAGGACCGGTGAGCGAGGCGGCGCGGAACCCCGGCGGCGCGGCCAGGTCGACCTGCGCGCCGATATCTGCCAGCGAGAGGCGCAGGCCCCATTTGGCGCCGATCTGCCGGACGCTGCCCCGCCCGTCGGCGAGGACGCTGCCTTCGAGCGAGGAGTGGATTCCGGACAGGGCGTCCTGGGTGTACTGCCGGCTGATGCCGCCCCAGGGCAACGCGATCAGCGCGTTGGCCGCATCCACCGAGGCGCCGAGCCCCTGCACCGGCGTCGCGGGGGGCAGCCGGCGGACGGGGGCCGGTCGAAGCGCCCGCGCGGGGACTGGGCTCGGGCCCAACGCCCCCACGGCCAGAACGGCGACCAGGACGGCGGGAGGCAGGAGTGCTGAGCGGTGGCGAGTCGTGTCCGTGATGCCGTTCGGAACGGTACTCCGGAGCGACGAGTAGAGCCAGGGCTGCTGGCGGCACAAGTCAGCTGACGGAACGATGACCCCCATCTCGGGCACGCGGGGCGTCCGTTTCTCTCCGCGTCCGTATCTTGGGGACATGCCCGATCGCGCGCCGGCCCCGCTCGACGCCGCGACGGCCTCCCGGCTGCGGCGCCTGAACGTCATCGTCGGCTCGGCGCATGCGCTGCAGGCGGTCGTCCTGCTCGCGATCGCCACTGCCGCCTCGCTCCCGATCACAGCATCGTTCCTGATCGGCCCGCCCGGCGCCGGTGACTACGGCGCCGCGAGCCTCGGCAGCCTGCGGATCGACTGGCTGGTCGCCGCGTTCCTGCTGCTCGCCGCGGTCGACCACCTCACGCTGAGCGCCGGACGGCCGCGCCGCTGGTATGAGGCGAACGTTGCGCGCGGTATCAATCCGGCGCGCTGGTGGGAGTACTCAGTCAGCGCGTCGCTCATGGTCGTGCTCATCGCGATGCTCGCCGGAGTCACCGAGCTCGTGGCCCTGATCGCCCTGTTCGGGGCGAACGCGGCAATGATCCTCTTCGGGCTCGTACAGGAGCAGACGAATGCAGACCGCGACGAGGTGGACTGGCGGCCGTTCATCTACGGGTGTGTTATCGGCGCCGTGCCGTGGATCGCGATCTCCGCTCAGCTCATCGTCTCCACCACCGACGGCAACGGCGTCCCGGGCTTCGTCGTCGCGATCTTCATCACGCTGTTCCTGCTCTTCAACTCATTCGCGGTCAACATGTGGCTGCAGTACCGTCGGCGCGGCCGCTGGGCGGACCCGGCATTCGCCGAGCGCGTCTACCTGATCCTCAGCCTCGTCGCGAAGAGTGCGCTGGCCTGGCAGGTCTACGCCGGCGCGCTCGCCGGCGGCTGACCACCCCCGCCGCGGGGCTTCCCGCGACTCCGCCGCGGACCTCCACGGATGCCGGCACGAAGAGCGCGCGCCATCCTCGCTCGGTGAGCCCCTCATCGCCGCAGCCCTCGCGCACCCGCACGGTCCTGCACCGGCTTGCCGACTCGCGAGCGCCCATCCTCGCCGTGATCGCCGTCGTCGCGATCGCCGCCGGCTTCCTGCTGCACGCGCTCGGCGCACCTGAAGCCGGTCATCAGGTCTGGCGCGCCGCCGTCGCGCTGCTCGCCGCCGAGCTCGCCTTCGAGGTGGTCCGCACAGTGGTGGTCGATCACCATCTCGGGGTCGACACGATCGCCCTGGTCGCGATGGTCGGGGCGCTCGCGCTCGGCGAGGAGCTCGCGGGCGCGGTCATCGGCCTGATGTTCACCGGTGGAGCGGCGCTGGAGGCTGCCGCGTCGCGGCGCGCGCGCCGCGAGCTGACCCTGCTCGTCCAGCGCGCCCCGCGCGTCGCGCAACTGCGCGTCGGCGGCGCCATCGAGGAGATACCCGTCGATCACGTCCGGCCCGGCGACACCGTGCTCGTGCGCGCCGGCGAGGTCATCCCCGTCGACGGGACCATCGCCAGCGACGAGGCGGTCGTCGACACCAGCACGCTCAGCGGCGAACCGCTGCCCCTCACCCTCAGGGCCGGGATGGCGGTGATGAGCGGCAGCGCCAACGCGGGCGCGCCCTTCGATGTCCGCGCTGACCGTCCCGCGGCCGAGAGCGCGTACGCCGCACTCGTGCGGCTCGTCGAGCAGGCCCAGGCACAGCGCGCGCCGTTCGTGCGAATGGCCGACCGCTACGCCGGCATCTTCCTGCCCGTCACGCTCGTCGTCGCCGCCCTGGCCTGGGCGCTCAGCGGCGACCCGGTGCGCGCCCTGGCCGTCGTGGTCGTCGCGACGCCGTGCCCACTGATCCTCGCCGCGCCGATCGCACTCGTGTCGGGCCTGTCTCGCGCCGCGCGCAAGGGCATCATCGTCAAGGGGGCAGGCGCGATCGAGACACTCGGCGAAGCCCGCACCGTCCTGTTCGACAAGACCGGCACGCTGACCGTCGGCACGCCCGAGGTTCGCGAGATCGTCACGCTCAACGGCCTGGCACGCGGCGAAGTGCTGCGCCTGGCCGCGTCCGTCGACCGGCTCTCGGCCCACGTGCTCGGCGAGGCACTCGTTCGCGCCGCGCAGGAATCCGCGCTCGAGCTCACGATGCCGGCCGACGTCGAGGAGGATCCCGGCCAGGGGATCGCCGGCACGGTCGACGGCCGCCGCATCGCCGTCGGCAGCCGCGCCTTCCTCCGCGCGCAGGGCTATGACCCGGACGCCGTCGCGGGCGCGTCGCTGGCCACCGGCCGCGGCTCCGGCGAGGCCCACGTTCTCGTCGGCATCGACGGCGAGCCCGCCGGCGTCATCGTCATGGCCGACGAGCTGCGCCCCGACGCCGACCGGATCGTCGATCGCCTGCGCCAGGAGGGCGTGCGCCACGTCGCGATGGTCTCGGGCGATCGCACATCGGTCGCCCGGCGGATCGGCGACATGCTGGGCATCGAACGCGTCTACGCCGAGCAGTCGCCCGAGGACAAGCTCGAGGTCGTGCGCAGCCTCCGCGAAGACCCGCAGCTCAGCCCGGTGATCATGGTCGGCGACGGCGTCAACGACGCGCCCGCGCTCGCGATCGCCGACCTCGGCATCGCGATGGGCGCCGCCGGCGCCACCGTCTCTTCGGAGACCGCCGACGCGGTCATCACCGTCGACCGCGTCGATCGCGTCGCCGACGCCGTCCACACCGGCCGCCGCGCCCTGCACATCGCCCGCCAGAGCGTCCTCGCCGGCATGGGACTCAGCATCGCGGCAATGTGCGCCGCCGCCGCCGGCTACCTCCCGCCCGTCGCCGGCGCCCTCTTCCAAGAGGTCATCGACCTCGCCGTGATCCTCAACGCGCTACGCGCGCTGCGCGGCTGACCACAGCGCCAGCCCGCCACCCGGGAGACGGAGGTCGCGTCTGGGCAGGTCGCCCGGCGAGGTGGTGACCGTGCTCAGGTTAAACTGCGGCGAGCAGCGCAAGACGGGCGGCTTCACGGCGCGCGTCTTCTGCGCCCGCTCGGCCTCGCCGTCAGCGTCGACCTGCAGTGATGCGGCTCAGTCGATGATGCGGCTGATGGTCACCCGCATCACCCGCCCGCCGACGACGTTGAACAGGGTGACCACCTGCCCCGGCCTCGCCTGCCCGACGGTGCATTCCTCCTCTTCGCCGGCCGGGTTGCGGCAGTCGGCGAAGCCGGGCAGACCGCGCACGTCGTCGCCGCTGGAGCCCACGCCCACCCCGGACGACGTGCGCGCCTGCGGGGAGGTCGAGGAGACGGCGAACGCGCTGCCCGCGGCGAACGAGACGCTCAGGCCGCTGTCATAGACGTACCGTGTGACCGGCCCCGCGATGGGATGGCGGTCCTGCTCGGTCCGCGACGGACGCCCGAGCGCCGCCCTGACCGCGTCGGTGGACATCCCCACGGCGACCGGTCCGATACCGCTCCCCAGCTCGACCGTCTGCCCCGCCCCCGCGGATGTGGTGGGGGTGGTCGGCTGCTTCTGCACGGTCACGGTGCGCTCGATCACCGTCGTTGAGCCACCGCCCCCGCAGCCCGCGGCCATCATGGCGACGGCAGCTGTGAGAGCGAGCTGAAGGTTGCGGTCCGGAGCGAAGCGCATCGGGTCAGCCCATCGGAGCGCTTCCCGCAGCCCCGGCCCGGGATCGCAGGCGGTCGAACAGCTCCTCGGCTGTGTTCGCCGAGAGGTTGGCGAGGGCCATCGCTCGCGCCGTGGCTTCCACGGCGGCCAGCTCGCCCGGCGTCAGCAGATCGGCCGCGGCGGCTGTCAGATTGGCGTCGACCGGCCGGCGAAAACGTGCCTCGGCCAGGGCCGCAGCGTAGGCGATGGCCGCTCGATCGCGCGCCTCGAGTCCCGCCAGGTCCCCGAGCCCGATCGCCTCGAGATCCTCGGCGGAAACGCCCGCGCGGCTCGCCCAGCGCTCGTGGACGAAGGTGCAGCCCCGACAGGAATTGACGTGGCTGACGGCGACCATGACTCGCTCGCGCAGGTCGGGGTCCAGTTCGCCACCAAGGTAAGCCGCCGCCAATGGCCGACTCCGCAGCGCGACACCCAGGAGGTCGCCGATCGCCTCGCGCGGCGAGGAGAACGTACGGGGCGACCGCGCAAGGGTGGCGGGCATGACCGGAGCGTAACCCGCCGCGCTCTGGCCTGCGGCCGCAACCGCGGAACGGCGAACGCTCCCTGCTTGTCCGGTCGTGGTTGGCAAAGCCGCCGACTACGGCACAACCCCGATGCGCAGTCCGTCCCCTCGGCGTAGGTTTGCCTTGGAGTGAACAGACAAGGCGAGTTGGGGATCGCGTCAGCTATGCGACGTGAGGAGTGAGGATGGAGTTCCGACAGGACAAGCTCGGCGACGCAATCGATCCTTACAACGACTTCATCAGGGCACATCGTGGGCCCAATCACCGCTTCGACGCCCACTGCAAGTGCACCGTGTGCGGTGTTGAGGAGCACGACGACGAGTTCTTGGGCTTTGGCGGCTCCGGTGCGGCGTACAGATGCCGAAGGTGCGGCCGAGAGCGTGATGAGTATGAGCGCAGGGTCCCTGACTGAGGTTCATGAGGCCCAGCACAAACCGCGCGGCGTTCGCTGATCTGCTGGGGAAAACGAGAAGCCGACGCCCGGACTCGAACCGCGCGCCCCGGTTGGCGGATACCTCCAGCGCCGTCCCCATCGTCCCCGCTGTCCCCGCCCCCGCATGCTGTGGATGCATCTGACGGTCCGACCGGTACCAACCCGGTACTACGCCGGCCCAGGCGTGGAGACTTCAGCCTGTTGCTCGACCCAGCGGCCTGACCCATCGAGCGTCTCAAGCACGAAGCTCGGAGGCATTCGGATGGCGAGACGCGGATTCGAACCGGGCAACACCGCGAGCTTGCGCTTGGCACTGGAGCTGGTCAAGATTGACGAAAATCGGCCACAGGGGATGGCGCCAGTGGATGCCGATGGTCTGACGGTCGGCGCTACCGGAAGGGGGGTAGGGATTGAGGCGCGCGCTGGGATACTCGGCTGCGATGCGGTGCGGCGTCCTCATCCTCCTTGCGGTGCTGCTCGCTCCCGGCGTCGCACAGGCGGACATCACGGTCACGACGAACACACCCACGGTGGCGACGGACGGCTTCTGCTCGCTGCCCGAGGCGATCGGCGCCGCGAACGCGCCTGGGACGCCGTCGGCGGACTGCCCGGGCGCGGTCCTCTCGGGGACGACGACGATCCACGTGCCCTTCGGCACGGTCACTACGGTCGAGCTGACCGTCGCCTCGACCGCCGACGTCGCGGTCGCCGGCGGCGGGCGGGCGCAGACCACGCTCACCAACTCGGCGGGGCGCGTGTTCCACGTCGCCACCGGAGGCAAGCTAGCGCTCCGCGACCTGACCATCGCGAACTCCGGGCCGAGCTCGCCGGGGGTCGCTGCGCACGGGACCGACCAGCCGACCGCGGCGAACGACGACGTCGGGTCTGCGGGCGGCCCGGGCAGCGCCGGGCAGGCCGGTGCCGCCGGCGGCGCGCTGCTCAACGACGGGACGACCACGATCACCGACGTCGCGTTTGCGGGCAACCACGCAGGCCCCGGGCAGATCGGCGGCCGCGGCGGCAACGGCGGCGCCGGGGGCGCGGCGGTCAACTTCAACGGCGCGAAGGGCGGCACCGGCGGCAACGGCGCGCTGGGCGGCGCCGGCGGCGACGGTGGCGCAATCGCGAACACCGGCACACTGACCGTGACCGACAGCTTCTTCTCGGCCAACCACGCCGGCGACGGCGGCGACGGCGGCGCCGGCGGCCAGGGTGGCGCCGGCGGCCACCCCGCGGAGGGCACGGACTTTTCCTGCGGCGACGGGGCCATCGGCGGCATCGGCGCGGTGGGCGGCAAGGGCGGCAGCGGCGGCGCGATCTTCAACAGCGGCACCGGCACGGCGATGGTCACGAACTCGACGTTCAACGGCGATGCCGCGGGCGCGGGCGGCGCGGGCGGGCATGGCGGCAACGGCGGTGACGGCGGCCACCCGCCCAACTCGGCCTTCAACGGCTCGCCACAGACGGTCAACCACGGCGGACACGGCGGTACCGGCCAGGGCGGCGCTGTCGGTGGCGCCGCTGGGGGCGGCGGAGCGTTGTCGAGCGCCGGCACGTTGACCCTGACCGGTGTCGAGATCACCGGCGCGCTGGCGGGCGCCGGGGGCGCAGGCAGCGTTGGAGGCTTTGGCGGTGCCTCGATCCACGGCACCGGCGGCGACTCCGACGGGGGCGCCGGAGCGGCCGGAGCCGCCGGGACCTCGGGCGGCGAGGGCGGCGGGGTGCAGAGCACCGGAACGCTGACGCTCACCCAGAGCACGATCCGCACGAGCGGCGCCGGCAGCGGCGGCAGCGGCGGCGACGGCGGCTGGGGTGGCGCGGGCGGAAGCGGCGGCGTCAACGGGCTGCCCGCCAACGCGGGGACGGGTGCGGCCGGTGGCCGCGGTGGTGCGGTCAGCGCCGCGAGCGGCGACCTGTCGATCACGAACTCCACGCTCGTGCAGAACGCGAGCGGCACCGGCGGCGACGGCGGCGATGGCGGAACCGCTCCGGGGTTCACGGTCAGCGGCGTGAAGGGCGGCGACGGCGGCACGGGCGGCAGCGGTGGCGCGGGCGGTGGCGTCTACCTCAACCTCACGGGCGCGCACGCCACGCTCAAGGCCCTGACCGTCACCGATGGGACCGTCGGCCCGGGCGGTGCCGGCGGCCAGGGTGGGTTCGGGCAGCCGGCAGGCTCCGACGGAGGCTCCGGCGGAGCCGGCACGGTTGGCGGCATCGACTCCGCCACCGCGGGCGTGACCCTGGCGAGCAGCATCATGGCCTCGAACACCGCCCCGCAGTGCACGTCGATGGCGACGGACGGACACGACATCAGCTTTGGAGACCCGAGCTGCACCGGCCCAAACACCAACCCGCAGCTCGGGTCGCTGCAGGACAACGGAGGCCCCACGCCCACGCGCGTGTCCCTGGCCCCCGCCGTCGTCGATCAGGTCACGAGCGGCACATGCCTGGCGACCGATCAGCGCAGGGTCCCGCGCCCGCAGGGCGCACACTGTGACATCGGCGCGGTCGAGGTCGGCCCGGCGCCCACGTGCCAGACCGCCGCGGTCAGCACGCCGTTCCAGACCGCGGTGGCGCTGCCGCTGACGTGCACGTCGGTCAGCGGTGCGCCGCTGACCTTCGCGATCGGCACGCCGCCCGCTCACGGCACACTCGGCCCCGTCGACCAGGCCCAGCGCAGCGTCCTCTACACGCCGGCGTCCAGCTACAGCGGGGACGACGCGGTCGCCTACCGCGCAAGCTCGGTCGAAGGGACAAGCGGCGATAGGACGATCGCCGTGACGGTGGGCGCCCCGCCGGCACCGACCGGCGCCGGCACACCGCCGGTGACGCCTCCGCCCGATCCGACCGTGGGCGCCCCCACGGCTTGCTTGTCGACCCCGTCGGTGGCTCGGGATCGCTCGGTGAAGGCGCCGGGAGGGGGAAAGGTGACGCTGGTTACACGCCAGGTCGATGACGCGGCATCGCCCGTGAAGGCAAGAGTGAAGGGCAGCGGCGGCGCGTCGGTTCGCTCCGTCACCTACACAGTCAACGGTCGGCCGCTGGCCCCCACGGCAGCCGGGGCAGTACCAACCGCGATGCTCAAGATCGGAAGCCGCGCCAACAAGGTGGTCGCCACAGTCACGCTGAAGAACCGCAAGAAGGTCAAGATCACCCAGCTGCTCGTCGTGCTGCGCTGTTCGCTGCCCGCGACCTCGTGCCGGATCCAGACCGATGGCCACTCGCTGAAGTGCAACTCCAAGACGCCCCTTGGGGCGAAGAAGGTTCGGGTCACCGTGCTCGGCGTGGGCGGCCTGCGGGCCACCGGATCAGCCACCGTAAGCAAGGGCCGCTACACGGTGACCGTACGTTCCAGCTCGCCGCTTCCGGCCGGCCGGTACCTCTACAAACACGTGGCCACGACCAAGAAGAAGGGCGAAAAGCTCTTCATGGTCCGCACCGTCAACGTCACCTAGGCACAGGGCACTTCCCGAAGCCGACGCCCGGACTCGAACCGGGGACCCCTTCATTACGAGTGAAGTGCTCTACCAGCTGAGCTACGTCGGCGGGGGCGTCATCGTAGCGTCCGGATGAGCCCAGGCTGACCCGGCCGCGCTTCCCCGGTCGAGGGTCTCGTGGGGGAGCTAGGGGGCTCCGCCCGTCTCGAGCCAGGTGTGCGATCCGGCCCAGCCGGGCGCGAAAATACCCCGACCGCCCGGGCTCAAAACGTGGTGTTGAGAGACCCGGGGCCGAGCGCAGATTCAGCCCGAGAGCGCCCGGCACACGGCGGTCTGCTGGGCCCTGCGGATCAGCTTCGATACCGCCGGCTCCGGCGCTCCCTCGCGCGGCACGATCTGGGCGTTGACCGTGAACACGACGCTGCGACGGCCGTCAGCCGACGACGCCGCGAACAGCCGATAGCCGGGGAACGAGCCGGTGTGGCCGTACACGGTTCCGCACGATGTCCGGTAGCGGAACACGCCCAGCCCAGCCGAGTTCACGCCCGGCCCCGGCGGCGATGACGATCCCGGGCGGAAGCGCAGCTGCTGGGCGCGCACGGCGGGCTTGAACAGCCGCCCGCCCACATACGCGCGGAAGAACGAGCCCACGTCCAGCGGCGTCGAGACGATCCCCCCGGACGCCCAGGCCCCCGACGGGTTGATGGACTCGCTGACGTCCTGAGGCTTCCTGCCCGCCGCCACCTCGTATCCGTGCATGAACGGCCGCGGCATCCGGACGACCCGGGGCAGGGAGGTCTGCCTCAACCCCAGCGGACGGTAGATCAGGTCGGAGAGCAGCCGCTCGTAGCTGCGCCCCGTCACCTTCTCGGCCATCAGCCCGACGATGATGTTGTCGGTGTCCGAGTACTCGTACCGGCTCCCGGGCCTGAACCGCAGCGGCGTGTCCTTGACGTAGCCGATCAGCGTCTGGGGCGACAGATACGCCTCGGGGTGGGCGACGAACTCGTCGATGAAGGCCGGCGACTTGATGTAGTCCGGAAGGCCGCCGGTGTGGCCGAGGGCCTGCCGCAACGTGACCCTGTCGGCCAGCGGCATCACGCCGGGCAACACCTTGCCGATCGTGTCGTCCAGCGACAGCTTGCCCTGGCTGACCAGCTTCAGCGCCACCGCTCCGTTGAAGGCCTTGGCCATGCTGGCGATCCGGTAGTGGTCTCCGATCCGCGGGCGGCGCTTGGCCTTGAGGTCGGCGTAGCCGCGCGCCCGGAACTCCTGACGCGCGCCGCGGCGGATCACCACGGTCAGCCCGGGTGGGCCGTTCTTGGCGTTGACGATCGCGTCGAGCGCCCGGTCGAGCGCCCGGGCGGAGGTGTTCTGCGGCGTGAGGATTCCGGCGGTCGCGGAGCCGGGAAGCGCGAGCGCTCCCAGGGCGACGAGGGTGCCGATGACCCGTCCGGTCATCCGTGCAGCTTGGCAGAAGAACGACGAAGGGCCCGGAGCGAAAAGCTCCGGGCCCCTGCGGCTCGCCCGTTCCAGTTTGTGGATCTTCGGCGGCTCTAGGCGAGCGCGCGGATGCGATCCGCGACGTCGTCGGCGCCGGCCTCGACGCGCGTCTCGACCTGGGTCGCGGCGCGGTCGAGCTCGCGGCGCAGATCGCGCGCCTGGCGCTCGAGCTCGCGACGGTTGCGGCGCAGGACGGTGGCGCCCCGGCGCTCCCAGCGGTTCAGCTCGCGCGTGGCGCGGGTGCGGTCGCTCCACTTGCGGAACGTGTCCGCGATCCGCTCGCCGGTCTCGACGGTCGCCCCGACGGGGATCAGGAGCGCGCGCTCGGCCTGGCGGGCGAAGCCCTCGGCGCGAGTGGCCTCGGCCTGGGCACGGCGGCCCGTGGCGCGGGCGGTCTGGCGCGCGGTGGTCTTCGCGGCGCGGCCGGTGCTGCGGGCCGAGCGGCTGGTGCTGCGAGCCGACGCCTGCGCGCGGCTGCTGCTGCTCTTGGCCTGGTTTCGCTTACGGGTGGCCGCGGCCTTCTTGGCGGCGGCCTGGCGCTGGGTCTTGGTCTGCTGAGCCATGTGGTCGTCTCATCTCCGAGAATTTGGGTTCCCCCATGGCGTGTCCGCTGGACCAGGAGCCAAACATGCGTTCGTGTGTCCTTCCGCACAACCCGCACGGAACCGGCGAGTCCGGGGACTGCGCGTCAAGCGGCGAGCCGCGCGCCGCCGCTCGGCTGCGCGACGCTCATCCGCCCCAGCGCCCAGCCGATGCGCCGGTACACGGGCGCGTTGGCGGCCATGCCGCAGTGTGAGCTGCGCACCTCGACGTGCTCGGCCGCCGGGTCCAGACAGGCCTTCCAGGAGACGACGCCGTCGCTGCGCGAGTGGATCGAGACGAACGGGATGTCGTCGGGGAACTCGGCGCGGAAGTCGTCCCAGAAGTCCTCGCAGCACGGCTCCCCCTCCGCGGCCCGGCGCTGGGCCCGCCCCAGCAGAGCGCGGGAGATCGGATGCGGCGGCTTCTCGTCGAACAGGCGCGCGTCGGCGCACGTGTGGCGCACGACGCGGCCCAGGCCCAGGTCGCCGAGCGAGCTCAGCACCTCGAGCTGAAGGTGCAGCAGCGGGTGGACGTGGCGCAGCGGATCCACCAGCGGCGAGCCGAGGGTGACCACACCGCCGACGAGCTCGGGGCGGCGCACCGCGAGTGCGCGGCCGAACACGCCGCCGCGGCTGTGGCCGACCACGAGCGCCGGGCGGCCCGACTCCTCCACCGAGCGCTCGAGCCTCGCCTCCAGACGTGACATCTCGGCCTCGCTGCAGTCGACGTTGACGGCGATCCCGGCGCGCCGGGGCGCGTAGCCCGCGCGCTTGAGCCAGCGGGCCAGCAGCGTGAGCGTCGAGTCGGAGGCGAGCAGGCCGGGGATCAGGAGGACCGGCTGCTCCTCGACCGGGGCGCGCGGCGGAGTGCGCCAGGTCTCAGAGCGCAGCAGGCTGCCAAGCTCACGACCCGCGCGAGCCTCACGCCAGAGCGGGGGGACTCCGTCGGCCATCGTTCAAATAAGTATGCCAACCGGCCGGTCGGACGGCGCGGCTAGGCTCGCCGGATGGCGTCCGTCCCCCTCGCCGCCAGGCGCCGGCGGCTCGCCCTGGCCCTGGTGGCGCTGGCCGCGCTCGTGGCCGGGATCGCCATCGGAGCGGGCCGCGACGAGGAGCCCTGGACGACCGTGCTCGTCTCCACCTTCGGCGCGCCGGGTGAGCGACTGGCGTGCGGCGGGACGCTCCAGGCCGGTCAACCGGGCGTGGCCCACCGCACGCTGCCCTGCGGCACGAGGGTGGAGCTGCGACGGAACGGTCGGACGCTGACGACCGAGGTCATCGACCGCGGCCCCTACGTCGCGGGACGGACGTTCGACCTCACCGGCCCGGCGGCCGAGCGACTGGGGATCGGCGACGGTCTCGCTCGGGTCCAGTGGCGGCGACCCTGACCCCGTCTCGGAACCAGATCCGCCGCCCGTCCGGGTAGCTCGCCGCCGGCCCGTCGTCGCGATGGCGCAGGCCGTGGCGGTACCACTTCTCCGTGCCGTTGACGTAGGTGCACGCGGGCCCGTCGTCGCGATGGCGGACGCCGTCGCGGTACCACTTCTCCGAGCCGTTGGCGTGAACGATCGCGGGGCCGTCGTCGCGGTGGCGGACTCCGTGGCGGTACCACTCCTCGCGCCCCGAGGGAAAGACCCTGGCCGGGCCGCCGGACCGGTGCGGGCGGCCCTGCGCGTCGCGCCATTCGAGCACTCCGTCACCGCGGACGGTCGGGGCCGGGATCATGGGAGAGGAATACCCAGCATTTTTGATGTTTGACGGGGCGCTGACAACGGGCACATCGCCGTGCGATGGCGGTGTTTGCTTGTACGCGCTGTGGATGGGTGCGACGGTTCGAGGGGGAGCCCAAGCAGCCGACGTGTCGTGTGTGTGGGTCGACGGTGTGCTGCCTCACGCCGTCAGGGGGGCTCAGCCACGGACACGCCGCGCTCTCGGCGGCGACCGCTCGCGCCCTCCACGCGCCCCGACGGTTCTAGAGGCGCGTCGCCGGGTAGGCCCCGGAGGCGCGCGACCGTCCAACGCCCACGAGGGAGGGCTCATCCATGGCACTCGGAATTCGGCGTCGTCGCACGGTCGAGGACGACCGGCCCGCCGACGCAGACCGCTCTGTCGACGACACGCGGACACGCCCGCCAGTCACCACCCGCGCCACCGGCGCCGCGGCCGGTGCTGCCGGGTCGGGACTGCTGCTCGTCGCCCGTCTCGTCCGGACGATCACGCTCGCCGTCGTGGCGATCCTGGTGGCCGGGATCCTCTTCCGCCTGCTGGGCGCCAACCAGTCCAATGACATCGTCAACGCGATCACCGACTGGGGACGCTGGCTCGCCGGGCCGTTCAAGGATCTCTTCTCCTTCGACAGCGCCAAGACCACGATCGCCGTCAACTGGGGCCTGGCCGCGCTCGTCTACCTGCTGATCGGCATGTTCATCGCCCGCCTGTTCGCGCGTGGCGCCCTCGCCGGCCACCGGGCGCGCGACCGGCGCGCGGCGTACTAGTACACGCGCACTAGAAGTCGAAGCGCTGCTCGTACACGGGCGTCGGCAGCGTGGTGAAGGGGCGCCGGTACAGCGCCCGGACCCCGGCGCGGTCGTCCCCGCGCAGAGGGTTGCGCGCTCGCGCGCCGATCGTGAGGTGGGGGCACTGGAGTGACGCGCCGCCCGAGTCGGCGGAGGGGTTCATCAGCGCGCAGGCGCGGGTCTCGTGGCCGAGGCCGAGCACGTGGCCGAGCTCGTGGGCCACGATGAACGTCGTCAGGTCGCCTCCGCAGCCGCCGGCGATCTGGACGCGCGCCCGAGCGATGTAGTGCAGCGAGAAGTGCCGGCCGTTGAAGAAGCCCGTCTCGTGCGCGTCGAACACGTTCGTCACGCCCCCGAAGCAGCGGGTGCCGGTGCGCCGCACGGTGACGAACGCGTCGCCGCGGTGCGCGACCCGCGTGAAATGGACGCGCAGGTGCAACGCGTTCCACTTGGAGATGGCGCGGGCGACCGGGCTGCGCAGGGATGACGTGCCGACCCAGACGGGGACGCGGGCGGTCTCCCAGCGGTGGCGCTCGGGCTGGAAGCGGTATGCGCTCGCTGTTGGCGTGTGCGCCAACAAACACACCGGAATTGCGACCATGAGTATCCGTCGCATCTTCCTCCACCGTAGTGGATCGATGCGCATACCTTTGCCCCACCTGCCTGGTACCCTGGCGAGCGGTCAACGCCGGTTGCGGCAGGGCAATCGGGGCAGTCCTTTCCCACCCCATGGGCCTTTCTTCCCTGCGACATCGGGCATGAGCCGCCGCCTGGATCGGCGAGCGTTCCTCGAGGCCGGCTCGGCCACGGCGCTGCTGTGCGCCGTCGGCGGATCGAAGCTCGAGCACGTTTCCCTGAAGGACGTCGCGGAGGCCGACAAAGCCGCTTCCGATCTCACGCGCAGGCGCGTCCAGACCCGCGTCGCCCAGGCCACCAAGGGCGACGCCGTCGACAAGCTGAAGTTCGGCACGCCCGAGCCCCAGCCGGGCGGGCGCAAGCGCGAGTACTGGATCCAGGCGCGCCCCGTGAAGTGGAACTTCGCCCCCACCGGGCGCGACGAGTGGATGGGCCACCGGATCAGCGGCCGGCGCACGTTCACGGCCTTCACCTACCAGCTGTACTCCGACGGCTTCGCCCGCGCGCTGCTGCCGCCCTCCATGCCCGGCCCGATCCTCGAGGGCGAGGTCGGCGACACGCTGGTCGTGCACTTCCGCAACGCGGACACCAAGTTCAACCAGGCCGTGACCCTCCATCCGCACGGGGTGAAGTACACGCCGGACTACGACGGCGCCTACTACGGCGACTTCACGCGCGCCGGCGGCTTCGTCGCCCCGGGCGAGGAGTTCACCTACACCTTCGAGTGCACGGAGTCATCGGTCGGCGTGTGGCCCTACCACGACCATGGGCCCAACCACACGCTCAACACCTTCCGCGGCCTGTTCGGCGCGATCATCGTGCGCCCCAAGGGCGAGCCCAAGCCAGACGTCGAGCACGTCCTCGTCCTGCACTCCCTGCCGCCCCAGGTCACCGGCGGCATTCCCCAGAACATCATGTGCGTCAACGGGCGCAACTACGCCGGCAACACGCCGACCCTGCGCGCGAAGGTCGGCCAGGACGTGGCGATCCACGTGATCGGCGGCGACGGCAACTTCCACACGTTCCACATCCACGGCCACCGCTGGCGCGACTCGCGCGGCGGGCCCGACGCGCCGTACACCGACTGCCCCACCGTCGGCCCGGACGAGACCATCACCGCGCGCTTTCGCGAGGACAACCCGGGCCGCTGGCTCTATCACTGCCACGTCTTCTCCCACCAGAACGCCGGGATGGCCGGCTGGTACCTGGTGGACCCCTGATGAACGTCCAACTAGGAGGTAGTAATCACATGAAGCTCACCCGCGCGTTGGTGGCCGTAGGGGCCGCCGCGCTGCTCCTGCCGGCGGCCGCGTCCGCCGCCGACTACCCGGGGCCCGCCAACCCCGGCAAGGCAAAGCCGCGTCCGGGCAAGGCCGCGACGCTGAAGGTCTGCAAGCAGCGCAAGTGCAAGTACCACACGATCCAGAAGGCCGTGAACGCCGCGCGCGCCGGCGACAAGATCCTCGTCGCCAACGGCACCTACAAGGAGGGCGTCAAGGTCACGGGCCACGCCAAGAACCTGGTCCAGTTCATCGGCAACGCCAAGAAGCCGAACAAGGTCCTCATCGACGCCAAGGGCCAGCAGAACGGCATCGTCGTCAACGGCGCCGACGCCGTCACGATCAAGGGCTTCGCCACGAAGAACTACAAGGCCAACGGCTTCTTCGTCGTCAACTCCAAGGGCTACACGATCGACCACGTCGTCGCCCGGGGCACCGGCGTCTATGGCGTCTACGCCTTCAACTCCTACGGCGGCATCATCCGCAACTCCGAGGCCTACTACAACAACGACTCGGGCTTCTACATCGGTCAGACGCCGCCGCAGACGAAGCCGGTTCGCTCGATCGTCGACCACATCAAGTCGTGGGGCAACGTGCTCGGATGGTCGGGCACGAACATGCGCTACGTGACGATCCGCAACTCCGACTTCTACAACAACGGACTGGGCATCGTGCCCAACACGCTGACGTCGGAGAAGTTCCCGCCCGCCGAGACCAACGTGATCTCGAACAACCGGGTGTTCTGGAACAACTTCAACTACTTCGTGGGCGCGCCGTTCAAGCTGCGTCCGGGAGCCACAGGCGAAGTCGCCTACCCGGTGGGCACCGGGATCCTGCTGTTCGGCGCGCGCGACACGCGCGTGGAGAGCAACGAGATCTTCGGCAACTACCTGGTCGGCTTCGGCGAGATCCCGCAGCTCCTGCTCGATCCGAGCAAGGACTGCAAGCCCGAGGTGCAGTGCCAGGGCGACCCGACGGTCCTCGTGAGCAACGTCGTCAAGAACAACAAGTTCGGCAAGGGCGGCGCGGACCTCAACGGCCGGGACATGCTCTATGACGGCTCGGGCACCGGTAACTGCTTCGAGGGCAACACCGTGATGAGCCCGAACGTGCCGGCAGACAACAAGACGTTCGTCCCGTGCGGCCAGACGCCGCCCAAGGACGACGCCGCGCTCTCCGAGGGCGTGCAGTGGTCGCTGGACTCGGCGAACCACGAGAAGTACTGGCTGCCGCACCCGCACCAGGCCATCAAGGGCGTCAAGCCCCTGGAGCACTACAAGAAGTGACCTGATGTGTTGGGGGTACCGGCGTCTCGTATTTTCGCGGGGCGCCGGACCCCCGCCATCGCTGAAAGGAGCCCACTCCCCTTGACCCGCCGTCGCAGTCTTCTCCTCCTCATCGTCCTCGCCGTCCCGCTGGCCGCCTACGTCGTGACCGACGCCGGCGCCAAGAAGGCGCCCAAGCCCAAGTACTTCAAGTCCGTCAAGATCGGCGACAACTTCTTCGCGCCCGGCAAGATCACGGTCAAGCCCTACACGAAGGTCACGTGGCGCTGGCCCTCGCTGGCCAGCGGCGGCGGCGACACGCACGACGTCAAGTTCCGCAAGGGACCGAAGGGCGTGCCGCACTACCACTCCGAGGCCGCCGCGGCCGACTACCGCTACGCCAAGCTGCTGACGAAGCCCGGCGTCTACCACATCATCTGCACCTTCCACGAGGGCGAGATGCAGCAGACGATCATCGTCAAGAAGTGACCGTCGCGCCCGGCGGCGGATCTGCCGATACTTCATGGGCATGTTGCGCGCCCTCCGAGCTCGGCCCTGGCTTCTCGCCGCCGCCGCCGCGGTGGTCGTCGGCCTGCCCGTGGCCGCGATCACGGTGCTGGCGGGCGGCGGCTCGGGCGCCAAGCGCGCGTCGGCGGCCGTGGCCTCGCGCCAGGACGCCCCGGCCTCCGGCCAGGACATCGACAAGCTGATCGCCAAGCGCGCGGCGGGCGGCGGCCAGGCCGTCGAGCCCTCCGTGGGCGCGCCGGCCCAGGTGGTCGTCCAGACCGAGACGGCGACGGACTTCCCGCCCCCCGGCAAGCACTCGGGCAAGGCGGCACAGGGCGACGGCGTCTCCCCCGGCGCCCCCAGCGACGCCGAGATCCGCTCGCAGCTGCGTTCGCTGAAGCGCGAGCAGAAGCGCGTCGAGCGGGCGCTCCTGCTCTCGGGCGCGCCGGTCAGCGGCGGCTCGGGGGCGTTCATCTGGCCGGTGCGCGGGCCCATCACGTCGCCCTTCTGCGAGCGCCGCTCCTGGGAGGCCTGCCATCCCGGCATCGACATCGGCGTCGGCAGCGGCACGCCGATCCACGCCGCCCAGACCGGCCAGGTCGCCCTCGCCGGGCCCCAGGGCGGCTACGGGAACTACACCTGCATCGCCCACTCCAGGGCGCTGAGCACCTGCTACGCCCACCAGTCCCAGATCCTGGTCCATGTCGGGCAGGTCGTCCGCCAGGGCCAGATCATCGGGCTCTCCGGCTGCACCGGCCTGTGCTTCGGCGCGCACCTGCACTTCGAGGTGCGGGTCAACGGGCACGTGGTACAGCCGCTGAACTACCTGCCGCGAGGCTGAGGGCGAAGAGGAGTCGCCCGCCGCGGCAGGCGACTCCCCTCGCGATCGAAGCGGCTAGCCGCGGCGCTTGCGCTTGGGCGCGAACGCAGCCTGGAGCTGAGCCTGGTCGAAGCCACCGGCGGCCGTGCCCTCGGTGGCGAACTGGTACAGCGCGACCCGGAAGATCGCGTTGACGGTGCCGCCGATGAGCACGGCGACGACGAACACGATCCCCGCGACGCCCAGCAGGGCACCGCCGGCCGCGTCCTGGCCGGAGTTCACGAGCGAGTAGCCCGCCAGGCCCAGCCCTACGATCGGCAGCAGGGCGATCAGCATGACCACGCCGCTGGCGCTCGCCGTACCGACGACTCCCTCGCCCCAGCGCTCGCGCAGCACCGAGACCGACCGCTTGAACGCGTCCTTGGGGCCCAGCCCCTCGAGCGCGATGATCGGGATGACGAAGAACGTTGCCGCGCCCCAGGCGAAGCTCACGAGGCCGCCGAGCACGCGCCCGACGATGCTGTCGGCGCCGCCCGCGTTCTGGATGGCGGTGATGATCAGGCCGACGATGGTCTGGATGAGCGCCCAGGCAGCGATGACGCCGAGGCGCTCGCGGGCCGCGCTCAGGCCCTCGCTCACGGTCGAGTCGCCGCCGGCCAGGCCGGTCTTCGCCGCCGCGGCGAGCGCGACGTTGAAGAAGAGCGAGACGAAGGTGAGCACGTAGAGCGCCACCACGCCGAAGGCGATGAGGATCGCCTCCTGCTTGTCGGCCGCGTACAGCGCGATGCCCGGCCCCATCACGATCGCCGTCGCCGCGATGGCCGCGGGGACGGAGATGAGGGGGAAGAGCAGCAGGGAGCGATCGTCGCGCAGCACGCGGAAGCTCTGCTTGGCCAGCGCCCAGCCGCGCGAGATGCGTCCACCGGTCATAGGAAGTCCTTTCGTGGTCGTAGGGGGCCGACCGCAGTCCATTTAATCGACTCGCCGTGGCGCGGGCTTGAGCCGCTACGGGCATCATGTCGTGCAGATGCTCGTGGCCCTGATCCTGGCGGCGGCGCTCCTGGCCGGGGGCGCGTCCCCGCCGCACCGCGCGACCGCCGTTGCCGCCCCCGCCGCGCCCGCCGCCGTCCCGGCCCAGACGCTGGGCCGTTCGGTGCACGGGCGGGCGATCACCGCGACCGCCGTGGGCGACCCCGCCGCCCCGCGCCGCGTCCTGGTCGTCGGGTGCATCCACGGCAACGAGCGGGCCGGGCGGGCGGTCATCCGCCGGCTGCGCGGCATGACCCTCCCGGCCGGAGTCGGGCTCTGGACGATCGACGCCGCCAACCCCGACGGCTGCCGCGCCAACACCCGCGGCAACGCGCGCGGCGTCGACCTCAATCGCAACTTCCCCTACCGCTGGCAGTCGCTGCCGCGCGGCACCTACTACTCCGGCTCGGCGCCGCTGTCCGAACCCGAGTCGCGCGCGATCAGGGGCCTGCTCCAGCGAGAGCGCCCGGCGATCACCATCTGGTACCACCAGCACGCGCGCCTGGTGGACTCCTACGGAGATGCCCGGATCGCCCGTCGCTACGCTCGCCTCGTGGGCCTGCCCTACAAGTTCTTCTACGCGGCCCCGGGCTCCATCACCCGCTGGCAGGTGCACACCTACCCGAGCACGACGGGCATGGTGGTCGAGCTGCCCGCGGGTTCGCTGAGTCCCGCCGCCGTGCGCCGCCACGCCGCCGCGGTGATCGCCCTGGCCAAGGACGCGTCGTGAGGCGCGCGGCGCCCGCGGCGGGCCTGGCGGCGCTCGCGCTCGCCGGGTGCGGAGGCAGCTCTGACTCGGTCAGCGTCCCCACGGCCGCGCCCACCGTCGCCCAGGTGACCACCGAGGCCCACGGCGGCGCCGAGGGCGCCACCGTGCCCGCGGCCTCCACCACCACCGCGCCCGCGACGGCGGCGCCCAGCGGCGCGCCGCGCCCGCACATCGTGCAGTGGCGCATCCCGTTCACGGCCAAGCGCAAGCGCGAGATGGCCGCCTACTCCAAGCGCCACTACGGCGACTACCAGTGGCGCCTGCGCAATCCGCAACTGATCGTCGAGCACTGGACCGAGACGCCGTCGGCCCGCTCGACGCGCGACGTCTTCCTCCCCGACAGGGCCGACCCCGAGCTGCACGAGCTGCCGGGCACCTGCTCGCACTTCGTGATCGCCCGCGGGGGGACGATCTACCAGCTGGTCGACCTGAGCATCCGCTGCCGTCACGCCTTCGGTATGAACTGGACGGCCATCGGCATCGAGCACGTCGGCTACTCGGACTCCGACGTGATGAACGATCCCCGCCAGCTCGCCGCCTCGCTGGCGCTCACCCGCTGGCTGCGCTGCCAGTACGGGATCCCGGTGCGCAACGTGATCGGTCACGCCGAGACCGCCCGCTCGCCCTTCTGGCGCGAGCTGCACCGGAAGGGCCGCGACACGCACGACGACATGAAGACGAAGGCGATGCGCGTCTACCGGTCCAAGCTGGCCTCGCGCTCCTGCTGAGCGGCGCGATGACGGACTCCTACCGCAGCGCGCTCTCCGACTGGATGGCCTGCGCGTACGGCGGACGGCGCGAGCGGGCCGCCGCCGCGGCGCTCGGGGCCGGCGAGGGCATGCTCGAGCAGGTCGCGTGGCTGGGCACCGCCGGCCACGTCCTGGACTTCGACGACACCTACCTGCCGGGGATCGCCCACCTCAGCGCGCCGACCGCCCCGGCGGCGATCGCGCTCGCCG
This sequence comes from uncultured Actinomycetes bacterium, assembly GCA_963757705.1. Classification (GTDB taxonomy): domain Bacteria; phylum Actinomycetota; class Thermoleophilia; order Solirubrobacterales; family Solirubrobacteraceae; genus AC-38. Next base: position 113,414 of record CAVWTG010000002.1, on the reverse strand, counting down.
CGGCCCACGGGGCGGCGGTGGACGACGTGCTGCGCGCCTACTCCGCGGGCTTCGAGGCCATGGGCGCGCTGAGCCGGGCCTCCCATCCCGCGCTCTACGAGGGCGGCTGGCACCCGACGGCGGTGTGCGGGGCGGTCGGCGCGGCCACGGCCGCCGCGTCCGTTCTCGGCCTTGACGCGGAGGCGACCTCGGCCGCGCAGCGCCTGGCCCTGCTCCAGGCGGGCGGGATGCGGGCGGCCTTCGGCTCGGACGGCAAGGCGATCCAGGTGGGCCTGGCCGCCGCCGCCGGGGTCCACGCCGCGCTGGCGGCGCAGGCCGGGGCGCAGATCGCGCCCGACGTCGTCGACGCGCCCGGCGGGTTCGCGGGCGCGTTCGGAGGCGACTGGGCCGACCCCGACCCCGAGGCCCCGGCGATCGAGCGCAACTGGATCAAGCCCTGGCCGTGCTGCCTGATGGCGCACTCATCGATCGAGGCCGCGCTGCGCGCCACCGCGCCCAAGTCCGGGCCGATCGAGGTGGTGGTCCACCCCCGCGCACGCCAGGCGGCGGCCTACGACGACGCCGCCACCGGCCTCGAGGCGAAGTTCTCCATCCCCTACCTGGTGGCGTTCGCGCTGCTGCGCGGCGATCCCGCGCCCGACAGCTTCGACGGCGTGGATGAGGAGGTGCGGGCGCTGGCCTCCGGGCGCGTGCGCCTGCGGACCGACGCTTCGCTCGGCGAGGCGGCGGCCCGGGTGCTCGACGCCGAGGTGCAGTTCTCCCCCGGCTCGCCGGAGTCGCCGCTGTCGCCCGAGCGTCGCGCCGCCAAGGTGCGCGGCCTGGCCGGCGAGCGCCTGGACGGGCTGCTCGACGACGGGCAGCGCCCGGCCGGGGAGCTGCTCGCGGCGCTGCGCTAGTTCGGCCTCTCCGACCGCCGCCCCGGCGGGGCAGGCGAACGGCCGCATTGAGGGTGGTCGGGCGGCCGCGGCGGAGGGAAGGTTCCTGGCTGGTGCCGCGTATAGCGGTATAGAGCAGGAACCTTTCGGCGAACCCGGCCCGCCCCGTGCCCCCTCTCGTTGCCGCCGTTGGCCCCGCCCGCGGCGGCGGCCCGCTAGCTCAGCTCGCCGCGTCCCACTGCTTGAGCTTGGGCAGCGGGTCCATCGAGTGGCCGCCGTCGTACCAGTGCCACGTCCACAGCTCGAAGTGCAGGTGGCAGGCGGTGGCGTCGCCCGTATCTCCGACGTAGCCCACGAACTGCCCGGCGGTCACGTGCTGGCCCTCCTTGACCACGGCCAGCGAGCGCATGTGCATGTAGACCATGTCGGTGTGGTCCGAGGACTGGATGACGAGGTAGTTGCCCGCGTCACCGCTGGAGTCGACCGTGGAGACCTTTCCGTCATGCACGGCGACGAGGCGCAGGCCGCAGTTGGCCAGGATGTCCTGTCCGCCGTGGGTGTGGCCCGAGCGGGGAGCGCCGTAGCGGTTGATCGAAGTCCCGTAGTTGTGGGCCCCGATGATCGGGAAGACGTACGAGCCCGCGGCGCGAGGCTGGATCGCGGGCTGGGTCGAGGTCGTCCCGCCGGCGCGGCGAAGCATCTCGTGCGCCTGGCCGCGGCTGACGATGCCGTCGACGCGGCCGTGAACGCTGCGCTCCCAGCCGCGGACCTTGGCCCGCGTGCCCGAGCCGAACTGGCCGTCGACGCCCGTGCGATAGCCGAGACGGCCGAGAAGGCTCTGCAGGTAGCGAACGTCGCCGCCGCTCATGCCCCTGCGCAGGGTCCGGCGCCCGAACCCCGCCGGGTAGGCGGTGGGCGTCGAGGCGGGGTGGCTGGCCGCGGGCGTGCTCGAAGGCGGAGCCGTGTCGTCGCTGGACGTCCCGCCACCGTCGCCCGCGAAGGCGGGCGAGGCGGCGATCAGCACGGCCACCGCGAGGGCCAGGCCCACGAAGCAGCCCACCAGGACCACGTACGGGTCGGCGAACGGGCGCGTCAACTTGTTCACTGCGAAGGCCTCTCTTTCCGTCTGGGCGCCTCCGGGGTTAGCTGACGGGCTCGCGCCGGAAAGAGCGGCGCTACGCGCTAAGGCGATTCGCCCCGAGAGTCTTGGGTCCCCCGGCCGCCGTCCCCACCTGAGCGGGAAGGGCGGTTCGGCTTAGGTCTTCCTCGGGTCCGACAATACAGCGACGCTCGGAAAGTTGCGCCGGCCGTCCGGTGTCTCGACGCCGGCCCGTCCGAACGCTGACCTCCCGTGCCTCGCGGGTACGGTTCCCACGTGGCCCCCGGCCCAAACTTCGACCTTCAGTCGCATTCCACAAGCTCTGATGGGACTCTCGCGCCGGCGCAGGTCGTGGCCCGGGCCGCCGAGGCGGGGGTGCGCCTGCTGGCCCTGACCGACCACGACACGGTGGAGGGAGTGGCGGAGGCCCGGGCGGCCGCGGCGCAGCACGGAATCGCCCTGGCCACGGGCGTCGAGGTGAGTGCCGTGCGGGGACCGAACCTCGACGTGCACGTCCTCGGGTATGCGTTCGACCCCTCCGATCCGGCGCTGGCACGGGCGCTGGAGCGCTTCCAGGCCGAGCGCGAGCTGCGCAACGACCGCATGATGGAGCGCCTCGAGGACCTGGGCCTCGCGATCGACCTGACGGAGATCGCCGCGCGCCGGGCGGCCGGGCGGCCCGTCGGGCGCCCGCACCTGGCCGCCGCCGTTCTCGCCGCCCCGGCCAACCGCGATCGCCTGGCCGCCGAGGGCGCCGACAGCGTCGACGGGATGTTCGCCGTCTACCTCGCCGACGGCGGACCGGCCTGGGTGCCCCGGGAGGGGCCGACGGTGGCCGAGGCGATCGAAGTCATCCACGCGGCCGGGGGCGTGGCCGTGTGGGCCCACCCCTTCTTCGACGTGGACTCGCCCGAGGAGGTCCTGAGCGAGATCGACCGCTTCCGCGCGCAGGGCCTTGACGGAGTCGAGTGCTTCTACGTCACCCACACGCGCGAGCAGGTCGACCTGGTGTGCGACCACTGCGAGCGCCACGGCCTCCTGCGCACAGGCTCGGCCGACTTCCACGGCCCCGAGCGCCCGATGTTCTCGCGCTTCCTGGCCTTCGAGCTCTACGGGCGCGAGCCGGAGCTGGGGCCGATCGGCGAGGGGCTCGCGGCGAGCGGTTAGCCCAGCAGCCGCTCGAGCCGGTACCCGAGCGCCTCGCACGCCAGCTCCTCGCTGACGTTGAGCGCCAGGCGCCGCCGAGTCTCCTCGACCAACTCGACGGCCTGACGCAGCTTCTGGGGGTCGGCGTCCTCGGCGTCCCGCGTCAGCTCGGCCATGCGGTCGGCGTGGCAGGCGAGGTCGGGCGCGTCCCAGGCCACGCAGGCGGCGTCGCGGTACCAGAGGGCGACGAGCCCGAGCGAGAGATCGAGCGTGCGGGTGAACGCGCGGCGCTGCGCGCGCTTGCTGCGCTCGGTGTGCTCGGTCTCGAAGCGCCGGCGGTCGCGCTTGGCGATCAGCTCCGCGTCGCTCTCGTGCTGCTCGACGAGCGCGGCCACGGCCTCGTCGCCACGCGCCTTGGCCGCGCCCAGGACCTCGCGCCACGGCTTGGCCGCCATCTCACCCGCGGTCGCGGCGCGGGCGAAGCGCTCCGCGGCGGCGCGGACGGCCCTGCCCTCCTCGCCGGCCAGCGCGCGGGCCCGGTCTCCGTCTCCCAGCGCGAGTCGCGCGCAGGCCGTCGCTGTGTCGGGCGCCACGCCGTCCTCGCGCAGCCGGTCCGCGATCTCCTCCGGCGGGAGCGGGTCGAAGCGCACCCCCTGGCAGCGCGACGCGATCGTCTCCATGACCTCGGTCGGGCGATCGGTGAGGAGGATCAGGTGGACGAAGGCGGGCGGCTCCTCGAGCGTCTTGAGCATCCGGTTGGCCGCGGCATCGTGCATCGCGTCGACGCTCTCGATCACGAAGACGCGCCGGGAGGCCTCGAACGGCGTGTGCGAGGCCGCGGCGACGACCGGCTTCACGTCGTCCACCCGCAGCTCGTGCGCGCCGGTGGGCGAGACCCACATGAGGTCGGGGTGAGAGCGGTGCTCGACCCGGACGGCCACCTCGTCGGGGTTCGCGGCGCCCTCGGAGAGCAGCGCGGCGGCGAAGGCCTGGGCGACGGCGCGCTTCCCCGTGCCCGCCGGGCCGTGGAACAGGTAGGCGTGGTTGGGGTGCCCGGACGGCGCCAGCGCCCCGCCCAGGACGGCGGCGGCGTGCGGGTGGGCTTCGGTTCCGGCCAGCATCTCCTTGATCGTAGATATCGTCGCGGCCGATGGCGCGCGGCCGGCTGATCACGATCGAGGGGCTCGACGGCGCGGGCAAGACGTCCCAGGCCCGCGAACTGGTCGACGCGCTGGAGTCGCGCGGCCTCTCCGTGCGCCTCCTGCGCGAGCCCGGCGGCGTCGAGGTCTCGGAGCGCGTGCGCGACCTGGTGCAGGACCCGGCGCACGCCGTGACGCCGCGCGCCGAGGCCCTGCTCTACGCCGCCGCCCGGGCCCAGCTCGTCGAGGAGCTGCTGGCACCACTGCTGGATTCCGGCACCTGGGTGGTGCTCGACCGCTTCGTCGACTCCTCGCTCGCCTACCAGGGCGGCGGGCGCGGGCTGGGCGCGGAGGCGATCCGGGCGATCAACGACTTCGGCACCGGCGGCCTGGAGCCCGACCGCACCGTGCTCCTGCGCATCGACCCGGCGACGGGCCGCGCGCGCCAGGCCGGCCGCGGGCAGCCCGCCGACCGCCTCGAGCGCGAGGACGGCGAGTTCTTCGCCGCCGTCGCGCGCACCTACGACGACCTGGCCGCCGCCGAGCCGCGACGCATCCGCGTGGTCGACGCGTCGGGCACGCGGGAGGAGGTCGCGGCCGGGGTCCTGGCCGCGGTCGAGGACCTGCTGCCCTAGTTCAGGGCGCGAGGCCCTGGGCGGCCAGGAGCCTGCGCGTCTCGGGCGTCTGGCCCACCACGGCCACCAGCGGCGTCCCGGCGGCGGTGGGAGACGACGCCGGGTCGGCGACGGAGATCTCCTGCGAGGCCAGCAGGGCCGGGGCGGCGGCGTTGCGGGGATCGAGGTCGAGCACGCGCCCCAGCGCGATGCGGACGTTGGCGGCATCGCCCCGGCGCAACTCGAAGCGCGTCACGGCCAGCCAGACCTCGAGGCTGTCGGGGTCACGGCGGATCGCGTCCATCAGGTACCCGCGGGCCTGCGCCGGGCGCCCGCGACGCGAGGCCAGCGAGGAGGCGGCGAGCAGCGGCTCGGAGGACAGCGGGTCGATGCGCGAGGCGAAGTCCGCGTCCGCCTGCGCCGTGCGCAGCTTCGCGGGCGTGGCGTTTCGGTCCACCGAGGCCAGGGCATCGGCGGTGCGGGTGTGGGCCAGCGAGGGCAGCGCGGCCGACACGGCGACCGCGCCGAGCGTCAGCGTCGCTCCGGCGAGCAGGACCGCCCGGAGGCCGCCGCGCAGCGGCGCGGGCGCGTACTCGGGCGGCGGGCGAAACGCGCCGCGCGCGCACACCAGCCCGAGGAAGAGGAGCGCCGGCAGCGTGGCGCCGGGCATGTCCCAGTCCCAGTCATAGAAGGAGTGGGCGAACCAGCCGACCGACGCGCCGACCAGCGCCGCCGCCATCCCCCGCTCGGGCCCGGGCGCCAGGCGCCGGACCGCCGCCAGCGCGGCCGCGAGCAGCGCCAGCAGCCCGCCCATCGCCAGGACGAAGCCGACGAGCCCGGTCTCGGCCAGGAACTGGAGCGGCATGCTGTGCGGCTGGAGCACCCCGAGCAGGTGCGTGCGGTACTCGCGGTGGGTGACCGGGAACGAGCCCGCGCCCCAGCCCTGGATCGGATGGTCCGACCACGCCCCGGCCGCCTCCGACCACCACACCCAGCGGTTGCCGGCGTTCGTCGAGGCCAGCCGGCCCGGGTCGACCAGGCCGGGCTCCTGCTTGGGCGAGCGGAAGTCGTCCCACGCGTGCGAGACGGTCCCGGTCAGCCCGCGATCCGAGGTCGCCATGGCCACGATCCCCACCAGCACGGCCACGAGCACGACTCCACCCAGGATCCGGCCGATGAGCCGCGAGCGGGCCGGGTTGGGCGCCGAGCGGGCCTCGATCCCGATCGCGAGGCGGCCGACCACGACGAGGACGGCGATCGAGGCGACCAGCACGAGTCCGAGCACCACGCCGTCGCCCTGGCGCGCGGAGAGCGCGACGAAGTTCCCCGTCAGGTCGTCGTTGGTCAGGCCGATGGCCAGCGCCGGCGCGCAGGCGGCGAGGGCGAGCGCCGTGTAGAGCAGGGTGCGCAGCTTCGACCCGGCCAGGAGCATCGTCACCGCGACCGCGACGACCGCCGCGATCACACCCCCGCGCGAGTATGTGAGGCCCACCGTCACGAAGTACAGGGGCGCCAGCCCGAGTGCCGCCAGGCGCACGCCCCGGCCGCGGGTCTCGTCCACCGAGGCGCGGATGAGGATCGGCACGGCCATGGCGAGCACCAGCGCCAGCGCGTTCCAGTAGTCCAGCGGGACCCGCAGCCGGGCGATCCCGATCGTCTGGTTGAGGTCGAACACCCCGGAGATGTGCAGCCCCGGCGCGATCTTCCCGCCCAGCGCGTAGAGGGCGGCCACCACGGTGATGGCGACGTAGGCCAGCGCCGCCCGGCCGATCGCCCTCGGGTACCAGGAGCCCGCGGCCAGGGCGAGGCCAACGACGAGCGTGTAGGCCACCGCGCGGTTGAACTCAGTCCAGGTCCCGGACGGGAACACCGACCACGAGAGGCTCAGCCCCGACCAGGCCGCGAACCCCCCCAGCAGGGCCAGCCCGGCCCACGCCGCGGGGCCGGCGCCGATGCGCAGGCCGCTCGACCACACCAGCCCGGTGACGGTGGCGACCGCGATCAGGGAGAGGGCGACCTGCAGGCGCGCCTCCTCGGGCTGGGGCGCGGCGCCGTGGGCGAAGACCGCATAGACGACGGCCACGAGCAGCGCCGCCAGCAGGAGCGCTCCGGCTCTCCGCTCGCCGGTGCGCTGGGCCTCGAGGGCGGGGATCTCCAGCCCGCCCGGCGCGGCGCCAACGGGGCGGCGGATGGTCGGCGCGGTGGCAGCCATGGAGAGGCGGGCAAGCTAGCATGCGCCCCTCGATGCGGCGCACCACATTCGTAAGCCTGCTCGCGGCCGCGACGATGACGCTCGGCGGCGCGGCACCCGCGCTCGCCGACACGGCGCTGAACGAGTACCAGCGCACGGGCCAGATCAACCCCTGCACGGCGGCCGACCCGGGGAGCATCCCCAACGACGTCGCGCAGTACGCGCCCGACTTCCTCGACGCCCTGCGCGAGGCCCAGCGGCAGGGCTGCAACAAGGGCGGCGTCTCCAGCACGACGCCCACGGCCGTCCAGCACGGCATCCCCGTGGCCAAGGGCGGCGGCACGTTGCCCCCGGGCGCCACCTACGTCCCCAAGCCGCCCGCGCCGCCGCGCGTCTTCCACGACGACAAGAACGTCCGCCACCTCGCGCTGGCCAGCGCGTCGGACGTCAGGACGCCGGCGCCGATGATCGCGCTGGGGATCCTCGTCCTCGCCGGTCTCGCCGCGGCCGCGCTCTACGCGCTCGTCCGGCGACTCGGCTGGGGCTCGGGACGTCTCGGCCACGCCTTCGGCGAGCTGGGCTTCCGCCTGCGCAACCTCACGCGCGGCGCCTGAGGTTCGTCGGTCTCGTAGAGGCCGATCTCTACCCTTCGGAAAGAGCGATTTCGGGGCATGTTTCCGTCCGGCTCAAGCGGGACGATGCCTGGTCCTTCAACGCACTACGAGGACTTGCGCAATTTGCGCCGGAGAGGAGCTCACCAGCATGACGCCGCGCACTGAGACCACGCCAAACGAGACGATCCGAACCGACGGCGGGCTCAGTATCTCGCGGCGCTTCACGACGCCCGGAGTGCATCCCTTCGACGCGATCGAGTGGGAGACGCGCGACGCGCGGATCGGCCAGGGCGACAACATCGCCTTCGAGCAGACCGACGTCGAGTTCCCCAAGTCCTGGTCGCAGAACGCGACGAACATCGTCGCCCAGAAGTACTTCCGCGGGCAGCTGTCCTCGCCGGAGCGCGAGCGCTCGGTCAAGCAGATGATCGGCCGCGTGTCCGGGACGATCGCCGGCTGGGGCCGCGAGCGCGGCTACTTCGCCACCGACGAGGACGCCGACACCTTCGAGGCCGAGCTCACCCACATCCTGCTTCACCAGATGGCGGCGTTCAACTCGCCCGTCTGGTTCAACGTGGGCTTCGAGGAGCACCCGCAGTGCAGCGCCTGCTTCATCCTCTCGGTGCAGGACAACATGGAGTCGATCCTCGGCTGGAACACCAAGGAGGGCAACATCTTCCGCGGCGGCTCCGGCTCGGGCATCAACCTCTCGAACATCCGCGGCTCGATGGAGCCGCTGGCCAAGGGCGGCACCGCGAGCGGCCCGGTCTCCTTCATGCGCGGCGCCGACGCCTGGGCGGGCACGATCAAGTCGGGCGGCAAGACCCGGCGCGCGGCCAAGATGGTCGTGCTGAACGTCGACCACCCGGACATCCAGGACTTCATCTGGTGCAAGGCCAAGGAGGAGGACAAGGCCGCGGCCCTGCGCGACGCCGGGTTCGACATGTCGATCGACGGCGACGGCTTCTACTCGATCCAGTACCAGAACGCGAACAACTCGGTCCGGGTGACGGACGAGTTCATGAACGCCGTGGACGCCGACGGCGAGTGGCGCCTGCTCGCCCGCGCCTCGGGCAAGCCGGTGGGCGACGCGCTCCAGGCCCGCGAGCTCATGCGCGACATCTCCGAGGCCGCGTGGCGCTGCGCCGATCCGGGCGTCCAGTACGACACGACGATCAACCGCTGGCACACCTGCCCGAACTCGGGCCGGATCAACGCGTCGAACCCGTGCTCGGAGTACATGCACGTGGACGACAGCGCGTGCAACCTGGCCTCGCTGAACCTCATGAAGTTCCGCCGGCCCGACGGGACGTTCGACGTCGAGTCCTTCGAGCACGCCGTCGACATCGTCTTCCTCGCTCAGGAGATCGTCGTCTCGCCGTCGTCCTACCCGACGGAGGAGATCGGCGCCAACGCGCGCGCCTTCCGCCAGCTCGGCCTGGGCTACGCGAACCTCGGCGCCTACCTGATGGCCGACGGCCTGGCCTACGACTCCGACGAGGGCCGCGGGATCGCCGCCGCGATCACGGCGCTCATGACGGGTCGCGGGTACCGCGAGTCGGCGCGCGTCGCCGCCGCGATCGGCCCGTACGACCGCTACGAGGACAACCGCGAGCCGCACAACGCCGTGATGCGGATGCACCGCGACGCGTCGTACGAGATCGCCGACGACAGCTGCCGCGACTCCGGCCTGCTCGCCGCCGCGCGGCGCTCGTGGGACGAGGCCGTGGAGCTGGGCGACGAGCACGGCTACCGCAACGCGCAGGCCACGGTGCTCGCGCCCACGGGGACGATCTCGTTCCTCATGGACTGCGACACGACGGGCATCGAGCCCGACTTCTCGCTGGTCAAGTTCAAGGAGCTGGTCGGCGGCGGGCAGATGACGATCGTCAACCGCACCGTGCCGCTGGCGCTTCAGACGCTCGGCTACTCCGAGGAGCAGATCGAGGCGATCGAGGCCTACATCAACACCGAGAACACGATCGTCGGCGCGCCCGGCCTGGCCGAGGAGCACCTGCCGGTGTTCGACGTGGCCGTCGGCTCGCGAGCCATCTCCCACCACGGCCACATCAAGATGATGGGCGCGGTCCAGCCGTTCATCTCGGGCGCGATCTCCAAGACGGTCAACCTGCCCGAGACGGCGACGGCCGAGGACATCGCCGACGCCTACGTCGAGGCGTGGCGGCTGGGCGTCAAGGCGCTGGCCATCTACCGCGACGGCTCCAAGACGGCGCAGGCCCTGCGCACCGATGCCCAGAAGGGCAAGGGCAAGGACGCCGAGGAGGCGACCGAGTGGAAGCCCGAGCGCCGGCGGATGCCGCGCGAGCGCCAGTCGATCACCCACAAGTTCTCGATCGCCGGCCACGAGGGCTACATCACGGCCGGGATGTACGAGGACGGGACGGTGGGCGAGATCTTCCTCACCGACATCGGCAAGGAGGGCTCGACGCTGCGCGGCATGATGAACGCGTTCGCGACGTCGATCTCGATCGCGCTCCAGTACGGCGTGCCGCTCGAGACGCTGGTCCGGAAGTTCTCCTACATGCGCTTCGATCCGGAGGGCATGACGATGAACCCGGAGATCCCGTTCGCCAAGTCGCTGCCCGACTACATCATGCGGTGGCTGGCCTCGCGCTTCCTGGACACCGACATCCAGGAGGAGCTGGGGATCATGACCCCGGAGGTCCGCTCGCGGAAGATGGCCGAGGAGGCGATGCTCGCCGGACGCACCGACACGGCCGCGCCCGTGGCGCCGGCCGAGGGCGGGAACGGGGGGAACGGCGGCTCGAAGGCCCCGCAGCCCGCGGCCTCGGCACTGACGGACACCCCGCCGGTCCAGCCCGCGAAGCTGTCCTCCGGCTCCCTGGAGCTCGGCCCCGCCTGCTCGCAGTGCGGGGGCATGATGCAGCGCACGGGCTCGTGCTACACGTGCTCGAGCTGCGGGAACAACACGGGCTGCGGCTGAGCCTGTGCCTACCGCCGGGTGCTGCCGCGCCGGATGACCTCCCATCCGGCGCGGTGATCTCCAGCGTCCGGGTCGGCCTTCCCCAGGGCGAGCCGCGCACAGCGGATGCCCTGGTCGTGCAGTGACTGCGCGAGCGTGGTGAGGCCGGCGGCGGCGGCCGCGTCGCTGTCGTCCCACCCGGTGACGGCGAGGGTGGCGGGAACGGCGATGCCCTCCAGCTCGGCCGCGCGGAGCGCTCCGAGCGCGAGCTCGTCGCTCATCGCGGCGATCGCGTCCGGAGCCTGATCACCGGCGAGGAGCTCCCGGGCGACCTCCTCGCCGCAGGCCGCGCTGTTGTGCGGGCAGACCGCCACGCGCAGGTCATCGAGCGCGCCCCCGAGCGTCGTCCAGGCCTGAGCGAAGCCCTGCCAACGGTGGTGGGTGACGGGAAAGGAAACGGAGGCCGGAGGGGATCCGTGCAGCAGCTCTCCGCGCCGGTCGCGGTCGAGCGGAAAGCTCAGCACCGCGGGTCGCCGCGCTCCGGCGAAGGCCTCCTGGCCCATCGCCGTCGCCGCGGCACGGTCGTCGATGCCGACGACCGGCAGTCCCGGCCGCTGCGGTCCGGCGTGGATCACCACGGGCAGGCCGGTGGCGGTGACAGCGTCCAGGACCGGATCGTCCTCGGTCGTGGTCCAGACGACGAAACCGTCGACGGCGGCCTCCGCGACCCTAGCCGCATCGCTCTCCTCACCGGTGGTCGGCACCAGCGTCAGCCCGACCGCCTCGTCGGCGCACACCTCCGCGACGCCGGACAGGAACCGGGCCGCCTGGGGGTCCTCGAAGACGTAGGCCAGCCGCTCGCCCAGCACGAAGCCCAGACTGCCCGCCCGGCCTCGCCGAAGCGAGCGCGCTCCCGGATGCGGGCCGGGATATCCGAGCTGGGCCGCAGCCGCCCGGACCCTGGCCGCCGTGTCGTCGGCGACGCGATCGGGCCGGGAGTAGACGTAGGAGACGGTCATCACCGACACCCCGGCGGCCTCGGCGACCTGGGCCATTGTCGGACGGCTGACTCCCGCCGTCATCCTGGGGTGTGTATCGCTACACAAAGCTGGCAACATGGCACTTGTGGATCGTTACACAAGCAGCGGAGGGCAAGCGGCGCACCCGCACGTCGCGCCGCTGTTCACCCCACGCGCGGGCGAGCGGCGCGAGGCGAGCCAGGCCTATCGGCGGGATCGCACGACCTGGGCCGCCTTCGGGGCGCTGTTCGCGTTCGGCTTCGTGAACGCCGTGCTCGGACCGGCGCTGCCCTACCTCCGGGCAGAGGAGCACATCTCCTACCTGGTGGGAGCGCTCCACCAGGCGGCATACGCGATCGGCGGGGGCCTGGCGGGACTGCTCGCCGCCCGACACCGGCGCTCGATGAGCCGCGCCACGGTGATCACCGGCGGGCTTACCGGAGCGGGACTGGCCGGGCTCGCGGTCGGGTACGGGGGCACGCCGGCGCTCACGATCGCCGGCGCCTTCGCGATGAGCCTGCTGGCCACGGCGGCCCTGATTCGCCTGTGGGCGATTCTGGCCGACATCCACGGCTCGCACCGGGCCGTGGCGATGAGCGAGGGAGAGGTGGCGGTGAGCCTGGCCGGCGTCCTGACTCCCCTGCTGATCGGGGCGCTCGCCGCGACCGCTCTGAGCTGGCACTTCGCCTTCGTGCTCGGTGCGGGCGTCGCCGGCCTGGCCGTCCTCGGGGTGTGGCGAGCGCCGATGCCGCCGCCGCTCGACGGCCGCGCTCCGGCGACGCTCCCACACGGTCGACCAGCTCGCGGCTGGCGGCAGCCGACCCTGGTCGTGATCTTCGCGATCGTGGCCCTGGAGTTCGCGCTCAGCTTCTGGCTGGCGAGCTATCTGAACGACGACCTCGGTCTGGCTCGAGGCGCAGCCGTGGCCGCTGTCAGCGGCCTGTACGCGTCCAGCCTGACCGGCCGCGTTCTGGCAAGCCGCCTGGCGCGACGCGTCAGCGCCGAACGACTCCTCGCGGTCGCCATCGCCACCACCCTGCTCGGGCTGCCGTTCCTGCTCACCGCCACCGCCGCCCCAGTGGCCGCGGTGGGCATCGCGGTGGCCGGGATGGGGATCGGGGCGATGTTCCCCCTCACGTCGGCGCTGCACGTCAAGACCAGTCCCCTCACCGCGGACAGCGCGCTCGGTCAGGCCCTGGCCGTCGCGGCGCCCGGCCAACTGGCCGGGCCGCTGATCGCGGGGGCGATCGCCCAGGCCGCCGGCCTTCGCGCCGGGCTGCTCATCCTCCCCCTCCTCTGCCTGCTCGCCGCCGCCGGGCTCTACCGAACCTGGCGGAATGAGTAGCGTCATCGCCGCCACCACGAGGAGGGGACCGATGAGGAAGAGCCGGGCGCTGTGCTGGACCTACGGAGCGATCGCGCTGGCCGCGCTCGCGGCCACGTGGTCGCAGAACATCCGCTTCTTCTCGCAGGACGGCAACGACGGGCTCTGGGGCTTCATCCGCGACAGCTACGCCAACCCCGCCTCGTCCTCGATCACCAACGACCTCCTGCTCATCGTCCTGGCGGTGTTCGTGTTCATGGTGGTCGAGTCGCGGCGCGTCGGGGTCCGGCACGTGTGGCTGTACATGCTCGGCTCGCTGACGATCGCGGTCAGCGTCTTCTTCCCGCTGTTCCTGCTGGCGCGCGAGCTCAAGCTGGCGGAGGCGGGGACGACTCGCTAGTACGCGCCCTGCAGCAGCTGTTCCATCTGCCCGGCCGTCGACGGGCCCAGCGGGGCGCCGCTGCTGCCGGCGAAACCGATCTCCAGGTGGGGGCCGGTCGAGATGCCGACGATCCCGGCCCCGACCTCGCCGATGACCTGGCCGGCGGAGACGTGGGTGCCGACCGCGACGCCGTTGCCGGGCCCAGCGTGGCCGTAGTAGACGTAGCGGCCGTCGTCGAGGTGCAGGACCGGCGCCCAGTCCCCGAAGCCGCCGATGCCGTGCAGGACGATCGTGCCGGAGCCCACGGCGTACAGCGGCGTGTGGCCGGGCGCCGAGATGTCGACGCCGTCGTCCAGCGACCAGCTGCCCGGCGAGGCCGCGACAGACTTGGGCAGCGGGAAGACGAAGCCGCCGCCAGGATGGGCGTGGGCGGGCGGCGGAGAGGAGCCGGACCCCGACCCGCTGGACGACGAGCTCGCATTCGATGACTGGAGCCCGCGGACCCGGCGATCCAGGCGGTCGAGCTCCGACAGCGTCTGGTCGCGGGCGCCCGCCGCCTGGTCGCGGCGTGCCTGGACGGCGGCGCGCAGGCTCGCCAGCTCGTCGCGGCGCGCTCCGAGCGCGGCCACGATGCGCTGCTGGCGGAGCTCCAGGGCTCCGAGGCGCGTGGCCAGGGCCACCACCGCGCGGCGGGCGCGCTTGACCGCGTCGATCACCTCGACGTTGCTGTGGTTGACCCGCTTGAGAAAGGCCACCCGCTCCAGGAGATCGGCGAATCCGCGCGCCTCGAGCAGAACGGTGAGCGCATCCGGCCGGTCGCCCTCGAATCCCGCTCGCAGCTGGCGGGCGAGTACGCGCTGGTCGCGCTGCAGGCGGGATTGAAGCTCGATCAGGCGATGCCGGGCGCTCGCCAGCTGCGCGCGCGTCGCGGCCAGCTCCTGTTCCTTGGCGCTGACGTCGGCCTCGATCGCGGCCAGGCGGGCCTGCGCCCCGCGCACGCTCGAGTCCAGCGCCGACACGCGATCGCGCTGCGCGGCGGCCCGGCGGCGCAGCGCGTCGCGCCGGGCACGCGCCGCGGTGAGCTGGGAGGCGCGGTCTCCCCGGGCGTTGGCGACGACCACGGCGGAGCCGGCGAGGGCGCAGAGGAGCAGCGAGACGACCGTCCAGCGGGCCGCCCGCCGAGGAGCGGCGAGAAGCGGCATCGCAGCCAATGTAGGCGCCCCGGCCCGCCATGGCGAAAGCGGGGCGGTGTTATGAGCGGCCCGCCCGGCGCCGGGCCCTTGTGGTCCTTGGAGCACCTGCCGATAGAGAGGTATGAGCTCCCATCACCCCCACACGTCTGCGCTCCTCACGCGAGACGGTGACCCGATCGTCGACGGCATGGCCGTGCGTGACGGATGGCGCGGCACCGGCGTGGTCCTGCGCCAGCTGGCCGACGGGGTCGTGATCCGCTGGGATCGCGACGTCCGCGAGCCCGCCCGCACCACGATCGTCGGGCCGAACGAGATCTCCCGGCGCGACCGCCGGCACTCGCTCTAGCGCCCCCCGCGCTACTTGGCCGCGCGGTACAGCCGCAGCATGACCTTGTGGACCCAGCCCGAGGTCTGGCCGAAGTGCGGGCAGCACGGGCCGCCGCCCGGCGCGCTGATGCCGATCTCGATGTGCGGCGCGCTGGAGATGCCGACGTGGCCGCAGCCGAGCTCGGCGATCGGCTGACCGCGCGAGACGTGGGTGCCGACCGCGACGAGTGCGGGCTGGGCGTGGCCGTAGTAGACGTAGCTGCCCTTGTAGGGACCGTGGGCGAGCTTGAGGATCGGAGCCTGCGAGCCGAACCCGCTGATCCCCTCCTGCACCACGGTGCCGTCATCGACCGCGACCTCGGTCACCTTCGACCCGCAGGCGCCGTTGATCGTGGCGATGTCGACGCCCTGGTCCTCGCTCCACCAGCCCGGCGGGGCGACCCGGGAGATCGGGCGCAGCGGGAAGACCCACCCCGTCTGGTCGGTCGACGGCGCCGGCGGCGGCGCAGGCTCGAAGATCTTGACCTTCGTGTGGCTGGCCTTGGAGCGCAGCCCGTTGTCGTTGACCACGCGGATGCGTCCCGTCTGGGCGTGCTTGGGGACGGTGACCTGGACCGAGTGCGCGTCCACGGTCGTCACCTCCGCGGCCGTGTCGTCGGCGCGCGCGGACTGCCCGAGGAAGAGGACCCGCTGGACGTGGTCGAGGTGCGCCCCGCGGACGCTCAGGGTCCCGCCGGGCCGGACGACCACCGCGGCGCCCGTGGTCGTCGTGCCGGCGTTGCAGCGCGCGACGCAGTCGATCCCCGCGATGGCGGGGGTCTGCGTGAAGGTCGTGCCCCCGCTGGCCGACCCGGCGAAGGCCACGGACGGCGCGAGCAGGAATACGAGCACGGCACAGATCGCAGCCGCACCACTCCTCCTGGCCTGCGCGGGAACGCGCGTCAACGTCTTCCCCCTTCTTCGGGCCTACGGGGTGAGCTGACGGGCTCGCGCTGAAAGGGCAGCGCTGCCGGGCAGAAACCCGGGTTCGCCCCAGGCCGCACAACCGGCGGCCGATGGTTCCCCCGTTCCGGCGGCTTCGGGACCGCCACCGGATTCGGCAGACGAAACTTCGCGGGGCACTATAGCCCGCCGGGGCGCGGATCGAGGCGGTTTCAGGCGCTCGATGCGAGGTCTTCGCGGGCCAGGTCACGGTCCAGATAGAAGCGCATCCGCACGAGCATCCCGTCGCGGACCGTGGCCACCGCCGCGGGCGCGTGCTCGACGACGACGCCGTCTCGATGCGTGGTGGCCTGCACCCGGACGAGGACGAGCACATCCTCGTCGCCGGCCTCCTCGATTTCCTCGCGCGTGATCACGTAGGACTCGTAGGGCTCGAGCCATTCCGCCCAGCCCGCGGCCATCCCCTCCAGTCCGCGGCCCTCGATCTGGCCTCCCAGCGCGGGCGGCAGGAACTCGACGTGGAAGTCGGGCGCGATCCGCTCGATCGCTCCCGGGGGAAGGCCCGCGCCTCCGGAGCGCGTGAACTCGACCATGTCGATGCGCTCGGGAAAGAACGCCCGGGCACCCTCCAGTGGGCTCATGGCCGCGCTGTCCCCGCTTGCCGCCATGCCCCCAGTCTTCCACGGGCGGAGTGCTCAGGACGCAGCGGGCGCGACCGGGGCGACGGGCTCGCCGCCCGCCTGCGCGGCCAGGCGCTCGCGGCACTCGGCCGGCGGCAGCGGCCGCGCGTACAGGAAGCCCTGAGCGTGGCGGCAGCCGACCTCCGACAGCTCGAAGGCCTGCTCCAGGGTCTCGACACCCTCGGCGATCACGGCGAGGTGCAGGCTCTCGGCCATCGCGACGATCGCCCGGACGATTGCCGTGTCCTGATCGCTTCGGCCCAGCCCCGTGATGAAGCGGCGATCGATCTTGATCCCGTCGATGCGCAGGCTGCGGATGTGCTCCAGCGACGAGTAGCCCGTCCCGAAGTCGTCGAGCAGCACGAGGACTCCCATCGCCTTGAGGCGGTTGATCGTGGCCTCAGACTGGCCGCTGTCGTCCATGACCGCCGTCTCGGTGACCTCCAGCGCCAGCGTGCCCGAGTGCAGCCCGCTCTCGCGCAGGGCGCTCTCGACCTCCGCGACGGTCTCCTCGCGTGCGGCCTGGCTGACGGAGAGGTTGACGCTGAGGCGCAGGTCCTCGCAGCCGGGGATCGAGCGCTGCCAGGACGCCACCTGCGCCGTCGCCTCGCGCAGCACCCACTCGCCGATCGGCGTGATGAGGCCCGTCCGCTCGGCCACGGGGATGAAGTCCGCCGGGCTGACCGAGCCCAGGTCCGGGTGGTCCCAGCGCAGGAGGGCTTCGACGCCGCGGATGCGGCCGCTCGCCATGTCGACGATCGGCTGGTAGGCGAGCCGCAGCTCGCCGCGCGCCAGCGCCTCGCCCAGGTGAGCGCCGAGACGCAGCTCCTGAAGTGCGCGATCGCGGAAGGCTTCGTCGTAGAGGTCGCGCAGCCCGGGGCCGCGGCGCTTGGCGGCGTACATCGCCGTGTCGGCCTCCTGGACCAGCCCGTGCGCCGTGGAGGCCTCGTCGGAGACGGCGATCCCCACGCTGGCGCTGATGAAGGTGCGTGCCGTCCCCAGTTCGAAGTCCGACGTCCAGGCACTCGCCACCCGGTCGGCCAGCTCCACGGCCGCCCGCGGGCCCTCGAGCTCCTCGCAGAGCACGACGAACTCGTCTCCGCTGAGCCGGGCGACGGTGTCACTGGCCCGTACGACCTCGGCCAGGCGGGAGGCCAGGACTCGCAGGAGCGTGTCGCCCGTCCCGTGTCCGAGGGAGTCGTTGACGACCTTGAACCGGTCGATGTCCAGCATCAGCACGGCCAGGTGCGTGCCTCGGCGCCGGGCCCGCGTGAGCGCGTGGCCCAGCCGATCCAGGAAGAGCGCGCGGTTGGGGAGCCCGGTCAGCTCGTCGTGCAGGGCACGATGGCGGACCTCACTCTCGGAGCGCAGCCGCTGGACGGCGCTGCCGAGCACGTTGGCCACGGAGTCGAGGAAGGCGGCATCCTCGGCGTCGAACTCACGGTCAGACCTCGTGGCGGCACCGATCACGCCGAAGGACTCCTCGGGTCCGGGGACCGCGGCGGCGATCGCGGCCCGGTAGCCGTCCTGCACGAGATCTGACCCGGCCAGCGCGGGCACCCGGTCCATGTCGTTGAGGATGATCGGACCCTCGCGCCGCATCGCCCCGCCCGCCACCTCCGCCTCCGCGGCCCCGAGCTTGCGCGTACGCAGAATTTCGGCCGGGAGGCCCGTGCCCGCGAGAACTTCGAGACCGCCCCCCTCGACGGCCCGGGAGACGCCCGCCGATTCGACCCCGAGGATGCGCGCGACGGTGCGCGACGCCTGGTCCAGCAGGCGTGTGAGATCGGAGGAGCGCAGCGCGTCGCGGCCGAGCGCCGCCACGGCCTGCTGGGCCTCGAAGCGTCGCTGGGCGCGCTCGGAGGCGCGGCGCTCCGCGGCCAGCGCCCGGCGGCCGTCGCGGAACGCGATGCCGAAGCGCACGAGGACGAGGAGCAGCGCGGCGGCGCTGAGCACCACGGCGATCAGAGACGCCCGCGTGAAGTGGTCGTAGACCAGGACGCCGATGGCCAGCAGCCCGAAGGCGGTCGGGACCGCGATCGAGGTCTGCCTGTGGGCCTCGCCACGCTGCGCGAAGCTCGCCGGCTGCCACGCCGCATAGCCTACGAGCAGGGCAGCGATCAGCCAGCCGCTGTCCACGATCGTGTTCTCCACGTAGGTGCCGGCGGCCACCTGGAACAGGTAGATGCCATCGGCGATGGCGAAGGCCAGCAGGCCCGCGGCCAGCCAGGCCCACGCCCGGTCGCGCAGCCCTCGCGTGGCGGACATGATCGCCACCGTCAGGGAGAGGAGCAGAAGGTCTCCGACGGGATAGGCGAGGTTGACGCCGACCGCCAGGACCGAGCCCGAGGTCGACTGGGACACGGCCTGCAGCACGATCCCCGCGCTGACGGCGCCGGCCGCGAGGCCGCCGATCAGGCCCTCGACCCACATTCCGCGGTCGGTGAGGGCCAGCCGCGAGCGACCCAGGCCGAGGATGCCGGCGAAGGTCAGGGGGTAGAACGCGAGCCAGAACCAGTCCGCGACCGAGGGATAGGGCGGGTTGGCGGAGTCCGCGAGGAAGATCGTCCACCAGGTCTGGCCCAGCGCCCAGCTCATGAGGCCGGCCCCGATCAGCAGCCAGGGCAGGCGCTCGCGCGAGCCGCGCACGCCGCGCAGCGTGCACGCCGCCGCGCTGAGGATGAGGATCGCGTTGTAGAGCCAGTCCCCGAAGGCGCCGCTCAGAAGCGAGGACCTGGCGCCGGTGGCTTCGAAGACGAAGAGCAGGAGGGTGCAGGCGCCCAGGAGGGCGAAGGCGATTCGGGCGGAAGTGGGTGGGCGGGCGTTCGACACCGGTGTATGGGCCGTGGGATGGTGGGCCCGCGCGCCACAAACCCCCTCATCCGAGCTATCGGCAGATTTGGGGTCCTGCGTTAGCTCAGTCGGCGAGCACTCCCGCCATGCCCTTGAGCGCGACGTCCATCGCCTGCCAGCCCTTGCCGGCGTGGAAGGGCTCGCCCGCGGCGAAGCGCATCGGCACCGAGAAGCCCAGGACCTTCTTGCCCAGCCGCCACATCTTCCCCGTGCCGACCTTGTACTCGCCGTCGGCGTCGGGCCGCACCTCGACGGGGCGCGAAGGGTCGCCGGTGAGGCGCAGCGGCACCTGGGCGAAGGTCGCCTTGTCGAACATCTCCATGACGCACATGCTGATCGGGTCGAAGGCGGCCGCGAAGGTCCGGCCGGCCGCTTCGGCGGCGATGTGCTCGGCCACAGTGTCGGCCTGGAGGAAGGCCAGGAACGCCTGCTTGACCGGGAAGTCGCCGGCGTCGCCGGGAACGTAGATGTCCGGGTGGCCCTCGAGCTGGCGGGTCTCGAGCGTCGTCGTGAGGAACCCCCGGTCGTCGGCGGGCAGGCCCTCGTAGCGCACGGCCGAGGTGTAGGGCGGGAAGGCGATGAGCTCGTCGAAGCCGCGCGCGCCGCCGTCCGCGTAGCGGACCTCGTCGGGCGTGACCTCGGTCACGATCTCCTTGGTGTGGCCGTCGATCCCGCGCTCGGAGAACTCCTCCGTGACGAGCTCGTGCAGCCGCGGCCCGAAGGCCTGGATGTAGCCGGCCTCATACGTCGACCACGTGATCGACACCCCCTCGCGCGCATGCTCGCGGCGCAGCCAGGTCTCGAGCATCATCACGATCTCGTACAGGGGCCCCGAGCACTTGTTGTTCGGGGGCACGAGGAAGAGCACCCGGCGCTTCTCGCCGGAGCGGGCCGCGTCGCGCACGCGCTCGAACGCCTGGCGGACGCCCAGCATCTCGCGCGCCCTCCAGATCGTGGCGGCGTGCTCGCTGAGCCCGGGGATCTCCTGCGCGGAGGTCTCGGCGCCCGTGGCGATCACGAGCTTGTCGTAGCCGAGCCTGGTCTCGTCGGCCAGGACGACCTCGTGGGCCGCGGCATCCACCCCGGCCACGCGCCCGAGCGTGAAGTCGACGTTGCGGCGCTCCAGCGGCTTGTGCAGCCCGACGAGCAGCGAGTCGGGGTCGGCGCCGAACGGCACGTAGATGGTGTTGGGGCGAAAGACGAACGACTCGCTGTCGGACACGAGCGCGAGATCGACCTGATCGTGCATGCGCATGCGCAGCAGGAACGCGGTCTCCAGGGCGGCGAACCCTCCGCCGGCGATCAGGACACGGGGCTTGGCGGACATGGCAGAGGCTCCTTTCGATCAGTCGGCGGCGGTCGGCAGGCCGAGCGTGACCCAGTCGTGCAGTCCGCCGCGGTAGTAGAGGATCAGCTCGGGCGGGTGCCCGGCGTCGAGCAGGTCCCGCACCGCCTGGGGCGTCGCGGAGCACTGCGGGCCGTTGCAGAAGAAGACCGTGGGGCGCTCGGACGAGAGCAGGTCGACCTGTTCGACGATCTCGTCGTGCGGAATCCAGCGCGCGCCGGGGATCGACGCGCCGCGGCGCATCTCCTCGACCCGGGTGTCGACGACGTCTCCGCCGGCGCAAATGTGCGCCATGACCTCGAGCTCGCCGACCGTGCGCACGCCCGGGGCGAGCTCCATCGGGGCGATGGTCCCCCAGGTCGAGTCGACGACGAACAGGCCCGGCTCGCCCGTAACGGGCGTCGGGATCCGCCGGGGACGCGGCCTCCGGGGCGGGCGGGTGAAGTCGCGGTCGACGGTGCGCGCGGACGTGCTCATGCCACTTCAGGGTCGCGCCGGGCCGGGCCGATCGCATCGGGACGACCTACGGACGGGCGTTCCGTATAAAGGATGGTTGGTACGCGGTAGACAACTGAGTGGTTGTGTAGTAGGCTGGTTGTCATGCCACGCACGACCGAGTCGATCCCGCATCCCCTCCCCGAAGCGCTCGTCGAGCTGATCGCCGCGCGCTTTCGCGTGATCGGCGAGCCGATGCGCATCCGCCTGCTCGACCGCCTGCGCGACGGCGGGGCCACGGTCCAGGAGCTCTCGCAGGCCACCGGCGCCTCGCAGCAGAACGTCTCCAAGCACCTGGGTGTCCTGCTCTCGGCGGGGATCGTGTCACGCGAGAAGCAGGGGAACTTCACCCGCTACGAGATCGCCGACGACTCCGTGTTCGACCTGTGCGAGCGGGTCTGCGGGGGCCTGCGGCGCCGGCTGCGCGAGCTCGACGAGATCCTCGAGGGGACGACTCGATGAGGACCGCCGGGCGATGCTCAACCGAACCCGGGTGGCCGCTCGAGCGCGTGCTGTTCGCCCTCGCCGGGACGATGACGCTGCTCAGCGTCGGCCTGGCCGTGCTGGTTTCCCCCTGGTTCCTGATCCTGACCGCGTTCGTCGGGGTCAACCAATGGCTCTACGTGATCGCCGGCGCCTGCCCCGCCTCGCTGATCCTCGGGCGCCTCTTCGGGCTGCGCTCGGTCGTCTATCCCCGCGAGCGGGTGAGCGTCCGGTGAGCGCCGTCGGTCCCATCGGCCGGCTGGGCGACTGGACGGCGACGCACTTTCGCGTCGTGGTCGGCGCCTGGATCGTGGTGGCGGTCGTCTTCGGGTTCTTCGCCCCGCGCGTCGAGACGGCGCTCTCGGGCGCGGGCTGGGAGGCCAACGGCTCGCAGTCGGTCGCGGCCCGCAACGCCGTCGACCGGCAGTTCCAGGGCCTGGGGGGCTATGGCCTGATGGTGGTGGTGCACTCGCCCGCGCGCACGACGGCCGACCCGGCCTTTCGCCGGGCCGTCGCCCGGGCCGAGACGGTGTTGCGCCGCAACGCCGCGGTCTCCACGGTCGTGGCTCCCCGGCCGGGGTTCACGATCTCCCCGGACGGTCACACCGCCGTCATCCAGGCGGGCGCCGCGCGCAACGCCAACCGGATGGTCCGCGCGGCCGACGGGCTGAAGGGCGACCTGCGCGCGCTCGGGAGCGACCGCGTGACCGTCAGCCTCACCGGTGCCCCCGGCATGTGGTCGGACTTCAACGAGGCCAACCGGTCGGCGATGCTCAAGTCGGAGGTCATCTCCTGGCCCGTCACGCTGGCGATCCTCGTCCTGGCCTTCGGCTCGCTCGTGGCCGCCGGGCTGCCGCTGATGCTGACCATTCTCGGGCTCGTGGCCGCAGCCGGCTCGCTCTACCTGGGCACGCGGGTTCTCGACATCTCGATCTGGGCGATGAACTTCGCGCTGATGTTCGCGCTGGCGCTGGGCATCGACTACGCCCTGTTCGTGGTGATGCGCTTCCGGGGCGCGTTCTTCGGCTCGCGCCTGTCGGCGCGCGAGGCCACCGCCGTGACGATGGACACGGCGGGCAAGGCCGTCCTGTTCTCCGGGCTCACGGTCCTGGTGTCGCTCACGGCGGTCATGCTCGTGCCCAGCCCGGCCTTTCGCTCGATGAGCCTGGGGATCATGCTCGCGGTCATCTTCGTGCTGGCGGCGACGTTGACGCTGCTGCCCGCCGTGCTGGCGAAGCTGGGCCCGCGGGTGGACCGCCTCAGCCTGCCCTGGGCGCACTCGGGCGAGCACCGCTCCGCGCGGTTCGAGGCCTGGGGCCGGCGCCTGTGGCGGCGCCCGTACGGCTACGGCGCCGTGGCGCTGATCGTGCTCGTCGCTCTCGCGCTGCCGGTGCTCAATCTCCACACGGGCATGCCCTCCATCAAGGTCGTGCCCACGACCGACTCCTCGCGCGTCGGCTACCAGCAGGTCCAGGCCGCGTTCGGCCCGGGCGCACCCGGCGCGCTGCAGATCGTCGCGCCCGCATCGGAGGCTCGCGACGCCCAGGGCGTCGCGGCGCACGACCGGGGCATCGTTCGCGTCAGCCCGCCCCAGCCGGGGTCGGGCGGCAACGTGCTCATCCAGGCGATCCCCCGCCAGGACCCGTCGAACCCCGCCGTGGGAGCGACGATCGACCGGCTGCGCTCGCACCTGCCCGCCGGCGCCCTGGTCGGCGGCGCGGCCGCGGAGAACCACGACCTCGAGAGCGCGCTGCGCGCCAAGACGCCGCTGGTGATCGGCGTCGTCCTCGGGCTCGGGTTCCTGCTCCTGCTCGTGGCGCTCCAAGCGCCCGTGATCGCCGCGGTCGGCGTGCTGACGAACCTGCTGGCCACGGGCGCGGCCTTCGGGGTGGCGAAGCTGATCTTCCAGGACGGGCACCTGCACTCCCTGCTCGGGTTCTCCTCTCAGGGCTTCCTCGACGCCTGGGGACCCGTCTTCTTCTTCGCGATGATCTTCGCGATCTCGATGGACTACACGGTGTTCCTGCTGTCCTCGGCCAAGGAGCACTGGGATCGCACGCACGATCCGGAGGAGGCGATGGTCGGCGGAGTCGCTCACTCCGGCCGGGTGATCTTCGCCGCGGGCGCGGTGATGGTCGCCGTGTTCCTGACCTTCGCGCTCTCGGGCCCGCTGCCGCCCAAGGAGATGGGCGTGATCCTCGGCGTCGCCGTGCTGCTGGACGCCGCGCTGGTCCGCCTGCTGCTCGTCCCGGTGATGCTGCGCCTGCTGGGCCGGGCGGCCTGGTGGCTTCCGCGCTGGGCGCACCGCGTGCTTCCCGACGTCCGCTTCGGGCACGCCTGACGGTCATTTCCGCCGAAAGTGCGGGATCGTCGTGGCGAGGCCCTTGCACCCGGAAAGCCGGCCAGACTAGGTTGCTCTTGGCGCGAATCTGAACCGCCAAGAGCGAGGCCTCTGAGGTGAAAGGCCCTGCCGCCCGGCCCGAGATGTCCTCACGGACGACTCGGGAAAGGCCCTCAAAGCGGCCAGGTTCGCGCCGTTTTCGTGCCCGTGGCCGGGGTCGCCGTCAGCCGGAGGCGATTCGGCGCATCGCGTCCTTGGACGGGCGCCCCAACTCCTCGAGCGGGCCGGTGTCCCGGCGGCTCAGGCCCTCGGCCACGCGCTCCACCGCGGCCAGTGCCGCGAAGTAGGTCTGTGAGCCGACGGTCACGCGGCGCACGCCGAGGCGGTCGAGCTCGTCGAGGCTGGGCATCCCGGGCAGCCACAGGACGTTGAGCGGGCGGTCGAGGCGGCCGGCGAGCTGCTCGATCTCGGCGGCGTCGGTGATCCCGGGACAGAACAGGCCGTCGGCCCCGGCGGCGGCGTAGAGGTCCAGGCGCCGCGCCGCCTCCGCGAGACGGGCCTCGCCCTCGCCCACCCCGCGGATGTAGAGCTCGGTGCGCCCGTTGATGAAGAGCGGGTGCTCCAGCGCGTCGGCGGTCGCGCGCGCCGCGGCGATGAGCTCGGCGTGGGACTCGGCCTCCACCACCCCGCTCTGGTCGTCACCGAACGTCGAGTCCTCCAGGCCCACGCCCGCCAGCCCGGCCTCGGTCAACGCCTCGATGGTGCGCTCGATGCTCCCGGTCGAGTCGACGTAGCCGCCCTCCAGGTCGGCGCTCACCGGAACGTCGACGCCGCGCGCCATCTGCGCCAGCCCGCGTATGACGTCCTCCCACCGCGCGCGCTGGCCGTCGCGCGCGCCGATGCTGTAGGCGAAGGCGGCGCTGCTGGAGGCGACCGTGGGGAAGCCCGCGGTCTCGAGCACGCGAGCGCTGCCCACGTCCCAGGCATTGGGGACGACGAGCAGGTCGTCGCGGCGGTGCAGTGACTGGAGGCGCTCGGCCTTCTCGGCGGACATGCCCGGAGCCTAGCTCTCGCCCTCGACCCGGCGCAGGCGCTCGGCCGCCTCGCCGCCGGCGTCGGGCGCGCCGAGCTCGATCCCCGGCGGGAGCTCGACGTGGAGGTCGCGCGCGTGGTCGATCTGGACCCGGACGGTGGCCGTGCGGCAGGTGAGGACGTGGCCGCCGCGCTCGCGCGCGGCGTCGACGAAGTGCAGGTGGTAGCCGGCGAGCTCGATCCCCTGGGCGTAGCGCGGGAAGCGAAAGCCGACCATGGTCCCCTCGACGTCGTGCAGGTCGAACACGTGCTGCTCGTGGGCGATCTCGGCCAGCGACGGGTAGGGCGGCTCGTGGCCCGGCACCGAGCGCGCGTGGACCGCCTCGAAGGTCCCGTCGATCCGCACCGCGCACACCGGCGACCCGGGGGGCGCGTGCCGGTTGATCGCGCGCACCAGCTCGTCGTGGTCCAGCGGCTCGGCGAGCTCAAACGAGACGACCGGCTCGAATCGGGTGATCACGGCGAACGGGGTGCGGGCCGCCGGCTCGACCTCCGAGATGTGCCCGTCGACGTCCGCACGCAGGAAGCGCCCGTCCAGCGCGATCATCTCGCCGTCGAGGCCGTTGAGCGTCCCGATGCCCAGGTCGCCGTGCTCGGCCAGCTCGGCGAAGGTCAGGTCGCCGTCGAAGTCCCCCTCGAACAGGGCGTCCAGCGTGGAGGTCTGGAAGACGACGTGGGGCTCGTGCTCCGGATGCAGCCCGGCGTGACGGACCGCCTCGACGTGCAGGCCGCGGATCAGGCGATCGTCGATGACGTCGGCGGGCCCGGGGGCGGCGGGTCCCGCGCCGGCGCGCTCAGCCCCGGTGGGCTCAGGTTCCATGGAACCTGAGCCTATGGGGCGGGAGGCTAGATCTCGAGGCGGTCCGCCTCGAGGTCGAGCTCGCGCTCGATCCGGTGCATGGCCTCGGTGGAGATCTCGCCCGAGTTGCGCAGCCGTACGAGCTCGGCCCGCTGGGCGTCGATCACCTCGAGCACCATCTGCTGGTAGCGGACGCTGCGTTCCTCGTAGCCGTCGTCCTCGACCCTGCCCGCCTGGGCGGCGAACCGGCGCAGCCGGTAGTCGTAGAGGCCGCGCATCCGCTCGACGGTGTCGTCGCGGGTCCAGTCCTGGTTCCCGAGGTCGTCGAGCGCTCGCAGGGCGGCCTTGGCCGCCCGCAGCCGGGCGCGCAGCTCGTCGCGCTCCTCCTCCCCGTCGCTGCGCACGTGCAGGGCGCGGATCAGGGCGGGCAGCGTCAGCCCCTGGAGGACCAGCGTGGCCAGGATCACCGTGAAGGTGAGGAAGATGATCAGGTCGCGCTGGGGGAACGCATGCCCGTCCGTCGTGAACGGGATGGCCAGCGCCGCGGCCAGCGAGACCGCGCCGCGCATGCCCGCCCAAGAGCCCACGAGACGCTCGCGCCAAGTGGCGCGCCGGGCGAGCTGGCTCTCGCGGCGGTCGAGCGTGCGGATGACCACCGTGATCGTGAAGTTCCATATCGGCCGGGTGACGATGACGACGGCGCTGACCGCCGCCGCATAGCCGATCAGGGTCCAGGTGGAGTAGCCCGAGAGCCCGTCGAGGATGTTGCGCAGCTGCAGCCCGACGAGCACGAAGAGCAGCGCGTTGAGGACGAAGACCAGGGTCTCCCACATTCCCTGGGTCTGCAGGCGGGCGCGGGGCGAGGCGATCTCATGCGCGTGCCAGCCCAGGTACAGGCCGCACGTCACCGAGGCCAGCACGGCCGAGGCGCCCACGCGCTCGGCCGGTATGTAGGCCGCGTAGGCGCTGACCAGCGAGACCGTGGCCTCCACCGGCGGGTCGTCCAGGCGCCGGCGGATCTGGGCGATCACCCACGCCACCGCAAGCCCGATGGCCACTCCCCCGGCGGCCGCCGCGACGAAGCGGCCGCCCGCCTCGGCGAGCGAGAACGTCTCTCCGATGGCGGCGCCGATCGCGAGCTTGTAGGCGACGAGCGCGGTGGCGTCGTTGACCAGCGACTCCGCCTCGGCGATGTTGACCAGCCGCCTGGGCACGCCGACCCGGCGCATGATCTCGGTCGCCGCGAGCGGATCGGTGGGCGATACGACGGCGCCCAGGGCGAACGCCGCCGACCACGGCATCCCATTGACCATCTCGTGCGCCACGAGCGCGACCGCGCACATCGTGAACAGAACGAGCCCGACGGCGTTGAGCGTGATGACCCGCGCCGCCCGGCGCATCGCGTGCACGTCGGCGAAGAACGCGGCCGAGTAGAGCAGCGGCGGGAGGAAGAGGACGAGGACGACGTCCGGGTCGAGCTCGACGTTGGGGATGCCCGGCACGAAGCCCAGCACCAGCCCGCCCAGCACGAGCACAATCGGGTAGGGGACCCGCAGCCGGCGCGCCAGCGTGGCCAGCACGATGATCGCCACCAGCAGCCCGGCGAGCAGGTACTCGACGTCCCCCATGGGTGGGGATTCTGCCTAGAGCGACTCGACCCGGTCCGCCGCGTCCAGGCCGGCGGCCTGCAGCGCGTTGGCCAGGTTCGGGTACGACGCGGTGAAGACCAGCTCGCCCTCGCGGAAGCGGTGCACCCAGTGCATCGGGTTGTCCTCGAGCCCGTCGGGACCGCGCAGGCGCAGGCGGCCCGAGACGACGACCACGTCGCCGGAGGCGTGGACGTCCCCGAGCTGGGACTCGACGATCTCGCGGTTGCGCTCCATCTCCTCGATGTAGTCGCCGTACTCCTCGTTGCCGTGGAAGACCCGCCCGTGGGCCGAGTAGGGGCGCCACTCGGCGTCGTCGGCGGCGAACGCCAGGATCCCCCGCAGGCCCTGGTCGTGGTAGGCCGCCCACATCCGCCTCACCGTGGCGACGTTGTCTTCCCGTTCCATCGGGCCGAGTATCGCACCGGGCGTCAAGTCAACGCTCCCGGATCAGGAGCGTTTGAGCGACGAGGGCGAAACCAGGCGGTGGCCGGCCCCGGCTCGAGGAAGTCGCCGGCGGTGAAGCGGATCTCCATGGCCGTGTGCCAGCCCTCGGCGGCCTCCGAGGGAAAGCGCGGGGCGGGCGATGCGGCCTCGGGGCCGGGCGGGGCGGGCTCCTCGCCGGCGCCCGTCGCCGACAGCCCGAGCTCGTGTGGCGCCAGGCGCCAGGCGCGGCCGCGCAGCAGCGGCCCGCCGGGCCCGCTCAGCTCGCCCTCCACCAGCTCCACCGAGCGGCCGGGGCGCACGACGCGCGCGTCCACCGTGAGCGGGGCGATGGGCACCGGCCCGAGGATCTCGATGGTCACGCGCCCGACCCGGCGGCCGGCCGGGTCGCCGCACGCCTCCAGCGCACGGGCGAGCAGCGCCGCCGGCGGGCCGGCGTGCTGGCTGGCGTCGTCCCACGGCCCGCGGGTCAGGCCCGTCGAGGCGAAGCACTCGCCGTCGGGAACGTAGAAGGCGTCCGGCACGGCCGTCAGTCGAGCGCCAGGGAGCCGGGGCCGAGATCGGCCACGGTGGCGTGGCCGGTGAGCGCCATCGTCAGGTCCAGCTCGGCCAGCAACATGCGCAGCACGGCCTCCACCCCGGCGCGCCCTTCGAGCGCCAGGCCCCACAGGTACGGGCGCCCGAGCAGCACCGCGTGGGCGCCGAGCGCCAGCGCCTTGGCCACGTCGGCCCCCGACCGCACGCCGCTGTCGAACAGGATCGCCATGTCGTCGCCCACGTCGGCGGTGATCTCCCCCAGCGCATCCAGCGCGCCGATCGCCCCGTCCACCTGGCGGCCACCGTGGTTGGAGACGACGATCCCGTCCATCCCGTGGTCGCGCGCGGCGCGGGCGTCCTCGGGGTGCAGGATGCCCTTGAGCACGATCGGCAGCTTCGTCATCTCCCGCAGCTCTGACAGGTCGTCCCAGGTGACGATCCGGTTGACCATCCCCACCCAGTGGCCCACCGCGGCCGGGACGTCCTCCTCGGGCGGCCGTTCGAGCGCCGCCCGGAAGGCCGGATCGCTGAAGAACTGGGCCGTCCCCTCGCCCTGGAGGAACGGCAGGTAGGCGTGGGCCAGGTCGGACGGGCGCCAGCCCAGCAGCATGGTGTCCAGGGTGAGGACGATCGCCTCGTAGCCCGCCGCCTCGGCGCGGCTCACGAGGCTCTCGGTGACCTCGCGGTCCTTGGGCCAGTAGAGCTGGTACCAGCGGGGAGCGTCGCCGCCGGCCTGGGCGATCTCCTCCAGCGTGTGGGCGGCCGCCGTGCTGGTGACGTAGGGCAGGCCCACGTCGCCCGCCGCGGCGGCCGAGGCCCGCTCGCCGTCGGGATGGACGATCGTCTGGACGCCGATCGGGGCGAGCATCACCGGCGCCGGCATCGCCGTGCCCAGGACGGTCGTGCTCAGGTCGCGCGAGGAGACGTCGCGCAGCATCCGGGGGACCAGGCGCCGTGAGCGGAACGCCTCGAGGTTGGCGCGCATGGTCTCGCCGGTGCCCGCCCCGCCCCACACGTAGCCGCGCGGCGCCTCGTCCAGGACCGCGGCGGCCTGGCGCTCGAGCTCGTCCCAGGCCACCGGGTGGCCGGGCTTCTCCCCCGCCATCCCGCGCAGGTAGACGCCCAGCTGCCAGTCGCCGTGATGCTCGAACTCGGGGGTGCTCACGCGCCCGAGCCTATTGGTACGGCGGCGCTACCTGACCTTGAAGGGGCGGGTGACCGTCGCGGCGCGGAAGGACTTGTAGCCCGGGAAGCTCAGGATCGCCCGGTACTTGCCCGGCTTGAACTTGCGCCGCACCTTGACCGACTTGCGGACCGAGCCGCCGGAGGCCGAGCCGGTGGGGATCCAGTGGGAGCCGGCCTTGCGCTCGAAGGTGATCTGCATCCGTCCGTGGACGCGTCCGCGCGCCACGGCGGGCTTGGTGTACAGCCTGCCGGCGACCAGGCGCTTCTTGCCGGTGCCGTAGACGCCGACGGCGATGCGGGTGTGGAGCTGCTCGCCGTCGCCGTAGGGGACGCGGTTGACGACGACCTGGCTGGTGCTGACGTTCAGGGCGGCGTCGACGGCCTTGACGACGATCGTGTGCGGGCCGTAGTCGAGCTTGCGCCAGCCGACCCACAGACCCTTCATGGAGGACTTGGCGGTGACGCGGATCTTCTTGCCGTCGACGAAGAGCGTGAGGGTGCGCACGCCCTGGGCGTCCGAGGCCGAGATGTCGAAGTGCAGGTCGCCGGAGACGTTCTGGTTGTTGGTCGGCTGGGCGATCGAGATGCCCGCGGAGCTTCGGTCCACGGGCAGGCCGCACCCGGGATCGGGCGCCGCGCTGCCGGCGTGCTGGAAGGCGGTCAGCGCGGGACGGGGCACGCCGTTCCAGTCGTAGAGGCCGTAGCGGAAGCCCATGTTGTCGGCGGCGCCGAAGTCGGCGAGCGAGAACCAGGAGGCGTTCTCGACGTAGGGGTCGGAGGCCAGGCAGGCGTAGGCGTGCGAGAGGAACAGCGCCTGCTGGTCGCGCGTGACGCCGGCCGCCTCCTTGGTGTTCGACTGGCACTTCGCGCTGGTGACCGACCAGCCGAGCTCGGTCATCCAGATGGGCTTGTCGTCCAGGTGGTCGAGCATGGTCGCGCGGACCTCGCGGTAGCCGGTGAACGACCAGCGGGACACGCGGCCGTCGACGTCGCGCAGCGCCTCGCGGGGATCGGTGCGGTTGCACCCGGTGTCGGTGTGCACGCCGACGAAGTCGAAGTTGCCCTGGGCGCCGGCGCTGTAGAGGTCGTTGAGGTAGTTGTAGTCGTTGCCGACCAGCCCGCCGATGCCGACCTTGGCCGCCGGATCTGCCTGCTTGACCGCCGGATAGGACCACTTGAGCAGGTTCGCGTAGGCGGCGGGAGGAGCGCCGTTCTGCCAGAACACGTTCCCGTCGGGCTCGTTCCAGATCTCGTAGCCCGAGACGCGGCCCTTGAAGTGGCCGGCCAGGCGGCGCATGAAGTCGGCGAAGGCGTCCGGAGGCGGCGGGGAGTTCGCGGCGCCGGCCCACGAAGGGGTCTGCACGACCACGAACGAAACCTGGATCCCCGCCGCCTTCATCCGGTTCGCGAGCTCGTCGTATCCGGGGAGGATGTCGGAGCTGAACTGGCCTCGGGCGGGCTCGAGCATGCGCCAGGAGGCGAAGACACGGACGTGGCGCGCCCCGGAGGCGATGATCCTCGACTGCGTGGCGGCATCGCCGGGGTTGGGGAGCACGACTCCGGGGCTGGCGGCGCCGGCCACGGCGGGGGCCACGGCGGCGAATGCGAGCATCCCCAGCCCGACGGCCAGGAGTCGTCCGAACAGCTTCATGGCTCTTCTCTCGGTGGCCGGCGCCCGTTACATGAGGGTGGAAAGCCGTAACTGGCCATCCGTCGGTCTAAATTCGCGGTCGTGGACCGCCATGCCCGGACCCGTGCCCTGCGCGTCGCCGCGATCGTCGTCGTGGCCGGCGCCGCCGGACTGGCCCTGATCGGCCTGTCTGACGCCGTCGCCGTGCAGATCGTGGGCATCGTCCTGCTGGGCGGGGCGCTCGTCCTCGCCGTGTCGGCGATCTTCTATGAGGTGGGGGCGAGCGAGGACCGCGACCGCGCCGCGGAAGAGGCCGAGCGCGAGCGCCGGCGCGGCGGGCGCCCGTGATCGAGGCGGTCGTCTTCGACCTCGACGGGGTCCTGGTCGACTCCGAGCAGGAGTGGGACGCCGCCCGGCGCGACCTGGTGTCAGAGCGCGGCGGCCGCTGGCACGACCGGGCGGCCACGGACATGCTGGGGATGAGCTCGCGCCAGTGGCCGCGCTACCTGCGCGAAGAGCTGGGCGTCGACATGGAGCCCCAGGAAATCTCGGACGCCGTCGTGCAGCGCGTCGAGGCGCGCTACCGCGAGCGCCTGCCGCTCCTGCCGGGCGCCGTCGAGGCCGTGCGGCGGGTGAGCGCCGGCCGGCCGCTCGGGCTGGCCACCTCCTCCAACCGCGAGATCGTCGACCTCTTCCTCTCCCTCTCCGGGCTGGCCGACGCGTTCGCCGTGACGCTGTCGACCGAGGAGGTCGGTGAGGGCGCGGGCAAGCCGGCGCCCGACGTCTACCTGGAGGCCTGCCGGCGCCTGGGCGCTGACCCCGCCCGGGCCGCGGCCGTCGAGGACTCGACGAACGGGCTGAAGGCCGCGGCCGCCGCGGGAATGCACGTGATCGCACTGCCCAACACCCACTTCCCGCCCGCCGACGAGGCGCTGGCGCTGGCGCAGGTGCGGATCGATTCGCTGGACGAGCTCACCGTCGAGCTCGTCGAATCGCTGGGCTAGCTGTAGGCGGGCGGCGCGGGCTCGGCGGGCGGCGCGGGCAGCATCATCTGCGTGCAGGTGAAGAACGCGCACCGGCGCTCGCCGCGCGTGATCCGGACCTCCCACACCTGGGTGCGCGCCCCGATGTGCAGCGGCCGGCCGACCGCGTCGAGCACGTCACCCGCGCGGCCGGCCGCGAAGACGTTGGCCTTGAGCTCGACCGTGGTGAAGTCCTGGTCGGCCGGGAGGTTGCGCCGGGTACCCCAGGCGGCGACCGTGTCGGCGAAGGCCACCCAGACGCCGCCGTGGACGTAGCCGCCCGGGTGCAGGTGGCGGCGATCGACGCTGAGCCGGCCCCGCACCTCGTCGTCGGCGACGGACATCAGCTCGATTCCGAGGTCCCCCGGGAACGAGCCGGACAGGGCGCGGGCGACCAGCTCGGGGGTCACCTCTGGATTGGTGGCGGCCATCAGGCGCGGAGAGTCTGCCAAAAAGGTGCAGTGCGGCAATCTCGCTGCCGATAAATGAGCTGTGAAGTCCGCACTGCGCGAACGACTTGGGCTGTTGCCCGGACCCCTCATCCCCGCCCACGGCGAGCCCGACCGCGGGCTGATGGCCCGGGCGCTCATGTTCCTCTTCCTCGCCGGCGCGGCCATCACGATCGGCTCGCTGCTGCTTCCCGGCGCGGTCGAGCACGCCGACCGCGAGCGGATGGAGGTCATGGCGGTCAGCGGCTTCGCCATCTCGGCGATCCTGTTCATCGGCTACGACCGCCTCCCCCGCTGGGTGTTCCCGCTCTTCCTGGCCTGCGGGACGCTGCTCATCGAATGGACGGTCTACTCGAGCGGCGAGAACACCAGCCCCTACGTGATGTTCTGGTTCTGGCTGGCGATCTACTCCTTCTACTTCCTGCCCCGCTGGCAGGCCATCGGCCAGCTGCTGTTCATCGCCTTCGCCTACGCCGCCCTGCTCACGCTCACCCAGGACCCGGGCAGCGCCCCGGTCGTGCGCTGGGTCGTGACCACGAGCGCGCTGATCGTGGCCGGGGCGATGATCGGGCTTCTCAAGGACCAGGTGAACGCTCTCGTCACCCAGCTGCACGAGATCTCGCGGGTCGACGCCGCGACCCACCTGCTCAACCGCCGCGGGTTCGTGGAGACCCTGGAGCGGGCGATCGAGCTCGCCCGGCGCACCCGGGGCCGCGTGACGGTCGTGATCGGCCAGCTCGACGCCGCCGCCGATCTCGGTCAGGTCGGCCAGGCGTTCCTCGAGGCCGTGCGCCGCAGCGACGCCGCCGCGCGCATCGGCGACCTGACCTTCGCCGTCGTCGCGGCCGGCACGGA
Organism: uncultured Actinomycetes bacterium; assembly: GCA_963757705.1. Taxonomy (GTDB): domain Bacteria; phylum Actinomycetota; class Thermoleophilia; order Solirubrobacterales; family Solirubrobacteraceae; genus AC-38. The sequence goes on along the minus strand of CAVWTG010000002.1, from coordinate 79,749 downwards.
CGACCACGGCGGCTTCGTCCTGGCCGAGCGCATCCAGCAGGAGCTGCACCGCCTCGTCCGGCCCGGGGCCACGATGTCCTTCGGCGTCGCCAGCTTCCCCGAGCATGCCGGGGCCCCCGACGAGCTGATGGCCGCCGCCCACGGCGCGCTGGCCGAGGCCCGCGCGCTCGGCGCCGGGCGCGTCGTCACGCACGGGACCGTGGCCGCCCGGACCGGCGTTCCGGCCTGAGGCCGGCGGCCAACGGCTACATAACTCTGTCCTTGCAGGGATTTTGCGGCTCGCCGCGACGCGGCGGCTGCTAGCGTGCCCTCCGCCGAGTCGCCGCGGCCCCGTGCCCCGGCGAACGGGGGAACCATTGCGGCCCTGAGGCCGCTGGGGCGAATCGCCGCTGCTGCGGCGTAGCGGGGATCGAACCGCGAGCCCGTCAGCTCACCTCGTAGGCACAGTCCGACAAGGAGGAACCGGAAGTGCACCGCGACCTTGCCGATCCCAGTCTCTGGGAGGCTTCCCAGCAGCGCTCAGCGGCACGCCGCCACGCGGCGAGCACGCCCGCGCCCGGCCGCTGGGCCTCCCGGCGCGTCGCCGGCGCGGCGACGCTCGTGGCCGTCGGTGCCGCCCCCGCGACGATGCTGGCGACGGCGGGCTCCGGCTCGACCGCGCTGGCCGCCCCCAAGGCGGCGGCCGCGTCCTCCCCCACCCTCAAGCGCGGCGCGCACGGCGCGGCGGTCAAGCGCCTGCAGCGCCTGCTGCACGTGCATGCCGACGGGAAGTTCGGCTCGGGGACGCTGCGCGCGCTCAAGCGCTTCCAGCGCCGCCACCACATGCGCGTCGACGGCGTGGCCGGTCCGGCCACCTGGCGCGTCCTGCGCCGCGCGCACTCCCGCGCGCTGCACCGCAGCGGGAGCGGCGGGAAGACCCGTTCGGCCGTCAAGCGCGTCCAGCATCGCCTCGGCATCGCCGCCGACGGCGTGTTCGGGCCCCAGACCGCCCGCGCGGTCAAGCGCTTCCAGCGCCGCCACGGGCTGACCGCCGACGGCGTCGTCGGGCCGGCGACCTACCGCGCGATGGGCATCCGCCGCGGGCCGACCCTCAAGCGCGGCGCCGGCAAGCACCGCGGCTCCCGCGGCGGCGGCGGGCGCGTGATCCTGATGATCCGCGCGGCCAACCGGATCGCGGGCAAGCCCTACACGTACGGCGGCGGCCACGGCCGGTGGACCGACTCGGGCTATGACTGCTCGGGCGCCGTCTCGTACGTCCTGCACGCCGCCGGGCTGCTCTCGGCCTCGCGCACGGCGAACAACTTCGTCGGCTACGGCGTTCCGGGCCGGGGCAAGCACGTGACGATCTACGCCAAGTACAGCCACGTGTACATGGTCATCGACGGGCGGCGCTTCGACTCCAACAACTACGGCGACGGGCCCGACTGGAAGAGCCCGCGCGACTCGAGCGGCTTCGTCGCCCGCCATCCCGCCGGCCTGTAACAAAAGGGCCGCTCGCTAGCCTCAGAGGCATGGCGAAGATCGAGACGAACCGAGACGAGCTGCGCGAGCGGCTCACCCCTGAGCAGTACCACGTGACGCAGGAGGCGGGGACCGAGCGCCCCTTCACCGGCGAGTACCACGATTGCCACGACACCGGCACCTACGCCTGTGTGGTGTGCGGCGAGCCCCTGTTCGACTCCGAGACCAAGTTCGAGTCCGGCACCGGCTGGCCGAGCTTCTACCAGCCGGCGGACGCCGACAAGGTCGAGGAGCGCTCGGACAACTCGCTGTTCATGCGGCGCACCGAGGTCGTGTGCAACCACTGCGGCGCCCATCTCGGGCACGTGTTCGACGACGGGCCGCAGCCGACGGGCCAGCGCTACTGCATCAACTCGGCGGCGCTGAAGCTCGACCGCGACGGCGGAGCCGAGTAGCCGCTCTGTCACGCTTGCGCGTCTGAGACGCGCGGCCGCACTCCTGACCCTTCTGTGCCTCGCCGCCCCCGCGGCGGCGAGCGCGCAGCCCGCCCCGTTCGGGCACCCGTGCTCCCCCACGGCGGGCGTGCGCGTGTGCCCCACGAGCTCCGACGCCCAGCGCGTCCCCAGCTGGGACGGCGTGCCCCTCGACGCCGACGTCACGCTGCCGGCGACGGGCGAGGGTCCGTTCCCGGTCATCGCCATGCTGCACGGCTTCCCGGGGACCAAGGCCGGATTCGAGGGCCCGTCGACGGACGCCCGGCTTGTGCGGCGAAACAGCGTCTTCTACGCCCGGCGCGGCTACGCCGTCCTCACCTACTCGGCGCGGGGCTTCGGGCGCTCGTGCGGCGAGCCGTCCTCGCGCACGGCCGGCTGCGAGCGGGGCTGGACGCACCTCTTCGACCAGCGCTACGAGGCCCGCGACACCCAGCAGCTGCTGGGCCTGCTGGTGGACGAGGGCGTCGCCCGGCCACAGGCGCTGGGCGTCACGGGAGAGTCGGGCGGCAGCATCCAGAGCCTCGAGCTGGCGTTCCTGCGCAACCGCGTGCGCCTGCCCGACGGCCGCTTCACGCCCTGGCGAAGCCCGGCCGGGCGCCGCCTGAGCCTCACCGCCGCGTTCCCGACGTGGGCGGGCGACGACATCGCCGCCGCGCTGGCGCCCAACGGGCGCTTCCTGGACTTCGCCCGCGGGACCGCCGGGGACACCGGCCCGCCCGTGGGCGTCTCGAAGGCCGCCTTCCTGAGCGCGCTCTTCCTCGTCGCCGACTCGGCCGGCTTCATCGCGCCGGAGCGCGCCGACCCGTCGGCCGACCTGCGCACCTGGAAGGCCGTGGTGGAGCGCGGCGAGCCCTACGGGTCGAGTGCCCGGCGCATCGTGCGCGAGCTGGAGGACTTCCACGGCTCCGCGCGGCTGACGGGGACTCCCGCGCCGCTCCTCGTGCAGGACGGCTGGACGGACGATCTCTTCCCCGCCACCGAGGCGCTGCGCGTCTACAACCGCCTGCGCGACCGCAACCTGCGGGCCAAGGTGGCCCTGCAGCTGCTCGACACCGGGCATGCCCGCGGGGGCGCCCACCGCAACCAGGAGGACGCGGCCAACGACCAGGCGCTGCGCTTCTTCGACGCCTGGCTCAAGCGGCGGGGCACGCCGCCGGCGCCCGGCGCCGTGCTCGCCTACACGCAGGCCTGCCCGCGCGGCGCCTCCGGCGGCACGCGCCTGACGGCCGCGTCGTGGACCCGCCTGCATCCGGGAGCGGTGCGGCTGCGCGCGACCGCCGTCCAGACCGTGGCCTCCGACGGGGGCTCGCTCGACGTCGCCCGGGCCTTCACCCCCAACTTCGGCACCATCGACGCCTGCGCCACCGTGCCGGCGCAGCGCTCGCCCGGCACCGCCGTGATCTCGCGCGCCACCCGGACCGCGTTCACGCTGGCCGGGCGGCCGACGATCGATCTCGTGCTCGGCGCGCAACCCGCCACGGCGCAGCTCGACGGGCGCCTGTGGGACGTCGACCCGGGGCGGGGAACCCAGCTCCTGGTGACCCGCGGCGCGTACCGCGTGACGGCCGGCCAGCACGGGCGCATCCAGCTTCAGCTCAACGGCAACGCCTACCGCTTCGCCGCCGGGCACGAGGTCATGCTCGAGCTGACCGGGCGCGACCCGGACTCGCTGCGCGCCGGCAACCAGCCGTTCACCCTGCGCGTGCGCGACGTGACGGTCGAGCTGCCGGTGCGCGAGCGCGCGAACCGGGCGCGGAGGATCGTCGCGCCCCGGTTCGCGATGGACCCGGCGGCGCCGAGCGCCGGCGGCGACTAGCGACCCGCCGGCGGCGAGGGGAAGGCCGCGCGCTGCACCCAGAAGTTCGGGTGGTAGTACGGGTCGCGCGGGATCGCGGCCTGCCAGCGCAGTTTGAACGCGGCCAGCTCGGGCAGGGGGATCGCGGGCGTCGCCGGCGGATCGAGCAGGGCCAGCCTGGCGTCGGGGGCGAAGACCGAGCGCAGGCCCCGGCCGCGGGCGCGCAGGCAGTAGTCGACCTCGGCCAGCGGGGACGGGCCGGGTCGAAGTCCGCCCGCCTCGCTCAGCGCGCGGCGGGGCGCCATGAACACGCCGGCGACCGCCAGGTAGTTGCAGGGCACCTCGAGCACGCCGAGATAGCCGACGAAGTCGCTGCGCACGCCGCGGTAGGCGGGCAGCGGGAGCCCCTCGCCGATGACGACGCCGGCGTGCTCGACCACACCGTCGGGGCGCAGGACCTTGGCGCCGACGGCGCCGACGCCCTCCAGGGCCGAGAAGCCGAGCAGGACATCGAGCCAGTTCTCCACCAGCGGGCGGCACGGGGCGTCGAGGAACACGACGTGCTCACCCGTGGCCCGCGACAGGTCGTCCACGACGTCCCAGTTGCGCCGGGCGGTGCCCGCCTTCAGGGCCTCGATGCCCCGCTCGCGGCCGGCGTCACCGCCGCCGAACTCCGGCCCGAGGACGATCGAGATGGGGATCTCCGCGTCGACCTCGTGGACGACCCGGTACAGGCCGGGCAGCTCGCTGCGCAGCGCCTCGCCCGCCACTCCGGTCCGCTCCAGATGGGCCTGCACGGCCCGGCGCCCGGCGTCGTAGGCGTAGGGCTTGGCCATCGGGTTGACCGCCACCGAGGCGTCGCTCGCGCGCCAGTGGTAGAGAACCTTGGGCACGTGGCCGATGCGCTCCGTGCGCTCGACCAGGCGCAGCATCAGGTCGAAGTCCTGCGAGCCGTCGAAGTCCTTGCGAAAGCCCCCGACCTCCTGCACGAGCGAGCGCCGGTAGACGCCGAGGTGGCACGTGTACATGCCCGAGCGCAGCAGCTCCGGTGAATAGCCCGGCTTGAGCACGCCGCCGAAGCGCGAGCCGTCCTCGAGGGCGCGGTCCTCGTCGGTGTAGACGATGTCGGTGCCGGGGTGGGCGCGCAGGTATGCGGCGACCTCCTCGAGCGCCTCGGGCTCGAGCTCGTCGTCGTGGTCGAACAGCGCGACGTACTCCTCGGTGGCCAGCTCGAGCGCGCGGTTGGTGCCGACCGAGATCCCGCCGCCCTCCTCGTTGCGGACGAGGACGACGCGCTCGTCGCGCGCGGCGGTGGCGCGCAGCAGCTCGATCACCTCCGGGTCGCGGCTGCCGTCGTCGGCGATGCACAGCTGCCAGTGGGAGTAGGTCTGGGAGAGGACCGACTCGATGGCGCGCTCCAGGAAGGACAGCGGCGGGTCGTGCACCGGCATCACGATCGAGAACGCGGGCCGCGACGTGCGCGCCGGCCGCGGCGTGCTCGGAGCCGGCTCCGGCGCGATCCCGGCGGGCGCCGGCACCTGCAGCACGGGCGACTGCCAGGCCACGACCGTGCGCGGAGCGTCGACCTCCAGCGGCTCGGTCTCCAGGATGAGGCGCACCCCCTGCCCGCCGGCGCCGAACCCCACGGCGAGGTCGGCCGACGGGCGCCGCCCCATGAGCTGCTGGGCGTCGAGCTCCGCCGAGGCGGAGCCGAGCACCTCGTCGCCGGGACCCAGCGCCCGCAGGTGCACGCGCGCGGCGGCATTGCTGGCCGCCCACACGCTGCGCCGCACGGCGACCCGGGCCGAGATGGAAGCGCCGGGCGGGACGTCGACGAGATAGGTGAGGCGCGACGGCACCTGCTGCTCCAGGCGCCAGGGCATGCTCACGCCGATCTGCGGCGCCCGCGACCACCGGGCCGGGCGGCCCTCCTGATCCTCGGGCAGCCACTCCTGGGCCCAATCGACGCTGGCCAGGGGAATCGCCACCCGGCCCCCGCCGCCCCGGGTTCGCCGCCGGTTGCGCAGGTCGCGGTAGGCCCCGACGAGCCGCTGGAGAGGCTTCGTCATCTGCCAGTAGCGGCTCGACCACGTCGCGTGCAGCGCCTCGGACTGCTCGAGCAGCGCGCCCTCCAGCGCCTCGATGTAGGTCTCGCGGTGCGCGAGCACCGCCTCGAGCATCGCCACCTGACCCTCCGCCTCGCCCGACCTCGGGCCACCCGCGGCCTGGGAGCGCAGCATGGGCATCAGGTCGCGCTCGCACAGCAGCGCCAGGTCGTCGTGACCCGGGAGCGGCTCGAAGGCCAGATCGCGCGAGGTGACGGTGAGGTAGCGCGTGATCCCCTGCCGGACGCGCTCGTCGGCGGCGCCGCTGAGCAGGCAGACCGGGAAGCCGCCGGCCGCGCCCGGGCTCAGCGCATCGAGCAGCACGAGCAGGGAGTCCAGGCCGTCTCCCTGCGGGTCGATCTCGACCAGGACGACGTCGGCGTCGCCGGCCACCTTGGGCAGCGAGTCGAACACCTTCCCGGCCTTCGCCCCCTCCACCGTGTGGAGGGTCGCGTCATGCTCGCTCGCGAAGCGGCGCAGCTCGGACGTGTCCTGCGCTCCGACGTAGACGATCGACCTCGGACGCAGGGACGTCAGGATCGGCTCGGCGGTTGGCCAGAAGGGATGCATGACGCCCGGGCGCTCTCGCGCCAGTGCGGGAGGGCGGGGACGCTAGCAGGGTGAACGCGGGCCCCCGGGCGGTCGCTACCATGCGGCGCCGGTCCGCGCCCCAGCGGGAAATCCGGCGTGCGGACCGACCACGCCACGATGCTGCGAACCGCCATAGCCGTCGCCGTTGGGCTGCTTCTCGCTGTCGGGACTCTCGTCGCCGTCATGTCGAAGCACCAGGAGCGCCTGGCCGGAACCAACTCCGAGGTCGAGTTCAGCGGCGTCGCCCTGCCGGTGCGGCCGGGCGCCGATCGCTGCGCGCCCAACGAGATGGTTCCCTCCGGCGCCAGCTCCGTGCGCGTGTACGCCGGAACGTTCGGGCGGCCCGGCCAGCCCGTCTCCGTGACGGTCCTGGACGGAGCGCGCCAGGTCTCCCAGGGCCGGCTCCCGGGCGGCTACCCGGACAACACGCCTCTGCGCATCCCCATCACCCCGATCCACCGCAACCTCTATCACGCCAGCGTGTGCCTGCGGAACCTGGGGACCAAACGCCTCCAGTTCGCCGGGAACCTCACCCCGCAGGTCGGGCCCAAGCCCGCGGGGGCCGAGCAGATCCGCTACGACTGGCTCCTGCCCGGCCGCCCGACGGGCTGGTCGGAGGCTCCCCGCGCCGCCCGGCGCTTCGCGGTGAGCAAGCCGTCGTTCGTCGGTCCGTGGACCATGTGGGCGGTCTTCGGGATCCTCGCCCTGGGCGGCGGAGTCGGGATCGCGCTGGCGGCCCGGAGGGAGCCATGAGCGCGGTGCGCCGGACATTGCGCCGCGTCCCCATGGCGTGCTGGATCTGCGCCGCGATCGCGTTCACCAACGGCGCGCTGTGGGGCGTCATCACGCCGCCCTGGCAGACCCCGGACGAGATCGACCACTTCAGCTACGTCCAGTACATCGGCGAGTACGGCGACCTTCCCGGCGGTACGCCGAGGGGGCCCGCCCTCTACTCGCGCGAGCTGGCCGAGGGAGCCGGCTCGGTGCCCTTCAACGTCGAGGGTCGGCCCAACTGGTACCCGAGCGTCGGCCGGCGGGTCAAGCGCCTGATCGAGTCCGATGTGGACCACAAGCCGGACAGCGTCGGCGGCACGACGATCAACAACCAGCCCCTCTACTACGTGCTCGAGACGATCCCCTACGAGATCGGGCGCTCGTCCTACATCAACGACCGGCTCTACCTCATGCGCCTGCTGTCGGCCCTGCTGGCGGCGGCGACGGTCGCCTTCTGCTTCTTCTTCGTGCGAGAGATCCTCCCGGGGACGCCCTGGGCCGCGACGACGGGCGCGCTGATGGTGGCCTTCCAGCCGATGTTCGGCTTCATCTCGGGAGGGGTGAACAACGACAACCTGCTGTGGACCTGCAGCGCGGCGCTCATATACCTGGTCGGCCGCGCCCTGCGGCGCGGCCTCACACCCTGGCTGGGCGCGGCGATCGGCGCCGCGGCCCTGGCGGGCGTGATGACCAAGACGAACTTCACGGGACTGCTGCCGGGCGCCGGCCTGGGCTGCATCCTGGCCGCGTGGCGGGCGCCGCTGGCACAGCGCCGCACGGCGATCACCGGCGTGATCACCGCGGGCGTGGTGCTGCTCGTGCCGCTGGGTCTCTGGCTGATGGCGGCGCAGACCCTCTTCGATCGCGCGCCCAACACGGCCACGGCCGGCTTCGCCTCCAACACGGTCAACGCGGGCGCGACGCTGAGCGGCCAGGCGTCCTACCTCTGGCAGGTCTTCCTGCCCCGCCTGCCGGGGATGCGGCCCTTCTCTAACTTCGGCGGGCAGTACCCGCTGTGGAACCCGTACTTCCAGAGCTTCATCGGGCGCTTCGGGTGGTTTCGCTTCGGGTTCCCGATGTGGGTCAACTGGACCGCCCTGGCCATCTTCGGCGGCGTGTTCACGCTCGCCGGCGCCGCGCTCTGGCGCGCTCGCGCCGTGCTGCGCTCCCGCTGGGCCGAGCTGATCACCTTCGCGGCGATCCTCGTGGGCTACATCGGGCTCGTCGAGATCGCGTCCTACCGCTTCCAGGTCGTCAACCACACCGGCTTCGAGCAGGTCCGCTACCTGCTTCCGCTGCTGCCCTTCTACGCGCTCCTGCTGGCCGTCGCCGCCCGGGGAGCGGGGAAGCGCTGGGGCCAGGCGGTGGGCGTCCTGTTCGTCACGCTGGCCGTCGCGCACACGCTGTTCTCGATGATCCTCGTGGTCGGCCACTACTACACGTAGCCTTCTGCGCATGCAGACACGCGTGGAGGCATCGCCGCCGACCGCGGACGCCCGCCTGCTCGGTGCCTTCGAGGCGCTGGAGTCGGGCGACCTGCGGGTTCTCTCGATCGACGTGTTCGACACGCTGCTGTTCCGGCGCGTCGAGAAGCCGGCCGACGCCTTCGACCTGATCGGCGAGCGCCTGCGCGACCGTGGCCTGCTGGCCGCGAGCACGACGCCCTCGGTGTTCGGGCGCGTCCGCCACGCCGCCGAGCTGCGCGCGCGCGAGCGCCGCCAGGACGCCGGAGAGGGGCTCGAGGTGACGCTGGAGGAGATCCAGTCAGAGCTGCCCGCCTCGCTTTTCGCGCGCGAGCCGGCGCCCGGAGAGCTGGTCGAGATCGAGTGCGCGGTCGAGAGCGAGCTGCTGGTCGCCGACCTCGACGTGGCCCGCCTGGCCGCCGCCGCGCAGGAGCGCGGCGTGACGCTCATCGCCGTGTCGGACACCCCGTTCTCCGAGCGCCAGCTGCGGCTGTTCATCGCCCGCGGCGCGCTGGCCGACGTGCGCTTCGAACGCATCTTCGCCTCGTCCCAGCACCGGACGGGGAAGGCGACCGGCCTGTTCTCCGTGGTGCTCGACCAGCTCGGCTGCGCCCCCGCCGAGATGCTGCACGTGGGCGACAACCTCGAGGCCGACGTCCTCCCGGCGCGGCGGCTGGGGATCGGGGCCGTGCACTTCGAGCGCCGCACGCCCGCGCTGGACCGCGTGCTGGAGCGCGAGCGCCTCCACCTTCCCCCGGCCCGCCCGCTCGACCGCGACGACCACGGCCTGACCGCGCTGCGCGGGAAGGTGGCGCACCGGGTCGAGGGCGTCCGCCAGCCCGCCGGGCTGCGGCCCTTCTGGGACTTCGGCGCGACCAGCCTCGGGCCGGCCTTCGCCGGCTTCGGCGAGTGGGTGCACGAGGCCGCGAGGGCGGCCGGCGCCTCCAAGGTGTTCTGCCTCATGCGCGAGGGCGAGCTGATGACGGCGCTCGTGAACTCTGCGGGCGCCGCCGAGACGAGCGGCGTGGTGGCCGAGCCGATGTGGCTCTCGCGCCAGGTCGTGGCGCGAGCCTCGATCGTGGAGGGGACCGTGGACGAGATCCGCGCCCTGTTCGACCGGCGCGAGATGCCCACCGTGCGCGAGCTGTGCTCGTGGCTGGGGCTCTCGCTCGACGAGGACCTTCCCGCGTTCGCCGCCCAGGCCGGCCACCGCATCGACGACCACGCGCTCGGCGACTCCGTGGCCGACGCGATCGCCTTCGACGCCGAGCTGCGCGCGAAGGTCGTCGCGGGCTCCCACGCGCTGCGCCGGCGGCTGCTGCGCTACATCGAGCAGCGCCGCCCGGCGGGCGAGTCGCGCCTGGTGCTCGCCGACCTGGGCTGGGGAGGGACGATCCAGGCGACCGTCGAGGCGCTGCTGCGCGAGGCGGGCGTCGAGTGCCGGACGGTCGGCCTCTACCTCATCACCCATCACGTCGCGCTCTCCCGCGCGCTGGACGGGCTGGAGATCCACGGCTACCTCGGGAGCTTCGGCGTCCCGTCGGACTCCGTCACCGCGGTGGCGCGCAGCCCGGAGATCCTCGAGCAGATCTGCATGCCCGACCACGGCTCCCAGATCGACCTGACCGAGGAGCTGGCGCCTGTCCTGGCCGACTCCGACGAGCCGGCGCTCCAGAGCGTCGAGCGCGCAGCGGTCCAGCAGGGCATCCTGGCCTTCCAGCGCGAGTGGCGCCGCTACGGGTTGTCGCTGTCCTCCGAGGGAGCGCGCACGCGCCTGCTGGCGATGGCCGCCCGCGCCGTCGTCGCGCCCACGCCCGACGAGGCCGGGCTGTTCGCCGGGTGGCTGCACGACGAGAACTTCGGCTCGGCCCGGGTGGAGAGGGTGACCGCGGGCCCGGCGGCCAAGGCGCTGGGCCATCTCGACCCGCGCGCCCTGGTCAAGCTCCCCATGACCGAGCTCTACTGGCCCTACGGCCTGGCCAGCCTGCACGACGAGCACCTCGCGCACGCCACCGCCGCCGCCAGCGGCGGGCTGGTGCCCTGGGAGGCCTTCTCCTCCGAGCTGGAGTCCGGGCCGTTCCGGATCGAGCGCGACCTGGGCTGGGGCTACGAGGAGGCTCCGCTGGGCCGGGTGCGCCCGCGCCGCAACCGCCGCGGGCTGTCCTACGTGCGGGTGGTCCTGCGGGGCGAGTACGTGCAGCGCATCCGGCTGCGGCCGGCCACGCGGCCGTGCGTGATGCGCCTGGACTGGGTGCGCATCCGCTGCCGGGTGCACGGGCAGCCGCAGGAGACGACGGTGGAGCTGGAGGACCCGCGCGACTTCAAGCGCCTGAAGGTCTCCGGGGCCCACTGGATCGGGCCCAAGCTGCTGATGGTCACCGGCGATAACCCGCGCCTCGCGCTCGACGTGCGGCGCGTGGTCGACGGGCAGGTCTACCTGGCGACGGTGGAGGTCGGCTTCGCCGCGCTTCCGCTGCCGGGCAGCGCGGCGCGCGAGCGCTTCGGCCGCCTCAAGGACACGCTGCGACGGGTGATCAAGGAGACGCCGCTCGGCTGGCCGATGCGTGCGCTCGGCCGCGTGACGCGGCGGCTTCGGGGCTGACGGCCAGCCGCCCCGCCGCGGCGGTCGACCACAGCACCGTGAGCCACGTGGCCACGGCCAGCCCGACGTGGACCCAGACGATCTCGGCCGGCAGCTTCGTCTCGTACTGCAGGGTGCCCACCGCGCCCTGGACGGCGAGGAGGGCCGCGAGGACGGTCACGGCGCGCCGCACTCCCGGGTCGGCGTCGCGGCGGCGCAGCAGGAACCACACGACGACCACGGCGACGCCCGAGCAGCGCCGCGATCCGCGCGTGCTGGTGGATCGCCCAGTTCAGCGTCCCGTGGCCCTTGAACTCCAGGCGGTTGATGCGCTGGCTGCCCTGGCCCCCGGCGTGCGGCCCGGCGGCCGTGGCCGCGGTGCCGGCGAAGATCGTCAGCGCGCCCAGCGGCAGCAGCGCCCGGACGGCCCACACGCTCAGGCGATCGGTCGAGCGCGGGCGCTCGCCGGGCTCGAAGGACGCGCACCAGGCCAGGGCCACGGCGGCGACGAGGATCAGCATCGACAGGGCGAAGTGCCCCATGACGAAGCCGGGCGCGAGGTGGTGGCGGACGGTGAACCCGCCGAGCACGGCCTGGGAGATCACCCCGATGGGGAGCACGGCGCCCAGCAGCGCCAGGTCGCGGCGAAACGGGCGGCGAAACCAGGCCAGCAGGCCGGCGGCCACCGCGGCCAGGCCGACGAAGCCGGAGATGATGCGGTTTCCGTACTCGATCACCGCGTGGGTCTCCAGCGGCGCGAACGCCTTGCCGTAGCACTTGGGCCAGTCCGGGCAGCCCAGCCCGGAGCCCGTCAGGCGCACGGCGGCGCCCGTGAGCACGATGACCGACAGCGCCGCGAGCGCGACGATGGTCACGCGGCGATAGGCGTCGGGAGTGATCGCGAAGCGCTCGCGCATCAGGGCCCGAATGATGCCTAACGTGCGCGCTTTGCGCCCGGCCCTCCCTATTCTGTGGGCCATGGGCGAGCGGTACGCCGCCATCGACGTCGATGGCGTCAACAAGACCTTTCGCGTGCCCAAGCAGCACGTGAACACGCTGAAGGAACGGGCGATGCACCCTTTCCGGCGCGTCGACGTGGACGAGCTCCACGCGCTTCGCGACGTCTCCTTCCAGGTGCTGCAGAGCGAGTTCTTCGGCATCGTCGGGCGCAACGGGTCGGGCAAGAGCACGATGCTCAAGCTGCTCGCCGGCATCTACGCCGCCGACACGGGGCACATCCGGATCGCCGGGCGCCTGACGCCCTTCATCGAGCTGGGAGTCGGGTTCAACCCCGAGCTGACCGCCCTGGACAACGTCGTCATCAACGGGGTCATGACCGGGCTCAGCCCGGCCCAGGCCAAGTCGAGCTTCGACGAGGTGATCGCCTTCGCCGAGCTCGAGGACTTCCTCGACCTCAAGCTCAAGAACTACTCGTCGGGCATGCAGGTCCGCCTGGCGTTCTCGCTCATGGTGCAGAGCGACGCCGAGGTGCTGCTGATCGACGAGGTGCTGGCCGTGGGCGACGCCGCCTTCCAGCAGAAGTGCTTCAACGAGTTTCACCGCATGCGCGACGAGGGCCGCACGATCATCCTCGTCACCCACGACATGGGCACGATCGAGCGCTTCTGCCACCGCGCCATGCTGCTCGAGCACGGCCGCATCGTCGCCCACGGCGAGCCGGCCGACGTGGGCGCGCGCTACCTCGAGCTGAACTTCGAGCACCAGCGGGGCCGCGACGGCCGGGAGGCGAAGGGCCAGGTGGCCACGGTGGCGCAGTCCTGGATCGAGGTCGACGGCCGCCCGGCGGAGTCGATCGAGCACGGGACGCCGTTCACGGTCCACGTCATCCTCGACGTGCACGAGCCGATCGAGGAGGCCGAGATCCAGCTGCGCCTGACCACCGACGATGCGGTGGCGGTGTTCGGCACCACGACGCGCGACGTCGGCCGGCTGGAGGCGGGCGAGCGTGTCCACCTCCGCGTCGCGCTGGACAACCCGCTCGGCGCCGGGCGCTACTACGTCGACGCCGCCCTCCACACGGCGGGCGGCGGCATGCTGTCCTTCCACGGCCGCGTGCGCGACTTCATGATCCACGGGAGCCCGGAGACCTCCGGCGTGGTCACGATCCCGCACACCCTCGAGCTGGAGCGCGCCCTGCCCCGGGCCGAGATGGAGTCGCCGCGATGAGCACCCCCGCCGCCGCGCTGCCCAGCCCCGTCTCACCCCACGCCCGGGATATGAAGGGCCCCTCGGCGATGGGCGGAGGCTGGCGCCGCTTCGCCTACCTGACCTGGATCATCGGGCTGACCGAGTACCGGCTGACCTACTTCGGCTCGGTGCTCGGGTACCTGTGGGCGCTCATGCGCCCACTGCTCACGTTCGGGGTGCTCTACGTCGTGTTCAGCCAGATCGTGAAGTTCGGCGACGAGATCCCGAACTACCCGATGCTGCTGCTCTTCGACATCGTCCTGTTCAGCTTCTTCCAGGACGGCACCGCCCGCGCCGTCACCTCGGTGGTGGACAACGAGGGCATCGTGCGCAAGATGCACTTCCCGCGGCTCGTCATCCCGCTCTCGGTCGTGATGACGGGCGTGCTCAACCTGCTGCTGAGCCTGGTCGCGGTGTTCGTCCTCCTCCTGATCTACGGCATCGACCCGACCTGGACGTGGCTGCTGCTCCCCCTGATCGTCGCCCCGCTGGTCGTGATCACCTCGGCGGTGGCGATGCTCGTCTCCTCGCTGTACGTGCGCTTCCGTGACGTGCAGCCGATCTGGTCGGTCCTGGCGATGATGCTCTTCTACGGGACGCCCGTGCTCTACGCGATCGACACGGTCCCGCCCAACGCCCAGCGCTACGTCCTCTTCAACCCGATCGCGATGCTGCTCGAGCAGGCGCGGAAGTGGATCATCGACCCGAGCGCGCGAGGCGCGGTGACGGCCATCGGAGGCTGGAAGTGGGCGATGGTCCCGCTGGCCATCTTCATCGCGGTGTGCGCGCTCGCCGTCTGGGTGTTCAACCGCGAAGCGCCGGTCATCGCCGAGCGCCTTTGAGAATCGGGATCGACGCCCGCGCGGCGACCGAGTCGCCCGGCGGACGCGGTCGGGTGGTCCGCGAGGTGCTGCGCGCGCTGGCGCGCCGCGACGATCGCCATCGCTTCGCCCTCTACGCCCGTTCCCCGTGGGAGGGCGCGGAGCTGGACGAGCGCTTCGAGTGGCGCCTCGTCGCCGGTCGCGAGCCCGGATGGCAGCTGCGCGCGGCGCGCCGGGCGGGCCGCGAGTGCGACGTCTTCCTCGCCGCCAACACCTACGCCATGGCCGGGCTGCTGGCCATCCCCGCCGTGCCGGTGGTCCACGACGTGCTCCCCTACCGCCGGGCGCTCGGGCGGCCGTTGGCCAACTGGCTGGCCGAGGCCGGGGCCCTGGCCGCGGTGGCGCCGCGCGCCGCCGGGTTCATCACCGTCTCGCAGGCCACCGCGGACGCGCTCACGCGCCGCCATCCCGCCACGCGGGGGCGGATCACCGTCGCCCACCTGGGCGTCAGCCCGTCGCTGGGCGAACCCACCGAGCCTCCGATCGCCCCGGCCGGGTTCGTGCTGGCGCTCGGCTGGGGGCGGCGCAAGAACCTGGCCGGGGTGGCCGAGGCCCACGCCCTGCTGCCGGCCCGCCTGCGGATGGCCCATCCGCTGGTCGTGGTCGGCCCCGCGCGCGACGCGGGAAGCCGGCCCGACGGAAGCCTGACCGAGCTGGGGCGGGTGAGCGACGGCGAGCTCGGGGCGCTCTACCGCGCCTGCGGGGCGTTCTGCCTACCCTCGCTGGCCGAGGGCTTTGGGCTGCCCGTGGCCGAGGCGATGGCCGCGGGCGCGCCGATCGTGATCTCGCGTCGCGGCAGCCTGCCCGAGGTCGCCGGCGACGCCGCCGTCTACGTCGACCCTGAGTCGCCAGCGTCGATCGCCCGCGGTCTGGCCCGCGTGCTGGACGACCCTGCCGTGAGGGAACGGATGGCGCGGCGCGGGCGCGAGCGCGCCGCGACCCTGACCTGGGAGCGCACCGCCGGGCGGATCCTCGGGGCGCTGGAGGGCGCGGCGGCCGGTCAGTCGATGTGAAGCGCGCTGTCGCCCGGGCCGGCCGCGTAGGCCACGGCGAAGCCCAGGCCGATCGAGAGCGCCAGCACCGGCACGAGGACGAGACTGGCGAGCGCGCGGGGCGGGAAGTCGCGCGGACGGCTCAGGACCGCGCCGAACACCCGGCGCAGGGTGATGGCGACGAACAGTGCGCTGCCCGGGACGCGCAGTGTGCGCTCGAGGCGCGACATCCCGCGGTCGAGGTGCAGGCCGGCCACGGCGCGGGCGTTGTGGAAGACGATCGTGACCGTCCGGCGCCAGCCGTAGGACTGCACGTGGTCGAGCGGGTTGGTGCCGTCGAGCCAGAAGCGCTCGCCGCGGGCCGCCAACCGCTCGTCCATCGTGGGCTCGTCGCGCCCGGCGGGCGAGGCCTGGCGGGGCAGCACCCGGCGCTTGTAGGAGATGTTGGCCCGGTCGACCTTGGTGCTCTGGCCGCTGGGAACCGGAGGCGCCCAGGGAGCATGGTTGACGAGGAAGATCGCCCAGTCGGTGAGCCGACGCGTGGCCCCGTTGGCCACCGGCCCGCCCACGGCCGCGACCTCGGGGTGCTCGGCATGGGCCTCGAGGTGGCGGCGCAGCCAGCCCGGGCGCGGCACGCAGTGGTCCTCGGTGATCGTGACGACCTCGCCGCGAGCGGCGGCGAAGCCGAGGTCGCGCAGGCGATAGATGGACGCGCCGGGCTCGCTGATGCGCACGACCCCGGGATGGCGCGCCTCCACCTCGGGCGGCATCCCGCGGCCGTCGCGGTCGGCCACGATGACCTCGCCGCCCAGCTCGAGTGCCTCCGCGAAGCAGCCCTCGAGCACCGGCCGCGCCTGCGGCCAGTCCTGGGTGCTGGGGACGATGACGGTCAGAGGGGGACGCGACTCCACGACCGCCCGCAAGCTACTCGAAGCCCGGCCCGGACTTCGTGATCGCGCCCCACACCCGTTCGAGCTCGTCCTCCCAGCGGCGGTCGGCCACCTCGGCTCGTCCGGCGCCGGCCAGCCGGCCGCGCAGCTCCGGGTCCTCCACCAACCGCTCGATCTCGCCGGCGACCAGGGCGGGCAGGGGATCGGCGAGCAGCGAGTTGACCTCGTGGCGCAGCAGCCATGCCGTGTGGGGGTTGCGGTTGCTCACGGTCGCCATCCCGCTGGCCATGAACTCCAGCGGCTGGTAGGACGGATGGCGCGTGAGCATGAAGCACAGGCCGATGTCGCACGAGCGATACAGCGCCGCCACCTCGTCGAGGTCGGTGAGCATCCCGCGGTTCTCCAGGACGTCGGCCGCGCCGAACTGGCCGGGGCTCCAGTCCTCGCCGGCGCAGACGATCTCCACCCGCTCGCCGAAGCGCTCCTTGACCCGGCGCAGCGCGGCCAGCCCCAGCGCGAAGGCGTTGCGCGGCGTGGCCGGGCGCCCGTAGAAGAAGATCCGGACCGGCGCGCCGGCGGCCCGCGGCCGGCCGGGCGGCGTGTAGCGCGGGTCGACGGCGGGGGTGAAGGCCATCGCCGGGCTGCCCTGCGCGCGATAGGCCTCGGCCAGGCCCGGCGTGTTGACGAGGCCGGGGATGCCCAGCCGCGCCGCCTCCCCCAGCATCGCCGAGGCCGCCCCGGCGGGATGGAAGTCCGGCTCCCAGTCCTGCACGAGGAAGAACTTCCCGCGCGTCGCCTGGAAGCGCGCGAGGGCGAACACGCTCTCCCAGGTGGTGGCGATGGCGGCGTCGCAATCCCGCGGGGCCGCGCCCGCGGGCTCGAAGGACGCCTCGCCCAGCGAGGGGAAGGCCGCGGCGGCCTTGGCCGCGACGTCGCGGGCGTCCGCGGGGCCGGCGCGGTCGTAGATGCAGAAGCGCTGGGCCACCCCGTGACGGGAGGCCAGGTGGTCGGCCAGGCGCAGGGCCGTGTGGACGCCGCCGCCGGTGGCAAGGTGAAACCAGGGCAGGAACCACTGGACGGTGGAGACCTCGAGCGCGTCGAGCCCCGCATAGGAGCCCACGACCCGGGCGTTCTCGCTCAGCTCAGCGGGCTCCAGGTCGCAGCGTTCGAGCTCGGGCGTCTCGTCGGCGACGTTGCGCCGGCGCCGGCGCGCGCGGAAGAAGGCATAGCCCGCCTCGGTCGGCCCGCGGCGCAGCGTGGTGAGGATGTGGCGGGAGCGCTTGCTCATTCGTCGGCGCCGCGCACGGCGCAGGAGGTCTCGGCCAGGGTCAGGTTGGGGTTGTAGAACGGATCGCCGACGGTGAGGAACTCGCCGTAGCGCTCGCGGCTGAGCGCCAGGTCCCCCGCCCGGACCTCCCGGGGGTTCCGCGTGGCCGACTCGGCGTGCAGGAGGCTGACGTGGGGCACGCACAGCGAGCGCAGCCCCGTCGCCGTGAGCCGCAACCCCAGGTCGACGTCGTTGCCGCCCACCTCGAAGCCCTCGTCGAAGCCGTCCACCGCCTCGAACTTCGCCCGCTCGATCACCAGGCAGGCCGCGGTGACGGCGAGCCAGTTGCGCACGCCGTCGGTGGCCGCTCCGAACGGCGTGTCGGCGCCGGGGCGCACCCCGGCGAACGGATGCCCGGCGGTGCCGTGGATGCCGATCGCCGCGCCGGCGTGCTGGACGCGGCCGTCGGGACGCAGCAGCAGCGGGCCGACGGCGCCCACCTCCTCGCGCTGGGCGTGGGCGATGAGCGGCTCCAGCCAGTCGGGATCGTCGGCCTCGACGTCGTTGTTGACGAACGCCAGGACGTCCGCGCCCGACCGCGCGGCGGCGGCGTTGTTGAGCGCGGCGAAGTTGAAGGGCCGCCCATCGCGGCGCACGCTGACCCGCGGATCGCGCTGGAGGCGGTCCAGCAGGTCCGCCGTGGCCACCTCCTCGCTGCCGTTGTCGACCAGGCGCAGCGTCAGGCGGTCGTACGACGTGCCCTCGAGCAGCGAGCGCGCGCAGCGCTCGAGCAGCTCTGGGCGGTCGCGGAAGCAGACGATCGCCT
The DNA here is from genome assembly GCA_963757705.1 of uncultured Actinomycetes bacterium. Lineage (GTDB taxonomy): Bacteria > Actinomycetota > Thermoleophilia > Solirubrobacterales > Solirubrobacteraceae > AC-38. Next base: position 61,421 of record CAVWTG010000002.1, on the reverse strand, counting down.
CCACCGACGGCTCGCCGCGCACGGGCGGGCGCAGCGACGTGTACGCCGGCGCCAGCGGGCGCGAGGCATCGCCGGAGGCGCGGTGGCAGAGGATCAGCGGCACGTGCGCGTGGCCCGCGCTCGAAGAACCGGCCAGGCGCAGGGCGAGCTCGTAGCGCCAGGCGGCCTGGTGGCCGAGCCGGGCGGGGAGGTGCTCGGTGGCGAAGGCGATCAGCGAGCCGGTCAGGTCGCGCTCGCGCATGTGGTCGGGCGAGGGACCGGGGAAGCAGCGCGGGACGCGCCGCTCGCCCGCGCGGTCCAGCACGTCGTCGTCGCACGTCAGCAGAGCGGCGTCCGGAGCCAGGGCCGCCGCCTGGCCCAGCCGGCGCAGGGCGTTGTGCCCGAGACGGTCGCCGGCGGCGATCACGGCCACCCAGGGCGCGCGCACCTCGCCGATCGCCATCCGCGGGTCGCCCTCGACGACGTTGGCCACGACGCTCGGGTCCGAGGGGTCGACGCCCAGGACGCCGCCCGCCTCGATCGAGGCGCGGGTGACATCGGCGTCGCCGTCGCCCGTCGTGTCGATGATCAGCGCCACGGGCCGCGGGGTCAGGTCGGGATCGCCGATCACCGGGACCTGCGCGAAGCGGTGCACCCGCGGGGCGGCGGCCAGCCCGGGCTCCACCCGCTCGACGAACGTGGCGTAGCGGTCGCGCTGCGCGGCCCCGCCGCGCAGCCGCCGCAGGAAGCCTCCGCCCCTCATCTACGGCCGGTCAGTCGCGGCGACGCAGGCCGAGGATCGAGAGGAGGAACGACGAGAAGAACACCTGGATGCCGACGATGATCAGCGTCGCCGCCAGCACCGCGAGCCGCTCCTCGGAGAGCTCGCCGAAGCCGCGGTCGATCCAGATGCCCGCGATCACGCCGGCGATTGCCACACCGCCGAAGCCGATCACGGCTCCCGGCGAGGAGGCCGTGCTCGAGCCGGAAGCGCGCCCGCATGCGGTCGAACCAGGGATCGCGCTCCCCCATGAAGTACGTGCCGTAGGCGTGCGCGCACAGGCCCAGCGCGAGCACCTGGACGCCGACGATCATGAGCAGGCACCCGGCGATCATCGCGTGCAGGTCCCACGTGCGTCCGAGCAGGTCGATCTTCGCCAGCACGGTGAGGGCCGCGATGGCGCCCAGGAAGGTCATGATCGCCCCGGGCAGGATGAAGAGGTACGTCGGGCTGTGCACGAGCAGGAAGCGCAGGTGCCGCCATCCGTCGCGGAAGCTCGACAGCTTGGACTCGCCCCCGCGGGGGTGGTACTCGATCGGGAACTGGCTGACCCGCAGGTCGGCCTTGGCCGCGCGGATCACCATCTCGGAGGCGAACTCCATCCCGGTCGTGCGCAGGTCCAGGCGCGGCAGGACGTCGCGGCGGAAGCCGCGCATGCCGCAGTGGGCGTCGTTGATGCCCGTGCGGAAGAAGATGTTGAGCGATGCCGGTGAGGATCGGGTTGCCGACGTAGCGGTGCAGCCACGGCATCGCGCCGGGATGGATGTTGTCCATCCGGTCGCCGATCACCATCTCGGCCCCGCCGTCCAGCTCGCTCGACGAACTGCGGGATGTAGCCGAAGTCGTAGGTCAGGTCGGCGTCGGCCATGACGATGTACTCGCCCTGGGCGGCGGCGAAGCCGGCGAGGTAGGCGCTGCCGTAGCCGCGGCGCGGCTCGTTGACCACGTGGGCGCCGGCGGCCTCGGCCAGCGCGGGGCTGCCGTCGTCGGAGCCGTTGTCGGCCACGATGACCTCGCCCGTGACTCCGGCGGACTCGATCCCGGCGCGGGCCGCGGCGCGACGCACTCCTCGATCGTCTCGGCCTCGTTGAGGCAGGGGATGACGACCGAGACGCGCGGTCGCGCGACGGCATCCGGGTGCTCGTGGAGAGCGGAGGCTGTGCGTTCGACGGTGCTCATCGAATTGGGTGGCGCGCCCTGCCCCACCGTGTCGAAGCCTGATAACGCGCCAGCGCGCCGAGAGTCGCGCGCTTTGTCGCCCTGGCATGGTACCCCCCCGGCGTGCGGATATGCCTCATCTACGACTGCCTGTACCCCCACACCGTCGGCGGAGCCGAGCGGTGGTATCGCAACCTGGCCGCGGAACTGGTGTCCGCCGGGCACGAGGTCACCTACCTCACGCGCCGCCAGTGGGGCCCGGACGAGCGGCCCGACGTGCCGGGCGTGAAGGTCATCGCGGTCTCCCCGGGCGGCCCGCTGTACACCGAGGGCGGACGCCGGCGCATCGAGCCGCCGCTGCGCTTCGGCGCCGGCGTGTTGCGCCATCTGCTCGCGCACCGCGGCGACTACGACGCCGTCCACTCGTGCGCCTTCCCCTTCTTCTCGCTGCTCGGCGCGCGCCTCGCCCTGGCCGGGCGCCCGGCGTTCGTGGCCATCGACTGGTTCGAGGTCTGGACGCCCGACTACTGGCGGGAGTACCTGGGAGCGCTCGGCGGGCGCATCGGCCACGGCGTGCAGCGCGCCTGCGTGCGCCTCACCCCCCACGCCTTCGTCTTCTCGCGGCTGCACGCCCAGCGCCTGCGTGAGGAGGGCCTGCGGGTGGAGCCGGTCGTGCCCGGCGGGCTGTACGCGGGGTCGCTGCAGACCCACACCGGCGACCTGCGCGAGCGCGCGCCGCTCGTCGTCTTCGCCGGGCGCCACATCCGCGAGAAGCGCGCCGACCTGGTCCCGGCCGCGGTGGCGGCCGCGCGGCGCGAGATCCCCGAGCTGGAGGGGCTGGTGCTGGGCGACGGCCCCGAGCGCCCGGCCGTGCTGGCGGAGATCGAGCGCCTGGGCCTGGGCGACGTTGTGCGCGCCCCGGGCTTCGTCTCGCCCGAGGAGGTCGATCGCGCGTTCGAGCGTGCGACCTGCCTGCTGCTGCCCTCGGCCCGCGAGGGCTACGGCCTGGTGGTGATCGAGGCCGCCGCGGCCGGGACCCCGAGCGTCCTGGCCGCCGGGCCCGACAACGCCGCCGTCGAGCTGGTGGCGGAGGGCGTGAACGGGTTCGTCGCGCCCGAGCCCGAGCCCGAGGCGCTGGCCGCCGCGATCGTCGCCGTCCACCGCGGCGGCCCGGCGCTGCGCGAGCGCACCGCGGCCTGGTTCGCCGAGAACGCGCCGCGCGCTCTCGGCCGCCGCCTCCGCGCGCCGCGTCGTCGAGGTCTACGAGACCGCGCGGCGGTAGGTCTCGAGCATCCCCCGGGCCGTCGCGCTCCACGTGAAGCGCCGGGCCTGCTGCGCGCCGGCGGCGCGCAGCCGGTCGGCCTCGGCCCGGTCGTCCAGCAGGCGGGTCACCGCATCGGCGATGGAGCGGGGGTCCTCGGGGTCGAAGATGAGCGCCGCGCCCCCGGCGACCTCGCGCAGCGACGCGCGGTCCGAGCAGGCGACCGGCACGCCGCGAACCATCGCCTCGAGCACGGGCAGGCCGAAGCCCTCGTAGAGCGAGGGGAAGACGAACAGTCGCGACATGGCATACAGCGCCTCGAGGTCGGCGGCGGAGACCCAGCCGAGGAAGCGCACGTCGTCGCCGATTCCCAGCTCGGCGCGCACGGGCGCGCAGCTCGTCCTCGTGCGGCGTGGAGTAGCCGGGCAGCACGAGCAGCGGGCGCCGCGCGGCGTCCAGAAGCGCCCAGGCGTCGAGGAGGCGCGGCAGGTTCTTGTGCGGGAGCTTGGCCGAGACGCTGAGGACGACCTCGCGCTCAGCCAGGTCGTGGCGGGCGCGCACCTCGGACTCGGGCGCGGGCTCCGAGCGCCGCGAGCCCACACCCAGCTCGACCACGTCCACCTTCTCCGGCGCGACGCCCAGCCGCTGCACCAGGTCGTCACGCGTGCTGTGCGAGTCCGCGGTCACCCGGTCGGCGCGGCGCACGCCGAGGCGGCACGAGCGCGCGCATCCCCAGCGCCCGGATCCCCGGATGGGCCTCGGGGTGCACGAGGTAGATCAGGTCGTGCACGGTGACGACGCGGCGAAACCGACCGCGGGCCGGCGAGGTGCTGGCCAGGGAGTGCACGAGATCGACGCCCGCCCGGGCGGCCAGCCGCGGCAGGAGCATCTGCTCGCCGCGGACCCACTGGACCCGGCTGCGCGCTTTGACCGGCACCGTGACCGACGGCATGAGCTCGATCCACGGGCCGGTCGCCGCCTCGGTGGCCTCGCGGTTGACGAACGCCGTGAAGCGCCAGTCCGCGGGCGCGGCCTCCAGCAGCTCGGGGATGAGCTCACGCGCCACGACCTCCATGCCCCCCACCTCGCCGGGCACCAGGTAGACCAGGTTGAGGCCGACGTGGACGGTCACGGCCCGGCATCATGGCGACCGCCGATGCCCAGCGCTCGCCCGCTCACGATCGCGATCGACGCGCGCGCCGCCGCCGAGGTCCCGGCCGGGCGCGGCCGCGTCGTGCGGGAGCTGCTCGCCGCGCTCGCCCGGCGCGACGACCCGCACCGCTACCGCCTGCTCTGCCGCCGCCCGTACGAGGAGCTGGGCCTGGACGACCGCTTCGCGTGGGAGACGTCGGAGCGCTCGGACCTGCGCTGGCACCTCCAGGCCGCCCGGCGGGCGGGCGGCGCCGACGTCTTCCTCTCCACGAACAGCTACCTGACGGCGTGGTTCGCCCGCGTGCCCACGGCCATCGTGGTCTACGACCTCGTGGCCTTCATCCCCGGCACGCAGCCCCAGCGCCGCGCCGCGCTGATCGAGCGCGCCACGCTGCGGCCGGCGCTGCGGCGCTGCGCCGCCGCGATCTGCATCTCGCGAGCCACGGAGCGCGACCTGGTCGAGCGCTTCCCCTCCGTGGCCGGGCGCACCTCGATCATGCTGCTCGCCGCCGACCCGCGGTTCGCGCAGCGCCACGACGACGCCGAGCGCGAGGCCGTGCGCCGGCGCCACGACCTGCCGGCCGGCTTCGTCCTCTCGGTCGGCACGCTGGAGCCGCGCAAGAACCTCGAGCGCCTGGTGGCGGCCCACCACGGCCTGCCCCCCGAGGTGCGCGCCGCGCACCCCCTGGTGCTCGTCGGGCCGAAGGGGTGGGAGATCGACGACCTGCTGGCCCGCCTCTCCTCCGACGCCGCCGACGTCAGGGTCCTCGGGCACGTGAGTGACGAGGACCTGTCCGTCCTCTATGACCTGTGCACCGTCTTCGCCTACCCGTCGCTCTACGAGGGCTTCGGCCTGCCGATCCTCGAGGCGATGAGCGGCGGCGCCCCCACGATCACCTCGGACGTGTCGAGCCTGCCCGAGGTCGGCGGCGACGCGGTGAGCTACGTCGACCCCCGTTCGGTGGACTCGATCCGCGACGCGCTGGCCGAGTTGCTGGGCGACGCCGCGCTGCGCGAGGAGCTCGGGTCGCGCGGCCGCGAGCGGGCCGCCGGGTTCTCGTGGGACGACGCCGCGGCGCAGTGCCTTCAGGTGCTGGAGTCGATCGCGCGCGGCGGCGCCGACAGCACGCGCTCGTAGGCCGCAGCGAGGCGGTCGGCGGCCCCCCGGGTCGAGTAGCGCTCCACGCGCTCACGTGGATGCGCCACCCGCGCCCCCGGCTGACGGGCGAGCGGGCCCTGTGCCAGGGCGCGGGCGAGGCCGAGCCAGTCGCCCGGGAAGAAATACGTCCCGCTGTCGCCGACGACCTCGGGAATCGCGCCGCTGGTCGTCGTGAGGATGTCCAGGCCGGCCGCCATAGCCTCGGCCAAGACCATCCCGAACTGCTCCTCCCAGAACACCCGCGGGATGTCGAACGGATGGTAGGCCGCGGACGCCATCGGCAGGCTTGCCAGGACCAAGCACGACGCCCGGGCGTACACCGCCGGCATCTCGTCGTAGGACACAGCGCTGATCTCAACGCGGTCGGCGAGGCCCAGCTCCCGGGCGTAGGCGGTCAGGCGCTTCTCCTCCGGGCCGCGCCCGACGACGAGGATCCGCGGCGGGGCGGCCGGCTCTCCCACCAGCCCATCGCGGAGGGCCGCGACCGCGCGCATCACATCCTGATGGCCCTTCTCCCACACCAACCGCCCCGGTGACAGGATCACGTGCTCGTGGGGCGGCGGGTCCGGCGCCGCGGCGCCGCCGAAGCGGCCGACGTCGATGCCCGGCGGGGACACCTCGATGCGCTCCGGCTCCACGCCCTCGAGGCGCAGCGCGTCACGTGCGCGCTCGGTGGCAGCAAGGAAGAGGTCCGTGGCCGAGAGGACCTGCCGGCGGAACAACCGCGCGTGGTGGTTGCGGAAGGCCTCGAGCAAGGGCAACGTCTCCCACACGGTCTGCACGAGGCGGAAGCCCGCCCCCGGGGCGCGGCGCGCCCTCGCCGCCGCCCCGGCGAACCAGAAGGACAGCTCAGCGGCGTGAACCACATCGGCGCCGGCGAGGAGGCGGTCGAGGTCACGGTAGTCATCGCCCACGACACCCGTGGCCACCTCACCCAGACGGCCGCGGGGGAAGCTGTCGCGACGAGTCCGCACTGGGATCCGACGCAGGCCGAGGTCGCCCGGATCGAACTGGTTCCGGGCGCTGGCGAGGTAGGCGACATCGAAGCGGTCGGTCAAGAGCTCCCACGGCCGCAGCTCCCAGGGAGTGACCAGATGCCCACGCAAGATGACGATGCTCGGCCGTGCCGGTGACATGGGCGGGGCAATCTAGCGCGCGGAGTGTGCGAACGTTCCGCGCCGTGCACGCCAGCCCAGACGTCGCGGTCCTCGTCCTGAACTGGAACGGCGCGGATCTCCTGCGCCGCCACCTCCCGTCCGTCATCGCCTGCGCGGAGGCGTCGCGGGCGTCGGCAAAGGTCTACGTCGTGGACAACGGAAGCCGAGACGACTCGCGATCGGTCGTGGCCGAGCTGGGTGGCGCGCATTGGGTTGGCTTTCCCGACAACCGCAAGCTCGTGGCTTACAACGACGCTGCGAGCCGGATTGGCTGCACGGCCCTGCTCGCGCTCAACAACGATCTCACCCCGCCCGCTCACACGATTGACGCGCTGTGGGAGACGCTGCGCTCGGCAGACGACGTGTTCGCCGTGGGCGGGCTGATGCGTGACGTCAACACCGGCCACGTCGATTCCGGCCCCACGGACGCGCGTTGGGAGGGCGAATGGGTACTCGATCCAAGCGGGCTGGAGGGCGCCGACAAGCCGATCGACGTCGCCTACGTTTCGGGAGGTGCCGCGCTGTACCGTCGCGACCGCTTCCTGGCGCTCGACGGGTTCTGGTCGGGTCTGCCGAACCTCTACTGGGAGGACGTCGATCTCGGCCTGCGGGGCTGGATGCACGGCTGGCGGTCGGTGTTTCGGCCCGACGTCGAGTTCGCGCACGAGAGCGGCGCCACGGTCAAGCGGACGATGTCCGAGCGGCGCCGCTCGTTCGGCGTCTACCGCAACCGCCGCCTGATCCACGCGGCCCTGCTCCTGGACAACGACGATCTACGGGCCTACGTGCAGGCCGAGCTCCGGCGCAGCCTGCACAAGCCGTACTACTGGCCGAGCGCGATCACGCTGCTGCCCCGTCTGCCCGCCGCGCTGCGCCGGCGGCGCGCGCTGCGCCGGACGTGCGGCCGGATCAGCGTGGAGGAGCTGCGGGCGCGCTGGACCGGGCAGGGCGCAGCGGGATGAGCCCGGCGCCCTGCCGACACGATGAGACGCCCCAGCACCTGTTCGACGGGCGCGATCGCATGCTCGGCCTACCCGGCCGCTTCGAGGTCGTGCGCTGTCCGCGCTGCGGCCTGGCATACACGCTCCCCGACATGTCGGCGCAGCAGCTGAGTCGACACTACTCCGACGAATACCTTCCCCACCTGGCCGCGACCGAGCGCCGAACGTTGCGCGCCCGCGCCGGCGCGCGCTGGGACGCGCTGCGCGAGGGCCTGCGCACCCGCTACGGCGCCTTCCGTGCGGTGGCCGACCGGCCCCCCGGGCGCCTGCTCGACGTCGGCTGCGGGCGCGGCGACCTGGCCGCGTGGTTCGCGGCCCGGGGGTGGAGCGCCTTCGGTGTCGAGCCTTCCCGGGACGCCTGCCGCCAGGCACGTGCCTTGGGGGTGGAGGTGCATCAGGGCACGCTGGCGGATGCCCCGTTCGAGCCGGGGTCCTTCGACGCCATCGTGTTCAACCACTCGCTCGAGCACGTGCCCGATCCGCTCGGGGACCTCGAGCGCGCTCGGCGCCTGCTGCATCCCGGCGGCGTGATCCAGGTCTCCGTCCCCAACTTCGGCGGGCGCCAGCGTCGCCTCTTCGGTACGCACTGGTTTCACCTCGACCTGCCACGACACCGCCAGCACTTCGACCCCAAGACGCTCACCGAACTCGCGCGCCGCGCCGGGCTGACACCGGCCCGCGTGCGGACCTCGACGTCGATGGTCGGCCTGCCGGGCAGCCTCATCTACCGCCGAGGCCGACAGGGAACGCCGCCGGGCTGGGCGATGTACGCCACCTATCCACTCTCGAGCGCCCTGGGGGCGTCCGGCGGGGGCGACCTCTTGCACCTGACCGCTACGAGCGGCTCGGATCCCGCCCCGTCAGCGCCTCGATGACCTCGGCGGGCAACGCCCGCAGCACCAGGACCAGCGTCACGAAGGCGACCGCGCCGAGGACGGTCGCGGCCAGCGCGGGAAGCCCTGTCGCGAAGGCCAGCACAATTCCCGGCGCCACGGCCACGGCCACCTTTACGACAAGCGCCGGGTCAAGACGCTCCGGGTGCCCCAGCCTGGCCAGGGAGCGCGCGTAGAGGAGCGCCAGCGTCGTCTCGCCCGCGAGGATCGCTGTCGAGCCGCCCTCGGCCCCGATCCGGGGACCCAGGACAAGTGTGGTGACGAGGCTCACAAGCAGCGCGACGGCGTTGATCGCCACCAGGGACCGGTGAGCGTGCAGCGACAGGAGCGCGTATCCGCCCAGCGCGGCAAAGAATGTGCTCACCAGAGCCGCTCCCTGGAGCTGTAGCGGGCCGGCGGCGGGGTCGAAGTCCGCACCGAGCACGGCACGCACCGCGAACGGCGCGATGGCGATGGTGACTAGGCTCATGCCGACGCCGGCGATGAGGGCGGTGTGGGCCAGCCGTCCCAGCGCGTAGTCGAAGCGGTCGCGGTCGTCACGGGCAGCCCGGGCCAATACGGGGAACGCCGAGGCCACAAGCATTCCCGGGATCGCGGTCAGCGTCGCGAACATGCTGAAGGCCCCGCCGAAGTACCCGACCTCCTTCTCCGGGGCGACGAGCGACATCGTGACGACGCTCAGGTAGGCGTAGGTGATCCCGACCGCCGTGGCGGCCGCGAAGGGAAGCGTGATCTGGAGCAGGTGGCGCCACTGCTCGCGGTCGAACCGTGGCCGCCACGGCACCACGCCGCGCACGAGTGGCACGGTCGCGGCGATCAGCAGCGCGGCCACGGGGACGCTCGAGCCCAGCAGCGCGGCGAGGCCGGCCCCCGCCGCGACGAAGCAGACCAGAAACAGCACGGTCAGGACCTGGCGGCCGAACTCCAGGAAGCTCATCCAGCCCAGCCGCAGCCCGGCCTGAAGCGGGACGGCGTAGGTTCCCTGGAGGATGAGGAGGACGGTGGCGATGCCGCCCAGCGCCGTCCCCAGCACCATCGATGCCGTGTAGCCGGCCACGAGCGCAAATCCGACCGCGACAAGGGTCCCGAGCAGCGTCAGCGCCAGGCGGAGGCCGAGCAGGTTGCGCAACAGCAGCGTCCGGGGCAGGCCCTCCAGCGTTGAGTACTCACGCACCCCGATGCTTGTCATCCCGGCCTCGGTCACGCCGGCCACGATGGTCAGCAGGCTGAGGACCGTCCGGTAGCGGCCCAGATCGGCTGGACCGAGGTAGCGCGCCAGCACGGCGGCCGAGATGACTGTGAGCCCGGCCCCGGCGCCGTAGGCCAGGACGCGCAGGAACCCGCCTCGGACCACCGCCGTGCCCGCCGCGGGCGTGTCGAGGATGTTGACGTCGTGTGCGGGGCCCGTGGCTGCCTCGCCCACGGACGGCTCGCCCGCCTGCGGTGGGTGCACCGGCAGGAGCATATTTGGCAAGGTGCCCACCGTGAACATCGCCGGATGGATCCATGAGCTGCGCGCCCGCCGGCCCGAGCGAGCACGAAACCGCCCCTCGCCTCCGCGCCGCGGGCGCGTGCTCGACGTCGGCGGTGGGGACTCTCCCCACTCTCGCGCCGACCTCGTCGTCGACAAGTACGTGGCCGACAACTTCGAGCGCGAGCGCGACATCAGCCTGACCAAGCCGCTCGTGGTCGGCGATGGTGAGCACCTGCCCCTGACCGACCATGCCTTCGACTACGTCGTCGCCTCGCACGTCCTCGAGCACGCGATCGATCCCATGCGCTTCGCGGCCGAGCTCTCGCGCGTCGGCCGTGCCGGCTTCGTCCAGGTGCCTAGCCGCCTGTCCGAGCTGACCTTCGGCTGGGCCTTCCATCCCTGGCTCGTCGACCGCGAGGGCGACGCGCTGGTTTTCCATCCCCGCGACGGTCGCGCCGCGCCATGCGGCGACTTCTTCCACCAGATGTACCGGCGCAGCCCTCTGATGCAGGCGTGGTTCGAGGCTTACCAGTCCGAGTGGCGTTTCTCCGTGCACTGGCAGGGCCGGCTGGAGGTTCGGGTGGAGGGCGCGAGCCGCGCTCCCCAGACCGCCTCGTTCGACCTCGAGCGCTCGGTCGCGCTGCTCGAGGGCGCGGAGTCGCAGGGACGCTTGACCCCGCTCCCGCCGGACCTCGCAGGCCTGCTGCGCTGCCCCGCCTGCGGCTCAGAGCTCAGGCTGGCAGACGGCCGCGCCACCTGCGCCGGCTGCGAGCGCAGCTATCGTATGGCCGGGTCGGTGCCGCTGCTGATAGAGGAGGCCGCGCTCTAGGCGCCGGCCAGGGCGCGCTCGAAGCACTCGAGCGTGCCCTCGGCTGTGGCCCGCCGGGTGAAGGCCCGCGAGCGCCGGCGACCCGCGTCCGCCAGCTGAGCGGCGAGGCCAGGACCCTCGAGCACGGTGACGAGGGCGCGCGCGATGTCCTCGGGCTCCTCGGGATCGAAGTACTCCGCCGCCTCGCCGGCCACCTCAGGCAGCGACGACGCCCGCGAGCAGACCACCGGGGCGCCGCGCAACATGGCCTCGAGCACGACGAGGCCGAAGCCCTCGCGCGTCGACGGCACCGCCACGCAGGCGATAGGTGCCCACCTCCTCACCGGGACGTGCCTGGCGGGCCAGGCACCGCCAGCGCGGCGAGACGAGGCGCGACAGCCTCCAGTTCGAGCTGATCGCCTGGACGGCCTGCGGCGGGCTCACTTCAGGACCTCGAACTCGGCGCGGATGTTCATCGCCGGTATCCGGAAGGCGAAGTACTTCTCGTACGGGGTCTGGAAGCGATTGGCCAGCGCGGCCAGCCCGGTGACGCGGAACGGCGTCCAGAAGTCGAGCGTGACGTGCACGACGCGCATGCGCACGTCCGTGTAGTGGCTGAAGCGCGGCTCGGCCAGCGCCCGGACCGCCAGCGCGGAGAAGTAGTGGCGGTGGGTGGGGTCGCTGTAGGCCAGCAGCGACGAGAAGTGCGGGGTCCGAAGCTGGATGCGCGCGCCGGGAGCGGCCACCCGGTGAAGCTCCTCGATGACCCGCATCGGCGACTCGACGTGCTCGAGGACGTCCTGGCAGAGAATCTGGTCGAAGGACTCGGACTCGAGTTCCGAGTAGGGGATGTCGTCGAGGTCGTGCACGATGTCCGCCGCGGTGTCGGGCGACACGTCCAGGCCAACCGAGCCGGGGTACTTCGTGGCGCCGCAGCCGACGTCCAGAACCCGGCCCGGGCCGCTGGGAACCAGCCGGAACTGGGCCGGATCGGTGACTGAGGAGAGGGACCGGCCGTGCGCCGCCATGGCGGCTGACTCTACCCGTGGCGGGCGCGCTCGAAGCTCTCCCAGGTGCCCACGGCCGTGGCGCCCCACGTGAACGCGCGCGAGCGCTCGAGCCCGGTCGCGGCCAGCCGGGCCGCCCGGTCGGGGTCGCTCAGCACGTCGACCAGAGCGCGCGCGATGTCGGCCGAGTCGAGCGGGTCGAAGTACTCCGCCGCGTCCCCGGCGACCTCGGGCAGTGAGGAGGCCCGCGAGCACGCCACCGGCGCCCCGCGGCGCATGGCCTCGAGCACCACGAGGCCGAAGCCCTCCCGGGTCGAGGGCACCGCCACGCAGCCCGCGCTGCGGTACAGGCCCTCCAGCTCCGCGACGCTGACGTAACCGGGGAAGCGCACCGCGTCCTGCAGGCCGAGCTCGGCGATCTGGGTGCGCAGCGTCTCCTCGAAGGGGTTGGGCGGCCCGGACATCACGAGCTGCGCCGAGGGGAACCGCTCCCGGACCCTCGGCAGGGCAGCCACGAGCCGGCCGGGGTTCTTGTTCGCGCGGTTGCTGCCCACGCTGAGGATCCACGGGCCGGGCCCGAGATCGTGGGCGCGCCGCAGCTCGTCGGCCGCGACCGGGTCGGCCGATTCGGCCAGACCGGGCCCCAGAGCCACGGCGTCGACCCGCTCCAGCGGGACCCCCAGCAGCTGCGAGACGTCGCGGCGCCCCACCTCCGAGTACGTCAGCACCCGGTCGGCCCGGCGGGCGATCGGGGGGACGAGGGTCCGCCAGAGCATCCCCGTCACCCGGGGCACGCTGCTCGGCTCCTGGATCCACGTCACGTCCCCGACGGTGAGCACGTGGGCGGTGTCTTGCATACGCCACGGCCCCGTGAGGGCGACGCTGTTGAGGACGTCCAGCCTCCGCCGGCTCGCCATGGCCGCCAGCAGGGTCATCTCCGACAGCGCGCTGACGTAGGGGGCGCCCAGGAGGCGGTGGCGCACCACCTCGACCTCCGCCAGCCACGGCTCGTCGCGCAGGGCGTCGACGCCGTGCGCCGAGACGAACAGCGTGAAGCGCGTCCCCGGGCGAAGCGCGATGAGCTCCGGCATCAGCCGGCGAACATACGTTTCGATTCCGCCCATCTGGGGACGTAAGAAGACGGCGTTTATTCCGACGCGCTGGAGCATGCGACAGGCGGCGAGAGTCTAGGATCTGACCGCAGGCGAGCCTCAAATGGCCAGCTTGGCCTCCATCGCCGGCACGGAAGTTTGCGACTGGACCGCCACTTCTGGTCCTGGGCCGCGTTAACCAACACGTACGCCGCAACCTCAAGCTTCGTGCCCACTCATCCCGATTACATCCCCGTGCGGTCCGCTTCCCACCAGCCCATCCCCGAGCCCCTGCCCCGCCCGGCCACCGAGCCGGCGACGGTGGACGTGCTCGGCGTGCCGCTTGCGCTCACCGACTACGAGCGCACGATGGACTGGATCGACGCCACGATCGAGCGCCGCGGCCGCGGCTACGTGATTCCCGCCGCCGTGCACGCCGTGATGGTGGCCCAGGAGGAGCAGGCCACGTGGGACGCCCTGCAGCGCGGCAGCCTGATCGTGCCCGACGGCCAGCCGCTCGTGTGGGCCATGCGCCTGCTGGGCAACCCCGGCGCCTCGCGGGTCTACGGCCCCGAGCTCATGGCCCGCTACTGCGCGCGCGCCGCTCAGACCGGCACGCGGATGTTCCTCTACGGCGGGCGCAACCAGGGAGCGCTGGTCCAGCTCGCGCTCAACCTGCGCCGCCGCTATCCCGGCGTGAAGATCGTCGGGGGCTACTCGCCCCCCTACCGTGAGCTCGACGACGAGGAGCGCGCCGCCGTGGCGGGCGAGATCAACCGCTCGCGCGCCGACGTCGTGTGGGTGGGCATCGGCCAGCCCAAGCAGGAGAAGTGGATGGCCCAGATGCACGAGGCGCTGGACGCGCCGGTCCTCGTGGGCGTGGGCGCGGCCTTCGACTTCCATGCCGGACTCGTCCCCCAGGCCCCCCGCTGGATGCAGGAGACGGGCCTGGAGTGGGTCTACCGCCTGGCGCACGAGCCGCGCCGGCTGTGGAAGCGCTACGCCCGGTACAACCCGCGCTTCGTGCTCGGGTTCCTGCGCCAGTGGGCCGGGCGCCGCGCCGGTTAGCCGGACCCTAGGGCGAGAACTTCGACGCGATGTCGTAGCCGTAGACGTAGACCGTCGCGGCCCCGATGTGGCGCACGAGCTCTGGCGGCCCGAGCGCGCGGGACGGGGCGAGCGCCCCCAGCGGCTGCGCGGGATCGGAGAGCAGGAACGTGCGCACGCCGGGCTTGGGCGAGTACCACGAGCTGATCTGGTGGAACTGGAACGGGCAGAGCCCCGAGACCGTCCCCGGGCAGCCGCGGACCGGATAGATCTCGACCGTCCCGTCCGACTGCCACGTCAGCGGGGAGGCGTCCCAGTAGCCGGCGTAGCCGTAGCGCAGGCCCTGCTCCTTGGCCAGCCGGTCCAGCGGGCCCGAGAGCGCCGGCCCGGGGAAGTGCGCCGCGGTGTCCTGGAGGTCGCGGCGGACCAGGGCGGCGACGCTGCCGGTGAGGATCACGCACAGGCCGATGACCACCGCCGGTCTCGCCCAGCCGCCCCGACGCACGGCGGCCACCGGGAGGAGCGCCGCGATCGCGTACCCGGCGGTGATGATGTAGCGCGAGGTCGTCCGGTCCACCGGGGTGGTGGAGAGGATGAACGCGACGAGCATGATCGTCCCGGCCAGCCCCCAGAACGCCACGTGGGCGGTCCGGGCCGGATCGTCCGCCAGGCCGGCCCGCGTGCGTTCCTGAATCGAGGCGCGGATCGCGCGGCCCCAGTCGCGCAGGTGCAGCGCGGCCCAGAGCGCGCCGCCGAGGATCGCCAGCGCGCACGCGAAGGTGAGCACCGACTTCGCGGCCACCTTCTCCCCGCCGAAGTCCCCGTTGAACAGGAAGGCCAGCGACTGGGCCGACAGCCGGGCGTTGGGCACGATCCGGTTCCACGGCGCGAAGAAGAGGTCGAACGGATAGGTGTGGACCCCGTCCGCGCGCATCGCGTGGCCGATGATCGACGCCCCCACCGCCGAGACCACGCTCACCCCCAGCGCGCTCGCGCCGATGCGCCGGCCGGCGGGCGCCGGGAGCATGACCGCGAGCGCCAGCCCGGCGACGAGGAACGGCGCCAGCCCGGCGGGCGTCAGCAGGGTGTCCGAGGCCAGCCCGACGGCGGTCGCGGCGGCCAGGAACGCGCATCCGGCGAGGTGCAGCACGCTGCCCCCCAGCCGCCCGCCGTGGATCGCCCACAGGACGAGGAAGAAGCCGAGCAGGCAGACGTGGAAGAAGGTCCAGGCGTGGACGCTCCAGGAGAACTGGTAGGTCAGCAGCGGTGGGGCCGCGCAGGCGAGCGCGAGCCCGGCCATCGTCCCGGCCCAGCGGCCCGCCGCGCGGACCGTCGACCAGGCCACCATGCCCACGCCCGCCAGCGAGAACATCCACGGCGCGACCTGCCAGATCTCCCGGTGGGCGGGGAGGCCTCGCGTGAGCTGTTCGAACCACAGCGTCGAGTACCAGGGGAAGTTGCCCAGCGTGACGATGGAGCCCGCCGGCCGGTCGGGATAGGCCTGGCCGATCGTCAGCGCGGACGAGCTGTCGGCGCTGCGGTAGATCGACTGGACGACCGAGCGCAGGCTCGTGAGCAGGAGTAGGGCGTACACGACCCCGAAGAGCACGGGCACCCACGGCCACAGCCGGCGGGCCGGTGGCGCCAGGCGGTCGCGCAGCCTCAGGACGGCCGCGCGGGCGTTCGTCGAGGCCGCTCCCACGGCGGGCCACTCTACGAAACCGGGCGACGGGCGGCGCGGCGATACGTGTCGAGGGTCAGGCGCGCCGTCTGCGCCCAGGTGTAGGCGCGGGCGCGGCGCGCCGCCCGCCCGTCGGGCGCGGCGCCGCCTCCCGCTTCCAAGAGGTCGTGCAGCGCCGCGGCGATGGCCGCCTGGTCGTGGGGGTCGAACAGCCGCGCGCTTCCGTCGGTCATCTCGCGCAGGGCCGGGATGTCCGAGCAGGCCACGGGCAGACCGCGGCGCATGGCCTCGAGCACGGGCAGGCCGAATCCCTCGTCGAACGACGGCAGGACCAGCCCGGCGGCGATGTCGTACAGGCCCTCCAGGCGTGATCGCTCGAGCCAGCCGGCGAAGCGCACCCGGTCGTCGAGGGCCAGGTCGCCGGCGAGCCGGCGCAGCTCGGGCTCGTGCGCCGTGGGGGCGCCGACCAGGACGAGGGCCACGTCGCCGGGCAGGCCCTCGGCCGCGCGGACCAGCGCGCTGAGGTTCTTGTGAGGCAGCAGCTGCGCCACGCACATCAGCACGCGCCGGCTCCCGAGCCCGAGCGCGGCGCGCACCTGCGCGGCCGGCTCCGCCGGGTCGGGCTCGGCCGCCCCGTGCGCCACGACGTCGACCCGGGAGCCTTCCAGGCTCAGCTGGGTCACGATCTCGTCGCGCCCGGGCCCCGACAGCGCGATCACCCGGTCGGCGCGCCGGGCGCCGGCGGGGACGAACAGCCGCATCGCCAGGGTGGCGCGGCGCGACATCGTCCGCGGGAAGCGCAGCCAGATGGCGTCGTGCACGGTGACCACGCTGGCCACCCCGGGATGCACGGGCGGGCCGATCCCGGCCAGACCGTGCAGGACGTCCAGGCGCCGCCCGGCGGCCTGGGCGGGCAGCGCCGCCCACTGCGCCGCGGTCATCGACAGCGGGTTCCAGGGCCGGGCGTAGTCCCAGGTGACGGGCAGGGTCACCCAGTCCATGTCGCCGGCCCACTCGGCGCGCCGCAGCTCCGGGTCGAAGTCGCGGCCGGTGAACCCCACCAGCCGCACCTCGCCGGTGGCCAGGAGCGCGGGGATCAGCTCGCGGGCGTAGGTGTGCATCCCGCCCGAGCGCGCGGTGACGTGCAGGAGGTTCAGCCCGGCGGCGAGCCGGCTCACGCCGCGGGGAGGCGGTCCGCGATGTCGGCCAGGGCCGGCGCCGCGCGATCGCGCTCCGAGACCACGAGATCCAGCCCCTCCGGCCAGTCGACCCCGACCGCCGGGTCGTCGTAGGCGAAGCCCGCCTCGGTCTCGGGGTCGTAGTAGTCGGTGCAGCGGTACGTGACGTCGGCCACCTCGCTCAGCACGCAGAAGCCGTGGCCGAACCCGTCGGGGACGTAGAGCTGGCGGGCGTTCTCGTCGCTGAGCTGATGGCTCTCCCACTGGCCGAAGGTGGGCGACCCCGGCCGGATGTCGACGGCGACGTCGAGGATGACGCCCCGGGCGCAGCGGACCAGCTTGCCCATCCCGGGCTGGAAGTGCATGCCGCGCAGGACGCCGCGGCCCGAGCGCGAGTGGTTGTCCTGCACGAAGTCCTCGGAGACGCCGAGATCGGCGAACACGTTGCGCCGGTATGTCTCGGCGAAGAAGCCGCGCTCGTCGCCGTGAACGGTGGCCTCGATGAGGACCAGGGCATCGATTCTGGTGGGGAGTCGTTGCATCGCGGCGTGGAATGATGCCGCCTCATGGGCGGCGACGTGCTGGAGACTGTCGCGATCCTCTGCGGCGGCCGGGGTACGCGCCTGCAGGAGCACACGCAGGTCGATCCCCAAGCCGCTGGTCGAGATCGGCGGTCATGCCGATCCTCTGGCACGTGATCCAGATCTACGCCGCGCCAGGGCCTGCGCCGGTTCGTGCTGTGCACGGGCTACAAGGGCGAGATGATCGAGGAGTTCGCGGGCGCCGAGGCCTGGCCCGAGGGCCTGGAGGTCCAGTGCGTCGACACCGGGCCTCGACACGCCGACGGGCGGGCGCATCACGCTGGCGCGCGGACGCCATCGGGTCGCGGCCCCTTCTCCGCCACCTACGCCGACGGCGTGGCCGACATCGACCTCTCGGCCCTGCTGCGCTTCCACCGCGCCGCGCGGCGCGGCGGCCACGCATCACCGTGGTGCGGCCCGAGCTCCAGTTCGGCGTCACCGAGCTCGACGGCGACGGCCGCGTGCGCGGGTTTCGGGAGAAGCCGCGCTCCGAGCACTGGATCAACGGCGGCTTCTTCTGCTTCGAGCCGGCGGTGTTCGGCTACCTGCGCGAGGACGGCGTGCTCGAGCGCGAGCCGCTCGAGGGCCTGGCCGCCGACGGCCTGCTGCGCGCCTACCGCCACGACGGGCTTCTGGGACTGCATGGACACCTACAAGGACGCGGTGATGCTCAACGACCTATGGGCAGCGCGGCGACGCGCCGTGGAAGGTGTGGGCGATGAGCTCGGTCTTCGTCACCGGCGCCTACGGGCTGCTCGGCACCGTGGCTGGTGCGCGCGCTGCTCGACCGCGGCGACGACGTCGTCGTCCTGCGCCGCGACGACCGCGTCGGCCTCCGCGCTGGCGCTCGAGGGGCTCGAGGAGCGCTGCGAGCGTCGTTCCCGGCGACGTCGTGCGACGGCGCCGTCCTGGAGCGCGCGATGGGCGAGTACGAGGTCGACACGGTCTTCCACCTCGCGGCCCAGACGCTCGTCGGCACCGCCAACCGCTCGCCCGTCCCGACCTTCGAGGCCAACATCCGCGGGACGTGGACGCTGCTGGAGGCCTGCCGGCGCATGGAGGTGGCCGCGCGTGGTCGTCGCGGCCTCCGACAAGGCCTACGGCGCGCACGACGAGCTGCCCTACCGCGAGGACTTCGCGCTCCAGCCGCGCTTCCCCTACGACGTCTCCAAGGCCGCCACCGACCTGATCTCGCGCTCCTACTGGCACACCTACGGGCTGCCGGTCGCCGTCACGCGCTTCGCCAACCTCTACGGCGGCGGCGACCTCAACTTCTCCCGGCTGGTGCCCGAGGCCGTCGCGGCGGCGATCCTGGGCCGCCGCCCGGTGATCCGCTCCGACGGCTCGCCCGAGCGCGACTTCCTCTACGTGGACGACGCGGCCGCGGCCTACCTGGCGATCGCCGACGCGCTCGCCGGAGGGCGGCGCGGCGCGGCGAGGCGTTCAACGCCGGCGGCGGGCGAGCCGCACGCCGTGCGCGAGGTCGTCGAGCTGATCTGCCAGGTCGGCCGGGCACGCGACGTGGAGCCCGACATCCGCGGCCAGGGCACGCCGGACGGGCGAGATCGACCGCCAGTACGTCGACCCGTCGAAGCTGCGCGAGCTGACGGGCTGGGCGCCGCAGGTGGCGCTGCCCGAGGGGCTGGCGCGGACCGTGGACTGGTACCGCGCGCACCCCGAGGTGCTGCCCACGGGCCAGCCGGCCTAGCGGCTCGGCGTCAGCCGGCAGCGCGCGAGCGTGCGCAGGACCCGGAAGCCGTCGAGCGCCGTGAGCTTCTTGCCCTCGTCGCTTCCGCGGGCCTTGTAGTGCGCCGGCAGCTCGTAGATGCGCACTCCCTGCTGGAGCAGCCGAGCCGCGATCTCCGGCTCGATGGCGAAGCCGTTCTCGCGCAGCGGCAGGGCGCGGAAGACCTCGGTCTCGATGACCTTGTGGCAGGTCATGATGTCCTTGAGGTAGACGTTGAACAGGACGTTGGCGGCCAGCGTCACGCCCTTGTTTCCCAACACGTAGAGGAACGAGTGGCTCGTGTAGCCGTCGAAGGCCCGGACCCCGAAGACGGCGCGCGAGCGGCCGGCGAGCAGCGGCGCGAGCAGGAGGGCCAGGTCGGCCGGGTCGTACTCGAGGTCGGCGTCGAAGATCGCGCTGTAGCGCCCGCGCGCCTGCTCGAGCGCGGTGCGCACCGCGGCCCCCTTGCCCCGGTTGCGCTCGTGGCGCAGGACGCGCACCCGGTCGGCCGGCCAGTCGCCGCCGTCGAGCAGCGCCGCCGAGCCGTCGGTCGAGCCGTCGTCGACGACCACCAGCTCGAAGGGAACGGGCAGCTCGGTCTCGAGGACCTCGGCGATCGCGCGCTCGACGGTCTCCCGCTCGTTGAAGACCGGCATGAGGATGGACAGGACGGGCGGGTCGGGCGGCACGAGCGGGCGATGGTATCCACCGCGCAACATCGCGCCCCCTCGGCCGTTTTCGATGACGTGCGGCTACCCTCCCTGCCATGTCGGTAGACGTCTCGATCATCGGCCTCGGACGGGTCGGGCCTGCCGCTGGCGCTGTGCTTCGCCGATCGCGGACTGCGCGTGCTACGGCGATCGACAAGGACCCCGACCGCCTGCTGGCGGTCGAGCGCGGGACCATGCCCTTCGAGGAGACGGGCGCCCAGGATCTGCTCACCCGCGTGCGCGAGTCGGGCCGCCTCACGCTGTCGGACCACGTCCCGACGCGGCGCAGGCCGAGCACATCGTCATGACCCTGGGAACGCCGTCCTTCTCGCACATCGAGATCGACATGCGCGACATCCGCTCGGCGCTGGACGACCTGCTGCCGGTGCTGCGCGAGGGCCACTCGCTGTCCTGCGCTCGACCGTCGCACCCGGCACGACCGACTTCGTCGCCGGCTACCTGCGCAAGCAGCGCGGGCTTCGAGATCGGCGAGCGAGATCTTCGTCTCCCACGCGCCCGAGCGGATCGCCGCCGGGCAGCTTCCTCGAGGAGATCGACACGCTGCCCTGCATCATCGGCGGCGTCGGCGAGCGCTCGGGCGAGCTGCGCCGGCGCGCCTGTTCGCGGTCTTCGGCGCGCCGATCGTGCAGACCACGCCGGCCCAGGCGGAGCTGGCGAAGATCTGGACCAACATCCTGCGCTACACGAGTTCGCGCTGCCCAACCTGCTGATGATGGACTGCGAGCGCTCGACGCGAACGTGTTCGAGGTCATCGACCTGATCAACCGCGACTACCCGCGCGGCGGGATCGCCTCGCCCGGCCTCACCGCCGGAACCTGCCTGCGCAAGGACTTCGCGTTCAGCGAGGAGCGCTCGAACGCGCCCGGCATGCTGCTCGCGGTCTCGCGCGTAAACGAGTCCGTGCCGCTGTTCCTCGTCGAGGGCATCCGCCGCCGGATCGGCGACCTCGCCGGCGCGCAAGGTCGCGGTGCTCGGGCTGGCCTTCAAGCGCGACACCGACGACGAGCGCGACTCGCTCGCGCACAAGCTCGATCCGCCTGCTCGAGCGCGAGCTGGCCGACGTCGCCGTCCACGACCCCCACGTCGCGACGCCGACGCAGAGCTTCGACGACGCGATCCCCGAGCGCCGACGTCGTCGTCGTCGCCACCAACCACTCCGACTTCGGCGGCGCCCGAGGCGCCTGCGCGCGCATCGACGAGCTCGCGGCCGACGACTGCCTCGTCGTCGATCCCTGGAACGCGTTCGGATCGGCTCAGGTGTTCGCCTACGCGACCGAGGTCACGGCGCTCACCGCCTGACTCACAGGCCGAGTCACATCCGCGGAGAGCGGGTACATGGAAGTGTCTTTGTCTTCTGGCAGTGCCTGCCGGATTGGTTGGAGGAATGGGACTCGTCGCCGAGATACTGGGGATCTGGACGGCTCTCGCCGTGGTGGCGGGCGCCCTGATCGGCCGCGCCATCAGCGCGCCCGCCGTGCGCGTGGCGCCGCCCCCGCTGCTGCCGCGGACCAGGGCGATCAGCGCCGCGGCGGCGGGCAGCGCGGTGGCCGCGTTCGGCGTGTTCGCGCTCGAGGCGCCGACGCTGGGCGAGGGTGACGGCGCACGCCGCGCGGTGACCGTCGCCGGCCTCGTCGCCGCCCCCGTCAGCCCCGCCGTCGCCGCGCCGCGCGTGCCGACGGGCGCCATCCGCGTCCTGCGCGCGGACGGTCGGGTCCGCGTCATCCGCGCGCCCGCCGCGGGCCGGCGGCGCCGCGCCGCCTCGGCGCGCTCGGCCGCCACCCTCCTCGCCGCCGCGCGCGGGCCGCGCGGGGCGAGCGCGCCGGCCGATCCCGGCCCCCGGGCCACCGCCGCGCGCGTTCCTGGCCGCCGTTCTCCGGCCGTCGCGACCACGGCCGCCGGCCGGCCGGCCGGCGCGGGCACCGGCGGCGCCGAGCCCGCCGCGGCCGCGGCGCCCGGCGGCGATCGCCCTTCACGCCCGGCCCTGCTGCCGCCATACCGACGCCCGGTGGACCGGCCCGCGGCCCCCCTGCCCATCCATCTTCCGGTTGGTCGGGGTGGGCTCGGCGGCTGAGCCCCTGTACTAGCCTGCCCGTCCCCATGAGCCGAGTCCTCGTGACAGGCGGCGCCGGAACGATCGGCGCCGCGGTGGTCCGCCATCTCCTCGCCGACGCGAGCTTCGAGGTGCGCGTCTCCGATCAGCGCGAGGCACCGCAGTGGATGCGCGAGGGCTGCGAGGTCCACACCGGAGACCTGCGCGACCTCAACGAGGCCCGGGCGGCGATGGCCGGCTGCTCGCACGTGATCCACCTGGCGGCGATCGTCGGCGGCATCGCCAACTTCCACAAGCTCCCGCACACGCTGACCGAGGTCAACAACGCGCTCTACAACGCATCGTGCGCGCCGCCCTGGACCGCGACGTGGAGCGCTTCGTCTACGTGTCGAGCTCGATGGTGTTCGAGCGCGCCGAGAAGTTCCCCACGCCCGAGGACTACATCGACGAGTGCCCCGTGCCGAAGTCGGCCTACGGCTTCTCCAAGCTCACCGGCGAGGTGTACTGCCGCGCGGCCCACGACGAGCACGGCCTGCCCTACACGATCTGCCGCCCCTTCAACGCCTACGGACCGGGCGAGATGCCCGTGGACGAGCCCGGCATCGCGCACATGCCGTGCCCGACCTCATCCGCAAGTCGCTGCCCGGGCGCGCGCCGCTGGAGATCTTCGGCTCGGGCGAGCAGACCCGGACGCTGACCCACGTCGACGACATCGCCTCGGGCATCGCGACCGCGATGTCCTCCCCGCCGGGCTCAACGAGGACTTCAACATCTCCGCGTCCCAGGAGCTGACCGTGGCCGAGATCGCCAGGATCGTGTGGACGGCCTGCGGGAACGACCCGGCCGAGTTCGAGCTCGCCCACCTGCCCTCGTTCGAGGTCGACGTCCAGCGCCGCTGGCCCTCGGTGGAGAAGGCGCGGCGCCTGCTGGGCTGGGAGGCCCGGATCGGCGTCGAGGAGGGCATCGCCCAGACCGTGGAGTGGCTGCGCGAGCAGCCGCTGCCGGCGGCCGCGGGCTGAGGGCGGAGGGTCCCGGCGCCGAGTCGACTTCTGCGAACGGCCTCATCGAGGTGACCGGGCGGCCACCCGGCTCCCCGAATGGGAAGGTTGCTGGATAGGGGGTGTATATGACCCCCAGGGCAGCAACCTTCCGCCGAACCGGCCCCTCCGGACCCGCCCTCTCATGGCCGCCGTTCGCCCCGCCGGGCGCCGCGGCCGAGGCGCGGCCGGCCCTAGTGGCAGGCCGCCGACCCCGAGTCCACGAACGACGCGCCGACCTCGGGCTGGAACTGCCAGTGGTAGCCGGTCGGGTCGAGTGACATGAACAGGGCGCCGAAGGTGTCGGGGCTGTAGGCCTCCGAGTAGAGCTTGCGGTTGTGGACGCGCTGGTGGTTGCGTCCTCCGGTGCCCACGACGAACGAGCGGATGCCGCGCGCGCGGTCCACGTTCCCGTCGGCGTCGAGCGGAGCGATGCGCTCGTAGTTGTGCACGTGGCCGGAGAGCACGACATCCGCACCGGCGTCGGCCAGGTCCTGCCAGAAGGGCTGCACGCTCGTGTTCGTGGAGCGCACCTGGGCGGAGGACTGGCGCGGGTGGTGCCAGTAGGCCAGCGTGCACGGGTTGGGATGGGCCGCGAGGTCGGCGCGCAGCCAGCGTTCCTGCTCGCCGTCCGGCACGCAGGAGACCTGCACGCAGTTGGAGTTCAGGACCACGACGTGCCACGCCCCGAGGTCGTAGGAGTAATAGCCCTTCGGGGGCGCCCCGGCGGCGGCGCCGAAGTAGGTGAAGTACCCGGCCGCGCCGGGCGTCCCGTACTCGTGGTTGCCGATGGCCGGGCGCGAGCGGGCCTTGACCCGGCCCCAGGACTGGTCGTAGGAGACCCAGTCCGCGAGGGTGGCTCGGTCGTACTGCTCGTCGCCCAGCGGCGCCACCGCGTCGGGCTGGGAGGAGACGAGCAGGTCAGAGACGTCTCCCTGGTGGCACAGCGTGGCGGTTCGCTCGGAGCCCGGCATGCAGGCGATGTCGCCCGCGGCGGCCAGCAGCGGCGTCGGGCGGATGGGCTTCGGGAGCGGCGGCACGGTGGTGTCCGGCGGCACGACGTAGAAGGGCTCGGTGCGATGCGCCCGGCCGGCGCGCAGCAGCAGGGTCGAGCCCTCCAGGCGCGTCTCGGGCACGCGCAGCAGGACCGTCGCCCGGCCGCGGGCATCGGCCCGATCGGTGACCTGTCCGCCGCCGCGCAGGCGGGCGCTGGCCACGTTGCCCCGATGCAGGCCGGTGACGTCGATGCGCACCGGGGCGGTGGGGAAGGCGACCGTGCGCGAGATGTCGATTCGGAGGCCGCCCGAGATGGCGATCTGCCGCGGCGCCCAGGCTCGGGTGGCGCTGACGACGCGCAGCGTCCCGTTCACCGTCCGCCCGCCCCCGCGGGCCTGGAGCGGATGGGTGCGGGCGTGCAGGCTGCGAGGGATCCGGACCATGCCCGAGAAGGCACCGTTGGCTCCGGTCACGGCGCGCAGAAGCGTGGCTCCGCCGCGCCGGCGCACCGTGACGGCGGTGCGCGGGCCCCAGCCCGCGCCGTCCACGGCGATGGTCGCGCCCGCGGGCGCGATCGCCGGGCGCACCGAGAGGCTCGCCGCGTGCGCGTCGCCCGCGGCACACAGCATCGTGGCGAACGCAATCGCTAGGGTCCTACGCCGCATGGGGGTCGAAACACGTCTTTATCCGCGCAGGTGCGGCCATGGCGGCTAAACGCGCGCTCATCACCGGGATCACCGGCCAGGACGGCTCCTACCTGGCCGAGCTGCTCCTGGAGAAGGACTACGAGGTCCACGGCATGGTGCGCCGCGCGTCGACCGAGAAGTTCGAGCGCATCGAGCACCTGCGCGACCGGATCACGCTCCATCAGGGCGACCTGCTCGACCAGCGCTCGCTGGTCGACACGCTGCGCGCCTGCGACCCGGCGGAGATCTACAACCTCGCCGCCATGTCCTTCGTCGCGGTGTCCTGGATCCAGCCGACGCTGACGGCCGAGTTCACCGGGGTCGGCGTGACGCGGATGCTCGAAGCCATGCGCGAGGCCTCGCCCGAGGCGCGCTTCTACCAGGCGTCCTCCAGCGAGATGTTCGGCAAGGTCCGCGAGGTCCCCCAGACCGAGGACACGCCGTTCTACCCCCGCTCGCCCTACGGGGTGGCCAAGGCCTACGGCCACTTCATCACGGTCAACTACCGCGAGTCATATGACTTATATGCGGTTTCGGGAATACTTTTCAACCATGAGAGCGCGCGTCGCGGCCTGGAGTTCGTGACCCGCAAGATCACCTGGCACGCCGCCGCGATCAAGCTCGGGCTGCTCAACGAGATCAAGCTGGGCAACCTCGACGCGGAGCGCGACTGGGGCTACGCCAAGGACTACGTCGAGGCGATGTGGCTGATGCTCCAGCAGGACGTCTCCGAGGACTTCGTGATCGCGACCGGAGAGGCCCACTCGGTGCGCGACTGCGTCAACGTCGCCTTCGACCACGTCGGCCTGAACCCGGACGACTACGTGAAGACCGACCCCGAGTTCATGCGCCCGGCCGAGGTCGACCACCTGATCGGCGACTACGGCAAGGCCAAGCGGCTGCTGGGCTGGGAGCCGCGCACCAGCTTCGACGAGCTCATCCGCCTGATGGTGGACGCCGACCTCGAGCTGCTGCGCCGCAACGGCGGGGCGCTCCCGCGCTAGACGCGCGGCGCCGCGTCTATCCTCGGCGGCATGAGCGCTCGCACAGTCCTCGTCACCGGGGCCGGAGGCTTCATCGGCGGCCACCTGGTGCGCTCGCTGGTGGAGGCCGGCCGAGACGTGCGCGCCGTCGACCTCAGAGCTCCCGAGGACTGGCACCAGCGCCTGCCCGAGGCCGACAACCGCTCGCTCGACCTGCGCGAGGCCGCCGCGTGCCACGCCGCGTCGCGCGGTATCGACGAGGTCTACAACCTGGCCGCCGACATGGGCGGGATGGGCTTCATCGAGCGAAACAAGGCGCGCTGCATGCTCTCGGTGCTGATCAACACCCAGCTGCTCGAGGCGGCCCGGCGCACCGACGTGCAGCGCTTCTTCTTCTCCTCCTCGGCATGCGTGTACGCGCAGGACAAGCAGCTCTCGACCGACGTCGTGGCGCTGCGAGAGAGCGACGCCTATCCGGCGATGCCCGAGGACGGATACGGGTGGGAGAAGCTCTTCTCCGAGCGGATGTGCCACCACTTCTCCGAGGACTTCGGCCTCCAGACCCGCATCGCGCGCTTCCACAACGTCTATGGCCCCCACGGCGCCTGGACGGGCGGGCGCGAGAAGGCGCCGGCGGCCATCTGCCGCAAGGTGGCCGAGGCCGCGGCGAGCGGGCGCCACGAGATCGAGATCTGGGGCGACGGCCAGCAGACGCGCAGCTTCACCTACATCGACGACTGCGTGGAGGGCACCCGCCGGATCATGGACAGCGACGTCGCCGAGCCTCTCAACGTGGGCAGCTCGGAGCTCGTGAGCATCGACGACCTGGTCAGCCTGGTGGAGGACGTCGCCGGGGTGACGCTCGTCCGCCGCTACGTCCCGGACGCGCCCCGGGGCGTGCGCGGGCGAAACAGCGACAACACGCTGATCCGCGAGCGGCTGGGCTGGGAGCCCACCACGCCCCTGCGGTCCGGGCTCGAGGCGACCTACCGCTGGGTGCACGACCAGCTGAGCGCCCGTACCGTCGGGCCCGGCGTCAGGTAGCCGCCCGGCTGCGCTCGCGCATGCGGGCGAACGTCCGGCGCAGGTGGCCGGAGAACATGACGTCCTCGGTGAAGGCGTCGACCGCCTCGTCGCGCACGAGCGCCGGCGGCGGGTGCGGCGGGAGGCGGATCGGCTCCAGCGCCACGTTCTCGAAGGTCCCGCGGTGTCCCGGACGCTCGCCCAGGGCGAAGCCGGCGTGGGTGGAGAGGTTGGCGTTGGGGAGCGCCACGAGGCCGTCCGCCAGCCAGCAGCTCAGCGTCCAGGCGACGTCCCACGCGGGGCCGTCGCCGTATGCCTCCTCGAACAGGTAGGTCCAGTAGCGGACCGCGTGCGGATCCCCGCCCAGGCGCTCGTCCAGCCAGCCGGAATCCCGCTCGAGCGGCCACCGCGGCATCCGCGGGTCGTGGCGCGCCCAGGCCCGGGCCCACGTGGCCCAGCCCCAGGAGTGCGGGTAGCGGGAGAAGTACCAGTCGCCCGCGCCCACCCGGTGGCCGAACTGGAAGTTGTTGCCCGAGACGGCCATCACCCGGTCGTCGTCTCGGTGGCGCTCCAGGACGGCGTCGCAGAAGGCGAAGAACTCCGCGCCGGCCACGACCCCGGGCTCGAGCACGATGGCCTCGCCCACCCGCTCGAACACCCTGTCCAGGCCCTCCTCCATGCGCCGGCGCGGGCCCGCGTCCGCCGGGACGGCAATCTCGGTGAGCTCGCATTCCCAGTCGACCTGCGCTCCCGCCGCGGCCAGGGCGGCCTCGTCGCCGACGGCGAACAGACGGCGCGGGCGACCGGGGCCCGCGGCCCGCAGGCCCGAGGCGTCGCCGGCGGACAGGACCACGGCGACCGCAGTCCGGCACGGTTCCGAGGGCGGCGCCGCCGGCGGCGCGGGGAGCGGCGCCGCCGGGCGCTGCGGGTCGATGACCTTGATCGTCGGGTCACGCCCGGCGAAGTGCATGAAGTGCACGCGGGCCATCTCCCGCGCCACGACCTCACCGGCGCGCTCGTGTCGCGGGTTGTCGACGAGGAAGGGCGCGCGCCGGGCGCGCCGGTGCATCCACAGCACGTTGAACCGCTGGTCGATCCACTCGACCAGCCCCGCCCGCAGGAGCTCGTAGCTCAGCGGGCCCATCTCGTAGATCCCTCCCGGCAGGTCCTCGTAGTCGGCGTAGACGCGCTCCAGCAGCTCTCGGTGATGCTCGGGCGAGAGGACCATGACGCCCGTCTGGACGACTTCGTCGAAGCCGTCGGGCAGCCCCCAGGCGCGGTAGAAGGCATGTGGCGGCCCCCGCCGCGTCACGGCCCGCATGTTGAACTCCCACAGCTCGAGCGTCGAGCGCGGCAGGGCGTCGGGCGCGGATTGCTCCATGACCGCGAACTCGTCCGTCGCGCCCACGCGCTCGGGCGGAACGCCCTCGACGATCGAGGGCGCGTCGGGGTTGATGACGACGTCGGCGTCGATCCACACCACCCGGTCGTAGCCGCGGGCGAAGGGCCGGCCGAGAATGAGGAGCTTCTGCCAGGCCGGCGAGCGGTCGCGCGCGCGGGGCGAGTCGTCCAGCGGCGCCCCGATGCAGTGCAGGTCGAACCCGTGGCGCCGCGCGTAGCGCTCCCAGTTGGGCCGGCAGTGGTGCGCCCAGCGCTCGGAGTGCCGGCGCCCGATGGCCATCGTGACCATCAGCGTGCGCATCAGCCCGCGGCCACGCCCGCCCCCTGCTCGCGCAGGATCCCGTCGCGCAGCTCGTACACGCGCTCGGCGGCGGCCACCACCGCCGGATCGTGGGCGATGAGCAGGATCGCCGGCTCGCCCGGCAGCTCCCCCAGCTCGCCCAGCAGGCGGCCCACGACCTCGCGGTCGACGGCGCTGGTCGGCTCGTCGAGGATCAGCAGGTCGAACTCGCGCGTGAGGGCCCGGGCGATGGCGATGCGCTGGCGCTGGCCGCCGGACAGCAGATCGCCCTCGTCGCCGGCCTGCGTGTCGTATCCCGCGGGCAGCTCGCGGATGAAGTCGTCGGCGGTGGCCCGCCGGGCGGCCTCGCGCACGACCTCCGAGTCCGGATCGGAGAGCCCGTAGCCGATGTTCTGCTCGATCGTGCCCGGGAAGAGGATCGGGTCCTGGGGCACGAAGGCGATCCGCCGGCGCAGCGCGCGCATGTCCAGCTCGTCGTAGGGCACGCCGGAGGCCAGGACCGCTCCCTCCTGCGGGCGGTGGAAGCCGAGCAGCAGCGAGGCGATCGTGCTCTTCCCCGACCCGTTCACGCCGACGATGGCCACGCGCTCCCCCGGGCCCACCTCGAGGTCCACGCCGCGCAGCACGGGCTCGCCCTCGCGGTAGGCGAAGCGCGCGCCGCGCAGAGAGACCGACCCGTCGAAGTCGATGCGCCGGGTGCCGGAGTAGGGCTCGCGCGCGGGCTCGTCGAGCAGCGCCTCCAGGCGGTCGAGCGACTCGGTCCCGGAGATGATCGAGGGCAGGGTGCTGAGCACGATCCCCAGCTGGCCGCGCAGGAGCGCCAGCAGGGCGTAGAAGGCGACCAGCGAGCCGAGGCTGATGCTGTGGTCGGCCACGGCGGCGCCCCCCACGACGAGGACGGCCACTCCGGTCGCCGCGCCCACGAGGCCGTTGAGCTGCGAGTAGGCGGCCTGCGCCCAGGCCATCGCGCGGCCGGCGCGGCTGAGCTCGGCGGCGGCGGCCGCCGCCGCGGCCGTCTCCGCCTCCTCGGCCCCCTGGCTGCGGATCAGCGGGCGGGCGCGCAGGGCGAACAGGGTGCGGGCGCTGAACTCGTCGAACGCGCGGTGCCAGATGCGCGTGCGCCGGCGCACGGACTTGGTGATCCGCCGGCTGCCCAGGACGCCGAGGGGGAAGGGGATGACGACGATCGCCAGCAGCAGCGGCTGGATGACGAGCAGCGCGACGATCAATGCCGTGGAGATGAGCGTGGCCGGGATGAGCTGGGCGGCCAGCGCGTTGCTCATCTCGTCCACCCGCTCGGTGTCCTGCACGACCACCGAGTGGACCTGGGCCGTCTCGTGGCGGTCGAACCAGGAGGCGGGCAGCGTGGAGAGGCGATCGAGCAGCGCGGCGCGCAGGCGCTGCACGGCCGACTTCGTGGCTGCGAGGACGAGGTGGCGCGTCCACAGCCCCAGCGCCGAGGAGAGCGCGGAGAGGCCGAACAGGATGAGCCCGGCGAGGACGAGCGACCCGACGCGGTCCTCGGCGATCAGGTCGTCGAAGGCGTGGCGGACGACGAGGCCGCCGGCCAGCAGCAGCAGGGCCTGGACGAGAGTGATGACCAGGCTGGCGGCCAGCCAGTGGCGCGAGCCGCGCATGAGCCGCGACAGCGAGCGCACCGTGGCGATCACCGGGGCGCCTCACCGGCGGCCCGCCGCCGCCGCACCGCGGCGTGCACGAGGCGGGCGTAGTCGACGCGGTCGTCGCGGCGCCTCGCCCCCAGGTTGGCGCCGTGCAGCCGGCGGCGCATGAGCACGTCGGGCAGCATCCGGTGACGCAACCCGGCCTCCTGGGCCCGCGCCCACCAGTCGACGAAGTCGCCGACGCGCCAGCGCGGGTCGAACGGCCCGGCGCGGCGCATCGCCTCCCGGCGCGCCAGCATCGTGCCGCGGCTGTAGCCGGCCAGCGGCTCAGCGGGCAGGCGGATCGCCGCCCGCTGCCGCGGCGAGAGGTCGGGGCTGAGGAAGTGCTCGACGTGGCCGAAGACGACGTCGAGCTCGGGCTCGCGCCGCAGGGTCTCGAGCTGGACGGCGAGCTTGCCCGCCGTCCACAGGTCGTCCGCGTCGAGGGAGGCGATGAGGTCGCCGCGCGCCTCCTTCAGCCCGCGGTTGACCGCCGTGGCGACGCCGGCGGGCGCCTGGCTCACACAGCGCACCGGGGCGCCGAACTCCGCGGCCACGCGCGCCGTCCCGTCGGTGGAGCCGTCGTCGACCACGATCACCTCAGCGGGCGCGGGCGACTGCCCGGCGATGCTGCGCAGCGCCTCGGCGAGGTAGCGCTCGCCGTCGCGCACGGGGACGATGACACTGACGTCGCTCACCAGTAGTTCTCGAGGGTGACCGCGCCGGGCCGGTAGCGCGCGGGCAGGTCGACCCAGGAGTCGTTGAAATAGTCGCGGTGCCACTCGTCGCGCTCGTTCCAGCGCTGGCCCCGGACACCGAACAGCGGCTGGATCGGCCCGCCGAGCGAGATCCCGACCCGGCCCAGGCGCTTGGCGAAGACGGCGATCGGGATGCCCATGCCCCCGGCGCCGATGATGGCGACGTCGAACTCCCGCTCGGCCATCCGCCCGGTGAT
Source organism: uncultured Actinomycetes bacterium (assembly GCA_963757705.1). Classification (GTDB taxonomy): domain Bacteria; phylum Actinomycetota; class Thermoleophilia; order Solirubrobacterales; family Solirubrobacteraceae; genus AC-38. The sequence continues at coordinate 30,463 of CAVWTG010000002.1, read as the reverse complement.
CTCGTCGAACAGGTCCAGCGAGGTGGCGTAGCGCTCGCGGGTGGCGGGCGAGTAGCCGTAAGGGAACTCGAGCGCGTCCACGCTCGCGGGACCGAACCATCGCTTGCCGATCTTGGCCCACACGGCCTCGAAGGTCTCCGCGTCGGCGCGCTCGCGCAGAAAGCCCGCGAACGGGGAGACCAGCAGCACGCGCCGGTCTCGCAGGGCCGGCAGCCAGCAGCGGCGCTCGTCGGTGGGGACCGAGCGGTCGGGCTCCTGGTCGTAGAAGCTGATGACCTCGCCGCCGATCTCGTGGAAGGCGAGCATGTCCACATAAGTCGGCAGCCGCTCGGGGAAGAGCCCCACGCTGTCCAGGCCGCGCACCTGCTCGGCGTACCACGGACACCAGCGCCGGTGGAACTCGGGCTCGGGCGGGAAGATGCCCGCCGTCAGCAGCGTCTTGGCCCTCAGCGCCTGCTCGAACGCTCGGACACGCCGGCGGTCGGCCTCGCTCGCGAGCAACATCGGGTAGCGCAACATGGCCTGCTCGGAGATGCCGAGCTTCCCGGCGGCAAAGCCGCGATCCTCGTCGAGCGCCTCGGCGACCCGTTCCGCGAAGCGCCGGGCGGAGATCATCGGCCGCCCGAGGCGGCGCTCGAACTCGCGAGTGTGGGCGTCGGCGCTCATGCGGGGTCCCGGCGGCGGGCCACCGACTCTCGCAGAAGCCGCACGATCTGGCGGTTGAGGTCCTGGGCCTGGAAGTGGGACACGTTGTGGTCGTGCACGCGCTTGTGGATCACGACCTCCGGCACGGAGGCGAGAACGAGATCGGAGTCCTTGAGCCGGGCGAACCACTCGATGTCGCTGGCCACGCCGAAGCTCGTGTCGAAGGTCCCGAGCGCCTCGAAGACCGCCCGCCGGGCCAGCAGCGTCCCGGGCATCTGCCCCTCGTGCGCACCCTCGAGGATCTCCGTCCGCAGACCGGGCGGCTCGCGCATCCCGTCGTGGAGGAAGAAGACCACCTGCCCGATCACGCAGGCGACCTCGGGCCGGCGGCGGAGCAGATCGACCTGCCACTCCAGCTTGCGCGGCTCCCAGCGGTCGTCGGAGTCCAGGAAGGCGATGAGCTCGCCCCGCGCCCGTTCCAGCCCCTCGTTCCAGGCGCCGCAGAAGCCGGTCGGCTCGCGCTGGGCGAACACCCGCGCGCCGCGCTGCGCCGCCGCCTCGGCCGAGCCGTCGGCGGAGTCTCCGTCGACGACGACGGTCTCGTGGTGGGAGTACGTCTGGCTCTCGATGCTGTCCAGCGCCTCGGTCAGCCAGGGGAGGCTGTCGCGCGTCGCCATGACGACGCTGACCAGCGGGCGCTCGGTCATGCCCGCACCATGAACCAGACGACCCGCAGGAGCCGGTCGCGCGCCGTCCCCGGATCGACCGGCCGTCGCGCCTCGGACATGTCGACCGGCGCCTCGGCGGACTCCAGCGTCACCTCGGCCCCGGGCGGGCAGCGGCGCTGCAGGACGGCGGTGTCCAGCCGGTCGTAATGGCACCAGGGGTCCCAGAGCAGGACGTCCTGGACGTTTTCGCCGGCCGTCACGCGGACCCAGCCCGACGACGGGCCCACGATGGCCACCAGCCCGACGAGCTCGCCGGCGAACGTGGCCCGCAGCGGGTTGCCGGGCGCCACCTCCACGTAGGGGCGCACGAAGCGGAAGCGGCCCTCACGGGCCCGCGCCGGGTCGAGCGCCATGTCGGTGCGGGCCGCGACGAGGCGTGCCCGGTGGAAGGAGTCGGGATGCGGGGCCTCGGGTGCCGGCGCCGCGCCGGGCTCGGACGCCTCGATCCGGGCCAGGCCGCGGTCCACCGCGTCCGCCACGAGATCCGAGCCGGCCGGCGTGGTGTGCACGTGGTCGCGCACGAGGTCCGGCACCGCGAGCGCGCCCGAGCCGACCCGCTCGCGCAGGGCGCCCGCCACGTCGATCAGCGGGATGGCGTGGCGCCGGGCCACGCGGGCGTAGGCGGCCAGGACGGGATCGTCCTCGCCGGCGGGCATGTCGGCGCGGTAGAGGTGCAGCAGGCAGGCGGCGCAGCCGGCGTCGCGCAACTTGAGCACGATGCCCTCCACGGCCGGTTCCACGGCCTCGGGCGGCGTCTCGCCCCCGAGGTCGGTGGTGGTGAACTCGACCAGGCACAGGTCGGGGTCGTGGGCCAGGACGAGGTCGTCCATGAGGAAGACGCCGGAGATCGAGCCCACGCTGCCCACCCCGGCGGCCACGGCCAGGTGCTCCTGCCCGGTGCGGCGGCCGATGGCCTCGTGCAGGCGCGTGCGGTAGCCGTCGCTCTGAGCCGTGACGCTCGCGCCCAGGTAGGCGATCGTGCAGGGCCGTTCGCGCAGGCGCCGGGGCAGGTCGCCGAGGCCGCCGTTGATCTCGACCCGCGGCTCGAGCGCGGTGAGCACGATCACCTCTCTCCGGGCACGCCGGCCAGGGGCAGGCGGTCGAGGTGGGGATGGCCGAGCTGGGCACCCACGTCCTGGAGGTGCGGGGCGACGAGGGGGCGGGGGAGGCCGAGGCGCAGCGCGCTCGCCAGCTCCCCGGCCGCCAGCGCACGGCGGCCCTGCCCGGCGAGGACGAGGCCCGCCCACAGTCGCAGCAGCGCATCGCGGGGATGGTGGCGGCGGTAGTGCAGGACCCCGCCCGTCGCGGCCCCGGCCAGCGCCGCCGAGGAGGCCGCGATCTCGTCCTCGCGGCCCGACGGCTCTCCGGCCCGCGCCGCCGCCACGCTCTCGGCGAACTGCGGCGCGCGGCCTCCCAGGCCGCGCACGAACCGAGCCGCCCCCGGGTACGCGGCCTCGGGCTCCCCGCTCCACAATGGCGCGCGCTCGCGCTTGGGGGCGGCCATCAACTCGCCGTACACGGACGCCCAGCGGCGGCCCAGCCCCGCCGGGTCCCACTCCTTCAGGGCATGTTCTCGAGCCGCCCGGCCCAGACGGCGTCGCAGGGCCGGATCGCCATGCAGCCGCTCGATGGCCCTGGTGTACTCGGCGGGGTCGGCAGCGACGAGACCGGTCTCGCCGTCGCGGACCATCCGCGCCGCGCCCCCGTAGGGCAGGACGACGGGCGGGACGCCCGCGGCCATCGCCTCCTGCAGGACCAGCTCTCCGGCGGAGTAGTTGTCCTCGCACAGCGGGTAGCCGAACACGTCGAGCGCCGCCAGGACGCCCGGCACGTCGTCCGTCCAGCCCCGCAGGTCGAAGCGCTCGGCGACTCCGAGCTCCCGGGCGCGGGCGTCGATGGCGCCGAACCCGTCCCCACCTCCGCAGACCACGAACCGGATTCCCGGCACGTCCACCCGCGCGCTCATGTCCATGAAGCCGGGATGCAGCTTGACGGGATCGACCGTCCCGACGTAGCCGACGGCGAACCCCGCGTGGGCCACCCGCGGGATCTCCCGCTCCAGCCCGCCGGCGTGCGCCGGTGCGATCACCTCGACGTCCCCCAGCGCCGTCTGGGAAACCGTCCGGTCGGCCAGGCCGACCAGCTCGGGCAGCAGGACCTGGGGCGGGCGCTCGCCGCCCACGGCGCTCCAGACCAGCAGCCGCATCGCAGGCAGCCGCGCCTCCAGCAGCTCGTAGAGCTCGGGTGTGTTCCAGAAGTGCAGCTGGACGATGTCGGCGACGGCCAGTGCCTCGCGCAACCGCGCCGGGGAGGGCGCGTCGAGCAGCTCCAGCCCCTCCGCCCCGGCCAGAGCGGGGGTGAGGGAGGCGACGCGGTGCTCGCTGCCGTCCGCCGCGGCGGCCAGCTCCGCCGCTCCCAGCAGCGCCCGCCCGGCGCCGCCCCGAGAGAGACAGGGCGTGACGTGCAGGACGCGCGCGCTCACAGCACCGCCTCCGCCCGCAGCTTCCGCGTGAGGTGAAGGCGCTCGAACATCCGGCGCATGTTGCCCCCGAACATGACGTCCTCGGTGAAGGCGTCGGCCGCGGAGTCCGGGCGCACCCGCCGGGGATGTCGCAGCGGGAAGCCGATGTCCTCGACGGGGAGGTTCCCGAACACGCCGCGGTGATCGCCCGACGTGTGGGTGCCGTCCGGGCCGAATCCGATGTTCGAGACCAGGTTCACCCTGGGCACGACGTTCAGCGCCCCGGCCTCCCAGGCGCTGAGCATCCAGGCGAAGTCCCAGGTGTCGAAGCCCTCGTGGCTGCGCTGGAACTGATGAGACCAGTAGCGCACGGCGTACGGGTCCTCCAGCCGTTGCGCCAGCCATCCGGAGTCGCGCAGCGCCGGCCAGCGCGCGCTGTCCGGGTCGTGGCGCTGCCAGGCCCGCCGCCAGCCGGCCCAGCCCCAGATGTGGGCGTAGCGGGAGAAGTAGTAGGAGTCGGCCGGGCGATCGCCGCCCCACTGGAAGTTGTTGCCGGAGATCGACCAGACGCGCTCGTCGTCGCGGTAGCGCGCCAGCAGCTCCTCGCAGAATCGGAAGAACGTCGGGTGCGGCAGGCAGTCGTCCTCCAGCACGATCGCCTCCTCGACCTCGCCGAACACCCAGGTCAGGCCGGACACCACCCGGGCGCGCAGCCCCATGTGCTCGCGGGCGAAGTCCGTCTGGACGTCGCAGTCCCAGTCGATGGCGCCGATGAGCTCCCGCACGCGGTCGCAGCGCTCCGCCTCCCCCTCCACCTCGGCACGCGGGGCGTCGGCGACGACCAGGAGGCGCTCCGGGCGGGCGGCGCGGACCGCGTCCAGCACGCGCTCGGTCTCCCGGGGGCGGGCGAAGGCGAGCAGGACGACCGGGGTGCGAGTCCGCCGTTCCCGGTCCGCGGGGCGGGCGCGCGACGCGCTCGGGGCCGGCGGCGGCGGCGGTTCCGGCGCGCCGAGCGCCAGCGGCAGCTCGGCGGTGTCCCCCGCGAAGTGCATGAAGAAGACGTCGGCCAGCCCCCGGGGCGCCGCCTCCCGGGCGTGTGGGTGGTGGGGGTGGTTGACCAGGAAGGGGAAGTGGCGAGTCTTGTAGCTGCTCCAGATGTAGTTGAAGCGATGGTCGATCCACTCGACGCACCCGGCGTCGAGGAGCTCGTAGGACAGGGGCCGCATCTCGTAGTTCCAGCCCACGCCCCGGTCGTCGTAGGTGTCGTAGACCCGCTCGAGCAGTTCCCGGTGGTGGGCGGGCGAGAGGACCATCACGCCCGTCTGCACGACCTCCTGGAAGCGGCCGGGGAGACCGAAGCGCTCGTAGTAGGCCTCTGGGCTCTCGTTGTGGATGAACGGGACGCCGTTCGCCTGCCAGTGGGCGTACAGCTTGAGGAGGGTCTCGCGGTGAATCTCGCGCGACGGTGTCGCGTACTCGTCCACGGCCCCGACCTTCTCCACCGGCACCCCGTCGGTGATCGCCGGCGCCTCGGGGTTCATCAGCACGTCGGCGTCGACCCACACGATCCGCTCGTAGTCCGCCGCGAGGTCGTGACCGAGCACGAGGCACTTCTGCCAGGCGGGCGAACGGGAGAGAGCGCGCGGGGAGCCGTCCAGCGGCTCGGTGAGGCAGACGACGTCGTAGCCGTGGCGTTCGGCGTAGCGCCGCCAGTTGGGTTCGGCGTCGCGGCGCCAGCGCTCGGCGTAGCCGGGGCCGACGGCCAGCGTGACGATGGCCGTCGAGGCGCTCATGACCGGTCGAGCAGGTCGGCGAGGGCGGCCGTCACGCCCGCGGGGTCGGTTCCGGCGTCCATCCGGTGACAGGGCACGGCCCGCACGATGGCGCCGAGCCGGCGCAGGCTGGCCGCGCCGGTCCCGGGAAGCTGGAGCATGGTGCTCGGGGCGAGCGCCACCATCGCGGTCGAGGCGGACGCCGCGTGCACCACGGTCTCGGCCCGCGCCGCGATCCGGGGCACGACGATCGCACGCAGCGGCGCGCTGGCGAGCAGGCGATCGGGCACGTGCTCGTGCAGGAAGATGAGGGCCTTGTCCCATTCGGAGCGGCCGGGGTTGCTGACCATCGGCTCCAGGAACGGGAAGCGGTCCAGCGTCTCCTCGGTCGCCTTGGCCGAGCTGTAGAGGGTGTGGAGGACGGGCGGCTCGGAGCCGGCCACCAGGCAGGAGTCGTCGGCCAGGATCCGCAGGGAGGAGCGCAGCGCGCCCAGGGCCGACGTCGACTTGCCCACTCCCGTCCCGCCGACCAGCAGCACGCATCCCTCGTCGGTTCCCACGGCGGCGCCGTGCACGATCGCCACACCGCGGCCGGCGAGCCAGAGATGCAGGAGAGCGCGCAGGGGCGCGGCGCGCTCGAAGTTGGTCAGGCGCGAGGGCGAGCGAACCCAGAACCAGCCGCGCGCCCGGTCGGCGTCGAGGATGCTCAGCGACTCCGAGCCGGGCTGCAGGAGGCTGTAGAGCCCGCCGCCGAAGTAGCCGCGGATCTTGCCCTGGGGACGGTAGTCCTCGAGCCCCCACGGCGGCGGGGGGAGCACGGTGCCCGTCGACTCGCTGTCCCACAAGCGCAGCAGCAGATCCGGCGTCCCGGGCGAGGCCTCTCGCACGTGGGCGAAAGCCCGCGCCATGGGCGCGAGCGCCGGCCCGGCGAAGCGCAGCCGGACGCGCAGGCCCGCCAGCACCAGGTCCTGCTCCTCCCAGCCGCCGGCGGCGGCCGCCGCGCGCTCGGCGACGGCATCGAGCTCGTCGAGAAAGGCGTCGGCCCGACCCGGCGCACTCAGCGCCTGCTCGGCCAACCGGTCTCGTCCACCTCGTGGACGGGGTCGAGGAGCAGAAGCTCCTGCATGTCACTGTGCCGGTTGACCACCGGGGCCTCGTACGGGAGCCCGGGCGAAACGTCGCCGTTGGCGGGATTCCCCGAATGGGGGACCGGAGCCGCCGGAGGCTCGGCGCCGTCCAACGCGACGAGCAGCCCCTCCTCGAGGAGCAGGGCCAGCAGACCGTCGACGTCGCGCTGCGCCACCTGCGGCTCGGCTCCGAACCGGCTGACGAGGTCCGCCGACACCTCGGCCGCCGTGGACCCCCTCACGAGCAGGCCCCAGATCGCGGCGCCCACGTGGTTGAGGTCGTAGTAGGTGCCGGAGTCGAGGTCGACGATGATCGTCTCGTTGTCGACGGTGTCGCTGACCACCGCGGGGCCACTGGTCCGGTACCTGCTCTCCGCCATCAGAAGCCGCGTACCTTAGCGCCGACGACGCTTACTGATCACGACCTAGAATCCAGAACGTGCTGGACACGACGGTCGGGATCGTCATCTGGCGCCGGCCAGAACATACGCGGCGGGTGCTGGCGGAGATCGCCCGCGCCCGGCCTCGCCGGCTGATGGTGATCGCAGACGGGCCGGCCAAGCCCGAGGACGACGCGCTGTGCGACGAGGCCCGCGAGGCCGTCGAGCGCTTCGACTGGGAGGGCGAGGTGCTGCGCAACTTCTCGGACGAGCCGATGGGAATGCGGCGCCGTGAGGTCTCCGGATTCGACTGGGTATTCGATCACAGCGAGGAGGCGATCCTCCTGGAGGACGACACACTTCCTCACCCCCACTTCTTTCCCTTCGCCGCCGAGTTGCTCGAGCGCTACCGAACCGAGGAGCTCGTGATGACGATTGGCGGAACCGACCTTCGAAATACCCCGGGGGATGACACCTACTCCTACCGCTTCTCGCGCTACCCGGGGACCTGGGGCTGGGCGAGCTGGCGCCGTGCGTGGCAGCGCTACGACCGCTCGGCGGCGGCCTGGCCCGCGGTGCGCGAGCCTGGTCGGCTGGAGGCCCTGCTCGACGATACGACCGCCGCGGAAACCTGGCGCGAGCTTTTCGATCCTCTGTACCCCTGCGATGACGCGGGCACCTGGGACCACCAGTGGGTGATCACCCACTGGGCGACCGCGGGCGTGGCCGTGGCGCCGAACGTCAACCTCGTGCAGAACATCGGGTTCGGCCCCGGCGGGGTCAACTTCACGCGCGACAGTCACCTCTGCGTTCCGGCCCGCGAGCTCGCGTTTCCGCTTCGTCATCCGCCGGACCTGTCGGTGGACGTGACTGCCGACCGGCTGCGCTTCCGCAATGCCGAGGGAGCCACCTCGCCCATCCCTGGGGCGTTGCGGCCGGTTTGGCGAGCGCTTCCGACAAGAGCCCGGGTGGCGCTGCGCAACTCCTACGCCGCGATGCGATCGCGCCGCCTGGCCCAGCGCGAGAACTCCGGCTAGGGCAGCGGCCGCTCTCGAGGAACGCCGAGGATGTCGTAGTGGCCGTGATCTGCCTGCAGCGCCCGGACTGACAGGCGCCCGCCGGGCTCGCCCTCGAATCCGTCCAGGCGATGGGGCACGTAGTCAGCGTCCACGAATGCCCCGTGAAGATCCTGTCGTTCCTCGTCGTGCAGCGCGATGTAGCACTCCGCGATCAGGTAGGGCCGATACTGAAGCAGCAGCCCTCGCAAAGCCCGGATGATGGTGCCGTCGTACCCCTCGGCGTCGATCTTGATCAGACTCAGGCGGTCCAGCCGGTTGGGATGCTGCGAGCGCAGGTAGCGCTCGAGGTTGCGACCCGACACCTTCAACTCGAACGGGTGGTGGCGCCGGGGCTCGCGGCTGTGGATCTTCGACAGAAAGCCCCCGTTGCAGAACGAGGCATCCGAGTAGTGGAACGTGAGCGGGCCGTCATCGGCGGCGGCCGCGAAGTTCAGCGACTGGATGTTCGTGCGGCCGGGATTCAGTCCGGCATTACGCTCCAGCACCCGAAAGACGTAGGGGTTGGGCTCAACCGCCACGGCCAGGCCCTCGGCGCCGACCGCCAGGGCCATGGGAATGGCGGTGTCGCCCGTGAACGCCCCGATGTCGACCACAAGATCCCCGGGGCTTGTCCACCGCCGGAAGAACGCGACCTGGTCGGCTCCGAAGTTTCCACCGCGATCGAGCGGATGGCCCCAGCGCGCGAACTCGACCACTCCGTCCGCTCCGAGGTCGACGGTCTCCACGACCGCTCCGTACTCGCGAAACTTGGTGCGCAGCCGACGACTGCGGATTCTCCCTGTCACTCGGGCCAGCATGTACCACCGCGGATCAGAGCCCTCTGTTTACAGGATGCGGCTAGCCTGCGAAAGCGTGCGGGCGCCGGCGACCACCGACACCATCAGGGTCGGCTACGACGTCACGGCGCTGGGTTTGGACCATTCCGGCACGGCCCGCGTGGCCGTCGAGCTGCGTCCCGAGCTGGCCAAGCGGGCCGACGTCGATCTGCATCCGCTCTCCCCACCGGCCAGCACGCCCTCACTCCGGGGCGTCCGTGGGGTCTACCGCGAGCTGAGGTGGTACCCCTTGGGGCTTCCGAGGATGACCCGGCGTCTCGACCTCGACGTCGTGCACTGCCCGGTGCCGCTCGCGCCTCGGGGCGCGCCCGTCCCCGTTCTGGTCACGGTCCACGACGCCATGCAATGGGACCACCCGGAGTGGTTTCCGCGAATGACCCGGATGTACGGAGTGCTGCTGGTGGCCGCCATGCGGCGGGCCAGCCGCGTCCTGACCGGCACCTCCGAGTCCCGCCGGCGCCTGGTGGCGGCACTCGATCTCGATCCGGACCGGGTCGACGTGACGCCGTATGGCGTCGCCGAGCGCTTCTCGCCCGGTCCTGCTGACAATGATGCCCTCGAGGAGGCACGGGTTCCGCGGCCCTATCTCCTCACCGTCGCCACGCTGCAGCCGCGCAAGAACCTTGAGGCGGCGCTCGGGGCGTTCGAACGTCTGGCCGGGGCCGGATGCGAGCATCATCTCGTCGTGGCCGGCGCGCGGGGCTGGGGCGATGACGCACTCATGGCTCGGCTGAGCGAGACGCGCTGGAGCTCGCGGATTCACGTCCTCGGCCGCGTATCTGACGATGCCCTTGTCGCCCTGTATCGGGGGGCTGACTGCTTCGTCTTTCCCTCGCGAGGCGAGGGGTTCGGTCTGCCGCCGCTGGAGGCCATGTCCTGTGGAACAGCCGTCGTGGCTTCCCGAGCTTCGAGCCTGCCGGAGGTGGTCGGCGAGGCGGGCCTGCTCGTGGATCCCGAGGATGTGGCCGAGATCACGGAGGCCATCGACCGGGTGCTGAGCTCCGCCTCCACCCGGGCGACGCTCGAGCGCCGAGGACTCGAGCGGGCCCGGGAGTTCACCTGGGCCCGCTGCGCCGAGCTGACCGTGGCGGCCTATCGCCGCGCCCTCGGCTCGGCCTGAGCATGGCTAAGGTCCCAGCGGTGACCGTGCCCATCAGCGCCGTCGTCCCGACGAGTCAGGCCTGGCCCGAGGTCCAGCCGTGCTTGGACGCCCTCTTCCCGGAGGCCGGCGAGCTCGGCGCCGAGGTGATCGTGCTGGATCCGCACGGACGCGGGCTGCCGCCCGACGCCGAGAGCCGCTATCCCGGCATCGTGCATGTCACCGAGCCGGGCGCGTCCATCTTCCGCATGCGCCAGAGGGGGCTGGCCGAGGCGCGCGGCGAGATCGTGGCCATCACCGAGGACCACTGCGAGCCGCATCCGGGCTGGCTGAGGCGCCACCTCGCCGCCCACTCCGAGCATCCAGACTTCGCCGCGGTCGGAGGACCGGTGTTGAACGGCTCCACGGCGCGGTTGATCGACTGGGCGATCTTCCTCCAGAACCACGCCCGGTGGTTTCCGCCGCTGCCCGAAGGAGAGCGCCAGGATGTGGATCGCTCCAACGTCTCCTACAAACGGCGCGTGCTTCCCGCGCAGGCTTCGCCCGGCGGATGGGACGAGCCGATTCTCGATGAGCGGCTGATCGGGCGGGGCGAGCGCTACTGGCTGGACGCGGACAACGTCGTCGTCCACTCGCAATCGCTCGGGTTCTGGCCCACCGTGTCGATCGAGTTCCACGTGGGCCGGTCGGTCGCCGGTCTGGCGGTCTCCACCGGCATGACGCTCCGCGAGCGCCTTGTCCGGGTCGCCACGAGTCCGGCGATCGCCGCCGTGAATCTCAGGGCGGCGCTGGGCGTGATCTTCGCGCGCCGGGTGTACCCGCGCCGGGCCATGGCGGCGGTTCCCCTCATCGCGATCCTCTCGATGGCGCTGGCAGGCGGCTTCACCGCCGGCTACGCCGCCGGTCCGGGGCGAAGCCCGGGCGAGCTGCGCTAGCCGCGCCCCGCGCGCGCTGCGTCATGCAGTACGGCCGCGAGCCCCGCGGCGTTGTCCGTCCATGTGCCGGCCGACGCGACCGCCGTCCCTGACGGGTCTGCGGGATCTGACATCGCCCGGCGCACCGCGGCGGCGAGCTCGCCGGGGCGATCGGCGGGGTAATAGACGGCGGCATCTCCCAGTGCCTCGCGGTGCGCACCCAGATCCGCGGCGGCCACCGGGATCCCCAGGGAGAGCGCCTCCAGTCCGGTCAGTCCGGTCGCCTCGACGTGCGAGTGGGCAACGCAGCAGGACGCATGCGCGTACAGGTCGGCGAGGGAGCTTCGGTCGTCGATCGGGCCGGTGAACGTCACGCGGCCCGGCGCGCGGACCTCGACCTCCGACCGCAGGCGCCGAAGCCGACCGGCGTCCACGCCGCCCACCAGGACGAGCGGAGGCAGGTCGGTGGCTTCGAGGAACGCAGAGACGATGCCGTCCCAGTCCTTGTGGGGCAGGTCGTGGGCCACAGCAACGACATAGGGGGGAGCCGGTGCCTGCGCCTGCGCCGCAGGAGGGGCGGGCGTCATCGTCGGCGCCGGGCTGGTCAGCACGCTCAGCTTGGCCAACCTTCCGAGGTCGGCCTCGACGGCGTCGGCGAGGGCCCACGAAACTGCGATCACCCTGGTCGCACGTCGCACCGACGCGCGGGCGGCGGCACTTTCGAGCGCCATCCGGGCCCGTTCTCGCCGGGGGAACAGCCGGCGCGCGGAGCGCCCCGCCTGCCCGAAGACCAGGGCGTTCTGGAGCAAGAGGACCTGTGGCCGTGGACAGGCCATGAGGGCGAAGTTGCCCGGGGCGTACACGACATCGCAGTGCCGCGCCTCCCGCTGCAGCGCCACCTGCTCCCAGGCCAGGCGCAGCGGCAGCGGCCTCGCCGGCTCGCGCGCGACGGTCGCCCGCGGGCAGGCCGCGGCCAGCTCGTCGGCCACGTCGCCGACCGCGTGCACGGCGAGCTCGAGGTCTGGCAGCCGCGCCAGCTCGTTCAGCTGGGAGATGAGGTAAGTGGCTCCACCGCCCAAGCGGGCGGAGACGCCGTCCACGAGCACCCGCAGGCTCGGCTCTGCGCTCACCTCGGCGTCCCCGGGCGATAACGCCAGATCCGCAGCCGCCCCCATGAGCCGAGGTCCAGGTCGGAGACGAGATCGCGGTCGCAGACCACGATCCGTGTCTTGGGGCCGTCTCCGTTCGAGGGCTCCGCAAAGGCCCGGCAGCGCCGGCCTCCGACCGAGACAGGCACGCCGTCCTCCCCGCTGGCCGCATAGAAGGCCACCCGGCGCGCTCTCAGGAAGCGCGGCACCTCTCCGTCCTCGAGTGCGTCGAGGTAGGCCGGCGACTCGACCAGCCCCTCCAGCTGGATCACCGGGCGCTCTGTCCCGAACGAGAAGGCTCCGGCGCGGTCGCCCATCGCCACCGCCGCGCCGCGCGGCGCGACGGCGTCAAGCGCCTGCGCGGCGGCGACGCTGCGCGATCGATAGGTCGGGTCGCGCACCCAGCCCGCGACGAACCCGGCACAGACGAGCACGAGAAGACACGCGAGGGCGGGCGCGAGCCGCTCGGCCGTCCGGTGCGGAACGCTCTCGAGCCCGAGGATCAGCAGGGCGCACAGCCACACGAACGGCAGAAGGTAGAAGTACCAGGGCCATGTCGGCCAGGAGGTCATCGCCACGAGGTAGAGGGCGAACAGGCCCTGGGCCAGCAACAGCGCGAGCAGGAGGGCTCGCAGCATGAAGACGGGCGTGCCGCGGGGCGCGCCGCGGGCTCGCTCGAGTGCCCAGAGCGCGACGGCCAGGGCCGCGACCCCGGTCCACAGCCGGTGACCGCCCAGCGATCCCATGGCGAGGAAGTCCCGGGCCGCGAGGAGGTTGTGGAACGGGGCCCCGAGGCTCTTGGCCTGGCCGGAGACCGGTGTGAGCGTTCCGAACCCGATCAGGTCGATCACGACGAATGCGCCGATCCCCGCCACAACGGGGGCGGCCAGTTGCGCGATCCGGCGGGGGCGGTCCGGGACCTCTGACCAGCACGCCCACGCCACCACCACCACTCCCACCGCCACGAACACCGCGTCGAGCCGGGCCAGCGAAAGTCCGGCGAGGAGCAACCCCGCCCGCAGTGGCCGCGGTTCGGCCCGCGTCCAGCGGACGACCTCTCGCAGGAGCGCGGCGAGGAAGAGGATCACGAGACCCGATTCCATCCCGTTGAAGGCCAGGCGGTAATTCGCGGTGGCGAAGAAGGCCAGCGGGAGCGCCGCCAGCAGGACGATCGCCGGGTTGCCCAGGCTCCGGCCGGTGAGCCACAGCTCACGGACCGTGAGGATCCACAGAGCTGACTGCACGACCAAGACCATGAGCACGGTCTCCGAGCGCCCGGCGCTGACCGCCTCGACCGGCAAGAGCGCCGCCAGCCAGAGCGGATGGAAGCCGTTGGTGTGGTCCAGCCCATTGAACGTGAAGCCGTCGCCCGCCACCACGTGCTTCGCCACGCCGAGGTAGTAGTAGGCGTCGTCGTCCAGAAGCTCGAACCGGTCGGGCGATCCCGCCATTGCCCAGGCGGCAAGGTTGATTACCACCGGAGCCAGCGCCAGGAGGCCGAATGCAGCCGCCACCGTGGAGAGCCGGGGGATGAGAACTACGCTACGGCGCATGGAGCGAGCACGCGCAGCCTGGGCGGCATGGTCCGGGCCGGCGCCCGAGCGCACCGCGCGCGGGCTGACGATCGCGGCGTGCGCGACGCTCTTCCTCAACACCGTGGCGACACTGCACGTCGTCTACACGCTGCGCGTCCCCTACCTGCTGTTCATGGCCGCAGCGGGGGTGGGCGCCCCGTTCGTCGTACGCGGGTGGGCGCGCGCCCCGGCCTGGGTCCGCTGGACGGCGCCGGCCGTTCTGCTCGCCTACGCGGTCGCCACCGCCGCCGGCGACCAGCAGGTCCTTTCGAACGCCCGAGCCGGAAGTCACCGCCAGCTCGTGTACCTGGCCGATCTGGTCGTGGGGCTGGCCGTGATCGGGCTCCTGCTGGGCCTGTGGCCCTCCGCGCGGGCCCGCTGGGAGCTGGTGTGGGCGGTCGCCGCCGGGGCGGCGGTGGCCGCCACGTACGGGATCTACCAGTGGTTTGCTCAGCACTACTCGCTTCCCCTCGCCGACCTCAGCCACCCGCTCGACTCTAACGGCGGCGCCGCGCACATCGAGCAGGGCAACGGGTTCCTGGGCTGGGAGCGGATCCATGGGACCTTCCAGGAGGCGCACTCCTTCGGCGCCTACCTGACGGTCTGTCTGCCTCTCTGCGCGCTCGTGGCCTCGCGAGCGCGAGGCCACGCGCGGATTCCCCTCCGCGTGGCTGTCGGCCTGGTGGCGGTGGCGATCGTCCTGACGGCCACCGCCCCCGCCTGGGCCACGCTGGCGGTGAGCGCCGCGGCCGGGCTTGCCCTCTACGCCGTGGCGCGAGGCTGGACCGGCCTCGCCGCGGTCACCGGAGGGGTGGTCGTCGCCGCCTGCGTGATCGCCCCGCTTGTTCTGGCTCGCCCCGGCATCCTCGCCGGGCTGACCAACCGCTCTTCCAGCACGCTGGTGTCCACCACGACCTTCCGGACCGAGACCTGGCGCAACGTACGCCTGATCTGGGCTCGGCACCCGGCTCTCGGCTACGGCGCAGGCCAGAGCTCGGTACGTCTCGCCCTCCAGACCGAGCAGGACCTCGGGGTGCCCCCCTCGTATGGGCTTCCCTCCGCGCAGGGACTGTGGGCGGCCTCGCTGCTGGACGCCGGCGTCCTCGGCCTCGAGGCCTGGATCCTCTTCCTCGGCGGCGTCGTGACGATTGTCGCAGCGGCACTGGTGCGGCGCCCAAACCCGCTTCAGCTCGCCTGCTTCGTGGCGCTGGCCTGCGCCATGATCAGCAGCCAGACTGGCGAGGACCGGCTCCAGCTGATCGCGTGGACCCTGCTAGGGCTGTCGCTGGCGACGGCGCTCAGCGAAGCGGCCCGCGAGCACGGCGCCCAAGGCGATCGCTAGCCCGATCCCGGCTCCGGCCATCGCCCAAACCACCGTGCGATCCGTAGTCGTCCCGGTGACGCGGGCCGGCGAGATGACGACGGCGGCCGCCGCCGACAGGGCTCGCGACTCCTCGGCCGGCGTGGGAACGGCGGACTCGCCGGGACCGGCGAGCGTCGGGTCATAGAGCGTCACCCCGTCGACCCAGATCCGCGAAGCCTGCAGGCGCCGCGTCTGGATTCCCACCGATGCGACAGCGGCGTCGTGGTGCGGGGTCCAGGCCACGCTGAGACGCCTCCACCCGGTGCCGACCTTCACGGGCTCGGTGGTGATGACATCGGTGGGCGTCGACCCGAACACCGCGCTGACCGGAAGATCGCCGGGACGGATGCGGACCCAGAGCGTGGCCGTGTACGGGACGCCGGCGCGAAACAGGTGGTAGACGCGGGTCGACGGGCCGCAGCCGATCTCTGCCCGGCAGGTCGCGACCAGCGACGCCTGGCCGTCGTGCTTCACCGTCCGCGTGACCTTCGCATGGTGAGGTGCGGCGTTGAAGACCGGCGACAGGATCCAGTACCCGATGCCTCCCTCGAAATCCCCGATGACCAGGCGGCCGGTTCTCGACCCGGCAGGCGTGAGCCGGCGCGCCAGAGTCGCCGCCTGAAGGGCCACTCCGTTGGCCAGCGCGCTGGCCTCTATGTCGGAATGGGCGCGGGCGTCAACGCGGATCACTCCCGAAACCGGGTCGGCGCGGACATCGATGCGTTTGCGCACATCGGGCAGGCGAAGGGTGGGGCTGCCGGAGGCGGCGGCGAAGTCGCGGGCGCTGGCCGCCGCCTGCGCCGAGCGCGCGATGACCGCCGCAGACCGGACACGGTCTCGGCGAGCGCCGGAGTCGCCTGACGCCGAGCCGCCCACCACAACCAGTGCCTGGACCTCGTGATCGGCGCCCTGCGAGGGCCGCAGCGCCACGGCGATCGCCGAACCCGCCATGGGGAGGGCGACGAGCGCCGCCACGGCCGAGCGCCGCCCCGGCCGCCAGGCGACGAGCCGGTCCTTCAGGGCTGCAGGGTGGGTGAGGATGCCTGCTCCGGCAGGTACGTCGCCCGCATCCAATCGACCGTCCGCGGAATGCCCTCGGTCAGCGGCACGCGGGGATCATGTCCGAGGTCGCGAGCGGCCTTCGAGATGTCTGGGCGCTTGTCCTGGACGTTGTGCTTGTCCTCGGGCAGATACGTGACCTGCGCGTCGGACTTGCCGATGTAGTCGAGCAGCAGGTTGCTCATGTACTCCACGCTCACGAACTCGGTGCCGCCGATGTTGTAGACCTCGCCCGGGGCGAAGGACTCGCAGGCGTTGGCCAGAGTGGGTGTGAAGTCGTCGATGTACATGAAGACGCGCTGGTAGCCCCGGTAGACGGTGTAGGGCAGATCGTGGAGGGCGCGGTAGGTGAACAGGCAGACGACGCTGCGGTAGCTGTGGTATCGCTCGCCCGGCCCATAGGCGTTGAAGAAGCGCAAGCGCATGCACTCGCTGCCGTGGCGTTTCTCGAAGTTCATGATCTGAACCTCGTTGACCCACTTGGTCGTGGCGTAGTCGTTGTGCTGGATGATCGAGCGGCGCAGCGGGATGGACTCGGTCAGCACCTCGTCGTGCAGGTCACCGTAGATCTCCGACGAGCTGGCGAAGATGAGGCGAAAGGGTCGGCGCCGCTGGAGCTCGAGGATGTTCCTCGTGCCGATGACGTTCGTCTCCCAGAGAGTCTCGTAGTACTCCTCGCCGTTGATCCGGCCGAACTCGGCCGCCAGGTGGTAGACGTAGTCGACGTCGCCCACCTGGTCCAGCATCTGCTGCAGCTGGCGATAGGAGCGGACGTCTGCGCGCAGCACCCGCTCGTCGCTCGAGTGCTGCAGCTCGCACCCCCACACCTCATGTCCGCGACGTCGCAGCTCTGCCATCAGCGGCCGCCCGAGGGTGCCTTCGCAGCCTGTGATCAGGATTCTGCTCACCGCGCGCGAAGCCTAGCGGCCGGCGGTCCGGCCGACGTCTTCCAGGACCCGGCGCGTCGCCTCCGTGCAGATCGACCGGTGGAAGCGCTCTTCAAAGCCCCGCCGGGCGCGCCGGCCCATGTCGTCGAGGGGGGCCGCGCGCATGTCCAGGATCGCCTCGGCAAGCGCACGCGGGTCGCCCGGCTCGGTTTGCACCCCGCACCCGAGCTCGGTGGCGATGCGGTCGGGCTCGGATCCGCGGTCGACGGCCGCCACGTAGGGGCGCCCGGCGGCCATGATCCCGTAGGTCTTGCTCGGGGTGGCGCAGCCCCAGAGGCCAGGCACGAGCGAGACGACGTGCAGGTCCGCCGCCGACATCAGCGTCTGGGCCCGATCCTTGGGCCGATAGGGCAGGAAGACCAGGTTGTCCAGTCCGCGCCGTCGAGCCTCGCCGACCAGCCTGGGCTTCGCTGCGCCGTCACCGAGGAACACGAGCCGGACATCCTGCTGGCCTCGCAGCCGCTCGGCGACCTCGAGGAACGTGTCGAGGTTCTGGGCCAGGCCCATGTTGCCGGCGTGCATGACCACGAACCGGCCGGCCCAGCCTTCATCGTGACGCGTGCGCGTCACCTGCTCGTCGTCGAGCTGCTGGTCATTGGCCCAGGCCGGGATGTAGACGAGCTTCTTCGGCTCGACGCCCTCCCGCTCGAGCTTCTCGGCCATGTCACGCCCGACGACGACGATCCGGTCCGCGCGTTCTCGGACCACCCGGTTGAGCGCGCGCCACAGGCGAGCGCCCCAGCCTGCGCGCATCTTGCCCAGCGCCATCGCGATGTCCGGGTAGACGTCGTGGCAGATCTGGACGAACGGCCGGCGGTAGCGAGCCGCCGCGATCACGCCTATGACGCCGACCACCGGCGGGTCGGTCATCGTCAGCACGACGTCGGGACGGGGTCCGAGGCAGGCGCGCACAGCTGCCATCCCGGCGAAGCTGGCGTAGTTGGCGAGCCGGCCCGCGATGGCGACTCGGCTGAAGGCCGTGGCCGGGACGCGCGTGACTCGCACACCGGCGGGGCGGTAGGTGGCCGAACCGGCGTCATAGCTTGGCCGCCCGGCCACGACGTGGACGACATGGTGGCGGGCCAGATCCTCCGCCAGCTCCCCCAGCAGGTAGGCCGACGCCGCCGAATCGGGCGGAAAGTACTGGTTGACGATGAGGATCCGCATCACACGGACGAAGCCGGACCGGACGCACGTGCCAGCACCTCGGCCAGCTTCTCAGCCACGCACCGGACGTCGTGGCGTTCGGCCGCCAGCCGGCGCCCGGCCGTCGCCCGGCGTGCCGCCGTCGCACCGTCGTCGAGGACCTCTCTGACACCGTCGACGACGGCCTGGACGTCGGCGCGGTCGACGAGGACGCCGAACCCCTCCTGGCGAGCGTACTGCGCCACGTGGGAGTCGGCAGGCGCGTGGATGAGCAACGGCGTCTCGGACGCCAGGTACTCGGGAAGGCGCGCCGGCGCCGATGTATGCGCGGCCAGCGGAGCGCCGGAGTCGAAGCTGAGCCCAAGGAACAACGCATCGGCCTGCCGGAGGCGGGCCCGAAACCGATCCGGTGGGAGCCAGCCCTCGAACCGGTCGGCATTCAGGTCGGCCGACTGCATCAGCTCTGGGGCGCTGATGAGGGCCAACTCGACACCGTCGAGCCGGCGGCAGGCCTCGGCGAGCCGCCGGACGGCACCCGACTGAAGCCAGTACAAGGCTCCGGCAACGAGGATCTCTCGGCGCCCGTCCCGCGCGGGGCGGTCCCTGGCCGGGATCCCATCCCACGCCGCGACGTCGACCGGCGTCGGCAATACGTCGCAGCGGACGCCGTGTTTGGAGGCGAAGTGGCGCGCCATCTCGGGCGAATGCACGATGACAGCGGCGGCGTTGCTCCAGATCCGCCGCTCCAGCTGGACGGCCAGCCAGCGCTCGGCCGGACCGTAGAGGTTCTCCTCCCAGGGATCGAACACCCAGACGAGGTGGGGTCGGCGCGACAGGCGCGCAGCCACCGATCCCGCGATCACGGAGAACCCGTCATCGGCGACCGACAGAACCCAGCGCGACCGGCGCCGCCGGGCGATCCGCGCCCCCAGCAGGCCGGCGGCAATTGCCAGCCCGACGTTCGCCGCGGTCTGCGCGATACCCACGAGCCGCGGTTGCCGCGTGCCCCAGCGCGGGAAGCGGGGAACGAAGTGGTAGTGGCCGGGCAGCCGCAGGCCGCCTCGGCGAAGCCGCCCGCGCAGCGAGACGTCGGTAACCGTGTCCACGTCGACGGGGAGGCGGCTGAGCAACATGTGGACGACCACCGACACGCCACCTGGGGTTGGCGGCGCAAGACCGTGGACGTAGAGAAGCGACGCGCCGGCGAGCCTCGCGAGAGCGGACTCGTTGCCGTCTCCCATCGTTCGTCAAGCTAACAGACGAATGTTCCTCGAGCGCGCCGCGAAGTTCGTCGCCACCCGGCTGCCCAGGGGAGGTACCGGACGCAACGCCATGTGGCTTCTCTGTGGCCAGGGCGTCGGCCTCGTGGTGACGCTGATCGCCACGCCCATCCAGCTCGACCGGATGGGGTCGGAGCGCTACGGAATCGTGGTCGTAACCGCGGCCGCGCTCAGCTCCCTGATGCTCCTCGACGGCGGGACCGGGTGGGCGGTGCAACGCGCCGTCCCGTGGCACCGGGCGCGGGGCGACACCGAGCACGCGCGCGGCCTGGCCGCGTCGGGCCTCCTCCTCACGGTGTCCATCGGCTCCCTGATCGGCATGGTGGTCTGGCTGCTGGCCGGAGACATCGTCAACCTCTTCCAGATCTCGGACGACGTGCGCCCGGTCGCCGTCTCGGCGTTCCGCGTTACCGCCGTCGTCATTCCCCTGAGCCTCCTTCTCGGGGTCTTCGGGTCTCTGGCGCGGTCGGCCGGGCTGTTTTGGGCGACCGCGGTGTCCAGCGCCTTCGTGATGTCCGCACTCAACATCGCCTGGGCGGTCATCGCCGGCGATGCCAACGACGTCGTACTCGTTGTCAAGGCGCAGTTCGTGATCACCGTCGTCGGAGTCGTTTGGCTTTTCTCGGTCCTCTCAATCTCGGCGCCCGACTATCTGTTCCCGTTTCGGCCGACCCTCCGTGCCGCCCGCGAGCTGCTCTCGTTCGGGGGGCGGTCGGCGGCCGGCCCGGCGAGCCTGAGCATTCTGAATCAGGCCGACAAGATCGGGCTCGCGGCCGTCCTTCCGGTCTCGGTGTTGCCCGCCTACTCCATACCGTTCAGCATCGCGTTGCGAATCACCGTCGTCTCCTCCTCGCTGGCCGGTGTGCTGCTCCCGCGGCTCGCCGCGATCTCGTCGCTGGGCGACACCGCCGAGGCGCGTCGGGTGGGCATGGCCGCGCTGCGTGTCGTCGCCCTGGCCAGCGCCACGATCGCCGTCACCTGCGCCTTCGCCGGCGGGGCGTTCCTGGATCTGTGGGTGAGCCCCGACTTCGCCGACCAGGCCTGGGGGCCGCTGATCGCCCTCGCGGTCGGGTTCTCTGTGCTCGCCACGGGGTCGGTGGGGCAGGCGATGCTCGACGCCGCAGGAAGGCCGGGCACCAACGCCTCGCTGACCGCCTCGGGAGCGTTCCTCGGCCTCGGTCTGGGTATCGGGCTGGCGGCGATATTCGGGACCGCGCTGGCCGGAGCGATCGGAGTCGCGACCGGGCTCGTGGTCATCGGGATCGGAGCCCTTGTGCTGAGTCGCCGGCTCGTCATGCGGGTCAGCTCGCACGAGTTGGCCCTGTCCGTTCTCACGCCGTGGGCCGTGCTGGGCGCAGCCGGGGTCGCTCGCCTACGGGCTGAGCCAGCTCGCCTCGGCGCCGCCCTCGCTGACCATCGCGATGGTCGCCGCGACGGCCGGGATCGTGGGGGCCGGGGTGGCCTACCGAACGGGACCGTGGAGAAGCCGCCTGACGACGTGACGGCCGAGGTCGCGGCCGCGGTCGTAGCCCAGCGCGATCTGCAGATAGCGAAGGAAGGACGACAGCGAGCGCCCACCTCCCATGCGCCGGTAGCGGAACCATTCCTGCCTCACCACGTTGGGAATGTTGCGCGGTCGCATGGCCGCCCGGTAGGCGCCGCGCTCAAAGCGTGTCCGGGGCGTGTCTGCCAGCTCGTGGACGACCTCGGCGGGTACGGCGACGCCGTAGCGCTCGCGCAGATAGCTCAGGGTGCACGACATGATCAGCGTTACTTGGCGTCCGCGTGCCCGATCGACGAGGTCGGGCCAGGCGACGTCGCCGCCCGCGACGATCTTCGCTGCATCGGGCACCCAACGGATCGCCCGCGGGTTCCCCGACTCCACACCGTGAATGCACGCGCTCATGAGTCGCGCCGCCGCGTCCGGTGCACGCGTTGGCGCGCGGCCGATCTGCAGCGGCACGGCCTGCGCCCAGAGGTCGTCGTCGGGCTGACTCCGAGCCAAGCCGTGCCAGTGGAGATCCAACCCGCGCTGTGCGTTGTCCCTGAAGTGCGCGGCATGGAGCACGCCCAGTGCCGCGCCCGGACGCGACCGATCCGAAATCCAGTCCTGACCGGCGAGGATGCCCATCGCGTCCCGCGCGCGGTCCGGATGGACCAGGACGTCCAGGTCCGTCATGGGACGCGCGCCCAGATCGCGGTAGTCGAGGATCGAGATCGCTCCGCCCTTCAGTACGAGGGTCTCGATACCTGCCCGCTCCAGCTCGGCAATGGCGGCTCCGACGCGCGCGAGCAGGATCTGGTTGTGCGACCACCAGAATCGGTAGACGCCCTTCAAGCGCGGCATCGCCTCGTCCTCGATCCCGACGGCGGCGAGGCGGCGGTAGGCGAGGGGCAGCAGCCGCTGAGATTCGGCATCCACGAGATCGATAACCGTCCGTCGCCGCCAGAGTTCCCATGACTCGGCCACACCAGCGTCGTCCAGCAGCGCCGCACCCAGCAGGAGCTCCTCCGCTTCGTCCGGCCAGCACAGCCGGCTCACCGCTGTCCCCTTCTGGTCAAGACTGGTCATCCTACGCGCGCATGAGCGGGATAGCGGCCTCCGAGTCCGGGCCCTCCCCTCGCGCCGTTTCCTGGCGCGAGGTTCTACTGGTGCTCTTCGCCGCGGGGTGTGCCGCTTCCCCATTCGCCTTCGGCTTCTACGACCTCTCAGTCTGGGGGCCCATCTCGCTGGGAGTTCTCGTCGCCGTTCTCGCCCTTGCGATCGCGACCAGAGAAAGGCCGCCGTCTCGTGCCCTCTGCGCCGTCGGTGGCCTGAGCGCCCTCGGCATATGGGCCCTGCTCTCCCGCGGCTGGGGCGAGTCGGCCGACGCCGCACTCGTCGCCGCCGACCGGTGGCTGCTTTACGCCGCCGCCCTGGGCGCGCTGGTCTTGACGGTGCGCACCCGACGGCAGGCCACGCTGCTCGTGGCTGCTGTGGCCGCGGGGGTGGTCGCCGTCGGCCTCTACCTCGTGGCGCACATGCTGGGGGGCGGGGGGTCGGACGCGTTTCTGGGCGGACGCCTTCAGGATCCCCTGGGCTACGTCAACGGCCAGGCCGGCTACTTCCTGCTCGGGCTGTGGCCGTGCGTCGCTCTGGCCGAGACTCGTCGTCCTGGCCGTGCCGCCGCAGGCGCGGCCGGGGCAACGCTGCTGGCGTGTCTGCTGGTTCTCAGCCAGTCCCAGGCGTCGCCCTGGCCACCGCGGCGAGCATCGGCGTCATGCTCGCGCTGTTCCCGGGCCGGCGACGCCGCGTCTGGGCGCTGCTCGTGCTCGGGGCGGCCGTCGCGGCCGCCACACCGTTGCTCGCAGACGTCTACTCGAACGGCCGGGGCGCGCCCGACGGACCGCCCGGCTCGTCGGTGGGCCACGCCGGCCTGGCCTGCCTACTGGCCTCGAGCGGCGCGGCTGCTGTCTGGGCTCTGATCACGGCCCTCACCGCGGCGGCCGCCGCCCAGGGACCCGACACGCTGGCTTCATGGCGCCGCAGCGGCGACCTCGCCCTCAGCTCTCTCGCCGTCCTCGCCACCCTCGTCGCCCTGAGTCAGATCGGCGAGATCGGGCACCAGGTGCGCGACCAGTACCACGCCTTCGTGAGGCTGGGACCCACGGGAGGCAGCAACTCGCGATTCTTCTCGGGCTCAGGCAACCGCTACGACTACTGGCGGATCGCGCTGCGCGAGTTCGGCGACGAGCCCGTCCGAGGCGTGGGGGCCGGGAACTACGACGTCGGCTATTTCCTGCACCGCCGGACCCTGGAGGACGTGCGCCAGCCGCACAGCCTGGCACTCCAGACGCTCGCCGAACTTGGCCTGGTCGGCGCGTTGCTTCTGATCACCGTGTTCGCAGCCACCGCCCTCGGCCTGGCCGGGCTCGCTCGCCGCGGCCGGAGTGACAACTGGTCTCGCCGTCTCGCGGTCGCCTCGGGCGGGACCCTGATCGCGTGGCTGCTTCACACCGACGTCGACTGGCTCCACCTCTTGCCCGGGGTGACCGGCCTCGCTCTGGCCTCCCTGGCCGTGGCGCTGCGCCCCTGGGAGACCGCCCAGATCCGCTCCGGATCGCGCGCGGGAATCGTCTCCGTCGCCGCCATCGCAGTGGCCGTGGCGCTCGCGGCTGTGCTGGTTGCCCGCCCGGTCTGGTCCGAGCATCGGCGCATACAGGCCCGCGACCTGCTGGCCACCGATCCGGCGGGGGCCCTCTCGCGCGCCGACAACGCCCTCGCGTACAACCCCGATTCGGTGCCCGCCTACTACGTCAAGGCCGCCGCACTCGCGCGCCGTGGCGACTACGCCGGAGCGCGCGGCGCGCTTCTTCAGGCTCTCCGGCGCGAACCGCGCGACTTTGTCACGTGGGGACTGCTCGGCGATTTGGCGCTGCGACGAGGTGACCGCAGGCTGGCAGCCGGCTACTACCGGCGCGCCAGCCAGTTGAACCCTCGCGACCCCGGGCTGGCCGGTCAGGTGCGCCGCCTCAGCGACTAGTGCCGGCGGGCCGACCTGCGGAGGGTCGCCCCGATCAGCGTGCCCGCCAGGACCACCGCCGCGGCGAGGCCCAGCGTGAGGGCCGTGCCGCCACTGCGCACCTCGGTGAACCGGGCGGGCGCCTGGGCCACGACCGGGGAACCGCCCCGCCGCCGCCCCGAATGAGAGCGCGCGTCGGCCCTGCCCCGTGCACCGCCGCCCCCTGCCCCCGCTACACGCGCCGGGGTGATCCCCTGACCAAAGAGCGGGGAGCTATCGTCCGAGATCGGAGCGCGCACCGAGCGCCGGCCGCTGTTGTCATCCCGAGCCTGGGCAAGCGGAATGGCGTACTCCTTGCCGGTCGGGCTATCGGGATCGATGAAGACTCCGCCTTCCTGTGCCAAGGCAGGAGCGGCAGACCCGAGGACGGCCGCACACACGGCCAGCAGACAGACGGAGCGCACCCGCGAAGAGTAGCCGGGCTCGTACGCCGCCGCCTGATATGGGGTATAAGGCGCACGTGGGAGCCCGGACGTCGCGAAGGACCTTGGCTTGAACTTCCTCGTCACGGGCGGTGCGGGATTCATCGGCTCCCACCTCGTTGATTCACTTGTCCAGCGCGGGGACTCGGTAACTGTTCTGGACGACCTGAGCACCGGGCGCCTCGAGAACATCGAGCACGTCATCGGCTCTGACCAGGTCAGCTTTGTCGAAGGCTCCGCCTGTGACGTGGAGGTGATGGATGAGCTGATGGCGTCCGCGGAAGCCTGCTTTCACCTCGCCTCCGCGGTAGGGGTCAAGCTGATCATTGCTCGGCCGCTGGACTCGCTGCTACGAAACGTACGCAGCAACGACGTCGTGATATCGGCCGCCGCGCGGCATAACCGGCGGCTGCTCTTCGCCTCGACCTCAGAGATCTATGGAAAGTCCGGGGACAAACCGATGCACGAGGGGGCCGACAGCGTCCTCGGCTCGCCGTTCAAGACTCGCTGGGCCTACGCGAACGCAAAGGCCTTCGGGGAGTCTCTGGCCCACGCCTATCATCGCGAGACCGGCCTTCCCATGGTCGTGGCCCGTCTGTTCAACGCGGTCGGGCCACGTCAGACCGGCGCGTACGGGATGGTCCTTCCACGGTTCGTGAAACAGGCGCTGACCGGAGATGACCTCACGGTCTACGGCAACGGCACCCAGAGCCGCTCCTTCTGTCACGTCCTGGACACCGTCGAGGCGCTCGTGCGTCTCATCGACAGCGGACGCAGTCGCAGGGCGCGGTCTTCAACGTCGGCTCACCGGTGGAGATACCGATCATCGAGTTGGCCCGGCGCGTGATCGATCGGACTGCGTCGACCTCGACGATCCGGCTGATCCCCTACTCGGAGGCATACGAGGACGGGTTCGAGGAACTGGGCCGGCGTGTCCCGGACATCTCGGCCGTGCATTCGCTGACAGGCTGGCGGCCGGCTCGCACGGTGGACGACGCTATCGAGGACGTCATCGCCGCGGCCGGGGATCGCCGTCCGTGTCGGCGAGGGCACGGCCGTTGCCGATTGAGGGGCGGGTTGCGCTGGCGATCGCGGTCGCCTTCGCGGTCACGGCCGCGGCGACACCCCTGACAATCCGGCTGGCCGTCAGGACCGGGTTCCTCGATCACCCGGCCGGCTATAAGGCCCACGCCGCTCCGACCCCTTATCTCGGCGGCATGGCGGTTCTGGCCGGCCTCCTCGCCGGCCTGCTTGCCCTCGAGTCGCTCGACTCCGGTCTGTGGCCGATCGCGGTCGGAGCCGTCGGAATGTGGATTCGTCGGCACGTCGACGATCACGTTGACGCTCAGGCCCGTCGTGCGGGTGCTGGCCGCCGCGGCCGCCGGCCTGCTGCTCTGGAGCACCGACCTGGGCTGGGGCGGATTCTCCAGCGACCTGGCAGCTCGGCGCTCACGATCGTCTGGACGTTCGCCGTGGTCAACGCGTTCAACCTGTTCGACAACCTCGATGGCGCCGCGGCGACGCTCGGCGTCGTGTGCGCCGATCCATCGGAGCGCTGGCTGCGATCCGCGGCGAGGACGACCTGGCGACCCTGAGCCTGAGCGCGGCAGGCGCGTGTCTGGGATTCCTTCCATACAACCTCGCCTCTCCCCGCGCGCGGCAGTTCCTTGGCGACGGCGGCAGCATGATGCTCGGCTTCACCGTGGCCGCTAGCGGGATGGCCCTCTCACTGCACCGGCCCTCGGCGGCGGCGAGCATCTTGACCGCCGGGACCTCGTTCCGTGCCGCTCACCGACACGCTCCTCGTGATTGTGTCCCGAACCCGGCGGAGGATCTCGATCCTCACTCCCGGGCGCGATCACCTACGACATCGGCTCCGGTCCCGCCTGAGCTCCCCGGAGGGTCGCAGCGGTGGTCGGCTTCAGTCAGGCGGTGCTGGGCGGCTTGGCGATCCTGGCCGCCCAGCGGGGAACAGCAGCGGTCGCGACGCTTGCGGCGGTGTGCTCCGCCTCCTTGCAGGAGGCGCGATCTTCCTGCTCGAGAGGCAGCCCTGCTCCGACCGCGTGTGACGTGGGCGGTTCTAGGCTCGACCCGACGTGACCCGGTGGGGGCCGAACCGCGGGAGCGGCGCCTTTGGCCGAGGACGTCCGTGATTCGTTCCGACGCACGCCGTCCCATAGATGGATCCGGCGCTCGCGGCCTGTCGAACCCCGAAGCAACGTCAGGACCTCTGCGGACCCGTTCCGGAGCCAGGCCAAGAAGCCGGTTGTTCCGACCCGCACGGTTACCGGCCGCTCGGTCGGCGTCGTGCAGGGTGAAGCAAGGGATTCCGAGATAGGTGGCCTCCTCCTGAATCCCACCGGCTGCGTGAGGACCCCGGCGGCATCGGACATCAGGGAGAGGAATTGGACGTAGCCCAGGGGTTCCACCAGGTGAAGCTCCGGCGCAGCAGGTCGGGTTCCGGCCCTGATCGCCCGGCGCACGCGCGGATGGACCGGAAGGCGCCGGGATGCGCCCGGCAGCCAGCTCCCGTCGCCTGGCGAGCGTGCGGCCCGAGTGCGGGGCAATGACGACGTGACCACGAGATACACCCGGGCTCGCGCTCGGGGCGGTGGCCAGGTCGGCCGATTCAATCCGCGCGCTCATGGCCATGAGCGTGTCGATCATCGTGTTACCGACCTCGTGGATCGCCGAATCGGCGATGCCCTCGCGCCGCAGATGGTCTCGCGCTTCCGGCGAGTGGGTGAACAGAAGATCGGACACGCGGTCGGTGAGCAGACGATTGATCTCCTCCGGCATCGTTCGGTCGAAGCTGCGCAGCCCGGCCTCTACGTGACCCAGCGGGATGCCGAGCCTCGCCGTAGTGAGCGCGGCTGCGAGGGTCGAGTTGACGTCCCCCGGCACAAGGACCACGTCGGGCCGCTCCCGGAGGAGAACCGGCTCCAGCCGCTCCATGACCCGGGCGATCTGCTGGGCGTGCGATCCGGAGCCGACCGCGAGGGCGTAATCGGGCGCGCCGAGGTCCAGATCCTCCAGGAACACCTGCGACATGGCGTGGTCGTAGTGCTGGCCCGTGTGTACCAGCGTGTGGCGGAACCGATCGCCGCGGCCGGCCAGTTCGGCGGCGATCGGCGCGATCTTCATGAAGTTCGGCCTCGTCCCCACCACCGAAAGGACTCGCATCGCGCGGGGCACGGGCGCGACGGTAGCCGAACCGGCCAGGTTGCGTCTGACAACATGGCGCACCGATCGTTGGGGCGCTCCCTCCCGGCAGCGGCATTCCGCCTGCCCACGCGTCTGCGCCGACGGGGCGTCACACGGGTGGTCGTCGGCATCGACGTTGACCCCGATGCGCGCATCTTGGATCCCGAGGAGCCCGGCGGATGGGACGGCCTGGAGTCCTTTGCTGAGCGGCTTCCGGGGCTGCGGGGCCGGCTTGAGCGGATCACCGGAGCCCCGGTGGCATTCACGTGGTTCCTGCGCATGGATCCTCAGGTGACGAGGGCCTGGGGGTCGCCTGGCTGGGTCGTCGAGACCTACGGCGACGTGTTCGCCGCGGCCCGGCGCAGGGGGACCAGATCGGCCTCCACACGCACATGTGGCGCTGGAAGGGCGACGGTTGGGTCGCCGGCTTGCGGACCCGGTCTGGGCCGCTCACTGCGTGAATGTCGGACTCGATGCCTTCGAGATGTCGTTCGGGTGTCCGTGCGACATCTATCGCGGCGGTGACTATTACCTCGACGGAAGTCTCCTGGCACTCCTGACCGAGCGCGGGGTGGCGATGGATATGAGCGTCGAACCGGGACGGCCGCCCATGAGTCCCCGAAAGGCGATCCGGCGCGTGGCCTCCTCCCCGACTACCGCGGCGTTCCCAGCGAGCCGTATCGCTCGAGCCCTGAGCGCTTTCCCGCCGCCCAACCCGAGGGCGGCGAGGGGCCGTGGCTGCTTCCCATCTACTCCGCGCCGGGACGGCATGGCGGGCGGTTTCCTCTGTCACCGGAGACGACGGGGAGTCGATTCATCCCCCGGCTGGCGGCGGGACTCATGCTCGAATCACCGGAAGTCATCGCGATGACCATGAGAAGCGATGCCGCGCTGGGCACGGGCTGGGACGAACTCGGCGCCAACCTCGAGCACCTCGCCCGCCATGGCCGGATGCGGTTCGTCACCGGGGCTGCGATCGCCGCCGATCTCGAACCTTCCAAGGCCTCGCGCACCTGATGAGAACGGCCGCGAGACGGGGGCCACGGCGATCGCGAGAACGCGGGTTACGGACCCGCCGCCCCGGAGCCAGAGCGGCGTGAGCGAGCACGCCGTCTCCGTCGTCATCCCCGCCTATCAGGGCGAGCGCTTCCTGGGAGCGGCGATCGATTCCGTGCTCGCGCAGGACCACACGCCTGTCGAGATCGTCGTGGTCGACGACGGCTCGACCGACGGCACTCCGGACGTCGCGCGCGCCCACCCCGTCCGCTACGTGCACCAGACCAACGCCGGCGTCGCCGCCGCCCGCAACGCCGGGATCGCCGCCGCCCAGCACGACCTTCTCGCCTTCCTCGACCAGGACGACCTGTGGCTCCCGGAGAAGCTGTCCAGGCAGGTCGCGGTCCTCGCCGCCCGGCCCGAGGTGGCGTTCGTGAACTGCCGCATGCGCTGGTTCCGCGAGGCGGACACCCCGCCGCCTCCCTGGGTCCGCCACGAGTGGATCGAGCGGCCTCAGCTGGCCTACGTGACGAGCGCGATGCTCGCGCGGCGCTCGGCCTTCGAGACCGCGGGCGGGTTCGACGAGAGCTACAGGTTCGGGCAGCGACTCCGCCTGGCTGATGAGCGCCCGCGATGCGGGCTCACCGAGGTCGTGCTGGATGACGTCCTCGTCCATCACCGCGTCCACGGCGCCAACGCCTCCTACGACGTCCGGGCCGCCCGGCGGGACATGCTGCGCCTGTTGCGCGAGTCCGCGGCGCGCAAGCGCGCCGGCTGACCCGGGGCGGGCGTGGCCTTGCCTCGGGCCTCGCCTCACGTAACCTGCGCCGCTCATGCGCTACTCGATCGACTCCGATCGCGTCGTTCACGAGACCGTGGACGACGAGGTGATCCTGATCCAGCTGGAGTCCGGTAACTACTACTCGCTGCGCGGCACGGGCGCGGAGGTGTGGGGTCTGCTCGCCGACGGCGCCACGGCCTCGCAGATCCTCGGGCGGCTGCGGACGCGCTACCAGGCGACCCCCGAGATGGCCGAGTCGGTCGAGAGCCTGCTCGAGGAGCTGGCGTCGGAGCACCTCGCCACGCGCGAGCCCGACCCGGGCGAGGCGACGCCGCCCGAGGCCGAGTCCACCGGCACAGAGCCGTTCTCCGCGCCTCGGCTGGAGAAGTACACCGACATGCGCGACTACCTGCTCGTCGATCCGCTCCACGACGTCGACGAGCGCGGCTGGCCGGCGCCCGCTCCCGAGTGAGGTGACGACCGCCGCGGGTGTGCCGGCGCTGATGGCGGAGTTGCGGGAATCGTCCGCGCTCGCCTGCGCCGACACACGCGTCGAGCGGATCGAGGTCGCCGGGCAGCGTTTCGCCCTGCTGTTCGCGTGCTCGGAGCTGCGCGACGCGCTGTGGCCGGCGCTGGCGCACCTGGCGGCCGACAGCGAGCGCCCGGAGGAGGTGACGGTCCGCGTGTGGGACTCCGCGGTGACGGGACACCCCGCCCCGCCCCGCCCTGGGACGCCTCCGACGTCAGCGTCCGGGGCGCCGTGCGGGGGCACGCGACGGGCGGCGTCCGGCTGCGCCACTCGCCCCAGCTCGACCTCCTGACGGCCTATGACCCCGGCGACCGGGTCGCCCTCTGGTGGATCGCCGACGCCCGCGAGGTGCCCTGGCTGGAGCGCTCGTCGCCGCTGCGTGAGCTCTTCGCCTGGTCGCTGGCGTCCGCT
>CAVWTG010000001.1:0-465549 GCA_963757705.1 uncultured Actinomycetes bacterium | reverse complement strand
TCGGAGGCGGAGAGAGCCTGGGTAACGCTCGATGCTGCCGGTGTCGCTCACCTCCTCGTCGACGAAGACTGGATTCCGGCGTACGGCCCCACCTCTAGGAACGTCCGGAATCTGCTTCGCAACTTTCGTGTGGCATGGAAGGTGATCCGAGATCGTCGCCCCGCTTGCATCTTGTCTACGGGAGCCGCATTGGCGGTGCCTTTCTGCCTAGTCGGCCGCCTACACGGCTGTCGCCTTGTCTACGTCGAGACGATGACGAGCGTCAACTCGCTGTCTCTCACAGCTCGACTGGTCTATCCCTTGGCCACAGAGTTCTTTGTCCAGTGGCCCCAAGCGTCTGGAGGCCGCAGACGGGCCCTGCGGGGAGGGTCTTGTGATCGTTGTTTCGGTCGGCTCTTCGGACCAGCCGTTTGCGCGCCTGGTGAGCGCCGTCCAAGCGCTTGATCCGGCCGACGTGTTCTTGCAGCACGGACCTGTGCAACCGCCGCAGGGGATCGCCAAAGCCGTTCCATATCTCGGTTTCCGCGATCTCTTCCGCGCTGTGGAACAAGCTGACGCCGTAGTCACGCATGCGGGCGTTGGCAGCATCCTCATGGCTGCCGAACTCGGAAAGACGCCGATCGTCATGCCGAGGCGGAAAGAGCTCGGTGAGGCGGTGGACGACCATCAGTACCACCTCGCCAATGCCCTCGCGGCCGAGGGCGCCGTAGTTGCTGTTTCGGAGGCGCAAGAGCTCCGCGGCGCGATCGAGACGCTGGCTCCTCGACCGCTTGCTCGCGTGATGGGAAACGCCGGCTTGGTTGAGGCCGTTCGGGAGTCTCTGATGTGTGGGTGTACACGGAAATCCAGGAATGGAAAGGACATGCGGTGAATTCGAGAGGCAGGCGCGTTGTCGTGACGGGCGGAGCGGGGTTCATAGGAAGCCACGTAGTCGAGGAGTTCGTCAAGCTCGATGCGAACGTCGTCGCCATCGACGACCTCAGCACAGGAGACGTTTCCAACCTGGAACCGGCTCTGGCCAGGGGAGCCCGCTTTGTGGAGGGCAGCGTGCTCGATGAGGGGCTGATGGGAAAGGTGATACAAGACCCCGACGACCTCATCGTGCACATGGCCTGCGCCAATCTACGATCGTCGCTACGAGACCCTGTCAGGGCGCACGAAATCGATGCCCTGGCACGATCCGAGTGGCGCTTGCGGCCGTACATAAA
Organism: uncultured Actinomycetes bacterium; assembly: GCA_963757705.1. Classification (GTDB taxonomy): domain Bacteria; phylum Actinomycetota; class Thermoleophilia; order Solirubrobacterales; family Solirubrobacteraceae; genus AC-38. The sequence goes on along the minus strand of CAVWTG010000001.1, from coordinate 464,341 downwards.
GAGGCTTCACGCCTCGTCTACGTGTCATCGTCGGAGGCCTACGGGTCAGCGGTCAAATACCCGATGGCCGAAGACCATCCCCTGCTGCCGACGACGGTCTACGGAGCCGGTAAGGCGGCTGGAGAACTGTACGCCCAGAGCTGCATGAGGACCTACGGGTTGCCCGTTACTGTCGTGAGACCGTTCAACACCTATGGACCTCGCGAGCACGCTAGCGGTGATAGCGCCGAGGTCATCCCGGAATTCGCGGTCCGCATCATGCAGGGCCTTCCACCCGTGATCTTTGGAGACGGCATGCAAACCCGGACCTTCACGTGGGTTGAGGAGACCGCGCGCGGAATCGCTCAGGCTGCGCTCTGTGACGACCTCGTGGGAGAGGCGATCAATATCGCTTCGGATCAGCGAGTAAGCATCCGGGGCATAGCAGAGGGACTTCTTCGCGTAACGGGGTCCGATTGAAGCCGGTGTTCGACTCCGAGAGGCCCGGAGATGTTGCGCATCACAGTGCGGGAACCGAGAAGGCAAGGGCGACGCTCGGCTTCGAACCCCAGGTGGACATTCACGAGGGGCTGCACCGCTACGTGCGATGGCTCGAGGAAACCGGGAATGCCGACCCGGGTCGATGACGCCGACCTTGTGCGGAACTGGTAGAGGCTGAACGGCTCGTACACGCCGTGGCTGGACGAAGGCATCTCACGATCTTCGGCGCCGACGGGTTCGTTGGTAGCCATGTGGTCCGACAGAGCCTCGACGCCGGATGGCACGTGACCGGTACCTGTGGCGGCGACCCTTGGCGCCTCAATCCGCTGAAAGGCAGGCCCGACCTTTCGCTCATCCGCACACCAGGTTGGCCTGGTGGCCGGCAGTTGTCGCCGGACCGGCTGAGCAAACTCCTGGGCGCCTCGGGCGGGGTCGTGGTCTTCCTGTGGTGCGCGCCGCCCGAGGGCCCGAGGACCAGTGCGTGGGATTGGGAGCGAACTGTGAACGAGGCCGCCGCATCACAGGTCTGTGCCGCGGCTGCCAGTCAAGACATTCGAACCGTATTCGCGAGTTCCGCACAGGTCTATGGGCCCTGGCGAGACGAGAAGGTCTCGGAGCATGACTCACTGGCTCCTGACAGCCCATACGCTCAGGCTAAGGCGAACGCTGAACAGGCCGTGGCCGACGCGGGCGGAACGTCACTGCGCCTGAGCACGGTCTTCGGGCCCGGAGAGCTTCGCCATCGGGCAATCCCTTCATTTGCACACGCACTCGAGAAAGGTCAGCCGGCGAGGATCGATGGCGATGGCAGCGACCTTCTCGACTATGTGGGAGTTGAAGATGTCGCGACTGCGGTGCTTGCGGTTGCTGGGCGGCTCTTCGAGGGGGAAGCCGTTCCGCCAGCCATCAATATCGGGTCAGGCACTGGCAGGACGACCTTCGAGGTGCTCCACGAGGTGGCTGCGGCACTTGGCTGTGAAGCGGACTACGTGCAGGTCCCTTCAGCGCGACCGCAGTCCCGGCTGGTCCTGAACATCGACCTCTCCCGAGACGTTCTGTCGTTCCGGCCCTCGGCCTTTCGCGATGCTCTCGGCCGAGAACTCGCTTGGAGGCGAGCCATGGGCCAGCAGCTCCGGGCGGATCACGTCGCGACGGTCAGAACTGACCTCGCTCGACGTCCCGGCACGGCGGGCGAAGGCTGCACTCCCATCAGCGCCATGGACACGATGCCGGCCCAGAGCCACAGGACGAGGTTCGGAAAGACCTGGGGCAACGGCGTGAGCATGATCATGACCCCCCAGTTTGCTGCAAGAGCGACGAGCCCGACGCGCCAGGGCAGAAGCTCGGGCGGCCCTCTTCGCAGAATCGGACGCAGAAATCGCAACCATTACCGCCAGGAGCCAGAAGGCAGTGCCGAGCAGGCCGAGTTCGGCAAGGTTCGACAGCACGACGTTGTGGACGATCTGATCCACGCCGACGAGCGGGTGTCGCCGCGTTGGCGGAAGTAGGGGAGCGCTCCGATGTCGAAGCGGTTCCATCCAAACCCGAACAGAGGGCGTGCATCGAGCATGCGGATCGCGGCGTCGCTCAAGTTCCCGGCGCTCCCAAACCGTCTCCTGCTCCGACCGGCGCGTCGATGCCTCTGAGGCCAGCCCCGGTACCAACGCGAGAAGTCCCGCGGTGGCCACAACCGCGACTACTACGAACCTGAGGAGGTGGCGGCGGAGGTCGGTAAAGGCCAGCAGAGGAAGCACAGTGCCAAGCACCGCTCCAAGCCACACGGCACGGGACAAGGTGAACAGGCATCCGATGAGGCACAGACCGGCGACGCTCCAGCTGAGACGGCGAGCGCGTTGGTTCTGCCACGTCGCGGCCGCCACCACTCCCGCGACCGCGCACGTAAACAGAGCGGCCCCGTTTTCTTCGGCCTCGACGAAGGGGCCCCGATGCTCGTCCTGCCTGGATGCCCACGTCCGGATTGAGGATGTACTTCGGGAACACGAGGGCTCTGAACCCGACGGCCTCGAAGAGAGTCGTGAGACCTAGATACGCCCCGACGCCAACGAGACCAGCGAGTAACACCGCTCTCTGTCTGCTCGTTCTGAAGGCGACGGGGGCGAGCAGGAACGCGACAAACGGGACCAAGCGAATTGTTCTAAGAAGGCGGAAACCACCCGACTGCGAGAAAAGACGTCCGGACACGAACGCGGAGGTGATCGCATATGCGGCCGCGACGCCCAGAGCCCACCCGGCAACCCGTGGTTTGACCTGCCACTTTGCGCCCGGTACGACGCTGCTCAACACTGCGGCGAGAACCGCAACGAGCAAGACGGCTCGGTCGAGGGGGAGACCGCGGAGCCCCAAGTGCCTCCAGTTGGAGCTGAAAACCGAAAAGGCGATGGCAGCGGTGAAGAGAAACGCGGGATCTATCTGCAGGCAGAGATACGCAGCGCGAGGAGCGCCGCCCCGAGCGCCAAGATTCCTAGCGCCAACCGGGGGTCACCTTGCACCATCGCCAGTGCGGCGAGGGACAGTGCGGCGACCGAGATTCCAGCGAGGGGTAACGAGCGGCCCAAGCCTGGGGCAAGCCGCTCCTCGACGTCAACCCTTGAGGACACGCCGATTTGCACGCCAGCTCGTCAAAGCGAGTCCGACCAAGAGGCCGGCCACAAGTCCGACGAATATGGCCTTGATCGCAAAAGACTGGCGGTCGCTTGAGGCTGAGGTCGCGCTGGCGAGAACGTGCGATACCTGGCTGGACGACTGGCTCGATTGGTAGCTGCGAGCCAAGGTCTTTACGCGAAGCTCGCGGCCGCTACGGCCGGCTGGGGGTCGGACTCTGCACCCCCGCCCCGGCGTTGTCCTGCGCGCGCTTCAGGACCCGTTCGTAGTCCTTTGCGGCCTGGCGATAGCGAGCAAGGATCCGCGCCCCGTCGAGACTTCCGCTGTTGAGCCGAGTCGTGTAACTGATGAGCGAGGTACTCGCCTGGTTGGCCAGGCGGATCGCGAGCCTGCGCGTGGGCGCCGAGATCGCGGTGACGCTGATGAGCGTGCTCTTTGGGACCGGGGATCCAACGACGTGAACGGGCTTGGGCTCGCGTCATGCCCAGCCTTCGCACGACCGGGGTGATGACTTCCCTCGCATCGATGGCCTCGCTGTAAGAGGCGGCGAGCGCCTGAGCGCTCTCGACGAAACCGCCCGCAGGACTGTTGAATTTCACCGTTCCCACTTGGATGCGGGCCTCCGCCTTGTACGCCGGCTTGCGGGTAAGGGCGACACCGGTTGCCGCTCCGACGAACAGGATGAGCGGGATGAGGACGAGGAGCTTTTGGTACCGCGCTGCGGTGAGCATCCCGACGGATCCATTCCGATCGGGGCTCGGCGTCGTAGTGCGTTCAAGGGTGTCAGCTCTCATCATGCCTCGACCATCGATCGGCCTTAGATCAGCCCGGAACAAGCGTCAACGCGTGCCACAGCAGGTGCGCGGCGCCCGACGCAGGCTCCGGTGAGTCGCTTCCGATAGTGTCGACGTGAAACCGAAGTCCGGTGCGACGCATCCAGAGAGTTGGATCAGCGAGAATCTATTTTCCAGTTCGTGGGTATGCATCAGGCGCAGGCTGGTAGCTGCCTATGCCCGAACGCCTCGTACAGACCACCGGCACGGCCCGCCCGACGATCGCGATCATCGGGCTCGGGTACGTCGGCCTGCCCCTTGGAGTTGCTTTCGCTGAGGCCGGCAACGATGTGATCGGGGTCGAAGTCGCCGAGGCCAGAGTGCGTGCTCTACAAGCAGGCCGGTCGTATGTCGAAGACGTGTCCAACGATCGTCTGTCGGCGGCCCTCGACCGGTTCTTCCCAACAACCCGCTACGCGGACATCGCCCAGGCGGACGCGGTTCTCGTGTACGTTCCCACGCCCCTTACTCCGAACCGCGAGCCGGACTTGGCCCCGCTTGAGACGAGCGCCCACGCTCTGGCAGGGGTCCTTCAGAAAGGGCAACTAGTGATCCTTGAGTCCACGACCTATCCTGGAACCACGCGTGAGCTACTGGCCCGAATCTTCGAGACCTCTGGATTAGTTGCGGGCGAGGGCTTCAGCCTCGCATTCTCCCCGGAGCGCGTCGATCCGGGTAGAACTGACTACCACCTGGGAAACACGCCAAAGATCGTCGGAGGCCTCACTGCGCCTTGCGGAGATCGGGCCCAGGAGCTCTATGGGCTGGTCTGCGAGCGCATCGTGCGGGTTTCGACGCCCGAGGCGGCGGAGATGGCCAAACTGCTGGAGAACATCTTCAGGTCGGTCAACATCGCGCTAGTCAACGAGCTTGCCATTCTCGCCGATCGCATGGGTCTCGATATCTGGGAGGTCGTCGACGCTGCGGCCACGAAGCCGTACGGCTTCATGCGCTTCGACCCCGGCCCAGGCATGGGTGGGCACTGCCTCCCCGTGGATCCCTTCTATCTCTCGTGGAGAGCCAGGGAGCTCGATCTCTCCACCGAGTTCATTGAACTGGCTGGCAAAGTGAACCAGCGGATGCCGTACCACTGCCTGGAGCGCATCGAGCGTACCCTCAACGACCTCGGCCGGCCGGTGCGGGACGCTCGCGTCGGGATCCTCGGCGTTAGCTACAAGCGCGGCGTCGGGGATGTTCGCGAATCGCCGGCGTTGAAGATCATGTCCCTGCTAGGCGAGCGCGGCGCGGACCTGTGCTACCACGACTCGTTTGTGCCAGAAGTCCCGTCTCTTGGCCTCGCCACCAGTCCGTTGGATGAGCTCCTGGATGGTTCGGATCTGGTCGTCATCGTGACTGCCCACCCCGACGTCGACTTCAGCGAGGTGATGCTGCGCGCGCCGCAGGTGTTGGATCTGAGGGGGGTCACACGTCATCTGTCCAAGTCGTCCCAGGCGGCCCAGTCTGTAGCCGCCTGAGTAGCTTGCGGACGGCCTCGCTCGATCTATACTGAGCCTCGGCCGCCAGGCGGCCCTCCATGACACTGGGGAGTGGTGTAATCGGCAACACGGCTGGCTCTGAGACGAGTTGTTCCAGGTTCGAGTCCTGGCTCCCCAGCCTCACGCAGTTGCAGCATCACTTGCAATAGAAGACCTAGAAGAACCGAAGCCCCGGATCAGCCGGGGCTTCGGGCCCATACCCGAGGCGCTCTGGTAGGCGCGTGAGGCGTCGTTTGGCGGACGGATCGCCTGGCGGATCGCCCGCTTGCCCCGTGGAGCCGCCGCCGCCGGCCTTCCTGGTCGCCACACGGACCTCGGGCTCTCCGCCAAGCGCAACTCCTTGGAGCGACAGCGTGATCCGGGGGCATGGGAGGCCTTCGCAGGCTGCTGCTCACCTTGGTTGCGCTCGCGGTCGCTCGCACCGGCCGCGCACGCATCGCTGCCCCCGGGCGACGGCCCGGGAGGCGGCAACGACTCCAACCGCAACCACGTGCACAAGCTCAAGCCGTGGAAGCCGCGCTTCGAGTACCAGATGGAGAGCAATGCGCCGGCCCACGACGAGCTCAACGGTCGCGCGGACGTCAGCGCCCAGGTGCTCAAGGGGCAGTGGTGGCAGATCGACTGCCAGCTGACGTCGGTCACCCAGAACGGGACGGTCCTGTGGGACCACGTCCCCAACGTCGGCTGGGTCGCCGACCAGCACATCAGGACATACATCGACGGGCGCATCCCGGGCTCGCCCACGTGCGCGGTGCCCGGGCCCAACCACGTCTGGTACCAGCAGCCGTGGGGGCTTCACAAGCAGTACCGGCTCAAGCACAACGCGATCGTGCGCGACCGCCCGGCCGGAGCCCCGCGGGCAAGACGCTCTTCAAGGACGGCTGGGTGACGACGAACTGCCACCAGCGCCACGGGAAGGCCGAATGGGTGTTCCTCGACCTCCCGGGCTCCGCGTCGGGGTACATCCCCGCGGACGCGCTGCGCTTCTGGCAGACCGGCCTGCCCGCCGGGATGCCCAGGTGCGTCAAGCCGCCGCCTCCGCTCCGCACCTGGGTGGCGATGGGCGACTCCTACGCCTCCGGACAGGGCGCCAACGACTACTCGGGCGGCGACTGCCGGCGCTCCGCCAACGCCTACTGGGCGCTGCTCCACACCCGCCTCAAGCACGGCCTGGTGTCGTCCACCTCGGATTTCGTGGCCTGCTCAGGCGCGACGAGCGGCGACATCGAGGCCCACCAGCTCGGCGCCCTCGATTCGTCGACGCGCCTGGTGACGCTCAGCGCCGGCGGGAACAACATGGGCTTCAAGGCGGTCATGACGTCCTGCGTCGAGCCGGGCGGGGAGGGCTGCCAGGACGCGATCGACAGCCACTTCACCCGGAGCCGGCTCGCCCAGCTCAAGAAGGACCTGGCCCACCTGTACCGCGCGATCCGCAGCCGCGCCCCGCAGGCGAACGTGCTCGTCCTGGGCTACCCGAACCTCGTGCCGCGCGACCACGTCGACGGCTGCCTGGCCCTCGACGACGGCAACGCGGACGACCTCCACGGCGCGCAGGTCAAGATCAACCGAGCGATCCAGGGGGCGATCGGCAAGCGCCGCGGCTTCCGGTTCGTGAGCCTGGTCAGGACCTTCCGCGACCATCCGGCCTGCAACGACGCCGCGGCCGACTGGATCAACGGAGTCATGAAGGACCGGGAGGAGTCATTCCACCCGAACGAGTCGGGCCACCGGGCGATCGCGGCGCACCTCCGCGACGTCGCGCCGGGCTCCTTTCGCTGACGGCGAAGCGGCCGGCCCCTGAGGGCCGGCCGCCGTTTCGCCGGGAGGAGGAGCCGGAGCTACTTCTTCTTCGCCGGCTTCATCACGGCCTGGAGCATGAGCTCGCAGCCGTCGGTCTTGCTGGTCGAACGGACCTTCTTGCCGAGCTTCGGCGAGAAGATGGCCTGGTTGGGGCCGCCGCTGGAGCAGTACAGGGCCGACGTGGCCGTGGAGTCGAGGCCGAGGTAGTCGCCCTTGTGGACCTTCAGGTTGGCCTTGAAGGTCTCGACGGGGTTGCCGGTCTCGGAGAACCCGAGGCCCTTGTAGCTGACGGTCGGGCCGGTGCCGGCGCCCTTGCCCTTGGCGATCCACTCGTTCACGTTCGAGTTGAACGCGAAGCTGTTGAGGTGGACCAGGCGCAGGGTCATCTTGCCCGGCGCGCCGGCGCGGACGCTGAACTTCACGATCCTGCCGTTCGCGGGGGCGCGCAGGCCGGCCTTGACGCCGAAGCTCTTGTCGAGCTCGATGCGCGTGCAGGTCGGCGTCGGGTCGTCGCTTCCGTCCTCGCGGCAGTTGTGGCCCGGGGCGGAGTTGGACGGCTCGTGGTCGAGGCGGCTGCCGAACGTGATGTTCTTGGCCATGCTGGCCGCGGGAGCCGCGAGGAAGGCGGCGCCCATCAGGGCGGCGACGATGATGCGGGTGAGGCGGTTCATGGGGGAGTTCCTCCTGGTCGTCATTGACGGAGGAAATGCTCGGCGCCGCGCCGCCGGGCGTCGCTCCAACCGGCGACGCGAGAACTGTCACCGCCACGACGTAAGAAACCCGTCGCCCCCCGGTTGTCGGAGCACAAGCCCCGGAAAGGAACGCAGATGCTCCGACGCAGTCCCCTCGGAATCCTCGTCAGCCTCATCGTCGTCGTCCTCGCCGTCGTGTTCGGGATCTCCCGGGCCGTGCATCGGGTCGACTCCGCCCGCAGCGCGATCCAGCAGGCCACCGGCGGCAACGGCGGGCCGAGCGCCTCGAGCGACGACAGCCTCGTCCGCTCGGCCAACTTCGCGAAGGCGCTCGACGCCGTGAAGGGCAAGGGCGCCACTCAGGTGCTCGAGCTGCGCCTGGAGCCCGGCACGGCCAAGTTCCAGGTCCGCTATGGCGACGGCGCCAAGGGCTGGACCTACTCCAGCGGCGGCGACCTGAGCGACTTCCGCGTCCACCTCATCGGGCCGGGCCGCATCGAGGACAACGTCTTCCCGATCTCGCGCCTGAGCGCCGGCACGCCCGAGCGCATCGTGGCGGGCATCCACGCCAAGCAACCCGGGCTACGACCTCGGCGACGTCCAGTTCATGACTCTGGACATCGACCCGGTCAGCGGCGACCCGATCTGGTCGGTGAACATCGGCCCGCCGGGCTCGGGGAACCTCTACCAGGCCGATCTGGACGGCTCGAACGTGCGCGCGCCCGGCGACGCGGGGAAGAACACGGCCGACTGCATCGCCAAGGCGGCCGGCGACCCGGCGAAGATCCAGGCCTGCGTCGGCTAGCCGAGGCCCGGAAAATGCGGAGCCGGACCCACCGGTCAGGCGGGTCCGGCTCCGGGCCTCCGCCGCCCCATCAGGCGAGCCGCGACTCGGTGGCGAGCCAGTCGAAAGAGTGTGCCGCGTCCTGGAAGGAGTCCCATCGCCACAGCTGGTCGTCCCGGACGCGGACCACGGCCGCGTGGGGGCTGATCGCCATGGTGCCGTCTGAGGCACGCCCGCGCAAGCGGTAGTAGGCGAGCACGTTGTCCATTCGCTCGAGCAGCCGGTCGCACAGGACGTGAATCTCCTCCCACGCGTCGCCCAGCTCGCCGAGGTGGTGCTCGAACGCGTCCGGCCCGGCGTGGCTATGGCGTCGTGCGCCCACGCCGGCCCATTTCAGCTCGAACTCGGAGTGGCATAGGGCCGCCACGGCAGCGTGCTCGTCAGCCTCCAGATGGTCGAAGACGCGTTGAACGACTCCGAGGCCGGTCCCAGTCCGTGGATGTGAGCGGGTCTTCTGCATTTCCCTAGCGCGTCGTCCTGACGCGTCGATACTCATGCATATCGAGTATTGGGGAGCTAAGCAAGCTTATTGGAGTTGCCGCCAAGACGACCAGCGACATACCCGTTTCCGGTCCGCGCTACGCCGCGGCGTGCGACGCCCAGTCCTCGTGCAGCCGCCGATACGCCCCATCGGCGGCGAGGAGCTCCTCGTGGGTGCCTCGCTCGACGATCTTCCCGCCCTCGAGCACGACGATCTGCCCGGCCCGGCGGATCGTTGAGAGCCGGTGGGCGATCACGACGGCGGTGCGGCCGGCGAGCAGGCGCCGCAGGCCCTCCTCGATGCGCGTCTCGGTCTGGATGTCGACGTTCGACGTTGCCTCGTCGAGCACGAGGATCCGCGGGTCGGCGATCAGCGCCCGGGCGAACGCGATGAGCTGGCGCTGGCCGGCGCTCAGGTGGGAGCCGCGCTCGCCGACCTCGGAGTCATAGCCCTCGGGCATGGCCTCGATGAAGGCGTCGGCGCCCACGGCGGCCGCGGCCTGCGCGATCTCCTCGTCGCCGGCGTCCGGGCGCCCGAAGGCGATGTTGTCGCGGACCGACCCGCTGAACAGGAAGCCCTCCTGGGGCACCACGCCCAGCTGTGAGCGCAGCGACTCGCTGCTCGCGTCGACCAGGTCCACGCCGTCCACGAGCACGCGGCCCTCGGTCGGGTCGTAGAAGCGGGTCACGAGCTTGGCCATCGTCGACTTCCCCGCGCCCGTCTCGCCGACCAGCGCCACCGTCTGGCCGGGCGGCACGTCGAGGTCGACGTGGCGCAGCGCCCACACGGCGTCTTCGCCCTGGCCGTAGCAGAAGGAGACGTCCTCGAAGCGGATCTCGCCGCGCAGCCGGGGCAGCTCGACCGCGTCGGGCTTGTCCACGAGGTCGGGGGACTCGTCGAGGAGCTCGAAGATCTTGTCCAGCGCCGCCATGCCCGCCTGGTAGGTCGTGTAGAGCTGGGAGAGCTGCTGGATGGGGTCGAAGAAGTTGTTGAGCGCGGCGATGAAGGCGACGAGCACTCCGACCGTCACATTGCCGTCGATCGCCTGGTAGCCGCCGTAGAGCAGGATCCCCACCGTGGCCAGCGCCGACATGAGCTCGATCGCGGGGAAGTAGGCCGCGTTGAGGTAGACGGTCTTCATGTTGGCGTCGCGGTTCTCGTCGTTGAGCTCGGCGAACTGGCGCAGATGCCGGGGCTCCTGCCCGAAGGCGCGCACGACGCGCACTCCGGAGAGGGTCTCCTGAAGGTAGGAGGTGATCCAGGCGATCTTCTCGCGCGTGATCCGGTAGGCGTCGGCCGAGGCGATGCGGAAGGCCAGCGACCCCAGCAGCACGATCGGGACGATCAGCAGGGTCAGCAGCGCCAGCTTGACGTCGAGGACGAAGAGGATCACCAGCGTCCCGATCAGGGTCAGGGAGCTCTGGAACAGGGTCACCACGCCGTCGCTCACCAGCTGGTCGAGCGCCTGCACGTCGTTGGTCATCCGCGAGACGAGGACGCCGGCGCGCCGGCGCGAGTAGAAGCCGATCGAGAGCGTCTGGAGATGCTCGAAGATGCGGATGCGCAGGTCCTGAAGCGCGCGCTGGCCGACCCACCCGACCAGGTAGGTCTGCAGCGCGCTCCCCAGCCAGAGGATCAGCGCCGAGGCCAGGAACGCGACCACGACCCAGTCGAGGGTCGTGACGTCGCCCTTGCTGATCCCGTCGTCGATCGCCAGCTTGGCCAGCGGGGCCGGGGCGAGCGAGGCCGCCGTCCCGAACAGCAGGGCGGCGAACATGGCGACGACGCGCCAGCGGTAGGGCCGCAGCAGCTCGATCAGCCCGCGCAGCTTGCGCCCGCGGCCCGAGGTCCCGCGCAGGCGGCGCAGGATGTCGGCTCGATGCAGGTGCCGGCTCAGAAGCCCGCCACCTCCGCCTCGCGCGGCTTCTCGGTCAGGAACACCTGGTCGGGCAGTCCCTTGGCCACGATCTCGCGGTACAGGTCCGAGGTCTCGCGCAGTTCCTCGTCGGGGCCCTGGCAGGCGATGCGCCCGTGCTCGAGCACGACGATCTCGTCCGCCAGGGAGATCGTGGACAGCCGGTGGGCGATGACGAACGTCGTGCGCCCGGCCATGACCTCCTGGAGCGCCTCCTTGATCTCGTGCTCCGTGGAGGCGTCGACGGACGACGTGGCGTCGTCGAGGATCAGGATCCGCGGGTCGGCCAGCAGCGCCCGGGCGATGGCCAGGCGCTGGCGCTGGCCGCCCGAGACGGTGAGGCCGCGCTCGCCGATCAGGGTGTCGTAGCCGTCGGGCAGCGCGGCGATGAAGTCCGCGGCCTGCGCGCGCCGGGCCGCCTGCTCGACCTCCTCGCGCGACGCGTCGGGCCGGGCGTAGGCGATGTTCTCGTGCACGCTGGCCGAGAAGAGGAACGGGTCGTCGGTCACGAGCGCGATCTCGTTGCGCAGCGACGTGAGCTGCACCTTCGAGACGTCGGCGCCGTCCACGGTCACGACCCCCTCGTCCACGTCGTACAGGCGCGGGATGAGGCCGACGAGCGACGTCTTGCCCGACGCGGTTGCTCCGACGAGCGCGACGGTCGTGCCGCCCTCGACCACCAGGTCGATGTCGCGCAGCGAGGGCTCCGAGGCGCCCGGGTAGGTCATCGTCACGCCGTGCATCTCCACGCGGCCCGAGCCGGCCGGAAGCGCCGGCGCGCCGTCGGGCACGGTCATCTCGGGCTGGCGATCGAGGATCTGGAACACCCGTGCGCCCGAGGCCACGGCCCGCTGGGCCATGCCCAGGAAGACGCCGAGCGAGCGCATGGGGGAGATCAGCATCAAAAGGTAGGCGTAGAAGGCGGCGAAGTCGCCCAGGCTGAGCGTCCCGTTGATCACCTGGCGCCCGCCGAAGAAGAGGATCGCCGCCAGCCCGAGGTTGGGCAGGAAGCCGATCAGCGGCGTGTAGAAGGCGCGGATCCGCGTGGAGAGCATCGCCTGGTCGAACACCCGCGAGACGCTGTGGCGGAAGCGGGCCGCCTGGTGGGCCTCGCGCGCGAACGCCTTGACGATCCGCACCCCGGAGACGTTCTCCTCGGCGTTGGCCGTCAGCTCGGCGATGCGCTGCTGGACCTCCTGCAGCGCCGGGCGGTTCAGGCGCCCGAAGCGCCAGCCGATCAGGATCACGAACGGCACGGGCGCGAGCGCGATCGCCGCCAGCGCGGGGTTGAGGATGAACATCGCCACCGCGCCGAAGGTGAGCGTGAGGAACGACTGCAGGAGGAAGACCAGGCCGTAGCCCAGGAAGAAGCGCACCGCCTGGAGGTCGACCGTGGCCCGCGACATCAGCTGCCCGGTCTGCTGGTTGTCGAAGAACCCCAGCTCGAGGCCCTGCAGGTGCGAGTACATGCGGTTGCGCAGATCCACCTCGACGCCGAGCGAGACGCGCCCGGCGATCAGGCGCCGGCTCACGGTGAGGACCAGGCGCCCGAGACCCGCCGCGACGATCCCCAGCGCCGCGAGCTGAAGGCCCGAGCGGTCGTGGGACTTGATGTCGTTGATCGCGACGCCCGTCAGCCACGGGATGGCCACCGTCCCGACGATGGCCAGCGAGGCCAGGATCAGGGACCACACGACTCCCGACCTGTACGGGCGCAGGAAACCGAGCAGTCGTACGAACGTCCTCACTTCATAAAGTGTAGTGACCCGTTCGTCAGTTCGGGCGCAGGACCAACGCGTGCGCCCGGCCGGCCGCCAGCGCCAGCGTCAGCGCGATGCGGCCGCCGCGCTCGCGGGTGACGGCGACCGGGCGCCCCGTCGAGCGTCGCCGTCAGCCGCCTGGGCCAGCGGCCGTCGAAGCGCACCGTCGTCGGGCCGTCGCCCGTGAGCGAGGCGCTCACCGGCGAGCCCGTCGCCAGGCCCATCAGGCCGGTAGGAACCGCACCGAGCCGACGTTCTGCAGGCGCGCCTCGAAGCCGTTGCTCCTGGGAATCGGCGCGCCGTTGTCCACGTGCTGCCCGGTCACCGTCGCGGGCGAGATCCCGCCCTCGGTCGGCGTGTAGGCGGTCGTGCCCTCGTCGACGACCCGGCGCCGGAAGCCGCCGCGGGCGAAGTTCGTCGCCCACACCTCGCCGAAGTCGGTCGGGGCGGCCGCGCGTGCGCGGCGTGATCTCGCGCACCCAGTAGGCGCCGTCGAACACCAGACCGGCCTTGCGCAGGTCCATCGACGGGTAGCGCTTGTAGCGGACCTCGGGCGGGCTGAGGTTGCGCCGCGCGTCGCCCAGCCACGCCTTGGTGTGCGTCCAGACGTCGTTGAGGATGAACGAGAGGTGATCGTCGGAGACGTGGTGGTAGAAGCGGTAGGGGTTGCCGGCGGCCTTGAAGTCGTCCATCTGATGCACCACGCCGCTGACCGGGACGAGCTCGTCGGCGTTGCCCTGGTTGACCTCGAACGGCAGATTCAGGCCGTTGTCGACGATGAGGTTCGTGTTGCCGGCCACCGCCCACTCGGGCGTGGACTGCGGCGGCGTGGGATAGGCCCACTGGTAGTAGACCGGCGGCCCGACGTAGTCGGCGACCCGGGTGAAGGCGTCGGGCATGAGCAGCCCGAGGCGGTAGGACAGATAGCCGCCCATCGAGTAGCCGCCCAGGGCGGTTCGATCCGGGTCGGGATGGAAGCGGCGCTTGACGTCGCGCCAGGCCTCGAAGGTGTCGATCAGCCCGGCGTCGAGGTACCAGGTGTCGATCCCGCGGGCCAGCGGCGTGAGGATCAGGCTGCCGCGCTGCTCGCCGATCTGCTTGAGGAAGTTCGGGCTGACGTTGGAGTACTCGTTGTGGTTGACGTCGAGGGAGTGCCCGTTGAGCAGCAGCGGCGTCTTCCCGGGCCGCCGCCAGGCGGACGGGATGTAGAGCCCGTAGGTCTGGTAGGGCGAGAGGAACATCGGCGCCGCCGTGCCGCTGATCGAGCCGTCTCCCGTGGCCTGCTTGAGGTCGACGCCCTCGCCGTAGCGCTGGGCCGAGTGGAAGATCACGTCGTAGAAGCCGGGGGAGATGCGAAACGACCTCGACCGGCGCTGCTGGAGAGCGGCGAGGTCGAGGGGATGGGAGAACCCGTCGAGGTCGTGCGCCGCCAGCGCCTTGGACTGTCGGTAGTCCGACCAGGGCGAGAACGTCCGCGGCCCGTTGTTGTCGTCGCCCTGGAAGGCGATGTCGAACGGCGCCGCCTGGCCGGACTGGGCCGCGAAGCGCGCGCCCGATGCGGCGAGGCCGGTCACGACCCAGACCCGAGCCTTCGGGCCCACGGCGCCCAGCGCCGCGAGCGGCACGTCGACGGCCAGGGTGTTCTCGTCGAGGTTCACGGCGGCGCGGACCGCCGTGACGTGGCCGGCCGCGTCGGTGACGTGCGCCTGGCTGCCCGAGACCGTGACGAAGCGATCGGCGCCGGGGGTGGTGATGCCGACGCCGTCGGGCCACTCGGAGGCGCCGGTCGCGGGGTTGCCGTCGGTGTCGATGGCGATCATGGCCACGGCGGCGTCGGGCACCTTCATGGTCTGGAGCGCGATCAGCGCGTGCAGGGCCGAGCGGTCGGCCGCGAAGCGGACCTCCCGCAGGTCGGCGGCGTTGTTGCCGTAGCGAGCCTCGTCGGTCGGGTAGCGGTAGTCGCCCGTCGTCGGGGCGAGGTTGGAGCGAAACGCCGGCAGGTCGGGCACGCCGTTGACGTCGGCCCCGTAGTCGTCGTAGAGATAGTCGGTGGAGATCAGCTCGCCGCGCGAGAGCTGCGTGCGCCCGCCCAGGTCGGTGGGCGTTCCACGCCACTCCGCCGAGCTGGCGTCGGCCCGGTAGGTGGGCACGGGCCGGACGCGGTTGCGCGCGGCGTCCGCCGGCGCCGCGACCAGCGCGAGCGCGACCGCAGCCGCGGCGATGACCCCTGCCCCTCGCATGGTCCGAAAACTAGCTGGCGAGGGCGGAGGGTGCGCCGGGTCGCCTAGGCTTGGCGCATGGCCCGCATGCCGGCCGGACTGTGCGACAGCTGCCGCCACCAGCGCCTCGTCCCGAACACGCGCGGCTCGACCTTCTCGCTGTGCGAGCGCTCGCGCGAGGAGCCCGAGTACCCGCGCTACCCGCGCCTGCCCGTGCGCGAGTGCCCGGGGTACCAGCGGCGCGACGACGCCGAGGCCTAGCCGCGCCGCGCTATCCCTGCAGCTTGTTCAGGACCAGGAAGGCGCTGAGGTCCTGGCTCTGCTGGAAGCTGTAGCGGAACAGCTGGCCGTCGGTCAGGCGCTGGATCTCGCTGGCCTCGGGGGAGTCCGGCAGCGCGTTGAGTGTCGGTGGCGGCGAGGGCAGCGTGGCGGCCAGCGGGTGGTCGAGGGCCGGCTCGAAGTCGCTCTTGCGGAAGAACAGGGCGTTCTCGGGCTTCTGACCCGGCGAGGGCGGCAGCAGCGCCACGACGTTCTTGACGCCGTCGAGGTAGCGGAACGAGTACAGCGCCAGCTCGAGCGCCTCGCGGCTGAGCAGGAGGAAGCGCACCTTCGAGGCCTTGCCCTTGTTGATGGCGCAGCGCGCTCCCAGCCCGCACAGCTGGAACATCACGGTGCGGCCCTTGACCTCGGAGATGCTGTCGGAGCTGCCGGTGCCGCCGCTGCGGTCCATCGCGATCCGCACGGGAAGGTCGAGCCCGGCGACGCGCAGCGGGCCGCCCGTGACGAGCACGAGCTGGTCGCCGGTGGGCAGACGGTAGTTCTCGCCGACGTGACGGGCGATCTGCTCGGCGCCGTCCTTGGTCCCGTGGTCGGCGGGCTTCCAGCGCGACCAGGCCAGGCCGTGCTGCTTCGTCGTCCCGCCGGCCAGGAGCAGTGCCGTCGCCGCCAGGGCGCCCACGGCCACGCCGACCAGCGCGCCCGTCACCATGCGGAAGCGGGGCGCGAAGGTGGACGGGGGCGGGCGCTTGGCCGGGAAGTCCAGCTCGGCGTGCGACGCTGGCTCGGGCAGGCGCTCGGGGCCGCTCACCGGCTCGGGGAGCAGCTCGTGCGCCTCGTCGGGACGGTCCTCGGGACGCTCCTCGGGCGGCGTTCCGTCTACAGCTTCGGCCATGTTTCTTCGTCGGTGAGGTCGATGTCGGGCTTGCGCAGCCCGGCCTGGTCGAGCACCGCCACGACCTCGTCCCCGTGCAGCTCGCGGCGGTCGATGAGGACGTCGGCCACCCGCTCGACCTTGTCGCGGTTGAAGAGGATGAGGGCGTGCGCCGTGAGGTAGGCCTGGCCGAGGAGCTGGGCCACGGCCTCGCGGTCGTAGCGGTTGCCCAGCACGCCGGAGAGGGGATCCGCCTGGAACGGCCCGGCCCCGCCGGTCGTGTTCATGATCTGCTGGCCGATGTGCTCGAAGCGCTTCATGATCTTCTCGCGCTCGGCCTCCTCGTCCTCGAGGCTGGCGTAGCGCCCGTCGAGTGAGATGCGCTCGGGGCCCATGCCGCAGGCTCCGACCATCCACGCCGCGCGAGCGGTGGCGCTCTGCACGTCGCCGCCGACGCCGGTCGAGTTCTCGCCGTAGAAGACGCGCTCGGCGGCCATCGCGCCCAGCGTCCAGATCAGCTTGGCGATCTCCTCGGAGCGCCAGGAGGAGAAGCGCTCCTCCTTCTCGATCGCCTGGTGGTGGCCCAGCGAGCCGCCGCGCTTGCGGATCGACAGCCGGGTGGACTGCACGTCCTTCATGTAGACGTGGCTGGCCGCGGCGTGGCCGGCCTCGTGGATCGCCACCGCGCGGGTCTCGGCGGGCACGTAGTCGATGCCCTGGGCGGTGCCCGACTCGATCGTCGTCATGGCCTCGACGATGTCCGGCCAGCCGAACTCGGTCCGGCCCTCCGAGTGGGCGTAGGTGAGCGCCATGGAGCAGACCTGCTCGATCATGGCGGGGGAGTACCCGTTGGTGATCCGAGCCAGCTCGTCGCGGCGCTGGTCGCGGTCGAGGTCGGTCTCGTGGTCGACCTTGCGCATGTAGAGGTCGAAGATGTCCTTGCGGTCGTCCTTCGTCGGTGTGCGGAACCAGATGTGGCGGCCCATCCGGCCCGGCCGGATGAGCGCGGGGTCGAGCACGTCGATCGGGACGTTGGTGGCGCCGATGAAGTAGATCTGCTCCGACCTCGGCTTGGGCGGGCGGATGCGCAGACGGCGCTTGCCGATCTTCTGGGGGACGATGTAGGTCGCGTCGAGGAAGGTGTTGAAGCGGTTGGTGAAGAGCTTGCGCATGAACGGCGGGTCGTCGACGCCGTCCATCTGCACGAGCAGCTGGTTCAGGGCCATCCCTCCGCCCATGCCGCCCATCCCGCCGGGGAACATGACGCCCTGGATCTTCTGCCCGAGGCGCAGGAGCGCGGGCGGATACATCGAGCTGGTCTCCGGCGCGCGCGCCTCGAACAGCCGGTCGCGCCAGGCGCGGTTCTCCAGGATCAGGTCGCCGGTCGACGTGAGCGAGCCCATCGGGCCGTAGAAGGCGTGGTCGTGGAACGAGCCCGGGCCCTGGACCGGCTGGGGCGTGGCCATCCCGCCGATGCCGCCCTGGAGCGCCTGGCGGCGCATGCCCACGGCGTCGATCTCGTCGATGAACACGATGCACTGGCCGCCCCACTTGCGGGCCAGCCGCCGGGCCTTGGAGATGAGGAACATGACCACGACGACGTCCATCCCGATGAACGTCTGGGCGAAGCCCGAGCCCGGCATGAGGACGAAGGGCGAGTTGAACGAGGTGGCGATCGCCTTGGAGAGCATGGTCTTGCCGGTGCCCGGCGCGCCGAGGAAGAGCAGCCCGCGCTCGCGCTTGCCGCCCGACTTCTCGAACTCGTCGCCGGACTGCCACAGGGAGATCACGCGCGTGACCTCCTCCTTGGGCTCGGCCTGTCCGCGGACGTCGGTGAGCTTCACGCCCCAGTCGGCGTCGCCCGGCTCGTAGCCCTTCATCTGCTTGATCCCGAAGAAGAGCAGCGGGCCGAAGAAGATGAGGAAGTTGAAGAGGAAGAACAGCGGGAGCTGGAGCATCAGCACCAGCATCTGCGGCAGGAACTGCACGAACAGCGGCCCGAACGCGCTCCAGGTGTTCCACACGCTGCCCGGGTTCTCGCCCGCCATCCGCAGGAACAGGTTGAGGACGATCGTGAGCAGGGTGAAGGCGAGCAGCAGCCAGCCCAGCCGGCGAAAGCGCGTGCGCCAGTACCAGACCCGGCGCCGGTCCACGACGTCCTGGTCGAGCATCTCGCGCCCGGCCCCGTACAGGTTCGGCGACGGGATCAGCTTGTGGGCGATGACGTCGACGAGCCCGCGGAAGGCGATGATCGCCACGAACGTGACGATCAGCGAGATCCACCAACTCCAGTCGTTGCCCACGTAGAAGATGAAGAAGAGCGCCGGGCTCGTGAGGACGGCCACGACCGTCGCGGCCCGCCCGAGGCGGCGCCACTCATGGGCCAGTGAGGTGGCCTGCTGGCTCATCGGCCGCAGGCTCGGTGACTGCTCGGCGTAGGACATCTCCGCGCTCTGCGCGAAGGGTACTAGCGAGACGGCGTTAATTCCGGATCAAATCGGCCAGGTTGGCCGGGGCGCCGGGTCAATAGCCGCGCCGCTCGCGCGCCGACTTGATCCGCGGGTCGTGGGTGACCTCGTAGACGTGCCTGTGCTGCCGCCAGAAGTGAATGCCCAAGAGCACGATCCCCAGGCCGACGATCAGCGACACCCCGCCCGCCGAGGCCGGCGTGAAGCCGCCGAGGACGAGCAGGAACACGTACAGGCCCACGAACGAGATCACGATGAGCCAGAAGGAGTCCACGACCAGCTCCAGCAGGCGGGCGAGGCGAGTGGGCTGGGGAAGGGGAGATTCCATGTGCTGATCGTGCCCGCGTGGCGCGCGTCATCCATCCGTCCGGGACACGGCGGCTCGTCCGTAGCAACTACGTCAAGATGGCGCCATGGCCGGGCCCATCCTGCTCTGCTACGACGGCTCCGAGAGCGCCGGAGCGGCGATTCGGCGGGCGGGCGAGCTGATGAGCGAGACGGCCGCGGTGTCGCTGTGCGTGTGGGAGGCGGCGGGCGCCCCGCGCTCGGCGCTGGAGACCTTCGTCGACGTGCTCGGGACCTCGGTCGAGGAGTACAACCGCCTGGCGGGCCGCGCCGCGCAGCAGACGGCCGAGGAGGGCGCCCGGATCGCCGCCGAGGCCGGCTTCGACGCCATCGCGCTCTCGGCGGCCGTCAAGGACGGCGGTGCCGCGGAGGCCATCCTCCGGGCGGCGGAGGAGCGCTCGGTCGGCGCCATCGTGATCGGGTTCAGCGGACGCACGAGGCTGCGCCGCCGCGTGCTGGGCGGCGTCGCCAACGCGGTCCTGCACGGGACCACCCGGCCCGTCGTCGTCGTGCACGACCGCGTCTAGATCTCTAGAACAGCTCCGCCACAGGCGCCTCGACCGCGACGGAGCCCGGATCGTCCGGGGCGTCCTGCGGCGGCTGGCCGCAGCGCTGGACGAGGTAGGAGGAGATGTGGCGCCCGACGACCTTGGTCACCGGCCACCACAGCGGCACCTCGGCGCTCTGGGACGCCTCGTTCTGGCCGCCGGCGATGCCCGAGCGCAGGAATCTGCGCGCGTGGCCGGTCAGCAGCATGCCCCGCAGCACAGGCTTGAACGGCTCCGGCTCGATCGCGACACCGGCGCGCGCGGCGATCGACTCCACCACGGCGTCGGCCTGCTGGGCGGCCAGGCCGCCCTGCTTGACGGGGAAGGAGGTGATGTCACCGGCTGCCCAGACGCCCTCCGCGTCGCGCACCGCGCCGTGCGGATCGGTGGGGAGGAAGCCGTCGGCGTCGCACGGGAGCCACGGGAGCGCGGGCCCGCGCAGGCGGGGCAGCGTGACCACCCGGTCGGCCGCCAGGCGCCGCCCCGGCACCAGCCGCAGCTCGCGATCCTCGATGGCCGCGGCGTGGGCGGACGTGACGACCTCGATGCCGGCCTCCTCGAGCAGCTCGGCCACCGCATCGCTGGCCACCGGGCCGAACAGGCCCAGCGGACGCTCCTCCGGCGTGGCGAGCGCGATCTCGGTGTCCGCTACCCCGAGGGCGCGAATCCGGCTGGCCGTCATCAGCGCCAGCTCGTAGAGGGGCAGCGGCCAGCAGGCGCCGTCGGGCAGCGCGAACACCACGCGGCGGACCTCGCCGACGTGGATCTGACCGAGCAGCTCGCGGAAGGCCGCGACGTCGGGCTCTCCGCGGAAGGTCAGCGCACCGGGCAACGCCTCCTCGGCGGTGGCGCCGATCGCGACGACGAGCGCGTCGTAGGCGATCCGGCCTCCGTTGGTCGTCTCGGCCTCGCGGGCCTCCGAGTGCACCGCGGCCAGGCGCCCCACGCGAAACGTCGCTCCGCGCTCCTGGGCGATCTCCATCAGGTCCAGGCGCCGCGGGTGGGGATGTCCGAAGGGCTCGCCGACCGAGGACGGCCGGTTCACGAGCTCCGGCTCGGCTCCGAGCAGCTCGATCTCGACGCGGTCGCGGGCCAGGGAATGCAGCCCGAGGAGGGTCTCGAGGCCGGCCACGCCGCCGCCGGCGATCAGGACGCGCAGGGGGGAATCGTCGGTCATGTCTTCACTCCTCGGAGTCGGGTTCGGGCAGGGCGGCCGCGCCGTCCAGCCGGCGGTCCAGCATGGCGACGACGTCGTCGACGGCGTCTCCGATCAGGCGGTCGGTGCGGACCGGGACATGGCGCCCGGGTGCAAGGTCGCCCAGGGGCTCCCAGTCGGCCGAGAGCCGGGCCACCTCGGCCACGCCCGCGTCCGACACTCGGCCGGGCTGCTGCTCGCGTGTGCGCGCCCGCGCCTTCAGGACGTCAGGCGGCGCGAGGCATTCGACGAATACCAGGGGCGGGACCGGGCGCCCGAGAGCGCGGCGGAAGGCCGCGCGATCGGCCGCGTGGCGGAAGGTCGCGTCGACGATGGCGCCACCCTGCTCGTGCACCAGGGCCGCCGCCGAGGACCCGATCGCCGCGTACGTGCGGCGCGAGGTCTCGTCGTCATAGGCGGACCGGGGAGCGCGCTCGGCCGGGTCGAGGCCGGCGAGGCGCTTACGGGTCGTGTCGGAGTCCACCACCGAAAGGCCGGAGCGGTCGGCCAGGGCGGCGGCGAGGTGTGACTTGCCGCTCGCGGGGACGCCGCAGGCGCAGAGCACGAGGGGAAGGCGCGCGCGCCAGGTCAGGCGCTCGCCCACCGCAAACGTGCTTCTGGCCTCCTCGACGGCCTCGCTGCGCTCGTGGTCGGAGCGCTCGGGATCGCCCGCGCGCAGGCAGGCGAGCTTGGTCCGCACCCAGGCGCGCGCGGCGGCGTGGAAGGCGATGTGGGCGTCCGGGCCGGGATCGCCGCCGGCCCGGCGATAGGCGCGTACGACGTCCCAGCCCAGCTCGGAATGCCCCAGGCGCGCGAGGTCCATGACCAGGAAGGACAGGTCGGCGCCGACGTCGATCTCGCGCAGTTCGCGATCGAACTCCACGCAGTCGACGATCACGACGTCATCGCCGTCGAGCAGAACGTGCTCCGCGCGCAGATCGCCGTGCCCCTCGCGCACGAGCCCCCGGCGCCCCCGGGCCACGATGGCCGGCCCGCGCGCGGCCAGGAAGGCCTGAGCAAAGCGCTGGGCGGCGTGAACGCGCTCGGAGCCGATCACGTGCGCCCATGGTGAGATGACCTCGAAGCTGTCGTTGATCGCGTGCTGGATGCGAGCCGGCTCGTCCGACTCGTGGGGGCGCGACGGCGCGTGGCGGTGGAAGTCGGCCAGCCGCCGGCCGATCCGCTCGATGTCGAGTCGGCCGGCGTGGCCCGCCGCCAGCCGCGCGGCCAGCGTGCGGCCCTCGTCGAAGCGAGACATCTCCACGACGTGCTCCACCGCGCCGGGGTCTCCGGGGTCTCTCAGCTCGAGGCGCCCGTGGCTCCAGACCACCGAGCGAACCCCGAGGTAGACATCGGGGGCCAGGCGGCGGTTGAGCCGGACCTCCTCCTCGCAGAGGCTCCGGCGGCGCTGGGCGGTGCCGTAGTCCAGGAAGGGCAGGATCACGGGCTTCTTGAGCTTGTAGGCGCGCTCGCCCGCCAGGAAGACCCACGAGATCGGCGTCTCCCGGTGCTCGACCCCGACCGGCCGGTGGGGGTAGAAGTCCGGGCGCCCGAGAGCCTCGACCAGCTCGTCGACGTCGACCTGGCCGGCTCCGACGGGCTCACGTGGCGGCAGGGCCGTGCGCATCTCGTCCGCAACGTAGGAAAAGCCGGGGATCGCGGCATCCGCGCGCCCCCGCATCCACGCGTGGGGAATTACGCACCTGGGCGGCTGCGGGCACCGGCGCTAAGGTTGCTGAGCAAAATGGATGATCATCTGGACGAGGCTCGCCTGCGGACGCTGGTGAGCGTGGGAAGCTCGGTCGTCGAAGAGCTCGACCCCGAACGGGTCCTCTCCCGCGTCCTGGAGGCCGCTCGCGACCTCACGGGCGCGCGCTACGCCGCCCTCGGGATTCTCGATGCCGACAAGCGCGAGCTCGAGCGCTTCCTCACCATCGGCGTCGATGAGCCCACCCGGGCCGAGATCGGCGACCTGCCGCGCGGCCGCGGCGTTCTCGGTCTGCTCATCCAGGATCCCCAGCCGCTGCGCCTGCGAGACGTGGAGGAGCACGCCCGCTCCTACGGCTTCCCGCCCGGGCACCCGCCGATGCACACCTTCCTCGGGGTGCCCATCCGGATCCGCGGCGAGGCCTACGGAAACCTGTACCTGGCCGAGAAGGACGGCGGTGAGTTCGACGCCGCCGACGAGGCGGCGGTGGTGCTCCTGGCCGAGTACGCGGCGGTCGCGATCGACAACGCCCGCCTCTACCAGAGCGCCGAGCGGCGCCGCGAGGAGCTCGAGCACGCGGTACACGGCCTCGAGGCAACCGTCGCCATCTCCCGTGCGCTCGGGGGCGAGACGGACATGTCGCGCGTGCTCGAGCTCATCGTCAAGCGGGCCCGCGCCCTGGTCGAGGCGCGGTCACTGGTCATCCTCAGCCAGGAGGGGGGCGAGCTGGTCGTCGCGGCGATCGCCGGAGATCTCAAGTCGGGCATCCGCGGGACCCGGATCCCCGTCGCCGGAACCGTGGCCGAGCGCGTGCTGCGCACCCATCAGCCCGAACGGGTGGCCGACGTCGAGAGCCGCATGGGGGTCGTGGCGAGCGCGCTCGGTCTTTCCGCCACGACCGGGCTGATCGCTCCGCTCATCTACCGCGGCCGTACGATCGGCGTGCTCCAGGCCTACGACCGCACCCGCAACGGGCCGGACTTCTCGGCCGACGACGAGGCGCTGCTCGAATCCTTCGCCGCCAGCGCCGCGACGGCCCTGGCCACGGCCCAGTCCGTCGAGCGGGGGCGGCTGGAGCAGAGCATCGAGGCCTCGGAGCAGGAGCGCCGCCGCTGGGCCCGCGAGCTGCACGACGAGACGCTCCAGGGCCTGGGCGCGCTGCGCCTCGTCCTGTCCACCGGGCTGCGGGGCGGCGGCGAGGACCTGCGCAACACCGTCGAGGGGGTCATCGAGCAGCTCGACCTCGAGATCGACAACCTGCGCGCGCTGGTCACCGAGCTGCGGCCGGCCGCGCTGGACGAGCTCGGGCTCGAGCCGGCCCTGCGCTCGCTGGTCGAGCGCGCGAAGGCGCACACGGAGGTCGAGTTCCAGCTGCATGTGGACCTGCACGACGAGGACGGCCGGCTGGCGCCCGACATCGAGAGCACGCTCTACCGGCTGATCCAGGAGGCCTCACGCAACGCCATGCGCCACGCCGAGCCCAGCCTCGTGACCATCTCGGTCCTCGAGGAGGACCAGGAGTTGCACGTCAGCGTGCGCGACGACGGGCGGGGCTTCGACCCCTCCCAGCCCGTGGACGGGTTCGGGGTGCTGGGGATGCGCGAGCGCGCCGGCCTGGTCGACGGCGAGCTCGAGATCACCTCGGCGAGCGGGGAGGGGACGTCGATCGACGTGACGCTTCCCGCGCGCCGCCGGCCGGCCGCCTCGCAGCCGATCGGCTAGCGCGCGGGCGCCCGTCTCCGGTCAGCGCTTGCGCGCGCCGGCGGTGCTGCGCTTGGCGGTGGTTCGCTTCGCGGCCGAGCTGCGCTTGGCGGTCGTGCGCTTCGCGGCCGTCGTGCGCTTCGCGGCGGTGCTGCGCTTGGCCGCGCCGCGCTTGGGCGCGGACGAGCGCCTGGCCGTACCGGCGACCGCCGCGGCCAGCGCCTCGATGTCCTTGCGGGCCGAGCGGTTGGCCTTGGTCATGTCCTTGCGGGCGGCGCGGAGAGCCTTGTCGAGATCCTTGTAGACGTCCCTGCCACCGCGGCCGAGGCTGCCTCCCAGGGACTTGATGGCGTCCTGTGCCTCGTCGAACGACTTCTCCAGGCGCGCGATCGCTCGCTCGGCCTGACGGCGGGCGGTGGCGGGCGAGGGGACCTGCGCGCGAGCCGACTTGGAGCGCGACGCGGTCTTCTTTGCAGGCGGCACAATGCTCTCCTTCCGGGGGTTTGCGCGCGAGCCTACCCGCTGGACGCGAGGCGGGCACCGGGTTTTCCCGTACGGGCGTGCGTAGCGGACTCGGATGGCGGCCGCCCGGCCCCGGGGGATGATCGGGGCCATGAGCGCGAAGCGTCCGACGCGGGTCCTGATCGCCGGTGGCGGCGTCGCCGGACTCGAGACCCTGCTGGCGCTGCGCACGCTCACCGGGCCGTTCCTGCACATCGACATCCTCGCCTCCGACGACGCCTTCGAGTACCGCCCCGTCTCGGTCGCCGAGCCCTTCGATCGCGGGATGCCGCGCGAGTTCTCGCTGGCCGAGATCGCCCGCGAGCAGGGGGCCGAGCTGCATCGCGGCTGGGTCGCGGCGGTGGACCCCATCCGCCACCTGCTCGTGACCCGCGGCGGAGAAGAGCTGGCCTTCGATCTTCTGGTGATCGCCCTGGGCGGCCACCCCGTGGTGGCCCTGCCGGGTGCGCTGACCTTCACCGGACGCGACGACGTCGAGGCGGTCCGCGAGCTGCTGGCCGGGATCGAGGCCGGCGAGGTTCACGACGTGGCCTTCGCGCTGCCGCCGGAGACCGCCTGGCCGCTTCCCCTCTACGAGCTGGCGCTCCTCACCGCCGCGCACGCCTCGGCCCACAATGCCGACACGCGGGTCACCGTCGTGACCTCCGAGGAGGAACCGCTCGAGCTCTTCGGCCCCACGGCCGGGGAGGCCGTGGCCGAGCTGCTGGAGAGCCGCGGGATCGAGCTGCGGACGTCCAGCCGTCCCGTCGCCGTCGAGGACGGGGCGCTGCATCTCGCCGGGGGAGGGCGGATCGCCGCCGATCGCGTCGTCGCCCTCCCGCGCCTGGAGGGCCCGCGGATCGTCGGGCTCCCGGCCGATGGCCGCGGCTTCATCCCGGTCGACCGTCACGGCCTCGTCCGGGGGCTGAGCGACGTCTACGCCGCCGGCGACTCGACCGCGTTCCCCGTCAAGCAGGGCGGCATCGCGGCGCAGCAGGCCGACGCGGTGGCCGAGGCCATCGCCGCGCGCACCGGCATGGCCATCACCCCGGAGCCCTTCCACCCCGTCGTGCGCGGGCTGCTGCTGACCGGGGGCGAGCCCCTCTACCTGCGCGCCGAGCCCGGGGCCCAGCGCCGCCGCGGCGACACCGCCGCCGAGGCCGCCGCCGCGCCGCCGCGTCCTCGCGCTCGGCGGGCCGAGTCGGCCGCCTCGACGACCGCACTGTGGTGGCCGCCGAGCAAGATCGCCGGCCGCCACCTCGCGCCCTACCTGGCCACGGCCCGGCCCACGTCGCTCGCCGCGACGCCCATGGCCGACCGCGCCGCGCCGCGCCGCGAGACGGGCGAGGACCCCGAGCACGACGACGCGATCGAGCTGGCGCTGATCCTGGCCGACTACGACGCGCGCTGGGGCGACTACACGCTGGCCCTGCGCTCTCTGGAGGCGGCCGAGTCACTGGCCGGAGTCCTCCCGCCGGAGTACGAGGAGAAGCGCCGCCGCTGGATGGAGGCCCAGGAGCGCGGCGACAGCGCCGAGCAGGTCCACTGGTAGCGTCGGCCCGATCCTCGACCTGCACTGCCACATCCTTCCCGGGCGTCGACGACGGCCCGGCCGACCTGGCCGACAGCGTCGGGATGGCCCGCCAGGCGCAGCGCGACGGCATCGAGGCGGTCTGCGCCACGCCCCACATCCGCGCCGACCACGACGTGCGCATCTCCCAGCTGCCCGAGCGCGTCGCCGAGGTCAACGCCGAGCTGGAGCGGCACGGCCTCTCCGTGCGCGTGCTGACCGGCGGCGAGGTGGCGCAGCCGATCGTCGACGATCTGTCCGCGGACGACCTGCGCGCGGTGACCCTGGGCGGCGGGGGAGGCTGGATCCTGCTCGAGCCGCCCGCCGGCCCGCTGGACGGGCGCACGGCCGACACCGTGCGGGCGCTGGGCGAGCACGGCCTGCGCGCGCTCATCGCCCACCCCGAGCGCCACCTGGGCGAGGACCTGCGGGCGCGGCTTGGCGAGCTTCGCTCGCTCGGCGCGCTGACCCAGGTGACGGCCGCGTTCCTGTTGGACGAGCGCATCGCCCCGGGCGTGCTCGACCTGGCCGCCGACGGGCTCGTCCACGTGCTCAGCAGCGACAGTCACTCCTCGCATGGCGGGCGCCCGCTGGCCCTGCGGGCGGCTCTCGAGGTGCTCGGCGGCGTCGAGCGAGTCGCCGGTCACCTCGACTGGATCGCGGAGCCGCTCCCCGGCGATCGTCCGCGGCGAGCCCGTGTCGCCGCCGTTCTAGCCCAGCTCGCGCACCTCGACCCGGGTAGCCAGGTCGGCCACGACATCCGCGTGTCCGGTTCCCAGCCCGGTGCGCAGGAAGTTCGCCGCCCCCGCGGCCGCCGGGCCGACGAGCGCGTCGGGCCAGGGCTCGGCGCGGACCCAGGCGGCGGCCAGCGCGCCCATCATCGTGTCCCCGCAGCCCTCGCGATGACCGGAGGGGAGCGCGGGCGGACGCAGCTCCCAGGCGCGTCCGTCGCGCAGGGCGAGTGCCGGCTCGCCGCCGCGGGTGACGATGACGCTCCCGGCGCCGGCCTCCAGGAGGCGTTCGGCGGCGGCGCGCAGCCCGTCGGGCCACTCCACCGGACCGCACACGTACTGAGCCAGCTCCCAGTCGTTGAGCTTGACCAGGTCCGGGCCCCCGGCGAGCGCGCGCTCCAGGCGCGGGCTCGAGAGGTCCACGAGCACGGGCCGGCCGTTCGCGCGGGCGTCGCTGACCAGCTGCTCGTAGACCTCGAGTGGCACGGCGTCGGCCGGGAAGGCGTTGCAGACCACGAGCAGGTCGGCCGCCAGGGCCGCCGCCACCGTCTCGGACACCAGATCGTCGACCTCGTGCCGGGAGGCCGGCGTCGCGAAGCTCTGCCCGACCAGGCGGCGCTCGCCGTCGCGTCGATCGACGACGTAGCAGCCGCTCGCCCCCGCGCTGGCCACCAGCCGGCGCTCGCCGGGCAAACGCTCCAGCAGTCCCGTCAGCACCTCACCCGTCTCCCCGCCGGCCAGCCCGCAGAGCACCGGGGTGGCGCCGGCCTCGGCCGCCATCCGCGCCACCCAGACGCCCTGGCCGCCGGCGTGCAGGTGCACGTCGTCGAGGTCGCCCCGGCGCTCGAGGGTGACGCCGAGCAGTGGATTGGGGGAGAAGACCGCGACGCGCGGGCTCACGCCGCCACCTCCGGCGGGGGCGCCATCGCCGCGTAGGCCGCGGCGCGTTGGGCGCGCATCTGGACGGCGCCGAGGGCCTCCTCGGCGAGCAGGTGCGCCCGCCACCCCTGGGCGTGGGCGCCGCGGTAGGACACGCGCAGCCCGTACCGGCGGTACGGCGCGAAGAAGAAGGGGGTGCGCAGATGCCAGGACGAAGTCACGACGGTGACGTGGCGGATCCCGCCGAGCGCGAGGATCAGCGGCAGCGAGCAGGTGGCGTTCTCGGCGGTGTTGCGCCCGGCCACCTCGAGCAGGGCGGGAACGTCGGGCACCGACCACGCCGCCCGCATCTGCTCGGCCTCCGAGAGGCCACCGGTGGAGGAGTAGCCCGTCAGGATCACGGCGCGAGGCGGCCGGCGCACGGCCAGGGTGGCGGCGCGGTGCAGGCGCGCCAGCGACTCGTTCGACGTGCGTCCGGAGGCGCTGCGGTCGGCCTCGCGGTGTCCCAGGACCACGATCGCCTCGCTCGAGCCCCAGCTCGGAGCGGGTGGCAGACGGATCGCGGCCTCGCGGTCGCACAGCACGGTCAGCCGGGGGTGGGAGCGCAGCAGCGAGGCCGGGCAGCTCTCGCTCGGCGCGCGCTCGAGCGCCGCGCGCAGCGCCTCCGCCTTGGCCGCCCCGGTCACGAGGAGCAGGATCTCACGGGTATCGTGCAGAGTGCTCAGCCCGACGGTCAGCGCCTCCTCGGGGACGTGCACCAGACCGCCGAACTCGCCGGCCGCATCGGCTCGTGTCGCGGCGTGCAGGCGCACGCGGCGCACGCCCTGCTCCGGCAGCGAGCCCGGCTCGTCGAAGGCCACGTGCCCGTCCCGGCCCAGGCCCAGGACGGCCAGGTCGATGGGAGCCTCGTCGAGGATCGCCTGGTAGCGGGCGCACTCGGCGCCGGGGTCCGGGGCGTCCCCGGACAGCTCGTGGCGCGTGCCGAAGCCGAGGGGGCCGATCTCCCGGCGCAGGTAGGAGCGGTAGCTGTGAGGATCGTCCGCGCTCAGGCCGGCGTACTCGTCGAGCTGGAGCGCGGTGGCCCGGCCGGCGGGCAGCGCGCCGGCGGCCGCGTGGGCGCGCAGCGCCGCGTACATGGCCAGCGGCGTGTGCCCGGTGGGGAGCAGCATGCGGGCGCGCGGACGGGCGCGGACGCGATTGGCCACGAGCTCGGCCGCACTGCGCGCGACGTCGGCGGGGGTGGCGAGGACGACGATCGAGGGGCGCGCCGACGGGGTCATGCCGCCACGACCCGCGTGCCCGCATCGCCGGCCAGGGCGGCGGCGGCCTCCGACACCTGTTCCCACAGGACGTCGTCGAAGAGCAGCTCGGCCTTGTTGGAGGGAGTGATCCGGCGCAGCTCCAGGCCCGGGCGATGCAGCAGGACCCGGCCCAGCGTTCCGACCTCCGAGCCGACGTGAAGCGCCGACCGCGGCGCGACGCTTGACATTCGACCGGTCCTTTCCTCGTCTGGAGCTTGTCCCACCCGGATCGTGACCGGGAACGCGCGGGACGCCATCCGGCCGCTTCCCGGTGGGTCGGCCGCGTTTTCTACGGAGCCGGATGATCCCCGGCCAGATTGCGCAGCGGGCTCACGGCCAGCAGGCGACCGGCGGCCGTGCCGCGCAGCAGCTCGAGCAGATGGGCGCCGACGCCGGTCTCCGGTAGGGCCATCTCGACCTCCATCGTGCCCGAATCGCGCCCGGTGACTCGGACGTCGCCCAGACCCTCCATGACCTCGAGCATCTCGCGGTTCTCGGCGAGCATGAGGGCGGTGAAGCGCGCGACGCCCTCCTCCCGCGCCCGGTCGGACAGCTGTTCGAGCAGGCCCGTGGCGATGCCTCGGCGCTGCCAGTCGTCGGCCACCGTGACGGCGATCTCGGCGGCCTGCGGGTCCTCTCGCGAGCGGACGAAGCGCGCCACGCCCACGGCATGCCCGTCGGGCGTGATCGCCAGCAGCGCCTCGTGGTCGTGGTGGTCGATCTCGGTGAGGTAGGAGGCCAGGCGGTCGCTGAGCTCGGACATGGGCGAGAGGAACCGGCGGTAGCGCGACTCTGGGGACAGGCGCCGGAACCCCTCCTGGAGCGCGACGCGGTCGTCCGGGGTCACGGGTCTCGCCGTGACCCGCGACCCGTCGCGCAGCTCGAG
Source organism: uncultured Actinomycetes bacterium (assembly GCA_963757705.1). Lineage (GTDB taxonomy): Bacteria > Actinomycetota > Thermoleophilia > Solirubrobacterales > Solirubrobacteraceae > AC-38. The sequence goes on along the minus strand of CAVWTG010000001.1, from coordinate 434,216 downwards.
CTCCCGCACGCGCGGCAGGTTAGCCGCGGAGAGGCGCACCTACGCCCGCGAGGGAACCGGAGCCATCATCCGCGCGGCCAGCTCGACCAGGCGGTTGGAGTAGCCCCACTCGTTGTCGTACCAGGCGACGACCTTGACCTGGGTTCCGCCGATGACGCTCGTCAGCGGCGCGTCGAAGATCGCCGAGTAGGAGGACTTGACGATGTCCGAGGAGACGATCGGGTCCTCGGAGTAGGCCAGGATTCCCGCCAGCGGGCCCTCGGCCGCATCCTTGACGGCGGCGTTGATCTCCTCGGCGCTGGTCGCCCGCTCGGCCTCGAACGTCAGGTCGACGATCGAGCCCGTGGGGACGGGAACGCGAACCGCGAAGCCGTTGAGGCGGCCGTCGAGCGCGGGGAGGACGAGGCCGACCGCCTTCGCCGCCCCGGTCGAGGTGGGCACGAGGTTGATCCCGGCGGCGCGCGCCCGGCGCATGTCCTTGTGCGGGCCGTCGAGCAGGTTCTGGTCGGCCGTGTAGGCGTGGATCGTCGTCATCAGGCCCTGCTTGATGCCGACCGTCTCGCTGAGGACCTTGGCCACCGGGGCCAGGCAGTTGGTCGTGCAGGAGGCGTTGGTGACGATCGTGTGGACCTCGGGGTCGTACACGGTGTCGAAGTTGACGCCGAGGACGAGCGTGGCGTCGGCCGGCTCGTCGCCCTTGGCCGGCGCGGAGATGATGACCTTCTTGGCGCCGGCCTCGAGGTGCTTGGCCGCGTCGGCGCGCGTGCGCAGCTGGCCCGTCGACTCGATGACCACGTCGACCCCGAGCTCGCCCCAGGGGAGGGACGACGGGTCGCGCTCGGAGAGGACGCGGATCTCGTGCTCCCCGTCGATGAGCAGGTGGCCGTCGACCAGCTCGACGGTGCCGGGGAAGGGCCCGTACACGGAGTCGCGGGCCAGGAGCGCGGCCATCATCTCCGGGTCGCCGATGTCGTTGATGGCCACGACCTCGAGGTCGAGGTCGTGCTCGTGGGCGGCGCGCAGGGCGCAACGCCCGACGCGGCCGAAGCCGTTGATGGCGACGCGAACTGACATGGTGAGATTTCCTTTCGGGCAGGTCGACAGGTGAGGCGCTCAAAACTAGGTGCGGACGAGCCGCGCGCCATCCGGGACCGGTCCCGTTTGCGAATGCGTAGTTCGCCCCCGACCAGGGGGTGATCCGAGCGGATGGACGCGGCCGCGGCAATCCCGAGAATCGCCACATGCCGATCCTCGCCGCCGAGCTCGACCACGTCGTCACCCCCGAGGCCTATCTCACCGACGGCACGGAGCTCTACCGCGTCGTCAGCGCTCTGGACTGGGTCCAGGGCATCGCCTACGCGGTGCTCGAGGATTGCCGGACGCTGAAGGTGCGCTCCTACTCCACCGACGACCTGTGGGCCATGAACCTGCGCGCCGTCCCGGTCGCCGGGCAAGTCGCGGTGTGAGCACCACGGCCCGCGGCAACGGCGTGCCCGTGATCGCCCCCGACGCCGCGCGCGCGGCCGGCATCGGGACCGATGTCGCGGCGCGCATGGACGGCTACGTCGAACGCGCCTCGGCGGCCGCCCGGGCGTTTCGCGGGCTCGACCAGGAGGCGGTGGACCGGATCGTCTGGGCCATGGTGGTCGCCGGGCTCGAGCACGCCGTCGAGCTGGCCGAGCTGGCGATGGAGGAGACCGGGTTCGGCGTGTTCGAGGACAAGGTCGTCAAGAACTACGTGGCGACCGAGTTCCTCTACGACTACCTGAAGGACAAGCGCTCGGTCGGCGTCATCGACACCGACCCCGAGCGGGGGATCGAGTACGTGGCCGAGCCGATCGGCGTCGTCCTGGGCCTGCTGCCGATCACCAACCCGACCTCGACCGCGCTGTTCAAGTCGATCGTCGCGGCCAAGACGCGCAACGCCATCGTGTTCCGGCCCTCGGCCCGCGCCGCCCGCTGCGCCGTGCGGGCCGTGGAGATCCTCCAGGAGGCCGGCGAGGCGGCCGGCCTGCCGGCGAACACGCTCCAGGTGATCCCCGACCCGACCCTGGACGTCTCCCAGTACCTCTTCCACCATCCGGGCGTCGACTTCATCTGGACGACCGGCGGCCCCAAGGCGGTCCAGGCGACCAACGAGGCGGGCAAGCCCTGCCACGGCGTCGGCCCGGGCAACGCTCCCGTCTACGTGCACCGCAGCGCCGACGTCGGGATGGCCGTCGTCGACGTCCTCATCTCCAAGACCTTCGATGCATCGGTGATCTGCCCCGCCGAGCAGACCTGCGTCGTCGACGAGCCGGTCTACGACGAGATGGTGGCCGAGTTCGAGCGCATGGGCGCGCGCGTGCTCACGCCCGACGAGGTCGACCGGCTGGCCGCCGTGGCCTTCGAGCCCGACGGGCGGGTGCGCATCGAGGCCCTCGGGCGCTCGTGCGTGGACCTGGCCGGGCTGGCGGGCTTCGACTCCGACGACCGCGACAAGGTCCTGCTGGCGCCGCTGCCCTCCGACCTGGGCGAGCTCGCGGACCATCCGCTGGTGCAGGAGAAGCTCATGCCGGTGCTCGGGCTGGTGCGCTCGCCGTCGGTCGAGCACGGCATCGCCGCCTGCCAGCTGGTCACCGAGCACGGCGGCCTGGGGCACACGTCGGCCGTCTACGCCGAGGACGAGGACGTGATCGCCCGCTTCGGCGAGGCGCTGCGCACCGGGCGGATCCTGGTCAACGCGCCGACCGCGGTGGGAGCCCTGGGCGGCGTCTACAACTCGATGACGCCGACGTTCTCGCTCGGCTGCGGGACGTGGGGCGGCTCGACGACGACCGACAACGTCAACTACCGCAACCTGCTCAACGTCAAGGCGGTCTCGCGCCGCCAGACGCCGCCGCAGTGGTTCCGCGTGCCCTCGGACACCTACTTCAACGCGGGCGCGATCGAGAGCCTGCGCGAGGTCGAGATGCGCAACGTGCTCGTGGTCACCGACGGCCCGACCGAGGAGCGCGGCGTGGTCGACGAGGTGCGCGCACACCTGAGAGGTGCGGCGGTCCACGTGTTCTCCGAGGTGACGCCCGAGCCCGACGAGTCCCAGGCGCGGGCGGGCGCCGAGGTGCTCGCGCGCTTCGCTCCCGACACGATCGTGGCCGTGGGCGGCGGGTCCGTGATGGACGCGGCCAAGGCGATGCGCCTGTTCCACGAGAGCCCGGACCTGTCGGTGCGCGAGCTGTCCCTGCCCTTCCTCGACGCCCGCAAGCGCGTCGCGCGCTACCCGCAGGTCGAGCACGCCGTGCGCCTGGTGGCCATGCCGACGACCGCGGGCACGGGCTCGGAGGTCTCGCCGGCCGCCGTGATCACCGTGGGCGAGCGCAAGGTGACGCTCGTCGACTACTCGCTCGTCCCCGACATGGCGGTGATCGAGCCGCGCCTGCATCTCTCGATGCCGCCCGAGGTCACGGCCGACACCGGGATCGACGCCCTCACGCACGCGCTCGAGGCCGCGGTGTCGATCTTCGCCTCGCCGTTCACCGACGCCTTCTGCATGCAGGCCGTGAACCTGATCCTCGACACGCTCCCCCGGGCGTACCGCGAAGGCGGCGACCTGGAGGCCCGGACCGCGATGGCCAACGCGGCGACGATCGCCGGCCTGGCCTTCTCCAACGCCTTCGTGGGCGTCAACCACGCGCTGGCCCACGCCGTCGGCGCGCGGTTCGGGATCGCCCACGGCCGCGCCAACGCCGTCTTCCTGCCGCACGTCCTGCGCTACAACGCCTCGCTCCCGCGCAAGTTCATGCCCTCGCCGGCCTACCGGACCTACGTCGCGCCCGACAAGTACACGCAGATCTCCTACGTGCTCAACCTGGGCGGCCACGGGACCGAGGAGCGCCGCGAGAGCCTGTTCCTGCGGGTCGAGGAGCTGCTGGACGAGGTGGGCGAGCCGCGCTCGCTGGCCGATTGCGGAGTGTCGCGCGAGGACTTCGAGGCCGCCCTGCCCGATCTGGCGCGGGCCGCCTTCGCCGACCCCAGCGTCCGCACGAACCCCCGGATCCCGATGGTCGCGGAGCTCGTGGAGCTCCTGCAGGCGGGGTTCGCGGGGCGCTAGGGCCGCTGCTGCGCTCCGCGCTCCGCGCTCCGCGCTGATTTTGGCGCCTGCGGGCTGGGAACTGCGGCGATGAGGATGTGCCCGGAGGCGGGTGGCGCTCGACTTGGGGCGACTTAGGTCCCCTCTGGGGGCCTCAAGTCGCCCCAAACCGCCGCGGTCAGGCTCAGGCGTCGCGGGCGGCGTCGAGCACCACCCGCTTCTCGGCCGCCGCCACGAGGCGGCGCGTCCGGTCGACGACGTCCATGTTCACCGAGATGTTGTCGATCCCGGCGCGGACCAGGATGTCGGCGTACTCCGGATGCACGGACGGCGCCTGGCCGCAGATCGACGTCTGCAGGCCGAGCGACCGGGCCTTGGGAATCAGCTGCTGGAGATAGGCCACGACGGCCGGATCGCGTTCGTCGAACGTGGCCGCCAGGACCTCGTTGTCGCGGTCGGCGCCCAGGACCAACTGGGTCAGGTCGTTGGAGCCGATCGAGATCCCGGCGACGCCCAGCTGCGCGTAGCGCTCGAGGTTGAACAGGACCGACGGGACCTCGGCCATCACCCACAGCTCGAAGCCGGCGCGCGAGAGCAGGCCCGACTCGGCCATGAGGTCGCGGCAGCGCTCGAGCTCGCGGGCGGTCCGGACGAACGGCAGCATCACGTGGAAGTTCGTGTGGCCGGCGTCCCAGACCCGCTTGATGGCCTCCAGCTCGAGCCGGAAGACCTCGGGCTCCTGCGTGTAGCGCAGGGCTCCGCGGTAGCCGATCATCGGGTTGGCCTCCTCGGGCTCGAAGCGGTCGCCGCCCTGCAGGCCGGAGAACTCGTTCGTGCGGAAGTCGATCGTCCGGTAGGTGATCGGCCGCGGCGTGAAGCCGGCCGCGAACGCGGTCAGCGCGTCAGCCATCTTGGTGACGAACTCGTCGCCGCGCCCCTGCTCGAGCAGCAGCCGGGGATGGACCCCGTCCAGGGCCTCGAGCACCATCAGCTCGGCGCGCAGCAGGCCCACGCCCTCGGCGTTCAGCGCCGCCGCGTGCTCGACCTGCGAGGGCTCGGAGAGGTTCACCAGGATGTGGGTGGCGGTGACCGGGGCGGCGGCGGCGACCGTGACGACAGCCTCACCGTTGGGTGAGACGGGCTCCGCCGCGCGGCCCTCGACGACCGTGCCGTGGGTGGCGTCCACGGTGACGACCTCGCCATCGCGCAGGACCGAGGTGGCCGTGCCGGTCCCGACCACGCACGGGATGCCCAGCTCGCGCGACACGATCGCCGCGTGGCAGGTCATGCCGCCGGAGTCGGTGACGATCGCCCCCGACTTGCGCATCAGCGGCACCCAGTCGGGTGCCGTCATGTGGGTGACCATGATCTCGCCCTCGGCGAGCTTGGCCGCGTCGGCCAGGGTCTCGAGCACGCGCACGGCGCCGCTCGCCTGTCCGGGCGCGGCGCCCAGGCCGCGCAGGAGCTGCTCGCCCTGCGAGGAGCCGCCGGCCGAGGTGACGGGCCGGCTCTGGAGCATCCACAGGCCCCCGTCGGGGTCAAAGGCCCACTCGGTGTCCTGCGGGGAGCCGTAGTGCACCTCGATGCGCCGGCCGAGGTCGGCCACGGCCGTGACCTCCTCGTCGGAGAGCACCGGGCGCTTGGACTCGGCGCCCTCGAGCTTGCGGGTGGTCGTTCCCCCGTCGGCGCGGGCCTCGATCACCAGCTCCTTGGGGCGCACGTCGCGCTCGAGGATCGACAGGTGCTCCTTCTCCACGACGTAGCGGTCGGGCGAGACGCTGCCGGACACGACCGACTCCCCGAGGCCGAACGCACCCTCGATGACGAGCCGGTCGCGCCGGCCGCTGGCCGGGTCGATCGTGAACATCACGCCGGCCCGGGTGGAGGCGATCTGGCGCTGGACGACGACCGCGATGTCCATGTCGGTCGCTCCGAAGCCCCGCTTGGCGCGGTAGTAGATCGTCCGGGCCCCGAACAGGGAGCGCCAGCACGCGCGCACGGCGTCGACGACGTCGGCCGGCCCGCGCACGTTGAGGAAGGTCTCGTTCATGCCCGCGAAGGAGGCCGACGCGGTGTCCTCGCCGGTCGCCGACGAGCGGACGGCCACGGGGTCGGTGGAGCCGGCGCCGACAAGCTCGGCGTAGGCCTCGCGGATGTCGCGCTCCAGCCACTCGGGAACGGGCGATTGGGCGACGAGCTCGCGCGCCGCGGCGGCCGCGGCCTCCAGTGCGGCGGTGTCCTCGACGTCGAGGCCGTCGAGCGCGGCGACCAGGCGGTCGCGCAGGCCCGTCTCCTCGCAGAAGGCGGCGTAGGCGGGGGCGCCCACGACGAAGCCGGGGGGTACCGGCAGCCCGGCGGCCGTCAGCTCTCCCAGGTTGGCGCCCTTGCCGCCGGCGTAGGCGACGTCGTCGCGGGACAGGGCGGGAAAGGCACGGATCGATTCGATGGCGGTGGTGGGCATGGTCAGGCTCCGGTGGAGTGATGGACGAGGTTCTGAAGCTCGGCGAGGGTGTCGGCGATCCCGTCGGCGAAGACGTCGAGATCGGGGACCGACTCGCGGTCGGCGTTGAGGCCGAAAACGACGTTTCCGGCGTAGGAGAAGATGGCCACGCCGAGCGCGTGCTCGGCGGCGAGCGGGACGACCGGGATGACCTCGACGAGCCGCGCGCCCGAGGCGTACAGCTCCCGGGACGGCCCGGGGACGTTCGTGACGGTGACGTTGAACAGGCGCGTGGCGAACAGCGAGCGCGCCAGGGTGGAGTGGATGACCGGCGGCGCCAGCCCGGTCAGGCCCAGCAGCGCGCCGGCGCCGTCGCCCAGGCCGCCGGTCTTGAGCTTGCGCGTGTCGTCGACGACCGCCTCGTAGCGCTCGAGCGGATCCTCGATCGCCACGGGCAGATGGGCGAAGAGCGAGACGATCCGGTTGCCCAGCTCGCCGTGCTCGTGCTCGACGCGGATGTTCACCGGGACCATGGCGCGCAGGCCGGCCTCGGGCAGCTCCTCGCCGCGGTGCAGCAGCAGCGCGCGCAGGCCCCCGGTGACGGCCGTCAGCGCGGCGTCGTTGACCTTGCCGCCCAGGCCTTCCTTGACGGCGCGCAGCTCCGACAGCGGGACGCGCACGACGCCCATGCGGCGCGTGCCGCCGATGGGCCCGTTGAGGCTCGAGGGCGGTGCCGCGACAACCTCGTCATGCACGAGGAGGTCGATCAGTCCGCTGGACTGCCGCAGCACGTCGCGGGGGTGCAGGGCGGCGTGAACGCTGCCGCGCACGACGTCCATGGCGGCGCCCGTCGCCTGGCGCACCGCGTCGGGCGGCCCGGGCAGCCAGGAGCGCAGCACGCCGGGGTCCTCGTCGCCGGCCGGCGCGCGGGCGGAGGCCGGCCCGCGCGAGGCGTCGGGATCGGTGTCGAGCAGCGTGTGGGCGATGTCCACCGAGCCGACGCCGTCCACCAGGCAGTGGTGCGTCTTCCACACGAGGGCCCAGCGCCCGCCGGCCAGCCCGTCGAGCACGACGGTCTCCCAGAGGGGGCGCATGCGGTCCAGGCGGTGGGAGTAGAAGTCGGAGATCCAGTCCAGCAGCTCCTCGTCCTCGCCCGGCGCGGGCAGGGTGGCATGGCGGACGTGGGAGTCGATGTCGAAGCGCGGGTCGTCCTCCCAGTGCGGCCAGTGCAGACCGCCGATGTGCGTCTCCGACAGCCGCTGGCCGTAGCGGGGGAGCATGTGCAGGCGCGAGGCCAGGCTGTCGCGCACCTCCTCGCGGCTGGGCGTGCCGCCCTCGGGGAGGGGTGCGAAGACCATCGCGCCGCCGATGTGCATGTGCGCGCCCTCGTCGCTCTGCTCGAGCTCGAGAAATGTGGCATCCAGGGCGGTGAGGTCGTTGCGCATGGCTCTCTCCTCCGACAGGGGTGAAACGGACGCTAGATCCGCCCACCGCGGGCGCCATCCGCCCGGCGCCGTGCCCGGGGTCCGTAGAAATCCGCGTTCACCGGGGGGACGGTTGCGGATGGAGATGGCCCGGCGGCGCCCTAACTTCACCCCCTATGGCCGTCCGCCTCGCTACGCTCGCACCCGTGAGCGACGATCAGATGCCCTCGGAAGAGACCGAGAAGGAGAACATCACGATCCTCGTGGCCGACGATCACGCCGTCGTCCGCAGCGGGCTGCGCATGCTGCTCGACTCCGAGCCCGACCTGGAGGTCGTCGCCGAGGCGGGGGACATCGCGTCCACCCGGCGTTACGTGCGCGGCCACCATCCGCAGGTGCTCGTGCTCGACCTCAACATGCCCGGCGAGCCGAGCCTGCCGGCGATTCCCACTCTGCGCGAGGAGTTCCCCAACACGCAGATCGTCGTGCTCACGATGCAGAACGACCCGGCCTTCGCCCGCGAGGCGATGCGCTCCGGCGCCGTGGGCTACGTCCTCAAGGAGGCGGCCGACGACGAGCTCGTCCAGGCCGTCCGCATGGCCTCGGAGGGGCGCACCTACCTCAACCCGGAGCTGGGCGCCCGCGTCGCCGCCGAGCCGCCCGCGCCGTCCGGCCCGCCGGACGACCTCACCGAGCGTGAGGTCGAGGTCCTGCGCCTGATCGCGCTCGGGCACACCAACACGGAGATCGGCAAGGAGCTCTACCTCTCCGTGCGCACGGTCGAGTCCCATCGCGCGCACATCCAGCAGAAGCTTCGCCGCACGAGCCGGGCCGAGCTCGTGCGCTACGCGCTGGACCACGGGCTCGTCGACACCGACTAGAGCGGACCATGGGCGAGGGCGTCCTCGTGTTCGCCGCCGGCGCGGCGACGGCGCTCGCCACCGGGGTGGGAGCCATTCCGGTGTTCGCCCTGGGCCAGCGGGCGGCGGAGCTGCGGCCGCTGCTTCTGGGCATCGCCATCGGCCTGATGGGGATCGCCTCGATCGTCGGTCTCCTGCTCCCGGCCCTGGATGACGGCTCGACGGTGACGGTGGCGGCGGGGCTGGCCTGCGGGTTCGGCTTCCTGGCACTGACCCGCATCTGGCTGGGCTCGGTGGACGACGTCCACGTGGGCGCTCTGCGCGGCGCGGGCGTGCGCACGTCCGTGCTCGTGTTCGTCGTGCTCTTCGTCCACAGCCTGCCCGAGGGCCTGGCCCTGGGAACGGCCTGGGGGTCGAGCCGCGAGGGCCTGGGGCTGTTCGTCTTCCTCGCCATCGCGCTGCAGAACATCCCCGAGGGCACGAGCGTCGCCATACCGATGGCCACAGCCGGCTTCTCTCGCTCCCAGCAGTTCTGGGGGGCGGTCCTGACGAGCGTGCCCCAGCCGTTCGGCGCTCTGGTGGCCTGGCTGCTCGTGACCGAGATCTCGGCCCTGCTGGCGTTCTCCTTCGCGTTCGCCGCCGGGGCCATGCTGACCCTCGTGGCCTGGGAGCTCGTGCCGTCCGCCTTCTCGGTCCGCACCTGGCGTCCCGCCCTCGCGGGGGCGGTGGCGGGCGGACTGGTGATGCTCGCCCTCAGTGCGATCCTCGGAGTCTGAGGAACCCGATCGGCGTAGGCTGATCCATCGATGAGCGTCGAGGGCCTGGAACGCGTCTTCGCCCCGCGGGGGATCGCGGTCATCGGCGCGAGCGCCAGCCCCACCAGCGTCGGTGGGATCATCTTCGAGAACCTGACCTCGGACGGGTTCTCCGGCGAGGTCCATCCGGTCAATCCCGGCCACGAGGAGGTCGGAGGGCGCCCCTGCTACCCGGGCATCCGTGACGTGCCCGGGCCGCTGGACGTGGCGATCGTGTGCACCCCGGCGCCCACGGTGCCCGCCGTCGTGCGCGAGTGCGGCGAGGCCGGCGTCGACCGGCGTGGTCGTGATCTCGGCCGGGTTCCGCGAGGCCGGGCCGGAAGGGCGCCGCGCTCGAGCGGCCGGTCCTCGCGGGCCGCCGGCGCGTTCCGCGGCCTGCGCGTGATCGGCCCCAACTGCCTGGGCTTCCTCGTGCCCGGCGCTCGGGCTCAACGCGAGCTTCGCCCGCGCGCGCCCGCGAGCCGGGGCATCGCGCCGTGATCTCCCAGTCCGGCGCGCTCATCACGTCGATGCTGGACTGGGCGCAGGAGCGAGGGCGTCGGATTCTCCGCCGTCGTCTCCACCGGCAACATGGCCGGACGTCGACTTCGGCGACCTGATCGACCATCTCGCGCCGGACGCCGCGGACCCAGGCGCTCATCCTCTACGTGGAGTCGATCACCGACGCGCGCAAGTTCATGTCGGCGGCGCGCGCTTTCGCCCGAGCCAAGCCGATCGTCGCCTACAAGGCCGGCCGCTTCCCCGCAGTCGGCCGACGCCGCCGCGTCCCACACCGGCGCGATGGCGGGCGCCGACGACGTCTACGACGCCGCCTTCCGGCGAGCCGGGATCGTTCGGGTCGGAGCGATCTGGGCGACATCTTCGACGTAGTCCGAGCTGCTGGCCCGCCAGCACCGGCCGCGCGGCGCCGCGCCTGGGCATCGTCACCAACGCCGGCGGACCGGGCGTGATGGCGGCCGACGCCCTGCTCGCGCGCGGCGGCGAGCTCGCCGCGCTCGCGGACGCCACCCTCGCCGCGCTTGGAGGCGCTGCCGCCGCAGTGGTCGCACGGCAACCCGGTGGACGTGCTCGGCGACGCCGGGCCCGAGCGCTACGCGCCGCCGTGCGGCGACGCTCGTGCCGACCCGGGGGCCGGCGCGGTGCTGACCCTGCTCACGCCGCAGGCGATGACCGACCCGACCGCAATCGCCGGCCGTCGCCCAGGCGGCGGCTCACGCCCGCAAGCCGTGCTGGCGGCGTGGATGGGCGGGCGCGCTGTCCGCGACGGCCGCGCACGCCTGGAGGCGGCCGGCGTTCCCGGCCTACGAGACGCCCGAGCAGGCGGTGCGGGCGTTCATGACCTCGTCGACCTACGCCCGCAACCTGCGAGCTCCTGCACGAGACGCCCGCGCGCCATCCCGGTGCGCTTCTCCGCTCGACCGCGGGCGGTCTGCGCGGCCTGCTTTCGCGCTTCCTGCTCCAGGCCGCGGGATGCTGGCCGAGGGCGCGTCCAAGGCGCTGCTCGAGGCCTACGGGATCCCGGTCACGCGGCCCCGCGATCGCCCGCGACGCCGACGAGGCGGTCGCGGCGGCCGAGGAGATCGGCTACCCGGTCGTGCTGAAGGTCCACTCCGCCGGAGATCACTCACAAGACCGACGTCGGCGGCGTCGCCACGGCCTGTCGCGGACGCGCGCCGGGCGTGCGACCGACGCCTTCGCGCGGATCATGGAGGCTCGCCGCCCGCGCCGCCCCGACGCCCGGATCGACGGGGTGACGCGTCCAGCCGATGGTCGACCGAGCCACGGCCACGAGCTGATCCTCGGCGCGCGCAAGGACCCGTGTTCGGCGCCGTGATCATGGTGGGCGCCGGCGGGACCGCGGCCGAGCTCGCCGCCGGACACGGCGCTCGAGCTTCCGCCGCTCAACGAGCGCCTGGCCCGCGCGGATGCTCGAGAGGCTGCGCATGTGGCCGCTGCTCACCGGCTACCGCGGCCGACCCGGGGCCGACGTCGACGCACCTGCTCGAGATCGCTGATCCGCTTCTCCTACCTCGTCGCCGACTGCCCGGAGATCGCCGAGGTCGATGATCAACCCGCTGCTGGTCGGGCCCGACCGGGTCGTCGCGCTCGACGCTCGGGTGATCCTCGACGCGCGGTCCGCGCCAGTCGGTGACGCCCTACTCGCACCTGGCCATCCGGCCGTACCCGGAGGAGCTGACCACCCAGCGACGCTCGCCGACGGGCACGCCCGGTCAGCGCTGCGCCCCATCAAGCCGCCGAGGACGAGCCGCTGTGGCAGGCCATGCTCGTCCGCCTCCTCGGCCGAGTCGATGCCGCGCGCGCTTCCGCGGCGCTTCCGCACGAGACCCACGAGATCGCCAGCCGCTACTGCTTCATCGACTACGACCGCGAGATGGCGATCGTGGCCGAGCTGCAGGAGGAGCCCGACGGCCGCCGCTGACCGGCGTCGGCGCGGCTCGTCGCCGACCCGGATCGCCGGGAGGCCGAGTACGCGGTGCTCGTCGCCGATCCCTGGCAGGGCCAGGGTCTTTCCAACATCCTCACCGACCGCTCCCTGGAGATCGCGCGCAGCTGGGGCGTGGACCAGGTATGGGCCGAGACCGATCCCTCCAACCGCCGGATGCTGGCCGTGTTCCGGGCGCGTGGGTTCGAGCTCGACGCCCGCTCCGAGCCGGGGGTGGTGCAGGCGACGCTGGCGCTCGGCTCCGACTCGCCCGAATGATCGCCCTGGCCGACCGGCTCGGAAGCCGGGTGGCGACGGAGTCCGGGACGCAGCTGGGACGCCTGCGCGACATGGGCGCCCGCCTCGCGGAGCCCTACCCGCGGGTGGCCAGCCTGCGGGTCGGCGACCGGCGCGCCTCGCGTCTCGTCGCCTGGACCGACGTGCGCAGCTTCGAGACCGATCCGATCGTCGTCGGCGCCGCGCCGGAGGAGGGAGGAGAGGAGCACGATGAGCTGCTGCTCAAGCGCGACGTCCTGGACGCGCAGATCGTCGACGTCGCCGGCCGCCGGGTCGTGCGCGCGGCGGACGTGGAGCTGGAGGCTCGCGCGGACGGCGAGCTGTGGGTGGCCGGCGTGGACGTGGGCTCGGCGGCCCTGATCCGGCGGCTGGGCCTGCGGCGCCTGGCGGCTCGCCGGCGCCCGGAGAGCCTGGACTGGCGCGATCTGCACGTCGCCTCGGGTCGCGGGCACGAGCTCGCCCTGGCGGTCCCGGCGTCCGGGGTGCACCGGCTTCGCCCGTCCGAGCTGGCGCAGGTGATCGCGGCGCTGCCGGTCGCCCGCAGCACGGACCTGCTCGAGCGCGTCGAACCCGAGCGCGCGGCGCGGGCGCTGGCGGCGGCGCGCCCGGGTCTGGGCGGACGGCTGGTGGGGGCGCTGGAGCCGGACGTCGCGGGCTCGATCGTCGCCGCCATGCCGGTGGACGACGCCACCGCGGCTCTGCGCCACCTCGACCGCGAGCGCCTGGACGGTGTGCTCGGCGCGGTGCCGACCGAGCGCGCCGCCGAGCTGCGGCGCCTGCTCGCCTATCCGCCCGACAGCGCGGGCGGGCTGATGACACCGCACGTGCGCTGGGCCCGGGCCGGGGAGGACGCGCGGGCAATCCGCGAGCGGCTGGGCGGGGACCCGCCGCGGCTCGACGGCCTGCTGACGGTGTTCGTCGTGGACGACGAGCGCCGCGTGCTGGGCGCGATCCCGCCCCGGCGCCTGCTGGCGGGCGACGTGACGCCGCTCCCGTGGCCGGTCATGACCTCCGGCGCGCCGGTCGGCGAGGTCGTCGACGCCTTCGCGCTGCACGACGTGCTCGCGGTGCCGGTCGTGGACGGGGACGGCCGCCTCGTGGGTGCGGTGGCCGTGGACGACGTGCTCGAGGAGCTGCTGATCGACCGGCTCCCCGGCCGCCGCCGCTTCCCCACCCACGTCCTGCGCCGACGGCGTCGTGAGCCGGCGTAGCGGCCTCGTCGCCCTGGCGGCCGTCGTCGGGCCAGGCGTCCTGGCCGGTCTCTCCGACGACGACCCGGCGGGGATCACGACCTACTCGATCCTCGGCGCGGACTACGGCTACCGCCTGCTGTGGGTCCTGTCGCTCTCCACGCTGGCGCTCGTCCTGTTCCACGAGCTGGGCGCGAGGATGGGGATCGTCACGGGGCAGGGCCTGGCCGGCCTGGTGCGCGAGCGCTACGGAGTGCGCGCGGCGGCGTTCGGGATCGCCGGCCTGCTCGTGGCCAACGTGGGCACGACCTGCGCCGAGTTCGCCGGCGTCGCCGCGGCGCTGGACATCGCCTCGATCCCGCGCTGGATCGGCGTGCCCGTGGCCGCGGTGGCCGTCTCGGCGCTCGTGCTGCGCGGCGGCTTTCGGCGGGTCGAGCACGTGCTGCTGGCTCTGAGCGCCGTGTTCGTGGCCTACATCGCCTCCGGCATCCTGGCCGGGCCGGACTGGGGCGCCGCGGCCCGCGGGCTCGTCGTGCCCTCGCTGCCCGGCAGCCGGGACGCGATCCTCACCGCCACCGCCGTGGTGGGCACGACGCTGGCGCCCTGGGGCCTGGCCTTCATCCAGTCCTACGCCGTCGACAAGCGCCTGACGGCGCGCGACCTGCCCTACGAGCGGATCGACGTGATCACCGGGGCCGTGATGACGGGGGTGATCGGCCTGTTCGTGGTCGTCGCCTGCGCGGCGACGCTGCACGGGGACGGGCGCTCGATCGAGGACGCGGGCGACGCGGCCGTGGCGCTGCGCCCCGTCGCGGGGCAGGCGGCCTCGGCGCTGTTCGGGGCGGGGCTGCTCGGCGCGGCGCTGCTGGCCGCGTCGATCCTGCCGCTCTCGACCGCGTACTCGGTCAGCGAGGCGCTGGGGGTGGAGTCGGCTCTGAACGATCGGCCGCGGGAGGCTCCGGCCTTCTATGGCACCTACGCCACGGTGGTCGTGGTCGCGGTGGCGATCGTTCTGGTGCCGGGCGCGCCGCTCGTCCCGATCCTCTTCCTCAGCCAGGCCCTCAACGCCGTCCTGCTGCTCCCGCTGCTGGTCTTCGTCGTCGGCATCGCCCGCGATCGCGACCTCATGGGCGAGCATGCGCTCGGCCGCTGGGGATTCGCGGCGGCGAGCGTCGCGGTGACGGCCCTTGCCGGGTGTGTGCTGGCGCTGCTGGTGCTGACGGTCGCCTAGGGCCAGACGGTCTCGCCCGTGTCGGAGTCCAGGACGGTGATCGCCACCGAGGGGCAGGCCTCGGCGGCGGCGAGGATGACGTCGTCCGGTCCGCTGCCGATGACGACGGCGACCTCGTCGATCCGGAAGACCTCCGGCGCGACCTCGGCGCAGTCACCGTGGGCGGCGCAGGCCCCGGCGTCGATGGTGGGCAGATAGGTCATGCGGCCTCCGTTTCGGGGTTCTGTTCCTCGGTCAGGGCGCGGCGCAGGACGGCCAGGGCACGCGCCCGGGCGACCGCCACTCCCGCCACGAGCCGCCCGCGGCGGAGCAGGGACGCGCTGAAGTCGCGTCCGGCGGGATCGCCGTCGAACTCGATGGAGTCGGCGTCGGCCGGGCGCCCGACGACCTGCACGCGGATCCCGTACTGGTCGGTCCAGAAGCCGGCGGGGACGGGGGCGGGGAGGGGAAGGCCGAGCATGGTCAGCGCCGCCGCGGAACCGGTGCGCACGGCGGACTCCCAGTGATCCGCGCGCGCGGGCCGGCCGGTCGCGGGGTCGGGGGGCAAGGCGAGGTCGCCGGCGGCGAACACGCCGGGCAGTGCGGTGCGCCCGCCGGCGTCGATCGCCACGCCCTTCGGGTCCAGGCCGGAGCCGGCCAGCCAGTCGGCGTCCGGCTCCATGCCGATACCGACGACCACGACGTCGCAGGCGATGCGCCGGCCGTCGGACAGGGCAAGTTCCTCGACGCGTCCCGAGCCGCGGACGGACTCCAGCCGGACGCCGCAGCGCAGGTCGACGCCCTCCTGGACGTGCAGGTCGGAGAACCAGGCGCCCAGCCGGGGACCGAGCACCGCAGCCAGCGGGGTCTCGCAGGCCTCGAGCACGGTCACCTCGGCGCCGCGACCCCGCGCGGTGGCGGCGACCTCGAGGCCGATCAGCCCGGCGCCGACGACGGTCAGGCGCACGCCCGGGCCCAGGGCGGAGCGCAGTCGCTCCGCGTGGACGTCGTCGCGCAGCACGTGGACGTTCTCGTGGCCCTCCAGGCCGGCCAGCCGCCGCGGGCGGCCGCCCGTGGCGACGAGCAGGCGGTCGTAGCGCAGTGCCGATCCGTCGTCGAGCTCCAGGCGCCGCGCGGCGGCGTCCAGGCCGGCGGCCCGGCGGCCGAGCAGCAGCTCGACGTCTCGCTCCGGGTGCCAGCCCTCGGGGCGCAGTGCGAGCTCGGAGGCGGGACGCTCGCCCGCGAGGACCTCCTTCGAGAGCGGTGGCCGGTCGTAGGGCGGGCGCTCCTCGGCGCACACCAGGCGCAGGCGGCCGTCGTAGCCGCGGGCGCGGAGGGTCTCGGCGCAACGCTGCGCCGCGAGCCCTCCGCCGGCGATGACGATGCCCTCGGAGCTCATGCCGCCTCCCGGATCGGCGTGCGCTGGCGTGCCGCCGCCCGCTGGGCGGCCGCGGCCCGCCGGGCGGCGGGGCTGCGCTGGCCCCGGGGGGCCGGTGCCCTGGGCGGACCCGGAGAACGGCGCAGGCCGGGCATGATCCGCAGCACGAACAGCACGCCGATGGGAACGGCGGTGGCCAGGATCGACCAGCGCAGCCACGGGCTGCCGGCGTCGGTGCCGGCGCCCAGGGCGTGGGCCAGAGCGAGCGCGTAGACGACGACCGTGAAGCGGTGGGCCTTGCGCCAGAGCCGCGCGCCGATGTGCCGGCGCAGATAGAACGAGAGGCCCAGCGCGGCGGCCAGGTAGGCCCCGATGATCCCCAGACCGGTCCACAGCGGGCGATAGCCCATGGCGAACGGGACGGTGATGCCGCTCAGGCCCGGCTTCAGCCAGGCGTCGCCGAGCAGCGTCAGCCCGTGGACGACGATGGCGACGAGCGCCGCCAGCGCGGCCTGCTCGTGGACGGCCATGATCGTCCGCTTGGCGCCGGGGCGACGCGTCAGGCGGCCGCCCATGGTCAGGCCGAGCCCGACGGAGAGCGTGACGAGCCCGAGCGCGACGACGCCCGAGGCGCGCGCCGCGAGCCACCAGACCTGATGGGTGACGGCGAGGGTGCTCATGCGGCATCGGGGATGCGGACGAGATGGTGGGGGCGGCGCAGGGTCCCGACGGCCTCCAGGTCACCGCTCTCGGTGACGATCAGGCCGCCGCGGTCGCGCAGCCGGCGCCGGGCGCCGCCGGGGCCGGAGAGCAGGGCGGCCTTGGAGGCGGTCTCGGCCTCCAGGGCGGTCTCGCCCAGAGCGGAGACGCCGACCAGCCCGGTCCACGCCGGCTCGCCGGTCGAGGGATCGATCAGATGGTGGGCGAAGGTGCCGTCGGGCCGGCGCCAGACGCGGACGTCGAGGCCCGAGGTCGCGACGGCGCCGCCGCGCAGGGTGAGGGTGTCGGCGCACTCCCGCGTCAGCGGATGCACGACCTCGACCTCGACGGGACGGGTCGCCGCCTGGCGGCCGGCGACCCGCACGTCCCCGCCGCAGTCCACCACGGCGAGGTCCAGCGAGCCCAGCCGGTGGGCGAGCGCGTCGGCCGCCAGCCCCTTCCCGGTGCCGCCGGTGTCCAGTCGCAGGCCGGGCGGGCGGCGAATCGCGCGGGCGTCCTCGTCGACCTCGACGAGCCGCCAGGGCTGAGCGGGATCGGGAGCGGCGGGCCGCCGGGGAGGGGCGGCCGCGAGAGCCTCGGCCAGGGAGGCCGGCTCGGCGCCCGCGAGCGAATGGTCGTAGCCGGCCGCCTCCAGGGCGTCGACGACGACCGGCGTCACGAGGCCGCCCGTCCGCTCCGCGGCCCAGAGCCCGCCGCGGATCGCGGCGCGCAGGAGGGGCGACGCGGGCACGGTGTGGCGGGGATCGGCGTTGAGCGCGCACAGCTCGCTCGACGGGCGAAAGCGCGACAGCCGCGCATCGAGGTCGGCCACGAACTCGCGGGCCGCCTCGATGGCCTCGACCGCGCCGGACCCGTCGCCGAGAATGCGGAACTCGCAGCCCATCGCGTCGAACGTGATGTCGTGCGCGCTCATGACGAATGGGTGCTGACGGGGGCCGGGGCCGGCGCCGCGACGGGCGCCGGAGAGCTGGACGCCACGGAGGTCACGCCGCTCGAGGTGCCGGAGCCGCCGTCCTCGGACGTCGCGCCGCCGTCGTCGTCACGCACGACACGCGTGATCACGACCTTCTTCTCGACGCGGCGGACCAGCACCTGCTTGGCGGGAGGCGGAGGCCCGGCGCCCAGCGCGGGATCGTGGCCGGCCTTCAGCTGGAGGGCCAGGAAGGCCAGGATGACCGCGAAGAGCGCGAGCGAACCGGCCACAACGGGCCAGGCGCTGGGGCGCTTGGGCGCCCGGCGGGGGGCGGCCAGCTCAGTCATCGCCGCGCTCGCTCTCGTGCTCGCCGCCGGTGCGGTGGGACCCGCTTGAGCCGCTCGAACCGCTCGAGCCGCTCGATCCGGTGCGGACGGGGCGCGACGTGTGCTTGGGCGCCGGGCGCGATGTGGTGTGCCGGCGGGCCGGAGCCGAACCCGAGCCCGAGCCGGAACGGTGGGTCGAGCCGCCGCTGGACCGCGTGCGCACGGTGGCGCGACGGTGGGAGACGACTCCCGATCCGCTCGAGCTCGGGCCGGAGCCTGATGCGCCGCCGCTCGACCGCGTGCTCACGGCGGCGCCGGCCGCCGTGGCACTCACCTGGGCGCGGTCGCCCGTCGCGGCCCCGCGGCGCCGGCCGTTGGGGCGGCGCGCCGGGCGGGCCTTGACGTGCCGGGTCAGGTGGACGGTGCGACGAATCGTCTGCGTGCGCACCTCCACCGGAGCGGCGGCGTTGGAAAGCTGGGGATCCGAGGATGAGGTGAGGGCGTAGCCGGCGGCGCCGCCGGCTCCGAGGAGCGCGACCGCGGCGGCGAGGGTGGGGACGGTGAGCTTGGGCATGGCAGGAAGGGTGAGACCCGCACCGCCAAGGCCGAGGCAGGGCGCGGTAAAGCCTCGGCAAAGCTTGTCCGGGGCCGCGAAGCGCGCCGATACAGTGGACATGTGACCGCCGCGACTCCTCCGCGCTCGCGGATCCTCTTCGTCGAGGACGAAGCGACCATCTCGGACCCCTTCTCCGCCGCCCTGGAGCGCGAGGGCTTCGACGCCGTGGTCGTGCGCACGGCGGCCGACGCGCTGACGAGCGCCGAGGAGGTCGAGCCCGATCTCGTGTTGCTCGACCTGACCCTGCCCGACGGCGACGGGCGCGACGTCGCCCGCGAGTTGCGCCGGCGCTCGGACGTGCCGATCGTGATGCTGACGGCCCGCGGGACCGAGATGGACCGGATCGTCGGGCTCGAGCTGGGGGCCGACGATTACGTGGTCAAGCCGTTCAGCGGCCGCGAGGTGATCTCGCGCATCCGTGCCGTGCTGCGCCGGACCCAGCGGCCCGAGGCTCCCGAGGCCGAGGTGATCTCGATCGACGGGCTCGTGATCGACACCGCGGCCCGCCGCGCCCGGCTCAAGGACTCAGAGCTGGAGCTGTCGCGCAAGGAGTTCGACCTGCTCGTCGAGCTGGCCCGCCACGCCGGCCATGTCGTCACGCGCGAGGACCTCATGGCACGGGTGTGGGACGAGAACTGGTTCGGCTCGACCAAGACCCTCGACGTGCACATCGGCTGGCTGCGGCGCAAGCTCGGCGACGAGCCCGGGGACGCACGCTGGATCGAGACCGTCCGCGGCGTGGGCTTTCGCTTCGCCGCCCCGGAGGCCACGGAGCCGTAAGCCTCCGCCTCCGACTCATCCTCGCGCTGGCCTACGTCACCCTGCTGGCGCTGGTCGCCCTCGAGATCCCGCTCGCGCTCAGCCTGCGCGACCGCGTGGACGCCGAGGTGCGCGCCCAGGCCCGCAGCCAGGCCGACGTGGTCGCGGCGACCGCGGCCGAGCTGCTGGCCCCGGCGCGGCGCTCGGAGCTCCAGGCGCTTGTGGTCAACTCGGCCCAGTCCGTGCGCGGCCGGGTGATCGTCGTGGACGGCCGCGGGAAGGTGGTGGCCGACAGCGCCGGCAGCGGGCGGCTGGGCGCCGACTACTCCGGGCGTCCCGAGGTGCGCATCGCACTCAACGGCCGCACCACCCAGGCCACGCGCCACAGCGCCACGCTCAATCGCGAGCTGCTGGCCACGGCCGTGCCCGTGCTGCGGGCCGGGCGGCCCGCCGGCGCCGTGCGGATCACGCAGGGGGTGGACGCGGTCGGGCGCGCGGTGCGCCGGGCCATCCTCGGCCTCGCCCTGGTGGGCGGCGTCGTGCTCGCCATGGGCCTGATCGCCGGCTCGCTCATCGCCGGCCAGGTGGCGCGGCCGATCCGGCGCCTGGAACGAGCCGCCCTGCGGGTGGCCGAGGGCGACCTGGACACCCGGGCGACGGTCGAGGGCAGCACCGAGCAGCGCTCACTCGCGCTGTCCTTCAACGAGATGACGACCCGCGTCGGGCGCCTGCTGCGCTCCCAGACCGACTTCGTGGCCGACGCCTCGCACCAGCTGCGGACTCCGCTCACGGCGCTGCGCCTGCGCCTGGAGGAGGCGTCCGAGCGCACCGATGACCCGGAGGTCGCCGAGCAGCTCGAGGCGGGGCAGCGAGAGATCGATCGCCTGGCGAGCATGGTCGAGGAGCTGCTGGTCCTCAGCCGCGCCGGCGAGCGCGAGCTGCCGGGCGAGAGGGTGGACCTGGCCGACGCCACCGAGCGCGCGCTGGAACGCTGGCGCGCGGCCGCGGCCGAGTCGGGCATCGAGCTCCAGGGCCGGGCCACCGGCGCCGGGGTGGCCTGGTGCGCGCATTCCGACCTCGACCGGGCGCTCGACTCCCTGGTCGAGAACGCCGTGCGCTACTCGCCGGCCGGGACGACGGTGCAGATCGAGGCGCGGCTGTCCTCCATCGAGGTGCTCGACCAGGGCCCGGGCCTGGAGGCGGGCGAGGAGGAGGACGTCTTCGAGCGCTTCCACCGTGGCCGGGCGGGGCGCCGCGGACCCTCCGGCACCGGGCTCGGGCTCCCCATCGCCCGCGAGCTGGCCCGGGAATGGGGCGGGACCGTGACCCTCTCCAGCCGCCCCGAGGGCGGCGCCCGGGCCGTGCTGAGCCTCCCGGCGCCTCCGCTGTCCGGCGCCTG
The DNA here is from genome assembly GCA_963757705.1 of uncultured Actinomycetes bacterium. Taxonomy (GTDB): domain Bacteria; phylum Actinomycetota; class Thermoleophilia; order Solirubrobacterales; family Solirubrobacteraceae; genus AC-38. The sequence continues at coordinate 413,357 of CAVWTG010000001.1, read as the reverse complement.
ACGACTTTGCCGGGCCTTTGCCCGCGCCTTGCCCATATTTGCGGGCGCCGCGCCTACGGTCGGGCCGACCATCCAAGTGATGAAGGAGAACCCGATGAAGACAACTGAACTCCACCGGCGCATCGGCGCCGGCCTGCTCGCCGCCGTTGGCGCCCTGCACATCGTCCTGGTCCCCGAGTACGTGGGCGAGAAGGCCTACGTCGGCGTGCTCTTCGCGGTCGGCGGCATCGCCGCCCTGGCCGCCGCGGCCCGGCTCTGGCGGGTGCAGGACACGGCGGCCTGGGGCCTGGGTGCGCTGATCTGCGCCGGGATGGCGGGAGGCTTCGTGCTCAGCCGCACGGTCGGCCTGCCCGGCTTCCACCCGCATGACTGGGAGGCGTCGGGCCTCCTGTCGCTCCTGCTCGAGGGCGGTTTCCTGGCCGCGCTCGTCACGGCGCTGCCGGGACGCCCCGTCAACCGGCCGGCCCTGGACTAACGTAGGTCTCGTGAAGCGTTCGAGCACCCTCGGCTGGATCGCCCTCGCCCTCGCCGGGCTCGCCGTCTCGGCGGGGGCGAGCCTGGCGGCCAGCCGGCTCGCCGGTCAGCGGATCGGGCTCGACTCCGAGCCCATCCGCGCCGGCGACCAGCTCGCGCCCCGGCGCACGGAGGATCGCCCCAAGGCTCGTCGGCGGCACACCACCACGACCCACACCACCACGACGAGCACCGGCTCGAGTCCCCCGGTCTACGTGCCCCCGACCTACACGCCGCCCTCGACGTCGGGCTCGGGCTCGACGGGCTCTTCGGGCTCGGGTTCGCGCTCGGGCGGCGGCGACGATTCCGGCGGCGGCAAGGACTCGGACTCCGACGACTAGACGAGCTAGCCCGCCGGCGGCTCCTGGGCCTCGACGGGCACCTCGACCAGGACGCCCTCCTCGGGCGGCTGCTCGATGAGCTGGTCGTGGTCCAGCGCGCCCAGCGCGGGCGCGAGGTAGTGGCCGGCGATCTTCGTCGGTGGCCACCAGAGCTCCTGGCCGGTGACGTCGCCCTCGCGGGCGTCGAGGTCGGCCCGGCGCAGGAAGCGGCGTCCCTGCCCCGTGAGGAGGATTCCCCGCAGGACGGGCTGGAACGGCTCGGGCTCGGGGCCGGCTCCGAGGGCCGCGGCGATCTGCCCGGCCACCACGTCGGCCTGCTGGGCCGCCAGGCCTCCCTGCTTGAAGGCGAAGTTCACGCAGTCCCCGGCGGCATACACGCCCTCGACGCCCTCGACGCGCCCCCGGTCGTCCACGGGGATGAAGCCGTCGATGTCATGGGGGAGCCCGGGCAGCCTGGGACCGGTGAGCCGGGGCAGCGCGACCAGGCGGTCGGCGGCCAGCACCTCGTCGTCGGGCTGCAGGAGCACCCGCCCGGGACCCACCATCTGCGGCGCGTTGCCCGGATGCACGGCGACGTTGCGCTCGGCCAGCAGCCCGGCCATCGCGGCCTCGGCCTCGCGGCCGAACAGGGCCAGCGGGCCGCTCGCGGGCGTGACCAGGGTCAGCACGACGTCGAGGCCCTCGTCGCGGACGAGCTCGCCGGTCATGAGCGCCAGCTCGTAGAGCGGGAACGGCCAGACGACGCCCCGGGGCACGAGGAAGGCGACGCTGTGCACCGAGCCGCCCCGCACATCGTCGAGGAGCTGCTGGAACTCGGGGACGCTGCGCTGGTCGAAGAAGGTCAGCGCGCCCTCGAGGGCGACGTCGCGGGTGGCCCCGAGCGCGACGAGCAGCGTGTCGTAGCCGTGGGACGTGCCGTCGTCCGCGGTGATGGCGCGGCTTGCGGGATCGACCGACGCGACCTTCCCCTTGACCAGTTCGGCGCCGTGGTCGGCGGCCAGGCCGGCGAGCGGATACCGGGTGACCTCGGTCACCCCGAACGGCTCCCCGGTGGAGAGCGGCCGGTAGGCGAACTCGTCGTCGGGGCACAGCAGCCGCACGTGGGCGGCGTCCGGGGCGAGGTCGTGCAGCGCGAGCATGGCCTCGAGGGCCGCGACCCCGCCACCGACGATCAGGACCTCAGGACGAGGGTTGTCGGTCATCGCGTCCGATCCTAGCCCAGCCACGCCTGCGCTCAGGATCTTCCTCGACCGCGGGGCGGCGCCGCGGTCAGTGCAGCAGTGAGGAGATCGAGCCGAGCACCGCGATGCCGGCGACGAGCATGAGCATCCCGGACACCACGCCGGTAACGGTTCCCGGGGCGAGTGCGAAGGCCAGAATCGCGCCGAGCGCGGCGATGAAGCCGAACGTGATGAACAGGAGAGGATTCAGTCCGCGATCGCTCATTCGAGGCTCCTTCGTCGTGTGTGAGCAACGCTAGGGCGCCCTTCGCGCCCCGGCCTCCGCGCCGGCCACGTAATCGCCTCCGTAGTCCTCCGCCGTGGCATGATCCGCCCGCGTGTCCGCCGCCGAAGCTCCCGTCCTCTCCCTCGTCCCCTCCCAGGAGGAGACCATGCTGCGCGAGGCGGTCGCCGGGATCTGCTCGGGCTACGGGCCCGCCTACATCCGCGAGAAGGTCGAGGCCGAGACCCCGCCCACCGAGCTGTGGGACGCGCTGGCGGAGAAGGGCTACCTCGGCGTCAACATCCCCGAGGAGTTCGACGGCGGCGGGCGCGGGATGACCGAGTTGGCCGCGGTCGGCGAGGAGATCACCCGCGCGGGCTGCGCCCTGCTCCTGATCGTGGTCTCGCCGGCGATCGCCGGGAGCGTCCTCGCGCGCCACGGGACGTCCGAGCAGAAGGAGCGCTGGCTGCGCGGCCTCGGCCGCGGAGACTTCAAGATCGCCTTCGCGATCACCGAGCCCGACGCGGGCACGAACACCCACAACCTCTCGACGTCGGCCACCCGGCAGGGCGACCGCTACGTCCTGCGGGGTACCAAGACCTTCATCTCGGGGGTGGAGGACGCCGACGCGCTGCTGGTCGTGGCGCGCACCGGGACCCACGAGCCCACCGGCCGCGGCCTGCTCTCGCTGTTCGTGGTCGACGCCGACGCGCCGGGTCTGGAGCGCACGCGTATCCCCACCGCCCCGCGCGGCGCGGACATGCAGTGGCAGCTGTACTTCGACGACGTGGAGGTCGAGGCCGACCGCCTCGTCGGCGCCGAGCACATGGGCCTCGCCGTCGTGTTCGACGGCCTGAACCCCGAGCGGATCATGACCGCGGCCCTGGCGATCGGGACAGCCCGCCGGGCGCTGGCCCAGGCCTCCGACTACGTGCGCGAGCGCGTGGTCTGGAGCGTGCCGATCGGCGCCCACCAGGGCGTCTCGCACCCGCTGGCCGAGGCGAAGATCCAGCTCGAGCTGGCGGCGCTGATGACCCGCAAGGCGTGCGCGCTCTACGACGCCGGCGCCAAGGGGGCCGGGGAGGCCTCCAACATGGCCAAGTTCGCCGCGGCCGAGGCGGCCATCCACTGCGTCGACCAGGCGATCCAGGCCCACGGCGGCAACGGCGTGGCGCTGGAGTACGGCCTGACCGACATGTACTGGGGAGTGCGCACCATGCGCATCGCTCCCGTGTCGCGCGAGATGATCCTCAACTACGTGGCTGAGCACTCGCTGGGCCTGCCACGTTCCTACTGAACAGCAGGACCGCGGCCGCCCCGACGACGGGCAGGACGGAGGCCAGGAACCAGGTCGTGGAGGCGTCGGTCCCGGCGGTGAGGCCGTGGATGACTCCCAGGCCCCAGAAGATCGCGATGAACCGGTGGGCCCGCTTCCAGCCGGTGAGGCCGAGCCGGCGGCGCAGGTAGTACGTCGGGCCCAGGGCGAGGAAGCCGTAGGCGGCGACCTGACCGAGGGCCACGGCTCCGGGGCGGTAGGGCGAGGAGAACGGGACGAGGAGGTCCGTGAGGCTCGCCTTCATCCACGGGTCGGCGAGCAGCGCGACGCCGTGGACCGCGACGGCGGCCAGCGTGGCCAGCGCCACGCCCTCGTGCACCGCGCGCAGGACGGCGGCGCGCCCGCCGCCCGTGAGCCAGCGCGCGGCGAACAGCGTGCCCGTGGCCACGGTGAGGCCGGACATGACGAGCGCCGTGATGCCGGCGGCGCGCGCGGTATCCCAGGCCGGTGAGAGGGTGGCGATCACGCCGCGGCCTCGGAGGTCGCCGCCGCGGGCACCTCGACGATCCGCCCGCCGTCGAGGACCAGCACGCCGCCGTGGGTCAGGTGACCGGGCCCGGCGGAGGGGCCGGAGAGCAGCGCGGCCTTGGCGCGGACCTCGGCCTCCAGGCCCGTGGGCGCCAGCGCCGTCGCCTGGATGACGCCGGTGAAGGCCGGCTCGCCGGTGGCGGGGTCGATCAGGTGATGGCCGGCGCGCCCGCCGGCGCGGGACCACGTCCGGTTGGTGATCCCGCTGGTGGCGACCGCGGTCCCGTTGGGGACGTCGACGGCGGCGACGGGCGGACCGCCCCAGGGGTCGGTCACATCGATCCGCCAGAGCCGCGGATCGGCCCCGCCGAGGCGCAGGTCCCCGCAGCAGTTCACCGTGAAGCGGGCGAAGCCGGCGAGCACGCGCACGATGTCGTCCGCGGCCAGGCCCTTGGCCAGGCCGCCCGAGTCGAGGCGCACGCCGGGCGGACGCACGACCACTCCGCGGCCGTGGTCGACCGAGACGAGGCGCCAGCGGCCCGCCGCCAGCTGCCGGGCGGGTCGAGCGAGGGCGGCGGGGGAGGAGGAGGGGGCGTCGTCGAGACCGCGGAGGGTCCGGTCGTAACCGGCCGCCTCGATGGCGCCCAGCAGGGTCGCGTCGACCAGGCCGCCGCTCATCTCGCCCGCCGGCCGGACGGCGGCCGCGAACGAGAGCATGACGTCGGACGCGGGGACCTCCCGGCGGGGATCGGCGTTGAGCCGGCTCAGCTCGGATCGGGCCTCGAATCGCGTCAGGCGGTCGTGCCAGACGCGCAGCCGCCGGCGAGCCTCATCGAGGGCGTCGCGCGCCTTCCTCGGGTTTCCGCCCAGGACGGCCACCTCGACGGAGCCGCCGAAGCAATCGAGGCGCAGAGAGTGCGGAGCCATGACTAGGACTGACTCGTCGAGGGGGCGGAGAGGTCGCTCTGGGAGGACGAGGATCCCGAGGATCCCGAGGAGCCGGTCGCCGACGAGTCGGCCGACGAGCTCGACTGGCTCGCGCCGTCGTCGGTCGAGCCGTAGCCGTCATCGAAGTCCTGGCTGTAGGGGTCGTAGTAGTCGTCGGAGGAGCTCTGCGCGGTCTGCGAGCTCTGCGAGGAGCCCGTCGCCGCGGTGTCGGCGACGGCGTGGGTCGCCTGCCTGCCGAAGCCGGCCACGGCGAGCCACGCGGCCGCGAAGAGGCCGAGAAACCCGGTGAGGATCCGCCGGCGCCACTTGGCGATGCGCATCGCCGCGGGGCGGCGACGCTGAGGCTGGGGCTGGGGCTGGGGAGGAGTGGGCATGGCCAGCAGGTTGCTCCGCGTGGCCATGGAACGCCTAAGGTGGGGCTGGGAGAAGGCTGAGAGTCAGCGCGGCAAGTATCGTCACGCCGCGTGCTCATCCGGGCGAAGACACCCCTGCGGATCAGCTTCGCGGGCGGTGGAACGGACGTGCCGCCGTTCCCCGAGCGCGAGGGAGGACTCGTGCTCAATGCGACGATCAGCCGCTACGCCTACGGCACGCTGGTTCCCCGCACGGACGAGCAGATCTCGATCGAGTCCGTGGACTTCGGCATGACGCAGACCTACGGCCTCGACGAGTCTCCGCCCTTCGACGGCAACCTGGACATGGTCAAGGCGGCGATCCGCGGCGTCGAGCGTCACTACCCGCGCCGGGGACGCGGCCCGGGCGCCCAGGGGCGCTCGGATTCGGGCTATGAGCTCTTCCTGCACTCCAACGCCCCGCCCGGCACCGGCCTGGGGTCATCCTCGGCGATGGCCGTGACGCTCATCGGCCTCCTCAAGGAGTTTCGCGGGCTTCAGCTCACCGACTACGAGATCGCGCGCCTGGCCTGCGGGATCGAGCGAGACGAGCTGGGCATCAAGGGCGGGCTCCAGGACCAGTACGCGACGACGTTCGGCGGCTTCAACCTGATCGAGTTCGGCGCCGAGCGGGTGATCGTCAACCCGCTGCGGGTCGCGGCCGACGCCGTGCTCGAGCTCGAGCAGTGCCTGCTGCTCTGCTACACCGGCTCCTCGCGCACCGCGGATCACATCATCGAGGACCAGACGGAGCGCTTCGAGCAGGACGAGTCCGAGGCGGTCGAGGGACTCCGGCGCCAGAAGGAGCTGGCGATCGAGATGAAGGAGGCCATCCTGGAGCGGCGCCTGCGCGACTTCGGAGAGCTCCTGCACCACTCCTGGCAGGCCAAGAAGGCGATGTCCTCGCACATCTCCAATCCGCGCATCGAGGAGTTGTACGAGGTGGCCCGCAGCCACGGGGCGATCGGCGGCAAGGTCACGGGCGCCGGGGGAGGCGGCTACATGCTGTTCTACTGCGACTACCGCACGAAGCACCTCGTGGCCGAGGCGCTGCTCGCGATGGACGCGCGCCCGGAGGAGTTCGTGTTCGAGCAGGAGGGGCTGAGGACGTGGCGGGCGAGCTGAGCGACGACGAGATCGGCCGCCTGGCGACCGACCGGCTGCGGGCGAGCGCCGCGGTCAAGGAGGCACTCACGGCGCCCGAGTCGCTGGCGGAGATCGCCGCCGCCACGCGCCTGGTCGTGAGCGCCCTGCGCTCGGGCGGAAAGCTCCTCCTGTTCGGCAACGGCGGCAGCGCGGCCGACGCCCAGCACATCGCCGGCGAGTTCATCGGCCGCTTCCTTACCGACCGGCGTGCGCTCCCGGCCCTCGCCCTGACCGTCAACACCTCCGTCCTGACGGCCGTGGCCAACGACCGCTCCTACGACGCGGTGTTCGCCCGCCAGGTCGAGGCGCTCGGCCGGCCGGAGGACGTCGCGATCGGGATCTCCACGAGCGGCACGTCGGCCAACGTCATCGCCGGCCTGCGGGCGGCGCACGGCCAGGGCCTGGCGACCGTCGGCCTCACCGGGCGCGGCGGCGGCGAGATGGCCGGCCTGGTCGACGCGTGCGTCCGCGTCCCCGCCGACGAGACGCCCCGGATCCAGGAGGGCCACCTCGTGGTCGCGCACATCGTCTGCGAGATCGCCGAGCGCGAGATCGCCGCCGGCGACTCGCGGTGAGCGCCGTGGACACGGTCTTCCTCGACCGTGACGGCACGCTGAACGTCAAGGCTCCCGAGGGCGAGTACATCACCTCCCGCGAGGATTTCGTTTGGCTGCCCGGAGCGCTTGAGGGGCTGGCGATGCTGACCGAGGCCGGCGTGCGGCTCGTCGTGGTCACCAACCAGCGCGGGATCGCGCTGGGGCGGATGAGCGAGGACGACCTGGCCGGCATCCACCGGCGGATGACCGACGAGCTCGAGGCGGCGGGCGGCCGGCTGGCCGCGATCCACCATTGCCCGCACGAGTCGGGCACCTGCGACTGCCGCAAGCCCGGGACGGCGATGTTCGAGCGCGCGCGCGACGAGCTCGCCGGCCTCGCGTTCGAGCGCAGCGCGGTCGTGGGCGACTCGGAGTCCGACATGCTGGCGGCGCGGCGCATCGGGGCGCTGCCCGTCTTTCTCGGCGACCCGGCGGGGCTTGCCGAGCCCGAGGGCGTCCATGCCGAGAGCTCGCTGCGCGACGCGGCGGCCTGGCTGCTGCGCGAGCGCTCGTAGTTTCCCCGGCCGCGATCCGCAGAAATGCCCGGATGCCGGTGCGTCGGTGGGGAGAGACGCTTTGTCCATGCCCGACGTCCAGATCGACGATGTTCTCGCCACGAGCCCCGAGGGGCGGCGCGAGCAGGCTCTGCGGCGCGTGAAGAAGCGCCGCGACCTGCACACCCACGCCTTCGCCTACGTCACGATCAACGCGCTCCTGTGGGGCGTGTGGGCGATCATCGGGCTCACGTCCCACTCCTGGTTCCCCTGGCCGCTGTGGGTGACCCTCGGATGGGGGATCGGCCTGGCCTTCAACGCCTGGGACGTCGTACTTCCGCCGGCCCATCACCGAGGAGGAGATCTCCCAGGAGATGCACCGGCTCGAGGGTCAGCACTGATGTTCACGCGCATCCTCGCCGCCGTCGACGGCTCGGGCCACGCCCAGCGCGCGCTCGCCGAGGCCGCCGACCTGGCGCGGCTCTCCGGCGGAGAGCTGACGGTGATGGCGGTCGTGCCCGACGCCTCGCCCTGGCTGCTGGGCGGCGGATGGGGCGGCTACGCGCCTCCGGTGACGCTGGACGAGCTCAGCCGCGAGGCCGAGGGCCAGTACGGCGCGATGCTCGCCGACGCCGCGAAGTCGGTCCCCGGCGATGTCGATCCGAAGACCGTCCTGGTGCACGGGGAGCCCGCCTCGGCGATCCTGAACCAGGCCGCCGCGGGCGACCACGACCTGATCGTGATGGGGTCCCGCGGGCGGGGAGAGGTCAAGTCGCTGCTCATGGGCAGCGTCAGCCACGACGTGATGCAGACGAGCCCGGTGCCGGTGCTCGTGGTCCACGCGCCCCCGGCCTGATCCGCAGTTTCCCCTGATGAGCGGGAGGGGGAAAGGGCCGATGCTCGGTGCACGGGACGGCGAGAAGATCGTCCCTGACCAGAGACCATGACCGTCCCCGCCACAGCTCACCCCTTCCCGGCGCCCGACGCCTCACCGCCGTTCGCGTCCATTCTCTGCGCCGTCGACGGCCGGCATTCCCACGAGGCGGTCAACCAGGCCATCGCGCTGGCCGGCCCCGGCGTGCACCTGACCTTCCTGGCCGTGGCCTTCCGCCCCGGCGACGGTGGCACGGCGCTGGGGATCATGAGCCCCCGCCACGCCCGCGAGGCGCTGGGCCTCGCCTGCGCGCAGGCCTCACGCCACGGCCTCGTGCCCGACCGCGAACTGGTCGAGGCGCCCAATGCGCGCGACCTCATCCTCGACCGCGCCGAGTCGCACGAGCTTCTGGTGCTGGGCGCTCCCGTGGCGCCGCGCCACGCGGGCATCGCCCTGGGCAGCACGGCCACCGCCGCCCTGCACAGCGCCCGTCAGCCTGTGCTGCTGGCCCGCCCCGCGCCCTACGGACCCGACTTCCCCGCCCACATCCTCGTCGCCACCGACGGCTCGGACAACTCCGACGCGGCGGTGGCCGCCGCCGGGCGGATCGCGCGATCTCACGAGTCCCACGTCGGCCTCGTCCACGTCCGCAACGGCGAGCCGCCCGAGGCGCGACGCCGGGTCGCCGAGCAGGCCGCCGACCTCTACCGGCTCACCGGCACCGAGCCGATCGCCCACACCGGACGCAACCCCGCCCATCAGGCCATCCTCGAGGCCGCGCAGCGCGACGGATGCTCGCTGCTCGTCCTCGGCAGCCGGGGACTGCATGGCGTCGCCGCCCTGGGCAGTGTCAGCGAGCGGGTCGCCCACCGGGCGACGTGCTCGGTGCTCGTGGTCCATCCCTCCGGCTAGGAGAGCACCATGGAATCCAGCGTCCTTCGCCGGCCGCCCGAGAGCCGCCGATTCGCGAACCGGCGCGCGGCGGGACGCCGGCTGGCCCGGCGCCTGCTCCCGCTGCGCTCCGAGCGCCCGCTTGTCGTCGCCCTCCCGCGCGGCGGTGTCCCGGTGGGCTACGAGATCGCCCGCGCGCTCGGCGCGCCCCTCGACGTCCTGGCCGTGCGCAAGCTCGGCGCCCCGTTCAACCCCGAGCTGGGGATCGGCGCGGTCGCCGAGGACGGCACGAAGGTGATCGATACCCGCTCGGTCAACCGGCTGGGCGTCTCCGCCGCCGACCTCGAGCGGATCGTCGCCCGCGAGACCGAGGAGCTGAGCCGTCGTGTCTCCGTGTATCGCGCGGACCGCCCCGCCCGGTGCGTGGAGTCGCGCACGGTCATCGTGGTGGACGACGGCGTGGCCACGGGGGTCACCGACGTCGCCGCGCTGCGGGCCCTGCGCCGCTGCCGGCCGCGGCGCCTCATCGCCGCGGTCCCGATCTGCGCGCCCGAGGCGCTCGCCCGGTTGGAGCACGAGGCCGACGAGGTCGTGTGCGAGCTGGCGCCCGCCGGCTTCCGCGGTGTCGGCCAGGGCTACGACGACTTCTCCCAGGTCTCCGATCGCGAGGTGCTGGCGCTGCTGGCCTCGGCCGCGCGGGACCCGGAGTCGATGCAGCGCGACGTGGTCATTCCCACCGGCTCGGTGCAGCTGCCGGGCGATCTGCGCCTGCCTGGTGGCGCCTGCGGCATCGTGGTCTTCGCCCACGGCTCGGGGTCGAGCCGACACAGCCCACGCAACGTCGAGGTGGCCCGGGCGCTGGGGGAGAGGGGCCTGGGGACGCTGCTCTTCGATCTGCTCACCGAGGAGGAGTCGCGCGACCGCGACAAGGTCTTCGACATCCCCCTGCTCGCCGACCGCCTGGTCGCGGCCACCCGCTGGCTGCGCTCGCGCCCCGACCTGGCCGGCCTCTCCGTCGGCTACTTCGGCGCGAGCACGGGCGCGGCGGCGGCGCTGGGCGCGGCGGCCGAGCTGCCGGGCGAGGTGTCCGCGGTGGTCTCGCGCGGCGGGCGGCCCGACCTGGCCGCCGAGCGCCTCGAGCACGTGCGGGCGCCGACGCTGCTCATCGTCGGCGGCGAGGATCACCAGGTCCTCGAACTGAACCGTGCAGCCCGCGAGCGGCTGAGTGCGCCGAGCGACCTGGCGGTCGTGCCGGGCGCCGGCCACCTGTTCGAGGAGCCGGGCACGATGGACGTCGTCTCCAAGCTCGCCGGCGACTGGTTCGCCGAGCACCTGCCCGAGGGCGAGCGGGCGTCGTCATGAGCGAGATCGGGACAGCTCCCCACAGCGCTCCGTTCCCGCACGCGCCCGTGTGCCCGGCGATGGACGCGGTGCGCCGCGAGGCCTGCGAGCTGACGGGCTCGCCCGCCGACTACGACGACCTGGCCGATCTCGTCGGTGACGCGCGCTTCGTCCTGATCGGCGAGGGGACGCACGGCACGCACGACTTCTACCGCGAGCGCGCCCGCCTGACCCGGCGCCTGATCGAGGAGCACGGCTTCTCCGCCGTGGCGATCGAGGCGGACTGGCCGGACGCCTACCGCGTCAACCGCTACGTGCGCGGCGGCGCCGAGGACGGGGACGCGGAGGAGGCCCTGCGCGGCTTCCGGCGCTTCCCCACGTGGATGTGGCGCAACGCCGAGGTCCTGGACTTCGTCGGCTGGCTGCGGGCGCACAACGACCGCCTGGCGCCGTCCGCACGCCGCGTCGGCTTCTACGGACTCGACCTCTACAGCATGTACGCGTCCATCGATGCGGTGACCGGCTACCTCGACGAGATCGACCCGCCGGCGGCGCTGCGCGCGCGCCGGCGCTATGCCTGCCTGGAGGAGTTCGGCCGCGAGGGCCAGTCCTACGGCTACGCCGCGGGTCTGGGCGTCAGCCCGGTCTGCCGCGAGTCGGTGCTGCGCCAGCTGCTGGAGATCCAGCGCGCGGCCGCCGCCTACGCGCGGCGCGACGGCCTGGCGGCCGAGGACGAGTTCTTCTACGCCGAGGAGAACGCCCGCCTCGTGGCCAGCGCCGAGGAGTACTACCGGACCATGTTCAGCGGGCGGGCCTCCTCGTGGAACCTGCGCGACTGGCACATGGCCGACACGCTCGACCGCCTGACCGCGCACCTGGATCGCCACGACGGCGGGACTCGCGTCGTGGTGTGGGCTCACAACTCCCACGTCGGCGACGCGCGGCGAACCGACATGGCGGCGCGGGGTGAGGTCAACCTCGGCCAGCTGGCCCGCCAGCGCCATCACGGCGACTCGGTTCTCATCGGGATGACGACCTACACCGGGACCGTGACCGCGGCCGCCGAGTGGGACGCGCCGGCGGAGCGCAGGGGCGTGCGGCCGGCGCTCGCGGGCAGCTACGAGGCGCTGCTTCACGATGCCGGCCCGGGCCGCTTCACGCTGCGCCTGGACCGGGGCGAGGCCTCCCGGGAGCTTCGCCATCCGCTGCTCGAGCGGGCGATCGGCGTCATCTACCGCCCGGAGACCGAACGCGCGAGCCACTACTTCTGCGCCCGCCTCGCCTGTCAGTTCGACGCGGTCGTCCACCTCGACGAGACGCGGGCCGTGGAGCCGCTCGAGCGCGGCGCGGGCTGGGAGGCCGGTGAGCCGCCCGAGACGTTCCCCACGGCGCTGTGATCCGGGTTTCCCACGGATCGAGGGCGGGGGCCCTGCACGGATGTCCGGGCCTCGGCGCCTTCGTAGGCTGCTCCGCATGCTGACGCCCCGGGTGAAGCCCATCGGAGCTCTCCCCAGTGCGCATCCCCGGGTCCTCGCCCAGGTCATGCGCGCGCGGGAGGCTCTCGAGTCGCCGCGCGGGGCCAGGGTCCCGCCCAAGCCGTCTCCGCGCGCCACGTCGACTCAGCGCTAGGCCGCCGCTCCGGTACGCTCGGCCGCGAGTCGGGATGAGCGCGTCCGCGACCTCCACAGAGGCGATCCTCGAATGCCTGGCCCAGCCGGTCTGGGTGGTGGACCACGAGGGCTTCATCTCCTACGTGAACCCGGCCGGCGTGGCGGCGCTCGGTTACGACTCCCTGGACCAGATGCGCGGGCGCCCCGGCCACGAGACCGTCCACCACAAGCATCCTGACGGGTCGCCGTTCCCGGCCTCGGAGTGCCCGATGTCGCAATCGCGCGCCACGGGGGCGACGCTGGTCGACATGGAGGACTGGTTCGTGCGGCGCGACGGCTCGATGTTCCCCGTGGTCTACACGTCCCGGCCGATCGAGACCTCCAGCGGCCCGGGCCTCGTCGTGGCGTTCACCGACGTGCAGGAGCGCCGCGAGGCCGAGCGGGCGGCGCGCGACCGCGATATCGCCCAGGCCCGGGCCGAGGAGCTGGGGGCCGCCCGCCGGCGGATCATCGAGGCCGCCGACGCCGCCCGCGCGCGCCTGGAGCGCGACCTGCACGACGGCGCCCAGCAGCAGTTCGTCAGCGCGGTCGTCGATCTCGAGCTGGCCGAGCGAAAGCTCGACACGGAGCCCGACGAGGCCCGCGCGCTGCGCGCGGAGGCCATCGAGCTGGCGAAGTCCGGGCTGGGCGAGCTGCGCCGCCTGGCGGCCGGCATCCATCCGGCGATCCTGTCCGACCGTGGCCTGGGGCCGGCCGTCCAGGCGCTCGCCTCACGGCTGCCGCTGGCGGTCGAGGTGGGCAACACACCTCCGGGGCGACTGCCGGTGGCGGTGGAGGCGAGCGTGTTCTTCTTCGTCTCAGAGGCGCTGACCAACGTGGTCAAGCACGCGCAGGCGGGCACGGCGAGCGTGCGGATCGAGCAGCGGGACGGGAGCCTGGCCATCGAGGTGCGAGACGACGGCGTCGGGGGAGCCGACCACGCGGGCGGGACGGGACTGCGTGGCCTGGGCGACCGGATCGCGGCGCTCGACGGGACGCTCGAGCTCGAGAGCCCTCCCGGTCACGGAACGGCCCTACGGGCCAGTGTTCCCCTCTCGATCTAGTCGGCGGGCGGGACCACGAGGACCGGCACGTCCGCGAGGGCGAGCAGGCGCTGGGAGACGCCGCCCAGCGCGCCGCGCACACGGCCCAGGCCGCGCGAGCCGACGACGACGAGATCGGCGCTGCGCGCATGGGCCACGTCGATCAGAGCCTGGGCGGGAGAACCGCCGATCAGCTCGATCTCGTGATTGGCGCCCAGCGCGTCGGCGTGCTCGCCCGAGAGCTTCTCCAGCGCGGTGCGGGCATGACCCTGGCGCTCGACGAGGAGGTGGTCGTACTCGGCGTACCCGAGGAAGTCGGGCGGGAGCCCGTAGGCGTAGACGATGACGAGCCGGCCGCCGGGGCCGGCCTGGTCGCGGGCGGTGAGCACGGCGGTCTCGCTGCTGTCGGAGCCGTCGAAGCCGACGACGACGGTGCGGGCGGGGGTGGAGTTGTCCGTCTGTGCGGTCATGGCCTCAGCTGTGGTCGTGGCGAAGCTCGTCCTGCGTGTGGACCCGCGAGGGCTCGACCTCGATGGAGATGTGCTGGCGGGGCGGCAGTCCGGCCTGTTGGCGGGCGGCGCTCACGGCGACGAGCGCGCGGGCGATAGGAACCAGCGCGGAGGGCGCCTCCTCCATCTCGCGCAGCTCCGCGATGGCGCTCCGCCCGGCCGCCTCGGTCGGCTCCTCCGGGCGCGGCGGGCGCAGATCCGCTCCGTGGGGCGGCTCCTGGTCGGCCAGCTCGTGGAAATGGACGATCACGCGATCGTCCTCCGTGGTGATCTCGCTCGGCGGCGCGACGTGCGCCTTCTCGTCGCCGAAGACCCGTAGCAGGACGTCGGCCACCTCTCGCGAGGCACCGTGCGTCTCGAAGGCGATGTGGACGTCGTAGCGATCGCTCGGCATGGACTCAGTGTCTTGCAGGCGCCGATCCCCATCATCGGCAGCCCTCCCGATACCGCATCCGTAGGGACTACTCCCCTGCGCGCCAAGGCGGGCGCGCCACCCCGGCGGGGTGCCGCGCCCGCCACAGCTCGGATATCTACGACCGCGGACGGCGCGCGCCGAGCACGATCGCCGTCATCCCGCCGGCCAGCAGCAGCAGGCCGCCGCCGACCACCGACCAGGCGATGGCCGGGAGGTGGGGGACGGTGAGGCCCACGTCTCCGTCGGCCCGCACGCCGCGGGAGCCGTCGGCGTTCATGACCACGACGCGGTAGGCGCCGTCGCGGATCCGCCAGCGCAGCGTGGCCGAGTCGCGTCCGGAGGCCTGGGCGACCCAGAACCGCTGGTCAGCCGGGCGGCCGGGCCGGCGCGTGCCCGGGCGGGCCCGCTTGTCGAGCCGGTAGGGATCGACGTCGAGGTCCGTCACGGTCTCGATCGGCGCGCCGCGCAGGTAGTGGTCGACCTGGCGGGCCGGTCCGACGCCGACGAACAGGCCCCCGGCCGGGCCGGTGGCGTGGGCGCTGAGGCGCACGCGCGGCTGACCGAGGACGTCGGTGACGCCCTTGATGTCGTTGATCTTGGCGACGTCGGACACGAGCGCGGTCGAGCGCGTCGACAGCGAGTGGCTGCCCGAGTTCAGGGTGCCGTCGCCGCCGAAGACGCCGAGGGCGGCGCCGCCGGCGATGGCGATGCCCGCGCCGAACAGGGCGAGCACGGCGCCGGTGGCGATCGCCGCGATGCTCGCGCCCGACCGCTTCGGCGCGGGAGGCGCGGTTTCGAGGGGCTGGGGCTGGGTCTGAGTGGTCATGGCATTCCTTGCGTTGGGGGAACACCATGCTCGCCGCCGGGCCGCGCCGCGGGAATGGGGCCAGCCCATCGCGCGAGGTGCGGTTAGCCACCGATGAGTTCGGCGCGGATGCGCGCCGCGCCGACCGCGTCCTCCTCGAGCGCGACCAGCGCTGCGCCCACTACGAGGGTCGCGGGGCCGGGCTAGACCCGCGCGCGGACGACGGCGCGCCCGCCGCGCGCCGGGATCATCGTCACGTTGCGGTGCTGGGCGCGCTCGGGCTCGGGCCGGTCGGCCTCGAGGTCCAGGCGCTGAGCCATCGAGCGCAGCACGACCCGCTGCTCGGCCATCGCCAGCGCGGCGCCCAGGCAGCGGCGGATGCCACCCCCGAACGGGATCCACTCGTACGTCCCGGGCTTGCGGTCCAGCCAGCGTTCGGGGCGGAAGGCGAACGGCTCGGGGTAGAGATCCTCGCGGTGGTGGAGCAGGAGGATGCTCATCGTGATCGGCGTCCCGGCCTTGACCCCGTACTCGCCCAGGCGCCACGGCACGGTGGTGCGCCGGCCGATGATGGGAATCACCGGCCGCGAGCGCATGCCCTCGACGATCGTCGCCTCGATGCGCTCGTCGGCGCCGTCGTCGTCGCGCACGGCGTCGCGCAGGGCGTCGTAGGCCCGCGGGGTGCGCAGCAGGCGCTCCCACGTCCAGGCCAGGGAGTTGGCGGTGGTCTCGTGACCGGCCAGCACCAGGGTCAGCAGCTCGTCGCGCAGCTCGCGGTCGGTCAGCGCCTCGCCGTCCTCGGTCCGCGCCTGCATGAGCACCGACATGATGTCGCGGCGCTCGTCGAGGTCGGCCTCGCGGCGCCGCGCGGAGATCACGGCGTACGTCGGGCGGTCGAGGATCTCCAGGCCCGCGCGGGTGAACCCGACGGGCTCGTCGCGCCCCAGGTTCATCAGCTCGGCCAGCTGGGCGATCGGCAGCGTCGAGGCCGTGACCAGCGAGCGGATGGCGGCGCGCAGGCCCCACTCCGCGGTCCCCGGCCGGGGCTTGCCCTCGATGCCGAAGATGCCCGACATGATCACGTCGAGGGTGATGGCCTGCATGCGCGGCGCGAGCTGGAAGGGCCGGCCCACCGGCCAGCGGTCGAGCTCGCGCTCGGTGACGTCGGCGATCATCTCCGAGTAGCGGGCGATCGCGTCGCCGTGGAAGGGAGGGAGGAGCAGCTTGCGCTGGCGCATGTGGCGCTCGCCCAGGGCCGTCAGCGTCGAGTTCGGCCCGACGATGGGCCGCAGGGGCGACTCGCCCGTGAGCGAGGGCGCCAGCTTCGGGTCGGCCGTGAACAGCGAGCGAACGTGGTCGGGATGGGATGTCAGCACCGGCCGCCCGGGCACGACGCCGCGCATCCGGTAGACCTCGCCCAGCCGCCGGCGCCACTCGAACACGAACTCGATCTGGCGCTGGTTGAACCGCGTGACCTGAAGCGCCCGGGGCAGGGGGATGGCGGGCGGGCTGGGCAGCCCCGCCAGCTCGTCCTCGGAGATCGGCCCGGCCGGGGAGGGCGGGGCCTCACCGACGAGCCCCGGCTGCTCGGCTGCCGGCGGGGTGAGAGCGGTGGCCGTCACGGCCCGGAACCATTACACCGTTCGATGTAATCGTCAAGCGGGAGGTGCGCGCCCTGACGGGTAGGCTCGGCCCATGGCCGTCGACGTCCTCACCGAGATCGAGATCGCCCGCCCTCGCGCCGACGTGGCCGCCTACGCCTGCGATCCCGACCACGCCACGGCCTGGTATCGCAACATCGAACGGGTCGAGTGGGAGACTCCGAGGCCACTGGCCGTGGGCACCAGGGTGGCCTTCGTCGCGCGCTTCCTCGGGCGCACCCTGAGCTACACCTACGAGGTCCGCGAGCTCGTGGCCGGCGAGCGGTTCGTTATGAGCACCTCGGAGGGCCCGTTCCCGATGGAGACGACCTACGCCTTCGCCGACGCCGGGGCCGGCGCCACGCGCATGACGTTGCGCAACCGCGGCGAGCCCGCCGGCTTCTCGAAGGTCACGGCGCCGATGATGGCCGGCGCCATGCGCCGCGCGAACCGCAGGGACCTCGAGGAGCTGCGGGGCATCCTCGAGGCGGCGGTCAGCGGTTCGGGCTCCCCGTGACCGCTGCGTCGTCGGGAGGCCAGGTCTCCGTCGTCCAGTGCTGTTCCACCTGAGGCCCTGAGAAGAAGCCGATCACGCGGAGGTCCTCGGAGCCGGTGTTGTGCAGGTCGTGCGCCTCACCGACCTTCAGGACCACCACGTCGCCGGCGCGCAGCGGCGTGGCGCCCTCGTCGCGCAGCAGATCGCCGCTGCCGCTGAGGATGAACTGCGTCTCCTCGGCCGTGTCGGTGTGCCTGCCCAGCCGCTTGCCCGGCGGGATCGAGAACTGGATCACGACCGAGGCGTCCGCCCCCGATCCCCCGTAGGCGAAGAAGCCGCCGACCCACTCCGCGTCGTCGGACGCGCTGGAGGTCAGGTCGACCGTCTCGAGGCTGTCGACGTTGACCGGATCCATTGCCGCTCCCTTCCCTGGGGGTCGCCCCGTCCAGGCGACCGGTCGGACGAGACTGGCAGCGCGCTGGCGGAAGCGCACGCGATCTGGCCGGATGGCCGAGAGCACCCTCGGGTCCGTCCCCTGGCCGCGAGAGGCCACTTGTACGTCCTATAGCGCGTACAAGCTTCCAATCGACGGGCCGGCTAGGCGCGCTTGCGCCCGTCGCGCAACGCCGCGACCGCCTTCTCGATCCGGCGCTCGCGCGTCTCGACCTGCTTGGCCTGCTCGATGGGGACCACGAAGCCCTGCTGCTGGCTGGGGGTCAGCCCGTCGAAGAACCGCCGGGCGTCCGGGTGCGGATCGAGGGCAGCGGCGAGGTCTGAGGGAACCTCGATCTCCCGCGGCGCGGTGTCGAGATCGATGTCCACGTCAATCTCGTCGCCCGCGGAGACCCCGGCCGCCTTGCGGTTTTCGGCGCTGACGCCGACGAGGTAGCGATCGCCGCGGCGGGCGATGGTGCTGCGGTAGGTGTGGGTCCCGATGGTGACCTTGACGGGGGGCCTCCCGCCGGCTCCGAGCGACTCGACCACCTCGTCGGGGACGACGATGCCGGTGGCCGTCTTGCCGTGCAGGCGCAGTGTCGTGCGAAATCTCATGCCCTATGGACCCGGGCGCCGGGCGGGACTAATCGCCCTCAGTAGAACCCGTACCGCGCCAGCGGCTCGACCAGCTCGCGCTCCTCGTAGGAGAAGTGCGAGAGCAGCGCGTCGGTGAGGAGGTCCATCGTCGCGTCGACCGTCTCGATGCCGGTCTCCTCCGAGGAGACCAGGGCCACGAGCGCCCGGTCGACGCGCTCGAGCAGCTCGGCGATCGTCACGTGCTCCTCCTCGAGGCGCTCGATCACCGGCCCCATCTCGGGGTCGCTGCGGCGGATGTGCGGGAAGACGCTGCGGTCCTCCAGTGTGTGGTGGCTGGTCACCACGCGGCAGTAGGTCTCGCAGAACGTCCCCAGCGTCCAGTTGTTCTGACGGATGGTCATCCGCGTGATGTAGGAGCGCGCGGCGGTCGCGTCCGTCTCGCCCTGGGCCACCTGCTCGACGATGTCGCGCAGGCGCGTGAGCTCGGCTCGCAGGCCGTCGTGGACGTCGATCAGGTGCTGCGCGGCGGCCTGCTGATCGGGGGTGTAGCGACCGTCGGAGTCGCGCCGCTGACCGGTCGGCCGAGTGCTCTCGTCCCAGGCGCGCTCGTCGCTGCGGCGGGTGCCGTCGTCGGCGGTCGCGGTCACGGCCAGGGGCGCCGCCTCGGCGGCGCCGAACGCCGGGGGCGCCGGCGCCGGGCGCTCGTGGGTCTGGTCCCCGCGCCCGCCGGCCACCTGGTCGCGGACCGCGGGGGCGACCTCCTCGCCGAAGCGCCGCACGTCGTCGCCCGACGAGGCCGAGAGGATGAACGTGCTCATGCCCAGCGCCAGCGTCAGCTCGGCCAGCTGCTCGGCCCATTCGCCGGGGGAGCCCCGCAGGAAGCCGCCGCCCGAGCCGAAGCGCCCGTCGACGTTGAACAGGCGCCGCACGTCGCGCGGGAGGCGTCCCGCCTCCCGCGCGGCCTCGTCGATCGCGGCGTTCATCGCGCCCAGCCCGTCGAGCTCGAGGTAGGCCAGGCTCGGGAGCCAGCCGTCGGCCGCCGCGCCGGTGAGCGCGAGCATCCGGGGCTTGTACGCGCCGAGCCAGATCTCCACGTCGTGCGCCGGCGCCGGGCCCGGGTCGGCGCCTTCCACTCGGTAGTGCTCGCCCTCGTGATGGATCGGGCCGCCGTCGGCGGCCCAGGCCGCCCGGATCAGCTCGATGGCCTCGGCCAGCGCGTCCACACCCTGGCCGGGTGTCAGGCGCGGCCCGCCCATCGCGCCGATGCGCTCCCAGAACGCGCCGGCGCCCAGGCCCAGCTCGACCCGCCCGCCGCTGAGGATGTCGAGGCTGGCCACGCTGCGCGCCAGGATGAGCGGCGGGCGCAGCGGCAGGTTGGCCACGTTGGGCGCGACCCGGACGTTCGACGTCTGCGCGGCCACGACCGAGAGCAGCGTCCACGTGTCCAGGAAGCGCGCCTGGTAGGGGTGATCCTGGAAGGAGACGAGGTCGAGCCCGACGACGTCGGCCAGCCGCGCGAGCTCCAGGACGGCCGGCGCCTGGGCCGCCTCGGGCGGGATGAAGACGCCGAAGGCGAGCTCGTGTCCGTAGTCGGGCAAGGCTCAGTCGGGGAACTGCGCCGGGCGCTTCTCCAGGAACGCGGCGATCGCCTCGGGCGGCGCCGCGCCGTGCGTGGCCATGATCTGCTGGCGGTCCTCGTACTCGATGGCCGCGCGCTCCGACGGGATCTCCAGCGCCGACCACATGCCCTGCTTGGTCAGCCGGATGCCCCAGGGCGCCCAGCCGGCGATCTGCTCGGCGGCGGCCAGCGCGTGGTCGAGCAGGGCCTCGCCGTCGACGACCGCGGCCACCAGGCCGATGCGCTCGGCCTCCTGCGCGTCGACCCGGCGGCCGGTGAGCATCATCTCGTGCGCGCGCGAGGCGCCGACGAGCCGGGGCAGGAGCCAGCTCGTGCCCATGTCGCAGTTCGACACGCCGACGTTGAGGAACACGGCGCGAAAGACGGCCTCGGGCGCCGCGTAGCGGATGTCGCTGCCCAGGGTCAGGGCGAGGCCGAAGCCCGCCGCCGGCCCGTTCACGGCCGCGATCACCGGCTGGGGCGTCTCGCGCAGCTTGAGGACCAGGCGCGACATGTGCTCCTGGTTGCCCAGCCGGTCGCGGGCGTCGTCGGTTCCGTCGTTGCCGGGGGCGGCGCCGAAGCCCCGCAGGTCCAGCCCCACGCAGAAGGCGCGCCCGGCCCCGGTGATCACCACGGCCCGGCATTTCCGGTCGGCGGCGATGCGGTCGAGCTCGTCGTGCAGCGCGCTGCACAGCTCCGAGGTCATGGCGTTGAGCGAGTCGGGGCGATCGAGCGTGAGGACGCGGACGGCGTCCGACGGGGAGTCCGTACGCAGCACGGCTAGACGGCGGCCTCGACGAGCCGGCGCATCGCGTCCAGCGTTCCGGCGACGTCCTGGTCGGCGTGGTCGACGTGAGTCGTGTGCAGGCCCAGCGTGAGCATCGAGCCGTCGTCGTCGGCCTCGACGGCCAGCCAGCCGCGATAGCCGCCGTCGGTGCCCCACTCGATGCGCCGGGCGGAGTCGTCGACCCGGAAGGTCGCGTCCCCCGTTCGGGTCGAGCCCTCGTAGCGCGCCTCGACCTCGACGCGGTCACCCTCCTTGGCGTGAATCCTCGTCAGCTGGGGCACGAAGCCCATCAGCGTCTCGGGCTCCCGGAGGGCCGTGAAGACCCGGTCGGGATCGGCGGCGACGTGCTCGGAGTGGACGTGCTCCATGGGGCTCCTCCCGGCGAGTGACGGACGCTTCGATCCTACTTCCCGGGCGGAGCGGGGCGATCGAACGCCTGCAGGACTCCACCGGCGGCGAAGCAGGCCGCTCCGGTGAGGGTGCCCCAGTTCGCGATGGCGACGTTCACCTCGCTCGAGGTCTCGGGTCGCACGAAGGCGGCCAGCGCCGAGACCATGAAGAGGATCGAGCCCACCTGGTTGACCGCGACGATCCACCAGGCCAGCTCGCGCGGGCGGAACACGGGGCGGAACCGGTGGGAGAACTCGGTCATCGCCAGGTGCCCTGAGACGAGGAACATCGTGCATCCCACGATCTCCGGCGCCCAGATCAGGCGGTTCTCCTGCTGCGTCGTGAGCCCATTGAGGAACGAGTCGAGCAGGCTGACGCCAAAGGCCAGCGTTCCCGTGAACAGGATGAAGGTGCTCACCCAGTCGATCCGGTCGGGCTCATACGACCACCAGCGCCAGCGTCCGGTCGTCAGCCCGTCCTCGCCGACGCGGCGGGGCGCGTTGATGGCGCTCAGCAGGGAGGCGTAGCCGCCGAGATTGAAGAACAGGCCGCCGGCGAAGTAGATCGAGGCCGCGGTCGTGGCATCGCCGGAGCCGAGCTGGGCGACGGCCGCCCCGGTCGCGAACAGCGAGCCGCCGATGGTGAAGGCCAGGGCGGCGACCCAGTTGATGCGGATCAGGCGCAGGGCGACCCGGCGAGTGGGCGGGAGAGTCTCGGACGCGCCCGAGGCCCCGCTCACGGCGATCACGCCGCGCTTGCGCGCCGAGCGCGAGTCCCAGGTCGCCTCGCCGCCCTCGGGCAGGCGCCAGGTGACCTGGGTGGTGAACGGGCCGCCGCCGTCGGAGCTCGCCCGGCGCCAGTCCGGGGCCGGGGCGACGAAGCCGGGAAAGCGCGGGGGAGGGGCGCCCGCGGGCGATGAGCTCACAGGGGAGACGTGTCCGTCGGCTGGTCGAGCAGGATGCGTCCGGAGAGCTCGCGCGAGGCGGCGTTGACCTGGAAGTGCGCCGTGGCCGTGAAGGCGTCGCGGAAGCGGCGCTGGAGCGGCGAGTCGTCGTAGATCGCGGTCCCTCCGGCGAGGTCGAACAGCGAGCGCACGACGTCGGCCGAGGTGCGCACGGCGTGGGTGGCCGCGAGGCGCAGGCCGTTTCGCAGCTCGACCGATACGGGCCCCGGCTCCTGAGCCGCCTGCCAGGCCGCCTCGATCGCCTCGTAGTAGAGCGCCCGCGCCGCGCGCAGCGACGCCTCGGCCGTCCCCACCGCGGCGTGGGTGGCGGAGCGCTGCGCCAGCGTGCGCGTCGAGCCCTGCCCGACCTTGCTCGCCGCCAGCTCGGCGAAGTCGTCCAGCGCGCCGCGCGCGTTGCCCAGGGCGGCCGCGCCGATCGACAGGGCGAAGTAGCCGAACGGGGGGAACCGGTAGAGGGGGCGGTCGAGCGCCGGGCCGTCGAACACCGAGCAGCGCCGGGAGTCGGGGATGAAGACCTCGTCGGCCACGGTGTCGTGGCTGCCCGTGCCGCGCAGCCCGAGCGTGTGCCAGGTGTCGAGGATCTCCAGGTCCTCGCGCGGGATGCCGATCACGCTGGGCGCCGGCCGGGCATCGCCGCGGTCCTCGCCGTCGTCGACGATGGCGCCGGCGAAGAACATGGCCGCGTTGGTGATCCCGCTGCAGTAGGGCCAGCGGCCCGAGACGATCACGCCGCCCTCGACGGGGCGCGCCCTCCCGCGCGGTGCCCACACACCCGCGGCGATCTTCCGCGGGTCGTCGAACAGCTCCGCGCGGCCGGCGTCGGGGAGGAAGCCCGAGAGCAGGCTGCTGGTGACGGCGATTGACACGCACCAGCCCGCGGACGCGTCCCCGCGCGCGATCTCGTCCGCACAGCCCAGCGCCTGGCCCGGCGCGAGCTCCAGGCCGCCCGCCTCGCGCGGGGCCGCGGCGAGCATGACGCCCGAGTCGCGCAGGCGCTCGACGACGTCGTCGGCCAGGCTCCGGCGGCTCTCGGTCTCGGCGGCCCGCTCGCGGGCCAGCTCTGCGATCTCGCGGGCCTCGTCCAGGATCACGGCGATGTGCCCGGGGTGATCCCGGCTACTGCTGGTAGCGCTCGACGACGTCCGGATCACGGGCGTGCGCCTGCTCGGGATCGGCGCCCGCGTCGCGCAGCGCGCGCCGCTGGCGCAGCAGGTCCCAGCACTGGTCCAGCTCGACCTCGACCGCGCGCAGCCGGTCCTTGTCGGCCTCCAGCGCGTCGGCGTCGGAGCGGTCCGCGCCCTCGCGCTTGCGCAGCTGCTCCTCCTCGGAGACGAGCCGCTCGATCCGTGTGGCGATGCTCTCGTCGCTCATGCCGCCAATCTTAGGCGGGGTGGGAAGACTGGACGGGCCCGGGCACCAGGACCTCCGGGTCGTGGCCGGGAACCACCCGCGCGCCCGCGTCGCGCAGCTCGCGCAGGCGATCGGCCGATCGGGCCTGCACCTCGAAGTCGTCGCCGTAGACGGGGAACCGGTGATCGTCCAGTCCGCTGTCGTAGTAGGCGACGTCCGCGCCGAGGACGAGGTCGGGGCCGACCCGAACGGACTGGTGGCCGGGCGTGTGCCCGGGAGTGAGCAGCAGCTCGATCGACCCGTCTCCGAGGAGGTCGTGATCGCCGTCCACGAGCTTCACCTCGCGGCCCTCGTAGTCGCGCGGGAGGAAGAAGTTGCGCGCCACGGCCGCCTGCTCGTGGCCCGCCTCCCATTCGCGTCGCTGGACGACGATCGGGACCGAGTCCGGAACGAGTGACAGGCCGCCGGCGTGGTCGAAGTGAAGATGGGTGAGCACGACCCGGGTGAGGGAGCCCAGGTCGACCTGGTCGGCGATGCTGCTCTCCTGCTCGAGCGCGAACAGCTCGAGCGACTCGGCGTCCGGGTAGTGGCCGGCGGGGTCGCGGACGCCCTCGGGGCTCAGCCCGGTGTCGATCAGGATGCGCTCGTCCCCGGCCTCGATCAGATATGCCGGGACCGGGAACCGGACCTGGCGGCCGGGCTCGTCGCCCTGGCGCCAGATCGCCGCCGACGCCGTCATCCAGCCGGCGTTGAGCATCGTGACCTTCACGCCAGCGGACTCTCTCACGCCCGGGCGTTCCACGTGCGCTCGATCTGGCGCATCAGAGCGGGGTAGACGACGTGGTGGCGGAAGGGCTTGATCAGCTCCATGTAGCCCTGGCCCAGCGCGCCGCGGGGCTTCACGTAGACGGCCATCTGTCCCTGGTAGCGGCCTTGGCCGTCCGGTACCCAGGCGAGGTGCAGCACGCCGTGGACCGTGCGGTTCGAGAGCTCGGCGGCGAACTCGTCGCGCGTGCGGTAGAGGGGCTGGAAGGGAAGCGAGCGGTGGTCGAGACCCACCGCGCTGCCGCGGAGATCCTCGGGCAGGCGGCCAGCGAGCGAGGTCTCGTCCGTGCCGGGAATGGGCAGCGTTTCCGCGGCTTCGGCCGCCCTGCCGCCGTCGACCGAGACCCGCCCGAGATGCAGCCAGGTGCCCAATACGTCGCGGGCCCGCCACAGCGCGCGGGCCGCGAGGGAGTCCGTGTCGGTCGGATCGAAGTGCACGACCTCGTCGACCAGCGTCTCGAAGTCCTCGGCGCCTCCATGCACGGGCAGCGCCCAGACGTCCTCGACGGCGAAATCCGGCGCGATCTCGCGGATGCGCCAGGGGTGCGCGGTGTGGGCGGTGTTCGGAAGCCTGGAACCGTCCGCCTCAGCCGGGCGCATCGTGGTGGCCAGCAGCGGCAGCACGACTCGCTGGTAGAGGAACCTGACCGACCACCCGGGGAGCTGTCCGTGGCGCTCCTCGTCGGCCACCCGCGCGCGGGGATGCGGGGCGACGAGCGAGAGCCCGAAGGCCCGGATGCCCGAGGGGTACCAGGCGCTCGACGGCGCCCGCGTATGAACCTCGATGCGGCACAGGTGCTTGGTGTTCATGTAGCCGTACTGCCGAGGGCTCACGAGCCGGGCCGGCGCGCCGTGGTCGCCCGGCAGCGGCGCGCCGTCGAGGCGATCCGCGATGAGGACGTCGTCGCCGAGCGCGTCCTCGAGCGTCAGCGTCGAGCGGTAGCGATCGAGTCCGGCGAAGACCAGGTGGGTGATCCGCGCGCCCGGCTCGACGCGGGGCGCGATCAGGTCCTTCCAGACGGTCCGGAAGGGCACGCCCTCCCAGTGCCGGTCGCGCACGCTCCAGCCGGCCACGCAGTGAAAATCGGCGACGAGGGTCCGCCGCTCGAGCGTCTCCAGGTCGGCCAGGGATAGCTCGAACGGCGCGCCGACCGCGCCGCCGATCTCGATGACCGGACGCGGAGGGATCTCAGGGTTCGGATCCGCGAGGTGCACGCCGAAGCGGGGGAAGGTCCGGGCCAGGCCCTGTCCGGGCGGCAGGCCCCGCGCCGCCGTCCCGCCGTGCGGCCAGATGTCGCGTACCGCCGTAACGGCTCCGGTCAGCCGCGCGGGGGATGGCAGTCTGTCCAGCATCCACGCTAGGATACATACATGCACGTATCTAAGTCGAGCGAGCCTGTCCGGCCCCGGACACGCCCGTCCCTGACCCAGGCCGAGCGCCGGACCAGGACCCGCAACGCGCTGCTGGAGTCCGCCGCCCGGGGCCTGTCGCGCTACGGGTACGGGGACCTCGTCCTCGAGCGCGTGGCCGCCGACGCCGGCTACACACGCGGGGCGCTCTACCACCTCTTCGAGGACAAGGAGGACCTCGCGCTGGCCGTCGTGGCCTGGGTCAACGAGACGTGGGTGGAGGAGGTCGGCGAGAGCGTGCGCGACGAGACGGACCCGGTCGCGACGCTGCTCGCACTGGCGCGCGGCCACGCGGTCTACTGCCGGCGCGACGTCGCGCGGGTGCGCATCATGCTCGCGGCCGAGTTCGCCGGGCGCGACCATCCGGTCGGCCGGGCCGTCGAGCGCGCGCTCGAGTCGTTCATCGAACGGGCGTCGCGGCTGATCGCCGCCGCCCGCCGGGCGGGCTCCCTGCCGCCGGGGCCGCCGGCCAGGACGCTGGCCCGGGCGTACTTCGGCGCCATCGAGGGCCTGGTGATCCAGCTCGAGGGCCAGGCGCCCCACGACGAGGTGCTCGCCGAGCGCGCGGCCCGCGGCGTGCTGGGCGTTCCGGGCGATCGAGAAGTGGGACCATCGTGACCCCATCCCCGCTCTACATCGGAGGCCCTCCATGCCCGACTACGCACCCGGAACCCCGTCCTGGGTCGACCTCGCCACACCCGACGCCGACGCCTCGGCCGCGTTCTACGGGAAGGTCATGGGATGGACCGCCACCGAGCCGGGGGCGGAGGAGGAGACCGGCGGCTACCGGATGTTCCAGCAGGGCGACCAGAGCGTCGGCGGCCTGATGCCCCACATGCAGGAGGGCCAGCCCACCGCGTGGTCGACCTACGTCAGCGTGGTCGACGCCGACGAGACCGCCGAGAAGGTCAGGGCCGCTGGCGGCAGCGTCGTGGTCGAGCCCATGGACGTGATGGACATCGGGCGGATGGCCTTCTTCTCCGACCCGACCGGCGCCGTGTTCGGCGTCTGGCAGCCCCGGAGCTTCGCCGGCGCCGACCTGGTCAACGAGCCCAACTCGCTGTGCTGGAACGAGGTCCTCACCCGCGACTCCGAGACCGACCGGGCGTTCTATCCCGCCGTGTTCGGCTGGAACGCCGGCCGTCCGGGCTTCGAGGGCGCGCCCGACACGTACGTCGTCTGGGAGCTGGGGGACAAGGCGGTCGGCGGCATGATGCAGATGACCGACGAGTACTTCCCGGCGGAGGTCCCGCCGCATTGGAGCGTGTGCTTCGCGGTCGCCGACTGCGACGCCACCGTGGCCAAGGCGAAGGAGGCGGGGGCGACCGTCACCGCTGAGCCGATGGACATGCCCATCGGCCGCTTCGCCGGGCTGATCGACCCCCAGGGCGCCTCCTTCGCCGTGATGGCGCTGGCGCCGTCGGGCTAGGTCAGCAGACCCGCTTGACCGTCTTGGCGGCCGAGTTGCGCAGCTTCCTCGCGGAGGCGAGCTTGGCGCGCAGCCGCGCGCGTGCGCGCTTCGTGGTCGCCCTGGCAAGCGCGGCCTCGAGGCTCTTGACCTTGGCGCGCCGCCTGGTCAGGTTCCTCTTCGCGTTCGTGCAGGCCTTGGACTCCGCGATCGTGAGCTCCACGCGGGCCTCGGTGCCGATGATCGTCTTGTTCTTGGCCTCGAGGTCCTCGCAGGTGCTGGGCTTGGAGCCGTTGCGCCAGGACTGGCTGACCTGGATCCAGTGCGCGCCCGGCGGCACGTCGTAGATGGCGACCCACTCGTAGTGGTCGTCGAACGGGGCCGCGCGGGACTCCGACCGCTCCTGGCCCTGGAACTTGAAGAACGCCCGAGCGCTGATGGTGTTGGGCACATTGGTCCACTGCACGAACACGATCGCGCTGCAGCTCCCCGGCTTCCCCGCCTTCTGGCCGTGGGCGAAGACGACGGTCCCGGGCACCGTTTTGGTCTTGGTCGTCGCGGCCGAGGCCGTCGAGGCTGTGAGAGCCATCGCCGCCAGGCAGACGATGAGCGTACGAGCGAACCGCGAGGGCATGTGGGACACCTTCCCTGGTGTGGGTGACGGCCGCATCGCAGCGGCCCGAGCGCGCGAAACGCAACCCTACTGTCTGATGCTGTCGAAATGTCGGTTTATCGGGCCATTGGGCCCGTCTCAGCTGGCGCGCTGACCGTGGGCCCGTCGCATCCGCCTGCGATCCTGTGCGGGTGGCGAGCGAGCCGACTCTCTACGAGTGGGCGGGCGGCGGCGAGGCGATCCGCCGGTTGATCGACGCCTTCTACGACCGCGTCGAGGCCGACGAGCTGCTGTCCCCGTTCTTCCCCGGGGGCGTCGGCGAGGAGCACCGCGACCACGTCACTGCGTGGTGGAGCGAGGTGTTCGGCGGCCCGGCCCGCTACACCGACGACCTCGGCGGCTACGAGGCCATGCTCTCGCACCATCGCCACCTCGGGATCACGCCGGAGCAGCGCTTCCGGTTCGCCTCGCTGATGAGCCTCGCCGCCGACGACGCCGGCCTGCCCGCCGACCCGGAGTTCCGCGCCGCGCTCGTGGGCTACCTGGAGTGGGGAACCCGCCTGGCCATGCACAACTCCCACCCGGGCGGCGACGTCGCCGCCCACGCGCGGGTTCCGCGCTGGGGCTGGGGCGTGGCGCCGCCGTTTCGCGGCTAGGCCCTAGCCCCCCGCCAGCTGATCGGGCAGGGGCTGGTTGCGCGGCGGTGGGTCGTCGAGGATGAGGCGGGGGACGGTGACGAGCCGGAAGCCGCGCCGGCGCAGCTCTCGGACGATCCGGGGAATGGCCGCGACGGTCTGGCTGCGATCGCCCCCGGCGTCGTGCATGAGGATGATGCTTCCCGGCCGGGCTCCCGCGAGGGCGTTTCGCACGATGGAGTCGACTCCGGGCTGCTGGTAGTCCTCGGTGTCGGTGGTCCAGAGGACCATGAGCATCCGCTCGGCACGCAGGACGTCGAGCGTCTGGCGGTTGAAGGATCCGTACGGGGGCCGGAACAGCGTCGGACGGGGAACGCCGTAGCGGGAGATCGAGCGGACCTGGCGGTCGATCTCGGCGCGCTGGTCGCGCGGCGAGAGGTCGGCCAACGGAGGGTGGGTGTTGGTGTGGTCGCCGATCGGAAAGCCGGCGCGCACGACGTCGAGCAGCGTCTCGTGGAACGTATCGACCTGGTTTCCGATGACGAAGAAGGTTCCCGGCGCCTGCTCGCGCAGCAGCGTTCTCACCACCTGGCCGGTGTACGGGCCGGGACCGTCGTCGAAGGTCAGAGCGATCTCGGGCCTGCGAGGCGTGCCCTGGGAGATGAAGGGCGTATAGGAGAGGACGTGCTCGAACGCGCGATGCTCGCGGCCGGGCAGTATCGAGAGCATGATCGGCGAGGTCTCGGAGACGGGCTCGCCGGTCGCCGAGGGCTCGACCGCAGATGAGCCCCCGCTGCCCGCGACCATGAGGGCGACGAGCGTCACGACGAGCGCGACGCCGGCAATGGCCCGGCGCCGGCGGATCTCCTGGCGACGCCGCAGGGCCTCGGGAACGCGGGTGGGCGGGACGTTCTCCTGGTCGAAGATCGACATCGTCACCTCCGTCCCCGAGCTTCAGTGATGGTGGCCATGAGCGTCCTCGGGGAGAGCGTCGACCGGGACGCGCACCACCAGCAGGGCGGCGAGACCGGTCGTCAACGGAACAGCGGCGATCAGGGCGATCGCTCCGATGAGGCTGGCGATGATCGGCTCGGCGACATCCTGCGTGTTGATCGCGTCCTGAAAGCCGACGCTGGCGCCGTGCAGTACGAGCAGGAGCGGGAGGGAGGCGCCGACATATGCCAGGACGAGGGTGTTGATCGTGGCCGCGAGGTGGTCTCGTCCGACCGTGAAGGCTCCGGTATAGAGCGCACGCGGACCCTGGCGCGGATTGGCGCGGCGCAGCGCCATCACGGCGGATGCCTGTGTGACCGCCATGTCCGCCAGGACGCCCAGGGCGCCGATCACGAAGCCCGCGATGACGATTCCCTCCAGCGAGACCTTGAGGTTGTTCTGGGCCAGGAGCTGCGAGAGCTCACTGGAGTAGCCGTTGAGATGGGCCAGGTGCACGTAGAACTGGCCGAGTAGAGCAGCCAGCAGGAGACTTCCGGATATCCCCAGCGCCGCGGCGAAGCTCTGGGCGCCCACGCCGTTGGTCAGCGCCAGGGTGACGAACATGACGGCCAGCGAGCTGACGAGCGCGACCAGCAGCGGCGGGGAGCCGGCGAGCATCGCCGGGACCAGGAACTTGATCACCAGCAACAGGCTCAGCGCGAAGCCGACCAGCGCCAGCAGCCCGCGTACGCGAGCGAGAACGATGGCCAGCACGCCAAACGCCAGCGCCAGCCACAGCATCGATCCCCGACGGTCGTAGTCGAAGAATGAGTACTGCTCGGCCGGCGGACCGGCGTTCGCCGTCCCGCGCGGAGGTGGTTGGAGCCGATCCACGCGGATGGAGTCCCCGACCGCGAGCTTCGGAGACGTGCGGGCGGGACCGAGGGTGATCGTCGTGCGGCTTCCCCGGTCGGGGCCGGCCTTCAGCCGGGCCTGGATCTGCCGGCAGGCCTGGGTGAACGGGCCGGGGCAGCGGACGGTCCGTGCGCGGGTCACGGTGGCGGGGAGCGAGCGCCCGCCCAGCGCCTGCGGATCCCTGTGACTCCGATCTGGCGGTGGCCACAGGGCGACCAGGCCGGCCACCGTGGCGGCAAAGAGCACGGCTACGGCGGCCGCGAGACCTCGTCCCGCTCGGGTCCTCAGCAAGGGGCCGCTCACGATTCGCCGAACTCGGCAACACGTGCCGCGAACGGGGTCTCCGGTTTGGGCTCTTGCACGGTGGCACTCCTCTCGTCAGCGACGAGCCAGGGACGGCCGCAGCCGCAACCAGGCCCGTCAGGGGGTCAGGACTGGACCGCGAGAGGAGGAGCCCGCCCGGCGCGCGACAGCGCCAGCGGGCACATGAGGCGACGAGTGTGGGTCAGCCGTGGCCTGGCGATCGCCCGCGGCGGGCGCGACCAGCGGGTGGCGGGCTGTTTGGCGAACCTGGCCACGACGCGCGCTGTGACCCGCGTCCACGTGGCGATCAGCAGGGCCAGCCCGGCGCAGAGCGGCAGCGCGAGCCAGCCGCCGTGACCGAACATCGCCAGGGGCGACTCGCCACGAGCTGACGCGAACAGACCTTCGGCCAGCTCCTGGATGGCGACGAGCGCGAGGAGCGCCAGGAACGCGGCCGCCCAGATGCGAAACGCCCTTGGCACTGCTCTCCGCCGACGTTGCGCCCTGGACAGGGCGATCTGGACGACGAGCTGCCCCAGCGCCAGCCCGCACAGCAGCGTCAGAGCCAGAGCCGGCGATGCGAGGCAGAGGTGACCGTGGCCCGCGGCCGCGCGGTCACCACCAAATGCGAGGTAACAGCGCAGTTCGTGCACCACCGGACCCCCGGCGGCCACCAGCAAGAGGATTGAGATTCGCCCGCGGAGCTTCATCACGTGGCCCGAGTGGGGCGCGGCGAAGTGTCGCACGGCTCGCGGCTGCAAAGCAATAGATGAGGTTGAGACTCAGTCTCGTTACTGTGCTACGTTGCGCGGGTGCTCGAACCGTTCCAGCTGCCGTTCGTTCAGCGCGGCGTCGTGGAGGTCCTGGCTCTGTCGGTGGGTGCGGGCCTGGTGGGCACCTGGGTGGTGCTGCGCGGCTTGGCCTTCTTCTCTCACGCCGTGGGGACCGCGACCTTCCCGGGGCTGGTCCTGGCGGACGGGCTGGGTTTCGCCGCGCCGGTGGGAGCGTTCGGCGCGGCCCTGCTGTTCGCCGCGTCGGTCAGCGGGCTGGCGGGACGTCGCCGATCCGCCTACGACAGCCTCACGGCCCTGGCGTTGGTGGGGACATTGTCGGCCGGGGTCATCCTGGCCAGCGACGTCTTTGCCTCCGGCTCTTCGGTGGAGAGCCTGCTCTTCGGCAGCCTGCTGCTCGTGGGCAGCGGAGACATCGTCCTGGCCGGGGCGGTCAGCGTCGCCGCCCTGCTGGCCACGCTTCTGCTGGGACCGCTCTGGCTGGCCTCGGGGTTCGATCGCGGATCCGCTCAGGAGATCGGCGTGCGCTCGACGGCCGCCGACTCGGCCCTGCTGGTGCTGATCGCTCTGTGCGCCGTGGCCGCGCTGACGATCGCCGGCGCGCTGCTGGCCTCCGCGCTCCTGGTCATCCCGGCCGCCACCACGCGACTGTGGGCCAAGCGCCTGGCCACCTGGCAGGTGGCGACCGTCATTCTGGTCGGCGCCGAGGGGATCGTCTCGCTCTGGCTGTCGGTGGAGACCAACGCGCCCACGGGCGCGACTCTGGCCGTCGTCTCGGGCGCGGTCTTTGCCCTGGCCGCCCTGATCCGAAGCGCGCCGCGGCCAGCCGCCATTGTCGTGGCGGGTGCGGTGCTGCTGGTGGCGGTCACGGGCTGCGGGGCCGGGTCGAGCTCCGACAACCGCCTCCAGGTCGTGGCGACCACCACCCAGATCGCCGATTGGGTGCGCCAGGTCGGCGGAGACCGGGTGAAGGTCACGCAGATCCTTCACCCCAACACCGACCCCCACGACTACGAGCCGCGGCCCTCCGACGTCGAGGACACTGCGGGCGCGAAGGTGGTCTTCGAAAATGGCGATCACCTCGACCGCTGGATGGGCCAGGTCGTCAAGCAGTCAGGAGGCCACCCAACCGTGGTGGACCTCTCCGTGAACCTCCCGTCCCGGCTGCCGGGTGAGTCCAAGGGCCCGGAGAAGTCGCGGTTCGACCCGCACTGGTGGCATGACCCTCGCAACGCCGAGGCGGCGGTGCAGAGGATCGCCGCCGTCCTCACTGACGCGGACCCCACAGGCCGCGCGCATTACGCCGAGGCCAGCGACCGCTACACGCAGCGGATCTCCCACCTCGACCGATCGATCGCCAGGTGCTTCGACGCCCTTCCCGCCGCCAGCCGCACACTGGTCACCGACCACGACGCCTTCAACTACTTCGTCGCCCGCTACGGGATCAGGTACGTCGGCGCCGTCATTCCCTCCCAGAGCACACAGGCTCAGGCGTCGGCCGGAGAGCTGGCGCGGCTGGTCGCGCTGGTGCGCCGGGATCACGTCAAGGCGGTGTTCCCCGAGAGCTCGGTCAGCCCGAGGCTGGCGCAGGCCATCGCGCGGCGCACCGGAGCGCGTTCGGACCTCGAGCTCTACGGCGACACCCTCGGCCCCGCGGGGTCGCCCGGCGCCACCTATCTGAAGATGGAGGCCGCCAACGCCGACGCCATGGTCCGCGGCTTTACCGGAGGGCTCCGCGGATGCCCAAACCCCGGATAGGGCCCAGCCTCGGAGTCCGAGTCGTCGGCCTGGCCGCCGGCTATGACGGCCGTCCGGCATTGCGCGACGTCACCTTTGAGGTGGCGCCGGGTGACCGGGTGGGCGTGCTCGGCCCCAACGGGGCAGGAAAGACCACCCTGTTCCGCGTGCTGCTCGGACTCATCGCGCCGATGTCGGGCGACGTGGAGATCTCAGCCCGGCCGGCGTCGGTGCCGCAGACCGAACGCTCGCGCCTGGACTATCCGGTCAGCGCGCTTGATGTCGTGCTGATGGGGACCATCGCCGCCCGTCCCTGGTGGCGCCGGGCGGGGCGAAGCGAGCGCCAGGGGAGCCTTCGCGCCCTGGAACGGGTCGGCTTGGCCGAGCACGCCGACGCCTCGTTCGGTGAGTTGTCGGGAGGCCAGCGACAGCGCGTCCTGGTGGCTCGGGCCCTGGTGCAGGACGCCGCGGTGCTGACTCTGGATGAGCCCTTCGGCGGCCTCGACGCGCCGAGCGCCGAGCTCCTATCCCAGCTCCTCGACCGGCTGGCGGCGCAGGGCCGGATCGTGTTCGTCTCCACCCACGACATCCGCCAGGCCATGCACTGGGACCAGGTGCTCTGCCTCAACCGCCGCCAGGTCGCCTTCGGTCCGCCCGCCGCGACTCTGACCCGAGCGGTGATCGAAGCCACCTACGCGGGGGAGTTCGTCGAGGTGCCCAGGTCAGACCCGCCACGCGGCGTGATCGCTGCACATCACCATGCCCCCTGAGGCGCTGCCGGCGGTCCTGCACGATCTCGTCGCTCCCTGGCGGGACGAGCTGGTGCGCCGGTCGCTCATCGAGATGACATTGCTCGGCGTTCCCGCGGGACTGCTGGGGTGCTGGATCGTGCTCTACGAGATGTCCTACGGCGCCGAATCGCTGGCCCACGGGATGTTCCCCGGCCTGGTGGTTGCGGCGCTGGCGGGGATTCCCCTCGTCCTGGGCGGTGCAGTCGGCGTGCTGGTCGCCGCCCTGGGGATCTGGCTGGCCGGGCGCATCTCGGGCATCGAGCGCGACACCGCCATCGCCGTATCGGTCAGCGCGCTGTTCGGCCTGGGCGTTCTCCTGGCCCTGAGCCGCAATCCCCGCCGGGAATCGCGAGCCTGCTGTTCGGCGACGTCCTGGGGGTCACCGACGGCGACCTACTGCTCGCGGCCGGCTTCGGTGCGGTGGTGGTCGGCCTCGGATGGCTGCTGCACCCTCGGCTGCTGGCCGTCGGCTTCGACGGCGCCGGGGCCGGCGGCCTGGGTCTCTCGACCGCGGCCATGGAGGCGGCGCTCCTGATCGGGCTCGCCATGGGGGTGCTGGTGGCGACCCGGGCCCTGGGCACCCTGCTGGTCCTGGCCATCCTCGTCGGCCCTGCGGCCACCGCGAGGCTGTTCACGCACCGGGCCCCCGCCATGATCGCGACCGCCGCCATCGTCGCCGTCACCGCCGGCGTGGCGGGCCTCTACCTTTCCTTCTACGCCGACACCGCCGCCGGAGCCTCGATAGCCGGAGTCATCGTCATCCTCTATCTGGCGGCCCAGGCCGTTTCCACCCCACTGCGAGCACATGAGAACAGAGTCCGAGATCAGCTGGCGTGAACACACCCAGCGACGGCTCGCCGAGGCCGGCCACAGGCGCGGCGGCGCGCGCGAGGCGGTGGTCGAGCTGCTCGCCGATCAGACCTGCGCCCTGAGTGCCCAGGAGATCGACGATCGCCTGCGCGCGGGCTCGCGCTCGGTCGGACGGGCCAGCGTGTATCGCGCCCTGGATCAGCTCGCCGATCTCCATCTCCTGGCTCGGGTGGATGTGGGCGACGGGATCACCCGCTACGAGCCGGCCCACCCCGGTGGCGACCACCATCACCACGTCATCTGCGAGCGGTGCGGGAAGCTGGAGGCCTTCGAGGACGAGGCGCTGGAGCGCGCGATCAAGAAGGTGTCGGGCCGCGTGGGCTTCGACATCGACGAGCACGAGGTGACCCTGCGTGGGACCTGCTCGTCCTGCCGCGCCTGATCACTCGCCCTGCGACTGGCCCGCGCTCACCCCGGTGGCGGCCTGGGCGAGGTCCTTCTCCAGCCCCGCCACCCCGTCGCTGCCGTTCACGCGGATTCGCGGCAGCTCGTAGGGGGACTGCGACGGGGAAGCGAAGCCGAGCTGGGTGGTGGTCGCGCCCGCGTAGCCGGCGGCCCGGACCGCGGCCACCACACGGGCGTCGAACCGCCCGGCCGGGTAGCAGAAGAAGGCGGCGGGGACGCCGAACTGCCGGCGCAGCTGGGCGCGCGACTCGACCAGCTCGTGTCGCAGCTGGTCGTCGCCGACCGTGGTGAGGTCGGGGTGAGTCAGCGTGTGGGAGTCGATCTCCCAGCCGGCGGCGATCATCTGGCGGATCTGCCACGGCGGCACGTCCCCGAGGTTCTGCAGCTCCAGGTTGAGGACGCCCGGCCAGCCCAGCGCCCGCAGGGTGGGCCGGGCGTCGCGCCACTGGCCCGTGTAGCCATCGTCGAATGAGACGACGACGGGCTTGGCGGGCAGAAGGCCGTCGTGGTGCCAGGCATCCCACACCTGCTGGAGCGTCACGCCGTGATACCCACGCGCCGCCAGGGCGTGCATCTCGGCCCGGAAGTCGGCGGGGGACACCCATAGCTCCGGCGACGGCGTATCGGGCTTGACCGTGCCGATCACGTGATACATCAGGATCGGTACCGCCTCGTGCGCCGCGCGGTGAGCCCCCGGCGCTGAGGTCGCCACCGGCCCGCCGAGTCGGGGCGCGTTGCGATGACCGGTCGAGGCAGAGTCGGCCGGCTTGGGTTCGCTCGTCGGCGAACCGCTGTCGGGGCTGTCCGAGCCCGCGCTGGCGATGGCGACGACCACGCCGGCGGCGGCCACGAGCAGCACCAC
Source organism: uncultured Actinomycetes bacterium (assembly GCA_963757705.1). Taxonomy (GTDB): domain Bacteria; phylum Actinomycetota; class Thermoleophilia; order Solirubrobacterales; family Solirubrobacteraceae; genus AC-38. The sequence continues at coordinate 377,378 of CAVWTG010000001.1, read as the reverse complement.
GAGGCCGGCCACGCGCCGGCGCCGTCGGCGTCGCTGCGCCGCCGCGAGCCGTCGGGATCGGCGGTCGGCAGGATCCATCGTGCCGGAAGGGTAGAGCGCGGCCTCGGCGGGCCGCTCAGCCTCGGCGTCTGCGCATGCGGACCGCGACCAGCGCCAGGACGGCGAGCCCGATCGCCCCGGCCAGGCTCAGGATGACGTTGCCCGATCCGCTGTCGCTCTTCTGGGGGGCCTTGCCCGCCGCGTTCGCCATCCGGCGTATGGCCCGATCGGCGGCGACGATCAGCTGGGTCGAGTTCGCCCCGGGGGAATCGTGATCTGACTCAGAGCCTGGCGCTCAGCGGGCGAGAAGGATTTCCCGGCGATCCCGAAGCCGCTGGGCATGGCGATCAGCACGCCGGTTCGGAGCTTGGGTCCGTAGAACCTCGGCAGCTCGCGGGCCAGGAACGTCGCGTAGGCCTGCGGACGGCCGAAGAACTGGGGCTCCAGACCCAGGTCGGCCCTCGATGCGATGACCGCCACCCGCACGCGATAGCCGCCGGCCTGAGTCTGGTTGACCGTGGCCCGCAGGTGCGACTCCTCGGCGCCCGCCGGCTGCTGGATGGGGATGAAGACGGTCTGAGCGAGAAGGGTGTCGCTGGCCGGATCCCCGTCGGCCAGCGCCGACGGCGCACCAAGGCCGGCCACGGCGGCCACCGTCAGCAGCGCGACTAGCTGCTTCGATCCCACACTCGCAGGAACGGCAGGGGGTCGACCGTGTGCCCGCCGTCCCACCAGCGGCCCCTCCACAGCTCGATGTGCAGATGACAGGTGGTGGCATCGCCGGTCTCGCCCACGTACCCGACTAGCTGTCCGGTGCGCACGGTCTCGCCCTCGCGCACGAGCGCGCGGCTGCGCAGGTGGGCGTAGAAGTAGTCATACGGCGTGTCGGTGGTGTGCACGGCCAGATAGTTGCCCGCGTCGCCGCCGGTTCCGACTCCCACGACCTTGCCGGCACGCGCCGCCACCAGGCGCAGACCGCAGGCGGACAGAACGTCCTGCCCGGCATGGGTATGGCCGGTGCGCGGCGCGCCGTAGCGATTGACCGCGGTGCCGTAGTTGTGCGCACCGCGGATGGGGAAGACCCACCCGTCCGCGCCGGCGGCCACGTCGAGCCTGCGCAGCGCCGGATTGGCTGCCTCCAGGGCGCTGAGCAGCGCCCCGGCGGTCTGGGCTCCGACCTTGCCGTCGGCCTTCAGGTGATGGGCGCGCTGGAAGCTCTTGACCTGACGCGCGGTGCCGAGGCCGAAGGTCCCGTTGGTGGGGCCCGGATAGCCGACCGCGACCAGGACGCGTTGCAACACCTGCACGTCCTTGCCACGGGCCCCACGGTGGAGTTCGCGAGCGCCAAGTTGCTGGGCCGCCGTCCACAGCTCACGGGTGGAGTCGCTGATCGCCGGGGATCCGGGTGCCGTGCCGCCCGTGCTGCCCGCCAGCGCGCCGGCCGGGCTCACGGCGAGCAGGGCCACGAAGCAGGCCACCAGCAGCAGAAGGCGGGACACGCCCAATGGTTCGACCCTCGCCCGGCCGCCCCGGCCAGAGGCAAGCCAATGCGCAGCTTCTCGCCCCCGATCCTGCCGTGACGCCCTGCTTTTCGCCATGTGCCGAGCCACCATCCCGCGCCGCCGCTGCGACGCCTCGCTTGCGCGCGCCTACGGGGTTAGCTGACGGGCTGGCGCGGACTCTCGCCCGCGCTGGCTGCGGAACACCGCAGCGTTCGCCCCAAACGGCTCTTGGGTCCCCCGATCACCGCGACGCGGCGACTCGGCACGCGAGGCCACGGTACCAGTCGCTGGAGCGGCAGAGGGCCACCGCGCTACGCTGTGGGCCATGTGCGCAGCCTGCGCCATGGCTGCTGCGGCAGGTGCCACCGGCGCCCGCAGTTGGCTCCAGGCCCATCACGTCACCTGGCTCACTCCGGCCCGGATGCGGGTCGCCACCATCGCTCTGTTCGTCGCGGCGATGCTGGTCTCGACGGTCGGCTTCTCCGGCTCCTCCAAGCCGTCCAGAGCCTCGGCGGCCCAGCATCAGGCGGGGCAGGCCGGGGCGCGGCCCGGAACGCCCTGACCTGAACCCGGGGTTCGCCGGCGCACCGGTACGCCGTGGACGCCGCGCGGCGGGGATGGGTGGGCAATTCCACCCCTGTGGTCGATGGTGTGCGACTCGGAGCCCTGAGACAGTCGTGACGTGCCAGTGTGCGCCCGAGCGCGGCTCACGTGCCGAACCGTCGCGGCGGTCGCGCTGCTCGCGGCCGCCGCGGCCCTCACGCTGGCCCCGAGGGCCGACGCCTACATCTGGTGGGGCCACAACTTCAAGGGGCACGGCATCGGCCGGGCTGAGCTCGACGGCACCGACGTCAGGCCCGACTTCATCCCGAGGGCATCCGGCTTCTATGCGTTCAACCGCAATGTCGCCGCGGACGGGACACACGTCTACTTCAGCGTCTGGGGCGAGGGCTCCGTGTCCGGCGGACCGCTGGGGACGCCGACGCTGGGCCGCGCGAACTCCGACGGCACCGGCGTCGATTACCACTTCGGGCCCGGCGGCTCGAACGTGCTCGGCCTCGGTGTCAGCGCCTCGCACGTGTACTGGACCACCACGAACAGCAACGGCACGGGCAGTGTGGTGCGCATGCCGATCGGCGGCGGGGGGACGGAGTCGGTCACCTCGGCGACGGGCGAGGCCAACCCCACCCCGTGCGGCGTGACCACCGACGGCACGTACGTCTACTGGGCGAACCTCGGCACCTACAGCATCGCCCGCGCCAAGCTCAGCACCTTCGGCACCCTGTCGGACGTCGAAGGCCAGTTCGTACCGCTCGGCACCGGGGTCAAGCCCTGCGGCATCGCGGTTACGTCCGCAGCCATCTACTGGGGCGTATATAGGACAAACACGACCGGTCACGACGATCTCGGCACGTCGATCGGCCGGGCCAACATCAACGGCACCGGCCCCGACAACAACTTCATCCCGGGGGTCTACGGGGTCAACGGCCTGTCGATCTCCGGCAACTACCTCTACTGGTCGAGCGAGGCCGACTCGACCGGGGACGGCACCAAGGGCAGCATCGGGCGCGCCGGCCTCAACGGCGGCGGGGCTCAGCCGATGATCAGCAACCTGGAGCTCCCGTGGGGCGTCGCCGTCGACCCGTCCGGAACCACCACGCCGCCGCCGCCGCCCATCTACCACCCGCCCCCCGAGCTTCCGCCCGTCTTTGACCCGAACGGCTCGCACCGCACCACGCCGCCGCCCGCGCCCCCGGACTTCAGCCGTGTCTGGACCACCAACACGGTGTTCAAGCCGGCGCCGACCAGCACACCCCTCAACGGCTACAGCATCGGCGCCAAGACCGCGCGGGCTGTCCCGACCGGCACCACCTTCAACTTCATCGCCAACCGGCCGGGCAAGGTGACCATCTCGATCAACCTCATCGGGACGGGTCGCAGGTCGGGCAGGGTCTGCAGGCCCGCGTCGAGGAAGCTCGCCAAGAAGCCGAGGTGCACGCGGCTGGTCAAGCTCTACACGCTGACCCGCACGGCTCGGGTCGCCGGCCGCAACTCGGTGCCCTTCACCGGCCGCGTGAAGGGCAGGGCGCTCAGGCCCGGCCGCTATCGCGCGATCTTCACCGGCGTCGCCGGCAAGAAGACCTCGAAGGCCAAGCACGCCGACTTCCGCATCGTCCGCGGCTAGCGTCGCATCCCGAACGCCACTCGCCGGTCATCCAACGAACAGACGAGGTGTCTGCTCGCCACTCGCGAGTAGCCTCGGGCCAGCCCAGCCACCGGCCGCCGATGCTCTCTACCGCCACCTCCTCCTACCTCGGGGAGTTCCTTCCCCCGCTCATCGCCATGGCTATCTATGGTGGGGCGTACCTGCGCCGGACGCGAACCCTTTCGGGCCAGGGTCGGCCGGTCGCCGCCTGGCGGCAGGAGTCCTTCGCCGCCGGCGTGCTGCTCGCCGCATTGGCGGTGTGCCCTCCGGTGGACTCCCTGGCGGACGACGTCCTCGCCGCCCACATGGCACAGCACCTGGTCATCGGCGACCTCGCGGCGCTCCTGGTCGTACTGGGCCTGACCGGTCCCGTCCTGCAGCCGGTCCTCTCGCTTGCGGCCGTGCAGCGGCTGCGGGTCCTGACCAACCCGTTGGTGGCCATGGGCGCCTGGGTGGTGAACCTCTACGTCTGGCACCTTCCGGTCCTCTATCAGGCGGCTCTGCGCCACGACCTGCTCCACAGCATCCAGCACGCCGCGTTCTTCTGGTGCGGAGTCCTGCTGTGGCTGGCGCTGCTCGGCCCGCTGCCGAAGCCGCGTTGGTTCGGCAACGCGGCGCAGCTGGGCTATGTCGTCGTCGTGCGCCTCGCCGGTGCGGCTCTGGCCAACGTCTTCATCTGGTCTCAAACCGTGTTCTACGGCTACTACCAGGCCAGGGACGCCGCTGCCGGCATCAAGCCCTTGGCCGATCAGAACCTCGCGGGCGGGATCATGATGATCGAGGAGAGCGTTTTCACCGTGTTCCTGCTGGGATGGCTGTTCTTCAAGCTCGCGCGTGAGGACGAGGAGCGCCAGCAGCTGGTGGATCTGGCCGCCCAGCGCGGAGTTCCCTTGTCCGACGAGCGCGCTGCGCGCGCGGCGGCCGCCGGAACCGCCTCCCTGCTCCGCCGGCGCCTCGAGGAGGAAGACGGGCCGGCGGCCTGACGAGGTGGGGCGTCGCGTCGGGCTTTACGACTCTCAAACTGGCCCGGGGGCCATGCGGAGGCCAAGGTTGTCAGCAGCGATGAACTCGTCGCGTTGTGCGCTGACCGTCCGAGTTTCGTATTACGATATTCTTCGTGGAGATTCACGAGTCGGCGCACAAGCATGGTGTCGTTGACGAGGACATCGAGCATGCGGTCGAGCAGGCGATGGCCATTGACGACCAGGACGACGACACCCGCCTTTACCCGGACCCAATCGTCGTGCGGCGATGCTGGAGGTTGTGACCATTGTGCGCGACGACGGCACGGAGTTGGCGATCCACGCAATGCCGATGCGCTCGAAGTATCAGCGACTGCTTCTTGGAGGCTGACCATGGCGAAGAAGACGCACGGTAAGACCGCGAGCGGCAAGCCCATCACCGACGATCTCGTCCGGGAGCTGTCCAAGAACGCCGAGGCGGGCTATGACGTTGAGGACACGCTGCGCCGGCGCAAGGGTCGCCCTCCCATCGGGGCCGGTGCGGCTAGCGTCGAATCGGTACGACTGGATCCAGAGTTGCGCGCCGCATTGGCGGAACGTGCCAAGCGCGACCGCGAGACGACTTCGTCCGTCATACGTACCGCGTTGCGCAGGTATCTCGAGGCGAGGTGAGGATCAGAAACAAGGGCTCGGGGGCCACGCGGGGGCCAGAATCGCCGGGTCCGATGTCGCGGCGCTCAGGTTGGACGCCATCGTTGGTTAGAGGAGATCGGCGCAGCACCTCTCCGTCGGGCAGTTACCGGTGCTTCTTGCGTTTCGGCTTGGCCCTGGGCTTGACGCGAAGCTGGACGTCGATGAGCCGGCCGACGGTGATGCTGCGGCCCTGGAGCTTGCCGCTGTAGGAGATCAGCAGCCGCAATGGGATGACCCGCTTCGAACCCTTCGACCTGCGCGCTTCGCCGATCAGTCCGTTGACCGTGCGCTTCGAGAGGCGGATCCTGATCTTCTGGGTCTTCCCCCGCCTCTTGCTGCCGCGCTTGCGCCCGGTGCGGACCCTGTAGCGCTTCGAGAGCACCCGTCCGCCCTTGGGGCGCGCAATCTGAGCGGCGCGGACCAGCGCGGCGGGCTCGAGGGTGGCCAGCTTCTTGCCCGCCGCCAGGTCCTCCAGCTGGCGGTAGCGCCTGACGGCGTTCTCGAAGTTCAGCGCCCAAGTGTCGATCGGCTCGCCGATGGCCACTCCGCCCTCGGGATTCAGGTAGGGCGGGTTGCCGGCGCGCTTGGTCAGGAGCTCGTATATCTGGTCACGGCTGAGGACGTCCTTCGGGCGATTCGACGGGCCAAGGTAGAGCGAGAGCAGCTGGCCCACACGTGCGCCGAATGCCTTCCGGTCAGCCTCCCCCTCCCTGAGATTCGCCTGCTTCTGGAGCGTCTTCTCGTCGGGGGTCAGACGCGGCTGCAGGTCAACGAATTCATTCTTGAGCCCTGCCAGCCGGACGAAGTTCTGTGCCACGTCGGCTGCGTGTGCGGCCAACGTCTCCCACAGCGTCACGCGCATGCCCTTCAGCACCAGCGTCATGTCGCAGGTGTCCGGGTCGTTCTTGGCGGCGCGGGCACCGCCACCGGCAGCGGTGGCCCTCGCGCCGGGCGCCGGGCAGCCCAGGTCGACCGTGACTGTCGCCGTCTTGTTCGGCTCGAGCACGGTGGCGTTGATCTTCGTCGGGAAGTTGCAGGGCGGCAGGGCCGTGCCGGTCGAGGGCCCGCAGGCGAGCGCAAGCTGGTTGCCGCCGGTGCACGGCGGGAGCAGGGTCCCCGTGCCGCCGCAGACCTGGGGCACGCTGGGCGGCGGGTGGTTGCACTGCGGCAGGATCGTCCCGAAGCCGCCGCAGGCGATGATCTTCGGCTTGGGCAGCTGGCAGGCGGTCAGGATCGTGCCGAACGACGGGCCGCACACGGTCGGCGGGTAGGTGGGGATGTTGCACGCCGGCAGGATCGTGCCGAACGACGGGCCGCACACGCCGGGAATTGTGAACGCGCCCGTTGTATTGACGCATCGCACCAGAATCACCGTCGGGTCCTGGCAGGCGGGATCGGAGTTGCCTCCGCCGCCCGGCGGCGCGGGCCCCGGGGGGCCGCCGCCCGAGGGCGGCTCGGAGCCCGGGGGCAGCTCGCCGGTCGGCGAGAACCCGGCGGCACTCGAGCGCACGGCCGTAGCTGTGCCCGGCGGGACGGTCAGCGACCAGCTGAGCCCGGCACCGTTGTCCACGAGGTTGGTGCACTGACCGCAGTCGTTCGGGAATGGCGCATGCTGGGCGATCTGCGACCACACCACCGAATAGGTGTTCTCCGTGAACGAGGCTCCCGGCGACTGGGGCGTCCACACGAGCACGCGCCCGGCCGGCGAGTTGTTCGCCGTCGCCGAGCAACCGACGGCGTTGTTGGCCGTCGAGAACCCGTAGCCCTTGTCCGATCCCTGCAGATAGCAGTCGCCGGCGCGGTAGAGCAGGACATCCTTGGGATTCCCGCCCGTGTTGGTGAACGTGATCTGGGTGCTGTAGGACTCCTGGCCGGCCACGTAGCTGTCGGTTTGGTCGATCTGGATGCCCGTGCCACCGAGCGTGACCGTCGTCGTGACCTGGCGGGGGTCTTCCTCCGTCCCTGTTCCGGTCGGGGCGGTCTGGCTGACGGGCGTGAACACCGTGCGCGTGCCGAGGTTCGTCGTCGCGGTGCTCGTGTGATTCGCGAAGTCCGGCGTGAACAGGGTGCCGTCGACGTACACGAACGTCCCGCAGTCTCCTGGCGTGGCACTCGAGGGGAAGAACTCGAACACCGAATCGGCGCTGTGGGCCGCCTGGCAGGAGAGATCGTTGCCGATCGAGATCTTGGTCAGCGGCCCGCTCGCCAGCCCGATGTCCTCAAACGGGGTCGCGGCGCTAGCCACCGACGCCCAGCCGCCCATGAGCACCGCCGTCGCCAGTAGCAACGTCAACGCGAATCGACGCCTACCGTCCGTGGCAGGGGTGCTGAGAATCGACAAGGCCCTGCGAACGTAACGGCTCGCGGGCGTAGAACCAATATCCGGACCTACGCGGTTTCGCGTACCAGGCGGACGTCAATACCGGGGCGCCGCCGGGGCTCAGGAGCCGACAGCAGCGGCCCACGCCGTGGCCACAGCCTGTGCGCGGTTGCGCACGCCGAGCTTGGCGTGGATGCTCTGCATGTGCTTGGCCACGGTGCGCGGGCTGATGTCGAGCTCGGCCGCGACCGCGAGCGGCTCCAGGCCCCGCGCGACGCAGTGCAGTACCGCCGCCTCGCGTGGCGTGAGCCCGAGCCCGCGCAATGCCTCGATCGACAGAACGCGGGTGGCCCGCTCGACCAGGATCACGTGCCGGCGGCCTGCCGGCAGACGCCGGGCGAGCAGGGCCTCCCCTCCGCGATGTGCGGGAATGGTGGCGGTCGGGGCCCCCTGCTCCACCCAGACGGCGAGAGCGCCCGGCGGGGGTCGCCCGTCCGTCAGCGGCAGGCCGGAGAAGTCCGCGATCAACGATCGGGCCGCCCCCGACGCGAACGCGACCGAGCCGTCCTCGTCGAGGACGATCACGGCAAGGCCCTCGATGTCGAGGCCGTGACGCAGGGCATCGAGGATGCCCGTCAGGCGCTCGCGCAGCTCGGCATTGCGGTAGGCCTGGATGAGGTGCGGCCGGGTGAGATCGAGGACCTGACGGTCGCGCTCGCTGTAATCGCGCTTTCCTCGGCTGAGCGCCACCCCCACCGTCATCTCCGGCGTGGAGGGCAGCAGGAAGGCCACCTGGTGATCGATCCCGAGTGGACGGTAGAGCTCGCGGTAGATCGCCGAGTTCCTGAAGTCTGCGTATGAGGTCACATCCGAGATTCGGTAGGGACGCCCGTCGCGGTGGCGCATGAACCACGAGAGGAGGGGGTTGCTCTGAGCGTGGCGGGCCCATGTCGTGTAAGCGGAAGCAGGAAGCTCGGGATCGACGAGCGCCGCCAGAGTGCCACCGTCGGCCAGCACCTCGTTGTAGGAGGTGTAGTCGGTGGGAACGAGGCGCTTGATCTCGGTGACGACCACGGCACGGAACTCGTCGCGGTCCTGCGCGTCATGGGCGTCGCCCACGAAGTCGAGGACCGCCCGCAAGTCCCGCTCCGCCAATGGCGACATCGCCACATCTTGCCCCACCGTGAAGGTTCCGTGGATTTGCTTGTGTCGGGTCGATCGGAGCGGGGCGTCCGAGGTGGAAGCCCTGGGCGTAGTCGACGCCGTAGTCGCGCAGCAGCGTCAGCGTCTCCTCGTCCTCGACTCCCTCGGCGACCGTCTGTAGCCCGAAGGCCTTGGCCAGGCTGACGATCGCCTTGACGACGTGCTGGTTGGCGGGGTTGGTGAGGAGGTCGCGCACGAACTCGATGTCGATCTTGAGGTAGTTGACCGGCAGCCTCTTCAGGTAGGTGAAGCTGCCGAAGCCGGTGCCGAAGTCGTCGAGGGCGATGCCGCAGCCGAGCTCGACCAGGCCCTGGGCGAACGCCTCGCCGGCGTCGACGTCGCGCATGAGCGCGGTCTCGGTGATCTCGAAGACGAGGTTGGCGGGATCGGCGCCCGTCTCGCGCAGCTGCCGCTCGATGAACGGAGAGCAGGTCGAGGTTGCCGATCGACTCGGCCGGACAGGTTCACCTCGACGCGCCGCCCGTCGGCCGCCAGGCGAATCGCCTGCGCGATGACCCACCGGTCGATCTCGCCGATCAGGCCGTACTTCTCGGCGACCGGCAGGAAGCTGCCGGGCAGGATGACCTCGCCGTCGCGTCCGATCATCCGCAGCAGCAGCTCCTCGCCGGCTGCGCCGCGCCGGAGCGGGACGATCGGCTGGGAGTAGAGGACGAGCCGGTCCTCGTCGAGCGCGTCGCGGATACGTCCGACCCAGGTCGAGCGCGTCCAGCTCGCGCTGGATTCGCGTGCTGCTCTGCCTTCTCCTCGGTGATGTCGCGGAACACGACCACGACGCCGTGCAGTCGCTCGACCGCTGCGCAGCGGCGCGGCGGAGTAGGCGACCGGGAAGATGCGTCCCGTCCTTGCGGGTGAAGGCGTCGTCGGTGACCCGGATCGGGCGGCCCTCGCGTGCGCACGCGCAGGAGCGCGCACTCCTCCTCGGGAAACGGCGAGCCGTCGGCGCGCTGGTAGTGGATGACGGCGTGCATCGGCTTGCCGCGCAGCTCCTCCTCGGTCCAGCCCAGCATCTGCGACGCCGCGGCGTTCATGAACGTCGAGCCGCCCCTCGGCGTCCAGCGCGTAGAGGCCCTCGGCCATGTTGTCCATGACGACTGAGCGGAACTCCTCGGCCTGCCTGCGCTCGGTGATGTCGACCACCACGACGTCCGACGCCGATGATCTCGTCGTCGACGCGCACCGGGTAGTAGCTGGCGAGCCAGTGCCGGCGTCTCGCCGGGCGCCGCGGGCGCTCGGCCGGACATCTCCCGGTTGACGACGGCCTCGCCGGTCTCGAGCACCGCCGGTAGACGGGCTCGATCTGCGGCCACAGCGTCCGGCACGATGTCGGCCACCGTGCGGCCGAGCTGCTCTTCGACGCGGGTGGCCGTTGACCCCGGCGAGCGTCTCGTTGATCCGGACGATCCGGAGGTCGCGGTCGACGAAGCCGAAGCCCACCGGCGCGGCCGTCAGCAGTGTCTCGAGCAGCGTCAGCGACTCGGCAGCTCTGCCGCTTGGACTCGCTGCGCAGCTCGCTCCACCTTCTGCACGAGCTTCTCGTTGAGCACCCGGAGGTGCTCGCGATCGAAGCTCCTCCGGCGGTAGGGGACGGTGGAGGCGCATCCTCGAGCCCGAGCACCTCGGCGACCGCCCGCAGGATCTCGTCCGGCTCGCAGGGCTTGACCAGGATGTGCTACACGCCGACGGCCGCGGCCAGGCGTCGCACCTCGTCCGTCGTCGTAGGTCGCGGTGCAGAAGATCACCGGGATGCTGCGCACGCCGGGGTCGCCGCGCAGCTCGCGCACGAACTCGTAGCCGTCCATCATGGGCATGAGGATGTCGGCGATGATCAGGTCGGGGGCCGTTCGCGCACGCGAGTTCGAGCGCCTGCTCTCCGGTCTCCGCCTCCCGAACCGTGTGCCCGGCGTAGCCGAGCACCGTCGCGCAGGAGCTCGCGGTCGCTCGCCGGTCGTCGACCACGAGCACCGAGGCTCATCAGCCACGGACCGCCGGTCTCGAGTAGCTCCGAGCGCATGAAGGTCTCGGGATCGATCGGCTTCTGGATGTAACCGTCGAATCCCGGCGGCGGCGATTCGCTCGCGGTCGCTCGACCATCGCCGAGGCCGTGACCGCGACGATCTTGGTCGTCTCGAGCTCCGGTGCGCTTGCGCAGCGCCGCCGCCACCTCGAAGCCGTCCATTCCGGGCATGCGGATGTCCAGCAGGATCAGGTCCGGGCCGCTCTCCGGAGGGCGATGCGGATGCCCTCCGCGCCGCTGCGAGCCAGCAGCGGCTCGTGTCCGTGCGCGCGCAGGACGTAGTCGATGAGCTGCGATGTTGTCCTGGTTGTCCTCGATCACGAGGATGCGCTTGTCGGGCCCCACCACGCTACTCCGGTACCTCGAGCGTGAAGGTGCTGCCCTGTCCCGGCTCGCTTTCGAATGTCACCCTGGCGCCGATGAGGGTCGGCCAGCGTCTGGCAGATGTACAGCCCGAGACCCGTGCCCTCGTATGGTCGGCTGCCCGGCTTCCCGACCTGCTCGAAAGCGGCGAACAGCTTCTGCTGGTCCTCGGGCTTGATGCCGCAGCCGGTGTCGGCCACGCGAAGGCGCGCGGCCCGAGCGTGTCGCGCTCGACGCCAGCCGGACGATCCCTGTCGGTGAACTTGATCGCGTTGTTGGTGAGGTTGATCAGGATCTGGCTGAGCGCGCGGCGATCGGCTGTGAAGCTCGACGGGCGCGGCCGGCGCGCATCACCTCCAGAGCGCAGCGCCGTTCTCCTCGGCGAGCGGCCGCAGGCCGTCGACGACCTCGTCCATGACCTCCCGGCAGTCGACCGCCTCGACGTGGAGCTCGACCTTGCCCGACTCGATCCGCGCGAGGTCGAGCAGGTCGTTGATCAGCGACAGCAGGTGGCGGCCGTTGGTCTGCACGGTCTCGCAGCTGCTTGCGTCTGCTCCTCGTTGAGCGGGCCGGGCAGCTCCATGAGCATCGTGCCGGTGAAGCCGAGGATCGCGTTCAGCGGGGTTCGCAGCTCGTGGCTCATGCTGGCCAGGAACCGATCCTTGGCTCGGTTGGCGGCCTCCAGCTCGGCGTTGTTTGCGGCGCGCAGCTCCTGCTCGAATCGCCGGCGGTCGGTGACGTCGCGGATCGCGGCGGTGACGAGCAGTCCGCTCCTCGGTCTCGCAGCGGGCTGAGGCTGATCTCGACCGGGAACTCGCTTCCGTCCCTGCGGCGCCCCCACAGGTCGAGCCCGGCGCCCATCGGACGCGACCTGGGCGCGGCGAAGAAGGCCGCCCGATGCTCGGGATGGCGATCGGCGTAGCGCTGCGGGATGAGCACCTCGACCGGCTGACCGATCAGCTCCTCGCGCGTATAGCCGAAGAGCTTCTCGGTCTCGGCGTTGGCGAGCACGATTCTGCCCGTCGGCGTTGACGATCACCATCGCGTCGGGGGCGGACTCGATCAGCGCGCGAGTGGAGGCCTGTGCCCGCTCGAGATCCCGGCTGAGCCGGACCTCCTCGGATACGTCGCTGGAAATGAGCAGGAAGCCGACAGGCTCGCCCGCGGGGTCACGGCGCGGCGTGGTCACGACGCGCGCGGTGAAGCGGCTCCGGTCCTGGCGGACGCGCTCGACCGTGCCCTCCCACTTCCCGTCCCTCAGGGCCAGCTCGGTCATGTGCTCCGGAAGGCCCGCACGGACGTCCTCGGCGGTGTGCAGCATCGCCCACGACCTGCCCACGATCTCGCTCGGCGGATAGCCGTAGTGCCGGTGCGCCCCCTCGTTCCACACGACGATCACGCCCTGCGGATCGGTAGCGATCAGCGAGTGCTCGGTCGAGGACTCGAGCAGGTTGCCGAGGAAGTGGACGGCTTCCTCGGCGCTGGCGAAGGTTGTGGAAAACACCCCTCGACGAGTATCGGTGCGCGGCCGCCCGACGCGCTTCCACCAAATGACGGATCTTCGCGGTCGGCTATCCGGTCGGACATGCCCTGTCCCGAAGGTCCAATGTGACACCCGCGTGACAAAGACCCCTGCATCTCCGCCAAATAGCCGACTCAAGTGCGTCAAAACGCTTTGAAGTCCACGCGCCTAAAGATGACCGGTCATGCCGTTTGCTCTAATGACTTGTCCATGACCATCGATTCAAAGACGGCCTCCGCGTTCATCTCCGCGCTGGGGTTCGCCCGGGAGCGGGGTGGCGCTTCGGCGGCCCTGGCCGATTCCGGCGCCGAACTGCCCGAGCCGGAGCGCTTCGCGGGGCTCGGGCCGGACTTCGAGCGCCTGCTCGGCGGGTGTGCCACCGACGCGCCGGTGCGCGAGGGCCTGGCGCTCGGGTATCTGGCAGGACGAGTCGCGGGCAGGCCGCGAGTGCGGACCCTCCAGGACCCGACGTCCTTCCTCATGGATCGCGAGCTGGTCGTGCAGCGCGCCGAGGGCGAGTCCATCCTGCGCCTGCCGTGGTTCGAGGACGACCTGTTCGTCGGCCGTCAGCTACCCGATATCTCCGAGATGCCTTCCCCGGTCCGCACGCTGGCCACAGAGCGCTACCGGATCGCGCTCACCGGCGAGCGCAACCGGTTCGCCTTCTGGAGTCATGGCCATGCCTACTCGGTGGACGCGCTGCCCGTGCACAACGACCGAGGCCGCATCGATGCGGTGCTGGCGGTTGCGGTGCCCACTCGCTCCTCCGTCTCGGTCGCCGTGGCGCTCGACAAGATGGCCGAGCGCTTCGAGCGCACCGCGGAGGACGAGCCGGACGACGAGGCCTCACTGAAGGCTCGCCTGGCGGCGGAGCGTGCGCGGGCCAACGCCCATGCTCTTCGCTCGCGCGAGGAGGCCGGCGGCTCCAGCGAGCCTCCCGCGCTGACGCCGCGGGAGGCCGAGGTCCTCAGCCTCGCCTCGCACGGACTCACGTTCAACGAGATCGCCCAGGTGCTCGTCGTCACGCGCGCCACGGTCCGCACGCATCTCGAGAACACCTATCTCAAGCTGGGCGTCAAGGACAAGGCAGCCGCCGTGGCCGCCGCGCTGCGCCACGGGCTGATCGATTAAGGCGCGTCAGTCGGCGCTTCGGTCGGGCCGGTACCCGTAGGCCGCCTCTCGCACGGCCACGTCACTCTCCACCCCCGCGCCCAGCGCGCCACCGACGGTGGCCAGCGAGCTGACGAACCAGGCCAGGCGCGCATACTCGGCGAAGTCCACGCCGTGGCCGAGCTCGCGCGCGAGCAGGTCCGAGTCGAGCGCCAGGCCGGCGCCGGCCAGTGTGAGCGCGAACAGGGCGACGTACAGGGTGGCCACACCGAGCGCGACGGTTGCGGTGGTCGCGAGGTTGAACAGCACGACCTGCTCGCGTGCGCGGTTGGTGGCCGCGCGCTCCCACAGCCCATGGGCGGCGATGAGGGCGACGATGATCGCCGCCAGCGAGACGATGGAGAGCCCGAGCAGGCGCAGCCAGCCCAGGCTGTCCGCTATCCGCCATATGTCCGAGGTGACCAGCGCGAACGCCACCGCGGCCAGCGCGGCCCCGAGCGCGCGGGAGAGGCGAGCCACCAGGCGCCAGGGCCGGTTGGCCCGGACCATGCCGAGAAGCAGCCGGACGTTTCCCCGGACGACGGCGGCGACGAAGCGCAGATCGACGTCGTCGTCGTCGTCGGGCTCGACCGAGCGCACCGGGGCGATCATCTCGCTGACCCGCCGCGCCATTCTCAGCCGCTGGCCGACCGTTGTGTTTCCCCGGGCGTCCGGGCTCTCCCCGAGCAGGCCGGCGACCAGCCGCACGACGGCATCGCGCGCCCGCCGGCGTCGCTGGACGGCGCCCAGGGCCGGCATCGACAGGACGCCAACCCCGTGGGTCGCGCTGGCGTCGGCGACCACGGGACGCCGCCCGATGCGCAGCGGCAGGTCGGTCACGGAGATCGCCAGGTCCCACGCCTCGCTCAGCATTCGGTCGCGGGCCAGGTCGATCATCTCGATCGCGCCGCTGCCGGGGCCCGCGTACAGGCTCTCCTCGACCACCGGGATCGCCCAGACCACCTCTGCGGAGACCGCATCGCACAACGCATCCGGGAGATCCTGGGCCAGCTGCTCGGCGAGCTCGGCAGCGGCGCCCGGCGCCGCGATCAGTCCAAGCCGTATGGTGCCCGCGGCGTCAGGGCTGGTTGTCCCGGTCGCCATCGACGTCGGCCTCCTCGTCCGCTCGTGTGCGGTATATCGCTTCGCGCACGGTGAAGTCGTTCTCGACGACCGCGCGGGCATGCCGGAGGAGGGACTCGAACCCCCGACACGCGGATTATGATTCCGCGGCCCCGTTTCGCGTTTCCACGATAGACACAGGGTTTTCCGGCCCTCCAACGGGCCCCGGGGGTCATGCGGAGGGTCAGAATGTCAACGCCGATGCACACGCGGTGCGTCGTGCGCTGACCGTCTGACGAATCCGTGCGGGCTTCAAACAATGGTTACGAGTTGCCGTGCTCGAGCTACGAGTTGCCGTGCTCGAAAGGCCCCATCCGGTACGCCCCTGTCCAGGCCAGGGTGGTCACGGGCGCGAAGCGCCCACGCCGTAGGCGACCCTGACGCCATGACCGACAACGGCGTTCCGACCCACCAGGTACGCGCGGCCTGTCACCGCGCGGAGGATCTGGGAGGCCGTAGTACTCGTTCGTCATGTTGCGATCGTCGACTACGCTTCGTAGATGAGTCCTCCGGCGACCCTTCTCATGTGGTTTCAGCTGCGTTCGGCGGAGCTGGCCGAGGATTTTGAGCGCCTGATGACGGAGGATCGAGACATCGTCCGCGGGTCGCTGGACACGGTCTCGGATTGGCGGCTTGCGCGGCCGACGGACGTGCCCGGACAGTCCATCGGTCAAGCCGATTATGTGCTGATCGCAGAGATCCTTGAAGTGGAGCGCTTCGAGCAACAGGCGAGCGAGCACGTCCAACGCTTGGCGGAGGACTTGGCGCATCTCGTCTCGAGCCGGGGGATGCTCGTCTTGCGTCCCGTCCTTTGAAATCCGAGGGCGGTGCAGGCGATCAGGCCCGCCAGCAGATCGACGATTTAGGTGTTGGTTGGCGGCGGTTGTGCCAGCGCAGACGTGCTGACATGCTTGACCAATGCTGCAGACAAGCTTGCGAGGGGGGTTCGCGGGCGCGGTCGCGGCGGTGGCGATGACGCTCGAGCAGCCCCTCGACAAACGCCTTTTCGAGTCCAGATACGACGACGTCGAGATCTTGGGCAAGCTCGTGACCCGCGGCGACGACTGGCGACCCATCGGCTTCGCGCTCCACGTCCAGAACGGCGCGATCCTAGGCGCCGGATACGCGCGGCTCAAGTCGTCCCTGCCGGGGCCGGCGGTCCTTCGCGGCCTACTGGCGGGCCTCATCGAGCACCTCGCTACCTGGCCGATGACGGTGCTGGTCGACCGCTACCACCCCGCCCGCAAGGAGCTGCCGAAGCTCGCCGCCAGCCCCCGAGCCTTCGGCCAGGCGACTATCCGCCACGCAGTGTTCGGGGTCGTCCTCGGGCTCGTCGAGGCCGCGCTCAACGATCGCAGCACGTAGCTCACGTACTGCGCGGCGAGATCCTGATCTCAAATCACGCAGCTGCCCCTCGGCCGGGCACCTCACCGGTGTCGATCCAGTGGCTGGTGAGCGCTCGCTAATCCCCATCGAGGGCGCCGCGCGCTGTAGGTTTGGCTTGCCCACGAGAGGACTGGACCCATGGCCGCATCACCGAGCATGGCCCTTCCCAAAGGCGAGATCACCGAGCGCGAGCAGCGCCAGATCGATCAAGCCAACTCGAGCGGCAAGACACCGGTCGTTTTCATCCATGGGCTCTGGCTGCTGCCGAGCAGCTGGGACAACTGGGTCGGTCTGTTCGAGGAGAACGGCTACGCGGGTGTAATGCCCGTCTGGCCCGACGACCCGGACACGGTCGCCGAGGCGCTGCTGCCCGAGCGCCTGTAGCAGGCGCACGTGGCCCATAGGCGACGATGGTCGGGTCCCGAGGCTGCCGGATTGCTTTCGAACGCCGCCGCCAAGTTCGGCGTTGGCGCGTCCAGCGTCTCCCGCGCCCTCGCCAAGCAAGATGACGAGGCTCCCGTTAGGTCGTAACGGGGGCCGCTGCCGTCTCCGAGTCCTTATGGACGAATGCGGATGATCGTCTTCCCGTTGGGTCGCTCGGTCGGGTTGAGGGCGGCGACAGCATCGTCGAGGGTCGCGATGTTGCCGATGTTGGTCCGCAGTCGTCCGTCCCGCACCCGCTGGACGATCTCACTCAGTTGGGCACGATCGGACTCGACGACGAAGTCGATTGCCAGGCCGTCGTCGGGCCGCGCCTCGGGCGGCCCTACGACGGTCACCAGGGTTCCTCCGGCCCGGATCAGGCTTGCGGACCGCTTCTGGATGTCTCCGCCGATGACGTCGAACACCAGGTCGACGCCGCCGACGTCTTCCAGGGCGTCGTTGTCGAGGTCGACAAACTCCTGCGCGCCGAAGTCGAGCGCCTTCTGGCGGTCGGCAGCGCGCCCGGTGCCGATGACGTAGGCGCCGGCCTCACGCGCGAGTTGCGTCACCATCGTCCCGACTGAGCCGGCCGCGCCGTGCGCGAGGACGCTCTGCCCCGCCTGAAGGTGACCGTGGTCGAAAAGTCCCTGCCACGCGGTCAGGCCCGAGATTGGCAGGCTCGCGCCCACGGTGAAGTCGACGTCGCCCGGCAGCGGCGCGAGGTTGCGTGCCTCGATCGCGACATACTCCGCCAGGGTGCCGTCGCGATGCCAGTCCGCGAGGCCGAGCACCCGCTGTCCCACCGATACCCCCGTCGTGCCGTACCCGAGGGCGGTGACCACTCCGGCCAGCTCGTGCCCAGGGATCGACGGGGTTCGGTCACGGTCGCGGCGATCGGTCCAGGTCGAGGGCCACGCGATCTCAGTCGAGACGAATCCCGACGCATGAACCTGAACGACGACGTCGTTTATCGCCGGTTCCGGCTCGGGCCGCTCCAACAGCGTCATCCCGGCCGTTCCCGCGGCCTCGTCCGTCACCACAATCGTCTTCATCCGGCACCTCCCGGTGTCGAGTTCCCGCCTGCAGAAGACTAGGGAGGACGACAAGCAAGCGTCTGGGCGCGGGGGCGCGGGAGTGTGGCTTCCGCTGAACGACCAGGGGAGGCGTCAGGCGGGTCTAGCGGCTCACCGGTCCGCCCGATGGCGTAGCGCGCATCGGGGTCGAGAGCCGCGCCTTCGGCGCGCTGCCCGTGTCGTTACCAGTGTGGTGCAGCCGCATCAGGAAGGCCGCCGTCGGTCACCTCGAGGCAGATGCGCGCGCCGTCGCGCGGACGTCGAGAGCCGCGGGGTCATAGCGCCCGACGAGCATGCGCAAATAACTCGGAGCCGTCGCCATCCGCTACGTGGAACCGGGCGCTCCGACCGCCTCGCCCCTCGCGCGGGGGCGTTTCGCGCTCGGGCCGGCGGGCGCCGGCGGGCGCACAGGCGCGGCGGGAGCGGGCCGCTTGCGCCGGCGCCCGTAGCGCATCCCCAGCAGCACGACGATCGGGATCGCGGTCGCGATGACGATGACGGTGAACCACACGCTGCCCGCGTCCGTCCCGGAGCCGAACGAATGCAGGACGGCGAGGGCGTAGACCACAACCGTGGCCTGGTGGATCCGCCGCCAGCGCCGGGCGCCGATGCGCCGGCGAAAGTAGAAGCTCGGGCCGAGCAGGGCGGCCATGTATCCGGCCAGGATGCCGAGGCCGGTCCACAGCGGCCGGTAGCCCAGCGTGAACGGGACCGTGATGCCGGTGATCCCGGGCTTCAGCCACCCGTCGCCGAGCATGAAGAGCCCGTGAGCGCCGATCGCGGCCAGCGCGGTCAGGGCGATCTGCTGGTGGATCTTCACCAGGTCACGCTTCATCCCGGGCCGCTTCAGCGCGCCCGAGGACAGGTACAACCCGAGGATCACGGCCGAAGCAATGAGCAGGAACGCCACCACCCCGGCCGCGCGCGCGGCGAGCCACCAGGCGTAGTTGCCGGGATCCGGCTCAGTCACCGGACTCGGCTCCCTCCGGCTCTTCGCCCGCGGGCGCGGGCACGGTCTGGGTCGTCGTCACCTGGACGGGGCCCTTGGCCGGCACCGTGGTCGGCCCGCTGAACAGCGTGTAGCCGGCCAGGCCGCCCAGGGCGCACACGACGAGGATGGCGGCGACCTTGGTCCTCATGGCGCGGTGGGTGATGAGCGGGTGACGATCTTCGTCGCCTGCTGGGACTGGGTGCCCTTCACCACCTGGCCGCTCTTGGTCACCGGGCCGGGGCCGAGCGCCGGGTCGCGCCCGTTGCGGACCTGGATGGCCATCAGCGTCAGCACGATGAAGAAGAGGCCGAGCGTCGCGGTGATCACCGCGAGCGGGCTGGGCAGGGGGCGGCGCGCCGGGCGGGGCGGCGACGGGGCGGCCGGCTGTCCGTTGCCGGCCGGCTGGGGCGTGGTGTCGGTGGAATCGGTCATGACAGCCTCAGTCCTCTCCGCACACCCGGAAGCCGTAGCCGCGCGCGAAGCCGGCCAGCGACCGGGTGAGGGCGTCGAGGTGGGCCCGCAGGGTCTGCAGCCGGGTGACGTCGCCGGCCGCCAGGGCGGCCCGGATCTGGCGGCGGATCGCCAGCTGGCGCTGGATCACGCCGAAGACGTTCGCCTCCAGCGCGTCGCGATCGCGCGCCGGCGCCGGGATGGCCCGGATCCGCCGCAGCTGTGCCTCGCCGACGGCGATGCTGTCGTCGTACGCCTTCGCCTCCCCGCGCGCGTCGCCGGCCTCGCCGACCCGCTCGCGGGCGTTGTTGCGCTCGGGGTCGAGGCGATTGCAGACCCGCTCGACTCGCGCGATGTAGGCGCGGCGAATCGGGTCGGTGACCTTGGCCGAGACCGGGCGCGTGCCCTGGCCGACGGTGGGCGTCGCGGCCGCCGGCTGGGGCGCGGCGGTCGTCGTGGTCTCGGCGCGGTTGCGGTCACCCCCGCAGCCCGCGGCGAGCAGGGCGAGCGCCGCCAGCGCGGCGGCGAGAGGGGCAAGTCGGAGACG
The DNA here is from genome assembly GCA_963757705.1 of uncultured Actinomycetes bacterium. Taxonomy (GTDB): domain Bacteria; phylum Actinomycetota; class Thermoleophilia; order Solirubrobacterales; family Solirubrobacteraceae; genus AC-38. Next base: position 357,392 of record CAVWTG010000001.1, on the reverse strand, counting down.
AATCACGTCACAGCCCCTACGGGTAGGCCTGCTCGCCGGTGTCCTGGTCGACCACGACGATCGCGACCGAGGGGCACGCCTCCGCGGCCTGCATGATCAGGTCGGGCGGTCCGTCCCCGATCACGTGGGCGGTGTCGTTGAGCGCGAACACCGTCGGGGCGATCTCGACGCAGTCGCCGTGCGCCGCGCAGGCGCTCTCATCGACTTGCGCTACGTACTTCATCGTCGCTCCTCTCGAAGTCGGTGGTTGCCGTCTCGATCTGCCGGCGCAGGCGGGGCAGGGCCCGCGGGCGGCCGACCGCCATGCCGGCGACGGGGGTCCCGTCGCGCAGCATCAGGGCCTCGAAGTCCCGCTCGTCGGGATCCCCGTCGGTCCGGATCTCGTCCGCCTCGCGGGCGTCGCCGACGAGCTGGACTCGCAGGCCGTACTGGTCGGTCCAGAAGGAGGGAAGGGCGGCCGGCGCCGGGTCGATCCCGAGGATCGTCCGCGCCACCTGGGCGCCCTGGCGGGTCGCGGCCTCCCAGTGCTCGCTGCGCTCGTGGGCGCCGGTCACCGGGTTGAGGACCCGGGCCGCGTCGCCGGCGGCGTAGACGTCGGGCGCGTCGGTGCGGCCGGTGACGTCGACCCGAACTCTCGCCGGATCCAGCCCGCTGCCCTCCAGCCACTCGGTCGCCGGCTCGATCCCGATGCCGATCACCAGCGCGTCGCACTCGAGCTCGCGCCCGTCGGTCAGCTGCACCCACTCGGCGCCGCCCGGGCCCTCGCCGAACCGCGCGACGTGGGCGGAGAGCAGGACCTCGACGCCCTCGGCGCGATGCAGGTCGACGAACCAGCCCGCCAGCTGCGGCCCGAGGACCCGCAGCAGCGGCGCCGGGGCCGCCTCCAGCACAGTCACGTCGACGCCGAAGCGCCGGGCGGTCGCGGCGACCTCCAGCCCGACGAATCCGGCGCCGACGACGATGAGCCGTGCGCCGGGGCGGAGGGCGTCGTGCAGGCGGACCGCGTCCTCGGCCGTCCGGAGGGTGTGGGCGTTGGCGAAGCGCTCGGTGCCGGGAAGGACGCGCGGGCGGCTGCCGGTGGCCACCACGGCCGCGTCGTAGCGAAGCGTCGGCCCGGACGCCAGGGTCAGCGTCCTGATCCCCGGGTCGAGCGCCACGGCGCGCTCGCCGAGCAGCAGCTCGACGTCGTGGTCGTCGTACCACTCCGGCGGCCGGAAGCCGAGCGTGGCCGGGTCGCGATCGCCCATGAGCACGTCCTTGGACAGCGGCGGGCGGTCGTAGGGCGGCCGCTCCTCCTCGCCGACGATCCGGATGCGCCCCTCGAAGCCGCGCGACCTCAGGGTCTCGCAACAGCGCTGGGCGGCGAGACCGCCGCCGGCGATGAGGACACCTTTGGCCATGACACCGACCGTAGGCACGATCCGCCCCGCGGGCATCCGCTCTACTCAGCAGACCTCTAGTGACCTCCACGGGCCGGAGTCCGTACTTTGCCGCAGCCCTCAGCGCGGCAGCGCGATGCGCACGCGCCGCCGGTCGTGAAGCGGCCCGATCCGCTCCACCTCACCGTCGTCGCGGACGATCAGCCCGCCGTGCTCGGCCAGGAAGCCATGCGCGCCCTCGCGCCCGCTCAACAGCGCCGCCTTGGCCAGCACGTCCGCCTCCAGCGCCGTCGGCGCCCGGGCGGTGGCGCCGACGAGCCCGGTCCAGGCGGGCCTCCCGGTTGCCGGGTCGATCAGGTGATGGGCGTGGCCGCCGCCCGGCAGCTCCCACAGGCGCGCGTCCAGGCCCGACGTGGCCACGGCGCCGGTAGCGATCGCGAACGTGTCGGCGACCTGGCCGCTCTTCGGATGGCGGATCTCGATCTCCAGCGGCTCGCCGGCGGGCTCCCGGCCGCCGACCCGCATGTCGCCTCCGCAGTCGATCACGAACCGCGCGTAGCCCTCCAGGCGGCTCGCGAGCAGGTCGGCCGCCAGCCCCTTGCCGGTCCCGCCGGTGTCGAACCTCAGCCCGGGCGGCCGGCGAACCAGCCCCGCGTCGGGCGGCAGCTCGATCGAGCGCCAGAGGGCGCGGGGGTCCGGCCGCGCGGGAGCCCGGGACGGGGCGGCGGACAGCGCCTCCTCCAGCGGCGCCGAGCGCACGCCGTCGCGCGAGGTCGTGTAGCCGGCGGCCTCCAGGGCGGGCAGCACCGTCGGGTCGACCAGGCCGCCCGTCCGCTCGGCCGCCCAGATCCCGGCGCGCAGCGCGGCGAGCAGCAGCGCCGAGACCGGGACCTCGTCGCGGGGATCCCCGTTGAGGGCTGACAGCTCGCTGTCCGGGCGAAACCGCGACAGCCGCCGGTCGAAGTCGAGCAGCTCGCGCTCGACCTCGGCGGCCATCGCCTCCGGGTCGGCGAGCCCGGCGTCGACCGGCCCGCCGATGAGCACCCGAACCTCGGTGCCCATCGTCCGGAAGCGGCGCTCGAGCAACGGCGACCCGCTCACTCGCCGGGCGCCGGGCGAGTCGCCTTGAGCGCCTCCAGCTCGGCCTTCACCGTCCGGACCTCTCGCAGGATCTCCTGGTCGGCCTGCCGCTCGGCCGCCTCGACCGGGCGCTCGTCCTCGCGCACCAGGAGAGAGGCCACCACCGCGCTCGTGAAGGCCAGCAGGAGGAAGCCGGTGATCATGGTGACCGTGGCGATCATGTGCCCGGCGAGGGTGTGCGGGGCCGGTCCGGACCAGCCCACGGTCGTCATCAGCGATATGGACCACCACACCCCATCCCAGTACGACTCGGTCGTGTCCGTCGAGAACGCCGCCATCCCGGCGGCCCCGGCCAGGATCACGAAGGCCACGATCGGGAGCATGTAGCGCAGCCAGGCGCGGCGCACTCGCGGAGAGGACGTGCGCCTGCCCCGCCCGCCACCGGGCGTGACCGGCAGGCGGCGATTGCGCAGCGAGGTGGCCACGCCCATATGGTCCTGCCGGACGGGCCGTTTCGCGTCCGTAGCCTCCCCGCGGGCGCGCTCCGTTGTTCGCCGCGTGTAGGCCTCGACCTCCTCGGGAGTGCCCCTACCCGGCCTGGCTTGCATATCGGTCAATGCCTTCCAAGCTGCAGGAGAGGTACCGCGCGATGGCGACTGAGCGCGGCCTGTGGGCGGGGGCAAGGTCGCGACGAACCAAGACCTGTCAGACCTGTTTGTCGCCCGATCGGTGGAGCAGTACCTCAACCCCGGGGGAACCTTCTGCTTCGTCATGCCCTTCGCCGTCTTGTCGCGCCGCCAGTTCGCTGGGTTCCGGACGGGTCATTGGACCAGTGAACAAGGGCCCGCCACGTTGGCTGCTTTGATACGCCCGAGGAGTTCGCGAAGGTCAGGCCCCCACGGTTCGCCGTTCCATCCTCTGTGGGCCGCGGAGCACGCCTGCAACCGGCAACGTCGCGAGAAGCACGGCAACCCAAGTCCGGATGACGAGTCGTCGGGCCGAGTAAACGGGGACGCAGACGTCCCCGGGGGCCATGCGGGGGCCATATATGTCAGCAGCGTTGCCGTTTGTAGCGGTCTGTGGCGGTTAGCCGGGCTAATGTCCCGACGGCCGAAAATCTCAGCAACCACGGGAAATCCCAGCAAATACGGGGATGCCGGAGGAGGGACTCGAACCCCCGACACGCGGATTATGATTCCCCAGTACGGTGCCGCGTTTCCTCGGTAACCACGGGGTTTTCGGCGTTTCAATCTGGCTCGGGGACCCAATTTGTCAGGCCGATTGTCAACGAACGCGGATGATCGTCTTCCCTTTGCGTCGCTCGGTCGGGTTGAGGGCCGCAACGGCATCGTCGAGGGTCGAGACGTTGCCGATGTTCGTCCGCAGTCGTCCGTCCCGCACCCGCTGGACGATCTCACTCAGTTGGGCACGATCGGACTCGACGACGAAGTCGATCGCCAGGCCGTCCGCGGGCCGCGCCTCGGGCGGCCCGACGACGGTCACCAGTGTTCCTCCGGCTCGAATCAGGCCCGCGGACCGCTTCTGGATGTCGCCGCCGATGACGTCGAACACCAGATCGACGCCGCCGACGTCTTCCAGCGCGTCGTTGTCGAGGTCGACGAACTCCTGCGCGCCGAAGTCGAGCGCTGTCTGACGGTCGGCGGCGCGTCCGGTGCCGATGACGTAGGCGCCGGCCTCACGTGCGAGTTGCGTCACCATCGACCCGACTGCGCCGGCCGCGCCGTGCGCGAGGACGCTCTGCCCCGCCTGAAGACGGCCGTGCTCGAACAGTCCCTGCCACGCGGTCAGGCCCGAGATTGGCAGGCTCGCGCCCACCGTGAAGTCGACGTCGCCCGGGAGCGGCGCGAGGTTGCGTGCCTCGACGGCCACATACTCCGCCAGGGTGCCGTCGCGATGCCAGTCGGTGAGGCCGAACACCCGCTGGCCCACCGACAGTCCCGTCGTGCCGTAGCCGAGGGCCGTGACCACTCCGGCCAGCTCGTGGCCGGGGATCGACGGTGTTCGGTCACGGTCGAGGCGATCGGTCCAGGTCGAGGGCCACGCCATCTCAGTCGGGACGAATCCCGACGCATGAACCTGAACGACGACGTCGTTTATCGCTGCCGGCGGCTCGGGCCGCTCCACCAGCGTCATCCCGGCCGTTCCCGCAGCCTGGTCCGTCACCACGATCGCCTTCATCCGACAACTCCCTGTGTCGAGTCTCGCTTGCCGCCGGCATCATCGCCGCCGGCGAACACTAGGTCAGCAGCGGCTCTCGCCAAGTGCCGGCGCACAAGGCGTCGGCATCGGCGACGAGTGAGGTTGAGAGCGCGCTGGCGGGCGCACCCGGGTTCGTCCTCGCGCACGTGCGCGAGCACCTGGCCGACTTCAAGGTGCCGCAGTACGTCGCCGTGCGCAGCGTGGGGCGAACCCCTGCGTTAGGTCACTGCCCGGCTTGCTCGAACGCTGCGTCCACCACGGCCTGCGCGGTGGCGCCATAGGGCGGGGCGAAGGCCTCGATCATGTCGCCTTCGCCGCGGACGAACACCGCACGGAGATTGGAGAACTCCCGGAAGCCCTCAAGGCCGTGATGGCGTCCGGAGCCGCTCTGCCCGATGCCGCCGAACGGCAGTGACGGCAGCGCGCCGTGGACCGCGGCCGCGTTCACGCACGCGCCGCCGGAGGTGGTGCGCCGCAGAACGTCGTCGGCCACCTGCTCGTCCTGCGAGAACACGTAAACGGAGTAGCGCGGCTCGGACGCCATCCAAGCCTCGAGTTGCTCGGCCGCGTATGCCGCGCGGCCGGCCACGCCCAGCACCTCGATGAGGTCCGTGGCGAGCGTCGGATGCACGCCGAAGTCGGCGCTCATCGCCTCCTCGATCTGTGCGCGGTGGCTCATCACCATTCCCGCGAGCGCCGCCAGGAGCGCCCGGCGCTCGTCGAGCGAGGGGAAGGGATCGGCCAGGAACGCGTCGCGCTGGCGGCCGACGATCTCGTGCAACTCCTCGATCGCGGCGGCGTCGTCGGCGGGTGTCGTCGTGGGGCGCTCGAGGGTCGACATTGCGCGTTCTCCTCTGATCTGTTGCGTGCGGGCAACCCTATCGCCAGTGTCCGGGCCCCCAAAGTTCGGTCCCGGGGGGAGTGTTAGTGCCTTGGGTTGTGTGGGTCTGGCGCTGGTGCGCGGGATAGCAATTCCGCTGCTCCGCCAGCCGATACCCCGGTGAACACAGGGATTCCGGGCGGTTCGAGGGCTCGGGGGGCCATGCGGGGGCCAGAAATGTCAGCCGCGCTCCCGCGCCAGGCACGAACTAGGGAGAGCGACCACCGACGCGACCGACGACCCGAAAACCACCCACTTGCAGCCACTTTCCATGCCGGAGGAGAGGCTCGAACCCCCGACACGCGGATTATGATTCCGCTGCTCCCGATTCGCGACTCCCCCATAAACACTGGGGTTTCAGGTTCTCAAGAGGGCGTGGGGGCCATGCGGGGGGCCAGGATTGTCAGTTCGGTTGTCAGAGCACGGTCAGTACTGGGCACCCGCCGCCCGCGAGCTGGGCCTCACGCCTGCGGCGCGATCTGAGCGCCGACGACCGTGACCTCGGGGATTGGCTGCAGCGCCCACTCCGGCGGCTCGACCCCGGCAACCTCGGCGGCTATGCGCGCCCAGTGGCGCTCGAACCCCGCGGGCGTGCAGACGAGCATGTAGCGCCCGGGCGCGTCGCTTCGATTGGCCAGCGTGTGGGGTACGTTGCGCGGGGCGAAGGAGAGCTCGCCCGCGCCCTTCATCTCGAGCGCGTCGTCTACCTGGAAGATCAGCTTGCCCTCGAGCATGTAGAAGGCCTCGTCGAAGTCGTGCGTGTGCAGCGGCGGCCCGGCGCTGTGCGGCGGGACCACGATCTCGGTCACGGACACGTGGCACCGGCCTCCTCGCTGCGCAGCAAGTGCACCGGCTTGGGATGGCTGCCCGCGCTGGCGGCACTGATGGCACCGCCGGACAGCTTCTCCGCGAGCGCCTCGGCGATCTGCGAGCGCGCGCTGTTGCCGGTACACAAGAAGAGCACCCTTGCCTGTGTGGCGCAGCGCTCGGGTGCGCCGCGTGGGCGCGGGACCGCCGCCAGGCCCGGGTGCAGCGAGACGCCGGCGTCCGAGAGCATCTCTCCGCAGCGCGCCAGGTCGAGGACGTAGTAAGTGTCGCGGCCGTCGGCCGCGCTACGCCGCAGCGAGACGAGGCCACCGTCGCGCAGCTGGCGCAGGTGGTAGGAGACCAGGCTCTGGCGCCGGCCAGCCAGCTCGCAAAGCTCGCCTACGCGGCGATCGCTGTGCGCTAGCTCGCTTCGCAGTCGCCAGCGCACCGGGCGCCCTGCCAGCCGCAGAAAACGCGGCGGTGTGCTCTCGCCAAGTCCCACGGTGGCAGTGGCCGCGCGGATCGTCGGGCGCATGCTTGATGGCCCCGACGTCCTGATCTCGCGGCGCCGGCAGAGCGGTCGCAAATTTTTCCGACGAGGACGGCAAAATGGCTAAACTCACATCAAGCGCGACTGGTACGAGAGGCAGGGCTCGCTTCTCCGTCGCGCCCCGAGTATTGGAAGGCATTGGCCGTGCGGCGAGCAACGACTGGAACGAGACGGAGTGTTTTCGTGACCTCGAATGCTGTGACCGACCGAACCGAGGTAGTCGTCGTCGGAGGTGGCCGAGCCCGGTCTAGCGATCGGCTACTTCCTGGCCCGTCAAGGACGGGATTTCAAGATCCTCGAGGCCGCGGCGACGCCGGCGGCCGCCTGGCGTGAGCGCTGGGACTCCTTGCGCTTATTCACGCCCGCTCGGTACAACGACCTCCCCGGGCGTCCCTTCCCGGGCGATCCGCACAGGTATCCCGGCCGCGATGACGTCGTTGCCTACCTGACGGACTATGCACGTCATTTCGACCTGCCGGTCGAGCTGGACAGCCCCGTACGTGTGATCCGCCGCGAGGCGGAGGGGTATCTCGTCGAGCTTGACGATCGGACCTACGCCGGCGAACAGGTCATCGTGGCGACGGGTCCGTTCCAGGTTCCGAGCGTACCGGCGATCGCTGAGGGCCTCGATCCCGACGTCTTCCAGCAGCACAGCACTGCCTATCGCCGGCCGCAAGATCTCCCGGACGGCTGCGTCCTCGTGGTCGGCGGTGGCAATACCGGCTTCCAGATCGCCGAAGAGCTGGCGTCCTCGCCGAGAGGCGCACCTGTCGATCGGCTCGCGCCAGACACCCTTGCCGCAACGCCTCCTCGGCCGGGATCTCTTCTGGTATCTCGACTCCACAGGACTGATTCGGAAGTCGACCGAAACCAGGATCGGGCAGAGGCTGTCGGGACGCGACACGTTGATCGGGTCAAGCCCGCGGAGACTGCGACGTCGCGGTGTTGAGCTTCACCCCGCGCCATGGGCATAGAGGGGTCGACGGTGACCTTCAGCGACGACACGAGGCTGCTCGTCGACGCCGTCATCTGGGCGACGGGCTTTCGCGTCGATCATTCCTGGATCGACGCATCGGTGTTCGACGACGAAGGTCGCCTCGTGCATCGGCGCGGCGTCACCGAGTCGCCCGGGCTCTACTTCCTAGGGCTGTCGTGGCAGCACACCCGGGGCTCCGCGCTGCTGGGCTGGGTCAAGGACGACGCCGGAGCACATCGCGCAGGAGGTCGCGTCCTTCCGGGCGGCGCCTCCCGCGAGCGACCGCCCGGTCGCCTGCGGGCCAACCGACTCTCGTAAACCACACTGAGCTACAGGAGCAGTTGATGTGCTTCTTCAAGCTCTTTCCCCACTGATGTCGCGGGACTCCCCGAGTGCCCGCGTCGCGAGGTCGTCGAGCTGTCAGACGGCGACCAGTTCGATCTGCGAATCGCCCCTGTGGCGAAGCGAGCTCGGTGACGCGACCGTGCGCATGCTGGGCTACAACGGCTCGATCCCCGGCCCCGATCCTCGAAGGTGAAGGAGGGCTCGGAGATCGTCGTCAACATGGAGAACCGGGGCGACATCGGAGGCGACCGTGCACTGGCACGGGTTGCGACTGGGGAACCACTACGACGGCACGCACGAGACTCAGCGGCCGATGGAAATCGGTGAGCGGTTTTCGGCTCCGCGTCCAGTTCCCCGACCCGGGCATCTACTGGTACCACCCGCACATCCGCGAGGATTACGACCAGGAGATGGGCCTCTACGGCAACGTCCTCGTCGAGCCCACCGACCCCGACTACTGGCCCCCTGTTCACCGCGAGCAGTTCCCTCACCCTCGACGACATCTTGCTCGACGGACGGGAAGGTCGCACCGTTCAGCCGACCGAGCACGACACCCACGCGGCGATGGGCCGCTTCGGCGAGATCATCCTTGTCGGTGAGACCGATCTGGCGGTGGGCGCGCGAGCTGGCGAGGTCGTCCGGTCTCTATCTCGACGAACACCGCGAACACGCGCGTTTCAACTTCGGGCTAGCGGGGCGCGGATGAAGCTCGTCGGCGGGGACAGCGGGCGCTGTCGAGTGCGAGGAGTTCATCGACTCGGTGATCCTGGCTCCGTCGGAGCGGGCTGTCGTCGACGTCCTGTTCGACAGTCGGCGAGGTCACACTCGAGCACCGCACGCCGGAGAAGGTCTATTGGCTTGGTGCAAGTCGTGGTCGGCGAGGAGCGCGCGACGCCGGAGCCCCGCTACTGCGACCGATTCGGCAGACGTCTGCGGACCGAACGCGCGACATGGCGGGCGCAGCGCGAGCAGGTCGCCGCGTTACCTCGAGCGCCGAGCCAGGACTACAGAGTACTCGGCCTTCGTCGTCGAGATGGACATGCGGTGGCCTGAGGGTCGACAGTCGTCTACACGTGCCCGATGCACCCCGAAGTCATCAGACGCGCAACCGGGCAGCTGCCCGGAGTGCGGCGATGAAGCTGATCCGGTTGCGGCGCCGGAGACGTACATCTGCCCGATGCACCCTGAAGTCGAACAGGGGAGCAGGGAAGTGCCCGGAATGCGGCATGAAGCTGCATGCCGGCGTCGATGGTCCGAGGCCGTCGGCGGTCACGGCCATGGGCAGGACGACCATGACCATCACGACGAGCACGGACACGCAGGCACCACGGCCATGACCACGGCGAGCCGAGCTGGCGGGATCGAGTGGGAAGACGACATGGTCGAGGTCAACCGCGGACAACGCCTGCGAACACGCGCTGGAAGCTGATGGACCGCGCGACGGGCGACGAGAAACATGGGTCGCGTGGAAGTTCCCGCGTCGGTGACTGGGTGAAGATCGGCTCGTCAACGAGATGGACTCCGACCATCCGATGCACCACCCGTTCCATGTGCATGGGGCGGGGCGCTTCCTTGTTCTCGACCGCGCAGGCGGGTGGAGCAGAACCTGATGTGGAAGGACACGGTCCTGATCCGAACCGGCGAGGTGGTGAACATCCTGCTCGAGGTCACGAATCCGGGCCGCTGGATGGCGCACTGCCACATCGCTGAGCACCACGAGAGCGGGATGATGTTCAGCTTCGAGGTGACGCCCTGAGCGGCCTCGAAGCGACCGCAGATCGGCACCACTTGCGGGCGCTCGAGGATGTGGCGCCGGAAGGCGCCACAGTCCTGCTGCTCGGCTTGGAGGGCGTGCACGACAATCAGTGGGCGGTCCTCGTCGACGCGGGGGTACGTCTCGAGCGCGTCGCGGACGTCGACGGCGCGCTCCGGGCGCTGACCGATCACGCCGCGCCGGTGGTGATCACGGATTCACGCTGGGCAGCGTCGATCACGGCTGCGATTCGCGGTCGCAGCAACCTGGCGTCGGCTCATATCGTGGTCGGCGCCGCGATGGGCTCCCCGAGCGAGCTGCGCGAAGCACTCGACGCCGGAGTGGACGACGTCATGCGGGTACCGTTCGAGCCGGAGGTGCTTGCCGCGCGGGTGAGCGCTGGGCTGCGCGCCGCGCGCCTGCGCGCCAACGAGGCACTTCTGCAGTCGCTGGTCAGCAACATTCCCGGCGCTCTCTATCGCTGCGCCTGTGACTCAGACTGGACGATGGAGTGGGTAAGCCCGGAGATCGAGTGCATCTCCGGCTATCCCGCCAGCGACTTCATAGACAGCTCGACCCGCACCTTTGCGAGCGTCATCCACCCGGAGGACCGCGAGGAGGTCGAGCGCCTGGTGATGCAGGGCGTGAACGCGGGACGGCCATTCACTCTGGAGTACCGGATTCAGCGAGCCGACGGCGACGTGCGCTGGGTACTCGAGCGCGGTCAGGGGCAGGAGGCGGGTGACGGCAGGCGCTGGCTCGACGGCGCGATCTTCGACATCACGGTCCGTAAGGCGGCCGAGCAGGCGCTGCGGGAGCGCGAGGTCCTCGACGTCCAGCTCGCCGAGGTCGGCGCGTCGCGGGCGCGCATCGTTGAAGCGGCGGACCGCGCGCGGCGCGAGATCGAGCGCAACCTGCACGACGGCGCGCAGCAGCGCTTCGTCTCGCTGACCTTGCAGCTCCAGCTCTGGCTGTCGGCCCATTCTGAGCTCTCCGCTGACGCGCGCTCGGAACTCGAGGAGGTGCTGGGCGAGCTGCGGGCAGGCCTGGCCGAGCTGCGCGACCTCGCGCACGGCCTGCACCCGTCCGTCTTGACCGACCGCGGACTCGAGCACGCCTTGACGAAGCTGGCGTATCACGCGAGCCTGCCGGTCGACCTAACCATCGAACTCGCCGCTGAGCGCCTCGGCGACCAAGTCCAGGCGGCGGCGTACTACACGGTATGCGAGGGGCTCACCAACGTCGCTAAGTACGCGCGCGCGACACATGCGTGGGTGCACGTCCACCAAAGCGACAGCCATCTGAGCGTCGAGATCGGTGATGACGGCGCCGGTGGGGCGGTTCTACGAACCGGCTCCGGACTGGAAGGCCTGCGAGACCGCATCGCGGCGGTGAGCGGAACACTGGAATGCGACAGCCGGCTTGGCGTGGGAACCGTGCTGAGGGCCCAGTTGCCGATCATCTGACCCGAGACACGGGCTGGCACAACCGCAGATCGCTTGCGACCAAGTCCGCGACTGCGTGCCCGTCGTAGCTCGCGGCGACCGACGTTTCGGATCGCTGAGTTGGTCCGGCCAACCGGGGAGCCGGCTTGGGGGGACGGAAATCCTCGAGCAGGGCGAGGCGCTCGAGGCCGCGGGGCTGCGGGAGGAGTGGTGACGCAAGAGGACAGCGGATAAACAATTCCGCTGCTCCGCAGTCGATGCCCCCGTGAACACAGGGATTCCGGGCGGTTCGAGGGCTCGGGGGGCCATGCGGGGGCCAGAAATGTAAGCCGCGCTCCCGCGCCAGGCACGAACTAGGGAGAGCGACCACCGACGCGACCGACGACCCGAAACCCACCACTCGCAGCCACTTCACATGCCGGAGGAGGGACTCGAACCCCCGACACGCGGATTATGATTCCGCTGCTCTAACCGACTGAGCTACTCCGGCGGGGAACGGCAAGTTTAGTGCGGCGCAGGCGGTGGCTCGGCCATCCGCTGCGCGAGCCGACCAGCGAGATCAGCGCCGGCACGAGCAGCGCTCGGACGAGGAACGCGTCGATCACCAGGCCGCTGGCCATCACGAACGCGATCTCCCCGAACGCGCGCAGCGGGACGATCGCCAGCAGGGCGAACGAGGCGGCCAGGACGAGGCCGGCGGCGGCGATCGCGCCCGCTGCGCCGGCGCCCGCCACCTCGACGGCCTCACGGATGTCGCGCCGGTGGGCCTCGTCCCACACCCGTCCGGCCAGGAAGACGTTGTAGTCGGAGCCCAGGGCGATGAGCAGGACCGTCGCCGCCACCGGGACGTAGTAGGCCAGCTCGGGCTGGCCGAATATGCCCTGGAACACGAGTGCGCCCAGCCCGAGCGCGGCCAGGGGCGCCAGAGCCGCGGCCGCCACGAGGTAGAGCGGCGCCACCAGGCTGCGCAGGAACACGGCCAGGATGAGCATGATGGCGAGCAACGCCACCGGCAGGACGCGCAGCAGGTCGGCGCGGGCATCGGCGATGGTCTCCTCGGCCAGCGCCGTGTCGCCCGCTATGGACACCTCGGCGTGAGGCACGCCCGCCTCGCGCAGCAGTCCGGGCATCCGCTTTCGCAGCAGCCGCAGGTGGGCGATCGCGGTGGCGCCGAGCGGGTCGCTGGCGAACACGACGACGTAGCGCGCGGCGTTGCCGGTACGCGAGAGAACGGCGCCGAAGCTCGTTCCCGTGGCGTTCTGGGCCGGCCCGATGACCTGGGCCACCCCGGGCTGTCGCTCGATGGCCCGCTGCAGGCGGCGCAGGCGAGCGGGCTGGCGCGCGATGCGCGGCCGGGCGACGACCAGGACAGTGGGGGAGAGGACGCCCGCGGCAAACCCCTGGCGCGCCTGCGCATAGGCGCGGCGCGGACCGGAGTCCGAGGGCAGTCCGCGGATCAGCGGGTTGCCGACCTCGAGCACGAACAGTCCGGCCGCGCACGTCGCCAGCACCCCGAGGCAGCCCGCGATCGTGAGCAGCGGCCGCGCGACCGCCAGGCGGACCACGCGGGCCGCCAGGGCCGGACGACGTCCATCGCGGGGACGCGGCGGGCGGACAGGCCAGAACAGCCTGTTGCCTCCGATCGCCAGCGCGGCCGGCACGAACGTCAGGGCCACCGCCAGGGCGACGAGCACGGCCATCGCCATGCCCGGCCCGAAGGCCTGCAGGAAGCCCAGCTTGGCCACGGCCAGCGAGGCGCTGCCCGCCGCCACGGTGAGCCCGGCGGTCACGATGATGGGAGCCAGCTCGGCGGTCGTCTGCCGGGCGGCGGAGGCCCCGTCGGCCCCCTCGCCCAGTCTGCGGCGCAGCCGGGTGAGGAAGAAGATGGAGTAGTCGGTGACGACGCCGAAGAGCAGGACGACGACCACCGGCTGCACCTCGGCGGGCACCGAGACGCCGACCGCCCTGCCCACCCACGCCATGACCCGGATCGACACGAGGTAGGCGATCCCGACGGCGAGCAGGTTCACGATCGGCGCTCCCACCGCGCGGAAGTGCAGGCCCACGGCCAGCGCCACGAGCAGCGACGGTGGCCAGCTCGATCAGGGGGAGCGCGTCCTCGATCGCCGAGGTCTCGACGAAGCGCGCCGGTATGGCGCCGGTCACGCCCACGAACGTTCCCGGCGGCGCGGGGCGAAGCTGGCCGTCGGCGAAGTGCTCGGCCAGGCTGGTGCGCCCGAGCTGGCCGATGTCGGGCGGGAAGAAGAGGAAGTACAGAGCGGTGGTCGAGGATTCCTTGGAGAAGGGAGGCTTGCCCAGCGTGTTGCTGGCCAGCAGCGCACCGGCGATGCCGTCGACGACCGGCAGCGTGTGGCGATTGAGAGCGACCGCGAGCCGCACGGCCTGGACCTGGCGGCGGCCCGAGAGGCCGCGGGCATTGCGCTCGACCACGACGGTGCGGCTGAGCAGCGGGAAGGCGAAGCGCTCGTGCGACTCGCGCTCGGCGCGGATGGCGGCAGCGTCGTGGGGGACGAGGTCGCCCAGCGCGCCGACCTGCGCCTCGCGGATCGTGGGCAGCAGCAGAGTGGCGGCCGCGGTGGCGACGACCCAGCCGCCGACGATGGCCCAGCGCAGGCGCACGACCCACCCGGCGAATCCCCTGCCTGCGCGTCCGTTCGCGGGCGAAGTCATGTCCGGCCGGCCTAGGTCTCCGGATGCAGGCCGAGTCGGGCCAGCTCGGCCCGGGCCAGCCGCCGGCAGTGGCCGTTCTCGACGTCGCGCCAGGGCTCCGGGCTCGTCGCGCGCAACCGGCTGTAGGAGAGGTTCTGGATCGCGCGCCGGGCCAGGAAGCGCTCGACTTCGGGGTCGCCCCCCGAGGTGTCCATCAGCCGGCGCAGCGCGCGCGACTCCCGGGCGCGCGTGATACGCAGCGGGAGGTAGAGGAAGAGCAGCGGCGTGGTCGGGATCAGCGCCACCGAGATGCCCAGCAGGGTGCTGAGGTCCTCGATGCTCTCGCGGCTGTGGCGTCCGCTCGCGCGGGCGCTCGCGCCCGCGTTCTCGGACTGGCGCAGGACCCTGGCCGCGTCGGGCCCCAGCAGCTCCTGGACGCTCTGGCCGAGCACCGGAACGTCGACGCCGCGAATGGTCCGGCTGGAGTCCTCGACCGCCGAGCCCACGGTCGAGACCGTCCCGCTCAGCTCGGCCAGGCCATTGACCTCGTGCGCCACCCGCAGCCCGATGAAGATCCACACGACGGCCCAGGCCAGCAGGACCGCGTCGAGGGCGAGCACCGCCCGTCCGTAGGGAAGCCGCCGGGTCATATGTCCGATCGCTTACCCCGCGGCGGCCGGCGCGCACGGCCGCGGTCATCCGCCAGACCTGGGCCGCCACGGCCACGGGCTCCGGCGAGGTGCGCGGCCGGCCAACGAGCCCTGTCATACAGACGGCCGGGGCGGCTCCCGCGCCCCGGCCGTCGCATGTGCCGGTGTCTCCCGCTACCCCGGACCCTGTTGGTATTCCGCCGCCCCGGGCCAGGAAACGCCGAACCGCCGCGGAAGGTGGATTCGTTGCGTGCGACGCGCGCGGTGGCCCGGTATCGCCCTAGAGTCGTTGAATGGATGCCGGTCTCGTGCTCGCCATCGCCTTCGCCATGGCGTTCGCGATCACCAACGGCCTGCACGACGCGTCCAACTCCGTCGCCACCCTCGTGGCCACCCGGGTCGCCCGGCCCGGGCAGGCGATCCTCCTGGCCTCGGTCTTCAACATGCTCGGGCCTCTGGTCATCGGCGCGGCGGTCGCGAACACGATCGCCGGGATCGTCACGGTCGCGCCCTCGGAGGCCAACGCGGTGATCGGCTCGGGCCTGGCCGCCGCCGTGACCTGGAACATCGCCACCTGGCGCCTGGGCCTGCCCTCGAGCTCCGGGCACGCCCTGATCGGCGGCCTGGTGGGAGCGGCCATCCTGGAGGCCGGCGTCGACGCGGTGAACTGGGGCGGGTTCGACGGGTGGCACCCGGTGGGCGTCGTGGGAACGCTGGCCGCCCTGGCGATCTCGCCGCTCCTCGGCGGTCTGGCGGCGTATGTGGTGACCCGCGGGCTGCTGCGAGCCGCGCGGCGCTGGACGCATCGCTGGGACTCTCCGGTCGCGGGCGGCCAGTGGACGATGTCCGCCGCGCTGTCGTTCAGCCACGGCGCCAACGACGCGCAGAAGTCGGTCGGCATCGTCGCCGCCCTGCTGCTGGCCAACGGGAACATCGACTCGCTGGCGGCGCCCTCGTGGGTGACCCTGGCGTGCGCCTCGGCGCTCACGTTCGGCACGGCGCTTGGAGGGTGGCGGATCATCCGTACCGTGGGCCGACGGATCTACCGACTAGCGCCCGTCGACGGGCTCTCCAGCCAGAGCTCGTCGGCGGGGGTGATCCTGGCGGCCTCGGCCCTCGGCGCGCCGGTCTCCACGACCCAGGTGGTGCCGGCCACGATCGTGGGAATCGGCCTGGGCCACGGACGCCGCCGCCACGTGCACTGGCGGATCATCCAGTCGATGGGCCTGGCGTGGATCATCACGCTGCCCGTGACGGCGATCATCGGCGCGCTCTACGTCGCCCTGGTCGAGGTCGTCACGTGAGCTCCCCGCGCCACTGGTTCCTGCCCGAGACGCCCGACGTGCTGGGCAAGCTGCGGGCTCAGATCGCGATCACGATCGAGGGCCTGGAGCAGTTCGCCGCCTGGGCCGAGGGCGACCGGGCGGCGGCCGAGCGCCTCGACGAGACCGAGCGCCGCGGCGAGGTGGCGAAGCGCGAGCTGCTGGTCGAGCTGCGCGCGGCCTTCGTCACGCCGATGGAGCCCGAGGACGTGTTCACTCTGTCGCGCAGCATCGACTGGGTCCTCACGCACGCGCGTGACGTGACGCTCGAGGCGCGTGTGATGGACGTCGCGCCCGACGCCCGCATCGCCCAGATGGCCGGGCTGATGGGCGACGCGATCCGCCACATCGATCAGGCGCTCTCCCACTTCGGCTCCGACTCCGACACCGCCATGCAGGAGGCCGACGCGGCCATCGTCTCGGAGGGCGCGCTGGAGCGCGCCTACTACGACGGGATGGCCCACCTGCTCTCCGAGGCCAACCAGCGCTCGCGGATCGGGCGGCGCGAGCTGTACCGCCGCTGCCGGCGCATCGGGGAGGCTCTGGTGGACGTCGCCGACCGCGTCGTCTACGCGATCGTCAAGCAGACCTGACTCACCAGTTGCCGTCCGACGGACAGCCGCCCTGGCCGTGCTTGTTGCACTTGCGGGTCTGGTTGCCGTTGGCAACTCGGTTGATGGTGAAGTTCGTGCCCGACTGCGACCGGGCGATCACGCGGTAGGTGGTCCGCGTCGCGGCGCTGACACGCACCTGCCCTGGCTTGTTCCCCCAGCTGAGTCCGCCGGTCTCCCCGGTTCCGAACAGCGTGGCCTGCGTGTTGCAGGTGCTGTAGCCGTCGGCGTCGACGGCGCACTCCTCGACGAAACTCGCCAGAGCGGAGCCGTCGGACTTCGCCCCGGCGTCGTAGCCGTGGTCGGCGCTGCCCAGGAATGTCGGCAGCGCGATCGCCGCGAGAACGCCGATGATGATGATCACGACGAGAAGCTCGGGGAGCGTGAAGCCGGCTTGGGAGCGGAGGCGCATGGTGGGGTGGGACGCTGCACTGAGCTGGGTCCGCAGACCCGACTTTTGAAAGGATCGGCAGTTCCGGACCTCAGCCTGAGTCTCAAGCCCAGTTCGTGCCTGCAATCCCTCCCAATTCCGCCCTCGACAGCGCCCTTCGCGCCGTGGTCGGGGAGTGCCTGGCCGTGGCTCCGGGCGAGGACGTCCTGGTCATCGCCGACCCGTCCAGCCGCGAGCTGGGTGACGCGCTGCGTGACGCCGCCGAGCAGGCCGGGGCCGATGCCACGCTGGCGCTGATCGCCGAGCGCCCGACCCACGGCTCGGAGCCTCCCGCGACCGTGGCGGCGGCGCTCCTGGCAGGCGACGTGTTCATCGCGCCCACGACGAAGTCGCTGTCGCACACCAAGGCGCGCAAGGCGGCGACCGAGGCCGGGGTGCGTGGCGCCACGCTGCCTGGCGTGACGGTCGACATGCTCACGCGCGTCATGTCCGTCGACTTCCCGGCGCTGCGCGATCGCTCGCGGGCGATCGCCCAGCGCCTCGACGCCGCGTCGGAGGCGCGCGTCACGTGCCCGCGCGGGACCGACCTGCGGCTCGACCTCACCGGCCGCGCGGGGCTGGCCGACGACGGCGACCTCTCGGCGCCCGGCGCCTTCGGCAACCTGCCCTGCGGCGAGGGGTTCATCGCGCCGCTGGGCGGAGAGGGCGTCGTGGTCGCCTCGGCCCTGGCGTCCATGGGCCTCGTCGAGCGCCCGGCCGGCCTGGAGGTGCGCGACGGGCGCCTGGTCGGCGCCGACGACGAGGCCGGCGAGGCCTTCCTGGCGCACATGCGCGAGGCCGGGGGAGAGGACGGCACGAACCTGGCCGAGCTGGGGGTGGGCACGAACGACCGCGCCACGCTCACGGGCAACGTGCTCGAGGACGAGAAGATCCTCGGCACCGTGCACGTCGCGTTCGGCGCCAGCGCGGCGATCGGTGGCGCCGTGTCGGTGCCGATCCACGAGGACGTGGTCGTGCTCAACGCCTCGCTCGAGGTCGGCGGGGAGACGGTGCTCGACCACGGCCGACTGGTCGTGTGAGCTCGCAGACCCTGCTGGCCGTCCCCAACGTCTCGGAGGGGCGCGACCAGGGCGTGATAGCGGCGATCGGGGCGGCCTTCGAGGACAGCGGCGCGCGGCTGCTCGACGTCCACGTCGATCCGGACCACAACCGCTCGGTGTTCACACTCGCGGGCGCCCCCGGAGCGCTGGCGTCCGGGCTGGCCGAGGGAGCGCGCGCGGCGGTGGCCCGCGTGGACATGCGCCGCCATCGGGGCGTGCATCCGTGCGTCGGCGCCGTGGACGTCGTTCCGCTTGTCCATCTCGACGCCGCCCGCCGGGGTGCGGCCTGCGCCGAGGCGCTCGTGGCCGCGGATGAGCTCTCGCGCCGCCTCGACCTGCCCGTCCTGCTCTATGGCGTCCTCGGGGGCGGGCGAACCCGCGCGGAGCTGCGGCGGGGCGGGGCCGAGGAGATCGCCCGGCGCCTGACCTCCGGCGAGCTGTCCGCCGATTTCGGCCCGGCGCGGGCGCACCCGACGGCCGGCGTGACCCTGGTCGGGGCGCGGGGCCCGCTCGTGGCCTTCAACCTGCTCCTGGAGCCCCGGGTCTCCCTCGAGGAGGCGCGCGCCGTCGCCGCCCGGGTGCGCGACGGCGGGGAGGAGGGGCTGACGGGCGTCCGGGCGATCGGGCTATGGCTCGCGCACGAGCGCACGACGCAGCTCTCCTTCAACGTCGAGGACCCGGCGGCGACGCCACTGGCCGCCCTGGTGTCGGCGGTGCGGGCGCGCGTGCGGGTGGCGGCGGCCGAGCTCGTCGGGCTGGCCCCGCGCGCGGCGTTCGAGGGCTTCCCCGCCGATGTGCCGATCCCCGGCTTCGACCCGCAGCGCCACCTCATCGAGAACGTGCTCAACTAGGCTTCGTCCATGGCCCAGACCAAGCGCAAGCGCCGCAGCAAGCACCGCGGGACGCCGGCCGGGACCATCGAGTCCCGCGGGCGCACGGGGCGCAAGCTCAAGCCCGAGGAGAAGGCCAAGCCCTCGGGGGCCAAGAAGGACCGGTTCGCCACGCCGCCGACGTGGCGCAGCGCGATGACGCGCGCCGGCATCGCCGCCGGCATCTTCCTCGTCGCCGTCGTCGCCCTCTTCCGCCAGCCGATCTTCGGCGCGATCTCGATCTCGGCGCTGATGTTCCTGCTCTACATCCCGCTCGGCTTCTACACCGACCAGTTCCTCTACCGCCGCCGCCAGCGCCAGAAGGCCGAGGGCAACGCGAAGCCGAAGGCCAAGGACGACTGATGGACGTCCGGATGTTCACCGTCGGCATGGTGGCCGAGAACGCCTACGTGCTCCGGCGCGACGGCTCCGACCGCGCGCTGATCGTCGATCCCGGCGACGAGGCCGAGCGCATCCTCGCGCCGGTCGACGAGCTGGGACTCACCGTCGACGCGATCCTGCTCACCCACACGCACTTCGACCACGTCGGCGCCGTCGCGCCGGTGGCCAAGGCCACGGGAGCGCCGGTCTACTGCCCGAAGATCGAGGTCCCGGTCCTGGCCGACATCATGAGCTACGTCCCGTGGCCCGGGTTCGGCCCGTTCGAGAGCTACGAGGCCGACGAGACGCTGGAGGGCGGCGAGAAGCTCGACCTGGCCGGCTTCGAGATCGACGTCCTCGCCGTGCCGGGACACAGCCCGGGACACGTCGCGTTCTCGATGGCCGACGAGCAGGCCCTGTTCTCCGGCGACGTCCTGTTCCAGGGCTCCGTCGGGCGCACCGACCTGCCGGGCGGCGACTGGCCGACGCTCGCTCGCTCCATCAGCCTGCTCCTGGAGAGCCTCCCGCCGGAGACCCGGGTGCACCCGGGCCATATGGGCCTGACCACGCTGGGTCAGGAAGCGTCGACGAACCCCTTCCTTCAGGAACTCGCGTCCCGGTGAGCGAACGCCCGAAGGCGCCGCGCGGCACGTTCGACGTGCTGCCCGACGACGCGGATGCGCGCGAGGCGCTGGAGCGCGAGGCGCGGCGCGTGCTCGAGGGCGCCGGCTACCGGCGCATCGAGACGCCCACCTTCGAGGCGACCGAGCTGTTCGCGCGCGGGGTGGGGGAGGCCACCGACATCGTCAGCAAGGAGATGTTCACCTTCGAGGATCAGGGCGGCCGCTCGATGACGCTGCGTCCCGAGGGCACCGCGCCGGTCTGCCGCGCCTACGTCGAGCACGGCATGCACAAGCAGGCCCAGCCGGTGAAGCTCTGGTACCTGTCGACCTTCTTCCGCCACGAGGCTCCTCAGGCCGGGCGCTATCGCCAGTTCTGGCAGGTCGGGGCGGAGGCGATCGGCTCCGATGATCCGGCCGTGGACGCCGAGATCGTCGTCCTGCTCGACGAGCTCCTCGACGCGACCGGCGTGCGCGGCGTGCGGCTGCGGCTCTCCAGCCTGGGCACGCCGGAGGCGCGCGCGGCCTACCGCGAGGAGCTCCAGGCCTACCTCCACGCCCACGAGGACGGGTTGGCGCGCGAGGTGCGCGAACGAATCGACCTCAACCCGCTGCGCGCCTTCGACTCCGACGATCCCGGCACGCGCGAGGTGATGGCCTCGGCGCCGCTGCTGCTCGACCGCCTCGCCGCTGACGACCTCGAGCACTTCGCCGCCGTGAAGGCCCTGCTCGACGAGTCCGGGGTCAATTACGACGTGGACCCGACTCTGGTGCGCGGCCTCGACTACTACACGCGCACGGTGTTCGAGTTCGAGTCCGCCGAGCTGGGCGCCCAGAGCGGCGTGGGGGGCGGCGGCCGCTACGACCGCCTGGTGGAGAAGATCGGCGGCCCGCCGACGCCGGGCTGCGGCTTCGCCGCCGGCGTGGAGCGCATGCTGCTGGCCGCGGACCGCCCGCCGGTCGCCCCGCCGCCCGTGGACCTCTACGTCTCCTACCTCGACGCCGTCCAGCGCCCGGCCGCCTTCGAGATGGCGGCCGAGGCCCGCCGCGCCGGGCTGCGCGCGCAGCTCGAGCTCGCCGGGCGCTCGCTCAAGGGCCAGCTCAAACAGGCCGACCGCCTGGGCGCGCGCTTCGTGGCCATCCTGGGCGAGGACGAGACCGAGCTGCGCGACATGGAGAGCGGCGAGCAGGAGACGGTGGAGCGCGCGGCCGTGGTCCGCGACGTGCTGCGGGGCAGGGGACTGCAGTGAAGCCGCCGCGCGCCAACGAGTACCGCGACACCTGGTGCGGCGATCCGACGTTGGCGGACGCGGGCCGCGAGATTCGCGTCGCCGGGTGGGTGCACCGGCGCCGCGACCACGGCGGCCTGGTGTTCATCGACCTGCGCGACCGCACCGGCCTGGTGCAGATCGTCTTCCATCCCGAGACGGCGCCCGACGCCCATGCCGTCGCGGGCGAGCTTCGTCCCGAGGACGTCGTTTCGGTCACCGGGAAGGTCGTGGCGCGCGAGCCCCAGAACGTCAACCCGGAGATGGCGACCGGCGAGGTCGAGGTGGACGTCGCCGCGGTGGAGAAGCTGGCCGACGCCGACACGCCGCCCTTCCCGATCGACGAGGAGCGCGAGATAGACGAGCTGCTGCGCATGCGCTACCGCTACCTCGACCTGCGCCGCGACCGCCAGCGCGACACCCTCATAACCCGCGACCGGGTCAACCAGACGATCCGCCGGGTGCTGGGCGAGCGCGACTTCGTCGAGCTGGAGACGCCGATGCTCACTCGCTCGACGCCCGAGGGCGCGCGCGACTTCCTCGTGCCGTCGCGCCATCAGCGCGGCTCGTTCTTCGCGCTGCCCCAGTCGCCGCAGATCTTCAAGCAGCTGCTGATGATCGCCGGGTTCGAGCGCTACTTCCAGATCGTGCGGGCCTTCCGCGACGAGGACCCGCGCGCGGACCGCCAGCCTGAGTTCACCCAGCTCGACCTGGAGATGTCCTTCGTCGTGGAGGACGACGTCATTGGCACCACCGAGGCCGTGATGGCGGCGGTGTTCGAGGCCACGGGCTTCGACGTCGCGCCGCCGCCGTGGCCGCGGCTGCCCTATGACGACGCGATCGCGCGCTTCGGCGTGGACCGGCCCGACACCCGCTTCGCGATGGAGATCGTCGACCTGGGCGAGGCGCTCGCCGGCACCGAGTTCAAGGTGTTCGCCGGCGCGCTGTCGTCGGGCGGCGTGGTGCGGGGAATCAAGGCGGGGCCGCTGGAGGTGGCGCGCTCGGAGCTCGACGGCCTGACCGAGCTGGCCCAGCGGCTCGGGGCCAAGGGCCTCGTGTGGGCCTTCGTCGAGGACGGCGGCGGCTGGCGCTCGCCGATCGCCAAGTTCCTCTCCGACGACGAGCGGGCGGCCATCGTCTCCGCGCTGGAGGCGGCGCCGGGCGACCTGATCCTCGCCGTGGCCGACTCGCCGCAGGTCGCCGCCGCGGTGCTCGGGCAGCTGCGGCTCGAGCTCGCGGAGCGCTACTCGCTGGTCGACGAGGCCCGCCACGACATCCACTGGGTGATCGACTTCCCGATGTTCGACTGGAACGAGGGCGAGCAGCGCTGGGACCCGCTGCATCATCCGTTCACCGCGCCGGTGGGCGACCTCGACGACCCGGGGTCGCTGCGCTCACGCGGCTATGACCTCGTGCTCGACGGCTTCGAGATCGGCGGCGGCTCGATCCGCACCCATCGCCTCGACGTCCAGGAGCGCGTCTTCGAGCTGATCGGGCTGTCGGGCGAGGAGGCCTCCGAGCGCTTCGGGTTTCTGCTCGACGCGCTGCGCTACGGCGCGCCGCCACACGGGGGCATCGCGCTGGGCATCGACCGGATCGTCTCGCTGGTCACCGGCTGGCGCACGCTGCGCGAGGTGAACATCCGCGAGAGCATCACGTTCCCCAAGACGGCCACGGGCGCCGACCCCCTCACGGGTGCCCCGGCGCCGGTGGACGAGCGCCAGCTGCGGGATCTGGGGCTGCGGACGGCGCCGCCGCCGAAGGGCTAGGCCGCTAGGCCTTGGGCCGCAGCGCCATCGCCGCGGCCTGATCGATCTCGGCGTGGTCGGTGTAGCCGGGGAAGACGTAGGGCGTGCGATGGGAGAGCACGACGACCGTGGGGCTCTGGAGCACCTGGGCGCCCTGCATGACGTTCTTGAAGCGCGCGAGCCCGCGGACCGAGACGCCCCAGACCTGGACGCGGCCGCCGCGGCGATTCACCACGGACAGCTCGCGCCGCACGGCACGGTCGTCCGAGGCGCGGGCGTTGAAGAAGAGAAGGACGACGACGTGGTGCTTGGCCAGGGCCAGGCGGACCTTGCCCGGCGTGGCGAAGCCCGGGCGGGCGCGGCGCGCCGCCTTGCCGGTGCGGTGCGGCTTGACGGTGACCTTGACCGCGCCGAGCGAGCCGATGGCCTTGTCGATGCCGGTGTCGAGGTGGCCGATGGCGAGCGTGCCGGCGTGGACGATCGCGACGTTCGCGCCCCCGGCGCCGACCTTCGGCGCGGCGGCCTTGGGCTTGGCGACCGGCGTGGCCGGGGGAGTCTGAACCGGCGTGGCGGTCGTGTTCTGGCTCTGCTGGGCCTGGGTCTGAGCCTGCTGGGCCTGCTGCTGGACCTGCTGGGCCTGGGTCGGGTCCTGCGCGGCCTGGGAGTCCTGGGCGGCGGCGGAAGCGTCGCCCGTGGCCTTGGTCTGGCGCGCCTTGTCGACCGCGCGGCCCAGGCCGCCGGGAATGGCGGACTTGGTCGGCGTGGTCGAGGTGCCCGACTGGGCGGGAGCCGTCGGGGCGGGAGCGGGAGCCGACGAGCCGCCGCCGGTGTCAGCCTTCGGGCGCAGGGCGACAAACCACACGCCGGCGAAGCCGAGCACGAGCACGAGAACGATCTGGAAGGGACGCGATACCTGGTCCATCGCCCCGAGCATCGGCACGAACGCCGAAAAGGCTTAGCCCGGGTTTTTGGCGGCGCTCGCGGGCCGCGCTTGACCTCGTCGCCACGCCTGCCGATAGGAGTGCTCGTGAGGCTTCGCGTCCGCTCACTGGTCCTGCTCTGCGCTGTCGGCGCATCGCTGGCGCTGGCCGCTCCCGCCGTCGCCGCCCCCGCGGTCGCCAGTGTGGCACCCCCGCTCGTGCCCGCGGCCTCGCGCACCGTGCCGCCGCCCGGCTTTCGCACGACGGCCAACCAGGCGATCGCCATCGCCGACCGCACGTCGGTCATCCGCGAGCTGCGCCGCCGTCACCCCCGGCTGGCCGCGAACCCCTACGTGTGGGGTGGCTGGCGCTGGGAGCTCGACTACGGCGTCCCGGGCGGCCGTCTCTACGCCGAGGTCGACGTCACCGCCGACGGCCGGGTCTTCGCCACGTTCACCGGCCCCCAGGCGGAGTCCTACCTGGCCCGCGGTCACCAGGGCCACCTGTTCGACTCGCCCTGGGTCTTCCTGAGCTTCGCCGTGCTGTTCCTCGTGCCGTTCATCGACCTGCGGCGCTGGCGGCGTCTGCTGCACCTCGACCTGCTCGTGCTGCTCAGCCTCGGCGTCTCCTACTACTTCTTCAACCGCGGCGACGTGCTCACGTCCGTGCCGCTGGTCTACCCGGTCCTGCTCTACGTGCTGGGGCGGATGCTGTGGAGCGGCATTCGCCCGCGCGAGCGCCGTGGGCGTCTCGTTCCCCATCTCCCGCTCGCCGTGCTGGCCGTCGGCGTCGTGCTACTGGCCGGTGGGCGCGTCGCCCTGAACCTGGCCAACGAGAAGGTGATCGACGTCGGCTACGCGTCGGTCGTCGGCGCCGACCGCGTGTGGCACAAGCAGCCCCTGTACGTCAACAACGACGCCCACGGGGACACGTATGGCCCGATCAACTACCTGGCCTATGTGCCCTTCGAGCGCGTGGCGCCCTGGCACGGCCTCCAGGGCGATCTTCCTTCGGCCCACGCCGCCGTCATCTTCTTCGACCTCATGACGATCGCCGGACTCATCCTGCTCGGGATGCGCCTGCGAGCCGGGCCGGAGGGCCGGCGGCTGGGACTGGCGCTCGCCTGGGCCTGGTGCGCGTTCCCGTTCACGCTGCTGGGGATGATGCTCAACACCAACGACGGGCTGGTCTCGCTCCTGCTCGTGGCCACCCTCCTCGCCCTGGCCTCACCCGCCGCGCGCGGGGCGTGGCTGGCTCTCGCCACGGGCGCGAAGTTCATCCCCGGTGCGCTGGCTCCGCTGTTCCTGCGCGGCACCGGCGACGACCCCGGCGGCTGGCGGGCGATGGCGAAGTACGCCGCCGCGTTCGTGGCCATCCTCGCGCTGCCGATCCTGCTCTACCTGCCCGACGGCGGGCTGCGCGAGTTCTACGACTGCACGATCGGGTTCCAGCTCGGCCGCACCTCGGTCTTCTCCCCGTGGGGGCTGCACCCCGGCTCGGGGATCCTCGCCGCGACGCAGACGCTGCTCAAGGTCGCTGGGGTGGCGCTGATGGTGCTGGTGGCCTTCGTGCCGCGCCGCCGCTCGGCCGTCCAGGTGGCCGCGCTGGGCGCCGCGGTGCTGATCGCGGTCCAGCTCTCGGCCACGCACTGGTTCTACTTCTACGTTCCGTGGTTCATGCCGTTCGTGCTGGTGGCGCTGTTCGCGCCGTACGTGCGCGAGCGGTCGGGCGAGCCCGCGCGCGCCGAGGCCGGGGTCGACGCCGACGCTGACGCCGCATCGCCCGGCGCCCGCGTCGCCGTGCCCGCGTAGCGCCGTCGAAACGGCGGCAACGAGGGGTCGGTCGTGCGGTGATCGGAGTTTGTCGCGCTATGCGCGACGTAGTCCGATCAGCGGCCTCTTCGTAGACTCGCGGCGTGGAGGTTTCGGCCCACTACACCGCCCCGCTGCATCGCGGCGAGCCGCCGCGCGGCTCGCACTCCGGCGCGGCCGGGGGTGCGGCGTGCGGCGATCTCGTGCGGATCTCGGTCGCGGTGTGCGACGACCGCCTCGCCGCGGCCTCCTTCGAGGCGAGCGGGTGCGCCGCCGCGGTCGCGGCCGGAAGCGCGGCGATGGCGCTGGTCGACGGGGCGCCCCTCCTCGAGGCCGCGCGGATCGGGCCCGACGAGATCGCCCATGAGCTCGGCGGCCTGACGCCGGCCAAGCGCCACGCGGCCGAGCTCGCCGCCGATGCCCTCCACCGCGCCCTGGGCGCCGCCGTGCGCGAGTCGGCGGAGCTGTCGCGAGCGCCCGGGCGCACGCTCGTCGCGATGAGCGGGGGCGTGGACAGCGCGGTGGCGGCGTTGCTCAGCGCGCGCAACGGCGAGGCCGTCGGCGTCACCCTCGAGCTGTGGGCCGATCGCGACAACGACGCCGAGAGCTCGTGCTGCTCGGCGTCGGCCGTGCGCGACGCGCGGGCGCTCGCGCACCGGATGGGCATGCCCCACCTCACCCTCGACCTGCGCGAGGAGTTCCGGGCCGGCGTCGTGTCCCCGTTCCTCGACGACCACGCCGCCGGGCTGACGCCGAACCCGTGCGTGCGCTGCAACGGCCACGTGCGCCTCGACGCCATGATCGAGCTCGCGGGCCGCCTGGGGGCCGGGCGCCTGGCCACCGGCCACTACGCCCGCGTCCACGACGACGGCCCCGGGCCCCTGCTGCGCCTGGCCGCCGACCCGGACAAGGACCAGACGTACATGCTCGCCGCCCTGGCGCCCGACTCGCTGGCGCGTCTGAGCTTCCCGCTGGGGGCGTTGCGCAAGCCCCGCGTGCGCGAGCTGGCCGCCGAGGCGGACCTCCCGGTGGCGAGCAAGCCGGATTCCCAGGATCTCTGCTTCCTCGCCGGGACCGACCGCGCCGCCTTCCTCGCTCGGCACGGCAGCCTGCGAGCGCGCCCGGGGGAGATCGTCGACCGCGGCGGGCGGGTTCTCGGCCGCCATCGTGGCCACCACGCCTTCACGGTGGGCCAGCGCAGGGGGATCGGCGTTCCCGCGGCGGCGCCCCTCTACGTCCTGGAGACCGACGCGGCCGCCAACCGGGTCGTGGTCGGCCCGCGCGAGGCGCTGCGCCGCCGCGAGGTGGCGGTGCGCGGCGCCGTTCTGCACCGCGACGGTGACCGGGTCGACCGCGTCAAGCTGCGCTACCGCTCGCCCGCCCTGGCCGGGGGCGTGGACGGCACGCCTCCCGCCGGGCGCCACGCGGACCTGGTCCTGCGGCTGCGCGAGCCGGTGCTCGGCGCCGCTCCCGGGCAGGCGGCGGTGCTGATGGACGGCGACCTCGTCGTCGGGCACGGCACGATCGCCCGCACGTAGCGCCACACCTAGACTGAGCCCGTGACCTCCGACGAGATCCGCAGCACCTTCCTGGAGTTCTTCGTCGCCCGCGATCACCGGCGGATGCCGTCGGGCTCGCTCGTCCCGGCGACGTACGACCCCTCGGTCCTCCTCACCACGGCGGGCATGCACCCGCTCAAGCCCTACTTCCAGGGGATCGAGACCCCGCCGCACCAGCGGCTCACCACCTGCCAGAAGTGCTTTCGCTCGACCGACATCGAGAACGTCGGCAACACCGCGCGCCACCTCACGTTCTTCGAGATGCTGGGCAACTTCTCCATCGGCGACTACTTCAAGCAGGGCGCGGTCGAGTTCGCCTGGGAGCTCTCGCGCAAGGGCTTCGGCTTTCGCGAGGAGGACATCTGGATCACCGTCCACGGCGGCGACGACGGCCTCGGGCTGGGACCGGACGAGGAGGCGATCGAGGCCTGGCGCAGTGTCGGCGTCCCGGACGAGCGCATCGTGCGGCTGGGGACCGAGGACAACTTCTGGCAGGCCGGCCCGACCGGGCCGTGCGGTCCGTGCTCCGAGCTCTACCTGGACCGGGGCGTCGATTTCGGCGGGCCCGACGACCGGCCCGGCGACGACACCGAGCGCTTCCTCGAGTACTGGAACCTCGTGTTCATGCAGTACGACCAGGACCCGCCCGGCCAGCTGACGCCGCTCCCGAGCCAGAACATCGACACGGGCCTGGGCCTCAACCGCATGGCGGCGATCCTCCAGGACGTCCCCTCCGTCTACGAGACCGACCAGTTCGTCCCGCTGGTAGCGCTGGGCGAGGAGCTCTCGGGCCGGAGCATGGGGGAGAGCCACGAGGTCACGCGCGCCCTGCGCATCCTGTCCGACCACTCCCGCGCCATGACCTTCCTCATCGCCGACGGGGTCGTGCCCTCCAACGAGGACCGCGGCTACATCCTGCGCCGCGTCATGCGCCGGGCGATCCAGCAGGGCCGCGTGCTCGGCCTGGAGCCGGGATTCCTGCCGCGCTACGCCGACCGCGTCACCGAGGTCATGGGCGGGGAGTACCCGGAGCTGGTCGAACAGCGCGACGCGATCGAGCGCTGGGTGGCCGCCGAGGAGGAGTCCTTCGGCCGCACGCTGGAGAAGGGAACCAAGCGCCTGGAGGAGATCATCGAGCGCGCCAAGGAAGAGGGCCTGGAGGGCATCGGCGCCGAGGCCGCGTTCTCGCTGCACGACACCTACGGCTTCCCGTTCGACCTCACGCGCGAGCTGGCGGCCGAGCACGGCCTGGGCGTCGACGACGAGGGCTTCGAGACGCTGATGGAGCGCCAGCGCGTGCGCGCGCGCTCGGCGGCCGAGGTCGACGAGAGCGGCGGCGACGGGCGCGAGAAGGTGCGCGAGTTCGCCGGGTCGGCCGGATTCCAGACGCGCTTCACGGGTTATGAGACGGTGGAGCAGCACACGACGGTCGGGGCGGTGGAGCAGGAGAACGGCCGCACGCTGGCCAAGCTCGTGGAGTCGCCCTTCTACGCCGCGGGCGGTGGGCAGATCTCCGACGCGGGCTTCGTCGAGTGCGAGTCGGGCGACTGCCGCGCGCGCGTGGCCGAGGTGTTCCGGCTGGGCGACGACCAGGCGGTCGCGCTCGACGTCGAGGCCGGACAGCTGCAGGAGGGCGAACGCGTCGTCGCTCGCGTCGAGCGCAACGTGCGCCACGCCACCGAGTGCAACCACACCGCCACCCATCTGCTGCACGCCGCGCTGCGCGAGCGCCTGGGCACGCACGTCCGCCAGGCCGGCTCCTACGTCGGGCCCGACAAGCTGCGCTTCGACTTCACCCACGGAGGCGGGCTGAGCGCGGAGGAGCTGCACGACGTCGAGGAGCGCGTCAACGAGTGGATCCTCGCCGACTTCCCCGTGCGCGCGCTGACGACCACCCTCGACGAGGCCAAGGGCCTGGGGGCGATGGCGCTCTTCGGCGAGAAGTACGGCGACGTCGTGCGCATGGTCGAGGTGGGAGACGGCTCGTTCTCGCGCGAGCTGTGCGGCGGCACGCACGTGCACCGCACCGCGGAGATCGGCCTGTTCAAGGTGACGACGGAGACCTCCAGCGCGGCCAACGTCCGGCGTATCGAGGCGCTGACCGGACCGGAGGGCGTGCGGCTGCTGCGCGCGCGCGACGCCGCGGCCGAGCGCCTGGCCAAGGAGCTGCGCACGCGCCCCGAGCAGCTCGAGGAGGCGGTGGCGAAGCTGCGCGACTCCGCCAGGGCGGCGGCGAATGCGCCCAGCCGAGCCGAGGTGTCGGTGGACGACGTCCTCGCGCGGGCCGAGGAGCTCGACGGCGCGCGCCTGCTCGTGGCCGACGTGGCGGCGACCGACGAGAAGCAGCTGCTCGACCTCATGGACCGCCTCAAGCCAAAGCTCGGCGACGCGGCGATCGTGCTCGCCGCGCCAGGCGAGGGCAAGGTGTCGTTCGTGGCCAGCGTGACCCCGGCGCTCGTGGAGCGCGGCGTCAAGGCGGGCGCGATCGTCAAGGCCGCGGCCCAGGTCGCCGGCGGCGGCGGAGGCGGGCGCGACACGATGGCCCGGGCCGGAGGACGGCACCCCGAGAAGCTCGGCGAGGCGCTCGACGCGGCCCGAGCGGCGATCGCCGACGCCCTGAGTTGAGCCGCGCACTCGCGCTCGACCACGGCTCCGCGCGCTGCGGCGTGGCGGTCAGCGATCCCACGGGACTGCTCGCCTCGCCGCTGGAGGCCATCGAGCGCCCGGACTCCAGGGCGGGCCTGGCGCGGATCGCCGGGCTGGTGCGCGAGCTGGAGGTCGAGACCGTCGTCGTCGGCCTGCCGCTCACGCTGGGCGGAGAGGAGTCCGAGCAGACGCGGGCCGCCCGCGCGTTCGCCCAGCGCCTGGAGCCGGTCGTCGCCCCGGCGACCGTGACGCTGCACGACGAGCGCCTGACCACCGCCCAGGCGCGGCGCTCCGGCGGGCGCGCCAGCGAGGACTCGCGGGCCGCGGCGCATCTGCTCCAGGGGTGGCTGGACGGGCGTCATGACAGCGGGCGTGACGCGTTCGGCGAAGGCGGGTAGGTAGCCTTTCGCGTTGGGCCGGGCAATGAGGGCCTTGGGCCCCCGGACGCCGGGCCGGACGGGGGGATGGGCCTGTCACCGGCTCACCGGACGTCAGCATGAGCCTGTTCGAACGAAAGCCGCCGCCGCGCGAGCGCTCGCGAGAGGACCGTGAGCGTGCTCGCGTCGAGCGCGCTGCGCGGCGGGCGCAGCGCGAGGGCGTGCCCGCAGAGGAGGTCGCTCCGCCGCCGTTGGAGACACCCCCTCCTCCGGCCGGAGTGCCGACGCCTTCGCCTTCGGAGCCGGTATCCGTTCCGGCCGCCCAGCCTCCCGAGGCCCCGGCTCCAGCGCCCCGGCACGGCGCGGGGGAAGGATCCCCGGCTCCGGTCAGACAAACGACAACTCCCTCCGCCGGGGACCATTCCCCCCCGCCTGAACGGGCCGTCCCGTCGCGCGAGTCGCAGCCTGTGCCGCAGCCCGAGCCCGTTGCTCGCGTGGCCGCTCCGCCGCGCGAGGACACGGCCGCTTCCCCGTCGCCTTCTCCTCCCGCGCCCGCCCCTGCTCCCGAGGTCTCGCCTCCGCCCGCGCCGTCGTTCGACGGCGACGGGCATCGGGACGGCGATGGGCGGGTTCCGCCTCCGCGGCCCGTGCGGCGGGCTGCTCCGGCGGGCGTGGATGCGCCGTCGGCGGTGCTCGACGAGTCGCCGTCCGAGGAGTGGGCGGGCGTCGACGCTCCGCCCAAGGTGCCGCTGGGCGAGCGGCTGCGCCGTCGTCGCGCCGGGGGTCCGCCTTCGGGTCAGGTGAAGACCGGCCGCGGCCGCCGGACCCTGCCGCTGGTGATCGTCGGCGTCGTCGCCGTGGTGATCCTCGTCGCGGGCTGGTTCCTCTACTCGATCTTCCAGCCGGGCCACGGCAACGGGAGCGGCCGCGTGTCGGTCGTCATCCCCAAGGGCGCGACGATCGGCGACGCCGGCGACGTGATGGCCGACCGGGGGGCAATCTCCTCCGCGTTCTTCTTCAAGCTGCGCGCCAAGGTCGACGGCCCGGCGCAGATCATTCCCGGGACCTACCTGCTCCCCAAGGACATGTCCTACGCCGACGCCTTCGACGCCCTGGCCAAGGGCCCGCCCAAGGCGCCGACGACCGACATCACGATCACCGAGGGGCGCACCATCCGCGAGGCGAACCGGCTGCTGCGAAAGACCTCGCTGAAGGGGAGCTACGCGGTCGCCACCCGGCACGCGACGAGCCTGCGCCCCCAGCAGTACGGGGCGCCGCGCAGCGTGCGCACGCTCGAGGGCTTCCTGTTCCCGTCGACCTACACGGTGCGCAAGGGCGGCCCGGTCTCCCAGCTCGTGTCCAAGCAGCTGGCGACGTTCCGCAAGCAGTTCGCCACGGTCAACCTGGCCTACGCGCGCTCGAAGAAGCTCACGGCCTACGACGTGCTGATCATCGCCTCGATGATCGAGCGCGAGGCCGCGGTGGCCAAGGACCGGCCGCTGATCGCCTCGGTCATCTACAACCGCCTGCACGACGGGATCCCGCTGGGGATCGACGCCACCCTCCGCTACAAGCTCGACGACTGGACGCGCCCGCTGCGCGAGTCCGAGCTGCAGGCGCCCGGGCCGTTCAACACCCGCACGCACCAGGGCCTGCCGCCCACGCCGATCGGCAATCCCGGCATCTCGTCGATCCGGGCGGCGGCGAAGCCGGCGAAGACGGGCTACCTGTACTTCGTGGTCAAGCCGTGCGGGCGCGGCGAGCATGCCTTCGCCAAGACCGACGCCGAGTTCCAGCGGCTGGCGACGCAGTACGAGCAGGCCCGCCAGGCCAAGGGCGGCTCGCCCGTCGACTGTTGACGCGGCGCGCGGGCGTCCTGGGCTGGCCGGTGGCCCACAGCCGCTCGCCGGCGATTCACGAGGCGGCCTACCAGGCCTGCGGCCTCGACGGCTGGCACTACCAGCTGCTTCCCGTGCCGCCCGACCTGCTGGCCGAGACGATCCGCGCGCTGCCCGGCGCGGGCTTCGTGGGGGCCAACGTCACGATCCCCCACAAGGAGGCCGCCCTGGCCGCATCGGACCGCGCGACGGACGCCGCGCGCGCGATCGGGGCCGCGAACTCGCTGACGTTCGAGGACGCGGGCATCGAGGCCGACAACACCGACGCGCCGGGGTTCCTGGCCGCGCTCGGGGAGCCGCGTCCCGGCCGGGCGGTCGTGCTCGGGGCGGGGGGGAGCGCGCGGGCCGTGGCCTGGGCGCTGCGCTCCGCCGGAGTCGAGGTGGAGGTGTGGAACCGCACGGCGGAGCGGGCCGAGCGCCTGGCCGGCGACCTGGGCGTGCGGGCAGTCGGGGAGGTGACGCCCGGCGGGCTTCTCGTGAACTGCACGTCGGTGGGGCTCGATCCCGCCGACGACCCGTTCGGCGCCCTGCCGGTGGAGCTCGCGCGCCTGGGGGAGTGGGAGGTCGTCGCCGATCTCGTCTACGGCGCCCGGGAGACGGCTCTGATCTCGGCCGCCCGGGGGGTCGGGGGGCGCGTCGTCGACGGCCTGGAGGTGCTCGTGCGCCAGGGGGCGCTGAGCTTCGAGCGCTGGACCGGGGTCCCGGCGCCGCTCGAGGCCATGCGCGCGGCGGCTGGACGCGGGCGCCGATAGCTCAAGCCGCGGAGCGGGCGCTCCGATGGCGAGTGCAGGTTGGCTAAAGATCGCTTTCGCCTGTCCGGATGGCGCGGTCGTGGCCGGGATCGTCCGGACCAAGATGCGCCCGAGGACGCGGCGGCGGATGGCGAGCGCGGTTCGGGTGGGTCCGAACCTGATGTGCCTCCTTCGGTTCCTCCGGCGCCGGGGTACGGGACCGGCGAAGGATCCCCGGCTCCGGTCAGACAAACGACAACTCCCTCCGCCGGGGACCGTTCGCCGATCCCTGCGCCGGCCTCGCCCTCGCCTGGGGGGCCGCCGCCGGTTTCCTCGCCCGCGCCGCCGCCGCCTGTGCCTGAGCCCAAGCCGCTTCCGCCGGTGCCCGAGGCGGCTCCGTTGCCGCCTGTGCCTGAGCCCGAGCCGCTTCCGCCGTCGGTCGAGGCGGCTTCGCTGCCGCCTGTGCCCGAGCCTGAGCCGGTGGTGGCTCCCGATGCGCCGGCTCGCGAACCGCCCTTGGTCCTTGAGGAGGAGGCCAAACCGCCCGATACAGAACCAGAACGACGCGTCTTTGCCCCGGCTCGGCCTCCGCCACGCCGGAATTTCCCCATGGACTCCGAGAATCGGCCACATCTGCGGTCCGTCGGCGACGGCGGCCAACCCGAGAGCGAGGGTGCGCTCGCGCGCGCGCCCGCGCCCGATCCCGAGCGCCACAACGGCATCACGCCGCCCAGCCGCCGTGGCGGCTCCGGGCGCTTCCTCACGGACGTCATCGTCGACCTCGGGTTCACCGAGCGCGAGGTCGTGGAGCACGCGATCGAGACCGCCCGCAGCGCCGGCCGGGCGCCCGAGCGGATCCTGCTCGAGCAGGGGTCGATCAGTCAGGACCAGCTGGCCCGCTCGGTGGCCGAGCGCTACGGCCTCGACCATCTCGACCTGACGTCGTTCTCGGTCGACATGGGGGCCGCGAACTCGATCAGCGCCTCCGCCGCCAAGCGCTACGACGCCGTTCCCGTCTCCTTCGTCGACGACAAGACCCTGCTCGTCGCGATGGTCGACCCCAGCAACGTGCTCGCGGTCGACGACATCGCGATCATGACCGGGCTGGAGATCCGTCCGGCCGTCGCCTCGCAGGAGGACGTCCACGACCTCATCACCCGGCTCAACCGCCTCGACGACATGGTCCAGGAGGCCGTCGAGGAGGAGGACGACGAGGGGCCGGCCGAGGTCGTCGACCTCGTCGAGTCCGCCGACGACGCGCCGGTCATCAAGCTCGTGCACTCGATCGTCGCCCAGGCGGTTGAGCAGGGCGCGTCCGACATCCACTTCGAGCCCGAGGGCGGCGAGATGCGGGTCCGCTTCCGCATCGACGGCGTGCTCGCCAGCTCGGCCACGGTCCCGCGCCGCATGATCCGCGGCGTCGTGTCGCGCATCAAGATCATGGCCGACCTCGACATCTCCGAGCGCCGGCTTCCCCAGGACGGCCGCGTCGGGCCTGACCATCGAGGGCCGCCAGGTCGACGTCCGCGTCGTCACGCTCCCCAGCGTCCACGGCGAGTCGGTCGTGCTGCGAATCCTGGACAAGGACTCCGTCGTCATGGAGCTCGAGAAGCTCGGTATGGAGCAGGAGGAACGCGAGCGCTACGAGAAGGGCTTCACGCAGGCCTACGGCGCCGTGCTGGCCACCGGCCCGACCGGCTCGGGCAAGAGCACCACGCTCTACGCCGCGCTCCAGCAGATCAACACGACCGACAAGAACATCATCACGATCGAGGACCCGGTCGAGTATCAGGTCGAGGGCATCACCCAGGTCCAGGTCAACCCCAAGGCCGGGCTGACGTTCGCCACGGGATTGCGCTCGATGATGCGTGCGGATCCCGACGTGATCATGGTGGGGGAGATCCGCGACTCCGAGACGGCGACGATCGCCATCGAGGCCGCGCTCACCGGCCACCTCGTCCTCTCCACGCTGCACACCAACGACGCGCCGACCGCGATCACCCGCTTCCTGGAGATGGGGATCGAGCCGTTCCTCGTCGCCTCCGCCGTCGACTGCGTCGTGGCGCAGCGCCTGGCCCGCACGCTGTGCGCGACCTGCAAGCGCCGCGTCCTCGTGCCCGCCGAACGCCTGCGCGAGGCGGGCTTCAAGGTCCAGTACGACCTCGAGGCCTACGAGCCCGCCGGCTGCGCGCGCTGCGGGAACTCGGGCTACAAGGGCCGGACCGGCCTGTACGAGGTCATGCGCCTCTCCTCGGAGATCCGCGACCTCGTGCTCGACCGCGCCCCGGCCGATCAGATCGCGCAAGTCGCCGTGCAACAGGGCATGCGACGCCTGCGTGACGACGGCCTGGAGAAGGTCCGGGAGGGCCGGACGTCCATCGCCGAAGTCGCAAGGGTGACGGATTCCGGCTGATCTGCCGATAAGACACTCGATCCCTGCTGTCCAACCCCCCCTCCGCTATGAACTTTGACTTCGCAGACGTCCTTCTCCAGGTGCTCGACCGACGCGCCTCGGACCTTCACATCACCGCCGGGGCCAAGCCCATGGTGCGTATCCGCGGACGCCTGCAGGCGCTCGAGGACTTCCCCGTCCTGACGCCCACGGACACCCGTGAGGTCGTCTACTCGATCCTCAGCAACGACCAGCGCCAGAAGCTGGAGACCGACTGGCAGGTCGATCTCGCCTACACGATTCCCAACCGGGCGCGCTTCCGCGTCAACGCCTACTTCCAGCGCAGCGCCATCGGCGCCGCCTTCCGCCTGATCCCCCAGGAGATCCTGTCCGTCGAGCAGCTAGGCCTCCCGCCGATCGTGCACGAGATGTGCAAGAAGCCGCGTGGCTTCGTGCTCGTCACGGGCCCGACGGGCTCGGGCAAGTCCACGTCGCTGGCGGCGATGATCGACGAGATCAACTCCGAGCGCGAGGAGCACATCCTCACGATCGAGGACCCGATCGAGTTCCTGCACGCGCACAAGAAGTGCGTGGTCAACCAGCGCGAGCTGGGCTCCGACGCCCAGAGCTTCGGCGCCGCGCTGCGGGCCGCCCTGCGTCAGGACCCCGACGTGATCCTCGTGGGCGAGATGCGCGACCTCGAGACGATCTCGACGGCGCTGACCGCGGCGGAGACCGGCCACCTCGTGTTCGCCACCCTCCACACCCAGGACACACCGCAGACGATCGACCGGATCATCGACGTGTTCCCGCCCCACCAGCAGCACCAGGTGCGGGTGCAGCTCTCGGTCGCCCTGCAGGGGATCGTCACCCAGACGCTGCTGCCCACGGCCGACGGCTCGGGCCGCGTCGTGGCGGTCGAGGTCCTGATGCCCACGCCGGCGATCCGCAACCTGATCCGCGAGGGCAAGACCCACCAGATCTACTCCGTCCTGCAGACCAGCGCCTCGGCCGGTATGCAGACGATGGACAGCTCCCTGGCCGAGCTCGTGCGCGCGGGCAAGATCACGCGCCAGCTCGCCGAGCAGCGCTCCACGACCCCCGACGAGCTGCGCCGCCTCATCGGAGCCGGCGGCGGCGGCATGATGGCCGCCTAGGCGATGGAAACGTTCGTCTTCAAGGCGATCGACCTGGCCGGCGTCCCGGCGAAGGGCGAGGTCGACGCGGATTCCAAGCAGGCCGTCACCGAGCAGCTGAAGTCGCGCGGGCTGATCGTCCTCGACATCGAGGGCAAGAAGAAGTCCAAGGAGATCACGCTCGAGTTCATGCAGCGCGTCAAGCTGCGCGACCTCGCGGTGCTGACCCGCCAGCTCTCGACGATGATCCAGTCGGGCATGACGATCCTCCGGGCGCTGCACGTGCTCGAGATGCAGACGCAGGCCAAGCTGCTCAAGGCGACGCTCACGTCGGTGCGCAAGGACGTCGAGGCCGGCCTGCCCCTGTCCGACGCCCTGGAGCGCCATCCCAAGGTCTTCAGCCCGCTGTACATCGCGATGATCCGGTCGGGGGAGACGGGCGGAATGCTCGAGGACTCCCTGCTGCGGATCTCCGACCAGCTGGAGAAGGAGGACGCGCTGCACCGCCAGGTGCGCGCCGCGATGGTCTACCCGTGCGTCGTGGTCAGCTTCGCCGTGATCGTCATGCTCGCCCTCGTCGCCTTCATCGTGCCCATCTTCGCCGGCATCTTCAAGGAGTTCGGCGGCAAGCTCCCTGCCCTGACCCAGTTCACGGTCGGCGCCTCGCACTTCATCACCGGCAAGTGGTACCTGTGCATCATCGGCACCGCCGCCGTGGTCTGGGCGTTCCTGTCGTGGAAGAAGTCCACCTGGGGCCGGCCGCAGTGGGACCGCTTCCGCCTGCGCGTCCCGATGAAGATCGGCGACACCGTCCAGAAGATCGCGCTCGCGCGCTGGTCGCGCACGTTCTCCGCACTGGTCTCCTCCGGCGTCCCGATCCTCCAGGCCATCGACATCACGGGCCAGACCGCGGGCAACGCGCTGGTCGAGAAGGCGATGAGCGGCGTGACCGAGTCGGTCAAGCGCGGCGGGACGATCGCCGCCCCGCTCAAGCAGGTCCCGGTGTTCCCGGCGATGGTGGTCGACATGATCGCCGTCGGCGAGGAGACCGGCGCCCTGGACACGATGCTCAGCAAGGTCGCCGACTTCTACGAGACCGAGGTCGACGCGGCCGTCAAGGCCATCACGTCGATCCTCGAGCCCGCGATGATCATCGTCGTGGGCGGCATGGTCGGGTTCATCGTCATCTCGATGTACCTGCCGCTGTTCAAGGTCTACGACCAGATCAAGTAGGGCTCTCTCTCGGTCACATCTTCCCTCCGTCCATCGTCAAAGGAGTGACAGGCGAATTCGGACGAAAGGAAGAGCGATGAGCACCGAAACCAAGACCCAGCGGATCGCCGTGACGGGCGCCACCGGCCGGGTCGGATCCCATCTGGTCGAGATCCTCGAGCAGCGGGGACACGACGTGGTCCCGATCGCCCGCTCGGAGGGCGTCGACGTGATCAGCGGCGAGGGACTCGACGAGGCGCTCTCCGGCGTGGAGACCGTCATCGACGCGGCCACCGGCCCCTCGCCCGACCAGGACGAGGCGACCGCGTTCTTCACCGCCTCGGCGCGAAACCTGCAGCGCTCCGGCGCCGCGGCCGGCGTGAAGCGGATCGTCCTCGTCTCGATCATCGGCATCGACAAGTTCCAGGGCGGCTACAACGCGGCCAAGCTGGTGCAGGAGCGCACGCTGCTCGAGGGCGCGCTGCCGGTGCGGATCGTCCGCGCGGCCCAGTTCCACGAGTTCGTCGAGCCGCTCGTCGGCTGGACGATCCAGGACGGCGTGGCCCACGTGCCCGAGATGCAGACGCAACTCGTGTCCGCCCGCGTCGTCGCCGAGACCCTGGCTGACGCCGCCGAGGAGGCCGGAGATCGAGAACGGCCGGATCACCGAGGTCGCGGGCCCCCGGGCCGAGCGTCTCGCGGATGCGGCGGCGGCGCTCTTCGCCGCCCGGGGCGAGTCGATCGAGATCCGCGAGAACAGCGGCGGCCCGCTGGCGGAGCCCGATGACCCGGACGCCGTGGCCTACGCGGAGGGCGCAGCGCTGCCCAACGCCGAGGCGAAGCTCGCCGGGCCGACCTTCGAGGAGTGGCTGGCGAGCACCACGGACGCGGACGGAACGTCGATGCTGGAGCGGGTCGTCTACACCAGCGTGTTCGTCAGCGACCAGGATCGGGCGCTCGACTTCTACACGAACGTCCTCGGTCTCGAGAAGGGGATCGAGAATCCGACGCCCGACGGACCGCGGTTCCTGACCGTGGGCGTGCGGGGTGACGACTTCCAGCTGGTTCTCTGGCCGGGCACACCCGGGCAGGCCCAGCCGGTAATGGGCCGCATCCCGGCGTCCTACACCATCGAGACGGCGAACTGCCGCCAGGCGGTCGAGGAGCTGACCGCGCGTGGCGTCAAGTTCGACAACGGAGTGCTCGAGCAGCCCTGGGGCTACATCGCGCCCTTCCAGGATCCCGACGGGAACCGGCTCCAGCTGCGAGAGCTGAAGGACGCCGGCCGGGTGTAGGGTCGCGAGGACAGCTCGCTATCCAACCCCAGGAGGCAGCGACATGGCCTACGGAGTCGTCCACCAGTTCCCCGGTGGCACCCAGGAGCAGTACGAGGCGTCCATCGCCGCGGTGCATCCCGACGACGGCAGCCTGCCCCCGGGTCAGGTCTTCCACGCCGCCGGCCCGACGGCCGACGGCTGGATGATCGTGGCCGTCCACGACTCCCAGGACAGCTGGGAGAGCTTCCGCGACGAGACCCTGATGCCGCAGATGCAGGCGGGCATCGAGGGCGGCTTTCAGGGCCCGCCGCAGGAGACGGCGTTCGAGGTGGCCAACCAGCAGACGGGTTGACGCTCGCGCGCGGCTAGCCCTCGACGAGCACGGTGATCGTCTCGGGGCGCACACCGTCCTCCTTCATGGCCTCCGCGGCCTCGGGGGTCCCCAGTGCGGCCTGCCAGGCCTCCATCGAGGGGACCTCGGCGAGCAGGCCGACGCGGTTGGAGCCCGCGGGGTCGCGGAACGTCCGCGCCGTCATCCCCAGCGGGCCGAAGAACTCCTCCCGCTTCGGTGAGGCGAGCCAGTGGTCGACGTCGTCGACCTCGTGGAACACGAGCAGTGTGGGCATGGTGCCGTCCTTTCCACCGCGATGGGCATGCGGTGTGATGTGGGGTGCCGGACGACCGTAACCGCTCACCGTTGATCCAGCACGCCGAGCACAACGCGATGGTGGACCCGGGCGAGATCGCCCGCTTCCACGACCGCTGCAGCGGCCTCATGCGCGAGCTGCTCGCCGAGCTCGCCCGGGCGCCGGGCGAGCCGCGGCCGTTTCCGGCGATCGAGGACTCGATGGGCTGGCCGCGCCGGCGGATCGCGTCGGTGCTGGGCGGGGTCTCTCACCTTCGCCATACGGAGTTCGCCGGGCACCGCCCCTACCGCTTCCTCAGCGACCGCCACTCGGACTCCGGGCGCTGGGAGATGTGGATGGACTCCGGGCAGGCGCGGGCGGCACGCGAGGCCGGCGAACACGGCCAGGCCGTGTCGTAGCCTGCGGGCGTGGCTCACGTCCTGGTCAGCTCCGTGATCGACGCTCCGCCGGCGATGGTCTGGGACGTCATCCGCCCCTTCGACGCGCCGGCCGCGTGGCTGCCCTTCGTCCAGTCCAGCCCCCTGGAGGAGGGACACGAGGCAACGGCCACCGGCGCGGTGCGCACCGTCACGCAGACGGACGGCGGCGTCTTCAAGGAGGTGCTGGTCGCCCACTCCGACGCGGACATGTTCTACGCCTACACCTTCGTGGGCTCGCCCATCCCGGTCCGCGACCATCGCACGACGCTGGCCCTGCGCCCGATCACCGACGGCGATCGCACGCTGGGCGAGTGGTCGTCGCGCTTCGGGATCGCGCCCGACGCGGAGGCCGAGCTCGTCGGGCTGATGGAGAAGAACTTCCTCGCGGGGCTGCGCGCGCTGGACGAGCGGCTGCGCCGGGCGGGTTAGCCCCGAACCCGCTACCCTCGCGCGCCGATGGCGCCCGACGAGGAATTCGAGATGGAGAGCTGCCGTGCCTGCCGCGGCACGGGCCAGGTGGTCTCCAACCTGGGAGGCAGCCCCTCCGACGTCGACTGCCCATGGTGCGAGGGCTCGGGGAAGTTCATCGCCGAGCACGACGCGCAGGCCCACTGGGGGCCGCGCGAGGGTTCCGAGACGGGCGGAACGGCCGCTCCGGCGCCCGATCCGCCCGTGGACGCCTGATCGGCGCCCGAATACGGCAATTCATGGGAGATCGGCCTTCCTGCCGATGGTGGGGGGGTCATGGCCCATCGAGGTTCCCTCCGTGGTCTGCTCGTCGCGCTCGCGTCCGGCCTCGCGCTGGCCGTGGCCGCCCCGGCGGCGGGCGCCGCGATCGACGTCTCGCACGTCTCGGCGACCGGCACGGACGACGCCGGCGTCGGCTACACGCCCGACGGCATTCTCGCGCCGGGCGAGAACTTCACACTGCAGGAGCGGATTCGCAACCACGATCCCTCCCAGACCCTGCACAACGTTCACGGTTCGCTGAGCTACACGGGGGGCAGCGTGATCATCGAGTCGATCGGCGACCCGTTCGCGCGGATCACCAACGGCGAGTCCGACTACCTCGATCTCTCCCCGGACGGCCAGGGCGACAACCTCACCGCCTACACCGGGCAGCTCGCCTCCGAGCTGGACTGCGGCCAGACGCTGGACTTCAACCTTCACGTCACCGCCGACGAGGGCGCCACCGACGTCCCGTTCAAGATGGGCACCGGCGTCGCCGGCCCCGCCCACGTCCACGACAGCGTCGACGTGCCGGTCGCGATCCCCGACAACACCACGGTGCAGTCGGGCGTCCAGGTCGACGAGGGCGGGCGCGTCAAGGACCTGCAGGTCCGCGTCGGCGACCTCACGCACACGGCCACCGGCGACGTGAAGATCGAGCTCGTGGCGCCCGACGGCGCCTCGGTGGTCCTGGTCGACGGCGTCGGCGCGTCGGGCGAGGACTTCACCAACACCGTCTTCTCCGACTCCGCCTCGCAGTCGATCACGACGGCCAGCAACCCCTTCACCGGCACCTTCCGCCCGCAGCAGCCCCTCTCCGATCTCGACGGCCACAACCAGGCCGGCCTGTGGAAGCTGCGCGTCACCGACGAGAACGACAACGACGTCGGCACGCTGAACTCCTGGGGCCTGGACACGCACAACGCGGTGTGCGACGGGCTGCCGGTGGCCAGCTTCACGGCCACGCCGAGCCCCGTCCAGCCGGGCGCGAACGTCACGCTCGATGCCTCGGGCTCGGTCGACCCCAGCGGCGGGAACATCACCACCTACGAGTGGGACCTCAACAACGACGGCGACTACAGCGACGCCAGCGGGCCCGTCGTCACGACCTCCTTCCCGAATCGCGGCAAGTATCCGGTCAAGCTGCGCGTCACCGACGATCGCAACCTGTCCGGCACGACGACCGCCAACGTCAGCGTCACCACGCCGCCCGTGGCTGACATCCAGGCCACTCCCACGAGCGCCTTGAGCGGGAGCGACTTCGCCTTCGACGCCTCGGCCTCGGTTGATCCCGACGGCGCGCCG
This sequence comes from uncultured Actinomycetes bacterium, assembly GCA_963757705.1. Taxonomy (GTDB): domain Bacteria; phylum Actinomycetota; class Thermoleophilia; order Solirubrobacterales; family Solirubrobacteraceae; genus AC-38. The sequence goes on along the minus strand of CAVWTG010000001.1, from coordinate 315,268 downwards.
CTGGACAGGTACGAATGGGACCTCAACGGCGACGGCGACTTCGAGCGCGACACGGGGAACGCGGCCACCACGACCTTCAACTACGGCACGCCCGGCCCCCGGACGGTGCGGGTGCGCGTCACCGACCAGGACGGAGCGACCGCCGTGGCCTCGGTGGCGGTCGACGTGCAGAACCGGCCCCCGGTGGCTGCGTTCGCGCAGCCCACGCCCGCCGTGGTCGGCGCCCCGGCCTCCTTCGACGCCTCCGCGTCAGCTGACCCCGACGGCACCATCGCCAGGTACGAGTGGGACCTCGACGGCAACGGCAGCTACGAGACCGACACCGGCACCGACCCCACGGCGACGCACACCTACTCGGCGGGCGACGTGGGCGACGTCCAGGTCGGCGTGCGGGTCACCGACGACTTCGGGGCCACGGCCGTGCTGGCCAAGGCGGTGCGCGTCACCACCGCGCCGGTCGCCTCCTTCACCGCCGCGGCCAACCCGACGTCGCTGCACGTGCCCGTCTCCTTCGACGCCTCGGCGTCCTCGGACGCCGAGGACGGCTCCTCGCTGGCCCACTACGAGTGGGACCTGGACGGCAACGGCAGCTACGAGACCGATACCGGCGTCACGCCCGGCGCCTCGCACAGCTACAACGTCAACGGCACCTACGCGGTGAAGCTGCGGGTCACCGACTCCGACGGGGCCACGGCGACCCACACGGTCAGCGTCGTGGCGGCCAACCACGCGCCCGTCGCGCGCCTGGTGGCCAACCCCAACCCCGTGGCGGCGGGCACGCCGATGCTGCTCGACGGGGGAAGCTCCAGCGACGACGACGGCACCCTCGTCAAGTACGACTGGGACCTCGACGGCAACGGCAGCTACGAAACCTCGGGCGGCGCCTCGCCGACGCTGGGGCACACCTATCCCAACCCGGGCGTCTTCCACGTCGGGCTGCGCGTGACCGACAACGACAACGGCCAGCAGACGACCTCCGTCACCCTCACCGTCACCGGTGACCAGGGCGGCGGAGGCGGCGACGGAGGCTCCGGCGGGTCCGGAGGCTCGGGCGGGTCCGGAGGTTCCGGCGGGTCCGGTGGCTCCGGTGGCTCGGGAGGCAGCGCCAAGTTCGCCGCGCGGCTGACCGGGACCCCCATCCAGCGGCTGCGCAACGTTCTCAAGCGCGGCCTGGCGGTCGGCTGCCAGTCCGACCGCGCCTTCACCTGCACGCTGCGCGTCGAGCTGCGCGCCTCCGACGCGCGCAAGCTGGGCCTGCGCGCACGCGCCAACCGGCCGATCGTGCTGGGCACGGTGCGGATAAAGGCCTCGGCCAAGGGCCGCGGCGCCGGCCACATCAAGCTGACCGCGGCCGGGCGCCGCGCGCTGCGCCGAGCTCGGAGCATGAGAGTCACCGTGCGGGGCACGATGACCGCCAAGGACGGTCGCGTGACCTCCAGCCGCAAGTTCCTCCTGCGGCGCTGAGCGCGGCTCTCAGCGGGGTCTGACGACCAGGCGCCCGACGTCGCGCCCGCTCTCCTGGAGGTGGATGGGGAACGTCCCGGCCGAATCCAGGAAGAAGTTGAACCGCGCGGGCGTGTCCGCGTCGGCCGTGGCGAAGCGGCCGGTGCCGACGAGCGCGACCTCCTCGGGCGACGTGACCCGCACCGCCAGCTGCAACAGATCGCCCACCGTGGCCCGCACGACCGCCGGCCGCGCGCCCGCGGCGTTGACGATCCGGATCACCTGCCGCGCCCCGGCCGGCGTTCCGCCCGTGCCGTTGGCCACCGACGGCGGGGGAGCCGTCGTGGTCGTTGGTGAGGATTTGCGAAGTTCCCGAGGCGTCAGCGCCGCGGCGATCGCTCCCGTGGCCAGGAGGACGGCGACGAGCAGCAGGAGGCGGCGTCCGAGCATCGCCCGTGAGGGTAGTTGGCACGGACGTGGACGAACGTAGTACTCCGCCACATGGGGGAATTCCGTCCACATCCGTTAAGTCCGGCGGGCGGGGTGACGATAGAGGGGGCAAGCCAGAGCCGAGGTGCCAAAGGCAAACCGCTCGCGAGGGCGGGACGCAAAGCCACGGTCCTCCGTTCGAGGAAGCCGGGCTGCCACCAGGGTTCTACTGACCTCCGGCGGCATGGAGACCGCGGATCTGGCCGAGAAGTACCAGGCCAATCGATGGATCCATCCAAGGAGGATTCATGCTGCACAAGATCCGCAAGCGCATGGAGAGCGAGAAGGGTTTCACCCTGATCGAGCTCCTGGTCGTGATCCTGATCATCGGGATCCTGGCCGCCATCGCGCTCCCGACGTTCCTTGGCCAGCGCGCCAAGGGCCAGGACTCCTCGGCCAAGTCGAACGCACGTAACGCCGTCTCCCAGGTTGAGTCGTGCTTCGCCACCACCGAGGACTACGCCCAGTGCGACGGGACCGACCCCGGTCTCGATCTCGCGGGCCTCAACAACGTCGTCGTCAGCGGCGGTTCGGGTACGGCCGGTTACACGGTCGTCGCGACCTCGTCGTCGGGCAACACGTTCACCATGACCAAGACCGCCAGCGGCATCGCGCGCACCTGCTCGACGTCCGCCGGCACCAACAAGGGCGGCTGCAACGGCACCAGCTGGTAGCCGTCCCAAGCACCACGCTCTGACGTGTGAGGCGGGCCTTCAGGCCCGCCTCACTCGTTCTCACCCTCAGAGAGGAGAGCTTGAATGTTGAAAGCGTCCACCCACCGACTCCGACTCCGAGACGAACAGGGCTTCACCCTGATCGAGCTCCTCGTCGTGATCCTGATCATCGGGATCCTGGCCGCCATCGCGCTCCCGACGTTCCTGGGTCAGCGCGCCAAGGGCCAGGACTCCTCCGCCAAGTCCAATGCCCGCAACGCGGTGTCCCAGGTCGAGTCGTGCTTCGCCACGACTCAGGACTACGCGCAGTGCGACGGCACGGACCCGGGTCTCGACCTGTCGGGACTGTCCAACGTGGTCGTCAGCGGCGGTTCGGGTACGGCCGGTTACACGGTCGTCGCGACCTCGTCGTCGGGCAACACGTTCACCATGACCAAGACCACCGCCGGCATCGCGCGCACCTGCTCGACGTCCGCCGGCACCAACAAGGGCGGCTGCAACGGCACCAGCTGGTAGCCGTGCACGCCCTGCGCGCTTCGTTCCGAGGCGGGTCTCCGGGCCCGCCTCGAAGCGTCTTTGACCACGGTTAGGCTCAATCTCGATGTACGTCGCCATCGCCTTCGTGGCCGGGCTGCTGATCGGCTCGTTCCTCAACGTCGTCATCGCGCGGCTCCCGGTCGAGGGAGAGTCATTGGCTCACGGGCGCTCGCGCTGCCCGCACTGCGGCCACCAGATCCGCGCCTACGACAACATCCCGGTCGTCTCGTGGCTGATCCTGCGCGGCCGCTGCCGCGACTGCGGCGAGCCCATCTCCGCCCGCTATCCGCTCGTCGAGGCGCTGACGGGCGTGCTGTTCGCGCCGGTCGTGATCGTCAAGGGAGCCGACCAGGACGCCTGGCTTGGGCTCGCGCTGGTGGTCACCCTGGTCCCGGTCACGTTCATCGACCTCGACCACCGCATCATCCCCAACGTGATCGTCGGGCCCAGCGCGGTCGCCGCCCTGGTGATACTCGCGCTGACCGACTCCGGAGCCATCGTCGACCACCTGATCGCGGGCGCCGCGGCGGGCGGGTTCTTCTTCCTCGCCGCGCTGGCCTACCCGCGCGGCATGGGCATGGGCGACGTGAAGCTCGCGGGCGTCCTCGGCCTGTACCTCGGCAGCTCGGTGGCGCCGGCGCTGCTGGCGGCGATGCTCTCCGGCACGATCGTCGGGGCCGCGATCATCGCCCGCAAGGGCACGGTCGAGGGGCGCAAGACCGCCATCCCCTTCGGCCCGTTCCTGGCCCTCGGCGCGCTCGTGGGGCTGTTCGTCGGCCACGAGATCGTCGACTGGTACCGCGACACCTTCCTCTAGATGATCATCGGCCAGGGCGGGCGGACCGGTCCGTACGCCCTGGACGAACGTGCGGGGGAGGGGCCAGGGCTCAAGCTGACCGGACGAATGGCCGATCTGTCCCATGCAGGCGCGCACTGTGCCGCCGGTCAACTCCCACCTTCCCTCCCAGCGCATGGCCAGAAAAACTCCCCGCACGGTCGTCGGGCTCGAAATCGAGCCGAGCCACATCGCCGCCGCCGAAGCGACCGTCAACGGTCGCGTTCGCGTCGAGCGCGCCGCCGTGGCCCCGCTCGCGCCGGGCCTCGTGCGCGACGGCGAGGTCACCGACGTCGAGGCGCTGTCCGCCAGCCTCAAGCACTTCTTCACCGAGAACAAGCTGCCCAAGCGGGTGCGCCTCGGCGTCGCCAACCAGCGCATCGTCGTGCGCACGATCGAGCTTCCGCCGCTGGACCCCGGCACCGACCTCGACGCCGCCGTCCGCTTCCAGGCGCAGGAGAACATCCCCATGCCGCTCGACCAGGCCGTCCTGGACTACCAGACGCTCGGCCGCGTGGAGAGCGACCAGGGCGAGCGCCTGCGCGTGGTGCTCGTGGCCGCGCGCCGCGACATGATCGACCGCCTGCTGGCCGCCGCCCGCGGCGCCGGCCTGCGGCCCGAGGGCATCGACCTCTCCGCCTTCGCCATGATCCGCGCCCTGGGCCCGGGCCCGGCCGAGCTCGCGGCCGGCCAGGCGATCGGCGGGACCCTGTACGTGAACGTCGGCGGCATGACGAACCTCGCCATCGCCAGCGGCTCGGCCTGCCACTTCACCCGCGTCGCCGCCGTCGGCATCGCCTCGATGGCCGGCGAGCTGGCCGAGCGCCGCGGCCTCACCCTCGAGCACTCCAGCCAGTGGCTGACCCACGTCGGCCTGGCCACGCCGATGGACGCGGTCGAGGGCGATCCCGACATCGTCTCCGACGCCCGCGCGATCCTCGTCGCCGGCATCGACCGCGTCGTCGACGAGGTCCGCAACTCGCTTGACTTCTACTCGCTCCCAGGGCGGCGCCGTGATCGTCGAGCGCGCCGTCGTCACCGGGCCGGCGATCTCGATCCCCGGCTTGGTCGACCAGGTCGCGTCCAGCGTCACCATCCCGGTCGAGTCCGGTGTGGTCGCCGAGGCTCAGCCCGGCGCGCTGCACGGCATCGACCCCGCCGACGTCACCGTCGCCGCGGGCCTCTCCGTCGCCGAGGTGTCCGCGTGAGGGCCGTCAACCTCATCCCCAACGACCAGCGCCGCGGCTCCGGCCGCGCCTCGCGCTCGGGCTCCGCGGTGTACGCGGTGCTCGGTGTGCTCGGCGCCGTCGTCCTGGCGATGGCCGTCTACGTCCTCACCGGCAACCAGGTCAACACGCGCAAGGCCGACGTCGACAGGGCCAACGCGCAGGCGGCCGTGCTCGAGCAGCAGGCGGCGGCGCTGAAGCCCTACGCCCAGTTCTCCTCGCTCAGCCAGAGCCGCAAGCAGACCGTGGCCGCGCTGGCCGACAGCCGCTTCGACTGGGAGCGCACCATGCGCGACCTCTCGCTGGCGCTGCCGTCCGACGTCTGGCTGACTTCCCTCGTCGGCACGGTCAAGCCCGGCGTCACCTTCGACGGCGGCGGCTCGGCCTCCAACACCGGCTCGCTGCGCAGCGCCGTCCAGAACCCGGCGATCGAGATGGTCGGCTGCACCACCAGCCAGTCCGACGTCTCCCGGGTGATGGCCCGCCTGCGGACCATGCGCGGGGTGCAGCGCGTCTCGCTGGCCTCGTCGGAGAAGGCCGAGACGGCCGGCGGCGCGACCACCGGGTCGGGCGGCAACAGCGGCGACTGCCGCAACGGCAACCGGCGCTTCCCGCAGTTCCAGCTCGTCGTGTTCTTCGACGCTCCCAAGGACTTCACCACGCCCGCCACGTCCGCCACCACGGGCCAGCCCGTGAGCCAGGCGCCCACCGGAGGCACCCAATGACCCAGCGCGACCGCATCGTCCTGATCGTCGTGGCCGCCGTGATCGCGCTCGGGGGGTTCTGGATGCTCATCCTCAAGCCCAAGCGCCAGGAGGCCTCCGACCTCGGCCAGAAGCTCGAGCAGACGCAGCAGCGCGTCGACACCGCCCAGTCCGCGGTGACGGCCGGCGAGGCGGCACGCACCAGCTACGCGACCAACTACGCCAACGTGGCCCGTCTGGGAAAGGCGGTGCCGGTGGACGACGACGTCCCCGCGCTCGTCTACCAGCTCGACACCACCGCGCGCCAGGCCGGCGTCGACTTCCGCACCATCAAGCTGACCTCCGGCACCGCCTCGGCGGCGGCCCCCGTCAACGCGGCCCAGAGCTCGGCGGCGACCCAGGACTCGAGCAAGGACAGCAAGTCCAAGGACGGCTCGGCCTCGTCGGATTCCTCTTCCTCGGGCAGCCAGCCGGCCGCGGCCACGGGCACGCCCGCGTCGCCCGCCGCACCCACGCAGTCGGCCACGGCCGGCCTGCCGCCGGGCGCCATCGTGGGCCCGGCCGGGCTGAGCACGATGCCCTTCAGCTTCACCTTCGAGGGCAGCTTCTTCAAGCTCTCGGACTTCCTCACGCACCTCGAGCGCTACATCAAGGCGACCCGCCATGACCTCGACGTGCGCGGCCGGCTGCTGCTGATCGACGGCATCTCGCTCAACGCGGGCCCGAAGGGCTTCCCGTCGATGACCGCTGCGATGGCCGCCCAGGCCTACCTGCTGCCCGCCGACCAGGGCCTCTACAACGGGGCGTCCCCCACCGGTCCGTCCGCCGTCACGGCGTCGACGCCGGCCGGTGGCTCGAGCAGTGCCACCCCGGTCGCTCCCGCGGCGGTGACGCCATGACCGTCTTCGCCCGCAACGTCTGGCGCGACCTGATCGACAAGCGCCTGTGGCCGGTCGCGCTGGCGCTCGTCGTCGCGCTGATCGCCATTCCCGTCGTGGTGGCCAAGCCCGCCCCGAAGGCGAAGCCGGCGGCCGTGGCGGTCGCCAGCTCGTCGCCCGAGCCGCTCGTCGCCACCCCGGCCGCGATCCGCTCAAACGCCGGCAACGCGCCGGTGGGCGGCACGTACAAGAACCCCTTCCGCCAGCAGCACGTGCCCAAGCCGCCCAGCCAGGACACGGGCACCTCGAAGACGACGACCACGGCCGACGCCGGAGGCAGCGCCAAGCCGGCGAGCGGCGGCGGCAACTCCAACCACTCGTCCTCGGGCTCGGGCGGCCACAAGAAGTCAAAGCCCCAGAATGTCACCACCCTGAAGATCCGCTTCGGCCTGGCCGACGGCACCCGCCGGGTGATGGAGATCACCCCGGGCACGCCGCTGCCGGCGACCACGAGCCCGCTGATCGTCTTCCTCGACTTCAGCGGCTCGGACAAGGGCAAGTTCCTCGTCTCCTCCGACGCGGTCAAGACGCAGGGCGACGGGACGTGCAAGCCGAGCAACGACGTGTGCTCGACGCTGACCATCCCCGTCGGCGGCACGCGCTTCTTCGACACCCAGGACGGCCACCAGTACCAGCTGGACGTCCTGGGGATCGATCACTCCTAGCCGACTGACCCGGGCGCCCGGCCAATAGGCTCTAGCGCCCCATGGCGCTTCGCTTCACCACCGCCGGCGAGTCTCACGGCCCCGGCCTGACCTGCATCGTCGAGGGCCTGCCCGCCGGGCTGGCCGTGGCGCCCGAGGACCTCGACCGCGACCTCGCCCGCCGCCAGCTCGGCCACGGGCGCGGTGGGCGGATGAAGATCGAGAGCGACGCCGCCGTCGTCACGGCCGGGCTGCGCCACGGGCGCACCCTGGGCAGTCCCGTCGCCCTCCAGGTCAACAACCGCGACTACGCCAACTGGGAGGAGCGGATGAATCCCTGGCCGGTGGAGGCCGACGTGGACGAGGTGCACCTCCCGCGCCCGGGCCACGCCGACCTGGCGGGGGTCATGAAGTTCGGCCACACCGACGTGCGCAACGTGCTCGAGCGCGCCAGCGCCCGCGAGACCGCCGCCCGGGTGGCGGCGGGCGGGCTGGCCAAGGCCTTCCTGCGCGCGCTGGGCGTGGAGGTGTACTCGCACGTCGTGCAGATCGGCTCGGTGCGCGTGCCCGAGCGCGAGGACGGCGAGGGCCTGGCGCCCGAGGACTTCTCCGGCGTCGACGAGTCGCCCGTGCGCTGCCTGGACGCCGACACGTCGGCGGCGATGGTCGAGGAGATCAACCGGCTGCGCAAGGCCAACGAGTCGCTGGGCGGCATATTCGAGGTCCGCGCGTTCGGGCTCGTCCCCGGGCTGGGCTCGCACGTCTCCTGGGAGGAGCGCCTCGACGGGCGCCTGGCCCACGCGATCGTGTCGATCCACGCCATGAAGGGCGTCTCGGTCGGGCCCGGCTTCGAGATGGCCGGGCGTCCCGGGTCCGAGGTGCACGACGAGATCTTCTGGTCGGACGAGAAGGGCTGGACGCGCGAGACCAACCGCGCCGGCGGCGTCGAGGGCGGGATGACGACGGGCGAGCCCCTGATCGTCGTCGGGGCGATGAAGCCGCTGCCCACGCTGACCAAGCCGCTGCGCTCGGTCGACATCTCCACGCGCGAGCCCGCCCCGGCGCTGCGCGAGCGCACGGACTCCACCACCGTCCCCGCGGCCGGGGTGGTGGGGGAGGCGATGGTGGCGCTCGTGCTCGCCGACGCCTATCGGGCGAAGTTCGGCGGTGACCACATCGACGACGTGCTGCGCCGCGCTGGCCGCCTACAAGAAGCGCATCGATTGGCGCAGGTGACGGTGGCCCGGCGGACTCCCGCCCTCGTCTTCGTCGGCTTCATGGGAGCGGGCAAGACGACGGCGGCGAGAGTGGCCGACCCGGAGGCGATCGACACCGACGAGCTGCTCGAGCGCGAGCTGGGGGAGAGCGTCGCCGACTTCTTCGAGCGTGAGGGCGAGGAGGCGTTTCGCGCCCGCGAGGAGGCGGTCGTGCTCGACACGCTGGACCGGGCCGGCACCGGAGCCGTGGCCCTCGGCGGCGGGTCGCTGGGCTCGGCGCGCGTGCGCGAGGCACTGGCGCAGCACACCGTGGTGCACCTCGAGGTGAGCGCCGACGAGGCCTGGGAGCGGGTGTCGGGCGACGCGAGCCGCCCGCTGGCGCGCGATCGCGAGCGCTTCGGCGAGCTGCACGCGCAGCGCGCTCCCGTCTACGAGGCGGCCGCGGACGCGGTGCTGCCCGGCGCCTCGCGGGCGGCGATCGCCGCGGCCCTGCCCGCGCTGCGCGCGCTGGCCGGTGCGCCGGCCGGCACCCGCATGCTGTGGGCGCGCGCCGCGTCGGGCGACCATCCGGTCTTCGTCGGCGCCGGGCTGCTGGAGGCGGGCTTCTTCCCCCTCGACGGCACCCGCCACGTCGTCAGCGACACGACGGTCCACGAGCTCTATGGCGCGCGCCTGGAGCCGGCGGCCGGCGCCATCCTCGTGGAGCCCGGCGAGCGGTCGAAGACCCTCGCGGCGGCCCAGTGGGTGTGGCAGGGGCTCATTCGCCAGGGCGCCGGGCGCGACGACCTCGTGGTCGCGCTGGGCGGCGGAGTGGTGGGTGACCTGGCGGGCTTCTGCGCCGCCACCTACCAGCGCGGGATCCGGGTCGCCCACGTGCCCACGACTCTCGTCTCCCAGGTCGACTCGGCCTATGGGGGCAAGACCGGGGTCGATCTGCCCGAGGCCAAGAACTACGTCGGCGCCTACCACCAGCCCACGGCGGTCCTGGCCGACACGGCGACCCTGAGCACGCTGCCGGGGCCCGAGCTGGCGGCCGGGTACGCCGAGGTCGTCAAGACGGCGCTGATCGCCGGCGGGGCGCTGTGGGAGCGGGTCCGCGACGGCGCCGAGGGTGCCGACCCCGAGATCGTGCTGGCCTGCGCGCGGACCAAGCTGGCCGTGGTGGCCCAGGACGAGCGCGACGCGGGGCTGCGCCAGGTCCTCAACCTCGGCCACACCGTCGGCCACGCGATCGAGACCGCCACGGGCTACGGGCGCTACCGCCACGGCGAGGCCGTGGGACTGGGCCTGCTCGCCGCGCTGCGCCTCTCGGGGCGCGACGACCTGCGCGCCGAGGTGGCGGAGCTTCTGCGGGCCCGGGGGCTCCCGACCCGGCTGGAGGGAACGGAGCCGCCGGCGGTGCTCGACGCCCTGCGGCGCGACAAGAAGCGCCGGGCCGACGGCGTCGTGCCCTTCGTCGTCGTCCACGCCCCCGGCGACGTGCGGCCGGGCGCGGAAATGGCACCCGACGACGTCGAGGACGCCGTGAGAGAGTTGCTCGCGTGAACCGCCTGCCCAACCGCGTCGAGGTCATGCACGGCGTCAACCTCGGCGAGCTCGGGCGTCGCGATCCCGAGGTCTACGGCGGCCTGTCCTACATCCAGCTGGAGTCGCGCATCGACGACTACGCGCGCGAGCTGGGACTGGAGACGCTGTTCTTCCAGAGCAACTACGAGGGCGAGTTCGTCGAGCACCTCCACAAGCTCGAGGGGATGGCGGACGGGGTGATCCTCAACCCGGGCGCGTGGACCCACTACTCCTGGGCCATCCACGACGCGCTCGAGCTCACCGGCCTGCCCGCCGTCGAGGTCCATCTCTCCGACGTCGACTCGCGCGAGGAGTGGCGGCGGATCTCCGTCATCCGCGACCTGTGCGTGGACCGGGTGGCCGGTCGCGGCGTCGAGGGCTACCGCGACGCCCTCGAGATGCTCAAGCGGGAGCTGTCGGCATGAGCCGGGCCGGCAGCGTGGGCGAGCTGACGGCGGAGCGCGAGCTCGACGCGGTGCTCGTCCGCGAGCCCGCGAACCTGCGCTGGCTCACCGGCTTCACCGGCACCAACGGCCTGGCGGTGGTCGAGGCCGGCGGGGACGGCCCGCCCGTCTTCGTGACCGACTTCCGCTACGTCGAGCGCGCCGCGGGCGAGGTGTCCGAGGAGTTCGACCGCCGCCGGGGTGAGCGCGACCTGCTCGACAGCCTGCGCACCGTCCTGCCCTCGCGCCGGCCGCTGCGCCTGGGCTTCGACGACGCCAACACGTCGGTGCGCGACCATCGCCGCCTCCAGGGCGTCCTGGAGGACGTGGAACTCGTGCCCGCCGGAGGTCTGGTCGAGGAGCTGCGCGCCGTCAAGGACCCCCAGGAGCGGGAGCTCATCCGTGCCGCCGCGGAGCTGGCCGACGAGGCCCTGCGCGAGACCCTCGAGTCGGGGATCGCCGGGCGCACCGAGCGCGAGGTGGCGCTGGCGCTCGAGGACGCGATGCGCCGCCGCGGCGCCCAGGAGCCCAGCTTCTTCTCGATCGTGGCGGCCGGACCGCACGGCGCGCTGCCGCACGCCGAGCCCGGCCCCGAGGCGATCCCGCGCCACACGCTCGTCGTCATCGACTGGGGCGCCCGCCTGGACGGCTACTGCTCGGACTGCACTCGCACCGTGGCCACGGGCGAGATCGACGCCGATCTCGAGGACGTCTACGAGCTCGTGCAGCGCGCCCAGCTCGCCGGCCTGGACGCCGTGCACGCCGGGGTGACCGGCCGCGACGCCGACGCCGCCGCGCGCGCGGTGATCGAGGCGGGCGGGCACGGCGACCACTTCGGACACGGTCTGGGTCACGGCGTGGGCCTCGAGGTGCACGAGGGCCCGCGCCTGGCCAAGACCGGCGAGGAGGTCCTGGAGCCCGGCAACGTCGTGACCGTGGAGCCGGGCGTCTACCTGGCGGGCCGCTTCGGGGTGCGCATCGAGGACCTGGTCGTCGTGACCGACGACGGGCCCGAGATCCTCAGCTCGTACCCGAAGACGCTGACGCTCGTGGACTGAGCGCGGTCGGCGCGGCGAGCCGGCGAGCGCCGGAGAGCAGGCGCGTCCAGGCGCGCGGGGCGTAGACACGCAGTCCCAGCGCACCGGCGGCAGGGAGCGCCCAGGCCAGGTAGGCCGCGCACTGGGCATCGGGCGAGACGGCTCCGACCAGCTCCACCGTCGTGATCCAGGTGGCCCCGGTCACGGCGGCGGCGGCCAGCGGGGCCCGGCCGCCGCGGGCGTCGTGCGCGACGAGCGCCAGCACGGCCGGCAGCGCGTAGTAGACGTTGTTCCAGGGATCGAACAGGCAGCGCAGGAGCGCCAGGAACGCGAGCAGGAGCAGCGCGTCCGAGGGCCGGCGCAGCCGGCCCCAGGCCAGCGCCAGGCCGATCGAGACGACGACGATCGCCGGCTGGATGACGCTCATCAGGCCGGCCGGCGGATGACGGAAGCCGGGCACGACGGTCCCCCCGGGAGCGAGGACCGCGGTGGCCTTCGAGCCGAGCGGCCACCAGATCTGGAAGGGCTTGAAGATCTCGCTGGGCAGTCCGATCTGGCTGGGCGCCACGCCCAGCCACTGCGCGGCCAGGAACGGGCCGTAGGCCAGCGCCGGGATCCCGGCGCCCAGCGCCGCCGCCCGCAGGCGTCCCCGCGGGACGACGAACAGCACGACGGGAAGGGCGATCAGCGCCGAGGGCTTGGCGGTGACGGCCACTCCGGCCAGCGCTCCCGCCCAGGCCGGCCGCCGCGATTGCGCGGCGAGCACGGCGCCGACGGCGAGCGTTCCGGAGAGCAGCTCCTCGGGATGGCCCACCTGCAGCGCGCGCAGCGCCAGCGGGTTGACCACGCACAGGGCCAGCGCCAGCCCGGCCGCGGCCGCCGTCGCGCCGGCGGCGCGCGAGCGGGTCCACAGCACCGACGCCAGCACCGCCAGGGCAAGCAGGCCCGGCAGGGCGACGGCGCGGAAGACGGCCAGGTCGCCACCGCCCAGCTCCCGGGCCGCGAAGGCGAAGGGCGACCGGATGAGCAGCGAGCCGCCGTAGAGCGGGCTCCAGGCGAGGAAGGAGTGCACGTGCCCCGAGATCAGGGCGTCGAGCGCCGGACGGGCCTCGAGGTCGTAGTCGGTGAAGGCAAAATCGCCCAGGCCGAGCCAGGCCAGCACGGCGACCCCGAGCAGCGCGATGAGCAGGGGCGCAGGATCGAGTCGTCTCACCCCTCCTGTATCGGCATCGCGAGGGCGGTTCTCGACCCGCGGCGACGCGGCGACGTCCTGACGCGGCGGGCCTGGCGCCGCCGTGTAGCGTTCCGTCGGTGAGAGCGAGAGGAATTGCCGCTGTTTGCAGCGCATTGGCCGCGCTGGCGGTCGCCGCGCCGGCCTCCGCGCAGACGCCGCGCACGATCGCCCCGGGCGTCACGGTCGGCGGCGTCGCCGTGGGCGGGCTGACGCGCGAGCAGGCCACCGACACCCTGCGCGAGGCGATCGCCCGGCCGCTGGGCCGGCGCCTCGTGGTGGCCGTGGGGGCACGGCGCTTCTCGGTGTTGCCCCGCGACGCGGGCGTGTCGGTGAAGCTCGACCTGCTCGTGGCGCGGGCCCTGCGGGCCGGCGCCGGGCGCAACGTCCAGGTCCGCACCACGCTGCGCGCCTCGGCCGCGCCGACGCTCCTGGCCCGTGTTCAGCGGGGTGTGTACGCAGCGCCGCGCAACTCGCACGTGCTCTTCGGCGTGCGGCGCCTGCGCGCCTCGCGCGCCCGCTACGGGCGCAAGCTGGCCAAGCCGGCGATCCTCGAGGACCGGATCGCCGCCGCGCTGCGCTCGTGGAGCACGCCGCGACAGCTGCGCGCCTACACCGCCCGGGTGCGCCCGCGCATCACCCCGCGACGGCTGCGCGCCATCACCGGCCCGATCGTCACCGTCTCCAAGGCCGACCGGCGCGCCCGCCTCTTCAACCACCTGCGGCTCATCCACTCCTACAGCGTCGCCGTCGGGCAGCCGGCCTGGCCGACCCCCGAGGGCCTCTTTCACGTCCAGTCCAAGACGGTCAACCCGACCTGGTCGGTGCCCAACTCCAGCTGGGCGGGCAGCCAGGCCGGGCAGACGATCCCGGGCGGCGCGCCCGGCAACCCGCTGCGTGCCCGCTGGATCGGGTTCGCGGGCGGGGTCGGCTTCCACGGCACCGACAACCCGGGCTCGATCGGGTCGGCCGCCTCCCACGGCTGCGTGCGGATGTTCGTCTCCGACGTGGTTCATCTCTACGTGTGGGTGCACATCGGCACGCCGGTATATGTTCGGTGACCATGTCGAGCGCGCGCACGATGGTCATCTCGCTGGACGCGGCCGATCCCGATCTGGTGCGCGAGTTCGCGGCGGCGGGGGAGATGCCCACCATGGCGCGCCTCCTGCGCGAGTCGGCGATCGTGCACACGCGCGCGCCGGCCGGGGTCTTCGTCAGCGCCAACTGGCCGACGCTGTTCACCGCCACCTCGCCGGATCGCCATGGCTACGTGTGCTGGGACGAGATCCGCAGCGGCACCTACGACTATCTCCACACGACGCCCGACCGGGTGCTGGGCGCCCCGATCTGGGAGCGGATGTCCGACGCGGGGCGCCGAGTCGCCGTGTTCGACGTTCCCCACACGCGCGTGGCGCCGGTCAACGGGGCCATGGTGGCCGAGTGGGGGTGCCACGACCGCCACTACGGCCCGGCGTCCTGGCCCCCGGAACTGGCCGGCGACCTGACCGCGCGCCACGGGGGGCACCTCGGCAGTGCGGACCCGCCGGGCCCCGGCGGCCAGTTCGCCCCGTGTGACTACACCCACCGCGACGGGGAGCGGCGCACCGACGACGAGAGCCTCGCCCTGCTGACGGCCCTGCGCGACGGCGTCGAGCGCAAGCGCCGCGCCTCGCTGGACGTGCTCGACCAGGGCGACTGGGACTTCTTCCTCACCGTGATGGGCGAGTCCCACTGCGTCGGCCACCAGTTCTGGCACCTGCACGAGGCCGGCCATCCCCAGCACGACCCCGACCTGGTGCGCCGGATGGGCGGCGATCCCCTGCGCGACATCTACCGGCGCCTGGACGAGGTCGTGGCCGACCATCTCACGCGCGTGGGCCCGGGCGACACGGCCTACATGCTGATGGCCCACGGGATGGTGGCCCACCATGACGGCACCCACCTCCTCGACCACGTCCTGCACCGGCTCGACTGGTCGCTGGACGTTCCGGCTGGGCTCGGCACCGCCACCCGGGCGGCCGGAGCGGCCGCGCGGTGGTTGCCGCGCCCGGTCCGCGGCCGCGGCCTGCGCCTGGCGGCGCCCCTGCTGCGCGGCCGCGAGGCGGCCCCGCTGGCGCCGCTCCCTCCGCCGGCCGAGCGGCGGTGGTTCCAGCTGCCCAACAACACGGTGGTCGGCGCGCTGCGCCTGAACCTGGCCGGCCGTGAGCCCGCCGGCCGGGTGCACCCCGCCGATCAGCGGGCCGTGCTGAGCTGGCTGTCGGACCGCCTTACCGAGCTGGTCAACGTCGACACCGGCGGCCGGGTGGTGCGGCGCTGCTGGGTCACCGAGGACGTGTACCGCCGCCATCCGGGAGACCCGTTCGCCGATCTCTACGTCGAGTGGGAGCGCAGCGCGCCGATCGAGCGTGTGTGGTCGCCGGCGACCGGCACGGTGGCCGTGCCCTACGGCCACTGGCGCCAGGGCGATCACGTGCCGGAGGGCATGCTCCTCGCCGCCGGCCCGGGCATCCGGCCCGGCCGCCGGCGGGGCGTCCGTCCGATCGAGGACGTCGGGGCGACGTTCGCCGCCGCCGTCGGCGTCCCGTTGCCCGGCGCGGACGGACGGCCGATCGCGTCTGTCCTGCCCGAGGGGTCCGCGCCCGCCGAGGAGGGGGGCGGGCTCGCGACCCGCGCTCGCCGGCGCGCCGCCGGCGCCCTGGCGCGCCGGCCCAGCCCGGCGCCGGAGTGGGCGACGCGCCGCGACCCGGCGCTCGACCGGCTGCGCGACCGGGACGTCGGCGCCCTGCGCGAGCGGGTCAACCGCCTCGAGCGCCAGGCGGAGGTGGCGGCGATGTCGGCCTGGCTTCCGCACGCCGACGTGGCCGAGGACCTCCTGATCAGCGTGGTCATGCCGACGCGCGACCGCTGCGACCTGCTCCGCACCGCCGTGGACTCGGTCGAGTCTCAGTCCTACGCCCGCTGGGAGCTCGTCGTCGTCGACGACGGCTCGCGCGACGGCACGGCCGACTACCTCTCGGGCCTGGAGGATCCGCGCATCCGCGTGGTCCGGACCGAGGGCGCCGGCCCCTGCGCGGCACGCAACGCCGGCCTGGACGAGGCCCGGGGCGAGGTCATCGTCTACCTCGACGACGACAACCGCTTCGACCCGCACTGGCTGCGGGCGGTGGCCTCCACGTTCGAGCGCCTCCCGCACGCCACCGTCTGTTACGGCGCGCGCGTGTGCGACGACTCGGGCCGGGTGACGCCCGGGGGCGAGAGCAGCGGTCGCCCGTGGCTGCTCTTCCACGAGTGGGACGAGCAGGCGGTCCGCGACGGGAACCTGGCCGACACCAACGTACTCGCCCACCGCCGCGGCGCCGAGCGCTTCGACGAGGACCTCCGCTACCTGGGCGACTGGGACCTGCTGCTCGCCCTCACCGCGCAGGCCGAGCCGGTCGAGATCCCGGCCATCGCCGCCTACTACCGGACCGACGTCCGGGGCCGGATCTCGAGTTCGCTGGAGGACGGCGAGATGGATCGCGAGCTCGCGCTCGTGCGCGAGAAGCTCACGACCGCCTCGCGGCGCGCCTAGCCCGGCGCGGGCCGCGGGCGTCCGCGAGCCGTACTTTTCCGCATCCGCCCCGGTGCCTCCCCCGGATGGCCGGTGCCATGGCCGGTGCGACGATCTCTGGGCAATGTTCGGCAAGCTCGTCGTCGGCTTCGATGAAACTCCGGGCGCGCGCGACGCCGCCGCCCTCGGTCAGGCGTTCGCGCAGGCCACCGGCGCGACGCTGCACCTCGTCGACGTCTTCTACGACATTCCCGGTCCGCTCCCCGACGCGTTGCGCGGCGAGATGCGCGAGCACGCCGAGCACGCTCTGCGTCAGGCGGGCCGTGATCTTCCGCCCGACGTCGCGGCCAGCAAGCACCTGATCGCCGAGCGCTCGCCCGCCCGCGGGCTGTCCGATTTCGCGGAGAGCACCGGGGCGGACGTCATCGTCCTCGGGTCCTCGCGCGATGCGCAGGCCGGCCGAGTCACCTCCGGTCGGCTGGCCCGCCGGATCGTCCAGGGTTCGCCCTGCGCGGTCGCCCTCGCGCCCGCCGGGCTGAGGGATCGCTCGCCCCTGCGGCTCGCCCGCATCGGGGTGGCCGTCGACGGCCAGCCGGAGTGCGAGGAGGCGCTGATCGCCGCGGCGGAGCTGGCGCGGGCCTCGGGCGCTTCCCTCATCGCCATCGCCGCCGTCGATTCTCCCGACCCGGTCGTCGGGCAGTTCGGCGCCTCGGCCGAGCGCCTCGTTCGCGAGTCGCTGCACTCCGCCGCCCAGCACGCGCTCGATCACGCGGTCGAGACGGTGCCGGCCGGAGTCGCGCTGGAGACGCGCCTGCAGGCAAACGGCCCCGTGGTGGGAAGCCTCGCCACCGTCGCGAGGGAGGCCGGCCTGGACCTCCTGGTCATGGGCTCTCGCGCCTTCGGCCCCGTGCGGCGCGTGCTGCTGGGCAGCGTGTCCGCAGAGCTGATGGCCGACGCGCCCTGCGCCCTCCTGATCGTCCCGCGCGGCTCGCACGCGACCACCCGGATTCAGAAGACGGCGTTGGAGTCGGCGCAGGCGCAGTAGGTGACCCGTGGAGGGCTGGCCGCAGCGAGTGATCGTGGGAGTCGACGGATCGCCGGGGGCCGCGGCGGCCGTGGCGTTCGGGCGCGTGCTCGAGGAATGGACGGGCGCCGACGTCGCCCACGCGGCGGTGTTCGGCGACGGAGCGGCGTTTCCCAGCCTGCACGGCGAGGCTGAGGCGCGCGGCGCTCTCGTCGAGGCCGGCCACGGCGCAGGGCTCGCGCTCCGGGCCGGTTCACCCGCGCGCGGACTGGACGAGGCGGCCGCCGGCGGCGAACTGATCGTCGTCGGCTCCTCCCATCGCAGCCGGATGGGGAGAGTGTTCCCCGGAAGCACGGCCGAGCACCTGCTCGTCGACTCGTCGCGCGCGGTGGCCGTCGTGCCCCGCGGCTTCGAGCGCAGGTCAGATGCGGGCCTGCGGGTCCTGGGCGTGGGCTTCGACGGGACCGCCGAGGCGCACAGCGCGCTGCGCCGGGCCGAGCAGGTGGCGCTGAGCGCGCGCGGCGCCCTGCGCGTCTACGCCGTGCTGCTGCCCGTGACCGAGACGGCCGGCGCCGCCCTCTCGCCCGCACCACCCGCGGCGACGCTGACGCGGGCGCTTCCGGACGCACTGGCCGCCGCCGTGCGCGGCCTGGCCCCGGCGGTCCGCGCGCTGCCCGTGACGCTGCGGGGAGACTCCGTCACGGAGCTGCTCGACCACGCCGAGGAGGTGGATGCCCTCATGGTCGGCGCGCGCCCGCAGGGGCGCCTCGCCCGGATTCTGGGCGGCAGCGTGGGGGCGGCCCTCATGACCCAGGCGACCTGCCCCGTCATCGTCGTGCCGCCGGTTCCCAACGGAATGCCCTGACCCGTTAGCGTCGCCGCGATGCGCGTCGGCGCCATCCCGGAGAGCCTGCTGGAGCGAGTCGTCACGCGGCTGGGCGTCGTGCCCCGGCCGATGATCGAGACGCAGATGGCGTTCACGCTGGCCCGGGTCGTCATGGCCGCGGCCGACCTCGGCGTGTTCGCTGCCCTGGCCGAGTCGGGGCCCGCCACCCCGGCGCAGATCGCCGAGCGCCTCGGCACCGACCCCGCGGCGACGGACAAGCTCCTGTTCGCGCTGGGCGCCTCGGACTACCTGCGCCTGCGCGACGGCCGCTACGAGCTCACGCGGATGTCGAGGCGCTGGCTCGTGCCGGGCAGCCCCCACCGACCTCACGGACAAGCTGCGCTTCCAGATCCTCGAGTGGGAGTGGGTCGGGCGCACGGAGGAGTACGTCCGCACGGGCGAGCCGCTCGACCTGCACCACATGTCCGATCCGAAGATGTGGGACTCCTACCAGCGCGGCATGCGCGCCCTGGCCGCCGCGTTCTCCTCCGAGGCGGTCAGGCGCCTGCCCGTCCCCCGGGGCGCCCGGGACATGCTCGACATCGGCGGCTCGCACGGCTACTACTCGGTCGCGCTGTGCCGGCGCCACGAGGGCCTGCGCTCGGTCGTGCTCGACCTGCCCGCCGCCGTGGAGCAGGCGGCGCCGCTGCTCGCGGCCGAGGAGATGGGCGACCGCGTCGTGCACCGCCCCGGCGACGCGCTGGCCGACGACCTGGGGGAGGAGGAATGGGACGTCGTGATGATGGCCCAGCTCGTCCACCACTTCACCGACGAGCAGAACTCGGCTCTGGCGCGGCGCATCGCCCGCGCCCTGCGCCCGGGCGGGATCTTCGCGATCCTCGACGCCTTCCGCCCGCGCAAGCCCGGGGACTCGGGCCAGGTCCCGTCGCTGCTCGAGTTCTACTTCGCCCTGACCAGCCGCTCGGGAACCTGGACGCCCGAGGACATGGCTCGCTGGCAGCGCGACGCCGGCCTGCAGCCGAGGCGCGCGATCCGGCTGCGCACGGTTCCCGGCGGTGGCATGCAGGTTGCGGTCAAGCGCTGACGGCTACCCTTCCTCGCCGTGATCAGCACCAACCAGTTCAAGAACGGCAACCACATCGACGTGGACGGGACGATCTTCAAGATCGTCGAGTTCCAGCACGTCAAGCCGGGCAAGGGTGGCGCGTTCGTCCGCACCAAGCTGCGCCGGGCCTCGGACGGCGCCGTGATCGACCGGACCTTCCGGGCGGGGGAGAAGTTCCGGCCCGTGCGGACCGAGGCGCGCAAGATGCAGTTCCTCTACGCCGACGGCACCGACGCGCACTTCATGGACACGCAGTCCTACGAGCAGATGACGATCCCCGAGCCCTCGCTGGCCGACCCGCTGCGCTGGCTCAAGCCCTCCGACGAGGTGGACGTCCTGTTCATCGACGACCAGGCCTCCGACGTGCAGCTTCCGAGCGCCGTCAACCTCCAGGTCACCCAGACCGAGCCCGGCGTGAAGGGTGACACCGCCTCGGGCGGCGGCTCCAAGCCGGCGACGCTGGAGACCGGCGCGATCATCCAGGTCCCGCTGTTCGTCGACGAGGGCGCAATCGTCCGCGTCGACACCCGCAGCGGCGAGTACGTCTCGCGGGCGTAGCGTCTCGCGAGGACTAGCCTAGGTCGCATGCGCCGCACCGACCAGCGCCGCCAGGCCGTCTTCGCCCTCTACCAGCACGACGCCACCGGGCGCGACCTGGAGGACACGCTGGGCCGCGACGCCCGTCCGTTCACGCGCGCGCTGGCCGCGAACGTGCTCGAGCACCAGGAGCAGCTCGACGGCCTGATCGAGCGCCACGCCGAGGGATGGACCCTGGAGCGCATCGCGCCGCTGGAGCGAGCGGTCCTGCGGGTCGCCCTGTTCGAGATGCTGCATCCCGGCCGGCTCCCCGGCGAGGAGGCGATCTCGCCCGAGGGCGCGATCGACGAGGCGGTGGAGACCGCCAAGGCCTACTGCGGCGCCGAGGCCCCGGGGTTCGTCAATGGCATCCTCGGCGCGGTCCTGCGCGCGCAGCACCAGTCCGCCTCTTGAGGTACCACTGGCTCAAGGCGCTCGGTCACGCCGCCGGCCCGCTCCCGGATGCCTGGCTGGAGGACGAGAACGGTCCGCGTCGCCTTCGGCGCACGGGCTTTCCCCGCCGCCCGCGCATGGAGCAGTCGCACATCGGCCTGCGGCCCGAGTCCTACGCGCTGGCCGTCGAGGTTCTGGCCTCGGTGGCGGCATAGGATCATGCGCACATGACCGATCCCTCTGAACTGGACTCGGTGGCCGGCGAGCTCGAGCAGGCGGCTCAGCGCCTGCGCTCGGGCGACCTGGACGCCGACGCCGCGGCGGCGCTGGTGGACGAGTGCGCGCGCCTGGCCGCCCGCGCGGCCACCGCGCTCGAGCGCGAGGCGCGTGCCTCGGAGCCGTCGCAGGGCCAGGACTCGCTGCTCTAGTGGAGGCCTCCGGCTACCCGGACGAGCTGCGGCTCGAGGTCGAGCGCTACCTGGAGACGCTGCGCTTCTCCATCGAGCCCGCGACGGCCGGCCTGGACGACGCCATGCGCTACTCGCTGCTGGCCGGCGGCAAGCGCATCCGGCCCGTGCTCGCCCTGGCCACCGCCCGCGCGATCGGCATGGACCCCGAGGAGATCCTGCCCTTCGCCGGGGCGCTGGAGCTGATCCACACCTACTCGCTGATCCACGACGACCTCCCGGCGATGGACGACGACGACCTGCGCCGCGGCCGGCCGACCTGCCACGTCCGCTACGGCGAGGACGTGGCGATCCTGGCCGGCGACGGGCTCTACGCCGAGGCCTTCGCCCACGTGCTCACCCACCAGTCCGGGGAGCCGGCCAACCTCCTGGCCGCGGTGCGTGAGCTGGCCGTCGCGACGGGCGTCTCGGGCATGGTCGGAGGGCAGTACATCGACGTCGCCGAGGTCGCGCCACCCGGCCCCGAGGGTCTGCGCCGCCTGCACGAGCTCAAGACCGGGCGGCTGATCGGGGCCTCCGTGGAGTGCGTATTGCTCTTAGGCGGGGCGCCGCAACCTGCGACAATCGCCTATCGGGCCTTCGCGGCCGAGCTCGGAGTGCTCTTCCAGATCGTGGACGACATCCTTGACGTCACCGGAACCGAAGCCGCCCTGGGCAAGCCTCAGGGTTCGGACGAGCGTCACGGGAAAAGAACCTACGTGAGCGAGTTCGGCCTCGAGCGGGCCCGGGAACTGGCCGGGGAGTCACACGCCGGGGCTCGCGCGGCGCTCGCGCAGGCGGCGCCGGACGGCGCGGCGGAGCTGGAACGGATCACGGACTTCATCTACACGCGAACCTCATGACCCGCCTTCTCGACCACATCGACGGACCGCAGGACCTCGGCAGCCTGAGCGACGACGAGCTCGCCCAGGTCGCCCAGGAGGTCCGCGAGCTGATCATCGAGACGATCGGCGAGATCGGCGGGCACTTCGGCGCCAATCTCGGCGCCTGCGAGCTGGCCGTCGCCCTGCACTCGGTGCTCGACAGCCCGCGCGACAAGATCCTCTGGGACGTCGGCCACCAGGCCTATCCCCACAAGGTCCTCACCGGCCGGCGCGACCAGCTGGACACGATCCGCAAGTACGAGGGCCTGGCGCCCTTCTGCTCGATCGCCGAGTCCGAGCACGACATCATGGGGGCCGGCCACGCCTCGACCTCGATCGGCTACGCGGTCGGTCTCAAGGAGGCCATGCGCCGCGGGCAGGGGGCGGACGGCAAGGTCGTCGCCGTGATCGGCGACGGCGCCATGACCGGCGGCGTGGCCTTCGAGGCCGTCCACCTGGCCGGCGGTCTGGGCACCCCGTTCGTCGTCGTCCTCAACGACAACGGGATGTCGATCGCCCCCAACGTCGGCGCGCTCTCCCGTTACTTCAACCGCGTGCGCCTCAATCCCAAGCTGTACAAGGCGCGCGAGGGCGTCGAGGGCGGGCTGACCAAGCTCCCTGGCGGCATCGGCGCGCGCTTCGAGCAGTTCGGCCCCCACGTGAAGGAGTCGATCAAGGCCTTCTGGGCGCCCGGGCTGTGGTGGGAGGAGCTCGACTTCGCCTATATGGGCGTCATCGACGGCCACGACGTGCACGCCACGCGCGAGGCGCTCAAGGAGGCGCTGGCCGCCGACCGGCCCGTCGTCGTCCACGTCGCCACCGTCAAGGGCAAGGGCTTCGCTCCCGCCGAGGAGGGCGACCTCGAGGGCATGGAGAAGTGGCACGCCGCCAAGCCCAAGTCGATCGCCAACGGCGCGCCCGCCGCGGCGGCCAAGCCGCCGACGACCAAGCCGGCCAAGCCCGCTCCGCCGCAGTACACGAAGGTGTTCGGCGAGGCCCTCGTGGCGGAATGCGGCCGCGACGACCGCGTGGTGGGCATCACGGCCGCGATGAACTCCGGCACGGGCCTGAACATCCTCGAGAAGGAGATGCCCGAGCGCTACTTCGACGTGGGCATCGCCGAGCAGAACGCGGTGCTGTTCGCGGCCGGGATGGCTCTCCAGGGCGCCAAGCCGGTGTGTGCGATCTACTCCACCTTCCTGCAGCGGGCGTTCGACCAGATCGTCCACGACGTCAGCCTCCAGTCGCTCAACGTCGTGTTCGCGATGGACCGGGCGGGCCTGGTGGGCGACGACGGCCCCACGCACCACGGGGTCTTCGACATCGCCTACCTGCGCTGCCTGCCCAACATGGTCCTGATGGCACCGCGCGACGAGGCCATGCTCGTGAACATGCTGCGGACCGCCGTCGAGTACGACGGAGGCCCCGTCGCCCTGCGCTACCCGCGCGGGGAGGCGGAGGGCGTGGCCCTCCCGCGCAAGCCCCAGGCGATCGAGATCGGCACCGGCGAGGTCCTGCGCGAGGGCAAGCGCGTGGCGATCGTCGGGTACGGCTCGGGTGTGGCCAAGGGCCTGGAGGCCGCCGACCTGCTGGCCGAGCGCGGCCTGGAGGTCACGGTCGCCGACGCCCGCTTCGCCAAGCCGATCGACACGGGTCTCATGGCCCAGCTCGCGGCCGAGCACGACCTGCTCGTCACCGTCGAGGAGGGCGTCCTGCAGGGCGGCTTCGGCTCGGCGGTGTGGGAGGCGCTCAACGAGGCCGGCGTGGCGCCGCGGATCCTTCGCGTCGGGCTGCCCGACCGCTTCGTCACCCACGGCAAGCCCGCCCTCCTGCACGAGGAGGTCGGCTACACCGGCGAGAAGATCGCCGAGCGCATCGAGGCCGCGGTGCAGGACCCACGCAGCGCGCTCACCGGCGCCTGAGCGCGGGTCGCTCCCCACAAGAGAAACGACCCGCCGGGGAGGCGGGCCGTTTCAGGGAGGAGAGATGTAGCTATGTGATGGAGCTTCGATCTCTGAGGGAAGTCTTGGTCAGGCGTGTCCCGAGTAGCGGGTGACGAGGTTGAGGACCGCCTGTCCGGCCGCGGCGGCGGCGAGGAAGACGGAGGCCCCGACGTCCCCGGCGATGCCGAGCACCAGCGCCCCGCCGAGGAGGCCGATGGCCAGGCCCCGGTCGTAGGCGAAGTGGGCGCCGATGGGGGAGGTGCGGCCCTCGACGGGAATCGCCGAGAGGGCCAGGCCCACGATCAGCGCGCCGAGCATCACCGAAACCACGAGGCCGGCGGCCGAGAAGCCGAGCACGAAGGGCGCGATCAGGACGATCAGGCCGCCCGCGAGCTCCAGCGCGGCGTGGGTGGGGAGGGAGATGAGACGAAGAGCGGTCATAACTGACGCCCATATTGGTTGACTGGCCAGTCAACGTCTGTGACTGGGGGCACACTCCGGAGGGGCCCTCCGCAAGTGCGGTTCAGCGCGAGCTGACGGCCTTGCGGACGATGCGCCAGAGCTCCTGGCGCTCGTGCGCGAGGAGATTGGACGGACGGCCCTTGGACTTGCGGACGATCCGCGCGAGCTCGCGCCGCTCGCGATCGGAGATGTTCTCCCAGCGCTTGCGGCCCTCCTGGACGATGCGAACGCCGACCGCCAGGACGAGCTTCCAGTTGACGCGGCGCCCGCGGGCGACGAGGGAGGAGGTCCGGCCGGGCATCGCGCAGAACGGTAGCCGGTACGGTTCGCGCCGTGGCCAAGGCGACGAAGGTGCGGCTGGACACCCTGCTCGCGCAGCGCGGCGTGTTCGACTCCCGCAGCCGTGCCGCCGCGTCGGTCATCGCGGGCGAGGTGCGGCTGGGCTCCGACGGGCGCCGGGCCGACAAGCCCGGCCAGCTGGTGGCGCCCGACGTCGCGGTGGCCGTGGACGAGGCCCCCGAGTTCGTGTCGCGCGGCGGGCGCAAGCTCGCCAACGCGCTGGACGCCACGGGCGTGGACCCGGCCGGGCGCCGCTGCCTGGACGTTGGCGCCTCGACCGGCGGGTTCACCGACTGCCTCCTCCAGCGGGGCGCGGCTCACGTCGTGGCCCTCGATGTCGCCTACGGCGAGCTGCACTGGCGGCTGCGCTCCGACCCGCGGGTCACCGTGGTCGAGCGGTTCAACGCGCGCTCGCTGGAGCCCGCGCGGCTGCCCTACGCCCCTGATCTGATCGTGGTCGACGTCTCCTTCATCTCGCTGGCCAAGGTCCTGCCGGCCGTCCTGGGCTGCGCGGCCGAGCGCTTCGACTGCCTGGCCATGGTCAAGCCCCAGTTCGAGGCCGGGCGCGAGCACGTGGCCCGGGGCGGGGTCGTCCGCGACCCGGACGCCAGGCGCGACGCCCTGGTGGCCGTCGGCGAGGTGGCCCGGCGCTGCGGGGCCGGCGTCCTGGGCTACGCGTCCTCGCGGCTGCCCGGCCCGAAGGGCAACCTGGAGACGTTCGCCTGGCTGGCCGAGGCCGGCCGCGAGAGCGAAGTCTCCGATCTCCAGGCCGCGGCGCGTGAGGTCGAGCCGTGAGCGGCCGGCCCGTGGTCACCGTGTTCACGCACGCCCGGCCGGCGGGCACGCATGAGGCCGTGGCCGTGCTGCAGCGCCTGGCGGCGCAGGCCGGCGCCACCCTGCGCTTCGATCCCGAGGAGACCGACAAGCACGGCATCGAGGGCGACGGCGAGCGGGTGATCGCCGACGCGCTGATCGAGCGTGACGTGGACCTGTGCATCGTGCTCGGCGGCGACGGGACGATCCTGCGCGCCCTGCGCGAGTACACGGGCACGAAGGTCCCGGTCTTCGCCGTCAACTACGGGGAGGTCGGGTTCCTGGCCACCGTGGACCCGGATCGCCTCGAGGAGGGACTTGGCCTGGCCCTGGCCGGCGACTTCGAGCCCATGACCCTGCCCGCCATGGAGCTGGCCGGCGGCAACAGCGACGGGATGCTCGCCATCAACGACGTCTCCTTCCATCGCAAGCCCGGGCTGCGCGTCGCCGACCTGGCCTTCGCCGTGGGCGACGACGAGGTCGGCCGCGTGCGCTGCGACGGCCTCGTCGTGTCCACGCCGGCCGGATCGACGGGCTACAACCTGGCCAACGGCGGACCGGTCATGGCCTGGGGCGTCGAGGGCTTCGTGGTCTCGTTCATCGCGCCGCACTCGCTCACGGCGCGCACGCTCGTCGTCGCGCCCAACGACACCCTCACCGTGCACAACCGCTCGCGCGAGGACGCCACCGACGTGACGGTCGACGGCCAGCTCGTGCGCGAGCTTCCGGCGGGCGAGGGGCTTGAGGTCCGGTTCGTCGACGACCGGGCTCGCCTGGCCCAGCTGCCGGGCGCGACCTTCTACCACCGCCTGCGCGAGAAGTTCGGCCGCCTGGCCTTCTGAGCCGCCACGCGGCTCAGGCGGGCTGCCACATTCCCAGCACGCCTTCCATCATCTAGGGCGCGACCGCCGACCCGGCGATCAGCGGCCGGACGATGGGGGCGGCCTTGGGGATCTGGTCGTGTCCGAAGTCCACGACCTCCAGCGGGGAGGCGCGCAGCGCGCTCAGCGTGTCGCGGTTGCAGTTGCAGCCGTCAGCGACGAAGCGCCAGGGGGCGGCCAGGCGGTCCTGCCAGCGCGCGAGGTCCGGATCCTCGGAGCGCACGTGCTCGAGGAAGAGCAGGCGCCCGCCGGGGCGCAGCACCCGCGCGACCTCGGCCAGGGCGGCGGGGGCGTCGGGGATTGTGCACAGGACCAGCGTGGCGACGACGGTGTCGAAGCTGTCGTCGGGGTGGGGGAGGCGCTCGGCCGGCGCCTCCACGACCTCGGCCGGGCAGGGGGCGCGGACGACGTGCTCGCGCAGGCGCCGCGCCATGTGCGGGCCGGGCTCGGTGAGGACGAGCTCGGTGACCGACGCCGGGTAGTAGGAGAGGTTGAGGCCCGTCCCCGCGCCCAGCTCGAGGGTCGCGCCGGTGGCCTCGGCCAGCAGCCGGCGGCGCTTGTCCGCCATCCCGGCCTCCTCGGTCGCGCGCAGCGCCCGCTCGTACATCGCCGCGAACAGCCGGCCCCACGTCGCTCGGTACAGAGATCCGCCCATGCGCTGACCCTGTCACATTCCGCACGCGATTTGTGTGCTGTTGCCCCCGGTCCGGGGTCGGCGGGCCGGGTCCGTCGGGGTGCGCTGGTAGACCGTCGAGCATGCTCCTCGAGCTGAGAGTCGAGAACCTCCTGCTGATCGAACGGGCCGAGCTGCGCCTCGCCCCGGGCCTCAACGTGCTCACGGGCGAGACGGGCGCGGGCAAGACGGTGCTCGCCCATGCGCTCGACCTGCTGCTGGGAGGGCGCGCTCGCAGCGGGATCGTGCGCCCCGGGGCGGCCGAGGCCTACGTCGAGGGCGTCTTCGACCTTCCCGCAGGCCGCGCGCAGCAGCTCGCCGAGCGGCTGCCCGACGACGCCGAGGAGCTCGTGCTCGCCCGCCGGGTCAGCGCCGAGGGCCGGACGCGCGCCTACCTCGAACGGCCGCTCGATCGGGGTGGCCGACCTGCGCGAGCCGTCTCGGAGGGGCTGCTCTCCTTCTACGGCCAGCACGAGCACCGCAGGCTCACGCTGGCCTCCGCCCAGCTCGACGTGCTCGACGGCTTCTGCGGGGCCGAGCAGACGCGCCGGCGCGCCGAGCATGCGGAGGCGTGGGCCCGCGCCCGCGAGCTGCGCACCGCCCGCGAGGAGCTCGCGGCGAGGGCCGGCGCCCGCGAGCGCGAGCTCGACCTGCTCGAGTTCGAGCTCGCCGAGATCGAGGAGGCGGCGCCCGAGCGAGGCCGAGGAGGCCGAGCTGGCGAGCCGAGCGCGAGCGCCTGCGCCATCTCGAGGGGCTGCGCGCCGCGGCTCTGGCCGGCGCCGAGGCGCTGGCCCCGGAGGCGGGCGGGCCCGGGCGCCGGCGTTCCTGCTGGCCGAGGCCGACGCAGCAGCTCGACGCCCTGCGCCGGCGTCGATCCGCGGCTCGACGGGCTGGCCGAGCGCCTGCGGGCCTCACGGCTGGAGCTGGAGGACCTGGGGGGTGAGCTGCGCCGCTACGAGCAGGAGGTCGAGGGCGAGCCCGGGCGCCTGGAGGAGGTCGAGGATCGCCTCGGCCGCCCTGGAGCGCCTCAAGCGCAAGCACGGCGGAACGATCGCCGCCGTGCTCGCGCACGCCGAGAGCTGCCGCGCGCGGCGCGACGAGCTCGCCGACGCCGAGGTCGCGCTGGAGCGCTCGGAGGCCGAGCTGGCGGAGGCCGAGGCGGCGCTGGCCAAGCTGGCCGATGGGCTGCAGCGAGGCCCGCCGCGCCGCCGCCCCGCGGCTGGCCGAGGCGGTCCGGGAGCGTCTCGACCGAGCTGGCCATGGAGGGCGCGCCGTTCGACGTCGAGCTCGAGGAGCGCGACGAGCCCGGCCCCGCCGGGGCCGACGTCGTCGAGTTCCGCATCGCCCCCAACCCCGGCGTGCCGGCCGGGCCGCTGCGCGAGATCGCCTCGGGCGGCGAGCTGTCGCGGGTGATGCTCGCGCTCATGGGCGTGGCCGCACGAGGGCAGCGACGCGAGCGCCGGGCAGCCGCTGCCGCGCGCGACGCGCCGCCTGCTCGTCTTCGACGAGGTCGACGCGGGCATCGGCGGGCACACCGCGCGCGCCGTGGGCGAACAGCTGCGCGTCCCTCTCGGACGGCCGCGGTCCTGTGCATCACCCACCTGCCCCAGGTCGCCTCGATGGCCGCCCGCCACTTCCGCATCGAGAAGGACCTCTCGAGCGAGTCCGGCCCAGACGGTCGTGGAGGAGCTCGACGCCGACGCGGTCGTGGGCGAGCTCGTCCGGATGCTCGGCGCCGACGCCGACGACGTGGGTGCGCGCAGGCACGCGAAGTCGCTGCTGAAGGCGGCGTAGACGCCCGCGGCAGCGCCCGCCCAACGGTAACTTCGGGCGTCCCGGGGCCGTACACTGCGCGTCGTGGCCGTTTCCGGGACGAAACGCGATCCCGCGGCGGGTCCGGCCGCTGACGTGCGTGAGGTCCAGGGCGTGGCGCGGCTCGGCAAGCGGACCAAGCACCTGGTCAAGCGGCTGCGGCCGCGGCGACATCGCGATCATCGACCACCTCGACCTCGACCGGGTCTCGGGCGAGGACCTCGTCGCGTGCGGGGTGGAGGCCGTCGTCAACTGCGCGCCCTCGACGAGTGGGCGCTACCCGAACATGGGGCCGCTGCTGCTCGTCCAGGCCGGCATCCACCTGGTGGACGCGCCCGGCGCGCCGCTCTTCGACCTGCTCGATGACGGCGACCCGATCGTCGTGCGCGGCGGCGAGATCATCGCGCCGGCCGCGTGCTCGCGCGCGGCGAGGTCCAGGACCCCGACGCCGTCCAGTCGCAGACCGAGCAGCGCCGGCGCGGAGATCGGCGAGGCGCTCGAGCCCTTCGCCAAGAACACCGTCGAGCACATGCGCCAGGAGCGCGAGCTGCTCTCGGGCAAGCTCGAGCTGCCGCAGTTCGACACGGACTTCCGCGACCGCCCGGCGCTCGTCGTCGTGCGCGGGGTCGACCACAAGCGCGACATCAAGGCGCTGCGCCCCTACATCCGCGACGTGCGGCCGGTCCTCGTCGGCGTCGACGGCGGCGCCGACGCGCTCCTCGAGGAGGGCTTCAAGCCCGACATGATCGTCGGCGACATGGACTCGGCCACGGAGGGGACGCTGCGCTGCGGCGCCGAGCTCGTCGTCCACGCCTATCCCGACGGCCGCGCCCCGGGCCGCGAGGCCGTCGAGCGCCTGGGCCTGCCCTACAAGATCGTCCCCGCCCCGGCGACCAGCCAGGACGTCGCGATGCTGATCGCCGCCGAGAAGGGCGCGTCGCTCATCGTGTCCGTCGGCTCGCACTTCAACCTCGTCGAGTTCCTGGACAAGAACGCGGGCGGGCATGTCCTCCACGTTCCTCACGCGGCTGCGCGATCGGGGAGATCCTCGTCGACGCGAAGGGCGTGAGCCGCCTCTACCGCCCGCAGCCCGGCTCGCTTGCCCGGTTCTGATCCTCGCTGGCGTGGGCCTGATCGTCCTGGCTGGCCGTCGTCGCGCCACGCCGGGCCTGCGCGAGGTGGCCGACCTCCTCTGGCTCAAGCTGCGGGTCCTGCTGGGCATGGGATCTCTAGGCTCGCCCGCGCTTCTCCCTCGCCATGTTCGACTTCCGCTACCACGCGCTCTCGCTCGTCGCCGTCTTCCTGGCCCTGGCGATCGGCCTGCTCCTCGGGCGTGGCGATCGGCGACAGGGCCTCGTCTCCAGCGCCGAGCACGACCTGCGCAGCTCGCTGCGCAAGGACGTCCGCAGCGCGCAACGCGCGCTCGACCCGACCTGCGCAGGGAACTGGCCGAGCGCGACCACATCGAGAGGCCGGCTCTACCCGCTGATGGTCGGCGACCGCCTGGCCGGCCAGCGCATCGGGCTGATCGGCCTCGGGCGACCTGCCCGACTCGACGATCGCCGAGGTCCGCGGCGCGCTGGACAACACCGGCGGGCGCCTCTCGAGCGTCGCCGTCGGTCGGCGAGCCGATCATCCGACGGGGCGGCGAGAGCGGCAAGGGATCGCGCTCCGCCGAGCACGGGCGACTTCAACAAACTCGGCAACGTGCTCGGCGCAGTCCCTCGTGCAGGGCGGCAAGCGCGCCAAGGGCCTGGGCCGCGCGCTGCTGAACGACCTCGTCCGGCCGGCTGGACGGCCTCGACGGAGTGATCCTCTATCACGCCCGCACGCGACCGGACCGGCGACGACGCCGCCCACACCGACGCCTTCGAGTCCGGCTTGGTCGACGGCCTCACCACCACCGACGCCGCCCGGGTCGTCGGCGTCGAGGAGACCGACACCGACCCGTCCCAGATCGGCTGGTTCAAGGACCACGAGCTGCCCAGCGTCGACGACATCGACCAGCTCGCGGGCAAGGCCTCGCTCGTCTTCGTCCTGCTCGGAGCCAAGCGGCGCCTTCGGCACGATGACAGCCGACAGCCGGCCCAGGCCGCTGCCGCGCCAACAGCGTCGGCGGGTAGCCGGCCGCCATCCGGCTCAGCGCTACGGTCCTCGCGTGCCGGCGCTCCCGCTCATCGTCTCGGTCGCTCACGGCCGTGACTCCTCGCCCCGGCGGCTGCTGCGCGCGCTGCGGGGAGGGCCGCCTCGCGCGGAGAACTACCGCGGCGTCGTGCTGCCCTTTCCCGCGGGCGGTGATCGTGGCCGCCGCGGCCGCTGGCGCCCGGGCCGTTGGCCTTCATCTCCGAGCTCGGCATCGCCGACGACGTCCTGCGCCCGGAGCTGCGGACCGTCGCGATCTACGCGCTCGGCGTCGCCTTCCTGGGACTGGTCGACGACGCCCTCGGCGGGCGCCTCGCGCGGCTGGCGCGGGCACGGCGCGCGGCGCTGCGCGGCCGATTCAGCACGGGCGCGCTCAAGGCCGCTCGGCTCGCTCGGCCTGGCGCTCTACGTGCTGTCCGGCCGGGGTACTCGCGACGGCGAGTACCTGCTCGCCGTCGCGCGTCCTCGTCCTCTGTCGACCAACCTGTTCAACCTGCTCGACCTGCGGCCCGGGCGCTCGGTCAAGGCGTTCGTGCTGCTCGGGGCCGGGCTCACGCTGGGCGCGTGGGACGTCGACCCGCTGTGGGCGCTGGGCCTGTTCGCCGGCGCCGTGCTCGTCGCTCGGCGTCTACGACCTGCGCGAGCGGGCGATGCTGGGCGACACCGGCTCGAACCTGATCGGCGCCCTGGCCGGCCTGTGGCTCGTGCTCGCGCTGGGCACCACGGGCCAGGCTGTCGCGCTCGCGGTGCCGCTGGCGATCACGTCGTACGGGGAGTTTCGCTCGATCTCTTCGGAGCTTCGTCGAGCGGACTCCGCGGCTCCGCCAGCTAGACTCGCTCGGCAGACCTGCATGACCACTCGCCCCGACGGCTCCGCCACACACGCTTCATCTTCGTCACCGGCGGCGTCGTCTCGTCGCTGGGCAAGGGGATCGCCGCCGCGTCGATCGGCCGGCTGCTCGTGGCCCGCGGCCTGCGCGGTCCAGCTGCAGAAGTTCGACCCCTACATCAACGTCGATCCCGGCACGATGTCGCCCTACCAGCACGGCGAGGTCTTCGTCACCGAGGACGGCGCCGAGACCGATCTCGACCTCGGCCACTACGAGCGCTTCACCGACGCGAACACCAGCGCGCGCCTCCAACGTCACCGCGGGCGCGGTCTACAACACGGTCATCCGCCGCGAGCGCCGCGGCGACTACCTCGGCGGCGACCGTGCAGGTCGTGCCCCACATCACCGACGAGATCAAGCAGCGCATCCAGCTGATGGCCGAGGCCACCGACGTCGACGTCGTCATCACCGAGATCGGCGGCACCGTGGGCGACATCGAGTCCCTGCCGTTCCTCGAGGCGATCCGCCAGTTCCCCGTCGACGTCGGCCGGCGCGCGCTGCATGTTCATCCACCTCACGCTCGTGCCCTACATCGGCCACGCCGGCGAGCTCAAGACCAAGCCGACCCAGCACTCGGTCAACGAGCTGCGGCGCATCGGTATCGCGCCCGGACATGGTCGTGTGCCGCTCGGAGGGCGAGCCTGAACAGCGACATCCGGCGAAAGATCGCCCTGTTCGCCTCGCTGCCCGATGGAGGCCGTCGTCTCGGCGCGCGACGTGGACAACATCTACAAGGTGCCGCTCGTCTTCCGCGACGAGGGCGTCGACGACTTCGTGCTCGACCACTTCGGCTCCGGAGGCGCCGGCCCCCGATCTGGCATTCGTGGGAGGAGCTCACGTCGAGCGCGCGGACGAGGCCGCAGGAGACCGTGCGCATCGCGCTCGTGGGCAAGTACGTACAGCTCGAGGACGCCTACCTGTCGGTCGTCGGAGGCCCTGCGCCACTCGGGCTTCATGCACGGCTGCCGGGTCGAGATCGACTGGGTCGACTCCGAGCAGCTCGACCCCGAGCAGCGACGCGCAGCGCCTCGCCGACGCCGACGGCATCCTCATCCCCGGCGGCTTCGGCGGCCGCGGGATCGAGGGCAAGATCGCCGCCGCCCGGGTCGCGCGCGAGAACGGCGATCCCGTACCT
The DNA here is from genome assembly GCA_963757705.1 of uncultured Actinomycetes bacterium. Lineage (GTDB taxonomy): Bacteria > Actinomycetota > Thermoleophilia > Solirubrobacterales > Solirubrobacteraceae > AC-38. The sequence continues at coordinate 282,369 of CAVWTG010000001.1, read as the reverse complement.
GGGCATCTGCCTGGGGATGCAGCTCGCCGTGTGCGAGTTCGCCCGCCACGTCGCGGGGATGGAGGGGGCGAACTCGACCGAGTTCGATCCCGAGACGCCGTATCCGGTCATCGACCTGCTGCCCGAGCAGAAGGAGGTCGCCGACATGGGCGGGACGATGCGCCTGGGCGCCGACCCGATCAAGCTCCACGACGGCACGCGCGCCCGCGAGATCTACGGCGAGGCCGTCGTCTACGAGCGCCACCGCCATCGCTATGAGGTCAACAACCTCCTGCGCCGGCGCCTGGAGGCGGCCGGGCTGGTGTTCTCCGGCACCTCGCCCGACGAGCGCCTCGTCGAGGTCATCGAGCTGCCCGCCGACGAGCATCCGTTCTTCGTCGCCTCGCAGTACCACCCCGAGTTCAAGTCGCGTCCCGAGCGGCCGGCCCCGCTGTTCCGCGAGTTCGTCCGCGCCGCGCTCGAGCGGCTGCGCGCGAGCGCGTGCGCCCGAGGGCGAGCCCGCGGTGTCGCGCCGCAGCGAGCGCGGCTGGAGCCCGCCCGTGAGGCCGCGCCGGCGAGGCCGAGCGCGCGACTGAACGACCTCTTCGCCGAGCTGTGCCGGATCGAGAGCCCGTTCGGCCGCGAACGCGCCTGCGCCGATCGCGTGGCCGCCGAGCTGCGCGACATCGGGCTCGACGTGGCCGAGGACGATTCCGGGCCGCGAGGCCGGGTCGGAGTGCGGCAACCTGCTCGCCCGGGTCGGCCGGCCCCGACGGAGCTCGCGACATCCTGCTCTGCGCGCATCTGGACACCGTCGTGCCCCAGGCGCCGATCGAGCCCGTCGTGGTCGAGGGCGCATGGGAGAACGCCCGCGACGGGATCCTCGGCGCCGACAACAAGGCGGCGGTCGCCGTGATGCTCGTGCTGGCGCGGCGCCTGCGCCCAGAGCGCCGGCCCGGTCGGCGTGGAACTGCTCTTCACCGTCTGCGAGGAGAACGCCCTGCGCGGGGCCAAGGCCTTCGACGCCTCGCGGCTGCGGGCGAAGTTCGGCTACGTCTTCGACCACGCGACCCCGATCGGCGAGGTGATCGTGGCCTCTCCGACCTACTACCGCATCGAGGCCGACTTCCACGGCGCCGCCGCCCACGCGGGGATCCGCCCGGAGAAGGGGCGCAGCGCGATCGCCGCCGCGGCCGCCGCGGTGGCGGCGATGCGCCTGGGGCGCCTGGACGACGAGACGACGGCCAACGTGGGCCGGATCGAGGGCGGAAGCGCCTCGACCAACGTGGTGCCCGACCGCTGCCGAATCGAGGCCGAGTGCCGCTCGCTGGACGAGGCCAGGGCCGAGACCCTGATCGGCGAGATGGTCGACCACGTGCACGACGGCGCCAACGCCCACGAGTGCGACGTCGACGTCGTCGGTGCAGCGCCTGTTCGCGGGCTACCGGTCGCGCGCCGCCTCGCCGGCCGTCGCCGCCGCCGAGGCGGCGCTGGCGCGCTGCGGGCACGAGCCCCGGCGGGTCGTGACCGGCGGCGGCTCGGATGCCAACGCGCTGGTCGCCGCCGGCCTGCCGTGCGTGAACCTGGCCAACGGCACCCAGCACAACCACGAGCCCGGCGAGCGCGTGACCGTCGGCGCGCTGGAGGGGATGCTCGACGTGGCGATCGCCCTCGTGGACGCGGCGGGCGAGGTCGGTGCCTAGGTGCTGACGCTGCGCCGGGGGACGGTCGTCGAGGTGTCGCCTCCCGACGGCGGCTGGCAGCGGATGACGGTCTACGTGGCCGGCGAGCGCCGCGCCGCCCAGGCCGACGTGGGGCTGGTGGGGGAGAGCCGGACCGGCGACGACGTCGTGGTCAACGTCGCGGCTGTGGAGCTGGGCCTGGGCTCGGGGGGCTTCGACGTCATCCACGTCAACCTGACCAACGGGCTCGACGGCCCGGGCGTCCCCGACGCCCACGTCATGAAGCTCAACTACACGAGCCTCCAGCACGCCGTGCTGCCCGTCGAGGGCCCGCAGCTCGCGGTTCCGCTGGCGCGCCCGGTCGGCGTGTTCGGCCTGCACGGGCAGCTCGCCCCGCTGGCCTGGGCCGTGGCGCGCACGCGCCCCGGGTCGCGGGTGGGCTACGTCCAGACGCCCGGCGGCGCGCTGCCCGGCGCGATGTCGCAGGTCGTGCGCGATCTGGCCGAGCGCGACCTGCTCGCCGCCCACGTCACGGCCGGCCCGGCCTACGGCGCGCCGCGCGAGGCCATCACCACGCCGGGCGCGATCCACTGGGGTCTGCACGACGACGGCTGGGACGTCGCGCTGTGCGGTCCGGGCCCGGGCATCCTCGGGTCCGCCTCGGCGCTGGGCCACGGAGGCATGTTCGCCCTGGACACCGCTCACGCCGCGCTGGCGCTCGGCTGCCGCACGGTCGTGGTGGCCCGCATGTCCTCCGGCGATCCGCGCCCGCGCCACCAGGGCGTGTCGCACCACACGATGACCGTGCTCGAACTGCTGCTCGGCCGGGTCCTCGTCGCGCTCCCCGACGACATGGAGCGCCAGTTCCCCGACGACTACCGCCACGAGGTGCGCCACGTGCCCATCGACCTCGAGGGGTACGCCGAGAGCGGGCTCCCCGCGCGCACCATGGGGCGCGACCTGGACGAGGATCCGGACTTCTTCGCGGCCTCCCTGGCCGCGGGCGAGGCCATCGCCCAGATGCTCCCCGAGCCCGCATGAACACCCGCCCCGCGGAGATCGCGGACTCCCAGGCGATCGCCGAGATCTACAACGAGGGCGTGGCCGAGCGCCAGGCCACCTTCGTCACGGAGCCGGTCGATGACGACCTCGTGCGCGCCTGGCTGGGGCGCCGGGGGCCGGCGCTGGTGGGCGAGGATGCGGGGCGGGTCATCGCCTTCGCCGCCGTGAGCGAGTACAGCGAGGTCCCGGCCTACTTCGACGTGGGCGAGTTCGGCATCTACGTCGCGGGCGACGCCCGGCGCCGCGGAGTGGGCCGCGAGCTGCTGAGCGCCCTGTGCTCCGCGGCCGAGGAGGACGGGCGCTTCAAGCTGCTGGGCAAGATCTTCGCCGACAACGAGCCCAGCCTCGCGCTGTGCCGCGCGTGCGGCTTCGCCGAGGTCGGGGTACACCGCCGCCACGGCCGCCTCGACGGGGAATGGCGCGACGTCCTCGTCGTCGAGCGGCTTCTGGGACCCGCCAAGGAGGACTAGACAGACCTGATGTTCGAGCGCATCGCATCCAAGACGGAGTGGGAGGGCCGGATCGCCGAGGTCCGGGTCGAGACCTGGCGTGAGGACGACGGCGAGGAGGTCGAGCGCGAGGTCATCGGCCACCCGGGCGCCGTGGGCATCGTGGCCTGGGACGACGAGCACGTGTGGCTCGTGCGCCAGCCGCGGGAGGCCGCGAGCGATCCCGCGATGCTCGAGATCCCCGCGGGCAAGCTCGACGAGGAGGGCGAGAGCCCCGACGACACGGCCGAGCGCGAGCTGGGCGAGGAGATCGGCAAGGCCGCTCAGGACTGGTGGGAGATCTGCCGGTTCTTCACCAGCCCGGGGTTCAGTGACGAGCAGGTGGTCCTCTACGCGGCGCGCGAGCTCTACGACGTCGAGGCCCAGGCCGAGGACGAGGAGCGCATCGAGATCGTGCCCTGGCCGCTGCAGCGCCTGGACGCGGCCATCGAGGAGTGCCGCGACTCCAAGTCGCTCATCGGGCTCATGTGGCTGCGCGACGAGCTTGCGCGCGACTGACCGGCTCAGTCGCCGGTGCCCGGAGCGGCGATCGCCTGGGGGTCGACCAGGACCGAGGGGATCTTGCGCACCGTGTCGTAGGACGTGCCGTCGGCGAGGTCCGCCGGGGGCTTTCGCCCGCGGGCGAGGTATCCGGCGAGTTGCGCGACCGCCGCTGCCTCCTTGGCCGCGGGTCGCGAGACCGTGACGCACTGGCGGCCGGAGCGCACGCGGGCCACCCCCGCGGCCGTCGCGCCCTGCCCGGCCACGGCCAGTTCGCCGGAGGGGCGGGCGGGACTGGCTATGACCGCCCCGGCGAGCGCGTCGCTGGCCGCCAGGACGCCGTCGATCCGCCCGCCGGCGCGTGCCAGCATCGCCGCGAAGGATCGGCGGGCGGCGGCCGGTGACCAGTCCGGCACCGACTCGTCGCCCAGCTTGCGGGCGCGTTCCTGCGTGAAGTACGGGTTGAGGACCGAGTCGTATCCCTGCTTGAGCTGAGTGGCCAGGTCGTCCGTCGCCGGGCCGTTGAGCTCGACGATCCGGGGATGCTTGATGGCCGCGGCCCGCAGGCAGTCCGTCAGCCCTTCACCCATGAGCTCGCCCGTCTTCACCTCGTCCACGCCCACGTAGTAGTCGGCCGCGCCGGCCAGGGTGAGCCTCCCGTAGTCGATCACCGGAACCCCTCGGGATCGCGCCAGGCGCTCGACCGGGGCGCCGGACGAGGAGTCCCGGTTGCGGACCACGAGGACGCGCGCGCCGGCGTCGAGCAGCCGGCGGGCCTGGCTCAGCGGGGACGAGCCGCCGTCGCCCGCCGCGGCGACCGTCACCGGGACGCGCTCGGCGGCGAAGGCCCGCCCGAGCCGGTGGAACTCGGCCGGACGCGCCGGACCGTCCAGCACGACCCCCACCGGCGCGGCAGGCCGCTGTGGGGCGTCATCGCCGCCGAACAGGCAGCCGGCCAGGGTCAGGCAGGCGAACAGGCCCACGGCCGCGGCGATCGGATGGGTGGCACGCGGGCGTCTCACGCGAAGCGGACATGATGACCGTCAGGACTGCAGCGGGCGCAGCGCGGGGTAGAGCCCGCGGAAGCGTTCCCGCGCGTCGGCGTAGGCGGCGGTCCACTCCGGCCGCGGCTCGGTCGTCCGCGTCACCTCGACGCACTCCTGCACGGCCGTCACCGGATCGGGCCAGGTCCCGCCCGCCACGCCGCCGAGCAGAGCGGCGCCGTAGGCGGCGCCCTCGTCCACCGCGGTGTGCTCCAGCGGAAGCTCGAGGACCGAGGCCAGGATCTCCAGCCACAGCTCCGAGCGGGCGCCCCCGCCGGAGATCCGCCCGGCCCGGGGCGCGCCGCCCAGCTCGCGGACGAGGTCGAGGGCGTCGCGCAGGCCGAACGACACCCCCTCCAGGACGGCTCGCGCCAGCGCGCCCCGGTCGTGGCGCAGGCTCAGACCGGCGAACGCTCCCCGGGCGTCGGGATCCGGATGGGGCGTGCGCTCTCCGGCGAGGTAGGGGGCGAACAGCAGCCCCTCGGTCCCGGGCGGCCACCCGGCCGCCTCCTCGATCATCTCGTCGTAGCGTCCCCCGACGGTCTCGCGCAGCCAGGCCAGGGAGCCCGCCGCGCTGAGCATCACGCCCATCACGTGCCAGCGCTCGGGGACGGCATGGCAGAAGGCGTGCACCCGGGCCTGCGGGTCGTGCGCGTAGTGGTCCAGGGAGGCGAAGACCACCCCGCTCGTGCCCAGCACCACGGAGGCCGGCCCGCCCTCGGCCACCACGCCCACCCCCAGGGCGCCGGCCGCCTGATCTCCCGCCCCCGCGGCCACCGGGACGCCGCCCCCGCTGTGGCCCGACACCACGGGGGACTCCAGCGACCGCGGCAGCCATGCGGGGTCGATGTCGAGGTCGGCGAGCATCTCCTCGCTCCACCGCCGCTGGGCGACGTCGAACAGGAGAGTTCCCGAGGCGTCCGCGACGTCGATCGCGTACTCCCCGGTGAGGCGCAGGCGCACGTAGTCCTTGGGCAGCAGGATGTGGGCGATCCGTCCGTAGACGTCGGGCTCGTGCTCGCGCAGCCACAGCAGCTTCGGCGCCGTGAAGCCGGCCAGCGCCCGGTTGCCGGTGAGGGCGACGAGGTGCTCGAATCCCACGCGCCGCTCGATCTCCTCGCACTGGGCCTGGGTGCGGCCGTCGTTCCACAGGATGGCCGGCCGCAGCGGGCGGCCGCGCTCGTCGAGGGCGACCAGGCCGTGCATCTGGCCCGAGAGCCCGATGCCCGCGGCCTGGGCGGCGTCGAGCTCCTCCAGGACCTCGTTGGCGCCGCGCCACCAATCGTCGGGGTCCTGCTCGCTCCAGCCGGGATGCGGCGTGCTCAGGCCATGCGGGCGCTCGGCCCGTCCGAGCACGCCGCCGGTCTCGTCGATCGCGATGCCCTTGACCGACGAGGTCCCGACGTCCAGGCCGATCAGGCGCGTCATCCGATCGGGCGCGTCATCCCTACCCGCGCGACGAGGAGGCTCCGAGCGCGCCGTAGACGATCTCGTACGCGGCCACGGCGTCCTTTCGCTGCTGGGCCTGGCGCAGAGCGTCGCCCTCGATGCGCTGCGCGAGCTCGTCGATGAAGTGCCACTGCTCGACCGAACGGGCCACCGCCCCCACCTGGTCCTCGGTGTACGGATAGAGGTCGAAGCCCAGGTGCTCCCCGTTGGCGCCGTAGTTCGCGCGGCGCAGCTCGAGGGCGAGCTCCACGGTCTCCATGAAGGCCGTCGTGCCGGTCATGTTGTCATCGTCGAACGTGCCCCACCCGGAGTTGGAGTGCTGGTGACCCAGCAGGCCTTCGGAGGCCAGGAGCGCCGCGTACTCGGGCAGGTGCTCGTCGTTCATGAGCAGGTGCTGCCAGTCCATGTTGATCTGAACGTTGTCCCCGAGGCCGGCAGCGCGGAGCTTGTGGACGATGTGCAGGGTCATGCCCATGTTGCGCATGAAGATCTTCATCGCCGGCTCGGAGTTCTTGTGCTCCAGGAACAGCTTGCGGCCATGCTCGGCCAGCCGTTCGGCCGCCTGTCCGATCCCGTCGATGAGCCGCGCCCAGGACTCGGCGTAGGGGGTCTGGAAGGGGTAGTTGTAGCCCTCGATGCCCGGCCAGCAGATGAGGTGGCAGCCGATCTCTCCGGCCAGGTCGCACGCCTCCAGCGTGAGGCGGAGTGCCTCGTCGCGGACCGCGTCGTCGGGCGACGACAGGCCGCCCTTGCCGAAGCGAGGATCCAGGTGAAGGCCGGTGGCCAGGCAGTAGATCTCGCGACCCTCGAGCGCGTCGCGGACCTCGCCCAGGTTGTCGTGGCTGAGCTCCTGGGGGTAGTGGAACTCGTAGGCGTCCATCAGATCGCCGAGGCCCGAGACGGCGCGGTGAACCTTCTCGGCGGTCGATTCGTGGCCGTGCTCGGGCTGGTAGCCACCGGGCACGAAGCGCGTGATCATTGGGCCGAAGGCCCAGATGCCGACGGATGTCTTCAGACGATCGGGCATGGTTGATTCCTTTCCGAGGATTCGTAGAGGGCGGCGATGACTCGCGCCTGGGCGAGGGCGTCGGCGCGGTCGAGCACGGGCTCGGACTCGCCGCGGACGGCGGCCTCGAAGGCGGCGAGCTCGATCGCGTAGGAGTTGGCCGGGTCCGCCTCGACGCGCCCCGTGGCGCCGTCGGGGCCGCGCACCTCGATGACCGCCTCATGGCCGTGCCACGGGTCGTCGAGGAACAGGGAGCCCCGGGTGCCCACGGCCTCGAGGAAGTCGCCTCCCTCGTAGGACAGCCCGCAGTCGAAGTGGGCCAGCACGTCTCCGGGGAAGCGCAGGGTGGCGGCCAGGGCCACGTCGACGCCCCGCCCGCCCGTGACCTGCTCGGCATAGACGCGCTCGGGCTCGGAGCCCGCCAGGGCGCGACATCCGCTCACGCAGTAGCAGCCGACGTCCATCAGGCCGCCCCCGTCCAGGTCGCCGATCATCCGGATGTTGTCGAGGTCCTCAAGCGAGAAGGCAAAGCCCGCGCGGATTACCCGCAGATCGCCGACCTCGCCCGCGGCCAGCAGCTCCCGCGCCCGCTGCAGCTGAGGGTGGTGACGCCACATGAAGGCCTCCTCGAGCACCAGGCCCTCCTGGTCGGCGACGTCGAAGGCCCGTTCGACCTCCGCGGGATGGCGGCTCATCGGCTTCTCGCACAGGACGTGCTTGCCGGCCTGCAGCGCCCGGATCGACCAGTCGACGTGCAGGTTGTTGGGCAGGGGGTTGTAGACGGCGTCGACGTCCGGGTCGGCCAGCAGCTCCTCGTAGGAGCCGTAGGCGCGGGGCACGTCGCGCTCGGCGGCCCAGGCCTGCGCGCGCTCCAGATCGCGGGACGCCACGGCGAGGAACTCCTGCTCGTGGCCGCTGCGCAGCAGGAGGTCGGTGATGTCCGCGGTCGAGAGGACTCCCCAGCGCAGGCTCATCGCAGGCTCGCCTCCCCGCCGCTGCCCGCGACGGTGACGAGCGTCTTCTTCCCTCGCACCTCCTCCATGGAGTGCTCCTTTCCGTTGCGATGGGCCGGTGGGCCGCCCCGTGAGGGGACGCGGCGGCCCACCGGAGGGTCAGGCTCTGCCCGCCGACTCGCGACCCCGGCGCGAGAGGGAGTCGACGGTGACCGCGGCCAGCAGCACGAGGCCGGTGACCACGAACTTCGTTCCGGCGCTCAGCCCCAGCAGGCCGAGGCCGTTGTCGATCGAGGCGATCACCAGGGCGCCGAGAATCGCCGACTTGACGTTGCCTCGCCCGCCGAACAGCGACGTGCCGCCGATGACGGCCGCGGCGATCGAGTACAGCAGGATCGAGCCGCCGCCCGCTCCCGTATCGACCGACCGCAGGCGCGAGGCCAGGATGATCCCGCCCAGCGCCGCCATCATCGAGCAGATGGCGAAGCAGGCGATCTTCACGTTGTCGACGTTGATGCCCGCGCGCCGCGCGGCCTCGGTGTTGCCTCCGACCGCGTAGACGTGACGGCCGAATCGGGTCCGGGTCAGGACGTAGGTCCAGAAGATGTACAGCCCGCTGAGCAGCAGGAACACGTAGGGGATCCCGCGGTCCTGGTTGGCCACATAGACCACCACGGAGAGGGCGGCCGCGAGGAACACGACGCGCGCCACGAGCAGGATGTCGGGGGCTCTGGCCAGGCCCGCCTTGGCGCGGCCTCTTCGCTCCCAGAACAGCACCCCGGCGTACAGCAGCACCGCCACGACCACGAGGATCCAGGACGTCTGCTCCGGCAGGAAGTCGTTGGCGAACCCGACGAAGAAGTCGTTCTGGATGATCACGGTGCCGCGACCGCCGATCAGCAGCAGCACCACGCCGTTCCAGCCCAGCAGGCCGGCCAGCGTCACGACGAACGAAGGGACGCCGACCTTGGTGATGATCAGGCCCTGGAGTATTCCGATCCCGGCCCCGGCGGCGAGGGCGATCACCATCGTCGGGCCGGCGGCGAGCTGGTGGCTTCCGTCGGGCAGCGTGAGCAGGGCGACGATGACGCCCGCCACGCCGGAGACGTAGCCGACCGAGAGGTCGATCTCCCCGAGCAGCAGGACGAACACGATGCCCATCGCGATCACCGTGATCGCCGCGGCCTGGACGATGAGGTTGACGAAGTTCCCGGCCGTGAGGAAGTTGTCGTTCTGGCTCTGGAAGATGACCGCGATGATGATCAGGCCGACGATGATCGGAAGCGATCCGAGGTCGCCGGACCGGACGCCAGCCAGCCAGCCCTTCACGTAATCCGAGAGGCTGGACTCGCCGGGGACCGGAGCCATCTTGCCGGGGCCCCCCTCGACGTCTCGCTGGGCCGCCACGTTCACGCGATCACCTCCTTCTCGACACCGGGCACATGCGACAGCTTGCCCGCGGTTATCGCCTGGACGACCTCCTGCTGGGTCGTCTCGCGCCGCTTGAACTCGGCCACGTTCTGGCCCAGTCGCAATACGGTGATCGAGTCGGCGACCTCGAAGACGTCGTGCAGGTTGTGGGAGATGATCACGACCGCCAGGCCCTGCTCGCCCAGCCGCGTGACCAGGTCGAGCACCTGACGCGTCTGGGCGACGCCCAGCGCCGCGGTCGGTTCGTCGAGGATCACGACCTTGGAGTTCCACATCACGGCCTTGGCCACCGCGACCGACTGGCGCTGGCCGCCGGACAGGCCGGCCACGGTCTGGCGCACCGAGGCGATGGTCGTGACCGAGAGCGTGGCGAGCGTCTCGTTGGCCTTGCGTTCCATCTCGAGCTCGTCCAGCGACTTCAGGAACCCGGTGGTCTCCTCGCGCCCGAGATACATGTTCTGGACGACGTCGAGGTTGTCCGCCAGTGCGAGGTCCTGGTAGACGACCTCGATGCCCAGGCGGGCGGAGTCCTTCGGTCCATGGATGGACACGGGCTGGCCGTCGAAGAAGACCTCTCCGGAGTCGGCCCGGTAGATACCGGCCAGGCACTTGATGAGGGTCGACTTTCCCGCGCCGTTGTCGCCGACAAGCGCCATGACCTCGCCGGCGGACACGTGGAAGTCCACCTCGTAGAGGGCCTGAACGGCGCCGAATCGCTTCGAGATGCCGCGCATATCCAGGATTGGGGTGTCGCTCACGCTCTCCAGTCTCCCCTCATATCGATGGAAGACGGGGGCGCCGCTGATGCGGCGCCCCCGTCCCGTTACTCCTCTACTACGTAATGCCCGCCTGCTTGCAGAGCTGCGCGTACTTGCCGGTGCACACCTCGCTGGGCTTCAGGAACCCGTCGTCGAACACGACCTTGACGTTGTCCTTGGTGATGGCCTGCGGCTGGAGCAGCACCGACGGCACCTGACGTTTCCCGTCGTCGGACTTGCCGTTGACCAGGCCGGCCGGCGCACTCTGGCCCTTGGCCAGCGCGATCGCCAGCTTGGAGGCCGCGTCGGCCTCCTTCTTGACCGCCTTGTAGACGGTCATGCACTGGTCACCCGAGAGGATGTTCTGGATCCCCTCCGGCGTGGCGTCCTGGCCGGTGACCGGGATCTGCTTGAGCTTGCGCGCCTTGAGCGCCGACACGACGGAGTTTCCGAGCCCGTCGTTGGCCGCCAGCACGCCCTGGATGTTGTTGTTGTTCTTCTGCAGCATCTGCTCGAAGATCGTCAGCGCCTGCTGGTTGTCCCAGTCAGGAACGGACTGATCGGCGACCTTCTTGCCCTTGCCGCTTGCGTAGTAGGGGTTGAGGACCGAGTCGTAGCCCTGCTTGAACAGCGTGGCGTTGTTGTCCGTCGGCGAGCCGTTCAGCTCGGCGATGTTGTTCTTCGCGCCTCCGCTCTTGTTCAGGCAGGTGACGAGTCCCTGGCCCTGGAGCTTGCCGACCTGAACGTTGTCGAAGGAGACGTAGTACTTCGCGCCGCCCTTCAGCGTCAGGCGGTCATAGTCGATCACCTTCACGCCGCGGGAGGCGGCGTTGGCCTCGATGGCAGCACCCGAGCCGGAGTCGAGGTTCACCAGCAGGAGCACCTTGGCCCCGTTCGTGATGAGCTGCTCGGCCTGCTGCTGCTGCGTGGACTTGTCGCCCTGGGCGTTGACGATCGTCACCGGCACGCCGGCCGACTTGAACGCCTTCTCCAGCAGCGGGCGGTCGAACGACTCCCAGCGGACGGACGACTTGGTGTCGGGCAAGAGCACGCCAACCTTGTCGGCCTTGCCACCACCGGATGAATCGTTGTTGCTGGAACCGCACGCTGCGATACCCAGCGACAACACGAGGGCACCGCTGATGGCGAGCGCCCAACGAGAGATTGGTGAGTTTCTCACCCTCCTCCTCCTTGTGTTTGGGAAATGACAGATGTTGCTGCGGACAGTGGGGCCTCCGCCTCGACGCCGGCCAGCGCGAGCGCTCCGAGGAGCTCAGCACGCTCGCCCAGTGATCCGGCGACGATCGTCACGTTCTTCGCGGCGGCGGCGATGGCGAAGCGTCTGACCGCTTCGCGCATCGGTTCGAGCAGCAGATCGCCGGCGGGAGCGAGATCGCCGCCCACCACCACGAGGTCGGGATTGACGTGGTTGCACAGGTCGGCCACCGCGCGGCCCACGACGCCCCCGGCGTCGGCGATGGCGCGCTGGCAGCCGGCGTCGCCGTCCTGGGCCAGGGCCAGGAGCTGCTGCACGGTGAGAGGTCCGTGCGAGCGACGCAGCAGTTCACAGAGGGCGGGACCGGCGGCGAATGTTTCCAGGCACCCGCGGTTCCCGCAGCGGCAGATGGGCCCGTCCGGATCGACCAGGACGTGGCCGATCTCGCCGGCGAGGCCGTTGGCGCCGCGGAAGGGATGACCGTCGATCACCAGGCCGGCGCCGATTCCCGCCGAGAGTCGCAGGTAGGCCATGACCGCGCCGCCCCGCCCGGCGCCGAAACGCGACTCGCCCAGCGCGCCGACATTGGCGTCGTTGTCGACGTACACCGGGATCTCCAGGCGCTGCTCCATCTCCAGCGCCGGGTTGACGCCCACCCACCCGGGCAGGATCGACTTCGACTCCACGAGACCCGTCGCGCGATCGATCGGGCCGGGCAGGCCCATGCCGCCCGCGAGGACGCGGCCGCGGTCGATCCCCGAGTCCTCGATCAGCTCGAGCGCGAGGGAGGCGGCCGCGTCGAGCGCCTCCTGGGCTCCGGTGTCGACCTCGAGCTCGATGAAGCGCTCGGCGAGAACGAAGTAGGAGAAGTCCGCCAGGGCGACACGCAGGTGGTCATGCCCGTAGTCGAGGCCCAGGACGGCGCCGGCCCCGGAGTCGAGGGCCACGAGAACCGGGGGACGGCCGACCTGCGAAGGGCCTTCCCCGCCGTTGGCCGGCCGCTCGACGACGAGACCGCGTGACTGGAGTTCTGCGACGAGGGAGGACACGGTGGAGCGGCTGAGGCCCGTCTGGCGCGCGATGTCCGAGCGGCTGATGGCACCGTGGGCGCGCAGCGCATCGATGACGCGAAGGCTGTTGCGCTCGCGAAGCGACTTCAGCGACCCGTTCTGAAGTGGCATGTGAAACGACCCTCCCCGATCGGGGGACGTTCTGTCAAGAGATGCACTAACCCCTTAGCAAAAGCGCAATGTTTCTTCCGAAGTCCGTAATAACACCGGCCTGAACGTGCCCTTGCAGCAAAGAGGGAGTGACGGAGGGGGGCCGAACCGTCGTGCTAATGGCCACCGCTCAGAGTCATCCCGCGACCCGGCCCTTCAACGAGCTCATGCTCGATTTCCTGGCCTACCTCGAGCTCGAGCGGGGTCTCTCGCGCAACACCCTCGAGGCCTATCGCTCGGACCTCATGCAGTACGGCGCGTTCCTGGAGCGTGAGCGTCTCGGCCCGCTCGACGTGCGCCGGCGCAACCTCGACAAGTTCGTCACGCTGCTGGCGAGCGGCGGACCGGACAAGCCGCCCGTGGCGCCCGCCACCGTGCAGAGAAAGGTCGCGTGCCTGCGCTCGTTCTACCGCCACCTGCGCCGCGAGGAGATGATCGACCACGATCCGACGGCCGACCTGCGCGCGCCCAAGCGCTCGATGCGCCTGCCCCACGTGCTCACGCGCGACGAGGTGCGCAAGCTGCTCGAGGCGCCGTCGGGCACCGAGCCCGCGGCGCTGCGCGACCGCGCGCTGCTGGAGCTGATGTACGCCTGCGGCCTGCGCGCATCGGAGGCCGTCGACCTCGAGGTGACCGACATCGATCTCGACGCCGGCGTGCTGCGGGCCCGCGGCAAGGGGTCCAAGGAGCGCCTAGTGCCCGTCGGGCGCCAGGCCGTCGGCGCGGTGCGCACGTACCTGGAGCGCGGCCGCCCGCACCTCGTGGGCGACCGGGCCGAGACCCGCCTGTTCGTCAACCACCGCGGCGGCGGCCTCACGCGGCAGGGCCTCTACAAGATCGTCCAGCGCCACGCGCGCACGGCGGGGCTGGCGGACAAGATGAGCCCGCACACGCTGCGCCACACCTTCGCCACCCACCTGCTGGCCGGAGGCTGCGACCTGCGCTCCGTGCAGGAGATGCTCGGCCACGCCGACATCGCCACGACGCAGATCTACACGCATCTCTCGGCCGGCCGGCTGCGCGACGTCTACTTCGAGTCCCACCCGCGCGCGGCCCGCGGCACCCGCTCTGAGTCGGACTGAAACAATCGCGGCCGTGCGCCGCCGCCCTCTCGCCGTCTGCGTCCTGCTCGCCCTCGCCGTTTCCGTCGCGGCGTGCGGCAACGACCGCCAGGATGCGCCCAGGCTCCCGCACGCCGCGGTGCCGGCGGGGAAGCGGACCGAGCACTTCGCGCGCTTCGGGGTGACGTTCACCCGGCCGCGCAACTGGGTGGTCTCCGGCGGGAGCGCCCCGCGGGTGGCCTCGATCAGCTCGGGCCGGGCCATCGTCACCGTGTGGCGCTACCGGAGGGTCGAGCGCCTGCCGCGCTCGGCGGCCGACCTCGTCCGCGCGCGCAAGGCGCTGGTCGCCTCGGTCAAGAAGCGCGACCGGACGATCCGGATCCTGTCCGCCCGGCCGCTGCGGATCGGCGGCGCGCCGGCGCTGATGATCGTGGCCGACGAGAAGATCGGCCTCGTGCGCCGGGAGGTTCGCTCCGCACACGTGTATGCGCAGGGCGGTGAGGTCGTCGTGGACGCCTACGCCCCGCGCGGAGAGTTCGCCGCGGTCGACCGGACGATGTTCGGGCCGCTGTTGCGCTCGGTGCGGCTCACGCGACCGGCGCCGCCGGCGCAGTCGTGACGCGGCGGGCGTTCGTCGTCGTCCTCGACGCGTGCGGCGCCGGCGGCGCGCCGGACGCCGCGGACTACGGAGACGAGGGCGCGAACACGCTGGGCCACCTGGCCCAGGCCACCGGCGGGCTGGACCTGCCCGTGCTCGGCGCGCTCGGGCTGGGCTCGATCCTGCCGCTGGAGGGCGTGGCGCCGGCGTCCGCGCCCGTGCTCCACGGGCGCCTGGGCCCGCTCGGCCCGGGAAAGGACTCGACCACCGGCCACTGGGAGCTCATGGGCGTGGTCACGCCCCGCCCGCTGCCCACGTATCCGCGCGGGTTTCCGCCCCGGATCGTCGAGCGCCTGGCGGCGGCCACCGGGCGCGGCGTGCTGTGCAACGCGCCGGCCAACGGCATCGAGGCGATCGTGGAGTGGGGAGAGCGCCATCTCCAGACCGGGGGCCTGATCGTCTACACGTCGGTCGACTCCGTGCTCCAGATCGCCGGGCACGTCGACGTCATCGCTCCCGACGACCTCTACGACGCCTGCGCCGCGGTCCGCGAGGTGATGAGCGGCGACGACGCGGTCGGACGCGTGATCGCGCGGCCGTTCGAGGGCGCGCCGGGCGCGTTCGCCCGCACCGCCGGCCGCCGCGACTTCTCCGTGGCGCCGCCCACGCGCAGCTACCTGGAGGAGGTCCGCGAGGCGGGCCTGGCCGTCCACGGGGTGGGCAAGGTCGGGCAGCTCTTCGCGGGCCGGGGCATCGACCACACGCATCCGGGTCCCGACAACGCCTCGGCGATCGCCGCCACCACCCGCCTGATGGGCGAGCTGGAGGCGGGTCTCGTGTTCACGAACCTGGTGGAGACCGATCAGGTCTACGGGCACCGCAAGGACGTCGAGGGCTTCCATCGCGCGCTGCGCGAGATCGACCTCGCGGTGGGGAGCTGGCTGGAGGGGCTGACACCCGGAGACCTGCTGGTGCTCACGGCCGACCACGGCTGCGACGTCACCACGCCCGGAACCGACCACACGCGCGAGCTCGCGCCCCTCCTGGCGGTCTTCGAGGGCCACGACGGGTGCCGCCACGACGGGGCGCTGTGCGACGTCGGCGCCTCCTGCCTGCGCTGGCTGGCCGGGCGCGACGCGCCCGCCCTGCCGGGTGCCTCCTTCCTCTAGCTTGAACGGGCATGCCCGAGCTTCCCGAGGTCGAGACGATCCGCCGGCGACTCGCGCCCCGCGTCGAGGGCCGGGCCTTCGAGCGCGTCGAGATCCTCGACCCGCGCTGGACACGCCCGCACGCCCCCCGCGACGTGGCCCGCGCGCTCACCGGCCGGCGGGTGCAGCACCTCTCGCGCCGGGGCAAGTACCTGCTGTGGGAGCTCGACGACGACGTCTTCCTCGCCCAGCACCTGCGCATGACGGGAGCGGTCCTCTACGACCCCGATGGCGACCCGGCGCACGTGCGCGTGCGCATCGATCTCGACGACGGCCATCGCCTGCGCTACGACGACCCCCGCCGCTTCGGGACGGGCGAGGTGTCGATCGGCCGCGAGGCCCTGGAGGCCTTCTTCGTCGAGCGCCTGGGCGTCGAGCCGTTCTCGCCCGCCTTCACCGCCTCGCACCTGCGGGCGCTGGGGCAGAGCTCGCGGGCGCCGATCAAGGCGTTCCTCCTCGACCAGAAGCGGGTGGCCGGCGTGGGCAACATCTACGCGGACGAGGCCCTGTTCCGCGCGCGCGTGCACCCGCTGCGCGAGGCGCGGAAGCTGCGGCCCCGTGACTGGGAGGCGCTGCACGGCGCGGTGATCGAGACGCTCGAGGCGGGCATCGACGCCAAGGGCGCGACGATCGACGACTACCGCGACCCCGACGGCGTGGCCGGCAGCTTTCAGGACCGCTTCCTCGTCCACACCCGGGAGGGCCAGCCGTGTCCGCGCTGCGGCACGCCGGTGCGGAAGCTCGTCGTCGGCGGGCGGGGCACCTACGTCTGCGTGCGCTGCCAGCCCGTTCCGCGGCGCCGGCGGGCGCGGTGAGCGCGCCGGACCCCAACCGGCTGCACCCGCTGGAGGCGACGGACCGCGTGGTCTTCCTGCGGCCGCTGGTGACGAACCCGAAGATCGAGGTGGGGGAGTACACCTACTACGACGACTTCGACGATCCGCAGGCCTTCGAGAGCCGCGCGGTGCTCTACGGTTACGGCCCCGAGCGGCTGGTCATCGGGCGCTTCTGTGCCATCGCCTCGGGCGTGCGCTTCGTCCTTCCCGGCGCCAACCACGCCGTGCTCGGCCCCTCGTCGTTTCCCTTCGGGATCTTCGGCGGGCCCTGGGCCGAGACGATGGACCTCGTGATGGGCGCCCCCTCGCGCGGCGACACCATCGTGGGCAACGACGTCTGGCTGGGCTACCAGGCGCTGGTGCTGCCCGGGGTGACGATCGGCGACGGGTCCATCGCCGCCGCCGCCTCCGTCGTGGCCTCCGACGTGCCTCCCTACAGCGTGGTCGCGGGCAACCCCGCCCGGGTCGTGCGCCGGCGCTACGAGGAGCCCGACGTGGAGCGGCTCCTGCGCGCGGCCTGGTGGGACTGGCCGATCGACCTCGTGACCGAGCACGCCCGGACGATCATGTCCGGCACGCCGGAGCAGCTCGAGGCCATCGCGACCGAGAACGGCCTCGTCTAGGCGGCGGGGCCGGCGACGCCGCTCTCGGTCCGCGGGTCCGACGCGCCCGCGTGGCGGCCGTCCTCCAGGACCTCGATGGCGTGGGCATGGCCCAGGGCGTGCTCGCGCTCGCCCAGCACGGTCACCGCATGGCCGCGCCGGGCCAGGTCGTCGAGCTCCGGGTGCAGCGACTCGGCGACGACGCTTCCGTCGGCCGGCGACACCGTCCAGCGCGGGGCGCCGACGGCCTGCTCGACGTCGTGGCCGCGGTCGACCAGGGCGCGCACGAGCTGGACCTGGATCGACGGCTGCGCGTCGGCCCCCATCGTGCCCAGGACGTAGCGGGGCCGCCCGCCGCGCAGGACCATCGCCGGCATCAGCGTGTGCAGCGTGCGCTTGCGCGGCGCGATGACGTTGCGATGGGAGGGATCGAGCGAGAAGTAGGCGCCGCGGTTGTGCAGGCCGATCCCGAAGCCGGGCACGATCAGGCCGGACCCGAAGCCCGAGTAGTTGGACTGGATCAGCGAGACGCAGGCGCCGCGCTCGTCGGCCGCGCACAGGTAGGCGGTTCCGCCGGTGGCGGGCCGGCCCGGGCGCGGGAGGGGTGCGGCGCGGTCGGGTGCGATGCCGGCCGCACGCTCTGCCAGGCGGCCCGGGTCGAGCAGGGCGGCGGGGGAGACGTCCATCCACTCCGGGTCCGTGAGGTGGGCGTCACGGTCGGCCAGGGCGAGCTTCATCGCCTCGATCAGCAGATGGTCGCCGGCGCCGGTGCCCGCCCCGGCGGCCTGGGCGATGCCCAGCGCGAGCTGCGCCGTCATGCCCTGGCTGTTGGGCGGCAGCTCCACGAGCTCTGAGCCTCCGTAGGTCAGGGAGAGCGGCTCCACCCACTCGCCGCCGTGCGCGGCCAGGTCGGACTCGTCGAGCAGCCCGCCGCCCGCGCGCACGCAGGCGGCCAGCGCGCCGGCGATCTCTCCCCGGTAGAGGGGCTCGGGCCCGTCGGTGGCCAGCCGCTCCAGCGCTCGCGCCAGCTCGGGCTGGCGCAGGCTTGCCCCGGTCCGGACCCGGCTGAAGGTCTCGCTCCAGCGCTCCTCGCCCGCGAAGGCGGCCGCCCCGCCGGCGAACCAGGCCGCGCCCTCGGCGCTGACCTCGAAGCCCTCGGCCGCCAGCTCGCGGGCGGGGGCGCAGACGGCGGCGAAGTCCAGCGATCCGAAGCGCTCGAGCAGGTCGAACCAGCCGGCCACGGCTCCGGGCACCGTGACGGTGAGCCCACCCAGCGGCGGCATGACGCCGGCGCCCGCGGCGGCGCGCACGGCCTCCGGCGTGGCGGCCGCGGGCGCTCGGCCCGAGCCGTTGTAGCCGTACAGGCGGTCCCCGTCCCACACGATCGCGAACAGGTCGCCGCCCGCTCCGCAGTGGTAGGGAGTGACGACCGCCAGGACGAGATTGGCGGCGATCGCCGCGTCCACGGCGTTGCCGTCCCGCGCGAGCACGTCGGAGCCCGCCCGCGAGGCCAGGTGATGGGGCGAGGCGACGCAGCCGCGTGAGAACGTCGCGGCGCCGGCCACGCCGTCAGGCGGCGAGGAGGGCGGAGAGCTCGCCGCTCTCGTCGGCCGCGCGGAGCTCGTCGAACCCGCCGATCGGGTCGTCGCCGACCACGATCTGGGGGAAGGTCATGAGGCCGGTGCGCCTGGCCAGCTCGGCCCGGCCGTCCGGGTCCTTTGCCAGATTGACCTCCACATACTCCGCGCCGTGGCGGTCGAGGATCGCCTTGGCGTTCCCGCAGCGCCGGCACGGGTCCGTGGTGTAGACGGTGACCTTCCTCATTACTTCATTTAGGGTAGCGACGCGGTCGGGAGACTTCCCATGGCCGGCTCGGTAAAGACCGAGGCCGTGGTCCTGCGCTCGATCCGCTTCGGGGAGGCCGACCGTGTGCTCCACCTCTATACCCCGCATCGCGGTCGGGTGGGGGCGATCGCCAAGGGGGTGCGCAAGTCGCGCTCGCGCTTCGGCGGGCGCCTGGAGCCCTTCTTCCACCTGCGCCTCGTGCTCTACGAGGGCCGCGGAGACCTGCTCACCGTCACGAGCGCCGAGACGGTGACGGCGTATCCGCGCCTGCGCGAGGGCCGGGCCACGCTGGATGCCGCGGCCCGCGCCTGCGACGCCGTGACGCGCCTGTTCGAGACCCCCGATCCCCATCCGGAGGTCTTCAACCTCCTCTGCCGCCAGCTCGCGGTGCTCGAGCACGACCCGGCGGCCGCGGGCCGCGCCAATCAGCTCGCGTTCCGCCTCAAGCTGCTGCTCGCGGCGGGCCTGGTGCCCGCGCTGGACGGGTGCGCCTCGTGCGGGGAGCGCGAGGGCCTCGTCGGCTTCTCCGGGGCCGCCGGCGGCGTGGTCTGCTCGGCCTGCGAGGCCTCGGCCTTCCCGCTCGACGCCGAGGCGCACGAGTTCCTGGTCGGCGCGCTGGGCGCCCCGCTGGCGCAGGCGCCGGCCGCCTCGGACCGAGCCCTGCGCCAGGCCGAGCGGGCGATCGGAGAGACCGTGGAGCATCACGCCAACATCCGCTGGCGTCCCGCCGCCTGAGCCCTGGCGGCGCCTCCGCGTGCCTGGCGGCGTCCTCGGGAGTGGGCCGTGCGAAGCACTGTCTCCCCACCCTGCGTCCTGGCCAGCCACGCGGAGTCACTCGCCAGCGCCCAGGTGTCCAGCCGCCTAGAATCAGCGGCCGTGGAGGAAACCCCCGGCTCCGTAGCCGCGAAATACGTCTATGACTTCGGCGAGGGATCGGCCGAGCAGAAGGACCTTCTGGGCGGCAAGGGGGCCAATCTCGCGGAGATGACCCGGGTGCTGGGGACCGAGCGGGTCCCGGCCGGGTTCACGATCACGACCGAGGCCTGCGTCGCCTACATGCGCGCGGGGACCGAGCCGGACGGCCTGGACGACCAGGTGGCCGAGGCGCTCTCGCGCCTGGAGGAGCTCGCGGGTCGCAAGCTCGGCGACCCCCAGGATCCGCTCCTCGTCTCCGTGCGCAGCGGCGCGCGCGAGTCGATGCCGGGAATGCTCGACACCATCCTCAACCTCGGGCTCAACGAGCAGTCCGTCGAGGGCCTGACCCGGGCGACGAACAACGAGCGCTTCGCCTGGGACTCCTACCGGCGCTTCGTGCAGATGTTCGGCAATGTCGTGCGGGGCATCGCGGGCGAGCGCTACGAGGACGAGATCGCCCGGATCAAGCGGGACCGGGGGGTCAGGCTCGACACGGAGCTCGACGTCGCGGCGCTGCGCGAGCTGACGGAGCGCTTCGCCGAGATCTACCGCGAGGAGACGGGGGAGGAGTTCCCGACGGAGCCGATCGACCAGCTGCGCCACGCGATCCGCGCCGTCTTCGGCTCGTGGACGGGCAATCGCGCCGTGCGCTACCGGCGGATCAACCGCATCCCCGACGACTGGGGCACGGCGGTCAACGTCCAGCAGATGGTGTTCGGGAACAAGGGCGACACGTCCGGCTCGGGCGTGGCGTTCAGCCGCGACGAGGTGACGGGCGCGGCGGAGCCCAGCGGCGACTTCCTCATCAACGCCCAGGGCGAGGACGTGGTCAGCGGGGTGCGCAACACCAAGGAGCTCTCCGAGCTGGCCGACGTCATGCCCGAGGCCCACCGCGAGCTGATGGACATCCTGCGCAGGCTCGAGCGCCACTACAAGGACATGCAGGACACCGAGTTCACGATCGAGGAGCGCCGCCTCTACCTCCTGCAGACGCGCAGCGCGAAGCGCCCGGCCCAGGCCGCCGTGCGCTTTGCCGTGGACGCCGTCAGGGAGGAACTGCTCACCCGTGCGGAGGCGCTGCTGACGATCGATCCCGGCAACCTCGATGCGCTCCTGCATCCCACCTTCGACCCGGAGGCCGACTACGACGTCCTGGCCAGCGGTGTCGGAGCCTCGCCAGGGGCGGCCAAGGGGCAGATCGTCTTCACGGCCACCGAGGCGGTCGCCCACGCCGAGAGCGGTGACGAGGTGATCCTCGTGCGCCCGTTCACGGAGGCCGAGGACGTCGCCGGCTTTCACGCGGCGCGCGGGATCCTCACCAGCGAGGGCGGCAAGGCCTCCCATGCCGCGCTCGTGGCCCGGGGAATGGGGCGGCCGTGCGTCGTCGGCGCCTCCGCCCTCGACGTCGACCTCACGGCGCGCACCGTGAGCGTCAACGGGACGACGCTGGGGGAGGGAGACCTCATCGCGATCGACGGCACGACCGGAAGCATCACGGCCGCCGACGTTCCGCTCGTCGCCCCGGAGGTCAACGACGACTTCGAGGCCGTCCTGAAGTGGGCCGACGACGTCCGGCGCCTCGAGGTGCGCGCGAACGCCGACACTCCGTCCGATGCCCGCAAGGCCCGCGAGCTGGGGGCGGACGGCATCGGCCTGTGCCGCACCGAGCACATGTTCATGGCCGCCGACCGCCAGCCCAAGATGCGGCAGATGATCATGGCCGACACCGAGGAGCATCGCCGGGCGGCCCTGGACGAGTTGCTCCCGCTTCAGCAGGAGGACTTCGAGGGGCTCTTCGAGGCCATGTCGGGCCATCCGGTGACGATCCGCCTGCTCGACCCGCCGCTGCACGAGTTCCTGCCCGACCGCGTCGAGGTCCAGCACGAGGTGGATCGGGCCCGCCGGGAGGGGACCGACGACCTCGAGGAGCTGGAGAGCATTCAGGATCGGGTGATCGCGCTCGAGGAGGCCAACCCGATGCTCGGCACCCGGGGGTGCCGGCTGGGGATCCTCCATCCCGAGATCTACGAGATGCAGGTTCGCGCGGTCATCCGGGCCGCCAAGGGGGTGCGCGAGCGCACGGGTGAGGCCCCGCACGTGGAGATCATGGTGCCGCTCGTGGCCTACGAGCGCGAGCTCGAGCTCATGCGCGACCTGATCGTCCAGACGGCCGACGAGGAGGGAATGGAGCGCGGCGACGACTACACCGTGGGGACGATGCTCGAGCTCCCGCGCGCCTGCCTGATCGCGGACAAGATCGCCAACCACGCCGACTTCTTCTCGTTCGGCACCAACGACCTCACCCAGACGACCCTGGGGTTCTCGCGCGACGACGTCGAGGGCCGCTTCCTCCAGCGCTATCTCGACGTGCAGGTCGTCGACCGCTCCCCCTTCGACACGATCGACGGGCCCGGGGTGGGGGAGCTCGTGCGGATGGGCGGCTGGTTGGGCCGCACCACCGACCCGACGCTCAAGCTCGGAGTCTGCGGCGAGCACGGCGGCGATCCGGACTCGATCCGCGCCTTCCACCACTCAGGGCTGGACTACGTCTCGTGCTCGCCCTACCGCGTGCCCGTGGCGCGCGTGGCCGCCGCCCAGGCGGCGCTGCAGGAGCCCGAGATCAAGTTCCCGTAGGCCTTGGAGGAGCTCGCCACCGGATACGGGCTCGTCGAGGGCCCGCGCTGGGATGCCCGCGACGGCTCGGTCTGGTTCTCCGACGTCTTCGGCGGCGGGGTGTTCCGCCTCGCTCCGTCGGGCGACGTCGAGACGGTGCTGGAGGGCCGGCGCGGAATCGGCGGGCTGGCGCTGCACGAGGCCGGCGGCGTCGTGGCCTCGGGCCGTGACCTCGTGCATGTGCGCGACGGTGCGCTGCGGGACCTGCTGGCCGTCGAGGGCGTGGTGGGCTTCAACGACATCCACACCGACGCGGAGGGTGGCGTCCTCGCCGGAGGCCTGCGCTACCGCCCGTTTCGCAACGAGGATCCCGTCCCGGGCGGCGTGTGGCGCCTGCGCGCCGACGGTACCTCGGAGGAGCTGTTCGGCGGCGTCGTGTGGCCCAACGGGATCGGGCTCTCACCCGACGCCTCGGTCGTCTACGTCAGCGACTACGCGCAGGC
Source organism: uncultured Actinomycetes bacterium (assembly GCA_963757705.1). Taxonomy (GTDB): domain Bacteria; phylum Actinomycetota; class Thermoleophilia; order Solirubrobacterales; family Solirubrobacteraceae; genus AC-38. The sequence goes on along the minus strand of CAVWTG010000001.1, from coordinate 259,400 downwards.
CTGCGTCTGGGCCTGGGACGGCGGCGCGCAGGCGCGCCGGTTCGCCCGGGCGCCCGAGGGCGACGCGTGCGACGGGCTGGCCGTCGACTCCGAGGGCTCGGTCTGGGTGGCGCTGGGAGCCGGCGGGATCGCCCGGTTCGCTCCCGGAGGGTCCCTGGAGGAGAGGATCGAGGTTCCGGCGGACTTCACGGCGAGCGTCTCGTTCGGCGGCGAGGACATGCGCGACCTCTACGTGGCCACGGCCTCGACCCTCTTCAGGACGCGCGCGGACGTCGCAGGACTGCCCACGCCACTCGCGCGTGTCTGACGCCGCCCGTCAGGCGATCCGTCCCCGCTGCGACAATCAACCCATGGAACCATCGGCGATTGCACCCTCGGTAGCGGCGGAGTTCGAATCCCGCATCCGGGCGTGGGAGGCCGAGTTCCTCTCGCCGCGCGCGACGCACTCCTACCCGGCTCGCCGGGCGCGCCCCGAGGACGACTGCTCGCTGCGCACCCCGTTCCAGCGCGACCGCGACCGGATCGTCCACTCCAAGCCCTTCCGGCGCCTCAAGCAGAAGACCCAGGTCTTCGTCGCCCCGCAGGGCGACCACTACCGCACGCGGCTCACGCACACGCTCGAGGTGACGCAGGTCTCGCGCACGGTGGCGCGGGCCCTGCGCCTCAACGAGGACCTCGTCGAGGCGATCGGCCTGGGCCACGATCTCGGCCACCCGCCCTTCGGGCACATTGGCGAGGCGACCCTGGACGAGTGCCTGCGCCAGCGCTTCGGCACGGGCTTTCGCCACTACGAGCACTCGCTGCGCGTCGTCGACGTGATCGAGAACCTAAACCTCAACGAGGCGGTGCGCGACGGGATCGTCTCCCACTCGGGCCGGGCGGCCGCCCCGGCCACGCTCGAGGGTGCGATCGTCCGCCTGGTGGACCGGATCGCCTACATCAACCACGACATCGACGACGCCCTGCGCGCCGGCGTGATCTCCGCCGGCGACCTGCCGCGGCGCGAGATCGAGGTGCTGGGGGAGACGGGCTCGCGGCGCATCGACACGCTGGTCCACGACCTGGTCGAGCACTCCGCGCGGGCGGGCGAGATCCTCCAGGGCGAGGAGATCGGCGCCGCGATGGCCCGGCTGCGCGAGTTCATGTTCGAGCGCGTCTACCTCGGCGACGAGGCCCGGCGCGAGCACGCGCGGATCCAGACCGTGCTGCGCGCCCTGTTCGAGCACTACGTCGAGAACCCCCCGGCGGGAGTGGAGGGCGCGACCGTGGCCGAGCGGGTCACCGACTACATCGCCGGGATGACCGACAGCTTCTCGATCCGCGATTTCGAGGCGCTCACGGTGCCGCGGTCCTTCGCCTGATGGCGCGCTACACCCTGGAGTCCAAGGAGCGCGTCCGCGACGCGGTGGACATGATCGACCTCGTCTCGTCGCGCACCGAGCTTCGCCGCGCCGGAGCCGCCCGCTACGAGGGGCTGTGCCCGTTCCACGAGGAGCGCTCCCCGTCCTTCGGCATCGAGCCCGTGAAGAAGGTCTACCACTGCTTCGGATGCGGGGCGAGCGGCGACCTGTTCACCTTCGTCCAGGAGACCGAGGGCCTGGACTTCGGCGGGGCCATCGAGTACCTGGCCGACCGCTACGGGATCGAGCTCGAGCGCGAGCAGGAGGATCCGCAGGCGGCCGCCCGGCGCGAGCGCCGCGAGCGGCTGCTGGCCCTGATGGAGCGCACGGCCGCCTACTACGCGCGCTACCTGTGGGAGTCGGCGGACGCCGCGCAGGCGCGGGAGTACCTGGTCGGGCGGGGCCTGGAGGAGGAGGCGCTGCGGCGCTTTCGCGTCGGCTACGCGCCCAAGCCCTGGGACCACATGGTCAAGCGCTGGCGTATGGGCGGCTACTCCGAGCAGGAGCTGATCGCCGCCGGCCTGGCCAAGCGCGGGCGCCAGCGCGGCGGCATCTACGACCCGTTCCGGGGCCGGCTGATGTTCCCGCTGTGCGACAACCGCGGGCGCGTCCTGGGCTTCGCGGGGCGCGCGCTGCGCGAGGACCACCGGCCCAAGTACCTCAACTCGGCCGAGGGCGAGCTCTTCCACAAGGGCCGGCAGGTGTTCGGGGCCGATGTGGCCCGGGCCGGCGCCTCCAAGGCGCAGCGCGTGCTGCTCGTGGAGGGCTACACGGACGTCGTCGCGCTGCACCAGGCGGGCCTCGAGTACGCGGTGGGGATGATGGGGACGGCGCTGACCGACGGCCAGGTGAGCGAGCTCGCGCGCCTGGTCGGCCCCGACGGCGAGCTGTTCATCGCGCTCGACGCCGACTCCTCGGGCCAGGAGGCGATGCTGCGCGCCGTCAGCTCGATGGCCGCGTCGCGCCGGCTGCGTCTCAAGGTGGTCCAGCTCCCGGCCGGCCAGGACCCCGCCGATCTCGTGGCCTCCGGCGGCGCCGCTCAGGTGCAGGCGCTGCTCGACGGCGCGGTGCAGGTGGCGACCTTCCAGGTGCGCCGCGTGCTGGAGAAGTCCGATCTCGAGAGCACCGAGGGCCGCAACCGCGCCTTCGAGGCGCTGCGGGCGCTGATCGGGAACCTTCCGCCCTCGCCCGAGCGCGAGGACCTCGTCCGGCTGGCCGCGTCGCGGCTGGGCCTGTCCGAGCAGCTCGCCGGCCTGCTCACCGTGGCGCCCGAGACTCCGCCGTCCGCTGACGGGCCGAGCGCTCCGGCGCCGCGGCGGATGGACCCGCGCGAGGAGGGCGAGCACACCTTCCTGGCGATGTGCATCGCGATGCCCGACCGGGGGCGCGACGCGCTGCGCCGGGTCGACCTCGACGCCCACTTCACCACCGCGCGCCTGCGCCGCGCCGCCGCGCACCTGCGCGAGCACGTGGCGGCGCCGACCGACGGCCTGCGCGCCGACGACGCCGACCTGGCACCGCTGATGGCCGAGCTCACCCTGCGCGCCGCCGCCGAGCCCTGGGACACCCAGTCGCTCGAGCTGCAGGCGCTGCAGCTCGAGAAGCGCCGCATCGAGCGGGAGATCGCCTCGGCCTCGGCCGACGGCCGCCCCGAGGTCAGCGTGCTCGCGGCGGAGAAGCAGCGCGTCCAGCAGCGCATCGACAGCGCGATGGCCGACCGCTGAGCCGGGTGCCGTCCGGGGCGGGCGGCACGATCCCGGCGTGGTCCCGGAATCCACGCCGCGCGCGGTGGTGCGCGTCGTCCTCATCGTCCTGGCCGCCGTCCTCTCGGTCTGGCTGGTCTACCTGCTGCGCCGGCCGCTGGGCTGGCTGGTCATCGCCACGTTCCTCGCCGTGGCCATGTCGGGCCCGGTCAGCTTCCTGAGCCAGTGGATGAGGCGGGGGGCGGCGATCGCACTGTCCTACCTGGCCCTGTTCATGATCCCGATCGCCCTCGGGGCGATCCTCGTGCCGTCGATCGTGCGGGCCGTCAACGACCTCGCGGACAACGTGCCTCACTACGTCAACGACATCCAGGACTACGCCAACAAGAACAAGAAGCTGCGCAAGGTCAACGACGACTACGAGATCACGAAGAAGCTCCAGCAGGAGGCCGGCAAGTTGCCCGACAAGCTGGGCGGGGCGGCGGGGACGCTGGCCGATCTGGGTTCGGGGCTGGTGAGCTCGATCTTCGCCAGCCTGACGATCCTCATCCTCTCGATCTTCATGGTGAGCCGGGGCCGCGAGTGGGTGGAGGCGTTCCTGGCCATGCAGTCGCCCGACAGAGAGGCGCGGCTGCGCCGCGCGCTGGAGCACAGCGCCCGGGCGGTCGGCGCCTATGTGGCGGGGATGCTCGCCCAGGCCACGATCGCGGGGGTGACGACCTTCGTCGTGCTGAAGATCCTCGGCGTCCCGTTCGCCTCGGCGCTGGCCGTGGTCGTGTTCTTCTTCGACCTGATCCCGCTCGTGGGGGCGACGATCGCCGCGGTCCTCGTCGGCCTGGTCACGGTGTTCAACGACTTTCCCACCGACACGATCATCTGGGTGATCTGGGCGATCGTCTATCAGCAGGTGGAGAACACGGTCATCCAGCCGCGCATCCAGAGCCGGGCGGTCAACGTCCAGCCGTTCATCGTCCTCGTGGCCGTGCTGTTCGGCAGCACGCTCTTCGGGATCGCCGGGGCCCTGCTGGCGATTCCGGCCGCGGCGTCCCTGCAGATCGGCATCCGGGAGTACTGGGAGTACCGCCGGGAGATCCGGGCGCTGACCGGCGACCCGCCGGTGCACCCGGGAACGGCGGAGGCCCCCACCTAGCTTCAGGGCCCGCCGGTCTGGCGGGCCCTGAACACAAGCTCCGGGGGTGGGACTCGAACCCACAACCCTTCGGTTAACAGCCGAATGCTCTGCCGATTGAGCTACCCCGGACTGCCCGCCCGTACCTTAGAACACGCGAAGGCCTCTACGAGCGCGGCCGCCCGGGCGGGCGGGTCGGCGGCGGCGGTCCACTCGGCCACGCGTCCGACGCGCTCGCGGATCGCGCCGTCGGCGAGGCAGCGCTCCACGGCCAGGCGCAGGCCGCGCGGCGTGCAGAAGCGCCGGGGCAGGCGCACCCCGAGCCCGGCCCAGTCGAGCCGGGCGGCGTTCTCATACATGTCTCCGGCCGCCGGCGCCGCGACCACGGCGCACCCGCTGGCCAGCGCCCGCACGACCGTGCCGTGGCCGGCGTGGCAGACGACGGCGTCGCAGTGGGGCATCGTGCGCGAGTAGGAGACCCAGTCCACGAGGCGGGTGTTGGGCGGGACGGGCACCTGCCGCTCCAGCGGCCGGCGGTTGGTCGTGGCCAGGACCCGGATCGGCAGGTCGCCGAGTCCCGCGAGCGCGGCGCGCAGCAGGCGGTGCGAGGGATCCTGCGAGGTCGAGGGGGCGACGAGCACCAGCGGCGCGTCGCCGGGCGGCAGGTCGACGTCCCCGAACGGCGGCTCCCACATGAGCGGGCCGACGACGTGAGCCCACGGCGGCCAGGCGCGCGGGTACTCGAGCGCCGGGAGCGTGGCGACCAGGCACAGCCCGCGGCTGATCCCGCCGTGGACCTCGTCCACCGGCGCCAGGTCGAGGCGGGCGCGCGTCTCGTTGAGCTCCTCGCGTCCCCGGCGCAGGCCACCCTCCACCGGGCGCTCGAGCAGCCGCCACGCGGCCCTGCCCGAGGGCGGTGCGCGGGAGGCGGGCGCCCATGGAGTAGGGCGGGAACCCGGGGGCGCCGGGCGGGAACACATGGGGGACGAGCGTCGCCGCGGGCACGCCCTCCATCTCCGCGGCCAGCGCGGGGGCCAGGGTGAGGATGTCGGCGACAACGACGTCGGGCCCGAGCGAGGCGATCAGGGGCTGCGTCTCGCGAGCCGCGCGCACGGCGGCCTCGTAGGGGCGCAGCGGGCGAGACATCGTGGGGAAGACGTGGTACTCGGGGGCGGCGGCGAAGGTCATGCCCGCTCGCTCGACCGCCTCGCGCCAGCGCGACCAGGTCTGAAGCGTCACCGCGTGCCCGCGCGCCGCCAGGCTCGATCCCAGCGCGATGGCCGGAAAGGCATGACCGGGATCACCGAATGCGCCTATCAGGACCTTCGCAGGCGTGGGCGGGTCGGCGGATGCTTGTTTGGACACCACAGGGATGGCAAGAAATGAGAAGGTCTCGGCAACTCCGAAAACTTGTGTGCCGGACTGTGAAGGGCCGTGGCACCATACGCGGTGGGGGACGACCCTCCGGCCCCCGCCAGGGAAGGCGAAGTTGAGACCGTTTGACGTGCGCTTGGCGATGCGCTCCGCGGCCGCCCTGTGCGGTGTGGGCGCCGCGCTGCTCGTTTCCGCGTCGTTCCTCTCCGGCGACGCCGTGCGGCCCGAGGTTCTCGCCCTGGCCGGCCTCGCCGTCCTGGCCGGGATGGTCCTGCTGGGCCTGGAGCGAGCGGGGCGCGGCTCGCTGGAGGTCGTCTTCGGGGCCGACATCCTCGTGGCCGCGATCATCGCCGCCTTCATCGCGCTCACGGACGGCGCCCACAGCCCCTACAGCCCGTTCTACCTGCTGGTCGCGCTGCACGCCGCCGCCTTCCAGCCCCGGAGGCGGGTCATCGCCGCGATCGTCGTCGTCTCGGCTGCGTTCCTCGCGCCCTTCGGCTACGACAGCGATGACGCCGCCTGGTTCGCCGGCGTGGCGCTGCCGGGCCTCGTGCCGGCGCTGGTCGTCGTCTGGACGCTTCACCTCACGATCGGGCATATGCGCTACGAGCGCCGCGCCCTGGCCGTCCGCGAGGCCGAGGCCCTGCGCATCGCCGAGTCCGACGAGCTGACCGGGATCGGCAACTACCGGCGCTTCTGGCGCGCGCTGCAGAGCGAGGCCGCCCGGGCGCGGCGCCACGAGCAGCCGTTCTCGCTCATCGTGCTCGACCTCGACGGGTTCAAGGCGATCAACGACGAGCTGGGCCACCAGGCCGGCGACGAGGCCCTGCGCCGCGTCGCGCGGGCCCTGGGGGGCGAGCTGCGGGTCGAGGACGTGCTGTGCCGGCAGGGTGGCGACGAGTTCGCCGTCATCGCCGTGGCCGCCGGGGCGGCGGAGACGGGTGAGCTCGCCCGCCGCCTGGTCGACGCCGTGGCCGGCATCGGGGCCGGCGTGGGCAACCAGCTCGCCGCCAGCGCGGGGTGGGCGACGTTCGGCGATCCGGAGCGCTCGGCCGAGGGGATCCTCGCTCGCGCCGACGAGGCGCTGCGCGACGCCAAGCGCGGACGCCCGTCGCACACCGCCCTGCGCGGCTCCCAGGTCCGGCATCCGGATCCGGCGCCGGACGCGCCGCCTGCGCCGGCCGCGACGCCGCCCCCCGTCCGGCCCCTGAACGGGGCGCCGGCGATGATCGATCGTCGGCTGGCCGCGCTGAGCGCCTGCTCGCGGGACCTGGCCCTGGCGCAGGACGAGCGCGCCGCGGTGCAGGTCGCCGTGGCCCACGTCGCCGGGGCGCTGGCGGCCGAGTCCGTGGAGCTGTGGCGGCGCGATCCCTCCTCAGGCGAGCCCGTGCTCGTCGCCCGGGGCAACGCCGGCAGCTCGATGCCCCCGAGCTCGCCGCTCTCGCTCGACGACCTGCGGGCGGTGATGGACTCCAATCGAGTCGCCGGCCTCGACGGCCACGGTCTCGTCCTCCCGGTCTCTCACGGCGGGCGCGTCGAGGGAGCGATGGTGGTGCGCACGGGGCGCGAGGCGGCGGATGACGAGCTCGAGCTGCGCCGGCTGGCCCTGGCGATGGCGGCGCAGCTGGGCCGCACCCTGGCGATGGCGCCGGCGCGCGCGGTCGTGGAGCACAGCGGCCCCGAGGACCTCGAGCGGCTGTCCGCGGCCCTGGGCAACGGCGGATCGCCCGGCCCGCTGGCCGACCTGGCCGTGGAGGGCGGCCGGCGCATGGGGCTGCCCGAGGACGAGCTGAGCTCCCTGCGCGAGGCCGCGCTGCTCAACAACATCGGGATGCTCGGCGTCCCCGCCGGCCTGCCCCTGCGCCCGTTCCCGCTGTCAGCCGAGGAGGTCGAGGTGCTGCGCGAGCATCCGATCATCGCCCAGCGCCTGCTCGGCTCGGTGCCACGGCTCGCCGAGGCCGCCCGGACGCTGCGTCACGCCCACGAGCGCCACGACGGTCTCGGCTACCCCGACGGGCTGGCCGGCGACCGGATCCCGCCGGCCTCGCGAGTCCTGCACGCGGCGATCGCCTATACGGCGATGCGCGAGTCCCGCCCGTGGCGTCCCGCGCTGACCGTGGACGAGGCCAGGCAGGAGCTCCAGCGCGTCTCCGGCACGCAGCTGCACCCCGACGCCGTGGCCGCCGTGCTCGCGGCCACCCACGCCCGGGCGCCGGCCCCCGGCTAGACCGCGGCCGCGGCCTCGGCCAGCTCCGCGACGAGCTTGAGCTGCTCCAGGCGCGACTCGGCGTCGAACGCCATCGGGCTGATGCCCAGCGTCCCCACGCCGGCCTCGGCGTAGACGGCCAGGCGCTCGCGCACGCGGTCCTTCGGGCCGCACAGGGTGACCGTGTCGATGAGCTCGTCGGGCAGGGCCGCGGCCGCCTCGTCCTTGCGGCCGTCGAGGTAGAGGTCCTGGACCTCCTTGGCCGCGTCCTCGAAGCCGTAGCGCTTCACGAGCGCGTTGTAGAAGTTCTTCTCCCGCGAGCCCATGCCGCCGACGTAGAGGGCGAGGATCGGGCGCATGGCGTCGCGCGCGGCCTCGACGTCGTCGGAGATCAGGACGTTCACGGTGGGGGCGATGTCGAACCCGTCGGCCTCGAGGTCGCGCCCGGCGCGCTGCGCGCCCTCGCGCAGCGGGTCCATCAGCGTGTCGAGGTGCTCCGGGGCGAGGAAGATCGGCAGCCACCCGTCGGCGATCTCGCCGGTGAGGGCAACGTTCTTCGGGCCGATCGCCGCCAGGTAGATCGGGATCGTCTCCTGGACCGGGGCGATCGTGAGCTTCAGCGCCTTGCCGGGCCCGTCGGGGAGGGGGAGCTCGATCGTCTCGCCGTGGTACTCGACGCGCTCGCGGCGCAGAGCCATCCGCACGACGTCGACGTACTCACGCGTCCGCTGGAGCTGGCGGGCGAAGCGCACGCCGTGCCAGCCCTCGGAGACCTGCGGGCCCGACGAGCCCAGGCCGAGGCGGAAGCGCCCGCCCGAGAGCTGGTCGATGGTGGCCGCGGTCATGGCGGTCATGGCGGGGGAGCGGGCGGGCATCTGGAAGATGCCCGAGCAGACGTGGATCTTCTCCGTGCCGGCGGCCAGCCAGGCCAGGACCGTGGCGGTGTCCGACCCGTAGGCCTCCGCCGCCCAGACTGAGTCGTAGCCGATCCGCTCGGCCTCCTGGACGATCTCGAGCTGCTGCTCGGAGGTCAGTCCGAGGCCCCAGTAACCGACGTTGACGCCGAGCTTCATCTGCAACGTTCCTTTCAGCCGGGAGGAGAGTCCTTGTGGCCCGCGACGGGCTCCCATAGGCTCGCGGAGCCGGGAGCTTATGCGACACAAGCGCTACGCCATCGAGGACCTGCGCCGAGTGATCGACTGCCTGCCCGTCCAGACGCGGGTGGCGATGCTCGAGGGGGTCCGCCAGAACGACATCATCGTGGGGGCCTACACGACCCGCGACGGCGGCGTGTGCCCGATGCTCGCGGCCCATCGCAACGGCGGGCGCACGAGCCTCATCTCCTTCGCCAAGACGTGGGACCGCTTCACCCACGCCAAGCGCGCGCGCCGCGCCACCGAGCGCGAGGTGCGCATCCTCACCAACCACCTCGAGGCCAGTCTGCTCGCCGAGCAGCTGCCCGAGCTCCAGGGCGTCGTCGATCGCCATCGCGAGCGCCTGGAGCGCAACGCGGCCGAGCACGGGACGTTCCGCCGCCTGCGGCGCTTCCGGCTGTCTAGAGAACTTCGTTCGGGCGCTGAAAGACCACTTCAGGAATCACGCACGCCGGGCTGAGCTTCAGCAGCGTGCGCACGACCTCGGCGATGTCCTCGGGACGGATCATCTCCTCGGCCGAGACCGACTCCTTGACGAAGTCCGTCATCGCCGTGTCCACGAAGCCCGGACACAGCGCGCACGACTTGATGCCCTCCGTCCCCAGCTCCTTGTTCATCGCCTGGCTGAGCCCGACCACCCCGAACTTGGTCGCTGAGTAGATCGACAGCCAGCCCTGGCCGCTCTTGCCGGCGATCGAGGCGGTGTTGACGACGAGCGCGTTGCGGTGCTCGGCGCCGGCGGCGCGCAGCATCTCCGCGCACTCGCGATAGAAGAGGACGTAGGAGCGCAGGTTGACGTCGAGTTGGATGTCGAGCTTCTTGGTCTCGGTGTCGGCGATCGGGGCGCCGATGCCCACGCCGGCGTTGTTGACCAGGACGTCCAGGCGCCCGTAGCGGTCGCGATGGGTGGAGACGACCTGCTTGATCGCCTCCTCGTCGGCCATGTTGCCGGCGACGATCTCCACGTCGTGGCCGGCATCGCGCAGGTCCTGCGCCGCGGCCTCGATCTTGTCCGGGCGCCGCGAGGCCACCGTGAGGCCGTAGCCCTCCTCGCCGAGCATGCGGGCGATGGCCAGCCCGATGCCGCTGGAGGCTCCCGTCACGATCGCGGCTCGGTCGGCCATGGGCGGGTATCCAATCGATTAAGGCCGTGTTGGGCTGCGCCGGACCGGATCGCGGGGTGCGTACCCTTAGCCGCCGTGCCTCCGTCTCGCCCCGTCGCCGTGCTGCTGTCCGTCGCCGCCCTCGCGGGCGTCGCCGCGGGCTGCGGCTCCGGCAACGGCGACGGCGGGACGATCCCCGCGCCCGCCCCGTCGGCCCGCCCGCAGGACTTCCCATCGGCGAAGGGCAAGACGACCCTGGGCGAGCTCATCAAGGGAGCCAGCCAGGGCCCGCAGCTCGCGCCCAGCGTCTCGCTCGTCTATCCGGGCCCCAACCGCTTCGGCTTCGCCCTGTTCGACTCGGCGGGCAAGCAGATCAACGGGGCGCAGGTGGCGCTCTACACGGCCAACGCCGACCAGACCGACGTGCGGGGGCCCTATCCGGCCAGCAGCCAGTCGCTCCAGGTCAAGCCCGCGTTCCAGTCCAAGACCAGCGCCCGCGACGCCAACTCCGTGCGGTCCGTCTACGTCTCCCAGGTCTCGCTGCCCAACCAGCCGCGACGCGTGGTCATCGCGCTCGCGCGCCTGGACGGGCGGCTCGTGGCCTCCAGCGCGATCGCCGTCAAGCTGGCCAAACCCGGCGCCGGGCCGCCGCGCGCCGGCGACCAGGCGATCAAGGTCGACACGCCGACCACGTCATCGGTCGGGGACGTGTCGAAGATCGACACCCGGATCCCGCCGTCGACCATGCACGACGTGAACTTCGCCGACGTCCTGGGCCGCAAGCCCGTGGTCCTCGTGTTCGCCACTCCCGCGCTGTGCAAGAGCCGCGTGTGCGGGCCGATCGTCGACGAGGTCGAGCAGCTGAAGTCGCAGTTCGGCGACAAGGCGGCCTTCGTGCACATGGAGGTCTACAACGACAACGACATCAACAAGGGCTACCGGCCCCAGTTCAAGGCCTGGCATCTGCCCAGCGAGCCGTGGACGTTCATGATCGACCGCCAGGGCAAGGTCGTCACCGCCTTCGAGGGCGCCGCCTCCCTGTACGAGATGCAGAAGGCCATCCAGAAGACGATCGCCTCCTGACAGATGGCCGAGCCGATCTGCGCCCATCTCGACCAGGTCCGCGTGGCCCCGCCCGCGCCGGAGGCCATCGAGGGCTGCGAGGAGTGCCTGCGCGACGGCACCCAGTGGGTGCACCTGCGGGCGTGCCTGGCCTGCGGCCACATCGGCTGCTGCGACAACTCGCCCGAGCGCCACGCCACGAAGCACTTCCAGTCCACGGAGCACGCCGTCATGAGCTCGGTCGAGCCGGGCGAGGACTGGTCGTGGTGCTTCGTGGAGGAGAAGGCGTTCGTGCTGCGCTTCGACTAGATGGTTCAGGCCTGCCCGCTCGAGTACAGCCGCGAGCGGGCGTCGCGGAAGCGGATGACCTCGTACAGGATCAGCCCCGACTCGACGGCGGCCACGGTGGCCACGGCGACGAGCGCGTCGGCGTGCGTGGCCAGCGGGATCACGGCGAGTAGCAGCGCGGCGACGACGATCCGCCGCCGAGCCAGGGTGTGACGGTTGCGCCAGCGGAAGGCGACGTGGGCCAGGTAGTAGAGGGCGGGGCCGGCGCACAGGGCGAAGGCCGGGATCGTCGCGAGCGGCTCGTCGACGTGACCGAACGCCTTCTTCACCCCGAGGGCGACGAGCACGATCCCCGCCACCATCGGCAGGTGAAGGTAGGAGTAGGAGTCGCGGGCCAGCTTGACCTGGGCGATGCCCCTGGCCTCGCGCAGCGTCTGCTCCGCCACCTTGGCCACCACGTCGAAGTACGTCCACCACAGCCCGGCCGCGATGACCACGGCCAGGACCGCCGCCGTGATCTCGCCCGCGTGCAGGGCGTGCCCGGAGAGACCGAGCCCGGCGGCGACGATCGACTCGCCCAGCGCGATGATGATGATCAGCCCGTGGCGTTCGGCGAAGTGGCCTGGCTGGACCTTCCAGCCCGACATTCCCGCCAGCACGGCCCCGAGGTAGTCCAGGCTCAGGGCGAACAGCCAGATCAGCTCCCGCGCCACCGTGTCGCCGAGCGTGGAGGCGAAGATGATCAACCCCGGCCCGATGATCGCCGTGGGGGCAAAGCGCTTGATCTGCACGACCAGGTCGTGGTCGTCGCGGCTCCCCTGTGCGTAGACGACCAGGTGCAGCAGGCGCACGATCATGTACGCGCACCCGAAGATCACGCCGTTGTCGCCGAACGCGCCGGGCGCGGCCAGCGCGGCCACGAGCATCGCGGCCATCACGGCGAAGATCGACACGCGCACGAGCCCCGCGTCCGTGTCCAGCACGTTCGTCATCCACGCGTAGGCCACCCACGCCCACCAGATCGCCGCGAGGACGAGCATGCCCTGGGCGAGCCCCTGCCACGTCGGCTTCTCCGACATGAGCGTCGTCACCTGCGTGATCGCGAAGACGAACACGAGGTCGAAGAACAGCTCGAGCGCGCTGACGCGCTGCTCGGTCTCCGCGTCCGGCGGCGACGCCCGCTCCAGAACCGTGCTCATCCCCGGTGAATCTTCGCAGCCCGCGTCGCGCGGCCCGAGCGGCGGCGCGCCGGTGTACTAGCTTCCCGGCGACGGGCCGGTAGCTCAGATGGTTAGAGCAGCGGACTCATAATCCGCATGACCCTGGTTCGAGCCCAGGCCGGCCCATCGATTCGATCCCCCTCGGCATCACGTGCCAGTCGACCACCCAGATCCTGGAGCTGGCGCTCGACGAAGGCGGAGCATCAGTGTTCGCCGGACTCCTCATTCAACCCGACCATCGCATCTTCGCGGTTGGGACGTTGGGCGGCGACGGGACGGCCGGCGGCCCCAACGTGAGCCTCGCGCGCTACTACGGCTGACACCGCAGGATCCAGGTTCGACCCCGGCCGGGCCAGCGTCACTCATCCCGCGGAGACGGCAGCACGCGCAGGCGCGCCGAGGCCTCGAAGAGAGCGTCGACCATGTCGTCGATGTACCCGGGGGCGGACTCGTGGGAGTGCTCCTCGACGTTCCCGAGCTCGTGCCAGGCCCACCCGAGGGCGATGAGTGCCGTGGACATCCGGTCGGCGCTCTCGGCGGTCGGCTCGCCGGACCCGAGCGTCGCGGCCGCCCGTTCGCCGAGCTCGAGATGGCAGTGGTGAAGAGCTGCCAGCAGCTGTCTCTCGGAGGCTTGGGTCACCGGTACCTCCAACCCATGACTGTCCTTGAGGTCTTGTACCCCCGCCGGGCGGTTTCAACAGGCCGGCCGGTCGTGGAACTCGTACGTTGGGGCTTCCGGACGGCGGTGCGCGGCGGGATTTCGAGCGTCTCACATTGGCCGCACGGCCATATGTCCCAGCCGTGTCCCGAGTGATAACCGCCGCCGTGTTCTGCGGGTCCCCGCGCTCCACAAGGCACAGTCATCTAGGGTGATCGCCCGATGTGGTTCGGGGTGGGGGCTCCGAGACTGGCATCGACCCAGCCATCGAATCGCGGCGCGAGCTCAAGGAGGAGCAACGGAATGGCCCGAGCCAGCTCAAGGAAGATCACCGAGGGGAAGCGGATTCTGGTGATCGGCTCGGTGGCCTGCGTGTGCGGCATGGTCGCACTCGTCGCCGTGGCCCCGGCCAGCTCCACGACGACGTTGTTCTCGTCGAGCACGCCGGGTGTCGCCTCGTCGGTTCCCGCCATCCCCGGTGGGATCTGCGCGGTCACGATCACCGCGGAGGGCGGACAGGGCGGTAGCGCACACACGCCGGGCGTGACGGACGGCGGTGCCGGGGCGTCGGTGGCGGCGCGTTTCGCCGTGAGCCCCGGCGACGTGCTGCACGTCGCGGTCGGAGGCGCCGGCGGTGACGACGATCCGAGCGGCGGCGACGGCGGAATCGGTGGCGGCGGCGGTGGTGGCTCCGGCGCGGCCGGCGGTGGCGGGGCCTCGGTCGTGTGGACCGACGCCGGGCAACCGCTCGTCGTGGCGGGCGCCGGTGGCGGCGCCATCGGCGGGCACCCGGGCGGCGCCGGTGGGCTCCTCAACCAGGCGGGCGGCGACGGCGCCAACAACTCAAACAACGCCAACCACGGCAACGGTGGTCTGGCGAACGGCACCGGTGGGGCCGGCGGGAACGGCGGACTCGACGGCGGAGGGGGAGGGGGCGGCGGCGTCCTCAGTGGTGGTGCGGGCAGCGATACGTCCAACCACACCCGCAAGGGGGGAGCCGGCGGTGACGGCAACGGAACCACCGCCGGCGGCGGCGGCGGTTCCGGGGGCAGCCAGCACAACTCCGGTAACGCGGGCGGCACGGCGCCGGGTGCGGGCAGCGGCGGCACCGGCGGCTTCGGGGACGGCGGGATCGGGGTCGCCCCCGGAGGTGACGGCGCGGATGCCCCCGAGACGTCCTCGGCCGCCGGTGGCGCAGGCGGTGTCGGTTTCGGCGGTGGCGGCGGCGCCGGCTTCGGCCCCAGCGGGAGCTCCGCCGGCGGTGGGGCCGGGTACGGCGGCGGGAGCGGTGCCGGGGGCGACACCGGTGGCAGTGGCGGCGGCGGTTCGTCGTTCGCCGGGGCGGGTGCTCAGTCGCCGTCGTCGGCCGCGACCGGAACCGGTGACGGTCAGGTGACCATCACCTACGACGCCGCGGCGGACGCGTGCCCGGACACCGTGGATCCGAGCGCGACGCTGACGACGCCACCCGACGGCGCGGTCTACACACAGGGTCAGTCGGTGGCGGCAGACTTCGCTTGCTCGGACTCGGGCGGGTCCGGTCTCGTGTCATGCGTGGGAACGGCGGCCGATGGGTCGGCGGTGGACACCTCGACCCTGGGTGGTCACCAGTTCACGGTCACCGCCGCCGACGGGGCGGGAAACACGACTGTGGTGACCCACGCGTACACGGTCGCACCGGTACCGCCGGTACCGCCGCCGGATCGCACCCTCACGGTCTCGCTCTCGGGGAGTGGATCGGGCGCGGTGACCGGGCCGGGGATCTCCTGCCGCGGCGATTGCAGCGAGACCTACGCGAACGGGACCAAGGTCAGCCTCGTGGCCAACGCGGCCGCCGGCTCGCACTTCGCGGGCTGGAGCGGCGCCTGCTCGGGGACCGGCGCCTGCCAGCTGACGATGGACGGCAATCACGGCGTCAGCGCCAGCTTCACCACCAACCCGCCGCCGCCGCCGAGTCCGCCGGGCACGAGGCTCTCGAAGGCGAAGATCGACCAGAAGAGCAACACCGCCACCTTCACCTTCACCCCCACGGGCGGATCGAAGACGAAGGCAGGCTCGGGCTTTCAGTGCGCGCTCCTCACGAAGAAGCACGCGACGCCGAGGTTCAGGCGCTGCAGCTCGCCGAAGCGCTACAGGCACCTGAAGCCGGGCAGGTACACCTTCGAGGTCCGGGCCTTCGATGCCGCCGGCAGGGACCCGACGCCGGCGAAGAAGACGTTCACGATCAAATAGGCGGCTGGCCTACTCCGCCAGCCCCAGCGCCTCCAGCGCCTCGCGCCAGGTCAGGTAGTTTCGGACCTCGCCGACGAGGCCGTCGCGGAAGTCCGAGTAGATCATCCCGATGGGCTGGTGGACCGAGTCGCTCGTTCCCTTGATCTGGCCGGCGGTCTCTCCCAGCATCAGCACACGGTCGCCGAGGTCGCGGTACTCGTTGGCCAGGAACTGGAAGTTGTCGAAGTTGTCCGTCCAGCCGCCCATGACGCGGCGCAGGCCGTCGTGGCCCGTGTACACCGGATCGTCGGGCCATTCCGGGTAGGCGTAGACCACGACGTCCTCGGTGAAGAAGCGCCGCGCGGCCTCGATGCCTCCCTCGGCGTTGGCCTCGATTGCGCTGCCTGACGACGTCGACGTTGGCCTGCGACATGGCGCGCGGAGTATCGCGCAGCGATAATGGCCGCGAATGGGAAGACGAGGTCGCCGCAGCCTTCTGCTCGCCGCCGCGATCATCGCGGCGCTGGCCCTTCCCTCAGCGGCCTCCGCCCGCTGCATCAAGATCACGCCGATGAAGTCGCTCCCGTCGACGCTGCGGGCGGCTCACTCGGGGATCACTTCGCGCCCATTCACCGGCCCGCAACGCGGCGGCGTGCACTACGGCCGCTGCGGTGACATGTACTACGCGATCGCGAGCTTCCGCGACAGGGCCCTGGGCTACGGCGACCAGCCCGAGCGGTTCCGCCACGCCCGCGGGAAGCCGTGGCGCGACCTCGGCGACACGGGCGGCAGCGTGTGCGGGTTTGCCGCTCCGGCCGAGCTGGCGCGGCGCTGGGGCTTTTCCTGCGGCTGACTCAGATCCCGGCGACGGCCACGTCGACCGGGTCCTCGCCTGACAGCAGCTCGAACGTCTTGCCGATCGTCGAGTCGATGTCCAGCACGGCGAGCAGCACCTCGGCCACGTCGTCGCGCGAGATCTGGCCGAAGTGCCCGATGGACTCGGCGGCCTGGACGCGGCCGGTTCCCGGATCGTCGGTGAGCCCGCCCGGGCGGACGATCGTGTAGGCGAGGCCGCTCTTGGCCACCGCCTCGTCGGCCTTGGCCTTGGCCTCCAGATAGGGCCGCATGGACTCCGAGCCGCTCGCCGGGTCGCCGGCGCCCATCGAGCTGACGATCACGTAGCGGTTCACGCCATTGGCCTGGGCGGCCTCGATGAGCTTCACCGCTCCCGCGTGGTCGACGGTCTCCTTGCGCTCGGGGCCGCTGCCCGGCCCGGCGCCCGCGGCGAACACGACGACATCGGCGCCCTTCACCAGGGGCGTGATGTCCTCGCCCTTCTCCCAGTCGGCGATCACCGGCTCGGCGCCGACCGCCTTGAGGTCGTCGGCCTGGTCCGGGTTGCGGATCAGCCCGCGCGCCGTGTCGCTGCGCTCGGCCGCCAGGCGCAGCAGCCGCAGCCCGATCTTGCCGTGTCCGCCCGCGACGAAGATGTCCATCCCGTGCTCCTTTACCCGCTCACGACGATGGAACCTCGCCGTAGTCCAGCGCTCGGATGAAGAGGATCTGCGCGGGGTTCACGAACACCGGCCCCTTTTCGCGGTCCAGCCGGACCAGGCCGTTCGGGCCCGGCGCCGTGGCGGCCAGAAGCCTCTCGAACTCCTGAGGCTCCAGGTCGAACGTGAGCTTCTCACCGCCCGTGAACACCACCGTGCAGGCCATCGCGCGAGCCTACTAGGCTGACGGCGATGCAGTCCCCGGCGAGTCCCCAGCCCGGCTGGTACCAGGACCCGACGGGGCCGGGCCTGCGCTGGTGGGACGGGAACCGGTGGACCGAGCACCAGCAGGCGGCGGTGCCCCTGCCGCCTCCGCCGGCCCTTCCGGGGCCGCCGCCGCTCGGCGGCCCGCTGCCGCCGCCGCGCTACGAGCAGAAGTGGTGGCACATCCCGCTGCTGGTCGCGCTCGGCGTCCTGAGCACGGTCATCTGGATCGTCGTCCAGTTCCTGAACTGAGCGCCGCCCGCACTACAGGCTCGTGCGCGCGAGCCGGGCGAGGCGCTCGGTCCGCATCCGCCACCAGCGGCCGTACACACGGCGCGCCGCGACCAGCGACGTCACGAGAAGGACGTCGAGCAGGAGCCAGAGGCTCGCGATGAGCAGGACGAGGCGCATCGGAAGGGGCCTGACGCCCGACTGACGCTAGCCGCTGGGCCAGACGTCGCCCGGCCCATGCCGTATTTCTTCGCCCAGCTTGCGGAAAGACCTGTCAGCAGGCCGAGGCGCGGCCGAGCTCGCGGGCCAGCGAGCAGTACGCGGGCTTGGGTGAGAGGTCGCGACGCACGATCCCGTAGCCGGTCTCGGCATCCCAGCTCTCGGTCGGCGGCTCGACCAGCGTGTGGAACATGATCGCCTTCACGTCGGGCATGGCCCGCAGCGTGCGATACAGGCCGGTGAACGTGCTCGCCTGCTCGCTCTCGGTGACGGGCCAGGGGCCGGTGGTCGTGATCCCGAGCTCGCTCACCCACAGCGGCTTGCCCGCGGCGCCGTGGGCACCGAGCGCGGAGCGGACCGAGTCGAGCACGCTCGTCGTGTTGTAGAGGCTCGTGGCCGAGTACGGATAGGGGTGAACGCTGAGGGCGTCCATCGAGCCGCCGGCGCCGTGCTCGTAGATGGCGCTGGTGAAGTCGTAGGGGGAGATGAAGTCGCCAATGCCCGTCCCGACGGCCATGCTCCCGCCGATCACCGGCATGTTCGGGTCGGCCGCCTTGACCGACGAGTACACCGCGCGCAGGAGGCCGGCGTAGGCGGCGGCGTCGGGGGAGGGCTGCCAGAACGGGGTGATGTTGGGCTCGTTCCACACCTCGATGCCCGCCGCCTCGGGGTAGCGCCGCGCCAGCAGCGCCGCCATCCGGCCGGCGTCGTCGAAGTGGTCGGCCGACGGCGGGTAGTGGCAGTCGGTCGTCCACTGGTTGCAGGCCCAGTTGTTCGCCCAGGACGGAGCGAAGACGAGGATGAACAGCGGGCGGATGCCCCGCGCGCGGTCCTCGCGGTAGATGTCGTCGTACATGCTCAGGTGGTACTCGCCGGGGCTGGGCTCGGCCCAGCGCCAGTCGAAGCCCAGCCGGGTGACCGTCGCGCCGACCCGCTGGGTCAGCTGCGCGTCCGTCGCGGCGTCGACGACGCCCTGGACGACGCCGTTGTCGTTGAAGCCGACGAGCGGGCCCGCGGCGGCGGGCGGAGTAACCGGGGACGAAGGGGTCGGGACGGGTGTGGCGGGTGCGGGAGTGACAGGGGAGGGGGACGGCTTGGGAACCGCAGGAGAGGGGGAGGGGTGGGAGCGCGCGCAGGTTCGCCGGCCCGCGTTCAGGTGGAAGCGCCCTGAGGAGTACCGGACGCCGTACGTGCCGCGGCAGGCGGAGGCCGAGGTGGCGCCGCTCCAGCGACAGCTCCAGCGCCGGGTCGCGGCCGCCGCCGACACGCGGGCGCAGCTCACCGCGCGCCGCTTGGGGGCCACCTTCGCCACGCGCGCGGAGACGAGACGCTCGGCGCGCGAGCCGAGATCGTGACGCCGGGCAGCCGCCGGGCTGCTCGTCGGGAGGGCGAGCGAGACGAGCACGGCGAACGCGGCGCAGCGGAGGGCGCGGAGCTCCATGCCATTGGCGTCGGCGCGCCACGCCGAAATCCGAAGCGACGGGCCCTCGCACTGGACCAATTCCCAGGCCCCGGGCGGGCTCGGAGACAGCTCTCAGCGGCTCGGCGGAAGGAACGCGGCGCGGCACAGCGAAACAGTGCCCCGCCGATGAAGCGCGTCTCGACACCGACCGTCGCTCCTCCCGCGGGGATGAACGGCCATCAGAGCCTCTCCGCGTACATCCGCGACCGCTTCGACGAGTTCTCGCGCTCGCAGAAGGACGTCGCCCAGTACATCGTCGACCATCTCGACGAGGCCGCCTTCCAGACGGCCGAGGCGCTCGCCCGCCGCGCCAACACCTCCTCGTCCACGGTCGTTCGCTTCTCCCAGGCCCTCGGGTTCGAGGGCTTCCCCGAGCTTCAGCAGGCCGCGCGCGAGGAGTACCGCCGCGCCACCCCCGGGAGCACCGAGGCCTCCGGCCCGCTCTTCAGCATCGACCAGAACGACTACGAGTCGGCGCTGGCCGCCGACCACGTCAACGTCGAGGAGACGGCGCGCAAGACGTCGCGCTCGGACATCGACGGTGCGGTCGAGGCGATCGCCTCGGCGGGCAAGATCCTCATCGCGGGCGTCGACCAGATGGCGTTCTTCGCCTCCTACCTGCGTCACCTCCTGATGCTGCTCGACCACCGGGCCGAGCTCGTGGCCAGCCCCTCGCAGGAGGCGCTGGGCCGGCTCACGCGCATCGACGAGGAGACGCTGGTCATCGGCCTCTCGGCCGGCCGCCCGCATCCGCTCGTCATGCGCACCCTCAAGCTCGCCCGCCACCGCAAGGCCACGACGCTGGCGATCAGCGACGCGACACTGTCGGAGGTGTCAAAGCTCGCGCAGACGACCATCTACTACTCGTCGAACACCCCGGCCTTCGTGCGCTCCAACACCGCCCTGCTCAGCGTCATCCAGGCGCTGGCGCACGGCGTCTATGCTCGCGACGCCGACCAGCACGACCACCGCATCAAGGCCTTCCGGCTCAAGTAGCGCGCCTGCAGCGGCCCTGATAACCAACGCTTCACCCCAGCTTCAGGTGGCTGCGGGAGTCTCGTGCGCGAAGGGGCGCGAACGGCAACGCGCCCAGTCTTCACTCACGGACGAGAGAGGGAGGCCACCGTGCCTGCGACCGCCCGTCGTCTGACCGCGCTCGACGCCTCGTTCCTCGAGATCGAGAGCAGCCGGGCCCACATGCACGTCGGCTGGGTGGCGACGTTCTCGCCGCCGGCGGACGCGCCGGCCCCGACGTTCGAGGAGCTGCGCGACCACGTGGTCGGCCGCCTGCACCGCGCGCCGCGCTACCGCCAGCGCCTGGCCGGCGTCCCGTTCGGGGTCAACGCGCCCGAGTGGGTCGACGCCGAGGACTTCGACATCGGCGACCACGTGCTGCACAGCCCGCTGGAGGACGTGCGCCAGGTGGCCGACACTGCGCTCTCGATGCCGCTGGACCGCCGGCGCCCGCTGTGGGAGCTATGGATCGCCGACCGCCTGGCCGACGGGCGCATCGGCGTCGTGGGCAAGGCCCACCACTGCCTGGTCGACGGGATCGCGGCGGTCGAGCTGGCCGCCCTGCTGCTCGATCCGATGCCCGACGCGCCGGCGCCGCCGCAGGACGGATGGGCGCCGCGCGCGGAGCCGGGCGCCGTGGGACGGCTGGCCACCGGGGTTCGCGACCTCGTCGCGGGCCAGGCCCCGCTCGTGCGGGGCCCCGCCCGGGCGATGCGCCGGCCCCGGCAGCTCTTTCGCTTCGCCGAGGACGCGCGGCGGGCTGCGGGCGCCCTGGCGGGCTCACTCGAGCCCGCGCCCGCCGCGCCGCTCCTCAACGAGCCGATCTCCCCGCTGCGCCGGCTGGGGCTGGTGTCCCGGCCGCTGGACGAGCTGCGGGCGATCGGCCGGGACTTCGGCGCCACGCTCAACGACGTCGTCCTGGCCGCCTGCGCCGGCGGCCTGCGCGAGTTCGCCCTGTTTCGCGATCTCGCGCCCCCGCGCCTGAAGACGATGGTCCCGTGCAACGTGCGCGGCGACGACGCGGCGGCGGACCTGGGCAACCGCATCTCGTTCATCTTCGTCGACCTTCCCTGCGACGAGCCCGACGCGGTGGCCCGGCTGGAGCGCGTCCATGCCGCGACTCGCGGGCGCAAGGCCTCGGGGGCGCCGCAGGGCGGCGACTCCGTGCTGCGGGCGCTCGGATACGTCCCTCGCCCGCTCCAGGCGCTCGCCGCCCACGTGGCGGCCAGCCCGCGCGCCTACAACCTGGTCATCTCCAATGTCCCAGGTCCCAGTGAGCCACTGTGGATGCGCGGGTGCCGGCTGGAGGGTGCGCATCCCGTGATCCCGCTCTCCGAGCGCCACGCGCTGTCCATCGGGCTCACGACCATCGGCGACGGCGCGCACTTCGGCGTCTACGCGGACCGCGTGCTGATCCCGGACGCAGGGTCTCTGGCCGATGCCATCGGGACGTCGATCGACCATCTCGGTGCCCGGGCCGCCTGGCGCGGGCGCAGGGCGCAGCCGGCGGCGGCCTAGGTGGGAAGGCTAGAAGCTGCCGTCGAGGCGCGGCGGCGGCAGGGCGACGGAGATCGCCTCGGGCAGCTCGGGGTCAGCCAGATCGGCGCCGAGGGGCCCACTGATCGCTCGGTACCCGACGATCTGTTCGAGCCGCTCGGCCGGCTCCATGATCCCGCCGCAGTTCGGGCAGGCCAGAGAAACGGGGCCGGAGCGGTTGAGGTCGTGCTGCAGGCGGACCCGGCAGGGGTCGCACTTCAACTGGGACATAAGTGTCCCTTTCGTCGGGGACAAAGAAGGATAACATGACGTGGGTTTCTAGAATCCGTATTCAAGTCCTATGCCGGTCGACGAAAAGCCAAGGTGGACGTTCCTCACGAACCACGCGCTCACGCTGCTGTGCATCGCGCGAAATCCGCGAGTGCGCCTGCGTGAGATCGGGGAGACCGTGGGAATCACCGAGCGTGCGGCCCACCGCATCGTCGGGGAGCTGGTTGAGGCCGGCTACCTCGCGCGCCACCGCGACGGACGGCGCAACCGCTACACCGTGAACGCCCGGCGCTCGCTGCCCGATCCCCTGGCCCGCCATCAGAGGGTGGGCGACCTGATCGAGGTCCTGGCCGGCCGCGAGCCCGCGGCCGAGGCCGCCGAATGAGCGCGCGCACGAGGCGCGCGCTCAGCGTCATCGCCGCGATCGTCGTCCTCGGCCTCCTCGTCCGGGCGCTCGCCGGCCGTGGCGGGGACTTCCTCCTGGCCCTGCGAACCGTGCCGATGGCCACGCTGGTCGGAGCGGTGGCGCTCCAGGTCTGCGCGCTCGTGGCGCGCAGCGAGGCCTGGAAGGTGTGCGTGACCGCCGCGGGCGGATGCGTCGGGCGCCGGCGCCTGTACCGGGCGGCCGCCCTGGGGTACGTGGGCAACCTCGTCAACGGCCAGTTCGGCGTGGCCGCGCGGATCGCCGCGCTGCGCCGCAGCGCTCCGCGCGAGAGCCCGTGCGTGACCTCGCTGGTCGGTGCCGAGGTGCCGATCATCGCGGTGGAGGCCGGGCTGGCGGCGCTGACCTCGTTCACGCTCGTGGGCCCCCTCGGCCTGCCGTGGTGGAGCCCCGCCCTGGCCCTGGCCGCCGTCGTCGCCGTGACCGTGGCGCTCGGGCGGCTCTCGCTGACGCATCCGGGGAAGCTGTGGCGCGGGTTCTCGGCGCTGGGCAGCGTCTCGGGCGGCCTGCACGTCAGCGGAGTCGTGCTCATCGCCGTCTTCGCCCAGATCGCCCGCAACTGGATGGTCCTGCAGGCGCTCGGGGTTCACGCCTCCGTCTTCGACGCGATCGCCGTCCTGATCGCGATGGTCGCTCTGAGCCAGCTGCCGCTGGGGCCGGGCGTCGGCGCGGCGGCCACCGTGGCGATCCTCGGGCCCCACGGCGTGGCGACGGTCGCGGCGGCGGGGGTCCTGCTGACGGCCACCGGCACGGTCGGGTCGCTCGTCTACGCGGCCTGGGCCGGCGTCGACCGGGCGCTGGACCCGTTGCTGGCCCGCCGGGCGACGCGCCGCCGCGAGCGCGCGCTGGTCAGCGACTCGCGCGCGGTCGGGCGCACCGGAAGCCTGGCGGGCCTGCTGCCCACGGGCCAGCGCCGGCGCATCGAGCTCGCCTACTTCGGAGGGTTGACGTTCCCGGAGATGTCGAGGCTCGTGTGGCTGCCCCGGCCGTCGCTCGCCTGACCCGACCGGAGTCCGATTGCGGCCGGGAGCGTAGTCTTGGTGTCACGACCCACCGGCGAGTGCCCGTTCCCGCATTCCTCTGTGGTCACACCATCGGGAGCGAGTGAGGAGTGCAGCCATGACCGAACCGGTCAATCAGCCCGGCCCCGGTCGCTCGACGGCGGAGAACGCCATCCGGGAGATCAAGAAGCGCGTGGCCGAGCGCAACGAGAAGGCCCATCAGGAGGACCGCAAGCTGCGCGAGCCCCGGGAGAAGGCCAAGCGCGAGGCCAAGCGCCGCCTGGACGCGATGTAGGCGCCTCGCCTAGAGGCTGCGCTTGATCTTCGACATGTCGCGGGCCTGATCGCGCATGACGAAGGTCGTGGCGGCCCCGCTGCGGCCCGCGCGGCCCGTCCGGCCCACGCGGTGGATGTAGCCCTCGCGGTCGGCCGGGGGATCGAAGTTGATGACGTGGGTGATGCCGTCCACGTCGAGGCCTCGAGCCGCGACGTCGGTGGCCACCAGCGTGTCGACGCCGCCGCGCTCGAAGCGCGCCAGCGCCTTCTCGCGCTGGGACTGCGTCTTGTTGCCGTGCATCGCCACGGCGGTCACGTCCTGCTGGCCCAGGCGCTTGACGAGCCGGTCGGCCCCGCGCTTGGTGCGCACGAACACCAGGGTCCGCTCGCCGCGGGCGGGATGGCGCAGCTCGCGCACGAGCGCCTTGAGCTTGTCCTCGTGGCGGACGTCGAGGAAGCGGTGCTCGACGTCGCCGCTGCGCTCGGCCGGATGGGCGTGCTCGTGGCGGCGCGCATCGGTCGTGTAGGCGTTGGCGATCCGGCCGACCTCGCCGTCCAGCGTGGCCGAGAAGAACAGGGTCTGGCGCTTGTCCGGAGTGTCGCCGACGATGCGGTCGACGGCCGGGCGAAAGCCCATGTCGAGCATGCGGTCGGCCTCGTCGAGGACGAGGATGCGCACCTTGGCCAGCGAGACGGCGCGGCGGGCGATCAGGTCCTCCAGGCGGCCGGGCGTGGCCACGAGGATGTGGGCCTTGCGGGCGGCCCGGGCCTGGCGCTCGATGCCCGCGCCACCGTAGACGGCGGCGATGGAGAGCGCGCGGGCGTGGCAGACGTCGTGGAGCTCGTCGACGATCTGGCCGGCGAGCTCGCGGGTGGGAACGAGGATCAGAGCGCCGGGGCGCGGACCGTCGGCGGCCAGGCGGTCGGCCATCGGGATGCCGAAGGCCAGGGTCTTGCCCGAGCCGGTGGGCGACTTGGTGAGCACGTCGCGGCCGGCGAGGACGTCGGCGATGACGAGGCGCTGGACGGGGAAGGGCTCGGCGATACCGCGCGCCCTGAGGGCGCCGCACACCGCCTTGGACACGCCGAGATCGGCGAAGGACTGCGAAGACATATGAGTACTCCTTGCTGCGGCGGTTCGATCCGCCGCGAAACGATTCGGGAGATTCGACTGGCCCGGATCGCTGGAGCGCTCGAGACAAGAACCTCGCGGGCAACGGCGCTGCCCGCTGGAAGACCGTAGCAGGGCTCTCCCTGCAAATGGCTCACAAGCGCGATTGTGGGACGCCCGGCCCGGCCCGGCTCGCGGCTAGACTCAGCGCATGCGAGACGAGGCGACCTTCCGTGTCAAGGCCGGCCTGGCCGAGATGCTCAAGGGCGGCGTGATCATGGACGTCGTCACCCCCGAGCAGGCCAAGGTGGCCGAGGATGCGGGCGCCGCCGCGGTCATGGCGCTCGAGCGCGTGCCCGCCGACATCCGGCGCGACGGCGGCGTGGCCCGCATGTCAGATCCGGTGATGATCCGGGGCATCCAGGAGGCCGTGTCCATCCCCGTGATGGCCAAGGCGCGCATCGGCCACTTCGCCGAGGCGCAGGTGCTCGAGGCGCTCGAGGTCGACTACGTCGACGAGTCCGAGGTCCTCACGCCCGCCGACGAGGCCAACCACATCGACAAGTGGGACTTCAAGGTTCCCTTCGTCTGCGGCGCGACGAACCTGGGCGAGGCGCTGCGGCGCATCTCCGAGGGCGCCGCGATGATCCGCAGCAAGGGCGAGGCCGGAACCGGGGACATTGTCGAGGCCGTCCGGCACATGCGCTCGATCACCCGCGAGATCCGCCGGCTGGGATCGCTGGGCGAGGACGAGCTGCCCACCGCGGCCAAGGAGCACGGCGCTTCGCCGGACCTGGTCCGCGAGGTCGCCCGGGCCGGCAAGCTGCCCGTGGTGCTCTTCTGCGCGGGCGGGATCGCCACCCCCGCCGATGCCTCGCTGATGATGCAGCTCGGCGCCGAGGGCGTGTTCGTCGGGTCGGGCATCTTCAAGTCGCAGGACCCGCCGATCCGCGCGCGGGCCATCGTCGAGGCGACCACGCACTTCCAGGACGCCGAGCGCGTCGCCCGCGTGTCCGAGGGGCTGGGCGAGGCGATGACCTCGCTGGAGTCGCGCAAGCTCGAAGAAGACGAGCTTCTCGCCAATCGCGGCTGGTAGCGCCCGTGGCTGTGGTGATCGGGGTCCTCGCCCTTCAGGGCGACTTCGAGGCGCACGCCAAGGTGCTGGGCGAGCTGGGCGCGCAGGCGCGCGAGGTCCGGACGCCCGAGGGTCTGGAGGGCCTGGACGGGCTGATCATCCCCGGCGGGGAGTCCACGGTGATGACGCTGGGAATCGAGCGCGAGGGCCTGGCCTCGCCGCTGCGCGAACTCGCGGCCGCGGGTACCCCGGTGCTCGGGACGTGCGCGGGCATGATCATGCTCGACCGCGACCACCTGGGGGTGATGGACATCACCACCCGGCGCAACGCCTTCGGCCGCCAGGTGCGCTCGTTCGAGGCCGACGTGGAGGTTGCCGGCCTGGAGGGCGGCCCGGTGCGCGCCGTGTTCATCCGGGCGCCGTTCATCGAGGAGCACGGCGACGGCGTGGAGATCCTGGCCGAGGTCGACGGGCATCCCGTGGCCGCGCGCCAGGACAACGTGCTCGTGATCGCCTTCCATCCCGAGATCAGCGGGGAGCGCCGCCTGCACGAGGCGCTCGTGCGCGAGGCCGCTCAGGCCTCGAGCCCGTGACGCACGGTGTTCTCGGTCACCACGCGCGGCTCGACGAACTGGAGCAGGTAGTCCGGGCCACCGGCCTTGGAGCCGGTGCCCGACAGGCGGTTGCCGCCGAAGGGCTGGCGACCGACCATCGCGCCCGTGATCGAGCGGTTGACGTAGAGGTTGCCCACGGGTGAGCGCCGCGAGACCTCCGCGACGGTCCGGGGGTTGCGGGAGAACAGGCCTCCGGTGAGCCCGAACGGCAGCGCGTCGACGATGTCGCAGGCCTCCTCGACGCCGCGCACGCGCTGGACGGCCAGCAGCGGGCCGAAGATCTCCTCCTCCAGGACGGACGACCCCGGCGGCAGGTCGGTGGCCACGACGGGCGGGCAGAACCAGCCCGGGCCGGGCCCCGAGGCGCCGGCGGCCACGATGCGCCCCTCGCGTCGACGCCCGCTGGGCGTAGCCGTCGACGCGCTCCTGGGCGGCGCGCTCGATCAGCGGCGGGACGTCGGTCCCGAACGCGTCCGCCTGGCCGACCGACGAGCACCTCGACCGCTCCGGCCAGGCGCTCCAGCAGGGCGTCGGCGATGGCCTCGTGCACCAGCACCCGCGAGGCCGCCGAGCACTTCTGCCCGCCGTAGACGAACGCCGAGGCGCACGATGGCGGGGACCGCCTCGTCGAGGTCGGCGTCGGCGTCGACGATGACGCAGTTCTTGCCGCCCAGCTCGGCGACCACCCGCTTGAGGTGGTGCTGGCCGGGCTGCGGGCGCGCCGCGGACTGCGACGATCTCGCAGCCCGACGGCCGCCGAGCCCGTGAAGGCGATCGTGCTGACGCCGGGATGGGCGCACCAGCGCGGCGCCGGCATCGCCCTCGCCGGGCAGGAGGGCCAGCGCGGCCGGGGGCACGCCGGCCTCGCGCAGCGCCCGGACCACCTCCCCGGCGCAGCCGGGCGACTGCTCGGCGGGCTTGAGCACGACGGCGTTGCCGGTCGGCCAGCGCGCCGGCCGTCATCCCGCAGCGGGATCGCCAGCGGGAAGTTCCAGGGCGCGATGACGGCGGCGACGCCGCGCGGGGCGTAACGCATCTGGTTGCGCTCGCCGGGGACCTGCAGCAGCGTCGGGTGCGCGCTCGAGCTCGACGGCGCCGCGGGCGTAGTACTCGAGGAAGTCGATGGCCTCGCAGACGTCTGCGTCGGCCTCCGGCCAGGGCTTGGCGCATTCGCGGACGGCCAGGGCGGCGAGCTCGAGCCGGCGCTCGCGCAGGCGCGCCGCGGCCCCGACGAGGACGGCCGCCCGGTCGCTCGCCGGGCGCGCGCCCCAGTGGGCCGCGCCCTCGCCCGCCACCGCGATGGCGTGGTCGACGTCCGTCTCGCCCGCGCGGGCGGCCAGGGCGACGGGCCGGTCCGGGTCGCCCGGGTCGGTCGAGACGAGCTGCTCGCCCTCGCGGCGCTCGTCGCCGATCCACACCGGCACGCGCAGCGGGAGGCGAGCATCGAGGTCTGCGCAGCGCCTCCCTAAGCGACGCCCGGGCGGGCGCGCGGCGAAGCTCGAGCACCGGCTCGTTGACGAAGTCGCTCACGGCGCCGCCAGCAGTTCCTCGAGCGGCGCGCCCTCGCCTGCTGGGCGAGGAACGAGTCGTTGGCCGTGTTCTCGAGCAGGCGGCGGACGAGGTAGGCCATGCCGGCCACGAGGTCGCCCACGGGGCAGTACGTGCGCACGCGCAGGCCCTCCGCCGCCAGGGCGTCCTGGAGGTCGTCGCCCAGGCCGCGCAGGACCTGGAACTCGAGGTCCGAGTCCTGGCGCCCCGAGCGCCGGTGCCAGGCCAGGGCGTGGGCGACCGAGCGCAGGTTGTGCGAGGCGATCGCCACCCGCAGGCTCGGGCGGGCGTCGAGCAGCCGGCGGGTCAGGGCCTCGAAGTTGCGGTCGCACTCGGCCTTGTCCTCGAACACGGGCGACTCCCAGCCGTGCTGGCGCGCCTCGATGATCTCGTGGTCCCAGTAGGCGCCCTTGACCAGGCGCACGGTCAGCGGCGGCGTGCGCTGCGCCCGCTGGGCCCAGTCCAGCACCTGGTCGAGCTGCGCGGGCGAGTCGCGCAGGTAGGCCTGGAGCACCAGGCCGGCGGACGGGCCGTCGGCGAACTCGGGCTCGGAGAGCAGCTCGAGGATCAGATCCAGGACGGCGTCGCGTGAGTCCATCGACTCCATGTCGATGTGCAGGTGGGCGTCCAGGTCGCGCGCCTGGTGCAGGAGCGCGCGCAGCCGGCCGGCGGCGTCGCGCTTGCCCAGCTCCGGCGCGTCGGGGCGAAGCAGCGGGGTGAGCGCCGAGACCTTGACCGAGAGGTTGGCTCGCGGCACCGGGCCGGCGCTGTCGTGCTCCAGGATCGGCCGCGCCGGCCAGTTGCCGTGGGCCTCTGAGAGCTCCTGCAGCGCCCGCGAGCAGCGCTGTGCGTAGTGGTCGGCCTCGGCGGCGGTGATGGTCGCCTCACCCAGGAGGTCCACCGACGTGCCCACCCCGCGCCGCCACAGCGTGCGCAGCACGCTGACGATCTCGCGCGGCGTCTCGCCGACGATGAAGCGGTGCGCCATGTGCTTGACGCCCGCGGCGGAGGCGGCGCCCAGCGCCGCGCGCCCGGCGCGGGAGTCGCCCATCCGCATCGCCGCCTCCAGCGGGGCTGGCCGCTCGGAGACCTCGTCGAGGAACCCCACGAGGTGGCGGGCGAGGTCGTCCACGCCGCGGCACGCGGGAACGACGTCCACGAAGCGAAACAGCGCCGCGCGCAGCTCGTCGTCGGCCGAGGCCATGTCCATCGCGCGCTCGTCGAGAGCTCGGAGCGGGTGGCGGGCGGATGAGGGGAAGGCGGCCGCGAGCTCGCGGCCGGCCGACTGGATCTCGCGCTCGATGTCCTCGGCCATCTTCAGCGACGATACCCCCGGGACGGCCGCTAGGATCGCCGCGGACCATGCGGGCGCCGGGGAAATCCCTCACGGGCGGGTCTCCGTCCCGGCGCGAGTTGGTGGCGCTCGCGGGCGCGCTCCTCCTGGCCCTGGCCATCAGGGTCGGCTATGTACTGCTGACGCGCGGTCACACCCTGGCCGGAGACGAGGCCTCCTATGACGTCTACGGGCGCCTCATCGTGGCCGGGCACTGGTTCTGGAGCACCGAGCCCTACGGGATCGCGCATGCCTCGCTGTGGAAGGCGCCGGGCTATCCGCTGTGGGTGGGGGTCGGGTACCGCGCGCTGGGAATCCATCCCGACCGCCTCTACCTCGTCCAGGCTCTCGTCAGCACCGCCACCGTGGCGCTCACCTGGGTGCTGGGCCGGAGACTGTTCGGCGTGCGCGCGGGGCTGGCCGCCGCGTTCGTCGTGGCCGTCTACCCGCTGGCCTGGCAGTTCGACGTGCGCGCGTACTCCGAGGTGCTCGCCACGCCGATCACCGTCGCGGTGCTCATCGTCGCGCTGACGCGGCCGCCGACGCGCGGCAGCGCGATGGGCTTGGGGGGCCTCATGGGCGTCGCGCTGCTCGTGCGACCCTCGTCGGTGTTCCTGTTCGCCGGCGTGGCCGTCGCCTGGTGGCTGGCCTGCGGTTGGCGCACGGGGACGCTGCGTCTCGCCCTCGCGGTGGGGGTGGCTGCGCTGTGCGTGCTGCCCTGGGCCTACCGCAACCATCACGTGGCGGGCGGCTTCGTTCCGATCTCGATGCAGGACGCCGCGGCCTACGGCACCTTCAACGACGACTCGGCGCACGACACCGTATGGCGGTGGGCGTGGCGGCCTGTGCCCAGCCGCGACCGCGACCTCTACGACCCGCGCGATCCGCTGCCGGATCTCGAGCTCCGCTCACGCCTGTCGCACCGGGCGCGCCGGTACGCGCTCGACCATCCAGCCTCCGTCCCCGAGGCGTTCTTCTGGAACGGCCTGAGCCGCCTGTGGGACGTGCGCCGGCCGGCCCGGGCGGTCACAGAGGTCCATTTCGAGGGACGCACCAAGGCCGTGACGATCGCCGGATTGGTCATGTACTACCCGCTGCTCGTGCTCGCCCTGGCCGGGTTGTGGCGCTGGCGGCGCCGGCACGAGCTCGTCTGGCCGGTCCTCGCGGTGGCCCTGGCCGCCTCGATCGTCTACACGTCGGACTCGGGGACGCGCTACCACGCTCCGCTGGAGCCCCTGGTCGTCGTGCTGGCATGCGGGGCCGTATTTGGGGGCGCGGGGATTACACTTGCCCGCCACGGAGCCGTGCAGCATGGCTGACCCAGCGCCCACCGTCATCACCCACGCGCGCACGCTCGGCCTCCTCAGCGTCGTCGCCCCGATGTACAACGAGGAGTCCACGGCGCGGACCTTCTACGAGCGTGTCAGCTCGGCGCTCGCGGACGTCCCGTTCGAGCTCGTCCTCGTCGACGACGGGTCGACCGATGACACCGCGGCGATTCTCGACGCTCTGGCGGCCGAGGACTCCCGCCTGCGCGTCATCTATCTGTCGCGGAACTTCGGGCACCAGACCGCGCTGACGGCCGGGCTCGACCATGCCCGCGGCGACGCGGTCGTGATGATGGACGCCGACCTGCAGGACCCGCCCGAGACGATCCTCGACCTCCTCGAGCGCTGGCGGGCGGGCGCCGAGGTCGTGTACGCGGTCCGCGCCAGCCGGGAGGGGGAGACGCGCTTCAAGCTGGTGACCGCGCGCTGGTTCTACCGCCTCATGTCCAAGCTCTCCGATGTCACCCTCGCGGCCGACGCGGGCGACTTCCGGCTAATGGATCGCCGGGCGCTGGACGCCCTGCTGTCGATGCGCGAGCGCAGCCGCTACCTGCGAGGGATGACCGTGTGGGTCGGCTTCACCCAGGCGGCGATCACCTACGAGCGCGACGCCCGCTATGCCGGCGAGACCAAGTACACGCTGAGCAAGATGGTGCGCTTCTCGCTCGATGCGGTGGCGTCGTTCTCGCACCTGCCGCTCCAGGCGGCCACGGTCCTCGGGTTCATCTTCTCGTTCATCGCCTTCCTGGCCATCCCCGTGGTGCTGGTCCTGAAGATCGTCGGCAGCTACCTGCCCGGCTTCAGCACGATCACGATCGTGATCCTCCTCCTGGGCGGGATCCAGCTCATCGCCGTCGGGATCATCGGCGAGTACGTGGGGCGCATCTATGACGAGGTCAAGCGCCGGCCGCTCTACCTCGTGCGCGAACGGCGCAACTTCGCCTCGGGCGAGGCGGCCGAGGAGTCGGGGGCCAGCGCGGACCCCGCACACCTGCCCTAGATGCGCGTCGCGGTTCTCGGCGCCGGCGTGGCGGGCCTCGTCGCCGCGCGCCGCCTCGCGCAGGCGGGGCACGGGGTGGACGTGTACGAGCGCTGGCCGGGACTGGGCGGCCAGGCGGCCACGATCGACGTCGGGGAGGGGGTGCTGCTCGAGCGCTATTACCACCACCTCTTCATGAGCGACTCCCACATCCAGGCGCTGTGCCGGGAGATCGGGCTGTCCGACGAGCTCGAGTGGCGCCGCTCGGCCGTGGCGATCTTCTCCGGCGGCGCCAGCCACGCCTTCACGACGCCGCTGGACCTGCTGCGCTTCCGGCCGCTGTCGCCGGCGGCCCGCCTGCGCATGGGGCTGGCCGTCCTGCTGCTCCAGCGCCGTCACCGCGACGTCTCGGCCTTCGAGGACATGACGGCCCGCCACTGGGTCGAGCGCAACATGGGCCGCCAGGCCTACGAGGTCGTGTGGGGCCCGCTGCTGCGGGCCAAGTTCGGCGCTCGGCGCGCGGGCGACATCTCGATGGCCTGGTTGTGGAGCAAGCTCACCCTGCGCCGCCAGATCCAGGGTGAGCAGGCCCGTGAGGAGCTGCTCGGCTATCCCCGCCACTCCTTCGAGTCGATCTTTGCCCGCCTGCGCGACCTGATCGAGGCCGACGGCGGACGCGTGCTCATCGACCGCCCGGCGGCGGCGCTGGATCGCGACGGAGACTCCTATCTCGTGACCCCCGGCGCCGCGCAGTCCTTCCGCGCCGGCCACGACCCGCGCCGGTTCGACGCCGGGGGAGAGCCCGAGCGCTACGACTCCGTGCTGGCCACGGTGCCCTCCGACGTCTTCGCCGCGCTCCTGTCGCCCCGCCTGGCCGAGGCCGTCGGGGACGAGTACCTGGGCCGCGTGGAATCCGCCGAGTACCACACGGCCGTCTGTGTCCTGATGGAGGTCGACCGCCGCGTGACCGACTTCTACTGGACCAACATCTGCGACCCCGACATCCCGTTCATCGGGACCATCGAGCACACGAACTTCGTTCCGCCCGAGCGCTACGGCGGGCGCCGCTTCCTCTACGTCGCCAACTACGTGGAGGACGGTGACCCGCTCCTAGAGCTCGGCCTCGACGGCCTAATGGAAGCCTATGACGAGGGGTTGCGCCGGATCAATCCCGCCTGGTCTCGCGACTGGATCCGAGGGGCATGGCGGTTCGTCGAACCGGCGGCGCAGCCGATCGTGACCGCCGGGTATCGGCAGCGCATGCCCGCGCTCAGAACGCCGGCGCCGGGTCTGGTGCTGGCCAACACGACCCAGGTCTATCCGGAGGACCGGGGAACCAACTACGCGGTGCGCCTGGGCGACGAGGCCGCGGCGGCGTTGACTAGTGGCCCGCGCCCGAGATGACGACGGGAGCCGTGCGCAGCAGCAGCTTCACGTCGTTCCACAGGGACCACTCGGCGACGTAGAGGTAGTCGAGCTTGACCATCTCCGCGAAGGGGATGTTCGTGCGCCCCATGACCTGCCACGGGCCCGTCACGCCGGGAACCAGGTCCAGCCGCGCGCGGTGGCGCCCGATGACGTGCTCGGCCTCGTCGGGGACGAGGGGCCGCGGGCCGACGAGGCTCATCTCGCCCCGCAGGACGTTCCACAGCTGCGGCAGCTCGTCGAGCGAGTAACGGCGCAGCACGCCGCCCACGCGAGTGATCCGCGGGTCGGACGCGATCTTGAACATCGGGCCGTCGAGCTCGTTGAGGTGGCGCAGCGTGCTCTTCATCTCGTCGGCGCCGTCCTGCCATCGTGCGGAACTTGAGCATCGTGAACGGCTCGTCGCCGCGTCCGATGCGCCGCTGGCGGAAGAACATCGGGCCCGGGGAGTCGAGCTTGACGGCGAGCGCGATGACGATCAGGCCCGGGGCGAGCGCCAGGAGGGCCGACGCGGAGACGGCGATGTCGAGCGCACGCTTGAGGCGCAGAGAGGAGCGCGTGCGCGACAGGCCGCGCAGGCCGAGCAGCGTCAGGCCCTCGACCTGCTCGATCTCGACCGCATCGCCGATGCCCTCGAACAGGCGCGGTACGACGGTGACCTTGAGGTTGAGCTGCTTGGCCAGGCGCACCACGCCGAGCAGGTCCTCGTGGGAGAGGGAGGAGAAGGCGATCACGACGCGCTCCACAGCCAGCTCGTCGCAGACCCGGGCGAAGTCCTTCACGTGACCGACCAGCGGCACTCCGGTGAGGTTGTCGGGCGGGGTGGCCCAGGTCTCGTCGATGAAGCCGACGACCTCGACGCGGTACTCCGGATGCTTGCCGAGCTTGTCGGCCAGCAGCATGGCCACCTCTCCGGAGCCCACGATGAGGACGCGCTCGCACTCGGCACGGCGACTGAAGAAGACCCGCACGCCGGTGCGGATCGCCGGCATGGTGACGAGCAGCGTGGCGATCAGGAAGATCGTCTGCCCACGGGAGATCGAGACGCCGGGGATGAGCGGCGCAAGCAGGAAGGTCGCGGCGGAGCCCAGGACGACGGCATGGGCGATGCGAGGGAGCTCGTCGATCGTCGACTTGTGCATGACGTTCGCATCGCGGTCGTAGAGGCCGAGCAGCTTGTTGAGCACGATCCACAGGGGGATCGCGACCAGGAGGACCAGGCCGGACCGCGCCGTGGTCGCGGTTGGTGAGTACAAAACCGCGGCTCCGAGCGCCAGCACCAATGCGCCGATGTCGCCGGAGGCGAGCAGCCGGCGCCGCAGCGAGTCGCGCCGCGACGGCTCCTGCGGGCCCACCGCCGCAACGATCTCGGATGC
This sequence comes from uncultured Actinomycetes bacterium, assembly GCA_963757705.1. Taxonomy (GTDB): domain Bacteria; phylum Actinomycetota; class Thermoleophilia; order Solirubrobacterales; family Solirubrobacteraceae; genus AC-38. The sequence goes on along the minus strand of CAVWTG010000001.1, from coordinate 224,934 downwards.
CTGTGTCGCCGCGAGGGGCGGCGGCGCCTCAGCGGCCGCTCCCGCATGCGGCTGATTGAGAACTGCCTGTGGTTCTCCCATGTCCCTGCTGGTCCTCCCTGCCGGTGACGCTCTTCCGAAGCGCCTCCCCTGTCACCTCTCGCGAGCGGGCTCTCCCAAGCCATCGCGAGCGCGAAATGCTAGATGACCGCTTTTCGAGTTGTCCAGAATGAACCGTTCACGCCCGGCGCCGCGCGATGACCAGCATCCGGTCGCGGAAGTCCGGTGCCCAGTGACGGTCGGCCAGACCGGCCCGTGCGGCGGCCCCCACGAGGGAGCGGCCCAGCGGAGGTGAGTAGCCCTCGACGCGGGTCAGGTAGTAGCGCACTGTGAACGCCTTGGGCTGCGTGGAGATCTCGATGGCCCGGAAGCCGTGGCGCTCGAGCAGCAGGGCCAGGCTGGCGCGCGTGAAGTACTGGACGTGGGGTGGGATGACCGACCACCAGCGCCGGCCCATCACGCGGGCGACCCGGCTCCCGGCATCGGGAAGGGTGAGGCAGAGCACTCCCTCGGCTGCCAGCAGCGAGGCGACCCGCTCCAGCGCGTCTCCGGGCCGGGGGAGATGCTCGATGACGTCTCCCAGCACGACCGCGTCGAAGGCGCGCTGCGGCAAATCGGCCTCGAAGAGGTCTGCGCGGACCACGTCGAGCCCGAGGTCCTCGCGGGCGTGGCGCGAGGCGAAGTCGCTGGGCTCCACGCCCTGCACCCGCCAGCCGCGGTCGCGGGCCTCGGCCAGCAGGAAGCCCACCCAACACCCGAGATCGAGCAGACGCCCCGGGCGGGCGTGGGCCTCGATGCGTTCGAGCACGACCCGCGCCGTCCGCCGCTGTCCCACCTCCTCCTCGACATAGGCGCGAGAGACCGCCTCCCCATAGGCGTCCGAGAGGTCCGCCTGCGCCGGGAACCGCTCGAGCTGCATGTGCCCGCAGTCCGAACAGCGCACGATGTCGGCGAGCGCCGTGCCGAACAGGTCGGTGCTCGGGATCAGAGCCGACCCGTTCGTGTCGTGGCGCACGCGCAGGTGCGGCCGCAGGCCGGCGCCTCCGCAGACCGCACAATTCCTTCCGAGGGTGGTCATCGGGCCGACAGTCTGCCGAGCAGGGCGTCGGTGGCGCGCGCTGCTCGATCCCACGTCAGCTCGGCGGCCCTCCGCAACCCGGCCGCGCGCAGATGCTCGCGCCGGGACTCGTCGCCGACGGCGGCCAGGATCGCTCGGGCGACCGCCCGGCCATCGTCGGGGTCGACCATCAGCGCAGCGCCGGCGCACGTCTCCGGCAGCGCCGCCCGGTTGGCCGCGACGACCGGGACGCCCGCCGCCATCGCCTCCAGACAGGGCAGGCCGAAGCCCTCGTGCAGCGAGACGAGCACGAAGGCCCGGGCACCGGCGTACAGGCCCGGGAGCAGCTGCTCCGGCACGTAGCCCAGCTCGTGCACCTCGGGCGCGGATGGATCAGGGCGCATGTAGCTGCGCGCGCCGCCCGCCGCCACCAGGTCGACGCCATCCGCGGCCAGTGCCCGGGCGGCCGCGGCCAGGGCGGAGCGGTTCTTGCGAGGATTGCTCGTGGCCAGGGTCAGGACGTAGGGACGCTCCAGGCCCAGCGCTCGGGCCGCCGGGCCGGGATCGCACTCGGGCGAGAACTGGGCGCCGACCCCGCCCGGGATGACGTGGATGGCATCGGGGTCCAGGCCGAGTGTCTCGGCGATCTCGGTACGGGAGAACTCCGACACGGTGATCACCGCCCGTGCCCGGCGCGCGACGGCGGGAATGACGCGCCGCTGCCAGGTCGCGTACCCCCGCGAGTACCACTCCGGATGGCGCAGGCCGGCCACATCGTGCAGCAGCAGGGCGTTGCGCGGCCAGGCCACCGGCGCGAGGTTCGCGGGCGAGTACAGCAGGGGAGCTCGTCGCGCGGCGGCCAGGGCGGGCAGGGCCGCCTGCTCCCAGAGGTGCCCGGTCCGGTGGGCCAGGGCCGCGGGTGGGCGGGCGACCGCGTAGGCGCCGGGCCGAAGCTCCGGCAGGCGTGCCGCCATCTCGCGCGTCCAGCGCTCGACTCCGCCGATGTGCGCTCGGGCCGCGGCGCGAGCGTTGATGAGGATGGGAGGCAGCGTTCCTAGCCTGCGGGGGCGGGTTGACCCGGCACGCGCCGGAGGTATCCGAGTACCTCGCGCAACAGCGAGCGCTCGACCAGCCACGTGGCGCCCACGGTCACCGCGGCGTACAGCGCGAGCTCGGCCAGTGCGATGGCGAGCGTCCGCTCGCCATGCTCGATCAGCCGCAGGCCGAGGATGGCGCCGACCGCCGGAATCGAGGGTGCGATCGCCCGGGCGATGTGGCGGAACATGTCGAAGCCCTCGAACAACGCCACCAGGTACCAGGACCGGGCGACGAGCAGGACCGCGGCGTTAATCGCGATCGCGATCGCAAACCCGTCGAGTCCGTGCGCGGCGGTCAGCGGGATGGCCGCGGCGAGGAAGGCCACCGTGGAGAGGAGGTTCGTGACGGCCATCGGCCGGGTGTCGCCGCGCGCCCGGAAGTAGGCGTCCCAGTTGAAGCCGATCTGATTGACGGCCGCGCTGACCCCGAAGACCTGCAGGAGGACCAGCGCCGGGCTCCAGCGCTGACCGAGGCCGAAGTCGATGACGTCACCCGCGAACAGCGCCAGGCCCAGGCCGAATGGCATGCCCCACATGAGGGCGAGGCGGTTCGACTTGACGAAGGACTCCGACAGCAGGTCGATGCGGTTGCGGACCGCGCAGATCGCCGGGTACAGCGTGCCCGTGACGATCGTGTCGACGCGCTGGGCGAACTGAGAGACCGTGGCCGCCAGGGCGATCGCGCCGACCCCGGCCAGCCCGACGTAGGCGTTGCCGATGAGGATCGCGCCCTGGGCCATCACGACCGAGCCGGCGCTGGCGGCGAACAGCGGCCACGAGAAGCTGAAGTACTGGCGCAGCGTCCCGCGGTCGTAGCGCAGCCGCAGGGGGTAGGGGCAGGCGCGCCAGGCGGCGAAGGCCGCCGCCCAGGCCCCGGCCAGGGTGCCGACGACGAGGCTCCAATACCCGGCTCCCGCGACCGCCAGCGCGATCGTCACGACGAACGAGACCATCGGGTCGAAGGACTGCAGGAGGCGCTGGCGCACGAACTCCATCCGCCGGTAGTAGACGGTGATGGCGATCTGGAGGGCCGCCGCGGGCATGATCAGGGAAAGCACGAGGCCGGGCCCGATCAGCGAGGGCTGGTTGTAGATGACGCTCAGCAGCGGCACCATCGCCAGCAGGCCGATAAAGAAGAGACCCGAGAACATCAGCTCCAGCGTGAACGCCTTCTGGAACGCCAGTTCCTGGTCCTCCTCGGACTGCTGGACGTACTTGTCGGCGATCCCCACCTCCTTGAGCCAGGCCAGCGTGCCCAGCCCGACGAGGAGGATGCCCCAGATGCCGTAGTCGCTCGTCGTCAGGTAGGCGGCGACGATGAAGTTGCGCATGAGGCCCAGCCCGGAGACGCCCACGAGGTAGACGGCGTTGATCAGCGTGCCGCGGGCCGTGTGGCGGCGCAGGCCATCGCCGCTGCGCAGGTCAAAACGGCCCTCTCGCGCAGCCGCCTCGGCGGCGCTGGCGAGCGGGTCGACGGGCCCGGGAATGGGGGGCGCCGGCTGGCGCGGGGCGGCTTCGGGCATACGGAAGGGACGAGGAGGGCTCGCCGCGGGCAATAATGGCACCCCGTGAGCGCAGGCGCGATAGGGCAGAGCAGCGCCCCCGCGGTGACCGTGGTCGTGCCGTCGCACGGCCGTCCGAGGCACGTCGCCTGGCTGCTCAACGAACTGGAGGACCAGACGCTGGGCGCCGATCGCTTCGAGGTCGTCGTGGCGCATCCCGCCGGAGATCCCGTTTCGCGCGTGGTCGCGAGTCATCCGCTGGGCCGCTCGGGCACCGCCCGGACGGTGTCCGTGGCGGCGGGCTCCGGGAGGGCGGCCGCCCGCAACGCGGGGTGGCGCGCGGCCCGCGGGCCGGTGGCGGCCTTTCTCCACGACGACTGCCGCCCGCCCGCGAGCTGGCTCGAGGACCTGGCGAACATGACGCGCACGTCGCCCGACGCGGTGGTCGAGGGCGCGGTGGAGGTCGACCCTGAGCAGAGCGCGTTCCTGCTGGCCCGTCTCAAGCGGGTGCGCCGTTCCGTGCCGCCCGCAGCCCGGGCCGGGGCGTGCAACGTGGCCTTCCCGCTCGCCCGCCTGCGGGCGCTCGGCGGCTTCGACGAGCGCCCGGCCCTGGATGGCCTGGACGGCGCCGAGACGGTGGCGCGCAGCCGGTGGGGCTCGCCCCACGTTGCCGCACCAGAGCTGGTCGTGTTTCACGCCGTCCGCCCGGTCGGCCCCGGGGCCTGGCTCGCGGGGCTCGCGTCGCGGGCCCTGGGGGCGTTGATGGCACGCGAGCCGGGCACGTGAGCCGCGACCTGCGGGTGGCCCTCGCCCTCCCGTCCTACTGGCCCGAAGTCCGACGCGGATCGGAGCGCATGGCGCGCGAACTGGCCGACGGGCTGGCGGCCCGGGGTCACCGGCCTCGCATCCTCACCAGCCACCCTGGCTCGCCGTCGCGGACGATGGAGGACGGCGTCGAGGTGACGCGGGTGCGCCGGCCGAGAGTCGAGTCGCGGCTGCGCCGGCGCGGCTTCGTGGAGTACACCGCACACGTCCCCGCCAGCTACGCGGATCTGATGGGCCGCGACGACGACGTGGTCACGGCGCTCTACGCCACGGACGGGCTCGCCGCCGCGCGCTGGACCCGGCGGACCGGGCGCCCGAGCGTTCTGGCCTACGTCGGGATCCCCGACCGCCCCGGCCTCACCGATCGCCGCTGGCGCCTGGAGACGACGCTGGCGGCGGCGCGGGGCGCCAGTGCCGTGACTGCGCTCAGCGAGGCGGCGGCGGACGCCTTCGGCCGGTGGCTGGGCATCCGGGACGTGCGGGTGATCGCGCCGCCGGTGGACGTCGGGGCGTTCAGGCCGGGCCCCGAGCGTGCGGAGGCGCCCACGGTCTTCTGCCCCGCCGCCGTGGACGAGCCGCGCAAGCGGGTCGCGCTGCTGGTCGGCGCGATGGCCCGGGTCCGCCGCCAACGCCCCGGCGCGCGCCTGGTGCTCTCGCGGCCCGCGAACGGCGAAAGCGTCCCCTTCACCGCCGAGGGCGTGGAGTGGGGGGACGTCGACGATCGGGCCGATCTGGCCGGCGCCTACCGCGAGGCCTGGGTCACGGCGCTGCCATCCGAGGGTGAGGCCTTCGGGCTCGTGCTGGCCGAGGCACTGGCCTGCGGGCGCCCGGTCGTCGGCACCGCCGACGGCGGCATCCCCGAGATCGTCGATCGCCCCGAGATCGGCCGCACGTTCGCCCGCGGCGACGAGGACGATCTCGCCCGCGCCTTGCTGGAGACGCTCGAGCTGGCCGGCGATCCGGCAACCGCCACCGCGTGCCGCTCGCGGGCTGAGGACTTCTCGCGCGAGCGCTGCGCCGAGGCCTACGAGGACCTCTATCGAGAGCTGGTTGGGTAGCTCGGTGCATCGGGGCGAAGATCACGCTGGAGCCGCGAACGCGAGGCAAACCCCGTTCGACGATGGCGGCTGATCCACCAGCGCGACTCAGCGCGCCGGGCCGCGGTCGCGTCGCGACCGAGCCAGCCCGGTGGGGTCAACAGCGCCCAGCGGGCTGAGGCACCCGCCACGTTCAGGGCCGCGTAGGTGCGAGTCCGGAGAGCGCCGCGACGTGTGAGCATCCACGCGTAGGTGCTGCGCAGCGCTCGCTCGACGTCATTCTCGGCCCAGACCTGGCTGCTCGCGGCCCGCATGTGATGCCTCACGACGGCCGCCGGCTCATAGCGCGTTTCCCAACCGGCACGAGCCAGACGCCAGCCCAGATCCAGATCCTCTGCGTACATCCATTGGCCGGCCTCGAAGCCGCCCACCTGGTCCCAGGCGGCGCGGCGAACAAGGAGGAACGCGCCGAGGGCCCAGTCGACCCGGCGGGGAGTCTCGGGGCGCCATGCGCCAGGCACGCAGAGTCGATCCCCGAGACCGGGGATGACGTGGTGGGCGCCGGTATTGAACGTGGCGGCGAATGCCACCGTCGGGAAGTGGAACACCGAGTGCTGAGTCGCTCCATCCGGGCCGACAAGCCGTGGAGCGATCACGGCGGCTTGCGAATGGCGGCGGCCAGCGTCCGTCAGGGCTCGCAACGCTCGCGGCGTCACGGCGATGTCCGCATTGGCCGGGGCGATCCATTCGCTTGTCGTTCGCGCCGCCACCAGGTTGACAGCCGGACCAAAGCCGAGATTACACCCGCTCTCCACGAGCCTCACCCAGGGAAACTCTCTGCGCACCATCGCCGCTGATCCGTCGGCGGAATCGTTGTCCACAACCCATACCTCGGCGCGCTTCGTCGCCGAGTCTGGCTCGAGCGATCGAAGGCATTCCGCGAGCAGGGGCCTGGTGTTCCACGACACCACGGCCACGGCTACTGGAGGCGACATCCGCGATGTCATACTCGATCGATGCGGATCGCCGTCTCCTCCGACGAGCGCACCGGGGTTGCCGAGGAACTCGTCGCCTTCCTGCGCGAGCGCGGCCACGACCTCGTCGTCCACGGCGCGCTGGCGTCCGGTGAGCGACCCGACTGGGCATGGGCCACCGAAGCCGCCGCTCGTGATGTCGCCGAGGGTCGTGCCGATGCCGGCGTGGTCTGCTGCTGGACGGGGACGGGCGCGTCGATCGCCGCGAACAAGGTGGCCGGCGTGCGCGCCGCGCTGTGCGGCGACGCCGCCACGGCCGAGGGGGCGCGGCGCTGGAACGACGCCAATGTGCTCGCGCTGTCGCTGCGCACGACTTCGAGCGCGCAGCTGGGCGAGATTCTCGACGCCTGGTTCGCGGGTGAGCCCAGTCCCGACGATGACGACCGTTCCAACATCGCCCACCTGGGCGATATCGAGGGCTCCTAGCGCGCTTTCCCTCTACGCTGCGCCGCCGTGGCGCTCCCGTCGACCCTTCCCGCGGACCTTCTCTGGTACCACACGATCGAGCTTCCGGGCTCGGTCACGCCGGGCGTGTTCGACCTGCGCCCGGTGGTCGAGCGGATGCCGTGGCCGGACGTGAGGGGCAAGCGCTGCCTGGACGTCGGGACCTACGACGGGTTCCTGGCCTTCGAGCTCGAGCGCCGCGGCGCGGCGGAGGTCGTATGCACCGACATCTCCGACCACGCCGACTGGGACTGGCCGGCGGCCGAGCGGGCGCTGGGTCCCGAGCGCCTGGCCAAGATCGCGGGGGAGAAGGGGAAAGGCTTCGAGCTGGCGCGAGAGGCGCTGGGCTCGAGCGTGGAGAAGGTAGAGGTGAACGTCTACGACCTCTCGCCGGAACGATTCGGCGAGTTCGACGTGGTCGTCTGCGGGAGCCTGCTGCTGCACCTGCGCGACCCGGTCCGCGCGCTGGAGGCGATCCGTGGAGTGTGCGGAGACTGGTTCCTCTCCGCCGAGGAGATCCGCCTGGGCCTGACCCGGCGCCATCCCCGGCGCGCGCTGGCCGAGCTGAACGGTTCCAGCGCCCAGTGCCAGTGGTGGCTGCCCAACGCCGCGGGGCACAGGCAGATGCTGCGGGCCGCCGGCTTCGAGGTGGAGCGGGCGAGCCGGCCCTACCGCATCCCGTTCGGCGCCGGCCATCCCGGCGGCCGCCGCCTGCGACCGTCGCAGCGGCGGCGTTGCGCACAGCTCCGTCCTGGCCCGCCCCTGTCGTCAGTCAGCCACGAAGCGCGCGAGGTCGCCCTCGCGCTCCTCGCGCGCCCGCCCGTCGGCGAGCAGGAGGTCCACGTGCCCCAGCACCTCGGAGAGCGTGAGGAAGGCCTGCGTGACGGCCACGTTGCCCCACAGCTCCTGCGCGATCTCGTAGGCCGTCATCGGGCGCCGGCCGATCAGGCCGTGGATCTTCTCCGCCCGGCGCGCGTGCATCCGGAAGCGCTCGTCGATCAGCGTGACGTGGTCGTCGATCGGGTCGCCGTGGCCGGGCAGCACGAGGCGGGCGGGCATTTCCCGCGTGCGGCGCAGGGACTCCATGTAGACGATCAGCGAGTGGGTGCGCCGGTCGGGATCGGGCGGCGCGCCGGGCTCGCGGGAGATCAGGGGATTGGAGGAGATCTTCGCCAGCAGGTGGTCGGCGGCGATCAGCGTCCCGCGCTCGGCGTCCCAGAACACGGTGTCGGTGGGGGAGTGGCCGGGGCGGTGCAGGACCTCGAGGGTGCGGTCGCGCAGCTCCAGGAGCTCTCCGTCGGTCAGGCGGCGCGTGACCTGCGCGCTCGAGCCCCAGGCCCGGAAGGCGCGCGAGACCGAGCGCAGCGCGAACACCAGGTCCTCGGGGATGCCGTTGCGGCGCATGAGCGCGTCGGCGAACTCGTCGTCGGCCTCGGCGTCGTGGTCGTAGCGCTCGACGTAGGGGGCGAGCACGTCCAGCGCCGCCACCTCGGCGCCCGAGCGCCGCGCCAGGACGTCGAGCAGGCCCAGGTGGTCGATGTGCTGGTGGGTGACGATCAGCAGCTCGAGGTCCTCGACCGCGTGGCCGTGGGCGTCGAGGTCGCGCTCCAGCTCGTCCAGGGCCTTGGCCGAGTTGGGTCCGGAGTCGACCAGGGTCAGCGGCGAGTCCTCGATCAGGTACGTGTTGACCCGGCCCACGGCGAAGGGCGTGGGGATGGCCAGGCGGTGGATGCCCTGCTCGGCGGCCTGCTGCCACAGGACGTCCGCCGACGCGTCGCTCACGAGCGGATGAGGCCGAGCACCTCGTCGCGCCGGCGCTCCATGTCCTCTTGGGACACCAGCGATTCGAGGTTGAGCCGCAGCAGCGGCTCGGTGTTGGACGGTCGGACGTTGAAGTGCCAGTCGTCGTAATCGACCGAGACGCCGTCGAGGTGGGTGATCTCCCCGTCGGAGTAGCGCTCCTCGATCTCGGCCATCTTGGCCTCCTGGTCGGAGACCTCGGAGTTGATCTCCCCGGAGATGAAGTACTTCGACCGGTAGGGCTCGAGCAGCTGGGACATCGTCTTGCCCTCGACGGAGAGCAGCTCGAGGATCAGCAGGGCGGGGATCGTCCCCGAGTCGGCGTTGTAGAAGTCGTGGAAGTAGTAGTGGCCGGAGACCTCGCCGCCGAAGACGCCGCCCTCGTCGCGCATGCGGGTCTTGAAGAACGCATGGCCGACGCGGTTGACCAGCGCCGTGCCGCCCGCCCGCTCCACCGTGTCCCGCACGCCGCGGGAGGCCCGCACGTCGTAGAGGATCGTCGAGCCCGGCTGCTTGCGCAGGATCGACTCGGCCAGCAGCGCGGTGAGGAAGTCGCCGTCCACGAACCGCCCGGTGTCGTCGATGAAGAAGCAGCGGTCGGCGTCGCCGTCCCAGGCGATGCCCAGGTCGGCCTTCTCGGCCGTGACCTTGTCGATGATGAAGCGGCGGTTCTCCTCCAGCAGCGGGTTGGGCTCGTGGTCGGGGAAGTTGCCGTCGGGCTTGAAGTAGGTTTCCACGAGGTCGAGTCCCAGATGCTCGAGGAGCGGGCCGACCATCGGGCCCGCCATGCCGTTGCCGCCGTCCACGACCACCCGCAGCGGCTTGATCGTCGCGGCGTCGATGACGTCCAGCGCGGCCAAGCGGAAGTCCTCGCCGATGTCGACCTCCTCGACCGAGCCCCCGCCGGGCGCGTCGCCCAGGCCGGCCTCGAGCAGGCGGCGGATGTCCTGGATCCCCCGGTCGCCCGAGAGGGCGATCGCGCCCTTCTCGACCAGCTTGGCTCCCGTGTAGGCCTTGGGGTTGTGCGAGGCGGTGCACATCAGGCCACCGTCCAGGTCGCGCGAGCCGACGAGGAAATAGAGCATCTCCGTGCCCACCATCCCGGCGTCGAGCACGTCCGCGCCCTCGCTCGCCATGCCCTCGCGGTAGCGCCCCGCCATGGCGGGCGCGGTGAGGCGCATGTCGCGGCCCAGGCCGACCCGCAGTTCGCCGGCGGGCTTCCCCGACAGGTCGGCGAGGACCCGCACGAAGGCCCGGCCGATCAGCTCGGCCAGGTCCTCGTCGAGGTCCTGGCCGTGAATCCCGCGGATGTCGTAGGCCTTGAAGATCTCGGGGGTGGGGTCGTCGCCGCCATCGGCCCGCCATCCTATGCCGGTGCGCGTCCTGGCCGTCGGCAACATGTACCCGCCCCATCACCTCGGGGGATACGAGCTGATCTGGGAGGCGGCGGTGCGCGACCTGCGCTCCCGCGGGCACGACGTCCGGGTCCTGACGACGGACTACCGCCGCGACACGGACCGCCCCGACGACGAGGATGTCCATCGCGACCTGCGCTGGTACTGGCACGAGCACGACTTCCCGCGCCTGGGCGTGCGCGACGTCGTCGCGCTCGAGCGCCACAACGCCGAGGTCTTTGACCGCCACGTGGCCGACCTGCGACCCGACGTGGTGTCGTGGTGGGCGATGGGCGGGATGTCGCTCTCGCTGCTCGAGCGAGCGCGCCGGCAGGGGCTGCCCGCCGTGGGTTTCGTGATCGACGACTGGCTGCTCTACGGCCCGCGCTTCGACCGCTGGCTGGCACGGGTGGCCCGCCCCGGGCGCCGCACGCTGGCACGCCGGCTGACCGGCCTTCCCGCCCGGCTCGGCGATCGACGACGGCGCCCGCTGGGTCTTCGTCAGCCGCCACACCCGCGACTCCGCCCTGCACGCTCATCCGCGGCTGCGCGACGTGGGCATCGCCCACGCCGGAATCGCCCCCGAGCTGATCCGGCCCGCTCCGCCGCGCGAATGGGCCTGGAGCCTGCTCTACTCGGGCGCATCGACGAGCGTAAGGGAATCGACACGGCCGTCGACGCCCTTCCCCACCTGCCCCCGCAGGCACGCTCACGGTGGTGGGCGAGCGGGGACGATGCGTCCTGGACCGGTTACGCGGGCGTGTGGCCGAGCTGGGGTCGAGGGTCGCGTTCGCTTCAGGCCCAGCCGCCCGCGCGACAGACCTACCGGAGCTCTTCGCCGAGCACGACGCCTGCCTGTTCCCTGTGCGCTGGGAGGAGCCGTGGGGCCTCGTCCCCCTGGAGGCCATGGCCTCCGCCCGCCCGGTCGTCGCCACCGGTACGGGCGGGTCGGCCGAGTTCCTGGCCGACGGCGAGAACTGCCTCCTGTTCGAGCCGCGGCGAGCCGCGCAGCTCGCCGGCCGCGTGCGCCGCCTGGCGCAGCGACCCGGCGCTGCGCGCTCGCGGCTGCGCGAGAGCGGCCTGGGGCAGCGCGCACGTACACCGAGCCGCGCTACGCGGATGCCGTGGAAGAGGAGCTTCGCGCGCCCGCCCGGCCTCCCACGCGGCCAGGAAGTCCGGCGCCAGCTCCTGGGTGAAATAGCGGTCGGCGCTCGTCCAGGCGCCCGCGGCCCCAGCCAGGGAGTGCCGCGGGGAACGAGTCCCGATCAGCCGCCCTGGTCGTGCCGCGCGACGCGCGGTCGCGCGGCCGCCGCGCTGAAGCGTCGGTGGAAGTGGGGCGCGGCGTCGGGATACCGGGCGACGAAGCGGCGCTCGGCCCAGGCGATGCCGGCCACGCGGCGCGCGGTACTCGTCCAGCGTCACGGCGTGGAGGTGGTGGCCGACAGCGCCGCGGGTTGAAGCGCAGGTCCATGCCCAGGTCGTGCAGCCGTCGCCCGAGGTCGAGGTCCTCGTAGTGGAAGGGGAAAGCGGGTCGAAGCCGCCCGCGCGCTCGAGCAGCGAGCGGGGGATCGAGACGTTGGCCGTGTAGAGGTGCCACCACCGCGCCTTGTCGCCCTCGATCGAGCCGTAGTCGAACTGGATCCCCTCCTCCAGCCAGTGCATGAACGGCGTGACCCGCAGCTCCGGGGCCCAGCGCACGAGCCCCAGCACGGCCGACGTTCTCGTCCGGCTCGCGCGCGTGCCAGGCCAGGTGCTCGGCCGTCGAGCCGCCCGGTGGGGATCACGTCGTCGTCGAGGAAGAGGACGACCCCGGCCTGCGCGTGTCGCCAGCCGGCCTCGCGCGCGCCCGTGGCGCCGGGAGCGGCAGCGACAACGTGCTCGACCCGAAGCGCGGCGGCGTCCGTCACCGCCGTCGTGGCCGCGGCGTCGTCCTCGGTGTCGCTCGCCACCACCACCTCCATGTCGCCCGCCGGCGACTGCGCGGCCAACCCGTCGAGCACGCGCGCCAGCGAGCCGGGGCGCCCGCGGGTGGGGATGACCACGGTCAGCTGCGCCACGTGGCCACGATAGCTTGCGGTCTCATGCGCGAGGAGGCGGAGCTGCGCGAGTACCTGGGCGACGCCTACGACCACGAGAGGCTCATGCACTACGCCCGCCAGCTCGAGGACGAGTTCGCGGCGGTGGGGGACGAGTCGCGCTTCTATCGCACCTCGGAGGCCTACCTCTACGACCTGACCGCCTTCGCCATGACGGGCACGAAGGCGCCCTACGTGGAGGCGCTGAAGTCCCTGGTCGAGCCCGGGGCCCGGCTGCTGGACTTCGGCTGCGGGATCGGCGGCGACGGCCTCGAGCTGCTCGAAGCGGGCTACGACGTGGCGTTCGCGGACTTCGACAACCCCAGCACCCGCTACCTGCGCTGGCGCCTGGAGCGGCGCGGCCTGTCGGCGGACGTCTATGACCTCGACTCCGAGGAGCCGCCGCCGGGCTTCGATCTGGCCTTCGCGTTCGACGTGCTCGAGCACGTGGACGACCCGGTGGCGCTGCTGCGCCGGCTCGAGGCGCGGGCCGGCATCGTGCTCGTCAACCTGCTCGAGCCCGCGCCGGGCGAGGCCTCGTTCCATCGCGAGCTTCCGGTGGGCGACCTGCTGCATCGGGCGGCGCAACGGCGCATCCGCCACTACTCCGTCCACCACGGCCGCTCGCACCTCGTCGCCTGGTCGGCGCAGCCCGCGGGCGTGGCGGGACGGCTGGCGTCGCGGGCGGTCCTGGCCCGCGGGCGGGCGCGGGCGCGAATAGCCTCCGCCGCATGATCTCCCGGGTCCGGGCGCGGCTGCGGCGCCTCATCGTCGAGTTCGGCTATGTGCGCGGCCCGCGGATCGCGTCGTGGCTGCGCCTGCGCTGGGTCCTGCTGCGCAATCCGCACGCCGACATCCGGATCGCCTCGCCCGTCTACATCGGCCCGGGCTTCTCGCTGCACATGCCCGAGGGCGGGACCTTCATTGCCGGGCCCTACACCGAGTTCCGCCGCAACTTCCGCGCCGAGGTCGGGCCCGAGGGCCGCATCGTCATCGGCCAGGGCTGCCGCTTCACCTACGACGTGCTCATGCAGTGCTCGACCTCGATGGAGATCGGGAACCGCGTGATGTTCGGGCAGTCCACGATCGTCATCGACGGCAACCACCGCTTCCGCGACCTCGACCGGCCGATGCTCGACCAGGGCTACGACTTCCGCCCGATCCGCATCGGCGACGACGCCACGATCACCACGAAGTGCTCAGTCATCGCCGACATCGGCACGCGCTCGTTCATCGGCGCCAACGCCGTCGTGTCCCGCGACATCCCGCCCTACGTGGTGGCCGGCGGCGTCCCCGCGCGGCCGCTGGAGTACTTCGGTCCGCCCGGCCAGGAGCCGCCGGAGCTCGCGGGCGCCGGGGGCTAGGGCGCCGTCGCCTCGCCCCAGATGTCCCCGCGCCCCAGCCACGCCGTCAGGCGATGGGCGGCCAGGCGGTGGTAGAGCACCCGGGCGCGCTCGTCGGGGACGAAGTCCGTGTAGATCCAGTCGCCCGGCCGCACGCGGACGTCCGTGAGCCCGGCGCGGCGCAGCGAGCGGCGCAGGCCGCGCAGCGTCTGCTCGTTGACGTGCATGAGGTGCTCGAAGCGGTTGCGCGGGTCGGCGGGCCAGCGACGCCGGCGCGGCGGCCACAGCCAGCGCTGGAGCCGGTAGGTCACCTCGTACAGCGTGCGCGAGGGCATCGTGTGGATGAGGACGCGCCCGCCGGGGCGCAGCAGGCGCCGCGCCTCGGCCAGGGTCGCGTCGAGCTCGGCGGGCGCGAGGTGCTCGACGACGTCGAGCAGCGTCACCAGATCGGCACCGGCGTCGGGCAGCGGCACGGCGCGGACGTCGGCGTGCAGGACCTGCGCGCGGTCCTGCAGCCCGTGCACGTCCAGCGTCTGGTGGACCAAGGCGACCGCGTCGGCGGAGTACTCCACGCCCGCCGCGCTGGACGCGCCCCGTTCCAGCGCGGCCACGAGCAGCTCGCCGCGGCCGGTGCCCAGGTCGACCAGCGACTCGCCGGCGGCGAAGCCGGCCATCTCCAGCACGCCGGGGTAGAGCGGGTCCAGCTCGCGCCCCTCGCTCTCGCTCCAGCGCTCGGCGCCCATGCAGTTGCGCCGGTAGTAGTCGTCGTCGTAGACGGAGGCGGGGACCGCCGGGTCGGGCAGCTCGGGCACGGGCCCGACGGTATACGGCGCCCTAGCTCTTGTGCCCGTGCAGGACGACGTGGCGGACCGAGAAGCCGTCGTTGGAGCGCATTCGGAAGCGCCCGTGCTGGTCCACGCGGTCAAAGCCGGCGGTCCACAGCATCTTCTTCCACGTTCGGATACTGGGCTGCCAGAAGACGACGGCGCTGTCGCGGTCGGCCCGGTAGCGCGAGACGGGAAAGGGCGCGAGCGAGCTGAGCGGGTCGTACTCCTCGGCCGAGATGAAGGTCCCGCCCGCCGATGTCAGGCCGGCGATGCGCTCGAGTGCGAGCAGCTGGTCGCGCAGATGGATCAGCACCGACCCGCAGAAGACGAGATCGAAGGTGCCGAGGTCCTCGGGCAGCGCGTTGTAGACGCTGCAGTTCACGCGTTCGACCGAGGAGCCGGTGATCTCCTTGGCCAGGCGGAAGCCGTCGCCGCGAGGCTTGTCCGAATACTCGTCGGGCTTCGGGCGCCGGCGCGGCGGCCAGTCCAGGTCGCGCTCGTCGTCGAGGTCGAGCGCCACCACCTCGGCGCCGCGGCGCTCCATCTCGAAGGCCCAGAACCCGTCCCAGGTGCCGACCTCCAGTGCGCGCAGGCCGTCGAGCCGCTCGGGGATCCCGTAGCGGTCCACGTAGGGCCGGAGGTCGAACCATCCGTCCGTCGTCAGGCCGGGCCCGAGCTCGAGCGTGTGGTACCACGAGCGCTCGCGCGCCTGCTCGACCAGGTCCGTCCGCACCTGTGCTCCCCGCTCCACAGGTCGGAGTGATACCGGATCGCCGAACGGGCCGCGCCGGTAATAATCCCGCCCTCATGCTCGAGGCCAGCGCACGCCGGATCCTCGCGCAGCTCGGGGCGGAGGACGTCGTTCTCGACGTCGGCGGCTGGGCCCAGCCGTTCGAACGCGCCGACTGGGTGCTGGACCTGCTCCCCCACGAGACGCGGGGGATCTACGGCTACGACCGCGCCACCGCGGACGAGCGCTTCACGCCGCAGACCTGGGTCCAGCGCGACATCTGCGACCGCGAGCCCTGGCCCTGGCCCGACGACCACTTCGACTTCGCGATCTGCTCGCACACGCTGGAGGACGTGCGCGACCCGGTGTGGGTGTGCGCAGAGCTCTCGCGGGTGGCGAAGGCGGGCTATGTCGAGGTCCCGTCCCGCCTGGAGGAGCAGTCGCTCGGCGTCCACGGCCCGTGGGCAGGGTGGAGCCACCACCACTGGCTGTGCGACGTCGTCGACGGGCGTCTGGAGATCGTGTTCAAGCCGCCGATGGTCCACTTCCGCGAGAGCGATCAGTTCCCGGCCGGCTTCCAGGAGACGCTGACGCCCGAGCAGCGCGTCCACAGCATCTGGTGGCAGGACGAGATCGAGTGCGTGGAGCGGATCTTCGTGGACTCGCGCCCACTCGATGCCTACCTGGCCGACTTCGTCGCCGAGAACGCGCCCCCGGCCGCGCCACGCGGCCTGCGCCGCCTGCGCCGCGGCTAAGCCGCCCGGCGCCGCACGAGCACCAGGCAGAACTGCGAGCCGGGCTGCTCGATGCGCTCGACGTCCAGGCCGCCGTCGTTCGCGGCGGCGCGCAGGTCTTCGAGGTCCACGGCCGACCCCAGCCAGGCCGGATGGTCCTGGCCGCGCGGCGAGCGGCCGAGCAGGTTGAGCACCCGCTCGCGCGGGCCGCGGCGGTGCCGGTGGATCTCCGGGTTCGTGGAGACCTGGAAGGCGGCCCAGCCGCCGGGGCGCAGGACGCGCCCGAGCTCGCCGATGTAGCCCAGGGTGATGTGCGGGTCGGGGATGTGCTGGAAGACGACCAGCGAGATCGCCGAGTCGATGGAGGCGTCGTCCACGCGGTGAAGCGACGTGCCGTCGCCGTGCACCCACTCGACGTTGTCGAGGTGCGCGTTGAGCTCCTGCGCGCGCGCGAGCATCTCCGCCGAGACGTCGACGGACACGACACGGCTCGCGCGCCCCGCCAGGACCCGGGTCAGACGCCCGACCCCGCAGCCGATGTCCAGCGAGACGTCGGAGGCGGCGATCTCGGCGTCCACCTGGTCCAGCAGCCAGTCGAGGTCGCGCTCGCCCTCGGCCCAGAACCGCTCGACGTCGGGGTCCTTGTAGCGCAGGCGGTTGTCCACGAAGAAGAACGCGTCCTCCTTCGCCCGCGCGTCCCAGAAGCGCTCCGCGTCCCCGGCCGACATAGCCGCGGCACTGTAGCGCCGAAGTATCGTGCGCCGCCGCAATGGGCCCGATCCTCCACCACGCGGCCCTCGGCCTGGCCGCTGCGGCACTGGCCGCGGCCGCGCTGCGCCTCGCCGCCCATGCCGGGCCGTCCGGCCTGGCCCGCGTGGTCGCCGCCGCTCCGCTTGGCGCCGCGGCGGCCGTGCTGGAGGCGCTGGGCCTCGGACTCGTCGGCTGGGGCACCTCGCCCGTCGCCCTGCTGGTGGCGGCGCTCGTCACGTGGCTGGCGGCACGACGCTGGCTGCCCACGCCGGTGCGCGGCTGCGGTAGCGACCTGGCGGCCTGGTGGCGGGGGCTGTCGCCGGCCGGCCAGGCGGCCGCCGCGGCGGCCGCGGGCGTGTTCGCCGTGTGGGTCGTGTGGATGCTGCGCCACCCCGAGGTGGGCATCGACGGCTCGGCTTATCACCTGCCCGAGGCGCTGGCCTGGCTGCACGACGGGCGCCCGGGCTCCCTTCACGCCTCGATTCCCTTCCTCCCGGTCGAGAACTACCCCCTGACCAACGAGGTCGCCACGGCCTGGCTGCTCGGTCTTTCCCGGGGCTATGCGGTGATCACCGTCTACGAGGTCGCCATCGCGCTGCTGCTCGGGGCGGCGACCTGGGTAGGCGTGCGCGCGCTGCGCGTTCCGCCGGCCGTGAGCCTGCTCTGTGTGCTGGTGGTGTTCTCGCTGCCGCCGGTCGTCCAGCAGCTCAACGGTCCCTACACCGATCTGCCGGCCCTGGCCTGGCTGGTGTGTGCCGGAGCGCTGTGCGCCCTGTGTCCGCGCTGGCCCGCCACGCTGGGAATCGCACTCGTCGCCCTCGGCCTGGCGGTGGGGACGAAGACGACCACGGCGCCCGCGGCCGTCGTCCTGCTGGCCGCGACCCTGGTCCTCGGGCGCCCGCGCCTTGCGGGGCGCGCGCTGCTGGCCGGGGCGGTGGCCGCCTGTCTGGTCGGGGGCGTCTGGTACGCGCGCAACCTGCTGCTGCACGGGTGGCCCCTGTGGCCCTTCACCTCCGGGCCCACCGGAGACCGCGTGCCGGCGTTCATCAAGCTGTTCGACGCGCGCTTCCTGGACCGCCCGCGCGTCACGATCCAGCAGAGCCCCAAGCTCTATCGCGAGGCGGTCGGGGCCCTGATCGTCGTCTTCCCCTCCGCCGTGGTGCTCGCGGCGGTCCGGCGCCGCCGCGACGTCGTGCTCGCCGTGGCCGCGACGGTGCTGCTGGCGTTCGTCTGGTCGGTGTCGCCGTTCACCGGCCGTCCCGACAACCCCCTCTTCGGCGAGGCGGTGATCTCCACCACCCGCTACCTGCTGCCCGCCCTCGCCGCCGGGGTGCTCGCCCTGGCGCTGGCGGCGCGCCCGCCCGGCCGCCTGGCCGGCGCGGTGCTCGCGCTGCTCATGGCCGGCCTGGCGGTCAACGTCGCCGAGCTGGCGGACATCGGGTTCCCGTACCTCCCGGGCGTCGGGACCCTGCTGGCCGGCGCCGTGGCCGGGCTGCTGGGCTGGGGGGTGTGGCGGATCCTGGGCGCCTGGAGTCCCCGCCCGCCGGCAGTGGCGCTGCCGCTGCTCGCGATCGCCCTCGGCGTGGCCCTCGTGCCGGCGGCCAACGGGTTTCCCAGCCGCCACGGCCAGCTGGACCTGCGCTACCAGCGCGATGTGATCGGCTACTTCGACTCGCGGCCGGGCTTCGCGGACGGGACACGCCCGATCTATGCCTATCCGCTGGAGATCGGCGTCCTGGGAGGCGACCGGCTCGCCCACCCGCTGCGCCTGCTGGAGACCAGCGACTGCGCCCGACTGCGGGCCATCGCCTCGCGCGCGTGGATCGTCACCGAGCCCGTTCCGCCCGTGGGGATCTCCATCGTGGACGCCGCCAACCGCCGCGTGGACGCGGTCGCCCGGTGTCTGACCCCCCGCTTCGGCCCGCTGCGCGACCTGCGCGGCTACCGGGTCTACGGGCCCGCGACCTGACCTACCCTGCGGGCCGTGAGCCGCCGAATGCAGACTGTCGCGTTCGCCGCGGGCCTGCTCGCGCTGGCCGGGCTGCTGGCCGGGGCCATCCTGATCCAGTCCTCCGACAGCGGCGGCGACGAGACGACGACCGTGCGCGCGACGGTGCGGGCCGGCGCCCCGGGGGCCGAGATCCCGCCCTCCTTCGTCGGGGTCTCGTTCGAGTACTTCGACATGCACGCGCTGGTGGGGATCCCCGCGAGCGGCCCGAACCGAGCGGTGGCCGGCCTGCTGGCCGGGCTGCGCTCGGCTGGGGGCCCGGCCTCGCTGCGCGCGGGCGGGGGATCGGCGGACGCGACGTGGTGGAATCCGGCCCACCGGCCCAAGCCGCTGGGCATCGCCTTCGACTTCGACCGGCCGCTGATGGACGGTCTGCGGGCCTTCGCCGCGCTCACGCATGCGCCGCTGGTGCTCACGCTCAACCTCGCCGAGCGCGACCCGGCGTTCGCGGACGGTGTCGCCCGGGCCGCGACGCGGGCGCTGCCCCGCGGCACGCTGACCGCATTCGAGTTGGGCAACGAGCCCGACTTCTACCCGCAGCGCCCCCTGGTCACGGGCAACCCGGCCCGCACTCGGCCCGCCGGCTATTCCTGGGACGACTACCTCGGGGAGTTCTCGCGCGTGGCCGCGTCGCTGCCCGCGGGCGCGCCGCCGGCGGGCCCGGCGCTCTCGGGTCCCGGGCCGTGGACCGCGCGCCTGGCGCAGTTCCTGCGCCGCGAGCCCCGGGTGCGGGAGGCCACGCTGCACGGCTACCCGCTGTCCTCGTGCCCCGACGCGCATGGCACGCCGCAGGAGGCGACGCTCGGGCGACTGCTCGGCGAGGACGCGTCGGCGGGGTTCGCCGGCTCGTTTGCCCCGGCGATCGCTGCCGCGCGCGCGGCCGGGCGCCCGCTGCGCCTGTCGGAGATCGGGTCGTCGTCGTGCGGGGGAACGAGGGGCGTCTCCGACGCCTTCGGCTCGGCCCTGTGGAGCGCCGACACCCTGTTCGAGCTGGCCCGGGCCGGGGTGTCGGCCGTGAACTTCCACGGGGGCAACGCGAAGAGCCTGTACACGCCGTTCTCGACCGTGTATCCCGGCCTGCATGCGGTGGCCACCGCGCGGCCCATGTACTACGGAATGCTCCTCTTCGCCCGGGCCGCTCCCGCCGGCGCGCGCCTCCTGGCGGTCGGTGCGCCGCACGCCGACGGACTCAAGCTGTGGGCCACCCGCGACCCGCGCGGGACGGTGCGGGCGGTGGCGATCGCCAAGCGCCCGGAGAAGAGCTGGCAGGTGCGCATCCGGGTTCCGGGCGCCGCGGGCCCCGCGACGCTCGAGCGTCTCTCGGCGCCCGGCGCGGCGGCGACCTCGCACGTGAAGCTGGCCGGGCAGGCCGTCGCGCCGAACTCCCGCGACGGGCGTCTGCGGGGCCGTCTCCGGGTGGAGCGCGTCGTGCCCGCGGGCGGCGCCTATCCGGTGCACCTGGACGGGGCGACGGCCGCGCTGCTCACGGTGAAGACCGTCCAGCCCTCATAGACTCCCGACCCATGGCCGGTCATTCCAAATGGGCTTCCATCAAGCACAAGAAGGCGGTCGTCGACGCCCGGCGCGGGCAGGCGTTCACCAAGCTCGCGCGCGCCATCACCGTCGCGGCGCGGGAGGGCGGGGGAGACCCCGAGCACAACGCCACTCTCGCTCAGGCGGTGCAGAAGGCCCGCGACGCGTCGATGCCCAAGGACAACATCGAGCGGGCGATCGCCAAGGGCACCGGCGAGGGCGCCGACGCGGCGGCGATCGAGTCCGTCGTGTACGAGGGCTACGGCCCCGGCGGTGTGGCCCTGCTCATCGAGGCGCTGACCGACAACCGCAACCGCACGAGCGCCGATCTGCGCCATCTGCTCACCAAGCAGGGCGGGACCCTGGGCGAGCCGGGATCGGTGGCCTACCTGTTCTCCAAGCAGGGCCTCATCGTGGTCGATGCCACCCGCTACTCCGAGGACGATCTCGTCGTCGCCATTGATGCCGGCGCCGAGGACATCGCCGTGGACGACGACGTCTTCGAGATCATCACCGCGCCCGGCGACGTCGCCGAGGTCCGCGCCGCCCTGGAGGAGGCGGGGGTGGAGATCGACAGCTCGGAGGTCGTCCAGCAGCCCTCGTCGCGGGTGCCCGTCGAGGAGGCCGAGGCCGAGAGGCTCGTACGCCTGATCGACGCGCTGGAGGAGAACGACGACGTCACCGCCGTGAACGCGAACTTCGACGTCGACGCCGAGGTCCTCGAGCGCGTCGTCGGCTGACCGTCAGCCGACGCGGCCGACGGCCACCACGTCCAGGCACTCGTCCAGGTTCTCCGAGCCCAGGCTGAAGTCGTCCACGGTGATCGCCGCCGCCCGCGGATCCGTCTCACGCCGCGCGCGGGTGAGCATCGTGTCGTAAAGCCACTGGCGCGCCCGCCGCGGCACCGCGCGGCGCAGCCGCAGGGGGTCGTGCCCGAGCAGCCGGTCCAGGCGCACCCGCTCCTCGGCCACCAGCTCCAGGTAGCGCGGCGAGCCGAACAGCCCGCGCATCTCCACCGAGGCGAAGTGCGGCGCGCAGGCCGCCCGGAGCTGCTCCGGGTCGTACTCCACGTGGTGGTAGGGGTCGATGATCTCGTCCGGGCGCGCGAAGGTCAGCCGGTTGGGCGTCACGAGGACGACGATGCCGCCGGGACGCACGACGCGCGCCATCTCGGCCAGGGCACGCTCGGCGTCGGGCACGTGCTCGATCGACTGCACCGCCAGCGCCGAGGCGAACTCGTCGTCGCCGAACGGCAGCGCGCGCATGTCCGCCACGCGCGTCTCGCGCCGCTGGCCGCGCAGCGCGGCGGCGTCGAGGTCCACGCCCACCGTCTCGCGCGGCGCCAGGAGCTCGTAGGAGTGGCCGATGCCGCAGCCCACGTCGAGCGCCCGGCCCTGGGGCAGCAACGCGGCGCACAACCCGTAGGCGGCCACGTGGCGCTGCCAGGTCGGGTTGAAGCCGCCCTCGGGGGTCGTGACCCGCTCGCCGGTGACGGTCACGGCGTGAACTTCCTCGAGCGCAGGAGCCCGCGCCGGTGCATGGCCAGGCGACCGGTGGCCCACAGCGTCTTGACGGCATAGACGCTCGCCGGCCCCAGGGAGATCGACGAGGCGTCGTCGAAGTAGCGCGTGCTCGCCGGGACCTCGGCGATGCGAAAGCCGAAGTGCGAGGCCTGGAGCAGCAGCTCGGAGTCGAAGGAGAAGTCCAGGGCGTTGCGCAGGAACGGGACCTCGAGGAGCAGGCGCCGCGAGTAGGCGCGATAGCCGGTGTGCAGCTCCGACAGGCGCGTGCCCATCACCCGGTTCTCGATCGCCGTCAGGCCGCGGTTGGCCAGGTACTTGTGCACGGGCATTCCGCCCCGTCGCCACGCCCCCGGCTCCGCCAGGCGAGACCCGAGGACGAGGTCGGCGTCGCCCTCGAGGATCGGCGTGACCAGCTTGGGTATCAGCGTCGGCTCGTACTGGCCGTCGGGATGGAGCATCACCACGGCGTCGGCGTCCTGCTGGAGCGCCTCCAGGTAGCACGTCTTCTGGTTGCCTCCGTAGCCGACGTTGTGGGGATGCCAGATCACGTGGAGGGGAAGCCGGCGCGCGACGTCGACCGTGTCGTCGGTGGACTTGTCGTCGACGAGGATGATCTCGTCGACCCACTCCCGGGGAATGGCGGAGTAGGTCTGCTCCAGCGTCCGCGCGGCGTTGCGCGCGGGCATCACCACGATCACCTTGCCCGGCGGGCGCTCAGCCACGGCGTGCCTCCACGTACACGCTGCCGCCGCGGCGGGCCAGGACCTCGGTGCCGGCGCCGGCCGCGGCGACCGGCACCAGCGCCACGGCGGCGGCCAGCGTCAGGGCCCGGCGCCCGGCGCCCAGGGAGCGCGCCCGCGCGGCTGGCCGGCGGATGGCGTCGTAGAGGTCGGGGTGCCCGGGCAGGGCGCCGACCAGCCCGTGCAGCCAGCCGAAGAGGACCTGGCCGCCCCGCACGTGGCTGACGCGCTCCACCCGCAGCCCGCGCTCGCGCAGGCGGGCGAGCAGCGCGGGGGCGGGGACGTGGACGAGGTGGCGCGGCAGGTCCAGGGCGAGCCAGCGATCGCCGAAGGCCCGCGCCTGAAGGCTCTGGGAGTTGGGGATGGCGACGACCAGCACGCCGCCGGGAGCGAGGAGTCCGGCGGCGTGGTCCAGCGCCCGGCCCGGCTCGCGCAGGTGCTCGAGGGAGTGCCAGAACACGATCGCCGCCCAGCGCCCGTCGACGTCGGTCACCTCGCCGGCCCGCACCCGCCCTCCGCCTTCGGTGCGCTCCAGCCCCACCGCCTCGCGCCCGCGCGCGGCCAGCGCGTCGACCAGGACCCCGTCGCCCGCGCCGACGTCCAGGATGGGGCCGGGCGGGGCCAGGCGGTCCAGCCGCCGGGCCAGAGCGGCCCGCGAGCGGAGCAGCACGGCGTCGCCCGGGCCCGAGAAGCGGCCCCCGGCGGGCCGGTAGAAGCCCTCGTAGGCGCGGGTCAGCTCCTCCTCGGTCGGCCAGGGCGAGGTGGTGGCCACGCCGCAGGCCGGGCAGCGCGTCCGGCCGCCCAGCGGCGTCGCGGTGGAGCCCAGCGCGGCGCCGCACCACGCGCACGTGGTCGTTACGGCGCGAGTGTCGTGCGCGGTCGGCACGCGCGCAGCTTAGGCGAGCGTCCGCCGAGGCCGATCAGGCGGCGGCCGCGGTCCCGCCGCCCTGGCGCGACAGGTAGAGCTGGCCGATGAGGACCTCGACCACCTGCGGGTCGAACTGCGTTCCGGCGTGGCGGCTCAGCTCGCCGATCGCGTCCGGGTGGCTCATGGCCTCGCGGTAGGGGCGATCGGAGATCATCGCGTGGTAGGCGTCGCAGGCCAGGATGATGCGAGAGCCGATCGGGATCTCGTTGCCCGAGATCCCGTCGGGATACCCGCCGCCGTCCCAGCGCTCGTGCTCGTGGCGCACGATCTTGGCCACGCTGCCCAGGCCCGGGATGGCGCGCAGGATGCGCTCCCCGATGATCGTGTGGTCCTTCATGACCTTCCACTCGTCGTCGGTGAGCTTGGCGGGCTTGTTGAGGATGTCGTCGGAGATCGCGACCTTGCCGATGTCGTGCAGCAGCGCGGCGGCCTTGACGCGGTCGACCTCGTCCTCGTCGAGGCCCAGCCCGAGCGCCACGCCCTCGACGAGCTTGAGGACCTCCTCGGAGTGGTCGCCGGTGTAGCGGTCGCGCTCGCCCAGGGTGACCGCGAGCGCCGACACCGCGCCCTGGCGGTCGCTCTCCTCCTGCGTGATCTCCGAGGGCTGCTCGCCCGCGGTGACCCGGTGGCCGCCCAGCCGCCGCGAGTGGTCGAGGGCGACGTAGGCGCGGCCCAGCGCCGCCTGGGGGGAGTCGTTGCGGTCGTACTCCGCGATGCCGGTCGACACGCCGATGCTCTGCACCGGCCCGGTCGGGGTGGCCTCGAGCTTGCGCAGCATGCGCTCGCAGCACGCCTGGGCGCCCTCGAGGTCGGTCTCGGGCATGAGGACCGCGAACTCGTCGCCCGCGCCCCGGCAGGAGATGTCGTGGACGCGCGTCTCGGAGACGAGCACCTCGGCGACGGCGCGCAGGACCTCGTCGCCGGTGGCGTGGCCGTGGCGCGCGCAGGTGGCGCGGAAGTCGTCGATGTCCAGGACGGCGACGGAGAGCGGGCGGGAATGGCGCCGGGCGCGGGCCGCCTCGATGTCGAGCTGGTTGCGGAAGCGGTCCAGCGTCCCGAGTCCCGTGACCGGGTCGCTCTCGCTGCGCGCACGCAGCTCCGCCTCGAGCTCGTTGATCCGAGATCGGGCCTGGGAGAGCAGCTCCTCGAGCTGCGTCTCATGCTCGCGCTCTCGCCGTCCAAGCATGTGCCGAGCAATATCGGCACGTTGGCTGAAAAACTTGCGCCCTCGTGGACAGCCTTGCGAAGGCATCCGAAGTGACGCGGAGAATGCCGCAGGGATGATCGTCCTTGGGATCGACCCTGGAACGGCGAGCACGGGCTTCGGCGTGGTGGCGCGCCGGGGCGGCCGGCTGCTCGCGCTCGACGGCGGCGTGATCGCGACGCCGGCGGGCCTGGAGCTCGAGCGGCGCCTGGCGACGATCCACTCCCGGGTGGGCGAGCTGATCGACGAGCACCGCCCCGACGCGGTCGCCCTGGAGGAGCTCTACTTCGGCGCCAACGTCCGCAGCGCCTTCGCCGTCGGCCACGCCCGCGGCGTCGTCATGCTCGCCGCCGGCCAGGCCGGCCTGCCGTGCAGCGGCTACACGCCCCAGCAGGTCAAGAGCGCCGTCTGCGGCTCGGGCCGGGCGGCCAAGGACCAGGTGGCGCGGATGGTGGCCGCCGTGCTCGCACTGCCCGAGCCTCCGCGGCCCGACCACGCGGCCGACGCGCTGGCGATCGCCGTCTGCCACGTCAACCACGCGCCCGTGGCCATGGCGGTGGCGGGTTGATCGCGCTCGTCCGCGGCGACGTGGCCGTCCGGCGGCCCGATCACGTCGTCCTGGACTGCGGCGGCGTCGGCTACCGGCTCGCGGTCTCGGCCGAGACGCTCAAGCACGTGCCCGCCGCCGGCAAGCCGGTCACGCTGCACTCCCATCTCGTGGTGCGCGACGACGCGCTGGCGCTCTACGGCTTCCACAGCGAGGAGGAGCGCGACCTGTTCCTCCTGCTGCTGGGGGTCCAGGCCGTCGGGCCGAAGGTGGCGCTCGCGGTCCTCTCCGGCGGCCCGCCGCGGGAGCTGCTGTCGGCCATCGCCGCGGGCGACGCGCCCCGCTTCCAGGCCGTGCCCGGGATCGGCAAGCGCACGGCCGAGCGGATCATCGTCGAGCTGCGCGAGAAGGTGGCCGACGTGCCCGACGGCAGCGCGATCAGCGTGTCGCGCACCGACGACCCGCGCCTGCTGGCCCGCGACGGCCTCGTCGGGCTCGGCTACTCGCTGGAGGAGGCCCAGGGCCTGCTCGAGTCGGCGCCCGACGGCCTGACCACCGAGGACCTGATCGCCCACGCGCTGAAGGCGGCCCGCCCGTGAGTGCCCCCGACCTCGACGCCGACGGCGTGATCGCCCGGATCCAGACTCCCGACGCCCTGCCCGAGGACGACGTCGAGCGCTCCCTGCGCCCGCGCCGGCTGGAGGAGTTCGTGGGGCAGGAGGCGGTGAAGTCCCAGCTCACGGTCTCGCTGGAGGCGGCCCGCGCCCGCGAGGAGGCGCTCGACCACGTGCTGCTCGCCGGCCCGCCGGGCCTGGGCAAGACCTCGCTGGCCCAGATCGTGGCCGCCGAGCTCGAGGTCCCGTTCGTGCAGACCGCGGGCCCGGCCCTGGAGCGCAAGGGCGACGTGGCCGCCTTCCTCACCGCGCTCGAGCCGCGCAGCGTCTTCTTCGTCGACGAGGTCCATCGCCTCCCGCGCGCGCTGGAGGAGACCTTCTACCCGGCCATGGAGGACCGCCGGCTGCCCATCACCGTCGGCCAGGGGGCGGGCGCCCGGGTCGTGACCCTCGATCTGCCCCCCTTCACGATGATCGGCGCCACGACGCGGGCGGGGCTGCTGACCACGCCGCTGCGTGACCGCTTCGGGATCCATCACCGCCTCGACCACTACGAGGGTGGCGAGCTGGCCCGGATCGTCCGGCGCTCGGCGGCGATCCTCGGCGCCGAAATCGACGATGCCGGCGCCCTGGCGATCGCCCGTCGCAGCCGCGGGACTCCGCGGGTGGCCAACCGGCTGCTCAAGCGGGTGCGCGACTACGCCCAGGTACGGGCGGGCGGCCACATCACCGCCGACGTCGCCGACGCCGCGCTGGACCTCCTTGAGGTCGACGACGCCGGCCTGGACCGGCTGGACCGCGAGATCCTGCGGGCCGTGTGCGAGAAGTTCGGAGGCGGCCCCGTGGGGCTGTCCACACTCGCCGTCGCGGTGGGCGAGGAGCCGGACACGATCGAGGACGTCTACGAGCCCTACCTGCTCCAGAGCGGGCTGCTCCAGCGCACGCCTCGGGGCCGCGCCGCCACGGCCAGGGCGTGGAGCCATCTCGGCCTCGAGCCTCCGCGCGAGGCCGCGCTGTTCTGACGTGATGGCCCCTTAATCCCCGCGGCTATCCTGCGGATCTCCCATGGCGCATCTCTTCATCTGCCCCAACTGCGGCCAGCGCTCGACGGCGGCCGAGCGCACCGCCGGCTTTCGCAAGCAGGCCAAGGCCTGCTCGAAGTGCGGCTTCGGCTTCCTGTTCGAGCTGCTCGACGACTACTACCCGGCGCCCAACGCCGCCTTCTTCGTGTGCGACCAGCAGGGCAGGCTCATCGGCCTGGGCCGGGGCTCGACGGAGCTCACCGGCCTCACCGAGGAGCGCGTGATCGGGCGGCCGGTCAACGAGGTACTGGGCCTGCGCTTCGAGGGCGGCGACGACCACGTGGCCACGGCGCTGGAGTGGGGGGTGCGCGTCCTGGGCAAGCCCGTCGAGGTGAACGCCGAGGGCGACCTCCCCGCGCACGCCACCGCCGACCTCTTCCCCGCCTATGACGACGACGGCGGGCTGCTCGTCGTCCTCACCCCGAAGGGCTAACCTCCCCTCCGGATGACCGATCGCCGCCGCAACGGCCTGATCCTTCTTCTGGTTGCCGGCCTGATCGCCGCCTCGGCCGTCGTCATCCTCACCAAGAAGACGCGCCTGGGGCTCGACCTCAAGGGCGGCGTCGAGCTCGTCTACCAGGCCCGACCCACGCCGGCGCAGCCGAAGATCACCCAGGACGCGATCGACCGCTCGATCGACATCATGCGCGAGCGCGTCGACCAGCTGGGTGTCGCCGAGCCCGAGATCCAGCGTTCCGGGCGCGATCAGATCGCCGTCGGCCTGCCCGACGTCAAGAACGCCGAGCGCGCGCAGAAGCAGGTCGGCAAGGTCGCCCAGCTCTACTTCTACGACTGGGAGAAGAGCGTCCTCGGGCCCGACCTCAAGCCGCATCCCGCGGACGCGAACGTCACCGGCGGCCCGCAGGCGGGCATCGTCGGCGGCCTCTCGCTCTACGACGCGGTCAAGCGCGCCTCCAAGCGCCCGCCGATCCACGACGGCAACAACACGACCAACGCCCAGTACTACCTGTTCGGGCCGGCGCCCAAGCACCGGCTCATCGCCGGCCCCGAGGACACCCAGTCCGACCTGTTCACCGAGCTGCCCGGCCAGCGCCAGCCGCCCAACACCGAGATCGTCAAGGTCAACACGGGCACGGTCGTGGTCAAGGCCGACACCAGCAGCGCGCCCAAGGGATCCCCCGACACCTACTTCGTCCTCGACGACAGCCCGGCGCTGTCGGGCACCGACATCAAGGACCCCAAGCAGAACTTCGACAACGGCCCGGGCGGCAACAACTCGCCGATCGTGACGTTCGACTTCACCGGCTCGGGCCGCAAGAAGTGGGAGAAGGTCACGCGCGAGATCGCCCAGCGCGGGCTGGCCCAGCAGGTGCCCGGGCAGTCGCCCAGCGCCTCGTTCCAGCACTTCGCCGCGGTGCTCGACAACGGGATCGTCACCGCGCCCTACATCTCCTACATCGACAACCCGGACGGGATCGACGGACGCCAGGGCTCGCAGATCGAGGGCAACTTCAAGATCACCGAGGCCCAGGACCTGGCCAACCAGCTCAAGCTGGGCGCCCTGCCGGTCCGCCTCAAGCTGATCTCGCAGTCACAGGTCTCGGCGACGCTCGGCAAGCAGGCGCTCCACCAGGGCCTGATCGCCGGCGCGGTGGGCTTCGCGATCGTCGCCCTGTTCCTGCTGATCTTCTACCGCGTCCTGGGCGTGATCGCGGTGATGGCGCTGGGGATCTACGCGATCTACCTGTTCGCGCTGGTCAAGCTGATCCCGATCACGATGACCCTCCCGGGCATCGCCGGCCTGGTGCTGACGATCGGGGTGGCGGCCGACGCCAACATCGTCATATTCGAACGCGTCAAGGAGGAGATCCGCGGGGGCTCCTCGATCCCGCGCGGCATCGCGGCGGGCTACAAGAAGGGCCTCTCGGCGATCATCGACGCCAACGTCGTCACGCTGATGACGGCGTTCATCCTGTTCATCCTGGCCACGGCCGGGGTGAAGGGCTTCGCCTTCACGCTGGGCATCGGCACGATCGTCTCGCTGTTCACCGCGGTGCTCGCGACCTCGGCCATCCTCGGCACGATGGGGCGCTCGCGCTTCGTGGCGCGCCCGAGCCTGCTGGGTGCCGGCGGCGGTGTGCGCCGCAGCTTCCACTTCGACTACATGGGCGCGTCGAAGTGGTTCTTCTCCATGTCGGGCGTGATCCTGCTGATCGGCGCGCTGGCCATCGGCGGCAAGGGGCTGAACTTCGGCATCGACTTCGAGTCCGGCACCCGCATCCAGGTCGGCCTGGAGCAGAAGGCCAACGAGGACGACGTGCGCTCGGTCATGTCCGCCGCGGGCTACGCCGACGCGAAGATCCAGCGCTACAACAACAAGGAGCTGGGCAGCAACGCGTTCCAGATCTCCACGCCCACGCTCGCTCCGACCAAGGTCGCGCAGGTCCGGAACGACCTGAACAAGAAGTTCGGCATCGCCACCAACAACTTCTCCAGCGAGTCGATCGGGCCCAGCTTCGGCCAGACGGTGGCCAACAGTGCCCTGATGGCGATCATCGCCTCGCTGCTGGTCATCTCGATCTACATAGCGCTGCGCTTCGAGTGGAAGTACGCCGTGCCCGTCCTGATCGCGTTGATGCACGACATCCTCATCACGGGCGGGGTCTACGCCCTCACCGGCCGGGAGGTGACGACGTCGACGGTCGCGGCGCTGCTCACCATCTTGGGTTACTCGCTCTACGACACGATCATCGTGTTCGACCGTATTCGCGAGAACGTGCCGCGGATGCCCCGGGCCGCCTTCAGCCAGATCGTCAACCGCTCGATGTCCGAGGTCATCGTCCGCTCGTTGGCCACCAGCTTCTGCACGGTACTGCCGGTGCTGGCGCTGCTGCTCTTCGGCGGCGAGACGCTGCGCGACTTCGCCTTCGCGCTGCTGGTGGGCATCGCCTCGGGCACGTACTCGTCGATCTTCATCGCCTCGCCGGTGCTCACCCACTGGAAGGAGCGCGAGAAGGTCTACGTCCAGCGCAGCGACCGGATCCGTCGCGAGTCCGGCGGCCTCGTGCCCGCCTACGCCGTGGCGACGGTCGCCGGCGAGCCGGTCGACGTGGTGCCCGATCCGACCTCCCGCCGGCGTCGGCGCCGCGGGCGGATCACCGCACCGGAGGAGCCGACCGAGATCTCGCGCGACGAGTTCGACGATCTCGTGGCCGACCTCGACGTCGACGACCCGCGGGCCGTCGCGCCCGTCGCGCCGGCGCCGCGCCGGCGGTCGAGCAGCACCTCCACGGGCGGCGGGCGCTCCGGCTCCTCGCCCAAGGCGGACGGCGAAGCCAAGAAGGACAAGCCCAAGCGCCCGCGCAACCGCCGTCACGGGAGGAACCGCTAGATGGGGATTCTCGCCTGGACCATGATGGGCCTGGCTCTCTGGCACTTCACGATCTGGCTGCCCGACCACTTCTGGGGCGGCATCGTCGGCGCGTTCATCGGCGCCCTGATCGGCAGCATCATCTTCGGCCTGGCCGTCAACGGGTTCACGATCCCCGGCCAGAACGACACCCACCTGCTCACGGCTGTGGAGGCGATCCCCGGCGCCGTCCTCGGCATGGCGGCGGTCTACCTCGAGGGCCTGCGCCGCGAAGAGCTCGTACACGCCTAGTCTTTCGCCAAAGATTCGGCCACAGGCCTTCAGGTCGCATCGGACCGCGCCGATGTGTGTTGGCGATGAGGATGTCGCGCCGCTCGCGCACCGATCGCATCACCGGCTGCCTCGACGAGGCGGGCCTGCGGGAGCGCCTGGACGGCGAGATCGCCCTCGGCGCCCGGCGCGGGCAGTCCGCCGCGCTCGTGCTCGTGGCGCTTCCCGGCGCCAAGCAGCGCCGCGAGCTGGTCCGCTGGGCGGCGGTGCAGATGGCCGTGTGCATCCGGCCCGGCGACGCGCAGGCGCGCCTCGACGGCCGCGAGCTCGCACTCCTGCTGCCCGCGACGGTGAAGGCCGACGCGCGCTCGGTGGCGGAACGGGCCCGCGCCGCACTGGCGCCTCGGGGCGGGGCCAGGACGGGTGTGGCCGGCTATCCGGAGGACGGGGTGGACGCGGCCGGCCTGATCGAGCACGCCCGGCGCGAGATCGACCCGACCCGGGCCGAGGCCGCGGGCGAGCTGACCCCGGCTCCGCTGTCGTGGGCCGCGGCGTTCGCCGATGCCCAGGACCGGCGGATGACGGCCCGCCACGACCACGCCCGCGTCGTCGGCGAGCACGCCGCCGAGGTCGCCGGCCGGATGGGCTGGGACGACGAGGACATCGAGCTTCTGCGGCTGGCCGCCGTCTTCCACGATGTGGGCAAGGTCGCGCTGCCCGACCGCGTCCTGGCCAAGCCCGGCCCCCTGACTCCGACCGAGTTCGTCCAGATGGCCGAGCACCCGGTCGTCGGCGCGCGGATGCTGGCGCGGGTCGACGGGCTCGAGCTGGTCTCCGAGTGGGTGCTGCGCTCCCACGAGCGCTTCGACGGCTCCGGCTATCCCGACGGCCTGGCCGGCCGGAGGATCCCGCTGGCCTCGCGCATCCTGCATGCGGCCGACGCCTTCGACGCGATGACCTCGCCGCGTCCCCATCAGCTTCCGCTGGGCCTCGACGACGCCCTGGGAGAGCTGCGCCGGCACGCCGGAACCCAGTTCGATCCGCAGGTCGTAGCGGTGTTCGAGACCTACGTGGCCGAGGCCCGCGCCGAGGCGGGCGGGGAGCCCGGCGGCGACGGCGCAGACGAGACTCCCGCCTGAAGCGCCCGGTGGGGCGGTTCCGTCGGGCTCGCCTCCTACCGTCCAGGCGTGTCACCGACCCGTCCGGAGTCCCGCCTCGAGATCGCCCCGTGCCCCGTGGGCGACACCGCGCGACTGCGTGATGAGTTGGGGATCGGCGACGTCCTCGCCCAGGTGCTCGCACGCCGGGGCCTGGCCGATCCCGCGGACGCCGCGGCCTTCCTGGCCGCCGACGAGACCCACTCGCCCGAGCGCTTCGACGGGATCGAGCCCGCGGTGGAGACCGTCCTGCGTCACGTCCGGGAGGGCGGGCGCATCGTCGTGCACGGCGACTACGACGTCGACGGCATCACGGCCACCGCCGTCCTCGTGCGCAGCCTGCGCCGCCTCGGCGCCGACCCTCGCTGGTTCATCCCCAGCCGCATGGAGGACGGCTACGGGCTCTCGCGGGCGACGGTCGAGCGCCTGGCCGAGGCCGGCAGCGCCCTGATCGTCACGGTGGACTGCGGGATCACGGCCGTGGAGGAGGTCGCCGCGGCGCGCGCCGCGGGCCTCGACGTCGTCGTCACCGACCACCACCGCCCGCGCGCGGACGGGCGACTGCCCGACGCGCCGATCGTCCACCCCGGCGTGGGTGGCTACCCCTGCGAGGAGCTGTGCGGAGCCGCCGTGTCGTGGAAGCTCGCCCTCGCGCTGGAGGCGGCGGCGGGCCTGACGGGGGAGGGCGCGGAGTCCGACCTGGACGTGGTGGGCCTGGCCACGGTCGCCGACTGCGTGCCGTTGCGCGGAGAGAACCGCTCGATCGTGCGCCGCGGCCTGCGCGCCCTCGCCGGCACCCCCAAGCCCGGCCTGCGCGCGCTCATGGAGGTCGCCCAGCTCGAGCCTGCCACGCTCGACGCCCGCGCCGCGAGCTTTCGCCTGGCGCCGCGCATCAACGCCGCCGGCCGGTTGCGCCGCGCGGACGCGGGTCTCGAGCTCATGCTCACCGAGGACCCCGAGCGCGCCCGCGTGACCGCGCGCGAGCTGGACGCGGCCAACGCCGAGCGCCGCGACGTCGAGACGCGCATCCTCTTCGCCGCCGAGGCCCAGGTGGCCGAGGCCGGCGACCGGGCCGCCCATGTCCTGGCCGGGGAGGACTGGCATCCCGGGGTGATCGGGATCGTGGCCTCGCGCCTGGCCGAGCGCCACCACCGCCCCGTGGTGATGATCGCCCTGGAGGAGGAGCGCGGCCGTGGGTCGGGGCGCTCGATCCCCGGTTTCGACCTCCTGGCCGGCCTAACGCGTGCGCCCGCCACCTCACCCGCCACGGCGGCCATCGCGCCGCCGCCGGCCTCGAGCTCGAGCCCGCGAGCCTCGACTCCTTCCGCGAGACCTTCGAGGCCCACGCCGCCGAGACGCTGACGCCCGATCAGCTCGTGCCCGTCGAGCGGGTCGACGCCGTCGTGGCCGGCGACGGGCTGGGACTCGACCTGGCCGAGGAGCTGGAGCGCCTGGCTCCCTTCGGGATGGGCAATCCCGACATCACACTGCTGCTGCCCGCCGCGCAGCTCGCCGATCCCGTGGCGATGGGGGAGGGCAAGCACGTGCGCTTCACCGTCTCCGGTGGCGGCGCCCGCGCGCGCGCCGTCGCCTTCGGGACCCCGCGCCTACCCGTGGAGGCCGGGACTCCCACCGACGCCACGTTCGCCCTGGAGCGCAACGCCTGGAACGGCGTCGTCGAGCCGCGCCTGCTCCTGCGCTCGGCCCGCGAGTGCCGTCCGGGTCCCGTTGAGGTGCTGGGCGACGACGACTACATCACCGCGGCGCTGCGCGAGCTCGACGCGCCCGCGGCCTGGCCGCCGCCCGCCGTACCCGAGGGGCCGCGACGGCTCGAGGTCGACTGCCGCGGACGCGGGCTGGCCGGGACGCTGGGCGCGCTCGTGGCCTCCGGAGAGCCGGTGCTCGTGGCCTGCGCCGACGTCCCGGGCCGGCTGCGCGGGCTGCGCGGCCGGCTGGGCGGCTTCGCCCTGTGTGAGTGGGAGACCCTCGAGCGCGCGCCCGAGCTCTCCGACCCCTTCGTGCACCTCGTCGCGCTCGATCCGCCCGCCCATGCGCACCTGCACGCGCTGCTGCGGGCGGGGGAGGGGTGGGCCCATCGGGCGTGGGGCGACCCTGAGCTACGCTTTGCGCAGCAGATCACAGAGCGTGAGTACGGTCTTCGTGCGCCGCTCGCCGCGCTGTACCGGGCCCTGCGGGACCGGGGCGGCGCGGAGGGAGAGGAGCTCGAGGCGGTGCTTCGCGGGGAGCCTTCCCGTCCTCGGTCGCCGGCGCTCGCCGGCCGCCTGGTCCGGGTCCTCGCCGAGCTTCACCTCGTCAGCCTCGACCGTGATCGGCAGGCCCTTACGGTGCCGGCCGCGCAGCGCACCGCGCTCGAGCGGTCGCCGGCCTTCCGGGCCTACGACGAGCGACGCGAGGATGCACACCGATTCCTGAGCGAGCAGACAGCACGAGCGGCGTGAAGCGCGGAGGCGGCAAGGCCGCCTCCGGCAACGGCCGTGCGCGCTCGGGGGAGAAGGCGGGTGGCGGGTCCTCCGGCGAGGGCGGCGCGCGCAAGCCCCCACGCAAGTCCGCCGCGGCCACGAAGGAGCGCAAGGCGCCGGCCAAGCGCGCCCGCTCGGCCAAGCCCAAGGCGGCCGAGGGCAACCGCGCCGCCAATGGCCGCGGGCGCCGGGGCAAGGGCGGCGCCGCCGTCACGACGCGGCGGCCCGTCGGAGTGGTCGAGGGCACGCCTGTCCGCGACGGGCGCCGCGAGGACCTCGGGCTCACCGCCTCGGAGGCCCGGCTGCTGGACGACCTGTTCGCGATCGTCGAGGAGCACAAGTCCGACTCCGCGGTGACGATCGACCGCGACGAGCTGGCGCATGCCTTCGTGTTCGCCTGCGAGCACCACGCCGACCAGCGGCGCAAGTCCGGCGAGGACTTCATCACCCACCCGGTGGGCGTGGCCAAGATCTGCGCCGGGATGCGCCTCGACACCGAGACGCTGTGCGCGGCGCTGCTGCACGACACCGTCGAGGACACGAGCGCCTCGCTGGAGGAGGTCCGCGAGCAGTTCGGCGACGAGATCGCCAGCCTGGTCGACGGCGTCACCAAGCTCACCGGCATCACGTTCCAGTCGCGCGACGAGGCGCAGGCCGAGAACTACCGCAAGATGATGGTCGCGATGGCCTCGGACATCCGGGTCATCCTGATCAAGCTGGCCGACCGCCTGCACAACATGCGCACGCTGGGCGCCATGCCCAAGCAGAAGCAGATCGACAAGGCCAAGGAGACGCTGGACATCTATGCGCCCGATCGCGCACCGCCTGGGCATCCACGCGATCAAGTGGGAGCTCGAGGACCTCGCCTTCGCCACCCTGCACCCGCGCAAGTACCAGGAGATCAAGACCCTGGTCGCCCAGCAGCGCGACGAGCGCGAGCGCTACGTGGCCAAGGCGGGCG
The DNA here is from genome assembly GCA_963757705.1 of uncultured Actinomycetes bacterium. Taxonomy (GTDB): domain Bacteria; phylum Actinomycetota; class Thermoleophilia; order Solirubrobacterales; family Solirubrobacteraceae; genus AC-38. Next base: position 189,868 of record CAVWTG010000001.1, on the reverse strand, counting down.
ACTACCTGCTCAAGGAGCTGTCGGCCCGGCATCGACGCGGAGATCGCCGGCCGGGCCAAGCACTTCTACTCGATCTACTCGAAGATGACCAAGAAGGGCCGCGAGTTCAACGAGATCTACGACCTCACGGCCATGCGGGTCATCGTCGACTCGGTGAAGGACTGCTACGGCGCGGTGGGCGTCATCCACTCGCTGTGGAAGCCGCTGCCCGGGCGCTTCAAGGACTTCATCGCGATGCCCAAGTTCAACATGTACCAGTCGCTGCACACGACGGTGATCGGGCCCGAGGGGCGGCCACTGGAGATCCAGATCCGCACCCGCGAGATGCACGACATGGCCGAGTACGGGATCGCCGCGCACTGGATCTACAAGGACGGTGACGACCACGGCGGCCCGGGCGCCCGCGGCGAGGAGAAGCTCAAGTGGCTGCGCCAGCTGCTGGACTGGCAGCAGGAGCTCGAGGACTCCGGCGAGTTCGCCGAGCGCCTGAAGGTCGAGCTGTTCGAGGACGAGGTCTTCGTCTTCACGCCCAAGGGCGAGGTCAAGTCGCTGGCCGCCGGGGCCACGCCGCTGGACTTCGCCTACGAGATCCACACCGACGTGGGCCACCGCTGCGTGGGCGCCAAGGTCAACGGGAAGATCGTCCCGCTCGCCTACAAGCTGCAGCGCGGCGACATCGTCGAGGCGCTGACGTCCAAGCGCGAGCGCGGGCCCTCGCGCGACTGGCTGGCGCTGGTCAAGACGACGCGGGCGCGCAACAAGATCAAGGCCTGGTTCAAGGCCGAGTCGCGCAAGGACACCGAGCACGCCGGCCGCGAGCTGCTTCAGGAGCACCTGCGCCGCCAGGGCCTGCCGCCCCAGAAGCTCGTCGGCTCGCCGCTGCTGGCCCACGTGATCCGCGAGATGGGCTTCCGCAAGGCCGACGACTTCTACATCGCCCTGGGCGCGGCGAAGATCTCGCCCAAGGTCGTCACGCAAAAGGTGCTCCAGCGCCTGCAGCGAGGGCGACTCGGCCGCGGGCAGAGCCGACGGCCGCCGACATCCTCTCCACGCGGCGCAACCGCCGCCGCCCGGAGTCGTCCTCGACGGCGTACGGCATCCAGGTCGAGGGCATCGAGGACGTGATGCTTCGCCTGGCCAAGTGCTGCCGCCCCGTGCCCGGCGACCCGATCGTGGGCTACATCTCGCTCGGCCGCGGCATCACGATCCACCGCGAGGACTGCCCCAACGCCCGCGCGCTGCGCAAGGACCCGGAGCGCTTCACCGAGGTCAGCTGGGACGGCGAGGCCGAGACGGCGTTCAAGGTCGAGCTCCACGTCGACGCTGGGACCGCCATCGCCTGCTCGAGGACCTCTCGCGGACCTTCGCCGAGACGGGGATCAACATCCTCGAGGCGCGCTGCGTCGTCTCCGACCCGATGGTGCGCAACCGCTTCGTCCTCGAGGTCGGCGACACCAGGCGATCGACTCGGCGATCAGCCGCCTGCGCAGATCGACGCGGTCTTCGACGCCTACCGCGTCACGCCGAGCGGCGGCTGACCAGCCACTCAGCACGTACACCCGGGCGCAGCCGAAGCGGCGCGTCGCCGTGACGAGCGGGCCCAGTTGATCGCGGGTCGTGACGGTCCGCGCAGTCCGAGACCAGGAGCCGTGCGCCGCTGCGAACGACGAGGGCTCGGGCCTGCCCTGGCGCCAGGGCCCCAGAGAACAGCTGCGCCGCCTCGGCCACCGGGCCGGGTGGTCTGGTGTCCAGGAGGGATGTCCCTCCCAGACGGCTCGCCCGGTCTGGGAGGGAAGCGCGGTGGCGACCACGGGCGAGGCGAGGACCCCTCCCGGCGGCGCCTCGTCGCGAACTAGGCCAGCGCCCGGGTCTCAGCACGGGTGAGGTAGATCTGCTGAGCGGGCCGATCGTGGACCGACGGTACTCCCGGACGACGTAGGCCATGCCCGGAATCGTCGGCGGCGCGACGGCGGCGACGGCCGCGCGGGCGACAGCCCAGCCGATGCCGTCCCCGTACGGCCAGGACCGCCAGCGGGAAGCTCAGGCCGGCCAGGGCATGCGGCGGATAGGACTTAGCCCGAGGGACGCCGGCGCCGAGCCACGATCCACAGCAGCAGCGCGCGTTCGGCCGTGTCGCGCGGCGGCCGAGACTCCCAGCGCGGCCGTAGGCGGCGATCGGGCCCAGGGCAGGAAGGCCAGGACGAGCGCCGAGGCCGGCGGGTGGCCAATCTCGTTCTGCGCGGCGGCGAGGTTCCAGGCCGCGTCCCAGCGGGCGAGGCCGGCGTAGAAGCGAGGGGGTCGGCGCGGCGAGCGCCGGTACGAGCGCCGCGTCGCGCGGCCCGCTGGCCCCCGGCCACGCGGCGAGCCCGGCCAGCATGAGGTCTGAGTCACGCCCTGCCAGGGATGGATCCACGAGATCGAGCGCCGCGCCGCGGCCCCGCCGATCAGGGGCCCGGCGTGCCCGGCTTCGGGCCCGGGCGCGCTCCGCGAGGCACGAGCATCGACCGGAAACAGTCCGATGGCGATCGCGGTCTGGACGTAGCCCCACAGCTCGCCGGCCGCCGAACAGCTCGCCCGCCGTGTCGCCGCCTGGGCACGCGGCGACGCGGAACCAGGTGGCCCACGGACGAGCGCGGTCAGCGGGCTGTAGTAGAAGACCGCCAGCGCGGCCGCGGCGGCCTGTGCCCGCTGCGTCCGGGCAGGATGCGGCGCACCCAGACCACGGCCCCGGCACACAGCGTCGCACGGCGACGGGCTTCCAGGCCCAGTCGGGGACTCGATCGGCGGCCCCAGCGCGGTCGGGAGCCCCGACAGGGTGAACATCGGATGGGGGAAGTCCTGCGGCCTGCTCGCAGGTCGAAGAGGTTCGCCGCCAGGCAGTGGTGGGCGGCGTCTCGCACCCAGGCGAGGTACTGGAGCTGGTCCCCGGCCAGCGGCCCGTCGGCCCCCGTCAGCGTGCGGGAATGGGCGGCGGCATCCAGCCGAGAAGCAGCAGGGGACCGAACGCCCACAACGCCGCCGCCGCCAGCAGGGCGAGCTCCCAGGCCCGCAGCCCGAGGCGGCGGTTCACGCCGGCGCCGAGGTCGTGGACGTCGGGGCCGGGCGTCACCGCCAGCCCGGCCAGCCAGCCCAGCCACGCGGCGGGCATCAGGACCACGAACACCACCACGACCGCGATCACGCCACGGCCCCGCGTAGAACATGATCCCCGCCGCGGCGGTCACCACCTGAAGTGCCGCGGCCGCTCGAAGGTGCCCGGCGAGCAACAGGAACGGGAGGCCCCACACCAGGTACTGGAAGAAGAACCCGGTACCGAACGCCCACACCGCGAGCCAGAGCACGACGGCTGCCCGCTCCGGCGTCAGGCGGCGCGCGAGGACCGCGCGCCGGCGCCCCAACGACCAGGACGTTGACGAGGCGCTGACGGTCGGAGATCCAGGCGTTGACCCCGTTGTAACGGGTCGGGCGGCGCAGCCAGGCCTCGGCGAGGTCGGGCTGCACCGCCAGGGTCAGGCCGCCGAGCCCCGGCACGCCGTTGTAGCGGAGCATCCGCCGCACGCCATCGGCGTCCGCGCCAGAATGGGGCCAGCGCCGCAGTGGCAGGGCGATCGACGCGACGGCGAGGGTGACGGCCTCGCGCCATTCCCGGGCCCTGGGCAGCAGCGCCAGGACGACGAGGCCCGGCACCGTCTTGATCGAGGCCGCCAGCCCGACAGGAGGCCGGCCTTCCAGGCGCGGTCGGGTCCCTCGACCCGCCGCCGGACGACCAGCGCGCCGACGGCGGGCAGGATCGCCACCGAGTCGATCTGGACCGCATAGCCCGAGATGAGGATGAACGAGGGGCCCAGCGCGATGAGCGCTCCGGCGGCCAGGCAGTGCTCTCGGCCGCGCTCCCAGGCCAGATGGCGAGCCACCAGCCAGGCCAGCGCCCCGTCGGCCGTGATCGGCGCGAGCTGGACGAACGTGATGTAGCCGCCGGCGGCCGCCCGGCTAGGCCGGCGGAGGCCTCGATCCACGCGAAGAACGCCGGGGGATAGGGCCAGTGATAGCCGCCCTCCCGTTGACCACCGCGTACAGGTGCGTCGTGCCGTGAGCGAGCAGGTGACGGACGATCCGAAACGACTCGACGTCGAAGGCCACGCCGTCGGTGGTGAGGGCTACGGTCAGCCGGATCACCGTGCCGGCGGCGATCAGCGTCCACAGCCAGCGCGTCGATCGCCGAGACACAGGCGGCAAGTTAATCGTTCGAGGCGGCGGGCGCGGCTCAGGCGACGACGAGCAACTCGCCGGGACGGATGCGGAAGTCCGCCTCGGTGATGTCATCGATGTAGTCCCCGTCGACCTGAAGCGGGAGGGGGCGGTCGTCGAGCGAGCGGACGGAACATCCGTCGACCCGCGAAGCCTCCACCTGGCGGTGGCGGGGGATCCGCGCACGCCGGGAGAACGCCCGCCACAGGACGGTCGGCATGTCGAGGGGGTTGGCCCGGCGTAGCACGACGCCCGCGAGCGTGCCTCGTCGAGCAGCGCTCCCTCGGCCAGCTCGATCGGCCGCCGCGAGAAGTACGTGTAGGGTCTGGCGTTCTGGACGATGGCGGTGACCCCGCCATTGTCTCGCCGCCCGCCACGACCTCCAGCCGGGGCGGGCGAACGACGTAGCGCCGGCTGAACGTGCTCAGCGCCGCCCACGTGAAGTACCACTCGCCCAGCCGGGCCTTCAGATGGGGGTGGGCGTCCACGCGCTCGACGACGCTGGCGTCCAGGCCCACGCCGGCGGAGAACGTGAAGGCTCGGCCGTTGACGTCGCCCAGGTCGACTCGCCGGGGGCGCCAGTCGTCGGCCAGCCCCAGAAGATGCTCGGTGGCGTCGACGATCTCGGGCGGGATCCCCAGGAGCCGGCAGAACACGTTGGTCGAGCCCCCGGGCAGGCAGGTCAGCGGCGTGTCCGAGCCGGCGAGCCCGTTGGCCGCCTCGTTGACTGTGCCGTCGCCGCCGAACGCGACCACCACGTCGTAGCCCTCGTGCGCCGCCTCGCGGCACAGCTCGGTCGCGTGCCCGCGCGACTCGGTGTCGACGGCATCGACCTCGAAGCGGCCGCGCAGCGCGTAGACGACGAGGTGCTTGAGGCGGTCGGAGACCGTCGTGGCGTATGGGTTGACGATGACCAGCATGCGCTTGCTGGGAGCAGGGGTGCCCTCGGCGGTGCCGGCGGCGAGCTGCTCCAGCATTTCCAGGCTGGCCATGGCGCCTACAACACTGCGCCGGGGGCGCCGTTACCGATCACGCGAACACCCTACCGGCGGATATAGCCTTGGCCGGTGACGACCGTGAGCGTGATCGTCCCCGCCCGGGACTCCGAGCGCACGCTCGGCGACACGCTCGACGCCCTGGCGGCGCAGAGTCTGGATGCCGAGTTCGAGGTCGTCGTCGTGGACAACGGCTCGCGCGACGGGACCGTGGCCTTGGCGCAGGCACACCCTGTCGTCGAGCGCGTTCTGCGCCGCGCGCGAGGGGCGGGCCCGGGGCCGGCGCGCAATGACGGCGCGGCGAGCGCGCGCGGCGACGTGCTCGCGTTCACCGACGCCGACTGCGTTCCCGACCCCGACTGGCTCGCCCGGGGGCTCGGCGCTCTGGACGGGGCGGACCTCGTCCAAGGCCAGGTGCGCCCGCCCGAGGGAGCACGCCCCGGGCCCTTCGACCGCACGGTGTGGGCCACCGCGCCGACCGGCCTGTTCGAGACGGCGAATCTTCTGGCGCGCCGCGAGGCTTTCGAGCGTGCCGGCGGCTTTCCCGCCGGTCTCGAGCCGCCGGGACAAGCTCCGTTCGGCGAGGACGTGCTCCTGGGTGGGCTGCGGTGCGCCGGGGGGCGAGGACAACCTTCAGCCCCGAGGCCGTCGTGCGTCACCGGGTCATCCAGCGTGGCGCCGCGGACTACGTGCGCGAGCGGTTGCGCCGCCGGTTGTTCCCGCCGCTCGTGGCCCGGGTCCCCGAGCTGCGCGAGACATTCCTGTGGCGGCGCTGGTTCCTGACCCGGCGCAGCGCGGCGTTCGATCTCGCGGCCGCCGGGGCGCTTGCCGCGGCAGCTCGCCGTCGCCCGGGACCGCTCGCCCTGGCGCTTCCCTACGCCGCGATCGCCCGCGCCGAGTCGGCTCCCTGGGGCGGGAGACGCGCTTGGAAGGTGGCGGCCGCCGACCTGGCGGCGGACGCGGCGGGAGCGGCGGCGCTGATCGCCGGGAGTCTCCGGGCGCGCCGGATCGTGCTCTAGAACCAGCCGCGCCGGCGGAAGAACGCCAGCATCCCGACGAGCAGCACGACCATGGTCGCGATGATGACCCAGAAAGCCGCGTGCGACGAGCTGGCCGGGTCCCCGCCGCCGGGCAGCCCGACGTTCATGCCCCAGATGCTCGCGATGAGCGTCGCGGGCAGGAAGACGATGCTGAAGACGGTGAGGATGCGCAGGATGTTGTTGAAGCGGTGCGAGATGACCGACTCGTTGGTCACCTCGAGCGCCTCGACGGTCTCCTTGTAGCCCTCGAGCAGCTGCCAGATGCGCTCGGAAGCGTCGACGATGTCGTCGAAGTAGATGTCGAGGTCGTCGGCGATGTAGCGCGCCTTGTTGCGCTCGAGGTCGCCGAACACCGCACGCTGAGGCCGGATGATCTTGCGGAAGTTGATGATCTCCTGCTTGACGTTGGAGATGTCGCGCACGACCTCCTCGGAGCTGCCCTCGAAGACCTCGTCCTCGATGCGCTCGAGCTTGTTGCCGATCTTGCGCAGCATGGGGAACGAGGCGTCGACGGAATCGTCGACGACCTTGTAGAGGAGGTAGCCCGCGCCCTTGGAGAAGTACTGCTCGCGGACCTCGTCGCGGGAGCGGCAGCGCTCGAACAGGTACTCCACCGGGTCGATCGGGTCGGCGGCGAGCGTGACGAGGAAGTCGGGCCCGACGAACATGTCGAGCTCGGCCGCGTTCAGGCGCCCGATCTTCTTGTCGAAGCGCGGGAAGTGCAGGACGATGAACAGGTACTCGTCGTACTCGTCGATCTTCGGCCGCTGGTTGCGCGAGAAGACGTCCTCGTAGTCGAGCTGGTGGAAGTCGAAGTGCTCCTCCAGCCAGGCGCGGTCGACGGCCCGCGGGCGCTCGATGTTGATCCAGCGCAGTCCGCCGTACTCGACTACCTCGACGGAGGGAGTGTCAGGCTCTACAGGCGCGACGACCTGTCCGCGGACACGCGCGGAGCGACCAAAGCGGGGCTTGGGAAGGCTCGGCATGACGGGGACTGAGAGGGTCGTCGTTCAGCATGGGTTTCGCCTCTGGGTCCAGTGTACCTGTGCCGCGGATCGCTCTGGTAGGCTGCTCGACAGCATCCAGAGGGGTGGAGGGACTGGCCCTATGAAGCCCCGGCAACCATTTCGTCGCTTCGGCGCCGAGAACTCGTGCCAATTCCTGACAGGCTCCAAGACAAGCCTGGGAGATGTGATCGGAAGGTCTTCTGGAACCTCTGTCACAGCCCGGGGCAGAGGTTTTTTTCATGGCCATAGATGCGTTGCGTTGCAAGGAGTGCGGAACCGAGTACGACCTCGGGGCCCACTACGTCTGCGAGCGGTGCTTCGGACCGCTCGAGGTGAGCTACACCCACGCGCCGATCGCCGATGTCGCCGCCGCGCGCCGCCGGATCCAGGGCGGCCCTCAGAACATCTGGCGTTACGCGGACTTCCTGCCGCTCGCCGCCCAGCCGGGACCTTCGCGGCGCGAGAGCTCCCGCGCGGGCCTGCCCGCCGGCTGCACCCCGCTGGTGCGGGCCGACCGGCTGGCCGAGCGGCTGGGCCTGGGCGAGGTCTGGGTCAAGAACGACGCCGCCAACCCGACCCATTCGTTCAAGGACCGCGTGGTCGCCGTGGCCGCCGCGCGAGCGCGCGAGCTGGGCTTCGAGACCCTGGCCTGCGCCTCGACGGGCAACCTGGCCAACGCCGTGGCCGCGCATGCCGCCGCCGCAGGGATGGACTCCTACGTCTTCATCCCGTCCGACCTCGAGGAGCAGAAGGTCCTCGCCACCGGCGTCTACGGCACCAAGGTGGTCGCGGTGCGAGGCACCTACGACGACGTCAACCGCCTGTGCACGGAGCTCTCGGGCGAGCACCCGTGGGCCTTCGTGAACGTCAACATGCGCCCGTACTACGCCGAGGGGTCCAAGACCCTGGCCTACGAGACGGCCGAGCAGCTGGGGTGGGAGACGCCCGACCGCGTCGTCGCGCCGATCGCCTCGGGCTCCCTGTTCACGAAGATCGCCCGCGGCTTCGAGGAGTGGCTGGAGCTGGGCATCGCGGAGGGCGACGTCCCCGTGATGAGCGGCGCGCAGGCCGAGGGCTGCGGCCCGGTGGCCGAGGCGTTCGCCGGCGGCCAGGAGGTCTGCCGGCCCGTCCGCACGCCCCAGACGATCGCGAAGTCGCTGGCCATCGGCAATCCCGCCGACGGCCCGTACGCGCTGGACCTGGCGCGGCGGACCGGCGGCACGATCGATGCCGTCAGCGACGAGGAGATCCGCGCCGGGATCCGCCTGCTGGCGGAGACCACGGGCATCTTCACCGAGACCGCCGGCGGGGTGACGACCGCGGTCCTGGCCAAGCTGGCCGAGCGCGGCGAGATCAAGCGCTCCGAGCGCGTCGTGGCCTACATCACGGGTGAGGGCCTGAAGACCCTCGACGCCGTCCGGGGCACGTTCACGACCCACGAGGTCGAGCCGTCCGTGGCCTCCTTCGAGGCCGCGCTGCCGGAGGCCGTGACCGTCTGATGGCCGTGAAGGTGAAGATCCCGACCCAGCTGCGGGCCGTGACCTCGGGTGACGCCGAGGCCGAGGCCGACGGAGGGACGGTCGGGGAGGTCCTCGACGACCTCTTCGACCGCTACTCCGACCTGCGCGAGCGCATCTGCGAGGACGGGAGCCTGCGGCGCTTCGTCAACGTCTACGTCGGCGGGGAGGACATCCGTTTCCTGTCGGGCCTCGACACCGAGGTCGCCGAGGGCGACGAGGTGACGATCCTGCCCGCCGTCGCCGGCGGGAGCTGACGCCGGAACGGACCAATAACGTGCGGTCCGATGCGCCCCGCCGTCACGGTCATCGTTCCCTTCGCCGGCGCGGACGCCGAGCGCGACGATCTGCTGCGCCGGATGGCCGCCCTGGAGACGATCGAGGGGGACGAGGTGCTGGTGGCCGACAACCGCCGCGGAGCCGCTTCGGGCACCCGCGCGGGGGTGGCGATCGTCGGCGCCGGCGGGCTGCGCTCGCCCGCCTACGCGCGCAACGCCGCCGCCCGCCGGGCCTCGGGGGAATGGCTGGTCTTCCTCGACTCCGACACGACGCCGCGACCCGGCCTGCTGGACGCCTACTTCACCCCGCCGCCGGGCGAGGACGTCGGGATCCTGGGCGGAGCCATCGAGGACGTGGCCCGCCGGCGCACCCTGGTCGCGCGCTACGTCGTGGCCCGCGAGAAGCTCGACCCCCGCCACGCCCTGGGCCACCCGCACCGGCCGTTCTTCCAGACCGCGAACTGCGCCGTGCGCCGTCGCGCTTTCGAGGAGGTCGTGGGGTTCGAGCCGACGGCGCGGGCCGCGGAGGACGCCGATCTGTGCTGGCGGCTGGCGGACGTGGGCTGGCGGATGGAGCCGCGGCCCGGCGCGGTCGTCGAGCACCGGGCGCGCGAGACCCTGGGCGCGCTGCTCGGCCAGTTGGGCGTGCACGGCGCCGGGGTGGCCTGGCTGAACCGCCGCCATCCCGGCAGCGATCCGGGGCCCTCGCCGCGCGAGCTGGCGGGGCGGTTGCGCTGGTACGCGCGGGCCGCGCTGCGACGGGCGCGCGCCGGGGAGCGCGAGGAGGCGGTGTTCGTGGTGCTCGACGCGCTCGCCCTCATGGCCTACGACCTCGGGCGCCTGCGCTCCAATGCCGCCCGATCCTGAGCCCCGGGTCTCGGTGGTCGTGGCGACCCGGGACCGCCCCGAGCGCCTGGCCGCGCTGCTGGCGGCGCTGGAGGCCCAGACGCTGGCGCCCGAGGAGTTCGAGATCGTGGTCGTCGACGACGCCTCCGACCCTCCGGCGCGGGTGCCCGGCGACGGGCGGCTGCGCCTCCTGCGCAACGACGCCCCCCGAGGGCCGGGGGGCGCGCGCAACGCGGGCTGGCGCGCCGCGCGGGGCGCACTGATCGCCTTCACCGACGACGACTGCCGCCCGAGGCCGCGCTGGCTGGAGGCCGGCCTGGCGGCCCACGAGGCGGCGCGCGAGGCCGTCGTGCAGGGAGCGACAGAGCCCGATCCCGAGGAGCGCGGCCGCCTGGGCCCGTTCTCGCGTACCGTGCGAGTCGAGCAGCTCGGGCCCCAGTACGAGACGTGCAACGTCTTCTATCCGCGCGAGCTCCTCGAGCGCCTGGGCGGACTGGACGAGGGGTTCGGCCTGCGCCCGGGCGGCGAGGACACCGACCTGGCCTGGCGGGCCATCGAGGCCGGGCGGCCGACCGTGTTCTGCCCCGACGCGGTCGTCCGCCACGCGGTGTTCGACCTCGGCCCGCGCGGCGCGCTGCGCGACGCCTCGCGCTGGACCGAGACCGTGCGCGTCTTCGGCCGCCACCCGGCGGCGCGGACGATGCTCGACCACCGGATCTTCTGGAACGTCTGGCATTACCTGCTCGTGCGCTCGATCCTGGCGCTCCTGCTCCCGCGCCGCCTGCGCGCACTGCGCTGGGCGATCCTGGCGCGGCACGCTCTCTCCCTGCGCTCCCGGGCCCGGCGCGCGGGCGGCGGGCCCGCGCTGATGGCGTTCCTCGTGGTGTATGACCTCGTCGAGACCGTCGCCGTGGCGCGGGGCGCCGCGCGCCACCGCGTGCTCGTGCTCTGAAACGGGCAGACTGGGAAGCGATGGCCGGCTACGACGACGACGATGACTGGGTGGGGGAGCCCCCCGAGGGGCGCTACACGCGCGACCGCGCGAAGCCCGAGTTCTGGTGGCGCCAGCGGCCGGTCAGCTACACGGCGGTGGGGATCGCGATCGTGATCGCGATCCTCGTCATCGTGGCCGCGCTGCGCTGAACGTGTCGTGCTCGAGGACCTGGCCGTCGGCGTCGACCAGCCAGCGCGCGGGCCGGCCGTTCTCGCGGCCGTAGACGAAGGCGGCCTCGGGCAGCGCGGCAACGAGGGCCAGCGGGCGCGCATGAACCGTGTGGGCGAAGGCGCGCTGCCCCTGGCTGAGGGACTCAACGGAGATGAGGGAGGGCATGACGGGCAGGATCGCCGCATCCCCGCCGCCCGGCGTCGGCACGATCTACGTGATCGCGGTGCGGTGAACTACCCCAAGGCTCAGCTCACGATGCGGAAGCGAGCCCGGGCCGGACGGCTGACGTTGCCCGCGGCGTCCGTGGCGGTGACCGTGAGTCGGTCAGCCGCCGCACCGTGCATAAGCACCTGGAGCACGTCTACCGCAAGCTCGGAGTGTCCGGCCGCGCCGCCGCCGCCGCATCCGCCGACCCTCGTCATAGCGTTTCGGGCGTGAGCGAAGCCCGTCCCTCGGCGCTGCGGCGCGTCGTCGAACGCCATCTCGCCTCGCGCGACGTGGCGCGCGTGATCTACGGGGCGATCATCGGCCTGGCCCTGGTTGTCGCGCTGCAACAGCATCCGCCCACCGCCGCTCAGGCGACCGGCGCGATCCTGGCCACCGCCGTGGCGGTGGGCCTGGCCGAGGTCTACAGCGAGTACGTCGGCGCCGAGGCGCGCAAGCGCCAGCCGGTGAATCGGGCCGAGGTACGCCGGATGACCGGGGAGGCGGCGGCGGTCGCCTTCGGCGCGGGCTTCCCCGCGGCGTTCTTCATCCTCGCCGCGGTGGGGGCGATCGATCTCGACCTCGCGTACACGCTGGCGAAGTGGACCGGCCTGGGCCTGATCTGCCTGTACGGGTTCGCGGCCGCGCGCCTGGCCGGGTCCAGCCGCGCCCACGCGCTGCTGCACACGTCGGCCCTGGGAGTGGTCGCCGGAGCGCTGATCGCGCTCAAGGCCGTGCTGCACTGAGGCCTCGCCGCGTAATGGTGGTGCGGTCATCGTCTGTCTGTCATGCCTGCACCCATGCCGCAGGCATGACCCGGCGCTAACGTCGATGGCCGCGCGCTGGGCGAATCCCACCACGAGGAGAGACGGGCATGGAGTTCACCGAATACGACGCTGGGAGCGCCTTTCCCGGGGTGATCGGCCGCACGGCGGACGAATCCACCCCGGCCTGGCCGAAGGCGGTTCGCGCGCCCGAGGGGAGCCCGAACGTCCTCATGATCGTCCTCGACGACACAGGTTTCGGGCAACTCGGCTGCTTCGGCAGTCCGATCGGGACCCCGAACATCGACTCGCTGGCCGAGGGTGGCCTGCGCTACACGAACATGCACACGACGGCGCTGTGCTCGCCCTCACGCTCGTGCGTCATGACCGGGCGCAACCACCATTCCAACGCCATGGCGTGCATCACTGAGGCGGCGACGGGGTTCCCGGGCTACAACGGCAACGTCCCGTTCGAGAACGGCTTTCTCTCCGAGATCCTCGTCGAGCACGGCTACAACACCTACATGGTCGGCAAGTGGCATCTCATCCCCGCCGCCTACGAGTCGGCCGCCGGGCCCTATGACCGCTGGCCGCTGGGACGCGGCTTCGAGCGCTTCTATGGCTTCCTCGGTGGGGACACGAGCCAGTGGCACCCCGACCTGGTCTACGACAACCATCAGGTCGAGCCGCCCCGCACCGTGGAGGAGGGCTACCACCTGACGGAGGACCTGACCGACAAGGCGATCACCTTCATCGCCGACGCGAAGCAGGTGGCGCCCCACAAGCCGTTCTATCTCCACTACTGCCCCGGGGCGACGCATGCTCCCCACCACGTCCCCAAGGAGTGGGCCGACCGCTATCAGGGGCAATTCGACGATGGCTGGGACGCCTATCGCGAGCAGGCGTTCGCGCGCCAGAAGGAACTGGGCATCGTGCCGCAGGACGCGGAGTTGTCCCGTCGCGACCCGGATGTTCCGGAGTGGGACTCACTCGAGCCGGAGGCCAGGGACCTGTACTCCCGCATGATGGAGGTGTTCGCCGGCTTCCTCTCCCACACCGACCACCACATCGGGCGGCTGCTCGACTACCTGCGGGAGACGGGAGAGCTGGACAACACGATGGTGATGCTCGTCTCCGACAACGGGGCGAGCGCCGAGGGCGGCGTGAGCGGCACGACCAACGAGGGCCAGTTCTTCAACAACGCCCAGGAGCCGCTGCAGGAGAGTCTGGACTCGATCGACGAGATCGGTGGGCCGCTGACGTTCAACCACTACCCGTGGGGCTGGACGTGGGCGGGGAACACGCCCTTCCGCCGCTGGAAGCGCGAGACCTACCGCGGAGGCTCGAGCGACCCGTTCATCGTGCATTGGCCGAAGGGGCTCTCGAGCCACGGCGAGATCCGCGACCAGTACGCGCACCTCATCGACATGGTCCCCACGGTGCTCGAGATCCTGGACATCGAGGCGCCGACGTCGATCAAGGGTGTGACGCAGGCGCCGATCCAGGGCGTGAGCTTCGCCCACACCTTCGACGACGACGCCGCGGCGACCGCTCACCACACCCAGTACTTCGAGATGATGGGCCACCGCGCGATCGACCACGAAGGCTGGCGCGCGGTCTGCCCCTGGCCCGGTCCCTCCTTTGCCGAGGCCGGGCGCGGGTTTGGCGATCCCATCTCGGCCGAGACGCTCTCGGACCTCGACGCCAATCACTGGGAGCTCTACCACGTGGCGCAGGACATGGCGGAGAACCACGACCTCGCCGCCGAGCGCCGAGACAAGCTCATCGAGATGGTGTCGCTCTGGTACGCCGAGGCGGGCAAGTACGACGTCCTGCCGATCGACGGCAGCGGAGTGCAGCGGCTGGCCTCCCCGAAGCCGCAGGTCGCCGAGGAGCGAAACAGCTACGTCTTCCGTCCCGGGACCCAGACCGTGCCCTTCCTCGCCGGGCCGCGCATCCTCAACCGGCCCCACAGCATCACCGCCAAGGCTGACGTGCCCGAGGCGGGGGAGGGCGTCCTCCTCTGCCAGGGCTCGGCGGTCGGGGGCTGGTCGTTCTACATGCAGGAGGGCAGGCTGCACTACGTCCACAACTACGTCCGTCGGGAGATGTTCTCCGTCTCGTCGGCCGACCCGGTCGTGGCCGGGCCGCACGAGCTTCGCTTCGAATTCGAGCCCACCGGCGAGCCGGATCCGCCCAACGGCAGGGGCACGCCGGGCCACGCTCAGCTCTACGTCGACGGGGAGCTGGTCGGCCAGAGCGATTTCCCCTACACCACCCTGTTCCTGTTCAATCCGGGAAGCCTGAGCTGCGGCGTGAGCGGCGGCTCGGCGGTGACGCCCGACTACGCCGCGCCCTTCGCCTTCACCGGCACGCTGGAGGCGGTCACGGTTGACCTCAGCGGCGAGCTGATCAAGGACAGCGAGAGCGAGATGCGCCTGGCCATGGCGCGTCAGTAGGGCCGTGGACAGCGACCGTCTGGTGGCCCTCCCCGGGGGCGAGTTCGAGATGGGCACCAACGCCGTGGACGGGTATCCGGCCGACGGTGAGGGGCCCGCGCATCAGGTCCGGCTCAGCCCCTTCCGCGTCGATCGCCACGCGGTCTCCAACTCCCGTTTCGAGGACTTCGTGGAGGCGACCGGCCATGCGACCGACGCGGAGCACTATGGATGGTCGTTCGTGTTCGGCGGGCTGCTGCCCGACGAGTTCCCCGAAACCGCCGCCGCGGCCCGGGCGCCGTGGTGGCGGCAGGTCCACGGTGCCGACTGGCGTCATCCGGAGGGTCCGCAGTCGGATCTGAGCGGCCGAGCCGATCATCCGGTGGTGCACGTCTCGCACGGCGACGCGCTGGCGTTCTGCGCCTGGAGCGGGACGCGCCTGCCGACCGAGGCCGAGTGGGAGTGCGCCGCCCGCGGCGGTTGCGGCGAGCCCTTTCCGTGGGGCTCGGAGCTCGAGCCGGGTGGCGAGCACCGCATGAATGTCTTCCAGGGTCGCTTTCCGGGCGAGAACAACTGCGCGGACGGGTACGCGGGCACGGCGCCGGTCGACGCGTTCCCGCCCAACGGACACGGCCTGTTCAACGTCACGGGCAACGTGTGGGAGTGGTGCGGGGACTGGTTTGATCCCCGCTACTACTCCGTCAGCCCGATCGAGGATCCGCCCGGGCCCGTCCACGGCACGCACCGCGTCATGCGCGGCGGGTCGTACCTCTGCCACGCCTCCTACTGCAGCCGGTATCGGGTCGATGCCCGTAGCGCGACCGAGCCCGACAGCTCGGCCGGCAACATCGGCTTTCGCTGCTTCGCGGACCGATGATGCCGGCTGTCGTGCTGTCGCTCAGGCGGTGCCGAGCAGCTTGGCCTTCTCGCCCGTGAACTCCTCGTCCGTGAGCACGCCCTGCTCGTGCAGCTGCCCCAGCTGCTTGAGCTCCTCGATCGTCGCCGGGCTCATCCCGGCGGGCGCGGACGCGGCCGCGGACGCGGCCGGCGCAGCAGCGGCGGGCGGCGGGGCGGCCGCCGCGTCCTGGGCCTGCTTCTCGTCGTGGTGGTGCTTGGCCGCCACGGCGGCCCCTCCGAGCGCGGCGACGCGCCGCCGGCGCTGACGTCTGTCCCGTCCCATCTGAAGTTCTCCTCGATCTTGGCGGCGCGTATCGCCGCACGTCACGAATGACCATGGCGAAGTGCCGCCGGCAAAGCGTCCGTAGGGCCTACGTACGCGTTGGACCAGACATCGATTCGCGCTAATGTGAGCGGCGCGACGAACTGTTGGAGCCTTACGGTGCTGATGGATCGGCGTACCCCACGGTGGGGCCGAAGCATCGTCAGGGGCCGGGTCGCTCTCCAGGCGCGCCCGGCACCTGCGCCGCCCCGTGCGCCTCTTCCACGTCGAACCCGAGCAGGTTCTGCACGCCGACGAGGAGCGGGTGGTCATCGCCATCCGCGACGGCGGACGGATCGCCGGGAGCGACAAGGAGGTCTGGAACCACTTCTTCCACTCCTGGACCCTGCGCACCGGCAAGGTCGTTCGGCTCTCGAGCCATACCGATAGGGAGCGGGCCCTCGCGACCGTGGGGCTGGGGGAGTAGGCGGACGATTCCGGGGCCAGAAAGCGCGCCCGGCAGGATCACTCTCCGCGCGCTGCCGGGATTTCGAGGGTGTCCTACCGGCCCACATACCGTTTCAACCCACGCGCTCGACCGTAGGCACTCCTCGTCATCGCTGAGGTTCGCGGCGGTCCTATCCGTGGTAGCGAGCGACGATTGCGTCGGGACCGGCCTGATAGGAGGGGATGGCGGTTCCGGCGACGACGATTCGCCCGTCCGCCAGCAGGAGGAGATCAGCCATGCTCGCGCCATTGACCTCGTCTCCCTGGACGATGACCGCTGGGCCCCCCAGGCAGGGCTCGTCGCCCGGGAAGTTCGGGGGTTCGGGTCCCCGACCCGGGGCCGAACGCGGGGTCGAGTGCCCCGGCGCTGGTGACGCGGGCCAGGATGCCGCAGGACTCGTCGGCGAAGGCGGCGCCGCTGGCGACCAGCGCCCGTCCGGCTGAGTCGATGCTGATCGCCCGCGCGCCCTGCCCCAGGGCGGTTCGCAGGACGCCGCCTGCCCGAACGAGTTGTCGGGGGTCGCCCCGTTGGGGTGAAGCGCGCGACCAGGATGCCGCCGGTGCGCAGTGCGCCGGCGAAGAACACCCTGCGCAGGCCGCGCCCGCTCATCCACACTCGGCCGCGAGGGTCGATGGCCACCGCCTGGCCTGTCGCCTCAGGCACGCCTGCCACTGCGTTTGTGCCGAATGTCCGGTCGAGCGCGCCCCACGCATCAACCGGACGACGAAGCCCGTGCCAGCGCGGGTGCCCGACACCAGGATTCGGTGGTGGCGGTCGATCGCCACGCCCGTCAGGCGCTCGCGCCCGGACCCGAGGTTCAGGATGACCTTCCCCGAGCGACCGAAAGCCCGGTGCAAACGCCCGTTTCGGTCTAGCTCGATCAGCGCTCCGCGTGCCCCGGTCGAGCCTGCGGCCAGGATCCGCCCTCCGGCACGGGGACGCAGCGCGTTCAGTGCGTCGGGGCCAGGTCCAAGCGAAAGTCGCACCACGCCGTCATCTCCGAAGCTGCGATCAAGGCGCCCAGGCGTGTAGCGCGCGACCAACATGGTGCCGGACGAGACGCCGGTGAGGCCGTAGTCCACGCCGGTGGTGCCGCCCACCACGAGCCTGCCGTCGGGCTGACGCACCATCGAGCTGATCTCCGTGGGCGCCCCGATGCCGGTGAGCACGACGCCGTGCTTGCCGAAGCTCCCAGCCGGCTTGCCGCGCGAGGTGAACGCCGCGAGGAACAGACCCGAGGGCTTCTGGCTGAAGAACCTTCCGGCGACCACCAGCCGCCCGCCCGGCGTGCGCACCAACGCAGCAGGCTCCGGGATGACCGCCCGGTGACCGAGCTGAGCGCGATTGAGGCCAGCGAAGGCCCGGCCACCGGTGCCAAACGTCGTGTCCGGACTGCCCGGCTCAGCCGCCAGCGAGACCGACGGCACAGCCGCAGCCACCGCCACCCCGACGAGGACCTTGCGCAGCATGGGTCGAGAGTATCCTACGCGCCCCCACTGGTGCATCCGTGTGAACGCGAGAAACCCGTTGCGTAGTACCCCCGCCGGTCACGTGGGTCCACCAACCGGCCGGCGCCCCAACCTTCCCCCGGCTCTTTCCGCGGCGCGCAGCTCGGCCTCGCCGGTCAGGGCGCTGACGCGGAGATTCCCGAACCGAAAACGCGCCCGGCAGGATTTGAACCTGCGACCTCTCGCTCCGGAGGCGAGCGCTCTATCCACTGAGCTACGGGCGCTGCCGTCACCTTATCGCGAGGCGTCGGGCGCTGCCCGGCATGCTGCTCGCGATCATCTCCGACACCCACCTTCCGCGTGGGCCGCGGACGTTGCCCGAGGCCGTGCGTGGAGCGCCTGGCGGAGGCGGACCTGATCCTGCACGCGGGCGACCTCTCACCGTGTCGGTCCTGTTGGAGCTCGAGACCCTCGGTCCGGTCGCCGCGGTTCCGCGGCAACGTCGACGACCGCGAGCTGCGCGCCGCTGCCCGAGACGCCGCGTCGTCGAGGCCGACGGCGCCCGGATCGCGATGGTCCATGACGCCGGCCCCGCGGCGGGGCGGCTCGCGCGCATGCGCCAGCGCTTCCCGGACGTGGACGCGGTGATCTTCGGCCACTCGCACATGCCCCTGCACGAGACGGCCGGCGGGCGACGGCGCTTCCAGATCTTCAATCCCGGGCAGCCCGACCGAGCGACGGCGCTCGCCGCGCCACACCATGGGCATGGCGCGTGCGGAGGACGGGACGCGTCGAGTTCTCGCTGAGTGGACGCTGGACTCGATGGACCTCTACGTCTTCTTCGCCGGCACCGCCGGCTCGGTGCCCGACGGCGCGCCGCGGGCTGCCGGCGCTGCTCCTGCGCCGCGGCGGCGACCGCCTCCTCTTCGACTGCGGCGAGGGCACCCAGCGCCAGCTCGTGCGCTCCGTCGGGCTGCCCGACCTCGACGACGTCTTCATCACCCACTACCACGTCGACCACTGGCTCGGGCCTGCCCGGGATGCTCAAGACGTTCGACCTGCGCGGCCGCGAACGCCCGCTCACCGTCCACGGCCCGCCCGGCCTGAACGGCGTGATGAAGCTGCTGCGCCCCGTTTACGGACGGCTGAGCTATGAGCTGGTGCTGGTCGAGCTGGGGCCCGGCGAGCCGGTGCGCCGCGACGGCTACACCGTGTCCCCGTTCGGAGTCGAGCACCGGGTGACGGCGTACGGCTACGCCGTGTGGGAGGACGAACGGCCCGGGCGCCTCGACGCCGAGCGCGCGGAGGCGCTGGGCGTGGTGCCGGGTCCGGACTTCGGGCGACTCCAGGCCGGCGAGACCGTCAACGGCGTCGCGCCCGACCAGGTCCTGGGACCGCCGCGCCCCGGGCGCAAGGTCGTCGTCTCGGGTGACACCGCGCCCTGCGAGGCGCTGGGCGTCGCGGCCCACCGGGCGGAGCTGCTCGTTCACGAGGCGACGTTCGCCGAGGAGGAGACCGAGCGCGCGGCCCTGACCTCGCACTCCACCGCCGGCCAGGCGGCGGCCCTGGCCCGCGACGCCGAGGTGCGAATGCTCGCGCTGACGCACGTCTCCACCGCGCTACGGCGGCAAGGAGCTGCGCGATGAGGCGCGTGCCGTGTTCCCCAACTCCGTCGTCCCGCGCGATTTCGACTCGATCGAGGTCCCCTTCCCGGAGCGCGGCGACCCGGCCCTCGTGCGCTGGGACGACGCCGTGCCGACGGGTTAGCATCGGCCGATGGGGCTGTTCAAGAAGCTGCTCGGTCGCGAGGACGAGGAGGCCGACGCCTTCGGCAAGATCCAGGAGGCCGCCGCGGCGAACCCGCTCGTGTCGTTCCAGAGCCACCCGACCGAGGCGACCTGGTCGACGGTCATGGTCAACGGCAAGCCGCTGGCACCCGACCAGGCCAACGCCTTCACCTCGGCCTTCGAGCAGCTGGGCAACCTGGCCAGCATGGGCTCGACCCAGGTGGTGGACCTCCGCAATGTGCCGGGCCTGCGCGACCAGGTCCTCGGGGCGATGCAGGACCACGCGAACGACCCGGCGGCGCTCCAGAGCGCCGTCCTGTCCGCCCTGCAGGCGGCGGCGCCTCAGGTCCCCGAGCTGCAGACAACGGGCGCGGCGTCTCCAGCTGCGCCGGTGGCCGATCCGCTGGACCGTCTGAAGAAGCTCGACGGGCTGCGCCACCAGGGCGCGATCACCGACGACGAGTTCCAGGCCCAGAAGAAGAAGCTGCTCGAGGAGCTGTAGGTGGCGGCGCTGGCGGGAGTGAATCTCGCGGCGCGCTTCGCCTGCGAGATGGCCGCGCTCGCCGCCCTGGCCGTCTGGGGCGCTCAGGTGGGCGACGACCCGGCCGTCAAGGTGCTGCTCGGGCTGACCGCCCCGCTGCTCCTCGCCGCGGTCTGGGCGATGTGGGTGGCGCCGAGGGCGAGCCGCCGGCTGCCCGATCCCGCGCGCGCGGGCGTGGAGGTCGTGGTGTTCGGCGCGGCGGTGGCCGGGCTCCTGGACGCCGGCCATCCGGTGTTCGCGGTGGTCCTGGGTGTCGCCGCGGCGGTCACCGGTGCGCTGGTGCGGGTCTGGCCCGAGCCGGTCACCTGAGACCCCGCCGCACCCGCTGCTACAGTCGTGCGCGGCCGTTCCTTTAACCCGGTCCCGAGAGACCAGGAAGGAGCACAGATGGAGCGCGAGAACGTCGTCCTCGACCAGGACGACATGCGCCGCACGCTCGTGCGGATCGCGCACGAGATCGTCGAGAAGAACCCGCGAGCGAGCGTCTCGCGATCGTCGGCATCCACCGCCGCGGCGCCGTCCTCGCCGCCGCGCCTGCACGCCCTGCTCGCCGACCTGCGCGGCGAGGCCGGTCCCGCTCGGCGACATCGACATCGCCTTCTACCGCGACGACATCGCCACGCGCGCCGAGGCGCCCGTCGTCCACGCCTCGCACCTCGACTTCGCCGTCGCCGGGCCGCACGGTCGTGATCGTCGACGACGTCCTCTACACCGGGCGCACCGTCCGCGCCGCGATCGAGGCGCTCTTCGACTACGGGCGCCCCGAGCGCGTCCAGCTCGCCGTGCTGGCCGACCGCGGCCACCGCGAGCTCCCGATCCGCCCCGACTACGTGGGCAAGAACCTGCCGACCTCGCGGCCGAGCGCGTGAACGTGCGCGTCGAGGAGCTCGACGGCGTCGACGAGGTGACGATCACCGAGCCAGTCAGGAGGCGCTCATGCCGCATGAAGCATCTGCTCTCGATCGAAGACGTCTCGCGCGCGGACATCGAGCGCATCCTCGACCGCGCGAGCTCGCTTCGCGGAGGTCGCCGGCCGGGAGATCAAGAAGGTCCCGGCGCTGCGCGGGCGCACCGTGCGTCAACCTCTTCTACGAGGCCTCCACGCGCACGCAGTCCTCCTTCGACCTCGCCGCCAAGCGCCTCTCGGCCGACGTCGTGACGTCAAGGCCGACCGGCTCCTCGCGTGGAGAAGGGCGAGTCGCTGAAGGACACGGTGCAGACGCTCTCCGCCTACAACCCGGCGGCGATCGTCATCCGCTCGCCGCGCGTCGGCGCCGCCGACCTCGTCGCCCGCTGGACCCCGGCCGCGGTCGTCAACGCCGGCGACGGCAAGCACGAGCACCCGACGCAGGCGCTGCTCGACGTCTACACGCTGCGCCGCCGCATCGGCGCGCTCGACGGCGCGAAGCATCTGGATCGTCGGCGACGTCCTGCACTCGCGCGTCGCGCGCTCGAACATCCTCGCCTTCCGCGCATGGGCGCCGAGGTGACCGTCGCCGGGCCGCCGACGCTGATCCCGCGCGGGATCGAGGCGCTCGGCTGCGACGTCGCGCTACACGCTCGACGGGCTCGGCGACGCCGACGTCGTCTACGCCCTGCGCATGCAGCACGAGCGCATGAGCGAGGCCTTCGTGCCCTCGCTGCGCGAGTACGCCCGGTGCTACCAGATCGGCGGCGCCCGCCTCGGGCCGCGGCCAGCTCCTCATGCACCCGGGCCCGGTCAACCGCGGCGTCGAGCTCTCCGCCGAGGTCATCGACGGCCCGCAGGCCGCTCATCACCGCCCAGGTCGAGGCCGGCGTCGTCGTCCGCATGGCCGTGCTCTACGAGCTGCTCGCCGGGCGGCCGCGAGGCGCCGCGGCCCAGCCGCTGCCCGAGCCCGCGGAGGCGCGCGCATGAGCCAGTTCCTCGGCCGGGCCGCCGCCGCCCGCCGACCTGCTGATCCGCGGCGCCGCATGTGCTCGATCCCGCGCGCGGGCGTCGACGCGCGCCGCAGGACGTGCTCGTCCGCGGCGGGGAGATCGCCGAGCTCGGCGCGCCCGGGACGCTCCGGCGCCCGAGGGCGCCGAGCGTCGACGGCGCGGGCCGCCACCTCGTTCCCGGCCTTCGTCGACCCGCACGTCCACTTCCGCACGCCGGGCCAGGAGCACAAGGAGGACCTGGCCAGCGGCACCGCGCGCCGCCGCCGCCGGCGGCTACGGCGCTCGTGGCGATGCCGAACACCGACCCGACGGTCGACACCGCCTCCGTCCTGCGCTCGCTCGCGACGCCGCCGAGCGCTGACGCGCGCGATCCCGACCGGCTTCCTGGCCTCGATCACCCGCGGCCTGGCCGGCGCGGAGCTGACCGAGATGGCCGAGCTGCGCGAGACCGGCGCGCTGGGCTTCACCGACGACGGCAAGCCCGTCGTCAGCGGCCGGGATGCTGCGCCGCGCGCTGCAGTACCAGCGGCTGTGCGGCGGCGCATCGCCCTGCACGAGGAGGACCCCTCGCTCTCGCTCGACGGCGTCATGCACGAGGGCGAGGTCTCCGCCGTGCTCGGCATGGCGGGGATCCCGTCGGTCTCCGAGTCCACGATGGTCGCCCGCGACGCGGCGCTCGCCGGCTACGAGGACGGCGCGCGTCCACTTCCAGCACCTCTCCGCGCCGAGTCGGTCGCGGCGGTGGCCGCCGCCAAGGCCGACGGGGTCCGCATCACGCGCCGAGGCCTCGCCGCACCACCTCGCTCTTACCGACGAGGCGGTCCGCTCGCTGGACACGCGCATCAAGATGAACCCGCCGCTGCGCTCCGAGGCCGACCGCCAGGCGCTGATCGCCGGGCTGCGCGACGGGACGATCGACTGCGTCGCCACCGACCACGCGCCGCACGCGCGCACGAGAAGGAGGTCCCCTTCGAGGAGGCGCCGATGGGCACGACCGGCCTGGAGACCGCCTTCGCCGCGGTCTACACCGACCTCGTCGTGCCCGGTGCTGCTCGACCGCTCGTCACCCTGGTCGAGCGGATGACGGCCGGCGCCGCGGGCACGCTCGACCTGCCCGCGCCGCGCGATCGCCCGCCGGCGCGCCCGCCAACCTCGCGCTCGTCGACCTCGACGCCGACTGGGAGGTGGGCGAGGCGGGCTACGAGAGCCGCGTCGGAGAACTGCTGCTTCCACGGGCGCGACGCTGCACGGCCGCGTCGACGCTACGATCGCCGCCGGCGCTCGGTCGCCTTCGGCGCGCGCCGCGGTGGCGGCGTGAGCCACCGGGCTGCTCGACCGCGACCGCGCCGCCCTGGTCGTGGTCGACGTGCAGGAGGCCTTCCGCCCCGCCGTCGAGGCCTTCGAGAACATGGCGCGCAGCGGGCGGTGCTCGTCCGCGGCGCCCGCGAGCTCGGCGTGCCCGTGCTCGTGACCGAGCAGTACCCGAAGGGGCTGGGGCGGACGGTGCCCGAGGTGGCCGACGCGCTCGGCGGCGAGGAGCGCCATCGAGAAGACCGTCTTCTCCGCCGCCGCGCCGAGGGCTTCGACCTCGGCGGCCGCGACCAGGCGATCGTCTGCGGGATCGAGACCCACGTGTGCGTCTCGCAGACCGTCCACGACCTGCTCGACCGCGGCGTCCAGGTCCACGTCGCCGCCGACGCGGTCTCGTCGCGCACCGCGCTCGACCGCCGGCGGCCTGGAGAAGATGGAGCGCGCCGGGGCCTGGCTCACCTCGGTCGAGACCGCGCTGTTCGAGCTCGTCGGCGGGGCCGGCACGCCGGAGTTCAAGGCGATCCAGAGGCTGATCATGTGAGCGCCGGCGAGGCCTACGTCCTGCTCGAGGACGGCACGCGCTTCGACGGCGACGCGTGCGGCGCCACCGGCCCGGCGACCGGCGAGGTCGTCTTCAACACCGCCATGTCCGGCTACCAGGAGTCGGTCACCGACCCCTCCTTCGCCGGGCAGATCATCACCTTCACCTACCCGCACGTCGGCAACTACGGGGTCTAGCGCGCGAGGCGATGGAGTCCGACCGCATCCACGCCCGCGGCGTGATCATGCGCGAGGCGGGCAACGGCGAGGACGCGCCCGGCGCCGAGGGCGGCTGGCTGGACTGGCTGAGGACTGCGGCGTCCCGGGCGATCACCGGCGTCGACACCCGCGCGCTCGTGCGCCACATCCGCGACGCCGGCGCGATGCGCGGCGGGATCTTCCCGGGGGCATGGACGAGGCGAGGCCCGCGAGCTCGTCGCGGCCGAGCCCGTCGATGGCCGGCAGGACCTGGCGCGGGACGTGACGCCGGAGCGGATGCCGAGCTCGGCACGCGGCGCCGGCCCGCGGATCGCGCTGATCGACACCGGCGTCAAGGAGTCGATCGTGCGCCAGCTCTGCGCGCGCGGCGCGCGGATGGAGCTGCATCCCTGCACCGCCACGCGCCGAGGAGCTGCTCGCCGGCGACGCCGACGCGGTCTTCCTGGCCAACGGCCCCGGCGACCCCGCCGCGCTGGACTACGTCGTCGACACCGTCCGCGGGCTGGTCGGCGCAAGTCCCGGTGTGCGGCATCTGCCTCGGCCACCAGCTGCTCTGCCGCGCCGTCGGCCTGGAGACCTACAAGCTCCCGTTCGGCCACCGCGGCGCCAACCACCCGGTCAAGGACCTCGACGACCGGCCGCATCGAGATCACCAGCCAGAACCACGGCTTCGCCGTCGCTCGGGCCCGACGGCGAGCAGCACGATCGACGACGACGAGCCGGTGCGCTGGGACACCGACTTCGGCGCCGCCGAGCTGACCCACGTCAACCTCTACGACCGCACCGTCGAGGGCCTGGTCCTCCGCGACGTCCACGGCGCGACGGTCCAGTACCACCCCGAGGCCGGCCCCGGGCCCCACGACGCCCTCTACCTGTTCGACCGCTTCCTGCGATGCGCCGTCCGTGCCGCGGCGCGACGACATCCAGCAAGATCCTGCATCCTCGGCTCGGGGCCGATCGTCATCGGCCAGGCGGCCGAGTTCGACTACTCCGGGACGCAGGCCTGCAAGGTCCTGCGCGAGGAGGGCTACGAGGTCGTGCTCGTCAACTCCAACCCGGCGACGATCATGACCGACCCGGAGTTCGCCGACGCCACCTACGTCGAGCCGCTGCTGCCCGGGCCCGGTGGCGCAGGTCATCGAGCGCGAGCGCCCCGACGCGCTGCTGCCCACGCTCGGCGGCCAGACCGCGCTCAACCTGGCCAAGGCCCTGCACGAGGACGGCATCGCTCGAGCACTACGGCGTCGAGCTCATCGGCGCCAACTACGACGCCATCCACCGCGCCGAGGACCGCGACCTCTTCCGCGAGACGATGGAGCGGCGCCGGGCTGCGCGTGCCCCGCTCGGCCATCGCCACGACGCTCGAGGAGGCCGAGGCGGCTCGCGACGACATCGGCCTGCCGGTGATCGTCCGCCCCGCCTTCACGCTCGGCGGGCGGGGCGGCGGCGTCGCCCGCACCGCCGAGGAGTTCGACCCAGATCGTCTCGCCGCGGCCTGGCCGCCTCGCCGATCGCGCAGGTCCTGATCGACGAGTCGGTGCTCGGCTGGGGCGAGTTCGAGATCGAGGTCATGCGCGACCACGACGACAACGTGGTCATCGTCTGCTCGATCGAGAACCTCGACCCGATGGGCGTCCACACCGGCGACTCGGTCTGCGTCGCGCCCCAGCAGACCCTCACCGACCGCCAGTACCAGATGCTGCGCGACCAGGCGATCGCCGTCATCCGGGCCGTCGGGGTGGAGACCGGGCGGCTCGAACGTCCAGTTCGCCGTCAACCCGGCCACCGACGAGGTCATCGTCATCGAGATGAACCCGCGCGTCTCGCGCTCCAGCGCGCTGGCCTCCAAGGCCACCGGCTTCCCGATCGCCAAGATCGCCGCCCGCCTGGCCGTCGGCTACGCGCTGGAGGAGATCGACAACGACATCACGCGGCGCACGCCGGCCTCGCTTCGAGCCGACCATCGACTACGCCGTGGTCAAGTGGCCGCGCTTCGCCTTCGAGAAGTTCCCGGGCTCGACCAGGAGCTGACCACCCACATGAAGTCGGTGGGGGAGGCCATGGCCATCGGCCGCACCTTCCAGCAGGCCTTCGCGCAAGGCGATGCGCTCGCGCGAGCTCGACGTCAGCCGTGCAGGCCGGCGGAACGGTCGAGGAGCTGCTCGAGCGCGTCGAGACTCCCGGCCCCGACCGCTTCGACCTCGCTCCTCGAGGCGCTGCGCGCGCGGCGCCGACCGCGACGAGATCCACCGCGCGCACGTGCATCGACCCGTGGTTCCTGCACGAGCTGCGGCGCGATCGCGGCCGACCCCGAGGCGCCCGTTCCGCGGCGAGCGCACGTTCAAGTCGGTCGACACCTGCGCCGCCGAGTTCGAGGCCGAGACGCCGTACTTCTACTCGGGCTGGGAGCGGCGCGGCCGGGCCGGCGAGGTGCGACGGGGCGATCGCGCCGAGCGTCGTCATCCTCGGCTCGGGGCCCGAACCGCATCGGCCAGGGCATCGAGTTCGACTACTGCTGCGTGCACGCCGCCATGGACGGTGCGCGCGGCCGGCCGCGACGCGGTGATGGTCAACTGCAACCCCGAGACGGTCTCCACCGACTACGACACCTCCGACCGCCTGTACTTCGAGCCGCTGACGCTCGAGGACGTGCTCGGCGGTGATCGAGGTCGAGCACCCCGAGGGCGTGATCGTCCAGTTCGGCGGCCAGACGCCGCTCAAGCTCGCCGCCGGCCTGGCCGATGCCGGGGTGCCGCTGCTGGGCACCGACGTCGACGCCATCGACCTGGCCGAGGACCGCGGGCGCTTCGGCGAGCTGCTCGGGCGCCTCGGGCTACAAGGCGCCGCCCTACGCCACGGCGCACTCGGCCGAGGAGGCCCTGGCGAACGCCGAGCGGGTCGGCTTCCCGCTGCTCGTCCGGCCCAGCTACGTGCTCGGCGGCCGGGCGATGGAGATCGTCTACGACCTCGACGGGCTGAGCTACTACCTGGAGCGCCGAGGCGCCGCCACGCGGCCGCGAGATCTTCCTCGACCGCTTCCTCGAGAACGCGATCGAGGTCGACGTCGACGCCCTGTGCGACGGCGAGCAGGCCTGGGTCGGCGGCGATCATGCAGCACGTCGAGGAGGCCGGCATCCACTCCGGCGACTCGGCCTGCGTCCTGCCTCCGCACTCGCTCGGCGAGGAGATGCTCGACGTCATCCGCGAGCAGACCCGCGCCATCGCCCTGGCCCTCGGCGTCGTCGGCCTGCTCAACGTGCAGTTCGCGGATCTACGGCGACGAGCTCTACGTGATCGAGGCCAACCCGCGCGCCTCGCGCACCGTGCCGTTCGTCTCCAAGGCGACGGGCATCCCGCTGGCCAAGCTGGCCTGCCGGATCATGCTCGGCGAGCGCCTCGACGAGCTCGGGCTGCCGCGCCGAGGGCGCGGCGCTGGACCACGTCTCGGTCAAGGAGGCCGTCCTGCCCTTCGACCGCTTCGCCGGGGCCGATGCGCTGCTCGGCCCCGAGATGCGCTCGACCGGCGAGGTCATGGGCATCGCCGCGCGACTTCCCCACCGCGTTCGCCAAGGCCCAGGCCGCCGCCGGGGCCGACCTCCCGACCGGCGGCACGGTGTTCATCACCGTGACCGACCCCGACAAGCCCGCGGCCAGCGCGATCGCCGCGCAGCTCCACGACCTGGGCTTCCGGATCGTGGCCACGCGCGGCACCGCCCTGTCGATCTCGCGCATGGGCGTTCCGGTCGAGCCGATCAACAAGATCGGCGAGGGCCCGCCCACGGTTGTCGACTGGATCGAGAGCGGCGACGTCGACCTCGTCATCAACACGCCGACGGGCACCGGCGCGCGCACCGACGGCTACGAGATCCGCCGCGCCGCCGTGGCTCGCGGCGTCCCCTGCATCACCACGCTGTCGGGCGGCAGCGCGGCCGCGCGGGCGATCGGCGCCGCCCGGGCCGGTGGCCCGCCCGAGGTCCTCTCGCTCCAGGAGATACACGCCCGCGCGGAGCCGGCGGGAGTGCGCGTGAGCGAGCCGCGCACGCTCGCGCCCTTCGGCCGGCGGCTGGGCGAGGTCGAGGCGAACGAGCGGGTCGGGGCCTACACGCGCCTGCGCGCGGGCGACCCCGGCGGGCCCGAGCCGGCGCCCGGGCAGTTCTACATGCTGGCCGCGCGGGAGCGATGGGGGGAGGGGCGGACGAGCGCCCGTTCCTTCCGCGGGCCTTCTCCTACCTGCGCCACGACTCGGGGCGGGTGGAGTTCCTGCTGGAGGACGTCGGCCCGGGCACGCGGCGCCTGAGCGAGCTGCGCGCCGGCGACGGCCTGTGGCTGCTCGGGCCGCTGGGCCGGGGCTTCGAGCCCCCGGCGCCGGGCCGGCGCCCGCTGCTCGTCGGAGGCGGCATCGGGATCGTCCCGCTCGTCCCGTGGGGCGAGGCCCTCGGCGATGCCGAGGCGCTGCTGGGCTTTCGCGACGCCGACCACGCGCGCGGCGCGGAGCTCCTCGCCGAGCGCGCAGGTGGCGACCGACGACGGCAGCGCCGGCCACCGCGGGCTGGTCACCGAGCTGCTCGACGCCCGGCTGGACTCCGGGGGCGATCTCGAGCTCTACGCCTGCGGCCCGCCCGCGATGCTCGAGGCGGTGCGCGCTGATCGCGCGCGAGCGCGACGTGCCCGCCCAGCTGGCGCTGGAGTCCGGCATGGCCTGCGGGTTCGGGGCGTGCTTCGGCTGCGTCGTGCCGACCCGAGACGGCTACGTGCGCACCTGCGTCGACGGGCCCGTCCTGGCCGCCGCCGACCTCGAGGCGGTGCCGGCGCATTGAGGACCGAGCTGTGCGGCATCGAGCTGGAGCATCCGGTCATCAACGCCTCGGGGACGTTCGACGCGATCGCCGCCCTGCGCACCTTCGGCGAGGAGGTGCTCGAGCGCTTCCCGTTCAGCGCCTTCGTCTCCAAGACGATCACCGTGCAGCCGCGCCAGGGCAACCCGCCGCCGCGGCTGTGGGAGACCCCGGCCGGCCTCATCAACTCGATCGGCCTGCCCAACAAGGGGCTGGCGGGCTACCTCGAGCACGACCTTCCGGTCCTGGCCCGCCTGCCCGTTCCGCTGATCGTGAACATCATGGGCTTCACCCGCGAGGAGGTGGCCCGGCTCGTGGAGGCGATGGGCGATCGTGAAGAGGTCGCGGCCCTCGAGCTCAACGTCTCGTGCCCCAACGTCGAGAGCGGCCTGATCATGGGCGCCGACCCCGGCGAGACCGCGGCGCTGGTGGAGCGGGTGCGCCCGCTGACCGCAAAGCCGCTGATCGTCAAGCTCACCCCCAACGCCACCGACCCGGGCGCGGTCGCGCAGGCCGCTCAGGCGGCGGGCGCCGACGCGGTGTCGCTCGTCAACACGCTGCGCGGGATGGCGCTCCACCCCCGCACCGGCGAGCCGTGGCTGGGCGGGCGCACCGGCGGCGTGTCCGGTCCGGCCATCCGCCCGATCGCGCTGGCCCAGGTCGCCGACGTCGCCGGCCGGGTCGACATCCCGGT
Organism: uncultured Actinomycetes bacterium; assembly: GCA_963757705.1. Classification (GTDB taxonomy): domain Bacteria; phylum Actinomycetota; class Thermoleophilia; order Solirubrobacterales; family Solirubrobacteraceae; genus AC-38. The sequence continues at coordinate 160,404 of CAVWTG010000001.1, read as the reverse complement.
CATCGGGATGGGCGGGGTGGAGTCCGGCGCGGACGCGCTCGATCTGCTCGAAGCCGGTGCCACGGCGGTGGCGGTGGGGACCGCGAGCTTCCGAGATCCGCTCGCCGGGGCTCGAATCGCGCGCGAGCTCGAGGAACTTCGCCGCAAAGAGCGGGTTTCTGCCCCCGCCTGACGGGTGCGCATAGCAGATCTCCCTGCAAATGACGGTTTTCCTTCAGTATGCCAGTTCCTGAAGTATCGACCTCAGGTTGACGTTCAATCGAATTGCACCCATTGCCCTTGCCCTCGACGTCCCGATATGTAGACTCGCCGCTCGATGGCGCCGGTCACCAATTCGCTCTCCAAAACCGCCGCACCCGAGCGATCGCTGGACCAGCGGATGGACGCGCTGGGCAAGGCCAACGCCATCCGGACGCGTCGCGCGCAGCTCAAGCGCGACCTCAAGGGAGGCCGCGCTTCGATCCACAAGCTGCTCCTCGAGCCGCCCGAGTGGGTCGAGACCGCAAAGGTCTTCGACATGCTGCTGGCCGTACCGAAGTACGGCCGCGTGAAGGCCAACAAGGTCCTCAACCAGTGCCGCATCTCGCCGAGCAAGACGATCGGCGGGCTCTCCGAGCGCCAGCGCACAGAGCTCGTCCAGTTGCTCCGGCGTTAACGCCGTAGTGCCGGCCCCGGTGTTTGTGATCACCGGCCCCTCCGGGGTCGGCAAGGGCACGCTCATCCGCTCGCTGATCCAGCAGGTTCCCGAGCTCGAGGTCTCCGTCTCGGCGACCACGCGCCCTCCGCGACCCGGCGAGGTGGACGGCGTCGACTATCACTTCCTCAGCGAGGCGCAGTTCGACGAGCGCCTGGCCGCCGGCGACTTCGTCGAGCACGCGGCCTACTCCGGCCACCGCTACGGGACCCTGCGCACGGAGCTCGACAGCCGGACGGCCGCCGGCGTCCCGATCGTGCTGGAGATCGAGATCCAGGGCGCCCGCCAGGTCCGCGAGACGATGCCCGAGGCGGTGCAGGTCTTCATCGCCCCGCCCTCCGTCGATGCCCTGCGCGCGCGGCTCGTCGGGCGGGGGACGAACTCCCCCCGCGACGTCGACCTGCGTCTGCGCACCGCGCGCGAGGAGCTGGCGGCGCGCGACGAGTTCCCGCACGTCGTGGTCAACGATCGCCTCGAGAGCGCGGTGGCCGAGCTGGTGGCCATCGTGCGGGACTCGCTGCGTGGCCAGCTACACTCCTCGTAATGATCTCTCCTCGCATCGACCAGCTGCTCGAGACGGTCGACTCCAACTACGCCAGCGTGATCGTCGCCGCCAAGCGCGCGCGTCAGATCAACTCCTACTACCACAACCTCGGTGAGGGCACGTTCGACGAGTTCCCGCCGCCGATGGTGGAGACCCGCTCCAAGAACTACCTCACGATCGCTCTCGAGGAAGTGGCTGCGGGCAAGCTGAAGTACCACTACCGCTAGGTAGGGAAGGAGTCCGACAGTGGCGCGGATCCTGCTCGGGGTTACGGGAGGGATCGCCGCCTACAAGGCGCTGGAGCTCGTGCGCCTGGCCACCAAGGCCGGCCACGCCGTGCGCGTGGTGCAGACAGAGACGAGCGAGCGCTTCGTGGGCCGCGCGTCGTTCGCCGCGCTCACCGGCGCGCCCGTCCTGACGTCGGAGTTCGAGCGCGATCCCGCCCGCGGGGTGTTCCCCGACGAGGCCGCACCCGACCACGACCCGCTCTCCCATCTCGAGCTGGTGCGCCGGGCCGACGCCTACCTGATCGCGCCCGCCTCGGCCAACACGATCGCCAAGCTCGCGCACGGCCTGGCCGACAACCTCCTCACCAGCGCGGCGCTGGCCGCCGGCTGCCCGCTGCTCGTGGCCCCGGCGATGAACGACCAGATGTGGGCCCACCCGGCCACCCAGGCGAACCTGGCCCTGCTGCGCGAGCGGGGCGTCACGGTGCTCGACCCCGGGACCGGGGCGCTGGGCTCCAAGGGCGAGTGGGGGACCGGGCGCCTGCGCGAGCCCGCCGAGCTGCTGGCGGCGGTCGAAGCGGTCGTGCCGGCCGGGGCGCCGCGTCCGCTGGACGGGCTGCGGGTCCTCGTCACCGCCGGGGGCACCCGCGAGCCGATCGACAGCGTCCGCTACGTCGGCAACCGCTCCTCGGGGCGGATGGGGTTCGCGCTGGCCGACGAGGCCGCCCGCCGGGGCGCGACGGTCACGTGCGTCGCCGCCAACGTCTCGCTGGACCGCAATCCGGTCGTCTCCTACGTGGACGTCGAGACGGCGGCCGAGCTGGGGGCCGCCTGCGAGGAGCGCTTCGCCGGCTGCGACCTGCTGCTCATGGCCGCGGCGGTGGCCGACTACCGGCCTGCCCAGGCGGCCGACACCAAGATCAAGAAGGCCTCCGAGCGCCTGGCGCTCGACCTCGAGCGCACCGAGGACGTCCTGGCCGCGCTGTCGGCGCAGCGCCGCGACGGCCAGACGCTCGTCGGGTTCGCGGCCGAGCACGGCGAGGGCCTGGAGGCCGCGCGGGGCAAGCTCGCGCGCAAGGGCCTGGACGTGGTGGTGCTCAACGACATCTCGCGCCCGGGGATCGGGTTCGACGCGCCCGAGAACGAGGTCACGATCGTCACTGCGCAGGGAGAGGCGCACGTGCCACGCTCGTCGAAGGGCGAGGTCGCGGGTGCCATACTCGACTCGGTTCAGTCGATTCTTACCTCGAGGGAGTACAACGGGAGCGATGGAGCCGCTCGAACCGGTCGACCGGGTCGACACAGCTGAGCTGGAGACCGCCGCGGCGACCGTCCGCCGGATCGCCGACAACGTTTCGCGCGCGGTGCAGGCTCCCCGGGAGATCCTCGAGTTCGTCCTGATCGCCCTGGCGTCCGAGGGCCACGTCCTCATCGAGGACTACCCGGGGGTCGGGAAGACGGCGCTGGCCCGGGCGCTCGCCCGCTCGATCGACGGGCAGTTCGCCCGCGTGCAGTGCACGGCCGACCTGCTGCCCGCGGACATCGTCGGCTCCAGCGTCTACAACCAGCGCGAGCAGCGCTTCGAGTTCCGCCCGGGGCCGATCTTCGCCAACATCGTGCTCGTCGACGAGGTCAACCGCGCGTCGCCCAAGACGCAGTCGGGCCTGCTTGAGTGCATGCAGGAGCGCCACGTCACCGTCGACGTCCACACGCACGAGCTGGCGCGGCCGTTCCTCGTGCTGGCCACCCAGAACCCCATCGAGTACGAGGGGACCTATCCGCTGCCCGAGGCGCAGGTGGATCGCTTCATGGTCCGCGTCTCCCTCGGCTACCCGGACGCGGCGGCGGAGGCGGCCATGCTGGCCGGCCACGAGACCGGCGACCGGGTGCTCGAGCTCGAGCCCGTCGCCTCCCCGACGGAGGTGCTCGGCCTTCAGGACACGGCAGTCCGCGTGCGGGCGTCCGAGCCGCTGCGCGACTACGTCGTCGACCTGCTCGGGCACACCCGCGGCGACTCGCGGGTGGAGCTGGGGGCCAGCCCGCGGGCGGGTCTGATGCTGCTGCGCGCCGCCAAGGCGCGCGCGCTGCTGGAGGGCCGCGACCACGCCCTGCCCGACGACGTCCAGGCGCTGGCGCAACCGGTCCTCGCCCATCGCCTGCTACTGGCTCCCGAGACGGTGGGCGAGCCGGCCGAGAGCGTCCGCCGCCGGGTCATCGCGGACGCCATCGAGGCGACCCCGGCCCTGTAGACCGTGCGCCCGTCGCTCGCCGCCGCCGCGCTGGGCCTGGGGCTGGCGCTGGCGGGCGGGGCGTTCGACGCCGAGCCGCTGTTCGTCGGCGGGGCGACGTTCGTCGTCCTCGCCGCCGGCGCGGCGCTGTGGGTGGCCGTGACCGCGCGCGGCGCTCGGGTGGAGCGGACGGTCAGCGCGCTGCGCGTGGTCGAGGAGGAGGCGCTCACGGTTCGCCTCAACGTGACGGCGCCACTGCCGCTGCCCGGTGGCGAGGTGGACGAGCCGCTGCTCAGTGCCACCGCGCCGGTCCGGGCCGGTCGCCGGCGCGAGCGCATCCGCATCGACGTGCGCTTCGCCCGGCGCGGATTGCGGCGCCTGGAGCCGCCGCGCCTGGTGCTGCGCGACCCGCTCGGACTGGCCGAGCGGGAGGTGCCGCCGCCCCGCGACGGCCGGCCCGTCGAGGTGCTCGTCCTTCCGCGCACGGAACCGGTGGAGGTCCGGTCCGGCCCCGACGCCTCCGGCGCGGGCCGCGCGCTGGCGGCGCTGGCCGGGGCGGCCGAGGTCGAGCTGGACGGCCTGCGCGACTACCGGCCCGGTTCCCCGGCCTCGCGGATTCACTGGCCGCCCCTGGCGCGCGGCCAGGGGCTGCTGGAGCGCCGGCTGCGCCCCGACGGCGACGGCCGGCCGCTCGTCGTCCTCGACCCGCGGTCGCCCGGCCGCGAGGAGGATCTCGACGCTGCCGTCCGAGCCGCCGCCTCCCTCGTCGTCGCGCTGGCCCGCGCCACCGGCTGCGCGGTGCTGCTGCCCGGAGAGCGCCGCGCGACGCCGATCGAGCGCGACCTCGGGGCCTGGCCCGCGGCGTGGGCACGCCTGGCCCTCGTCGCGGAGGGCCCTCCGCCGCCGCTGGCCGGGCTGGCCACCCGGACGGGCCCGGTCTTCTACGTCGCCGCCCACGTCCCGCCGCGGATGCCCCGGGCGCTCGAGCAGGCGCCCGGCCCGCGGGTGCTGGTCGTGCCCGGACAGGTCTCCGGGCGTCCGGAGGTCCTTGCCGTCGCGGGCTGCCACGGCTACGCCCTGGGCCGGGCCGGGATCCGCCGCTCCTCGCGCCCGGCGACCGCACCCCTGGCCGGAGGCGAGGCGCCATGAGCGCGCACGGCGCGCTGGCCGGGACGGCGCGTCGGCCGCCGGCCCGCGCGACCCCGCGCTCGGGGCCGCTGCTGGAGGCCCGCAGCGCCCGCCTGGCCGCGTTCATCCCGCTGGCCGCCTTCGGCGCCCTGCACTGGAGCCAGCTGGTCGAGCCCCGCGCCGGCGCCCGGATGCTCGTGGCCGTTGCCCTCGCCGCCCTCGCCGGGGCGCTGCTGGGGTCGCTCGTCCCGCTCTCGCGCCCCGCCCGCCTCGCGGCGGGGGCCGGGCTGGCGGCGGCCACGCTGGCCGCCGTGCTCGTGGCCGCGGCCGTCCCGGTGCGCCTGCTCTTGCCCGGCGGCTGGGGCGACCTGGGATCGGGGATCAGCCAGGGCCTCCAGACGCTGCCCGACACCAACGTGCCCTACGCGGGCGTGGATCAGTGGCCGCGGATGGTGATCCTCAGCGGCGGCGCGCTGCTGGTCGGCCTGGCGGCGATCGTCACGTTCTGGCCGACCCGGGGACGTGCCGCGCCGGGCCATCTCGCGGGAGCGACGGTGCTGTGCGTCCTCTACGCGGTACCCGCGGTGGACCTGGCCTCCAGCCATCAGTTCCTGCGTGGGGCGGCGTTCGCGGCGCTGCTGGCGGCCTTCCTGTGGCTCGAGCGCGTGCCCCGCAGCGGCATTGCCGCCGCCGCGGTCGCGCTCGGCGCGGCGCTGGCCGTCGGACTGGCCGCGGCGCCCGCGCTCGACGGCCCGCGGGCCTGGGTGGACTACGAGAAGATCGCCGAGTCCTTCGCGCCCGCGGCCAGCGTGAGCTTCGACTTCTCCCATCGTTACGGCCCGCTGGACTGGCCGCGCGACGGGCGCGAGGTCCTGCGCGTCAGGGCACGGCACTCCGCCTACTGGAAGGCGGAGAACATCGACGACTTCGACGGCCTGCGCTGGCGGGCCTCCGACGAGATCTCCGACGCGCGGACGCCGCTGAGCAGCGAGCTGCCGGCGGGATTCCAGCGCCACCGCGAATGGAGGCAGCGAATCGACGTCACCGTGCGGGCGCTGGCCGGCAGTGAGGTGATCGGCGCCGGGACCACCCTCGACGTGCTCCACCCGCCCAGCGCGCCGGTCGCCACCGCCAGCCCCGGGACCTACGTCTTCCAGGACGGGATGGAGCGCGGCGACTCCTACTCCGCCGACGTGTACGTGCCCCATCCCTCGCCGGGCGAGATGGCGGCCGCGGGCACGTCCTACACGGACCTCTCCCGGCGCTACGTGACCCTGACCGTGCCCATGAACGACCGGGCGCAGCGCTCGGGCCTGCCCCAGGACGTCGTCCTGCGCTACCCGGAGTTCGGCTCGGGCGGCGCGCCCCGTGTCTACTCGTTCTTCGGCGCTCCGATGACGGTCGACGGCGATGCCGCCATGCGCGAGTCACTCTACCCCCGCACCTGGGCGCTGGCCCGGCGCCTGCGGGCCGACTCGGAGACGCCCTACGAGTACGTGCGCCGTGTGCTCGCCTACCTGGCGGACGGATTCAGCTACTCGGAGTCGCCGCCCGACCATCCGGTCCCGCTCGAGAGCTTCCTGTTCGAGGACCGCTACGGCTACTGCCAGCAGTTCTCCGGGGCCATGGCGCTGCTGCTGCGGATGGGCGGCGTGCCGGCCCGGGTCGTCGGCGGGTTCGCCCCCGGCGCCTTCAGCCGCAAGCGCCAGGACTACGTGGTCCGGGACATCGACGCGCACTCCTGGGTGGAGGCCTGGTTCCCGAGCTACGGGTGGGTGACCTTCGACCCGACGCCCTCGGCCTCCCCGGCGCGCTCACAGCTCATCAGCATCGACCTGCCCGACGCGACGGCGCCGGCCGGCCTGGGCGGGCGCCCGCCCAAGCTCGGCGACCGTCCCGAGCCGGGTCCGGCGACGCCGGGCGGGGGAGGGGGCGGCGGCGACGAGGGCCTGGACATCGCGGTCATCGCCGCGATCGTGGCCGGGCTCGGCGCTCTGGGCGCGGTGGGAGCCGCGGCCGCGATTCGCCTGCGCCGCCGCGAGCGGCCCCGGCTCGAGGGCGATCCTCAGCTCGAGGAGCTGTGCCGCGCGCTGCGCCGCACCGGACGCCCGGTGGGCGACGGCACCACCCTGTCGGCGCTCGAGCGCCGGCTGCGCTTCGACGAAGGGGCCGCGGGCTACGTGCGGGCGCTGCGCACCCAGCGCTTCGGGTTTGCCGCGGACGGCCCGACGGGCGAGCAGCGACGCGACCTGCGGCGCGCGCTGGCCCAGGGCCTGGGAGTCGGCGGGCGCCTGCGCGCGCTGTGGGCGCTGCCGCCGCGCCGGGTCCGTTGAGGCGGCCCCTACACTGAATTCCATGGAGTCGCTGTACGAGCTCTTCCGCCGTGGCATGGCGCTGCTGGAGGCGGGCGACCACCACGCCGCCGCCGTCGCGCTCAAGCGCGCCGCCGACCTGGAGCCCGAGAAGACGTCGATCCGCGAGGCCCTCGGCCGGGCGTTCTTTCACACCGGCCGCTACGAGGACGCGCGACGGGAGTTCGAAGCGGTGGTCGACCACGCGCCGACCAACGACTACGCCCTCTTCTGCCTCGGCCGCTCGCTCCAGCAGTTGGGCCGTCACGCCGAGGCGCGCCGCCCGCTGGCGCTGGCCTCGTGCATGCGCCCCGAGCGCCGCGACTACCGGATCTACCGGGACCGCTCGCGCTCGCGCGCGGCCTGAGGGCTCTCGGCGCGCACGCGGCCGCCCGCCGGCGCATCACCTGCATCATCCGAACCGAGATCCCCGAGACGCCCGTGATCTCTCTCACCCCGCGCTCCGGTCGGCCGCCCGCTCGCGCGCCTGCGTGGCCAGTCGCACGACCAGCCCGAGGAACCCGTCAATGCGCTCAGGCGTGACCGTCTCCACCGGCAGGTCGGCCTCCACCCACACCTCGCCCGCGCGGGTCTCGGTGAAGCGGGCCAGCGGCATGTGGCGGTTCCAGTGCAGCAGGGAATGGGGGTCCAGGCGGTCGGGGCCGAGCACCTCCGCCTGCGCTCGGACGAGCCCGTCGCGCAGCGCCACGCCGACGTGGAGGGGCCATCCGGCGGCCTCCACGGACAGGCCCCATTCACCCTCCGCGACACGCCTCGTATCGCCCTCCAGGGAGGCCAGATATCGCTCGATCACGTCGCCCGCGGCGCGCTGAATGTCCGTCATTGCAGTGCTATCCTCGTCCGGAAGCTTTCGATAGCCGGCCACGGGCCGGAGCAGTCTCGGAAGTGGGCACTGGCCCACTTCTTTTCGTTTCAGGAGGGAGAATTTTCCATGAGCAGTATCCAGGCCGACATCGAGGAGCGGCTCGCACAGGCCGAGCCCGATGTCGAGGTCCTGCTCGCGGAGGTCGTCGGAGGGGGCACGGTACGCCTCTTCATCGACCATCCCTCCGGCGTATCGCTCGACCTGTGCGAGCGCGTGACGCGCCATCTCGCACCGATCCGCAGCACCCACGCCCTCGAGGTCTCGTCGCCCGGCCCGGAGCGGCCGCTCACGCGTCCGGAGCACTTCCGGCGCTACGTCGGCCGGCGGGTACGCGTCCGCACCCGCGGCGCGCTGCCCGGCGACGCCGGGCCGCACACGAGCGTGACGGGCGAGCTGGTCGGGGCGAGCGATTCCGACGTGACCGTGGCCGCGCCCGAGGGCGTCGTGTCGATCCCCTACGCCGAGATCAGGCGTTCCAACCTGGTAGGTGAATAGAGAATGTCGAAGGAGATCCTGGACGCCACTCGCGCGCTCGCGGCCGAGAAGGGCATCTCGCACGAGAAGCTGATGATCGCGCTCGAGGACGCGCTGCTGTCGGCCTACAAGAAGCAGCCGGGCTCGGCCAAGTACGCCCGGGTCGAGATGGACCGCGAGACCGGTGACTTCATCGTGTTCGAGCTGATCATCCCCGAGCGTCTCGAGGCCCAGCTCATCGTCGAGACGATCGACGAGGGGACCACCGTCGACCCCGAGACGGGGGAGATGCGCGAGCCCGAGGAGCCGGAGATCGATCCGGAGAAGTTCGAGCAGTACCGCGACCAGATCGACGAACGCGACGTCACCCCCGACGACTTCGGGCGCATCGCCGCCCAGACGGCCAAGCAGGTGATCCTCCAGCGGATCCGCGAGGCCGAGCGCGACATGATGTTCGAGGAGTACCGCGACCGCGTCGGCGAGCTCGTGACCGGGCTCGTCCAGCAGTCGGACTCCCGCTACACGCTGGTCCAGCTGCGCGAGCGCGTCGAGGCCCTGCTGCCCAAGTCCGAGCAGGTGGACGGCGAGCGCTACGAGCACTCGTCGCGCATCAAGGCCGTCATCAAGGAGGTCTCGGCGTCCACGAAGGGGCCCTCGATCATCGTGTCCCGCCGCGACCCCGAGCTGATCAAGAAGCTGTTCGAGCTCGAGGTGCCGGAGATCGCCGATGGGCTGGTGGAGATCACCAACGTCGCGCGCGAGCCCGGCTACCGCTCCAAGATCGCCGTGATCTCGCACGCCGACGGCGTCGATCCGGTCGGCGCCTGCGTCGGCCCGCGCGGGTCGCGCGTGCGCATGGTCGTGAGCGAGCTGCGCGGCGAGAAGATCGACATCATTCCCTACAACGACGAGCCCGCCCGCTTCGTGGCCAAGGCGCTGTCGCCCGCCCGCGTGCGCGAGGTCTACGTCGACGACGACAACCGCCAGGCCACCGTCGTCGTGCCCGACGACCAGCTCTCGCTGGCGATCGGCCGCGAGGGCCAGAACGCCCGGCTCGCCGCCCGGCTGACCGGCTGGCGCGTGGACATCAAGTCCGAGACGGAGTTCGCCTCCGAGGAGGCCTCCGGCGGCTACGGCGAGGAGGAGGAGGAGCTGGGCGGCCGCTGCGCCGCCATCCTGACCTCCGGCCGGCGCTGCCCGAACGCCGCCCTGGCGGGGTCGCGCTACTGCGGGCTGGAGGCCCATCAGGCGCTGGCCGACGTCGAGGGTGACGAGGTCGCGGCCGTGACCGGCAACGGAACGCCCGCCGCCGAGCCCGACGCGGCCGCGCTCGTCGAGGACGCCGCGGCCGACGAGCCCGCCGAGCCCGAGGACGAGCCCGCCGCCGAGGCGCCGGGAGAGGCCGCCGACGAGGTGACCCCGGACGCCCAGGACGAGGTCGCCGAGGAGCTGGCCGAGGCCGAGGCGACGCCCGAGGAGACCGAGGGCGAGCCCGTCGACAACGCCCCGGCCATCGAGGACAAGGGACCGGCCGTCGAGGAGCCCGCCGCCGTCTCGGACGGCGCGGACCCGGTGGCCGAGGAGCAGCCCGCTGAGGCGGGCGACGGACCGGCCTCGACGTAGACTCATCGGACAACTGACATGGCGAAGAAGCGCGTACACGAAATAGCCAAGGAACAGGGGATCAGCAGCAAGGACCTGATCGCCAAGCTGAACGCTGCCGGCATCGAGGTGAAGGCCGCCGCCTCCTCGGTCGAGGAGGCCGATGCGCTCAAGGCGCTGGGCGGTAACGGCTCGGCTCCCCAGGCTTCCGCGCCCGCCCCGGCCACCGAGCAGGCCTCCGCGCCCTCCGCCGCCCCGGCGGCGGCGCCCGAGCGCCGAGCCCCTGAGCAGCCCGAGCAGCCGGCCGGGTCCTCGGCGCCCGCCGCGCCGAAGTCGGACGGCGGCGCCAAGCAGCGCCCCACGCGCGACTCCCTGTCGGGCGAGCGCGCCCCGGGCACCGGCGGAGGCCGCCGGCGCGTGGTCATCGACTCGCAGGCCTCGCGCCGCGCCGACGGACGCGGCGGTCCGCCGCCCGCCCAGAAGCCCCGCCGCGGCCGTCGCCGCGGCCGTCGCCGCAAGGAGATCGAGGCCGAGGTCACGGGAGATCGCTCCGCGCCCGCGGCGCGCGCGCTCGACGTCATCCGCATCAACTCCGGCTCGACCGTCAAGGAGACGGCCGAGTCCCTCGGCGTCCCCGTGCCCGAGGTGATCAAGACCTTCATGAGCCTGGGGGAGATGGCGACGCTCACGCAGACCCTCTCCGACGAGGCCATCCAGGTCCTCGCGGAGGAGTTCTCCAAGGAGATCGAGATCGTCCACGCGGCCGACGACGTCGACGCCGAGCCCGAGTTCGAGGACGCCGACTCCGAGCTCGAGGAGCGCCCGCCGGTGGTCACGATCATGGGCCATGTCGACCACGGCAAGACCTCGCTGCTGGACGCGATCCGCTCCACCGAGGTCGTCGCCGGCGAGGCGGGCGGCATCACTCAGCACATCGGCGCCTACCAGGTGCATCATGGTGAGAAGACGATCACCTTCCTCGACACCCCCGGCCACGAGGCCTTCACGGCCATGCGCGCCCGCGGCGCGGGAGTGACCGACGTCGCCGTGATCGTCGTCGCGGCCGACGACGGCGTGAAGCCGCAGACCGACGAGGCGATCGATCACGCCAAGGCCGCCGACGTCCCGATCCTCGTGGCCGTGAACAAGGTCGACAAGGAGGGCGCGCAGCCCGACCGCGTCCGGGCCGACATGGCCCAGCGCGGGCTCAACCCCGCCGACTGGGGCGGCGACACCGAGTTCGTCGACGTCTCCGCCAAGACCAAGCAGGGCCTCGAGGACCTCCTGGAGACGATCACCGTCGTGGCCGAGCTCGAGGAGCTGCGGGCCAATCCGGATACGGACGCCTCGGGCACGGTCATCGAGTCCAAGCTGGACCCGGGCCGTGGGCCGGTCGTGACGATCCTCGTGCAGCGCGGGACCCTCCGCGTCGGAGACCCGCTCGTGGCCGGCGCCCACTGGGGCAAGGTCCGGGCGATGAACGACTACGTGGGCGAGAAGGTCAAGAGCGCCGGCCCGGGCGACCCGGTGGAGATCCTCGGCTTCGACGGCGTTCCCGAGGCGGGCGAGCACGTCCGCGTCGTGGAGAACGACCGCCGCGCCCGCCAGCTCGCCGGCGAGCGCGCCCAGCGCCTCAAGACCGAGTCCATCGCCCGGCGCTCGGGCATGAAGGTCTCCCTCGAGGACGTCTTCAAGCGCGCCCAGCAGGGCGAGGTGCAGGAGCTCGCGCTCGTGCTGAAGGCCGACGTGGCCGGCTCGCTGGAGGCGCTGGAGGACGAGATCGCCAAGCTGCCCCAGCAGGAGGTCTCCGTGGCCATCGTCCATCGCGGCGTCGGCGGCATCAACGAGTCCGACGTCATGCTGGCGGCGGCGTCCGAGGGCGTCGTGCTCGGGTTCAACGTCCGCCCGGTCGGCGACGCCCGCGCGGCGGCCGAGCGCGAGGGCGTGGAGATCCGCACCTACCAGGTCATCTACCGCGCCATCGAGGACCTGCGCGCCGCGATGGAGGGCATGCTCGAGCCCGAGGAGGTCGAGGAGACCCTCGGCGAGGTCGAGATCAAGGAGCTCTTCAAGGCCTCGCGCGTGGGCACCATCGCGGGGTCCGAGGTCACCGAGGGTCGCGTGACGCCCGGCGCGAAGGCGCGCCTCGTCCGCGACGGCACCGTCGTCTACGACGGCGAGATCGCCTCCCTCCGGCGCTTCCAGGACGACGTTCGGGAGGTCACGGCCGGCCAGGAGTGCGGCATCGTGCTCAAGGACTTCCAGGACGTCAAGGTGGGCGACATCCTCGAGGTCTATGCCACGCGCAAGGTCGAGCGCGAGCTCCAGTAGCGCGGACGCGACGCCCACGGGATTCGTCTCCGTTCTCCAGATCGAGCTCCACTTTCCCGAGGCCGAGAGCCTCAAGGCCAAGCGCCGCGAGCTCGCACCGGTCAAGGCTCATCTGCGCCAGCGCATGGGCGCCTCGGTGGCCGAGATCGCCCACCACGACCGCTGGCAGCGGGCGACGCTCCTGGCCGCGCTCGTCGCCGGGTCGACGCTGCCGCTCGACGAGGCGGCCGACCGGCTCGAGGGCTGGCTCGACGCCCGCTTCCCCGCCGGCGCCCGGGTGAAGCGCACGCTGGCTTCCCTTCAGGACCTCGATCAGTAGTGGTCCCTCCGGCGACACCGCGCCTGCTCCGACGGCCTCGGACGACCGTCACGCGGCGTCCTCGGTCGGAGCCAGGGCGATGCCCTTGTCTCCTCCCTGCGTCCTGGCCTGAGGGCCGCCGAGACTCGTCGGACCAGGCGCGGCGTCACCGAAGGAACCACTAGGATGGCCTCAGATCGCCTACGCCGGGTGGACGAGGCCGTTCGACAGGTTCTCAGCGACGCCGTCGCAACCGACCTGAAGGATCCCCGGGTGGGTTTCGTGACCGTGACCGCAGTCAAGACAAGCCCAGACCTTCGCCATGCCCGCGTCTACGTCAGCGTGCTCGGCTCCGACGCCGAGCGCGAGGCGTCGCTGGAGGGTCTGCGCTCGGCCCACGGCTACCTGCAGCGCCGCGTGGCCACCGAGCTGCGGCTCAAGCACACCCCGACCCTGGACTTCGTCTACGACGACAGCGTGGAGCGCGGGATGCGCCTATCGGAGCTGATCGACCGGGAGACGGGCGAGTGAGCGCCGCGACCGCCACCGACACGACCGCCTCGCGCGAGCAGATCCTCCGCGAGATCGCCGAGTCCGAGCGCTTCATCCTCGTCACGCACGAGAACCCCGACGGCGACGCCCTGGGCTCGCTCGTGGCGATGAACGAAGTCCTCGGGCGGCTGGGCAAGGACAGCCTGATGTTCATGGCGGCCGACGAGCTCCCGCTGCCCTACGAGTACCGCTTCTTCCTGCTCGACCGCCTGGTCACGGACGTCCCCGAGGACGTCGAGGAGCGCACGATCGTCTTCCTGGACTGCGGCAACATCGATCGCAACCCGGCCGAGCCGCTGAAGGGCGAGAACGCCCACATCCTCAACATCGACCACCACCACGACAACACGATGTTCGGGACGGTCAACCACGTCGTCGCGGACGCGTCGTGCACCGCGGAGATCGTGTGGGACCTCATGCGCGGGCTGGGTGTGGAGCCCTCGCTGACCATCGCCGAGGCGCTGTACGTCGGACTGGTCACCGACACAGGCCGGTTCATGTACGAGAACACCGGCACCCGCGCGCACGTCATGGCGGCCGAGCTCATCGGCGCCGGGGTGGACGTCCATGAGATGTACCGTCGCCTGTACGAGGGCATCCCCTTCGGCAAGCTCGAGCTGCTCGCCCGCGCGCTCTCCAAGGTGGAGCGCCACTCCGACGGGCGGCTGACGCTCACCCACCTCACCGCCCAGGACTACGCCGAGACCGGCTCGGAGGACAACTACTCCGAGGGGGTCGTCGACCACCTGCGCTCCGTCGCCGGGACCGTGGTGGCCGGGCTCGTGCGCGACCTGACCGGCCCGGGCCAGGAGGGCCGGCGCAAGGTGTCGCTGCGCGCGACCGACGAGCGCGTCGACGTGTCGGCGATCGCCCGGGCCCAGGGCGGCGGCGGCCACCGGCAGGCCGCGGGGTTCGGCACCACGATGGAGTGGGACGAGCTCGTCGCGTTCCTGCTGCGCGAGATCGACGCGCAGCTATAGCGCCCGGTAGACCTCGACCGCGACCGAGTAGCGCAGCGAGGCCGCGCCGTCTGCGCCGGGCAGCGCCCGCACCTCGGCGAGCACGGCCTCGCGCTGCGCGGCGTCCATGGCTCCGACGACGCTCCACGATCCGACCAGCTCGTCCAGGTCGCCCGGCGCAAGCTCCTGCACGAGCGCGAAGCGCCGCCGGTCCTCGCGCGCAAAGCGTCCGCCGGCCTCCAGCACCGGGCGCGGGCGGGGCATGGGATAGCCGGAGGAGGCGGCGACCAGGCGGTTCGCCAGCGTCTCCAGGCCCGCCTGGAGCGGGTCCTCGGTGTCGCGCAGCGACCACAGCAGGACGAGTGCGCCGCCCGGTGTCAGCACGCGGCGTATCTCGCCGGGCGCCCGCTCGGGGTCGAACCAGTGAAAGGCGTTGGCCGCCATGAGCGACGCCACGCCGGCGTCGGGCAGGGGCAGGGCCTCGGCCGTGCCGTCGAGAATCCGCGCGCCGGGGGCCGCGCGCTCCAGGTGGGCGCGCATCTCGGCCAGCGGCTCGACCGCGACGACCTCCAGCCCGCGGGCCAGCAGCGCGCGGGTCAGCAATCCCGTTCCGGCGCCCAGCTCGACCACCGGAGCGCCGGAGCGGATCGCCCCGATCTCCTCGAGCCATGCCAGCGCCTCGACCGGGAACCCGGGCCGTGCCCGGGCGTAGGAGTCGGCGGCCCGGCTGAACCCGCGGCCGGCCATCCGAGCGACGCGATCGTCGTCCACGGCCATGGCGCGACCATACTTCCGGGCGTATGGATGGCGTGATCCTCTGCGACAAGCCCGCCGGAAAGACCTCCCACGACGTCGTGGCAGCGGTTCGCCGCGAGCTGCCGGGCAAGCGGCGCGTGGGACATGCCGGGACGCTGGACCCCTTCGCCACCGGCCTGCTGATCGTGCTCGTCGGCCGGGCCACCCGGGCGCAGCGGTTCTTCATGGCCCTGCCCAAGACCTACGTCGTCACGGCGCGCTTCGGCGCGGTGTCGACCACCGGAGACCCGGAGGGGGAGATCACGCTCACCGGGACCGGCATTCCCGAGCCTCTCGTCCTGCCCACCGGGGCGATCACGCAGCGCCCGCCGGCGCACTCGGCCGTGAAGGTGGGCGGAGAGCGCGCCTACCGGCTGGCCCGGCGAGGGGAGGAGGTCGAGCTGCCCGAGCGGACGGTCGCCGTGACGCGCTTCGAGGAGCTCGGCCGCAGCGGCGAGCGGGTGGAGCTCGAGGTCGAGTGCTCGTCGGGCACGTACGTGCGCAGCCTGGTCGCCGATCTGGGCGACGCCTACTGCGAGGCGCTGCGGCGCACCGCCATCGGGCCGTTCGCGGTCGACGGCGCCGACGAGCACACGCTGGTGGCGCTCGACGAGGCGCTGGGCTTCCTGCCCGAGCGCCGCCTGGAGGGCGAGGACGCGCGCCGGGCCTCGCACGGCGTGGCCGTGGCGGGGGAGGGGGAGGGCCCGACGCGACTGGTCGACGAGGAGGGCCTGATCGCCATCGCCGAGCCCCGTGAGGACGGCATGCTCAAGCCCGTCGTAGGCTTCCGCGGCTGATCGCGATGCAGGTCACCCCGCTCCCAGATGTCCAGCCCCGCCCGCGCCGGGTCGCCGTCGGCGTGTTCGACGGCGTGCACCTCGGCCACCGCGAGGTCATCGCCGGGAGCGACACCGTCCTGACCTTTGATCCCCACCCGCTGACGGTGATCGCGCCCTCGGCGGCGCCCAAGCTCCTCACGCGCCAGGACGCGAAGGCCGAGCTGGTGGGCCAGGCGGGCGCCCAGGAGATGGTGGTGATCCCGTTCGACGCGGAGTTCGCCCAGCGCAGTGCCCAGGACTTCATCGACCGCGTCCTGGTCGAGCGCCTGGGGGCGACCCACGTCGCGGTGGGCCGGAACTTCCGCTTCGGCCACAAGGCGGCGGGGGACACGGCCATGCTGGAGGCCGACGAGCGCTTCGAGACCACGGTCCACGACCTCGTGGAGGTCGAGGGGGAGACGGTCTCCTCCAGCCACGTCCGTGGGCTCGTCTCCGCCGGTGAGGTGGCCCACGCGGCCGCGTTCCTCGGCCGGCCCTTCCAGCTGCGCGGCGAGGTCGTCCACGGCGACGGCCGCGGCCGCGAGCTCGGCTACCCGACGGCCAACCTCGTACCCGACGACCGCTACGTGCGCCCCGACCAGGGGGTCTACGCGGCCCTGGCGGACGGGCGCCCGGCGGCGGTCAACATCGGCGTGCGCCCGCAGTTCGAGACCGGGCGCGGCGTGCTGGTCGAGGCCTACGTCATCGACCACGAGGACGACCTCTACGGCCACGACCTGCGGCTCGACTTCCTCCAGCGGCTGCGCGGGGAGAAGCTCTTCGACTCGGTGGACACGCTGGTCGAGCAGATCGGCCAGGACGTGGAGCGCGCCCGCGAGGTCTGCGCGCGCCGGACGGCCTAGCCGGCTTAGAAGCAGCCGCCCGCGGAGACACTGCCGAAATGCAGATGCGTTCGCTCGGCTCCTCCGGCCCTGAGGTCTCCGTCCTCGGCCTCGGCTGCATGGGGATGTCGGGGATGTACGGGCCGGCCGACCGTGAGGAGGCGATCGCCACGATCCACGACGCCGTCGGCGCCGGCATCAACCTGCTCGATACCGGCGACTTCTACGGCATGGGCCACAACGAGATGCTCATCGGCGACGCGCTGCGCGACATCGAACGCGACGGCGTGGTCATCAGCGTGAAGTTCGGTGCCCAGCGCGAGCCCGGCGGGGCCTGGCTGGGCTACGACGCGCGACCGCGGGCGGTCAAGACCGCCCTGGCCTACACGCTGAACCGCCTGCGCGTGGATCACATCGACGTCTACCGTCCCGCCCGCCTGGATCCCGCCGTCCCGATCGAGGAGACGGTGGGCGCGATCGCGGAGTTGATCGAGGCCGGGTACGTCCGTCACATCGGGCTCTCGGAGGTCGGCGCCGAGACCATCCGCCGCGCGGCCGCGGTGCACCCGATCACCGACCTGCAGATCGAGTACTCGCTGATCAGCCGGGGCATCGAGGACGGGATCCTCCCGGTCTGCCGCGAGCTGGGGATCGGGATCACGGCCTACGGCGTCCTGTCGCGTGGGCTGATCAGCGGCCACTGGTCGCCCGACCGGTCGACGGGTCCCGGCGACTTTCGCGCCCGCAGCCCCCGCTTCCAGGGCGAGAACCTCGAGCACAACCTCGACCTGGTCGAGGCCCTGCGCACCGTGGCCGAGTCCCGCGGCGTGAGCGTGGCGCAGATCGCGATCGCCTGGGTGCTGACCCGCGGCCGGGACATCGTTCCGCTGATCGGGGCCCGGCGCCCGGACCGCCTGCGGGAGGCACTGGGCGCGCTGGAGGTCGAGCTGACCGAAGAGGACCTCGCGGCCATCGAGAGCGCGGTCCCGCCGGGCGCGGCGGCGGGGGAGCGCTACCCGGCGGCGCAGATGGGGATGCTCGACTCCGAGCGGTCTTGAACGGGCCCTCTGCTACCTTTCTGCGCCGCATGAGCGTCACCGCAGAGCGCAAGAGGGAGATCGTCGACCGCTTCGGCAAGGGAGCGGGCGACACCGGCACCGCCGAGGTGCAGATCGCCCTCCTGACCGAGCGCATCAACGACCTCACCGAGCACCTGCGCGCGCACGGCAAGGACCATCACTCGCGCCGCGGGCTGCTGATGCTCGTCGGCCAGCGCCGCCGCCTGCTGCGCTACCTGCAGCGCAAGGACGTCGAGCGCTACCGCGCAATCGTCTCGGAGCTGGGCCTGCGGCGGTGACCGTCGTCGAGCCCGGCACGCCGGCGCCCGACTTCACGCTGGCCACGGAGGACGGCGGCAAGCTCACCCGGTCAGACCTGAAGGGCCGCACCACGGTCCTGGTCTTCTTCCCCTTTGCCTTCAGCCCGGTCTGCACGGACCAGTTCAGCGTCTACAACGAGGTCCTGGGCGAGTTCGAGGCCCGCGGTGCCCAGGTCTACGGGGTCTCGTGCGACGCCACCTGGTCGCTGCACGCGTTTCGCAAGGAGCTCGGGGTCTCCATCCCGATGCTCTCGGACTTCGAGCCCAAGGGTGAGGTCTGCCGGGCCTTCGGCGTCTATCACCCGGGTGGCTTCCCGCAGCGGGCGCTGGTCATCATCGATCCGGACGGCAACGTCAAGTGGAGCTACGAGGCTCCCAACCCCGGGGAGCTGCCCGGCGCCAACCTGATCTTCGACGGCCTGGGATGACCGACCTCGGCAGCGCCCCGCTGCCGCCCCTCCAGGACGACGACCATGTGCGGGGCCCCGAGGAGGGGCCGCTGCTCATCGAGTACGCCGACTTCGAGTGCCACTTCTGCCTGGTCACGTTCTCGCGCCTGGAGGGGGTGGCGCTGCGCCGGGTCTTCCGGCACTTTCCCGTGCGCTCCAAGCACCCGCGCGCCTGGCCGGCGGCGTGCGCGGCCGAGGCCGCGGCGCTCCAGGGACGCTTCTGGGAGATGCACGACGGCCTGTTCGGCGACCCTGGGCGCCTCGAGGACCCGCACCTGTGGGCGCGCGCCGAGGAGATGGGGCTCGACGTGGAGCGCTTCGACGCCGACCGGCGCTCGGACACCGTGCGCGAGCGGGTGCAGCGCGACTTCGACTCGGGGATCCGCGCCGGGGTGGCCTCGACGCCCACGCTGTTCTTCGACGGCGAGCGGCACACCGGTGTTCCCTCGGATGACCTGCTCGCTACGATGGTGGCGAACGTATCGAAGAGATCGTAGGTAGAGAGCCCGCCGACCGACCGAATGCGCGGGCAGGAAAGGAACACATGGCAGAAGTGACGCGGGTCTCCGTGGAGATTGCTGGTACGGAGATCTCGTTCGAAACCGGACGCATGGCCAAGCAGGCCAGCGGCGCGGTCGTCGTCCGCGCCGGGGACACGATGGTCCTCGGAACCGCGACGGCGGGCAACCTCCGCGACGTCGACTTCCTCCCGCTGACGGTGGATGTCGAGGAGCGGATGTACGCCGCCGGGAAGATCCCCGGCTCGTTCTTCAAGCGCGAGGGCCGCGCGGGTGAGAAGGGCACTCTGACCGCCCGCATGATCGATCGCCCGCTGCGCCCGCTCTTCCCCAAGGGGTGGCGCTATGAGACGCAGCTCGTCTCGATCCCGCTCTCCATCGACCACGTGCACCCGTACGACATCCTGGCGATGAACGGCGCGAGCGCCGCGCTGATGATCTCCGACATCCCCTTCCCGTCCCCCGTGGGCGCGGTGCGGATCGGCAAGATCGACGGCAACTTCGTCGTCAACCCGGCGGAGGAGGACCTGCTCGAGAACACCGAGCTCGACCTCGTCGTGGCCGGGACCGAGGACGCGATCCTCATGGTCGAGGCCGGCGCCAGCGAGATCTCCGAGGCGGAGATCCTCGACGCGCTCGACATCGCGCACGACAACATCAAGAAGCTGTGCGCGCTCCAGCGCGAGCTGGCCGAGAAGGCCGGCAAGCCGAAGATGGAGGTCGAGACGCCGCAGGTCGACGAGGGTCTGCTCGAGCAGATCAAGGGCTCACACGGCGAGGCGCTGGAGCAGGCCACGCAGGTCGTGGACAAGCTGGAGCGCCAGGATGCCTGCAAGCTCGTCGAGTCGCAGGTCCTCGAGCAGTACGCCGGCGACCCCGAGGCCGAGGACCTCGGCGCCAAGCGCGCCGCGGCCCAGATGGCCTTCGACAAGCTCGAGAAGTCGATCATCCGCCAGCGCATCGCGGTGGACAAGAAGCGGCCCGACGGCCGCGCCGCGGACGAGATCCGCGACATCGACATCGAGGTCAGCGTCGCTCCGCGCACGCACGGCTCGGCGCTGTTCACGCGCGGCCAGACCCAGGCGATCAGCGTGGTCGCCCTGGGGACGATGCGCGAGGAGATGCGTCTGGACACCCTCGGGCTCCAGACGGCCAAGTTCTACTGGCACCACTACAACTTCCCGCCCTTCTCGGTCGGGGAGGCCGGGTTCATGCGCGGCCCCAAGCGCCGTGACATCGGCCACGGAGCGCTCGCCGAGCGAGCGCTGGTGCCGATGATCCCGAGCACCGACGACTTCCCGTACACCATCCGGGTCGTCTCGGACATCCTCGAGTCCAACGGCTCGTCGTCGATGGCCTCGGTCTGCGGATCGTCGCTGTCGCTGATGGATGCCGGCGTTCCGCTCAAGCGGCCGGTGGCCGGGATCGCGATGGGCCTGATCAAGGAGGGCGACGACTACATCGTCCTCACCGACATCGCGGGCGTCGAGGACCACCTGGGCGACATGGACTTCAAGGTCGCCGGGACCGAGCAGGGCATCACCGCCCTGCAGATGGACATCAAGATCTCGGGCGTCACGTTCGACATCCTGCGCGATGCCCTCGACCAGGCCCACAAGGCCCGGACGTTCATCCTCGGCAAGATGACCGAGACCATCGACGCGCCGCGCAGCGAGCTGTCGCAGTACGCGCCGCGCATCGGCTCGATCGAGATCGACCCGTCCCAGATCGGCCTGCTGATCGGCAAGGGCGGCGAGACGATTCGCGCGCTCCAGGAGGAGTTCGAGTCGCAGATCGACGTCAACGACGAGGGCCAGGTGCTCGTGTACTCGGCCAACGGCGAGCTGGGCGATGCGCTCGTGGAGCGCATCCGCGCGATGACCAAGGAGGTGGAGATCGGCGACGAGTTCGACGGCAAGGTGGTCAAGACCACCACCTTCGGCGCGTTCGTCGAGCTCAACAAGGGCACGGACGGCCTGCTGCACATCTCCAACATCTCGCCCGGGGAGCGCGTCGACACCGTCGAAGACGTGCTCAACAAGGGCGACGAGGTCAAGGTCAAGGTGGTCGAGGTCGACCGCGAGCGTGGCCGCATCGGCCTGCGCCTGGCGGACGACCCGTCGATCGCCGGCAAGTCCGCCGAGGAGCTCGCCGCGATGTCGAGCGCCGGCAACGGCGGGCGCCGCGAGAGCCGCGGCGGCGGACGCGACCGGGATCGCGACGGCGACCGGGGCGAGCGCGGCAGTGGCCGCCCGCGCCGCGGCGGCGGACGCGACCGGGATCGCGGTCGCAGCTAGCGGGCGCCCCGCGTGGAAGAGCATCGGCTGACCGAGCTCGACTCGGGCCTGCGGATCGTCACGGAGGCAGTGCCCTCCGTGCGATCCGTGGCGCTCGGCTTCTGGATCGGCACCGGCTCCTGCGCGGAGACCGACGAGCAGGCGGGCCTGTCCCACCTGCTCGAGCACCTGCTCTTCCGGGGCTCGGAGCGCTTCGGATCGCTGGAGATCGACCAGATCTTCGACGGGATGGGCGCCGAGCTCAACGCGGGGACCGGCAAGGAGACGACGTCCGTGTACTCGCGGGTGCTCGACGGCCACCTGCCGCGGGCCCTCGACGTGATCGGCGACATGGTCTGGCGGCCCGCCTACGAGGAGGCCGACACCGAGCGCGAGGTCGTGCTCGAGGAGATCGCGATGTACGAGGACGACCCGCAGGACAAGGTCTTCGACGTCATGGGCCGCGCGATCTTCGGCTCGCATCCCCTGGGCCGGGCGATCATCGGCCGCGCCGAGGTGATCGCACGCACCCCGCTGCAGGAGATCTCGGCCTTCCATCTCGCGCGCTACGTGCCGGCCAACGTCGTCGTGGCCGCGGCCGGCTCGGTCGACCACGACGAGCTCGTCTCACTGGTCGAGCGCGCCGTGCCCGAGCGCCGGGCCGCCGCCGCGGCGTCCGCCTCGGCGCCGCCCGACAGCGGGCGCCAGGTGTGCTTCGAGCGCAAGGAGACCGAGCAGTACCACGTCTGCCTGGGCGCGCCCGGGATCGCGCGCCACGACGAGCGCCGGTTCGCCCTGCGCGTGCTGGACAACATCCTCGGAGGGACGTCGTCCTCGCGGCTCTTCCAGGAGGTCCGCGAGCGCCGCGGGCTGGCGTACAGCGTGTACTCGTTCTCCAGCCAGTACGCGCACGCCGGACAGGTGGGGATCTATCTCGGGACCCGCGGCGACAATCTCGCCGCGGCGATGGGTGTCGTGGGATCCGAGCTCGAGCGCCTGCGCGCCGAGCCGGCCACGGCCGAGGAGCTCCAGCGCAGCAAGGAGAACGTCAAGGGCCGTCTGGTCCTCTCGCTGGAGTCCACGACCGCGCGGATGAACCGTCTCGGGGCCTCGGTGCTGACGGGCGTGCCGCTGCTCTCGGTCGACGAGCTCGTGGAACGCATCGACGCCGTCACGCTCGCCGACCTGGAGGAGCTGGCGGACGAGCTCTTCGACGCCTCGCGGCTGTCCGCCGCCGGCATCGGGCCCGACGAGGCGCCGTTTCGCGCCGCGCTCGCCCCCGTCTCCCCGGACCTGGCGGCGGCGGCGTGATCCGGGTCGCGGTGGCCGGCGCGGCGGGGCGGATGGGAGCGACCGTGTGCGACGCCGTGGAGGGCGCCGACGACATGGAGCTCACGGGCCGCGCGGATCCGGCGCTCGACACCTCGGTGTCCGACGTGCTCGGGGACGCTGACGTCCTCGTGGACTTCACCGTGCCCGACACGGCGGTGGCCAACGCCCGTGAGGCGGTCGCCGCGGGCGTGCACGTGGTCATCGGCACCACCGGCTTCGACATCGGGGAGCTCGATGGGCTGGAGGGCGCGAACGTCTTCCTGGCGCCCAACTTCGCCATCGGGGCCGTGCTGATGATGCGCTTCGCCGCCGAGGCCTCGCGCCACATGCGCAGCGCCGAGATCATCGAGCTGCACCACGACCGCAAGCTCGACGCGCCGTCGGGCACGGCCAGGCTCACGGCGCAGATGATGGAGGGCGACGTCCCGGTCCACTCGGTGCGCCTCCCGGGCCTCGTGGCCCATCAGGAGGTCATCCTGGGAGACGTGGGCCAGACGCTGACGATCCGCCACGACTCGATCGACCGCGTGTCGTTCATGCCCGGCGTGCTCCTGGCCGTGCGAAGGGTGGGCTCGCTCTCCGAGTCGCCGGTAGTGGGGCTCGATCACCTGCTCGACTGAGCCGCGCGAGCAACGGTTCAGAGGTCGAGCAGCCTGGCCTTCTGCGCGGCGAACTCCTCCTGGGTGATCTCGCCGCGGGCCAGGAGCTCTCCGCGCCGGGAGATCTCCTCCAGCGGGTCCATCGGCGCGGGCACCGCGGGCGCCGGCCAGCCGAAGCCCGACTCGCCGAACCCCATTGCCCGCGCCGGCTCGCCTGGGCGCAGGGTACCCGGGCTACAGCGCCAGCCGGAAGGCCAGGACGGCGCCGTCGAGGCCGGGGCCGGGGACGAAGTCGTGCTCGGGCAGGCGCTCGAACCCCAGCCGCTCGTAGATGCGCACGGCGGCGGCCATGTGGGGGATCGAGTGCAGGACCATGTGCGTGGCGCCGTCGGCCCGCGCGAGGCCGATGGCGTGCTCGGAGAGGGCCGTGCCCAGGCCGGAGCCCCGGACGGTGGGGTCCGTGGCCACGCCCATCTCGTCCTCGCGCGCTGGACGGAAGGCCGGTGCCATGGTCGGCACACGGTACCTTTGTGAGGCCGATGACCTTCATCTACAGCATCCTCGTCGTCGCCAACCGCACGGCCGACTCCGACGAGCTCCTGTCGGCGCTGAAGACCCACAATGAGCGCCTGCCCACGGACTTCACGCTCCTCGTTCCCGCTCCCGCGCCGGGGCCGGCCGGGCGCCAGGCGGCGCAGGAGCAGCTGGACCGGGCACTCGGCGCGATGCGCGACGCGGGCCTGAAGGTCGAGGGGCTCGTCGGCCACCATCAGCCGGTAGACGCCGTCGCCGACGTCTGGGATCCCCAGCGCTTCGACGCGGTGATCGTCGCCACCCTGCCCGGAGCCGCCTCGAAGTGGCTCCAGTTCGACCTTCCTCACCGGATCGCCCGGCTGACCGACGCCCAGGTGACCCACGTCATCGCGTCCGACCGCCGCCGGCCGGAGGTCACCGCGCCGCCCGAGCACGAGAAGCAGGGACTGCTGTCCCCGCTGAGCGTGCTGACCTGGGGCGGCGGCTCGGGCGGCGCTGCATAGACTGGATCGTCAACCCAGGATCAAGGGAGCGGAGACACATGGGATTCCTCGACAAGGCCAAGGCGGCCGCCCAGAACGCCCAGAAGGAGGGCGGGCTGCTCGACAAGGCGAAGGCGGCCGCGCAGCAGGCCCAGGACAAGCTGGAGGAGACGCAGAAGAACTTCAACCAGCAGCAGGCCGCGGGCGGCGCCGCCCCTGCCGGCCCGGCGGTCGAGTACGACAAGCATGGCCGTCCCGTGCAGCAGGACGCTCCCGCCGAGGCCCCGGCCGAGCCCGCCGCCACGGGCGCCCCGCCGGCCCAGCCCGCGGATGCTCCGCCGGCGGCGCCTGCGCCGCCCGTGCCCGAGGCTCCGGCCGCCGAGGCTGCCTCGCCTGCGGCGCCCTCCCCGCCCGCGGCGGAGGTGCCGCCGGCCCCGGAGGCGCCGACCGTCCAGGTTCCGGCCGCCGAGGCTCAGGCGCCCGAGCCCCCCAAGCCGCCCGCGCCGCCCTCGGGCGCGCCGGCGCCCGACTCCGAGGGCGAGTACGCGCCGCCGAAGATGTCGAGCGGCGATCCGCTCGCCGGCTAGCCCGCCGCCTCCCGGGGTGGGGAACGCGGTTGTTCCCCACAGCGATGTACGCTAGCGTTTCCCACCCATGGCGACCGCGCCGCTCCGCCCGCTCCCCCGCGGGCCCCACAGCCTGACGCGCGACGAGGTCGTCACCTCCCAGCGCACGCGCACGATCGAGGCGATGGCCGCAACGGTGGCGGAGAAGGGTTACGCCGCCACCACCGTGGCCGATGTCGTCGCCCGCGCCGGCGTGTCGCGCAAGACCTTCTACGAGCACTTCGCCGACCGCGAGGACTGCTTTCTCGCCGCCTACGACGCCGCCGTCGACGTGCTGCTCGGCGCCCTGGCGCAGCGCGTGGCCGAGGGTGCACCCAAGGGCGACGACTGGCGCAGCCGCGTCCGGGCCGGGGTCCACGGCTACCTCGAGGCGCTGGCCGCGCACCCGGACTTCGCCCGCACGTTCCTGGTCGAGGTGCGGGTGGCCGGGCCGCGGGCCCTGGCCCGGCGGGCGCAGGTTCACGCGAGGTTCGTGGAGTTCCTGCGCGCCCAGGCCGCCCTGGCGCGCGAGGACCACCCTTGGCTGCCCGAGCTGCCGGACGCGGCGTACGCCGCGCTGGTGGGGGGGATGGACGAGGTCGTCTCCGCACAGGTGGCCGAGGGCCGCACGGCGAGCCTGCTGGACCTCGAGCCCGGCCTGTCGTACTTCCAGCTCGCACTGCTGGCGGGACCGCAAATCGCAAGGGAGGCACTCGAATGAGCGCAGAGGTCGACCCGGCGGCGTTCGCGAAGGTCATCGCGGACACGCCGGACAAGCACCTGGCCCAGGGGATGGCCAGCGAGAACCGGGCACTCGTGCTCGAGGGGATCTTCGGCCAGATGTCCGAGCACTTCGACGCCGAGCGGGCGCAGGGAGTTGATGCCATCGTCGACTGGAAGATCTGGGACCACCCGGAGGGCGGCTACGACCACTGGCGCATCGAGATCGCCGACGGCGCGTGCCGTGTCCACGACGATCCCGACGACCGCCCGGCCCGAGTCACGTTCCGCGTGAAGCCGGTCGATTTCCTCAAGCTGGTCACCGGAAACGCCTCCGGGCCCAAGATGTTCGTGATGGAAAGCTCAAGGTCGACGGCGATCTGATGTTCGCCGCGCAGATGCAGAGCCTGTTCCGGATCCCCGAGAGCAGCTGACCTTGCGATAATCGGTCCCAATGCCGGACCTGGGCGCCATCCTCACGGCGATGGTCACCCCGTTCAACGCGCAGGGGCGTGTGGACGAGGACGTCGCCGTCACCCTCATGCATCACCTCGCCGACCATGGCTCGGACGGCCTGGTGATCTGCGGCACGACCGGCGAGGCCTCGACCTTGTCCGACGACGAGCACGTCTGGCTGGTGGAGCTCGCCGTCCGCGAGATGGGCGACCGCGTCTCGATCATCGCCGGCACCGGCTCAAACGACACCGCCCACGCCGTGCATCTCACCGAGCGCTGCACCGAGGTCGGCGCGCACGCGACCCTGTCCGTGACGCCGTACTACAACAAGCCCAACCGCCGGGGGATCGTGCGCCACTACGAGGAGGTGGCGAAGGCCACCGACAAGCCGGTGATCCTCTACAACATCCCCAGCCGCACGGCGGTCAACATGCCGCCCGACCTGCTGGCCGAGCTGGCGCAGATCGAGCACGTCGAGGGCGTCAAGCAGGCCAACGACGACGAGCTCGGACCGATCGACGGCCTGGCCGTCTATGCGGGCAACGACGGCACGCTCGCCCGGGCGCTGGACATGGGCGAGCCCGGCGGGATCCTCGTGGCCAGCCACATCGTGGGCGACGAGATGCGCCGGATGGTCGACGAGCCCGAGCACCGCGCCCAGATCGACGCCTCGCTCCAGGACGTCTACGAGACGCTCTTCATCACGGCCAACCCCATCTGCACCAAGGCGGCCCTCAACATGCTCGGCCTGCCCGTGGGCGGCCTGCGCCTCCCGCTCGTCGAGGCCTCCACGGAGGAGGCGGCCGCTGTGCGCGCGATGCTCGAGCGCCACGGGCTGCTCGAAACGGCCACGGCGTGAGCTCGAAGCTACGGGTTCTTCCCCTGGGCGGTCTGGGGGAGATCGGCAAGAACATGACCGTGATCGAGTACGACGGGCGCATCGTCGTGGTCGACGTCGGCCTGCGCTTCCCGACCGCCGACATGATGGGCATCGACCTCGTCCTGCCGGACTTCGCCTACCTGCGCGAGCGCGCCGACGACATCGAGGGCATCGTGGTCACCCACGGGCACGAGGACCATCTCGGGGCCCTGCCCTGGGTCCTGCGCGAGCTGGGGGAGCGCAACGTCCCCGCGGTCTACGGCGGCCCGCTCACGATCGCCATGGCCCGCTCCAAGCTCGACGAGCACAAGCTTCGCGAGACGCCGCTCGAGGAGGTCGACCCGGGCGCAGACGATCGATCTCGGCCCGTTCTCCGTCGAGCTCGTCCACATGACGCACTCGATCCCGGACTCCGCCGGCGTGGCGCTCACCACCGAGCTGGGCACGGTCCTGGTCACGGGCGACTACAAGTTCGACCAGACGCCCGTGGACGGCAAGCCGGCGGACGTCTCGCGGCTGGCCGAGCTGGGGAGCGACGGGCTGCTTCTCCTGTGCGGCGACTCCACGAACGTCGACCGGCCGGGATTCTCGCCTTCCGAGGCGGGCGTCGGCCCCCACCTGGAGGACGTCTTCTCGCGCTGCGAGGGACGCATCGTCGTCACCAGCTTCGCGTCGAACATCCATCGCGTCCAGCAGGTGATCGACGCGGCCGCGGCCCTGGACCGCAAGGTGTCGCTGGTCGGGCGCTCGATGCGCAAGAACGTCAACATCGGCCGCCAGCTGGGGCACGTCGAGGTGCCGGAGGGGACCCTGGTGACCCCGCGCGAGATCAGCGACTTCCCCGACGAGCGGATCGTGATCATCTCCACGGGCTCGCAGGGCGAGCCGCTCTCGGCTCTGCGCCGCATGGCCCACCGCGACCACCCGCAGGTCGAGCTCCACTCGGGCGACACGGTCGTCTTCTCCGCCACGCCGATCCCGGGCAACGAGCGCGCGGTCAACGAGACGGTCGACCGGCTCTACCACATCGGCTGCGACGTGATCACGGCCCGCGACGCTCCGGTCCACGCCTCCGGGCACGGCTACGCCGAGGAGGTCAAGCTCATGCTCAACCTCGTGCGCCCGCGCTACGTCATGCCCTTCCACGGCGACTTCAAGCGCATCCACATGCATGCCCAGCTGGCCGCGGCGGTGGGCATCGAGCCCGAGCGCATCTTCAAGGGCGAGAACGGCCTGCCGCTGGAGATCGACGAGCGCGGCGCGCGCTTCGGCTCCCACGAGCAGTCGGGGATGATCTTCGTCGACGGCGTCGACATCGGCGATCCCGCCGACGTGGCGCTGCGCGACCGGCGCATGCTCTCGGCCGACGGGATCTTCGTCGTCGTGGCCACGGTCTCCGAGCAGGACGGCGCGTCGGTGGCGCCGCCCGAGGTCATCTTCCGCGGCGTCCCGGCCCAGGACGAGCCCGACGACAAGCTGGTCGACGAGATCTGCAACGTGGTCGAGGAGTCCCTGGACCGGGCGGCGGACGAGGAGATCCGCGAGATAGACCTGCTCCAGCAGGTTCTCCACGACGATCTCGCGGCCTTCGTCTACGAGCGCCTGCGCCGCCGGCCGATGGTGCTGCCCGTCGTCGTGGAGGTCTGACCGCCGGCGTGAGCGCCCCGGAGACCGAGGACCTCCGGCGGGTCTCCGCCCTGGAGCTGTTCTTCGACCTCGTCTTCGTCTTCACGATCACCCAGCTCACGACCGTGCTCGCGAACGAGCCGACGTGGCGGGGCCTGCTGCAGGCGGTGCTCATGCTCGGGGTCATCTGGTGGATGTACGACGGCTACGCCTGGCTGACCAACGCCGTCGCGCCCGACCTGCTGCGCCGCCGCCTCGTGCTCCTGGGCGGCATGGCGGGGTTCCTCGTGCTCGCCCTGGCCACGCCGCACGCGTTCTCGGGGGCGGGGGAGGCATTCGGGATCGCCTACGTGGTCATCGTCGCGATCCACGCGGGCCTCTTCATCCGCGAGACGCCCGAGGACGTCACCCGGGCGATCCTCACGCTGGCGCCCTACAACCTCGTCACCGCGCTGCTGGTGCTGGCGGGCGGCCTGGCCGGGGGAACGGCCCAGTACGTCCTGTGGGCGCTGGCCTTCGTGGGCGAGTGGGCGTCGGCCGTGATCTCCGAGACCGAGGGCTACAACATCGCGCCCGCGCATTTCGTCGAGCGCCATGCGCTGGTCGTCATCGTGGCCCTGGGGGAGTCCGTGGTCGCGGTCGGGATCGGCGCGGCCGGATTGCCGATCGACCTCGAGCTGGTCGGCGTCGCCGTGCTGGGCCTCCTGCTCGCGGCCTGCCTGTGGTGGGCCTACTTCGGCGAGGGCGAGGACGCGCCGGAGCGAGCGCTGGCCGCCGCGCCGCGCAACCGGCGACCTCGGATGGCGCTCAACGCCTTCGGCTACGCCTTCCTTCCGCTCCTGTTCGGCATCATCGCCGTGGCCGCCGCGCTCAAGCAGGCCACCGGGCATCCCTTCGACGACCTCGAGCCGGCCCGCGCGCTCCAGCTCTCGGGCGGCGTGGCCGCCTACCTGCTCGGAGACGCGCTCTTCCGCGCCTCGCTGCACCTGGCCCGCGCCCCCTGGCGCATGGCCGCTGGTGTCCTGGCGCTGGCGGCGATACCGCTCGGGACGCAGGTCTCGGCCGTCGCCCAGATCGCCGCGATCGTGGTGGTCCTCGCCGGCGCGCTCGCGTTGGAGCAGGCGCGCCCGGCAACGGCGGCGCAGCCGGCCCTCAGGCGCTGACGGGCTCGCCCGGAATCTCGGCCGAAGCCGCGACCGGCAGGCGCACCACGAAGCGGGCCCCGCCGCGCTCGCCGCGCTCCACGCTCACCCGGCCGCCGTGGGACTCGGCCACGGCGCGCACGATCGCCAGGCCCAGCCCGGAAGAGGTGCGGCCCCGGTCTCCGCCGCCGCGGACGAAGCGCTCGAAGATCCGGGCCGCGAGCTCGGGAGGCACACCGGGCCCGTCGTCCTCGACGACCAGCCGCGCCTCGCCGTCGTGCGCGTCGACCGAGGCCCGGATCTCCGTGCCGGCGGGCGTGTGGCGGATGGCGTTCTCGATCAGGTTGGCCGCCAGGCGGTGCAGGTCGTCCCGGGTCCCGTCGACGAGCACACGGTCCGCGTCCACGGTGAGCGTGTGGTCGCCGGCGATCGGCTCGAGCTCGGACGCCGCCTCGGTCACGACCTCGCCGAGGTCGGTCGGGGCCCGCGGCGGAACGCGGCCGGCGTCGGCGCGAGCGAGGAGCAGGAGGTCCGCCACGAGGCGGCGCATGCGCTGAGCGGACCGCAGAGCGCCGTCGGCGGCGTCGCCGAGATCGCTCGTCTCCAGCTGCTCGGAGAGCAGCTCCAGGTTGGCCAGGACGCTGGTCAGGGGAGTGCGCAGCTCGTGCGAGGCGTCGGCGACGAAGGCCCGCTGCTGGTCCAGCGCGGCCTCCGTCTGGGATTGCGCCTCGTCCAGCGCGTGGAGCATCGATTCCAGCGTCCGCGCCAGCTCGGCGACCTCGTCCTCCGCCTCGGGATGGGGGACGCGGATGCTGGGGTCTCGGGTGCGGGCGATCTCCCCGGCCACCGACGTGAGCTGGGCGATGGGTCGCATGGCGCGCCGGGCCACGGCCAGCCCGGCGAGAAGCGCCAGCAGGGTGCCGCCCAGCACGCCGAGGAAGAGGAAGAAGCGCACGCGCCGCGTGGTGTGGCGCACCTCGGAGAGCGGGCGCGCGTACTGGAGGATCGCCGTGCCCAGCGCGCCGACGCGGATCTCGCGCGACTCGACCCTGTATCCGCCGATGTCGGAGGTGGCCGCGTGGGGTATCCCGAAGTCGTGTGCGCCGCGCGTCTTGCACAGCAGGACGCCGTCGAGCGTGAGCACCCGGATCGAGGCGTTCTCGGCGCTGCCGTAGGTGTCGAGGTCGGGCCCCTGGCAGGTGGGCTGCTGGCCGGGGCGCACGACGACGCGCTCCCGCAGGTCGTTGGCCGTCTGGCGGACGTGGTCGTCGAAGTCCGAGCGGATCTGGTGCGTCGTCAGGACGCCGACGATCACCGCGAACCCGCACAGGATCACCATGGTCAGCCCGGCGGAGCCGCCGGCCAGCCTCCAGCGGATGGGAACGCGGCGATAGGCGAGGACGAGGCGGCGCATCGGGCGTCAGCTGGCGCGCAGTACGTACCCCGCGCCGCGGATCGTGTGCAGGAGCCGGGGCTCGCCGTCGGCCTCGAGCTTGCGCCGCAGGTTCGAGACGAAGACCTCGATCGTGTTGGTCACGGAGAACGGGTCATAGCCCCACACCTCGTCCAGGAGCCGCTGGCGCGAAACGACGATGCGCTCGTTTCGCATCAGGTACTCGAGCAGCTCGAACTCGCGCTGCGTGAGGTCGATGGCGCGCTCGCGGCGCACCACCTCGTGGGTGTCGGGGTTGAGCATCAGGTCCCCGACCACGAGCTGCGCGGCCCCGCGGGGCGGCCGGCGGCGCAGCAGGGCGCGCAGGCGAGCGAGGAGCTCCTGGCGCTCGAACGGCTTGACCAGGTAGTCGTCCGCCCCGGAGTCCAGCCCCTCGACGCGCGACTCGACGGCATCGCGAGCCGTGAGCATGAGGATCGGGGTGTCGTCGCGGTCGCGCAGCTGGCGTGCCACCTCGATTCCGTCGAGCTTGGGGAGGCCGAGATCGAGGATCACCAGATCGGGCAGAAAGGCGTGCGCCTCGCTGAGCGCCGCGACTCCGTCGCCGGTCACCCGTACGTCGTACCCCTCCAGGCGCAGGGAGCGCTGGAGCACCTGAGCGATCTCGTTGTCGTCCTCGACCACGAGGACACGGGGGGAGCGGCCGAAGTCGTCCATGCCGCGAAGGGTACGCGGCGGACCTTAGGGGCCGTTTAGCGCTCAGGTCAGCAGGGCGGCGCGATCGCGCACCAGCTCGACGATCTCGGCCGGCGCCTTGGCCGGAGAACCGCTGTCGAACGGGGGCTGAGGGTCGTACTCGATGCCCAGCTGGATGCCCTGGGCGAGCTGCGGGCCGGCGATGAGCGCGGCGAGTGTCAGGGACATGTCGATCCCGGCGGAGACCCCGGCGGCCGTGATCACCTTGCCTTCGCGCACGACGCGCTCCTGCGAGGGGAGCGCGCCCAGCTCCTCCAGGACGCCGAGCGAGAGCCAGTGCGTGGTCGCCCGCAGCCCGTCCAGGATGCCGGCGGCGCCGAGCAGGAGCGCGCCGGTGCAGACGGAGGTCGTCCACTGCGACGTCTCGTGGGCGCGGCGCAGCCAGTCCAGCAGGGCGGCGTCCTCCATCAGCGGCCGGTTGCCCAGCCCGCCCGGCACGACGACCACGTCGGGACGCGGCACGTCGGACAGCGGGCGCTCCGCCAGGACGGTGAGCATCCCGTTCTCCGTGGACTTCGGCCCAGGGCCGTCGGCGGCGAGGAAGTGGACGGTGGCCCCGGGGATGCGCGAGAGGACCTCGTAGGGGCCGATGGCATCCAGGGCGGTGAAGCGGTCGAACAGGGGGATGGCGACGTCCATGGTCAGGCTCCAGTGGTCTGAAAGCGCTCGCGGTACTCCGCGGGGCTGGTGTGCAGGTGGCGGCGGAAGGTGCGCCGCATGGTCTCGACGGTCCCGAAGCCGCAGCGCCGGGCCACCACGTCGACGGGCGCGTCGCCCGCCTCCAGGTCCAGGCGGGCGCGCTCGACCCGCAGCCGGGCCACGTAGGCGGCCGGCGTGACGCCGACCTCGCGCCGGAAGGCCCGGGCGAAGTTGCGCGGGCTCATGAACGCGCGCTCGGCCAGCGCCTCGACCGTGAGGTCCTCGTCGAGGTGGTCGGGCAGCCACGACTGAAGGTCGCGCAGCGTGGGGCGGCGGGCCGGCGGGTGCTCGAGCTGGGCGCTGAACTGTGCCTGGCCGCCCGGGCGACGCACGAAGACGACGAGCTGGCGGGCCACCTCGAGGGCCGCCTCGTGGCCGGCGTCGTCCTCCAGGAGAGCGAGCGCGAGGTCGATCCCCGCGGTGACCCCGGCCGAGGTGTAGACGTTGTCGTCGCGCACGAAGATCGAATCGGGATCGACCGTCACCTCGGGGTGGTGTCGGCTCAGCGCGTCGCAGGACTCCCAGTGGGTGGTGGCGCGGCGGCCGTCCAGCAGGCCGGCGCGGGCGAGGAGGAAGGCTCCGGTGCACACGGAGGCGACGCGGCGCGAGCGCACGGCCGCCAGCGCCAGCCAGTCGACGAGGCGCGAGTCGTGGCGGGCGGCCGCCGTGCCCAGCCCGCCGGGGACGAGCAGCGTGTCGATCGGTCCCTCGCAGGCCGAGACGGCCAGGTCCGGGACCAGGCGAAGCCCGCTGGAGCTGCGCACCGGGGCCGCCCGGGAGGAGACGAACTCGATCTCGTACTCAGCCAGCCCCAGGCGCTGAGCGATCGAGAAGACCTCCACCGGGCCGGTGAGGTCGAGCGACTGGACCTGGGGGAAGGCGACGACGACGATCCGCATGGCCCCATGATGGGGCCTGCGTGGCCCGGCAGCAAGGACCCATAGCGGACGATTACTGCCAAGGGCTCAGGCACGCGAGCGAAGAGCAACCCGGGAGGTGTGGCCAGGCGAACGTCGAACGCCGAGGCACGTATGTCCACGCGCGCGTCCCGCACGTCCAAGTCCCGCACCGGCACCTCGAAGTCGCGGTCGGGGGCCTCGAAGGCCCGGCGCAAGCCGCCGGCGCCCAAGAAGCGGCCCCGGCGCTTCGGCGCGGGCGTGTGGTTTCGCCTGCCCATGCTCGAGCAGCGCGACCTCGACCTCATCGGCCTGTTCCTCGTCGCCGTCGGGGTCTTCCTGGCCTGCGTCCTCTATCTCGGATGGGCGGGGGGCGAGGTCGGCGGGGCGCTGACCGACGGCGCCCGCTACCTGGTCGGGGCCATCGCCTACGGCGTCCCGGTCGCGCTGGTGGCCGGCGGGGTCGTGGTCGTCCTGCGGCCCTTCGTCCCCAACGGCCGACCGATCGGCACGGGCGCCGCCTGCCTGTTCGCCGCGCTGACCCTGGCGATGGCGGCCGGCACGTTCGGGCTCGGCGCCCCCGGAGCCCGGCCCGACGTGTGGCAGCGAGGCTTCGTCGAGGACCACGGGGGAGTGGTGGGCGAGGGCCTCTACACCGCCGTCCACGGGGCTGTGCAGCAGTCGGGCGCGCACATCGTGGCGATCTTCCTCTTCCTCGCCGCGCTGCTGCTCCTGACCGGCGCGACGATCGCCGGGATCCTGAACGCCACGCGCAGTTCGCTCCAGGGAACGACCCGGGCGCTGCGCGAGACCAGCGCGGGGATCGGTGCCCTCGCGCACCGGCCGGGGGAGACGGCCCCGCTGGAGCCCGTCCGTCCCCCGGAGGCCGAGGACCCCGAGAAGCTCGTAGTCCGCGCCACCCACGTCGAGGCGCCGCCGATCGACGGACCCACCCGCTTTCCCGACCTGTTCGGCGATGCGCCCGCGCCTGCCACGGCCGCGGGCGGCGCCGGGCCCGAGGAGCCCGGGAACGCCCCCGAGCCCGACCCGGAGCCCGAGACGCCCGCGCCGGCCGACGAGGCCGAGCAGCCGGGCGTCACCCGCGCGGACCCGGCCGCGGAGGTCGATCCCGACAAGCTCACGCCGCAGGGGCGCTACCGCTCGGCGGTCACCGAGGACCCGGACTTCGAGTGGGCCCTGCCCGACCCGCGCCTGCTCAAGCGCTCCACGGCCGAGGCGAGCAAGCCCGACACCACGGGCCAGGAGCAGGTGGCGGCCCAGCTCGTCGAGGCGCTGGGGCACTTCGGCATCGACTCCAAGGTCATCGGGACGATCAGCGGCCCGCACATCACGCGCTACGAGCTGCGCCTGGCGCCCGGGACGAAGGTCTCCAAGGTCGCGCAGCTCAAGGACGACATCGCCTACGCGCTGGCCGCGTCGGACATCCGGATCCTCGCCCCGATCCCCGGCAAGCAGGCCGTGGGCGTCGAGGTGCCCAACGTGCGCCGGCGCATGGTGCACCTGGGGGACGTCTTCCAGGACCCGCCCAAGGACTGGTCGCCGCTCACGGTGTGGCTGGGCAAGGACGTCGCCGGGCGGGCCATCGGGGCCGACCTGACCAAGATGCCCCACCTGCTCGTGGCCGGCACCACCGGGGCCGGAAAGAGCGGCGCGATCAACGCGATGCTCTCGTCGGTGCTGCTGCGGGCCACGCCGCACGACGTGCGCGTCGTGCTCGTCGACCCCAAGCAGGTCGAGCTCAACCACTACGACTCGATTCCCCACCTGCTCACGCCCGTGATCACCAGCCCGCGCATGGCTGCCACGGCGCTTCAGAACCTGGTGCGGGAGATGGAGTCGCGCTACGGCATGATGTCGCTGGCCCGCACCCGCTCGCTGATCGAGCTCAACCGGGCCCGGCGCAAGCGCAAGGAGCCCGAGCTTCCCTACATCCTCTGCGTGATCGACGAGCTGGCCGACCTGATGATGGTCGCGCCCGCCGACGTCGAGGACTCGATCATCCGCCTGGCCCAGAAGGCCCGTGCCGTGGGGATCCACCTGGTGCTGGCCACGCAGAGCCCGCGCGTGGACGTGATCACGGGGATGATCAAGGCCAACGTCCCGTCGCGGATCGCCTTCGCCGTCTCCTCGCAGACTGATTCGCGGGTCATCCTTGACCAGAACGGGGCCGAGACGCTGCTCGGCGAGGGCGACATGCTGTTCTCGCCCGTCGGCTCGTCACGCCTCCAGCGCATCCAGGGCGCCTACATCGACGAGGGCCAGATCGAGCAGCTCACGCAGCACTGGCGCCGCCAGGGCGAGCCCGAATTCCACGAGGAGCTGCTGGAGGAGGTCGAGGACGAGAGCTCGGACAGCGGCGGCGACGACGAGTTCGATCCCGACGAGGATCCGCTGCTCGAGGAGGCGATCGCCCTGGTCGCGCAGATGGGCACGGCCTCGACGTCCATGCTTCAGCGCCGGCTGCGCCTCGGCTACACGCGCGCCGGGCGCCTGATCGACATGCTCGAGCGCCGGGGCGTGATCTCGGGCTACGAGGGCTCCAAGCCGCGTCAGGTGCTGATCACCGAGGCCGACCTGCCGCGGATCATCGGCGGGCTGCACGACCGGGGCGAGGCCGCGCCCGTGGCGGGCGGCACCGAGGAGTTCTCGCCCGCCTCGGCCGACGCGCCGCCCGAGGACTAGCCGCCCGTGCGCGCCTTCCACTCGCGGTAGCGCTCGGGCAGGCAGCGCGCGCAGGGCCGGTAGCCCGCAGCGATGGCCGTCTCCTCGTCGGCGAAGAACACCCGGTGGGCCACGTAGTGGCCCCTGGCGATCCAGCGCAGGGCGCCCGGGCAGTCCAGCCGGCCGTAGACCCGGGTGCGGCGGTGGCCGCCCAGCGTGCCGGGGGTGGAGGACTCGTGGGGGCGTCCGTCGGTGCCGATCAGGGTGTAGGCCATGGGGCCAGAACGCGGGGCCGCGCCGGGGCGTGAGGTGGCTAAGAGCGGTTCTCGGTGGCCAGACGCAGGCCGAGGGCGATCAGCGCGGCGCCCGTGACGCCCTCGATGGCGCGCCGCACCCGTGAGCGCCGGACGAGGTCGCCGGCCCGGGCGATCACGGTCACGTAGGCCGTCAGCCACGTCAGGGTCATCGCGCACATCAGCAGTCCGAGGCCGACCATCGCCCAGAAGGCGCCGCCGCCGTGGGGAGCGAACTGCGGCAGGACGCTGGTGAAGAAGGCGCCCATCTTCGGGTTGGCGAGGTCGTTGAGCACCCCCTGGCGGTAGGCGCCGCGGCCGGAGCGGCCCCCGGCCGTGGCCTCCTCGGCGACGGCCCGGTCCGCGCGGCCGGGCAGCAGGGCGATCGCCAGCGCCTGGATGCCGAGGTAGACCAGGTAGGCGGCGCCGAGGAGCTTGAGGGCGATGAAGGCCGGCTCCGAGGCCACGATGAGGGCCGCGACGCCGACGCTGGTGGCCAGGGTCCAGGCCGCCTGGCCGGTGATGACGCCCAGCGCCGTGGCCAAACCGGCTCGCCGCCCGCCGACCAGCGTGTTGCGGGTCGTGAGCGCGGTGTCGGGGCCGGGCGTGACGATGACCAGCGTGAACACCCCGAGGATGGCGGCGAACTCGCCCATCCCCTGAAAGTACTGGCGCCGGCGGGCCATCGCTAGCCTGCCGCGCGTGAGTCTGTACGCCCGCTGGCGAGCGAAGCGGATCTGGCTGCGCGACCCCGCGCGGGCCGTCGCGCTGCTCGACGGCGGCGGAGGGTCCATCGGCGACGCCACCGCGCTGTCGGTCCGGGCCTGGCTGGCCCTCACCTACGAGCGTGACGAGGCGGGGGCCGAGCGCTTCGCCCGCCGGGCGCTCGGCACCGTGGGGGGCGACACCCGGCTGGCCTCAGCCGCTCTGGCGGAGGTGCTGCTGCGCCGGGGCGCGTACGACGAGGCCATCGAGGTCCTGACGGCCGCGCGGGAGCGGCTGCCCGACGTGCCGTGGTACGAGCTGACGATCGCCGACGCGCTGGCGGAGGCCGGGCGCACCGACGAGGCCCGGGCCCGCCTGGAGGCCGTGGCCGAGCGCGAGCCGCTGCGCCGACACGCGCTCAAGCGCCTGTCCCAGCTGGCGCTCCGCTCCGGCGACCGCGCCGACGCGCTGCGCTGGTTCACCGAGCTCGTGAGCATCGCGCCCAACTACCTCGTCTACGCCTCGGACTACGTCACCCTGGCCGAGCTTCAGCTGGAGGCCGGAGACGAGGGCGCCGCGCGCGAGACGCTGCATCGGGGCGCCGGCATCTATCCGCGCAACGCCGCGCTGCGATCCCTGCGGCGGGAGCGCTTCGGCGAGCGCGACGAGCTGGGGGAGCCCAACATCGCACCGGTCTCCGAGGAGCGCGTGGGCGCCCACCGCATCCCCATCCGCACCCCGATGATCACCGGGCGCACCGGCCTGCTGCCCGTCGTCGACCAGGCAACACGCGAGCAGCGCCGCGCTGGCGACGTGATCGCCGTGGGCGAGAGCCCAGCGGCCGCGGGGCAGGCGCGCATCGTGCCGCTCGAGCTGGTGGAGCCCGGTCCGCTGGCCCGGGTCCTCTGCCGGTTCGTGGGCAAGATCGGACCGCTGCACAGCCCGGAGGGGATGCAGGGGGCGATCATGGAGGCCGGCCGGGCCAAGGTGCTGGCCGGCACGGCGGCCGCGGTGGCCGGGAAGGTGGCCCGCAAGCGCGGGTGGTTCTATCGCGTGGCCGGGCCGGGGACGGCGATGATCGACGACGTCGCCGCGGCCATGCCCCCGCACGACCACCACGTCGTCTTCGGGCCGCGGGCGCCCGCGGAGCTGGCGAGCGAGCTTGCGGGGACGCTGGGCTGCGGCGTGGCGATCGTCGACGCCAACCACCTCACCGGAGCCTGGGTGGTGGGCAGCTCGCCCGGGGTCGACGACGCCTGGGTGACCGCGGCGCTCATGGACAACCCCGCCGGCAACGAGGACGAGCAGACGCCGGTCGTGATCCTGCGCCCGCTGGGCGACCGGGCCGGCGCCTCGGCCTAGAGCAGGACGGCCCGGGCGGCATCGAGCACCCGTTCCATGTGGCGCTCGCCCAGCGCCTGGTGGACGGGCAGGGCGAGCAGGCCGTGGCGCAGCGGCTCGAGCTCGGCGAAGCGAGTGCGGTCCAGGAGCGGATGGGGGACGGGCCAGACCTCGAGCGGCCGCACGCCTCGCTCGAGCAGCCCGGTGATCGCCCGGTCCCGGTCGCGCGCCAGGGCGGGGAAGTAGAGCGGGGCGGTGCCGTCGGGCAGGGTCCGGAACGGCTCGGGCGCCAGGTCGGCCAGCTCGGCGGCGAGGATGGAGTAGTTGCGCCGGCGCCGCTCGCGCAGGCGGTGCGGGTTCGCCCGGCGCACGAGCGCCGAGGTCAGGCGCGACGGGCGGGCGGCCGCGTTCTCCATGTCCTCGGGCTCCAGGCCCCATTCCCCGATGACCACGTCGGTCAGCTCACCCTCGCGGGCGGCGGCGTCGCCGATGCTCACCCGCCCGATCGCCCGCGACGCGGCGCGCCGCAGGGGCGAAAAACGTGAAACGGCCGCTCGGGCGGCGGCGAGCGACAGGGTCGAGCGCAGCATCTCGCGCCCGCCCGGGCGGCGGTCGACCAGGCGTGCCTGGCCCTCGCGGACGAGGATCGCGCCCCCATCGGGCACCCCGAGCGACTTGCGCGGGCAGAACACCGCGGCCTCGCCCCGCGAGCCCAGCGGACGGCCCGCCGGGTCCAGCGAGAAGAGCGCGTGGGCCGCATCCTCGATCGTCGCCACGCCGGGCACCGGCTCGGGCATCGGAAAGCCGAAGTCCGAGATCAGGTAGAGCGCGTCGCAGCTCTCGGCCACGGTGCGCATGTCGTCCTCGTCGACCCGCAGCGCTCCGTCGACGCGATAGAAGACGACCTCGCACCCGCGCAGGTGCGCCGCCTCGACCTCCGAGCCGCAGTGGTAGGTGGGCATGGCCACCCGACTGCCCGATCCCAGGCCGAGGGCCTCGAGCGCCAGCCACGCCGCGCCGCGCCCCAGGTGGGTCAGCCGCAGGCCTGGCTCAGACCAGGGGAAAACGTCTCGCCGGGCGCGGCGCAGGAGGCTCGCCGTCTCCAGGGGCGGATAGACGGCGATGAGGCCGTCGGCGCTCAACGGGCCGAGGCGCGCCGCGGGAGCATGCGGGTGAGCAGGGCGAGCTCTTCGATGTTCAGGGTCCGGGCGACGACGAAGTAGGCGCCGAGCCCTCCGAGGCCGCCGAGCACGAGCTGGAAGAGGGCGCGTCCCTCGCCCGCGGAGAGCAGGGCGTCGCCCAGGAGCAGGGCCCCGAGCATCACGGCGGCGGCCACGACCGAGGCGATCGTGACCTTCCCGAACTCCGTCAGCGTCTTGCGGGCCCCCAGCGGGCCGACGCGCCGGCGCAGCAGCACGGCGAGCACGATCGAACCCACGACGAAGCCCATCGTGTGCGCCAGCGCCAGGCCGCGGACGTCGATCACGGGGAACAGGGCGAAGTCCAGGGCGACGGTGACGCTGACGGCGAGGATGTTCCACACGGCCGTCGTGCGGTTGTCCTGGCGGGCGTAGAAGGCCCGGGAGAGCAGGAGGAAGGCGGAGAAGGGAATCAGCCCGATCGCGAAGAGCCGCAGCACGGAGGCGACGAGCTCGGCGCTGGCGCTCTTGGCCACGCCGTGCTCGAGCAGGATCTCCATGAGCGGCCCGGCCAGGACGATATACGCGGCGGTCGCGGGGCCCAGCAGCATGGCCACGGCCCGCAGGCCGCCGGCCAGCCGGGCCAGGAACGCCGGGTCGTCGCCGTCGACGTAGTGGGCCGAGAGCTGGGGGATGAGTGCCGTCATGATCGACACGGCGGCGATCCCGATCGGCAGCTGGAAGAAGGCGAAGGCCAGCGTGTAGGCGGTCGGGCCGCCCTGCTGGCCGTTGGCCAGATAGAACGAGATCGCGGTGCCGAGGGCGTTCACGCCCACGAACAGCAGCGTCCACAGCGACAGCTTGGCCACGCGCCGGACGGCGGGATGCCGCCAGTCCAGCAGCAGCGTGATCCGCCCCCCGAGCCGGCGCGCGAACCACCAGTTCAGCGCCGCCATCGCCGCCACCCCGCCGGTGTTGGCGATGGCCAGGATGAGCTTCTGGCCGGTGTTGTGGTCGACGCTGGCCGCCGTGGGCGCGCTGCCGGCCACCACCGCGAACAGGACGAACCCCGCGATGAGGATCAGGTTGTTGACGATCGGCGTGAACATCGGCGGCGCAAAGCGACCGTGCGCGTTGAGCAGCGCGCCCGAGATGGCGGCGATGCCGTAGAGGGCGATCTGGGGGGCGAAGAGGATGAGGAAGAACGTGGCCAGGGCGTGCTGCTGGCGGCCCGCCTCGCCGCCCACGCGGTGGGAGAACACGTCGATGATCTGCGGTGCCAGCAGTGCGATCACCGCCGTCATCACGATCAGCGCGGTCAGCGACACGGAGATGAGCGCGGAGACCGAGCGCCAGGCCTCGTCGTGGTCCTTCGTGCGCAGCTCCTGGACGAGGACGGGCACGAAGATCGACGTGAGGATCCCGCCGAGGACCAGCTCGTAGAGGGTGACCGGAAGCGTGTTGGCGATGTTGTAGGCGTCGGCCAGGCGCGACTCGGACACGCCCAGGGCGAAGGCCAAGGCCACGATGCGCCCCAGCCCGGTCAGCCGGGAGAGCGCCGTGCCCACGGCCATCACCGCGGCCGGGCGGGCCAGGCTCTGTGTCGCTACGTCGACTGTGGGGGGAGATGAACGGGCCGTTGCACGCATCGGGCGCGGAACCCTAGTGAGTAGCCTGTTCGCCAGGTTATGCCCGATATCGGCGCGACGCTCCAGGAGGCGCGGATGCGCGCGCGGATCGACATCTCCGAGGTCGAAGCGGCGACCAAGATCCGCGCCAAGTATCTGCGCGCCATCGAGAACGAGGAATGGGACATGCTGCCCGGTCCCACCTTCGTCAAGAGCTTCCTGCGTACGTACGCGGAGTATCTGGGGATCGACGGCAAGCTGCTCGTCGAGGAATACAAGCTGCGCTACGAGCCGCCCCCGTCGGACACCGAGCTCCAGTCGCTCGGGCCTCCGGTGGGACCGCCGCGCCCGCGCGCGCCGCGCCCGCCCCGCGTCTCGCGCGCCTGGATCATCGGGCTCTCCGTGGCCGGGCTGATCGTGCTCCTGATCGTCCTGGGGTCGATCGGGGGCGGCAACGACAGTCCGCCCGTGGCCACCCGGCCCACGACCACCACGCCGCCCAAGGCCAAGCCGAAGCCCAAGCCCGTCCCGACGGTCGCGCGCCTCACCCTGATCCCCACGGGCGACGTCTACGTCTGCCTGCGCAACTCCAGCGACAAGCTGATCGTCAACACCACGCTGACGGCCGGCGGCGGCAGCCAGAGCTACACCGGCAAGCGCTTCCGCCTCACCGTGGGCAATTCGTCGATCCGCTTCCGGGTCAACGGCCACGCCTACAGCGTGCTCCCGCGGCCGACCGCCACGACGTTCCAGATCACTCCGCGGGGGCGCAAGCTCGTGCCGGAAACGCAGAACGCGTGCTAGTCATTGTCTAGATGGCAGCGCGCGCCGGAATAGTCATCACGGGCAACGAGGTCCTCAACGGGGTCATCTCCGACCGCAACGGACCCTGGCTCTCCGAGCGTCTGCGCGAGGCGGGAATCCAGCTCGCCCACATCGAGATCGTCGGCGACCGCCCCGAGGACATGCTCGCGGCGCTGGGCTTCATGGCCGGCGAGGGAATGGACCTCATCGTCACCAGCGGCGGCCTCGGCCCGACCGCGGACGATTTGACCGCGGAGGTCGTCGGGCGCTTCCAGGGCCGCGAGATGGTCCTCGACGAGGCGCTCGAAGGGCGCATCTGGAACATCCTCGAGCCGCTGCTCTCGCGCTGGCCCGGCCTGGACCCGGAGGCCTTGAGGATCTCCAACCGCAAGCAGGCGGTGATCCCCGCGGGGGCGACGATCCTCGAGCCGGTGGGCACCGCGCCCGGCCTGGTCGTGGCTCCGGCGACCGGCGACGGCCCGACCGTCGTCGTCCTTCCGGGCCCGCCGCGCGAGCTGCAGCCCATGTGGGAGACCGCTCGCGGCACGGATGCCTTCCGGGCCGCGACCTCCGGCGCGACGGAGTACCGCCAGCGCATCCTGCGGATGTTCGGGATCCCCGAGTCCGAGATCGCCTCGACGCTGCGCGCGGTGGAGGAGGACGGCGTTCCCATCGAGCGCCTGGAGATCACGACGTGCCTGCGCCGCGGCGAGATCGAGGTGGCCACGCGCTGGGAGCCCGCGGACGAGGGTGTGTACGAGGACTTCGAGCGCCGGCTGCGCGAGCGCCACGCAGACGTCCTGTTCTCAGACGACGGCTCGACGGTGGACGAGCAGGTGGCGGGGCTGCTCGCCGGGCCTCCGGTGCGCACCGTGGCGGTGGCGGAGTCGTGCACCGGCGGGCTGATGAGCGCGCGGCTCACCGATCGCCCCGGGTCTTCCGAGTACGTCCTGGGCGGGGTGGCCGCCTACTCCAACTCCGCCAAGCGTGACGTCGTCGGCGTGCCCGCCGAGCTGATCGAGCGCCACGGAGCGGTCTCGCCGGAGGTGGCCGGCGCCCTGGCCGACGGAGCGATCGAGCGCTTCGGCGCCGACCTGGGCGTCGGCATCACGGGTGTCGCGGGCCCGGGGGGCGGGACCGAGGACAAGCCGGTGGGCTGGGTGTGCTTCTGCGTCGCCGAGCGCGACGGCGCGCGCATCGAGCGCGCCGTGCAGCTGCCCGGCAATCGCCAGGACATCCGCGACCGCTCCACGACCGTGACGATGCACCTGCTGCGCCGCCTGCTGCGCGGCGAGACCGACATCCTCGTGCCCGGAGCCGGTCCCCAGCGGGCGCCGGCGTGAGCGAGCGCGCCGAGCGGGCGCGCCTCTTCGTCGCCCTCGACCTCCCGGCCTCCGTGCGGGAGCGGATCGCCGGCTGGGCCCGCACCGCTACGGCGGACCTCGAGGGCCTGCGGCTCGTGCCGGCCGAGATGCTGCACGTGACCCTCGCCTTCCTGGGCTGGCGCGAGGTGACCCAGGCGCCGCTGCTCGGCGACCTGGTGCTGCCCTGCGCCGTGCCCGTGCGCGGGCTGAGCGCCGCGGGCGTCGCCTGGCTGCCGCCGCGGCGCCCTCGGGTGCTGGCGGTCGACCTCGATGACGGGGAGGGGGAGCTGGAGGCGCTCCAGCGGCGGGTGGTGGACGCATTGGCGGCCGGTGGCGGCTACGAGCCGGAGAGCCGGCCGTTCCGGGCGCACGTGACCGCCGGGCGCGTGGGCAAGCGCGTGCGCCTGCGGGCCCGCGAGCTGGCCGGCCCCGAGCTCGAGCCGTTCGCGGGCTGCGCGCTCACCCTCTACCGCTCGCGCCTGGCGCCCTCGGGCGCGCGCTACGAGCCGCTCGCCCGGGCCGAGCTCCAGGGCGATCGGCCCGCCCGATAGCCCTGGATCTGCCGCGCTTCGTCACGCCTTCGCGCCGTCTTCGACACGGCGCGCCCCGAACACCTGTTTCCGTCCGTGGCGAGGCCTAATGTCGTCCGTCCGAGACGACCAAGGAGCCCAGATGCCGGACGACAAGAAGACCACCGACGCCCGCGATGCCGCGCTCAAGGGCGCTCTGCAGCAGATCGAGCGCCAGTTCGGCCAGGGCTCCGTCATGCGGATGGGCGACGAGGGCGCCAGGGTGGCGGTGGACGC
Source organism: uncultured Actinomycetes bacterium (assembly GCA_963757705.1). Taxonomy (GTDB): domain Bacteria; phylum Actinomycetota; class Thermoleophilia; order Solirubrobacterales; family Solirubrobacteraceae; genus AC-38. Next base: position 116,172 of record CAVWTG010000001.1, on the reverse strand, counting down.
GATCCCCACCGGCGCGCTCTCCCTCGACCTCGCCCTCGGAATCGGCGGCGTGCCGCGTGGGCGGATCGTCGAGGTCTTCGGCCCGGAGTCGTCCGGCAAGACGACGCTGATCTATCACGTGCTCGCCGAGGCGCAGAAGCTCGGCGGCGTGTGCGCCTTCATCGACGCCGAGCATGCGATGGACCCTCTGTACGCCAAGGAGATCGGCGTCGACATCGACGAGCTGCTCGGTCTCCCAGCCCGATCACGGCGAGCAGGCGCTGGAGATCGCGGACATGCTCGTGCGCTCGGGCGCCGTCGACGTGGTGGCCGTGGACTCGGTCGCCGCGCTGACGCCGCGCGCCGAGCTGGAGGGCCAGATGGGCGACCAGACCGTCGGCCTCCAGGCCCGCATGATGTCCCAGGCCATGCGCAAGCTGGCGGGCAACCTGAACCGCACCCAGACGATGTGCATCTTCACCAACCAGATCCGCGAGAAGGTGGGCGTCATGTTCGGCTCGCCGGAGACGCAGCCCGGCGGCCGCGCGCTGAAGTTCTATTCCTCCCAGCGCCTGGACATCCGCCGCATCGAGACGCTGAAGGACGGCACCGAGGCGGTCGGCAACCGCGTGAAGGTCAAGGTCGTCAAGAACAAGGTCGCCGCCCCGTTCCGGATCGCCGAGTTCGACATCGAGTTCGGCAAGGGCATCTCGTCGGCCGGCTGCATCCTCGACCTCGGTCTCGAGCACGACCTCATCTCCAAGTCGGGCTCCTTCTTCTCCTACGGGGACGAGCGCATCGGCCAGGGCCGCAACAACGCCAAGGGCTACCTGGTCGAGAACCCGGAGGTGGCGCGCGAGATCGAGGAGAAGATCTACGCCGCTCTGGGGATCGCGCGCGACGGCATCAAGCCGATCAAGGCGGTCGAGCCGGCTCCGGAGGCCGAGGAGGTCGAGCAGGCCGCGTGAGCGCCGCGGCTCAGCCGGAGCCCGGGCCCGGTGACGGGCCGCTCGGTGACCTCGATCCCGAGATCCGGCTGCAGCACGCGCTCGACCTCGCCTACCGCCATCTGGCGCGGCGAGACCGCACGGTCGTCGAGATCCGCCGCCACCTCGCCGCGCGCGGGGTGGAGGAGGCCACGGTGGTGCGGGCGGTGCGCGAGCTCGAGCGCCAGGGCTACCTCGACGACGCCCGTTACGCGAGGCGCTTCACCGAGGACCGGCGCGCGCTGGACGATTGGGGCGGGGAGCGCATCGAGCGCAGCCTGCTCTCGGCCGGCGTCGAGCCCGATCTGATCGCGGACGCCCTGTCGACCCGGGGCGCGGCCGGCGAGCTCGAGGCGGCGGTGGAGCTGCTGCGCCGCCGGCTTCCCTCACCGCCCAGCGACGCCCGCGAACGCAACCGCGCCCTCGGGCTGCTGGCGCGCCGCGGCTACGAGCTCGAGCTCGCCCACGACGCGATCCGCCGCTACGAGCGGGCCGCGGGCGAGTCCTGACCGGTCCGAACCTCCGTTCGTTTGCGGGCGCCTCTCGCCGGTACTACGATCACCGGCAGCGTAGGACCGGGCCCGCGAGGGCACGAATCACCAGCAAACCAAGCCTTTCTGAGTCAGAACTTCCAGTGTTGACGGCCAACCGAACGACGACAACCCGAATGCCCGGCGACAGACCGGGTCTCACGAAACACCCCTAGCCGACAGCCTGGGGCGGCTCTGGCCGTCCATCCGAAGCTCCGACTCCGTGCGGCTCGCGGGGTCCGGTCCGACGCGTCAACCGGATACGCATGAGGGCGGGCCCGCATGGCCCGCGGAGAGGAACTTCAATGGCAATCGTGATCGCGGCAGCGGTCCTGGCGATCGGGCTCGTGGCCGCTGCGCTGCTGTTCTCGCGCGGCTCCCGGCGACCCGCCGAGACGGCCGCTCCGCCGCCTCTGGTCCGCGACGACGTCGAGCGCGAGCTCATCGAGCGGCGCGGCGAGATCGCCCGCATCGAGGAGCGGGTGATCACCAAGGAGGAGGCGATCGACGTCAAGCTCGCCGAGCTGACGCGGCGCGAGCGCTCCCTCGACGATCGCGAGCGCGAGCTCGACCATCAGCGCGACCTGCTCGAGGAGCGCAAGCGCGAGCACGTCCGCGAGCTCGAGCGGGTGGCCGGGCTCTCGGCGAGTCAGGCGAAGCAGATCCTGCTCAAGGAGGTCGAGGACGCCGCGCGCCACGACGCCGCGCGCATCGTCCGCCAGGTCGAGGAGGAGGCCAAGCGCGACGCCGACCGTCGCGTGCGCAACATCCTCTCCGTCTGCATGCGCCGGCTCGCCGCCGCGCACGCGGCCGAGACGACCGTGTCGGTGGTCCAGCTGCCGTCCGACGACATGAAGGGCCGGATCATCGGCCGAGAGGGCCGCAACATCCGCGCGCTGGAGAGCCTGACCGGCGTCGACTTCATCGTCGACGACACGCCGCACGCCGTCGTCCTCTCGGGGTTCGACGGGGTCCGCCGCGAGGTCGCGCGCCTGACGCTGGAGAAGCTGCTCGCCGACGGGCGGATCCATCCCGCGCGGATCGAGGAGACCTTCTACCAGGCGAAGTCAGAGCTCGAGGACCACATCATGGAGATGGGGGAGCAGGCCGTCATCGAGGCCAAGGTCGAGGCCCTGGATCCCGAGATGATCCGCCTGCTCGGCCGGCTGCGCTTCCGCACCTGCTACGGCCAGAACGTGCTCGCGCATCTGATCGAGTGCTCGAACCTGGCGGCGATGATGGCCTCCGAGCTGGGGGCCAGCGCCAAGACCGCGCGGCGCGCCGCGCTGCTGCACGACATCGGCAAGGCCGTCTCGCACGAGATCGAGGGCCCGCACGCCCTGGTGGGCGGCGACCTCGCCCGCAAGCACGGCGAGACCGAGGCCGTGGCGCACGCGATGGAGGCCCACCACAACGAGGTCGAGCCCCAGACGGTCGAGGCCGTCATCGTGCAGGCGGCCGACGCCCTGTCGGGCGCGCGCCCGGGCGCCCGCGGCGAGTCGCTCGAGCACTACGTCAAGCGCCTGCGCGACCTCGAGGCGATCGCCGAGCGCCACCCGGGGGTGGAGAAGGTCTACGCCATGCAGGCGGGCCGCGAGGTGCGCATGATGGTGGAGCCCGGAGCGCTCGACGACGACGGCGCCGCGATGCTCTCGCACGAGATCGCCCGGGAGATCGAGCACGAGCTCGAGTACCCGGGCCAGATCAAGGTGACGGTGATGCGCGAATCGCGCACGGTCGACTACGCGCGCTGAGTACTCTGCGGGCGATGCCGGGCTACCACGTCACCACGTTCGGATGCCAGATGAACGAGCACGACTCCGAGCGCATGAAGGGCATGCTCGAGTCGCTGGGCTACGAGGAGGCCCCGAGCGCCGCGAGGCCGACCTGATCCTGTTCAACACCTGCTCGATCCGCGAGCGGGCCGACGACCGGTTCGTCGCCCACCTGCAGGAGGCCGCGCGGCCAAGCGCCGGCGGCCGGAGACGGTCATCGGCGTCGGCGGCTGCTGGGCGCAGTCGGTCAAGGACGAGGTCTTTCGCCGCTTCCCCTTCGTCGACGTGGCCTTCGGTCCCGGGCAGGTGCACCGGCTGGCGGAGTTCCTCACGTCCGACTCCCTCACCGCCCAGGGCTTCTTCGAGTTCGAGGGCTTCACCGGGCACCTGCCCGAGAAGCGCGGCCGCGACGTCCAGGGCTGGCTCCAGATCAGCGTCGGGTGCAACTGCCGCTGCTCCTACTGCATCGTGCCCTCGACGCGCGGGCGCGAGGTCTCGCGCCCGCTGCACGAGCTGGTCGCCGAGGTCGCAGCGCATGGCGGCGGAGGGGGTGCGGGAGGTCACGCTGCTGGGCCAGAACGTGAACTCCTACGGCCGCGACCTGCGCCCGCGGGGGCCGCGTTCTCGGAGCTGCTGGCGCGCATCGACGCCGTCGAGGGCATCGACCGCATCCGCTACACCAGCCCGCATCCCGAAGGACATGCGCGAGGACGTCGCGCGCGCCCACGCGGAGCTGGCGGCGGTATGCGAGCACATCCACCTGCCGCTGCAGTCGGGGTCCTCGCGCGTGCTCAGGCGATGCGGCGCACGTACGACCGGGACCGCTACCTCGACCGCGTGGCGCTGCTTCGTGAGCACGTGCCCGACGTCGCCCTGACGACGGACATCATCGTCGGCTTCCCGGGAGAGACCGAGGACGACTTCGCGCCAGACGCTCGAGGTGTCCGAGGAGGTCGGCTTCGACGGCGCCTTCACCTTCATCTACTCGCCGCGGCGCGACACCGAGGCCGCCGAGCTGCCGGCGCGTCCCGCACGAGGTCGCGGTGCGAGCGCATGGAGCGCCTGGTCGAGGTCGTCCAGCGCCGCGCGCGCGAGCGCGCTCAGCGCTTCGTCGGGCGCACGCTCGACGTCCTCGTCGAAGGCCCGTCGCGCACCGACCCGATCGCGGCTGCGCGGACGCACGCGCACAACAAGGTCGTGAACTTCGCCGGCTCGGCGCAGCCCGGCGAGTTCGTGCCGGTGCGGATCACCAGCGCGACGAGCCAGACGCTGGCCGGCGAGGCCTCGCTCGTGGGCGCGCCGCGGCGGGCTGAGCCGGCGTCGACGCCGGCCTGCAGCAAGCGTCGGCCCTCGGATGATCGGCCGACGTCCCCCGTCGTACCCGTCCGCTCCCCATGCGAACATGTGTTCGTATGCGGTGGGACAACCTCCTGACGAGGCCGAGGCGGCCCGGACACTCCCGGGCTACCGCGATGCCGCCCGCATCCGCACGTTCGACGCCCCCGAGGCCCTCAACGTCCGCTTCTACGAGGTCCAGGCGAAGTCGGCGCTCAACCGCGTGCCCAAGCAGTCGCGGATGCCGTTCGAGTACACGATCAACCCGTATAGGGGATGCACCCATGCGTGCAGGTACTGCGTAGCCGGCGACACCCCGATCCTGCTGGCCGACGGCCGGACCCGGCGGATCGCGGAGCTGTCGATCGGGGATCGGATCTACGGCACCGTGCGCGAGGGGCGGTATCGGCGCTACGTCATCACGGAGGTCCAGGCGCACTGGGAGACGCTCAAGGCCGCGTACAGGGTCGTCCTGGAGGACGGGACGGAACTGGTGGCCAGCGGCGATCACCGGTTCCTGAGCCGGCGCGGGTGGAAGTTCGTCAGGGGATCGGGGGGCGGGCCGGCCCAGCGGCCTCATCTGACCCAGAACGACCAGCTATTGGGCGTGGGCGCCTTCGCCCGGGCCACGCCCGAGACCGACGAGTACCGCCGGGGCTACCTGTGCGGACTCATCCGCGGTGACGGCACGCTCGGGACCTACGAGTACGAGCGGCCCGGACGTACCCACGGGACCGTGCACCGGTTTCGCCTCGCGCTCTGCGATCTCGAGGCGCTTCGCCGGGCACACCGCTTTCTGCTCGAGGAGGGCGTGGAGACCGACGAGTTCGAGTTCCATGCCGCGACCGCGACGACCCGGGCCGCGCGCGCCATCCGGACGCAGTCGGGCCCGAAGGTCGAGCGGATCCGAGAGGTCATCCGCTGGCCATGGTCGGCAGGTCCGGAGTGGAGGCGAGGGTTTCTCGCCGGCATCTTCGATGCCGAGGGCAGCTGCAGCGGCGGCGCGTTGCGGATCGCCAACACCGACGACGGGCTGATCGCACGGACCACGGAGGCGCTGAAAGGGCTCGGCTTCGACTTCTGCGTCGAGGACCGTGGCTTGGCCAACCGCCTGAGGTGCGTCCGCATCCGCGGCGGCCTGCGCGAGCGGCTGAGGTTCTTCCACATCACCGATCCGGCGATCACGCGCAAGCGAACGATCGACGGGACTGCCCTCAAGAGCAACGCGGCTCTGGGCGTGGTGGCGGTCGAGCCGCTGAGAGCCGAGATCCCGATGTTCGACATCACCACCGGCACCGGCGACTTCATCGCCGACGGCGTCGTCAGCCACAACTGCTTCGCTCGCCCCACCCACACCTACCTCGACTTCAACGCCGCCGAGGACTTCGAGCGCGAGATCGTCGTCAAGGTCAACCTGCCCGAGGTGCTGCGGGCCGAGGTGGCGCGGCCGTCGTGGAAGCGCGAGCACGTGGCGCTGGGGACGAACACGGACCCCTATCAGTGGGTCGAGGGCCGCTACCGGCTCATGCCCGAGGTCTGGGACGCCCTGCTGCGCAGCGACACGCCGTGCTCGGTGCTGACCAAGTCGCCGCTGCTGCTGCGCGACGTCGGCCTGTTCCGGGCGCTGCACGAACGGGTCGGGTTCACCGCCAACCTGTCGATCCCGACGCTCGACGAGAAGGCCTGGCGAGCCAGCGAGCCGCACACGCCCCATCCCCGCAAACGCATCGAGGCGGTGGCCGAGCTGCACCGGGCCGGGATACCCACGGGCGTTCTGATCGCGCCCCTGATGCCCGGGATCAACGACGACCCCAGGCAGGTCGAGGAGATCCTGGCTCGGGCTGGGGGAGGCGGGGGTCGGGCACGTGGCCGGGATCGCGCTGCACCTGCGGGGCGAGGTCCGAGACGTGTTCATGGACTGGCTACGCTCTTACCGGTCCGATCTGGTGCCCCGCTACGAGCGCCTGTACGCGCGCTCGGCCTACGCGCCCCGCGAGGAACAGGAACGGCTGCACAGCATGGTCCGCGGCCGGCATGGCCGGCGGATAGAGGGCGCCGGAGGTGCCCCGAGGACGAGGTCCCAGGCCCCGGATGGGCGAGAGCGCCCAAGCCAGCAGTCGTTGTTTTAGGGGCGCGAAAGGGCGGGCACGTGAACTGAAGGGACCGGTTGCCGCGTGAAACGCCTGAGCGCGACCGGCGTTGGATAAGGGGGACGCCAATGTTGAGACGCAGGAAAGAAAGCGCAGCCATGCGCGAGATGTTCAAGACCAAGAGCCATTCGTGGCAGGAGGTCGGTCTCGCGCGCCAGATCAGCGCCAAGGCGGCGCGCAAGGCCCGCCGCCAGGCGGTGGTCCTCGTGCCCCTGCTCGCGGGCGTTCTCGTGGCCTACCGCTACCGCTCGCAGCTCTTCGGCCTGGACATGCCGATCCGGCTCATCACGGTGGTCGCGCTGCTCGCGCTGGGCTGGACCATCGCGCGCGACATCGGGCGGGCGATGGGGCCGGCGCTCTTCCGCCGGCTGGATCCCGGCACGGCCGGGACGGTCGGGTTCCTCATCCGCCTGGCCACGATCGGCATCACGCTGCTGGTCGCGCTCAACATCGCCGGCCTCGAGCCGCGGACGCTCGCCGTGGGAGGCGCGTTCACGGCGGTCATCTTCGGTCTCGCCGCCCAGCAGACACTGGGCAACCTCATCGCGGGGACGGTCCTCCTGAGCGCGCGGCCGTTCCGTGTGGGGGACCGGGTCCGGATGCAGGGCGGAGGCGTGGCCGGCCAGATCGAGGGCGTCATCTCGTCGCTCGGGCTGCTCTACACGACCATGGCCAACGGCGAGGACTCGATCATGGTTCCCAACAGCGTCGTGCTGGCCCTCGCGGTCAGCCCGCTGCGCGAGCCCGACGCCGTCGACCTGCGCGCCCGCCTGGGCGCCGACGTGCGTCCCAGCGTCCTCCAGGAGCTGCTCAACGACCACGTGACCGTCGCCACCCGGTCGGAACCGCACATCGCGCTCGAGGAATGGGACGGGGACGAGGTCATCGTGCGGATCACCGCGACTCCGGTGCGCGCCGCGGAGGGCCCGAAGCTGGCGGACGAGATCCTCGCGGCGGTGGCGAGCGCCACCGGCGAGCTGCGCGAGGCGGCCGCCGCCGGCGGGTAGGCCTACCGCTTGGAGCGGTGGGCCTCGCTGTTGGCGATGGCGGCGGCGATCTCGGTTCCGCCGAAGCGCCGGTTGATCCGCGCCATCGTGGCCGGCGCCACCTGGCCGACCTTGCCCCAGGCACGCTCGGCCACGGTCGCCACGTCGATCTCGCCGCGGTCTCGCTCGATGGCACGCACGACCGCGGCGCCGACGTGGGCGGCCTTCTTGGTCCCGGCGCCGAACGGCAGCTTGGCGCCCGAGTCGGCGAACATCCCCGCGTCGGCGATGCCGCTGGGGAAGATGCACGACGAGCTGACGCCCGTGCCCTGGAGGTCCTGGCGCAGGCCCGACGAGAAGCCCCGCAGCCCGAACTTCGTGGCCGAATAGAGGCCCGAGTTCGCCGTCGCGACCTTGCCCGACAGCGAGGAGACGAACACGATGTGCCCGGCGCCACGCGCGCACCATCCGCTCGGCCAGCACGCGCGCCAGGTGGACGGGCGCGCGGAGGTTCACGTCGATGGCCCGGTCGATCTGCTCCGGGGTGTACTCCAGCACCGGGCCGTCGGCGGGGATGCCCGCGTTGGCCACGAGCACGTCGACGTCGCCGGCCGCCGAGGCGAGGCGCTCCACCTCGTCGATCCGCGAGAGGTCGGCGGCCAGCGTGCGCCCGCCCGTCTCCGCGGCCAGGGGCTCGAGCACGTCGGTCCGGCGGCCGCTGAGGATCAGCGCGGCGCCGCGCGCCCGCAGCGCGCGCGCGATCGCCTGGCCGAGGCCGCCCGTCGCCCCGGTGAGCAGGACGGTTCTGCCCTGAAGGTCCATGGCCGCAAATCTATGGGGCGAACAGCGCGACCGTCGCCGTGAAGCCGTGCAGGAAGCTCTCGCCGCCGACCGGGCCGATCTCGCCGGCCGCGAAGAAGCCCGCGGCGGGGGCGCCCGCCAGCGTGGACGCCAGCGCGGCGGCGTCGTGGTCGGGCTCGCCGAACATCTCGCGCCCGCGCCCGTTGCACGAGAAGCACAGGGCGCCGGCCGGGGCGTTGCCACCCAGCGCCTCGCGTCCCAGGTCCAGTGCCCGGCGCAGATCTTGGTCGGCCGAGGCGGCGTCGCGGGCGTGCAGGCGAACAACCTGGCCCAACCCCACGGGCGCGCCCACCGCGATCGCGCCGCTCTCGGGGTCGGCGCCCAGCAGGCCGCGCACGAGGAAGTCGCCCGGCCCGTAGTCGGGCTTGCCGCCGTCGATGACCATTCCGACCAGGAGGCCCTCGCCGGCCAGGTCGCGCTCGTGGTCGTCGAGCCCCTGGAGCACCTCGCGGACCTTGCTCAGCGCCGGGCTTCCGGCCAGCTCCTGGATCACGTGGCCCTCGGCGGCGGTGACGGTCAGCTCCGGGCCGATGGGCGCGGCGCCCTGCGAGACGCACGGCAGCAGCTCGATGCCCTCGAAGCGCACGCCCACGGCCCCGGCCGAGACGACCTCCTCGCCCAGGAACAGCGCGCAGTCCCCGTCCAGGGTCCGGGCGCTGGAGAGTCCGCCGACGACCGGCACGCCCGGCGCCGTCTCCGACAGGGCGGAGAGCAGCTGGTCGGTCGGGAACGAGTAGGGATCGGGCAGGAGGATGGCCCCCGTCGCTCCGTCCATGTCCGGCAGGCCGTCGACGGCGCCGTCGCCCGGCGCGTCGAGCGCAAACGTTTCGACCCCGCCCTCGGCGAAGGCGGCGGCCCACACGGCGACGGCGCTGCCTCCCTCCAGCTCGCGGCCCTGGCCGAGAACGCCCCCGGCGCCGCAGCCGACGAGCTGGTCTGGCAGCAGCGCCTCGTGGACGCCCTCCAGGGTCGCCTCGGGCGCGGCGAGGTGCGATCCGGAGGCGAACACCAGGGCCAGGTCGGCCCGGGCGCCCTCCAGGCCCTCGCGGGCCGCGGCGGCCGCCTCGATGGCGCCGACTCGGCCGTCGGGCTGCGTGGACACGCCGGCCCCTACGCGGACTCGCATGCGACGGACGATACTCCGCGCGTGCCGGAGCCCCCGCGCGTCATCGCCCTCTTCGGACCCACCGGCGTGGGCAAGACCGTGGTCGCCGTCGCGCTCGGCGTCCGGCTGCGCGCCGCCGGCGAGGATCCGGTGGCGGTGTCGGCCGACGCGCTGGCGGTCTACCGGGGCCTGGAGACCATCACCGGGGCCCCGACCCACGCCGAGCGCGCGCAGCTCGAGCACCGGATGGTCTCGTTCGTGCCGGTGGACGCGCGCTTCTCCGCCGGCGAGTACGCCGAGCTGGCCCACGCCGAGATCGACGGGCTGCTCGCCGCGGGGCGACGGCCGATCGTCGTCGGCGGGACGGGCCTGTACCTGCGCGCGGCCCTCGCCGACCTCGACCTGCGCCCGCCGCCCGAGCCGGGGGCCCGGGAGCGCTGGGAGGCCGAGGTGCAGCGGCTCGGCGCGCCGGCGCTGCACGCCCAGCTCGCCCGCCGGGCGCCGTGGGCGGCCGAGGGCATCGACCCCAACGACCGCAGCCGGACCGTGCGGGCGCTGGAGCTGCTGGAGGCCGGGGCGCTGGAGCCGCCCGCGGGCGAGAGCCAGCTGTGGACCTCGGAGACTCGGCATCCGACGGTGCTCGTGGGGCTGACGATGGACCGCGAGGCGCTGTACGCCCGCGTCGAGGCCCGCGTCGACGCCATGCTCGCCGCCGGGGCGATGGAGGAGGTGCGTGGGGCCCATGCCGCGGGCGCGTCGGAGACCGCCCGGGCGGCGGTGGGCTTCGAGGATCTCCTGGCCGGCGACGTGGAGGCCATGAAGCGCCGCACCCGCAACCTCGCCCGGCGCCAGCTGACGTGGATGCGCAAGCTCGCGCAGCGTCAGCTCGTGGAGGTCATCGACGTGACCGGCCGCGAGCCGGGCGACGTCGCGGCCGAGGTGGAGGGCCTCGCCTCTAGACTCCCGCGGCCGTGACGCTCCCCAGCTTTCGCTTCGAGAAATGGCAGGCCCTGGGCAACGACTACCTCATCGTCGAGGCGGCGCACCTGCCCTTCGACCTGACGCCCGGCCGGGTCCGCCGCCTGTGCGACGCGCATCTGGGCGTCGGCTCCGACGGGATCCTGCTGTTGTCCGAGCCCGATGAGCCGGGCTTCGTCGCGCGCCTGCGGATCTTCAACCCCGACGGGTCGGAGGCCGAGCTGTCGGGCAACGGGGCGCGCGAGGCGATCATGTACCTGCGTCGCGCCGGGTGGACGGACGCGTCGACCTTCTCGATCCAGACCGCGGCGGGCGAGATCCGCCCGACCATCACCGGCGAGACGACCTGCACGGTGGACATGGGACGCGCGGCGCTGCGCGAGGAGGGAACCCTGACCGCGGACGGGCGCGACTGGCGCTACCAGCACGTCGTCATCGGCAATCCCCAGACCGCGATCTTCACCGAGGACGTCGAGGAGCTCGACCTGCCCGCGATCGGGCCGGCGATCGAGCATCATGAGCTGTTCCCCAACCGCACGAACGTCTCGTTCTCCCGGGAGATCGAGCCCGGCGTGCTGCGCTCCCGGATCTTCGAGCGCGGGGTGGGGGAGACGATGTCCTCGGGCACCGGGGCGGCCGGGGCCGCCGTCGCCCACCTCCTGCGCGGGGGCGACAGCCCGGTCACCGTCCGCCTGGACGGCGGCGAGCTCGAGGTCGAGGTCGCCGAGGACCTGCACGTGAACCTGACCGGCTGGGCCGTCCCGGTGTACCGCGGCGAGCTGGCCGACGACTTCATCGAGGAGCTGCATGCAACCGAGTGAGCGCCTGGAGCGCATCCCGCCCTACCTGTTCGCCGAGCTGGAGCGCAAGGTGCGCGAGAAGCGCGAGGCCGGCATCGACGTCATCTCGCTGGGCATCGGCGATCCCGACCGCCCGACGCCGCCGCTGGTCGTCGAGGCCATGCAGGAGGCGGTGGCCGATCCCGGGACCCACCAGTACCCGTCCAACCGCGGACGGGCGGAGTTCCGCGAGGCCGTCTCGGACTTCTACGAGCGCCGGTTCGACGTCGACGACATCGATCCGGCCACCGAGGTCATTCCGGCGATCGGGGCCAAGGAGTGCATCTTCAACCTCAACCTCGCCTTCCTGAACCCCGGCGACGTAGCGCTGGCCGCCGATCCGGGCTACCCGGTCTACACGGGCGGCCCGCTGCTGGCCGGGGGCGAGGCCGTGCTCATGCCACTCGTGCCGGAGCTGGGCTTCGTCCCCCACCTGGACGCGATCGAGGCCGACGCCCGCGAGCGCGCCCGGCTGATGTTCATCAACTACCCGAACAACCCCACCGGCGCGATCGTGCCCGACGGGTTCTTCGAGTCGGTGATCGAGTTCGCGCGCGAGCACGACATCCTCGTCGTCCACGACAACGCCTACAGCGAGATCTGCTTCGACGGCTATCGCGCGCCTTCGTTCCTCCAGACCCCCGGCGCCAAGGAGGTCGGCGTGGAGGTCTTCTCCCTGAGCAAGGGCTACAACATGACCGGGTGGCGGTGCGCGGCGATCGTCGGCCACTCCGCCGCGGTGGAGGCCTACTGGCGCCTGAAGTCCAACATCGACTCTGGCAACTTCGACGCCGTCCAGCTCGCGGGCGTCGCCGCCCTGTCGCCCGACGGCGACACCGAGGTCGCGTCCATGTCGACGCTGTACGAGCGCCGGCGCGACCTCGTCGTCGACGCGCTGCGGCGCATCGGCGTCGACGTCACCCCGCCCAAGGCGACGATCTACATCTGGGCGCCGATCCCCGAGGGGTTCGAGAGCTCGGCCGCCTACTGCGAGCACGTGCTCGAGGAGGCCGCGGTCGTCATCTCCCCGGGCGGCGCCTACGGGCCCAACGGCGAGGGCTTCTTCCGCATCTCGCTCACGGCGCCCGACGAGCGCCTGCACGAGGCCGTCGAGCGCCTCGGGGCGCTGGCGGGCTGAGCGGCCGGCCCGGCTAGACCAGGCGGCGGTCGAACACCGTCTCCAGGCGCCCGTCCTCTCCGCCGGGCGTGTCCTCGGGCGGCAGCGCCCTATCGATGCGCAGGCTCAGCCGGCGGCCGTCGACGTCGAGGGTCGCGAGCACGTTGTCGAACCACGGCCCGGCGTCCACCGACCAGCGCAGCGGCGGCTCGGGCACGCCCGCGGAGCGGGCCAGCGCCCGGGTGACCACATGCGCCGGGCCGGACATCGCCGACCTGATCGCCCGCTTCTCGCGCCCGCCCAGAGGGTTGCGCAGCGGCGAGCAGACCGCCTGGTGGACGGCGCTGCGCACACCGGCCTGCGCCGGGTACTCGGCCCGCGCGAGGTAGGAGTGGTGCACGTCGCCCGACAGGGCGACGATGCTGGCCGGCGCCTCGCCGTGCGCGCCCGCGCCGACCTCGCGCACGAGGTCGGCCAGGTCGGTGAACGAGCGGCGAAACGCCGCCCAGTGCTCGAGGTCGAGCCCCTGGCGGACGCGCTCGCCGGCCGCCGAGGCCCGCGCGCCCCACGCCCCGGCGCACACCGCCTCGTTCCAGGCCTCGAGGTCGTGCATCGCGGGGGCCAGGAGCCAGGGCAGCGACGTCCCGAGCAGGAGATGGTCGTGGCCGCCGCGGGCGTGCTCGGCGATCCAGCCCCACTCGTCGTCGTCGACCATCGCGCGCTGCCCGTCCTCGAGCACCCGGCCGGCCCGCGAGTCCATGACGATCACCCGCGCGCCGCCCAGGTCGCGGCAGAAGCTCCAGCGCGACCCGTCGTTCTCGCGGTCGGCGCGCAGGGCGAAGGCGCGCAGCGGCCGCGTGATGTCGCCGCCCTCCCGGGCCAGCGCCCACATGTCGTCCTCGTCCAGCTCGCGGGGGGAGAGGTTGCCGAGGTGCTGGTAGACCCAGTAGGACATGACCGCGCCCGTGATGCGCAGGTCCCACCAGCGCCTGCCCCGCATCTCGGTCACCCACTCCCATGAGGTGTTCCAGTCGTCGTGGACGTCGTGGTCGTCCCAGATCATCGACGTGGAGACGGTCGAGAGCAGCCAGCGCGTGGCGGGATCGAGCCAGGACTCCCGGTAGAGGTGCGTGTACTCCTCGAAGTCCGCGACCTCGCCTCGCGGCTGACTGTCGCCCCGGCGAGCGGTCACGAACGCCTGCGTGCGCGGCGAGAGCTCGTCGGCGTACACCTGGTCGCCCAGGCTGAGCAGGACGTGCGGCCAGTCCCCCGGGTCCTGGCGGCGCATGCGCCGGGTGAGCGCGTAGAACGCGTCGACCTCGCGGCCACGGGGGTCGTCGTCCTTCCTCAGCGTGTAGGGCGCGTGGTGGGGCAGCGACACCCGGCAGGAGCCAAAGGCGATGCGGATCGGCGCCTCGCGCGGCAAGGTGCGCACGGCGCAGGGCGGGAAAACGTCGCCGGCCGGCGGCCACGCACGGTGGCCGTCGAGGCGAACGTCGTAGGGGTGCGACTCGCCGGCGCGCAGGCCCTCGACGACGACGAGCGCGAAATGGTGGCCCTCGACCTCGAATGTGCGCGCCGAATGGTCGAGCACCGACACCTCCGCCGGCGCGTCGGTCTCCACCCACACCGTGGCCTCGTCATGGGAGACGTAGCGCAGCAGGGGTCCGAGAACGAGCTCAGCCATGAGGACTCACGTACCCGGAGCGGCCCGAGGCGCCTCTACGATGTATGTCCAGTGAATCGCACACGACACGGTCGCAACGGAGAGAGCCGGTCGCGCGGGGCCGAGCGTCCCGGGCGCGCGCGTCAGCGTGCGTTCCTGATCGGCGCCGCCCCCGAGGGCGAGGAGCTCAGTGAGCTGCGCGAGCTCCTCCTGACGGCCGGCGTGGCCACGGTGGGTGAGATGGTCCAGCACCGCGAGCGCCCCCATGCCAACACCTACCTCGGGTCGGGCAAGGTGCAGGAGCTGCGCACCGAGCTCGAGCGCGCCGACGCGAACGTCGTGGCCTGCGACGACGAGCTGAGCCCCCGCCAGGAGCGCAACCTCGAGGCGGCGCTCGGGGTGCCCGTCATCGACCGGACGGCCGTGATCCTCGACATCTTCGCCGACCACGCCCACTCGGCCGAGGGCAAGCTCCAGGTCGAGCTGGCCCAGCTCGAGTACAACCTCGCCCGCATGCGCGGGCTGTGGACGCACCTCGAGCGCCTGGGCGCCGGGCGAATCGACGGCGGCATCGGCACCCGCGGCCCGGGCGAGACGCAGATCGAGACCGACCGCCGGCTCGCCCGCGACCGCATCACCGCCCTGCGGCGAAAGCTCGAGCGCGTGAGCGCCTCGCGGGGCGTGATGCGCGCCGAGCGCGAGCGCGCCGCGCTGCCCCAGATCGCGCTGGCCGGGTACACCAATGCCGGCAAGTCGACGCTCCTCAACGCCCTGGCCGGCTCCGAGGTCGAGGTCCGCGACCGTCTCTTCCACACGCTCGACCCGACGACGCGCACGACCCGCCTGGGCGGGCGCACCTACCTCGTGACCGACACGGTCGGCTTCATCCGCAAGCTGCCCCACCAGCTCGTCGACGCCTTCGCCGCGACCCTGGAGGAGACGCGCCAGGCCGACCTGGTGATCCACGTGGTCGACGCCTCCGCGCCCGAGGAGGAGATGCTCGAGATGATGCGCGCCGTCGAGGACGTCCTCGAGGAGATCGGCGCCGGGGAGGCGGCTCAGCTGCTCGTCCTCAACAAGGCCGACCTGCTCGACGACCAGCGCCGGCGCGAGCTGGGGTTCCGCCACCCCGACGGCATCCTCGTCTCGGGGGCGACGGGCGAGGGCCTGGACGCGCTGGGCGAGCGGGTGCAGGAGTCCTTCGCCCGCACGCTGCGCGACGTTGAGCTGCTCGTTCCCTACGACGAGGGCGGGCGCCTGGCCGAGCTGCACGAGCTCGCCGACGGGCTGGAGCGCGAGGAGACGGCCGAGGGCGTGCACGTCACGGCCCGGGTCCCGGCCTCCGTGGCCGAGCGCTACGCTCGCTTCGCCGTCAACGGGCGGGCATGAGGCTGGCGGTCCGCCGGCTCGACCCGGCCGCCTCGCTGCCCACCCGCGCGCACGACGGCGACGCCGGCCTGGACCTGCGCGCCGGCGAGGCCGTGACCGTCTGGGCCGGGCAGCGTGCCTCGGTCGGGACCGGCATCGCGCTGGAGATCCCGCCCGGGCACGCCGGGCTGGTGCTGCCGCGCTCTGGCCTGGCCGCACGCCACGGGATCGCGCTGGTCAACTCGCCCGGGCTGATCGATTCCGGCTACCGGGGCGAGGTGCGCGTCCTGCTGCTCAACACCGACGCCGAGGAGCACTTCGAGGTCTCGCCCGGCGACCGCATCGCCCAGCTGCTGCTCGTGCCCTTCGCCACCGCGGAGCCTGTGGAGGTTGCGGAGCTCGCCGCCAGCCAGCGCGGCGAGGGCGGGTTCGGCTCCAGCGGGCGCTGACGCCGGAACGCGCAAGTTCTCGGTCCGTCGGGCGTTCCAGCAGACGGGTCATGAAGACGCTCGCCCTCCTGTGCGCCACGACGGCGCTGCTCCTGGCCGCCGCCGCGGGTCCGGCCGCCGCGCGGCCCGCGCGGCTCTCCGTCGCGCCGGCCTCCCGCGCCGCCGTCCTGCGCACGCATCACGTCCGGGTCCGCGTCTCGGTGCCCGCCGGCGCCCGTGTGCGCCTGGACGGCTACGCGGCGCACGCCGTCCCGCGCGGCCGGCGCATCACCCACGGAGCGCTGCGGGCCCGCTCGCTCCTCTTTCGCCGGGCCGGGATCAGGCGCGTGACCCTCTCGCTCACTCCGGCCGGCCTGCGCTCGCTGCGCGCGTGCAGCCGCGCCGAGGCGTCGGTGCGCGCTGTGGTGCGCTCCGGAGGGCTCACCCGCACGACGCGGCGCGCGCTGCGCTTTCCCGCCGAGCTGGGGGCCTGCCGGCGCGGGACTCTGCCCGCCTCGCTTCCCGCCCCCGCCGCGGCCGGCGCTCCCTCGACCCACGGCTACCTCGTCGGCGCGGCCGCACGGGCCATCAACCCGGATGCCGACGGCACCTTCGCCGGCCAGCCCGTCTATCTGGGCGGCTATGGCATCGCCTCGCCGCCCGCCGACGCCGGCCGGCCGGCCACGGGCTTCCTCGGCGACGGCCTGCACGTCCGCGCCCTGGCCGTGTCCGACGGGGAGCACTCGGTCGCCGTGGCCGACCTGGAGTCGCAGGGCTGGTTCGTGGCCCAGCGCGACGCCCCGTACGGCCTGCTCGACATGCGCAAGGAGGTGGAGAAGCGCACGCACGGGGCGCTGAAGGCCTCCTCGGTGGTCATCCAGTCCGACCACACGCACGGCGGCCCCGACGGGCTCGGCGTATGGGGCGGAGTGCCGGTCGAGTACCGGCGCCTGGTGTTCGAGCGCACCGTGGACGCGATCGTCGCCGCCTACGGCAGTCGCCGGGAGGGGACCCTCTACTACGGCACCGCTCCCGGGCGCGATCTGCTCTCCAACCAGTTCGACTACGACGCCGCCAACCAGGCCGTCGACTCGGACGTCCGGGTGCTCCAGGCGCGCGACCAGTTCGACCGGCCGTTCGTCACCGTGCTGGACTTCTCGGCCCACGCCACCGTGCTGGGCTCCGATAACACCAAGGCCACGGGCGACTGGGTCCAGGCGGCCAACCCGCTGATCGCCCGGCGCCTGGGCGGTGAGCCGGTGACGATCGTCGCCACGCTGGGGCGCACCCAGCCCGCGGACCGGGGCTGCCACGACGCGGGCCTGAAGGGCGACGCGGCCTCGCTGTGCGCGCTGGACGACTACGCGAGCCGTGTGGTGGACCGCGCGCGGGCCGCGGTGGCCGCCGCCCGGCCGCTCAGCGGCCGCCCCGTCGTCGGCGGCGACTCCTACCTCATCCGCGACGTGGCCTCGAGCCCGCTGCTGATCGGCCTGCTCGTGGGAGGCCAGCCCGTGGGCGCGCCGCTCAACCGCTCGCTCTCGCCGCCCTGGTTCACGGGCAACGTGATCGGGACGGTGGCCGCCAGCCTGCGGATCGGCGACGTGCTGCTGTCCGCCTTCCCCGGGGAGGCCTATCCGCAGATCGCGCTGCGGGTGGCCGGCACGGTCAAGGCGGCGCGGGGCTTCATGACGGCCGGGCTGGCGAACGACCAGCTGGGCTACCTCATCGCGCCCTACGAGGCCTATCCGGAGCCCGTGCGGCGCTCCTTCTTCAACCAGCGCGGCGACGAGGTCTCGCCGATCGACAACGACAACTACTTCTTCAACGTGTCGCACACGATGGGGGAGAGGGTCACGTGCGCCGCGCTGCGGGGCGCGGGGGAGCTGTTCGGGCAGGGCAGCGCCTATCGCGACTCCTACGACCGCTGCTCCGCGTTCGCCAACGACGCGCTGGAGCGTCCCGGCGCCGACGTCTCCGGGTGAGCCTGCCGAGCAGGCGGGGCGGCTAGGATTCACGCCCGGCGGCAAGGCCGCCGGCGCAATGCCCGAAGACAATCCCGCACTGTCCGGCCAGGCGGCCGAGATCGTCTTCGATGGCGTGACCAAGCGCTACCCCGGGCGCGACGAGCCCGCGGTGGAGTCCCTCAGCCTGACGATCCCGGCCGGCGAGATCTGCGTCCTCGTCGGTCCCTCGGGCGGCGGCAAGACGACCGCCATGAAGATGGTCAACCGCCTGATCCCGATCACGGAGGGGGACATCCGGATCGACGGGCGCAGCATCAACTCGCTCAACGAGACCGAGCTGCGCCGGGGCATCGGCTACGTCATCCAGCAGATCGGCCTGTTCCCGCACATGACGGTGTCGGCCAACATCGCCACGGTCCCCAAGCTGCTCGGCTGGGATCGCGAGCGCATCCAGAAGCGCGTCGGCGAGCTCCTCGAGCTGGTGGGGCTGCACCCCGAGCAGGACCGCAAGCGCTACCCCGGCCAGCTGTCGGGCGGGCAGCGCCAGCGCGTCGGGCTGGCCCGGGCACTGGCCGCCGACCCGCCGCTGATGCTCATGGACGAGCCGTTCGGGGCGATCGACCCGATCACCCGCGAGCGCCTCCAGGACGAGTTCCTGCGCCTGCACCGGGAGATCCGCAAGTCCGTCATCTTCGTCACCCACGACATCGACGAGGCGATCAAGATGGGCGACCGCATCGCGATCCTCGCCGAGGGCGGCAAGCTGGCCCAGTACGACACCCCCGACCGGATCCTCGCCGAGCCGGCCAACGACTTCGTGGCGCGCTTCGTCGGTCAGGACCGGGGGCTCAAGCGCCTATCGCTGGCCACGCTCAACGACCTCGAGCTCGAGCCCATCACCAACGGCGCCGGCGGCCCGCGGGCGTCCCTGGACACCACGCTGCGCGACGCCCTGTCGCTCATGCTCACGAACCGCGGCGAGCCCGTCATCGCCGTGGACGGGGACGGCGAGCCGCGTGGGCAGGCGACCGTCGAGGCGGTCTCGCGCGCCCTGTCGTCATGACCGCGATCTTCGCCCAGTCCGGCCCGGTCATCCCCGACTTCGGCGGCGGCGGAAGCTGCGTCCGCGAGAACCGGACGTTCTGCTGGGACTGGTTCCACGACCACTGGGGCGACACGTTCCAGCCCGCCCTGATCCAGCACATCAAGCTCACGCTCATAGCCGTGTCCGTGGGCTTCGTGATCGCCATGGCGGCGGCGCTGATCGCCCATCGCCGGGGCTGGTTCGAGGGCCCGTTCACGATCTTCTCGGGGATCCTCTACACGATCCCGAGCCTGGCTCTGTTCCAGCTCCTGGTCCCGATCACCGGGCTGACGGTGACGACCGCGGAGGTGGCGCTGGTCTCCTACACGCTGCTCATCCTCTTCCGCAACATCCTCACCGGCCTGCGCTCCGTGCCCGAGGACGTCAAGGAGGCGGCGCGGGGCATGGGACTCAGCGCCGGCGAGATCCTGTGGCGCGTCGAGCTGCCCCTGGCGCTCCCCGCGATCGTGGCCGGGCTGCGGGTGGCCGTGGTCACGGTGATCAGCCTGGCCACCATCGCCGCCTTCGTCGTCGACGAGGGGCTGGGCGCGCCGATCTTCCAGTCGCTGTCGTCCCCGTTCAACACGGCCTTCATCGCCGCTGGGGCACTGGCCGTCCTGCTCGCGCTGGTGGCCGACGCGGTGCTCGTGGCGGCCCAGCGGATCCTCGCGCCCTGGGCGGTGAGGGCCCGATGAAGGACTTCCTCAATGCCTTCACCTTCATGGGTCACAACATCTCGCTGATGCTTGACAAGACGTGGGAGCACCTGCTCATCTCCGGCGCCGCCATCGGCGTGTCGCTGGTCATCGCGATCCCGCTCGGGGCCTGGCTGGGGCACATCCACCGGGGCTCGTTTCTGGCGATCAACGTCTCGAACATCGGCCGCGCCCTGCCCAGCCTGGCGGTCATAGCGATCGGGATCGGGCTGCTCGGCCTGGGCTTCGTCAACGTGATGGTCGCGCTGGTCGTACTCGCCGTGCCGCCGATGATCACCAACGCCTACGTCTCGGTGGACCAGGTCGACCGAGACGCCGTCGAGGCGGCCCGGGGGATGGGGATGACCCCGCTGGAGGTCTTCTGGCACGTCGAGCTCCCGCTCTCGCTGCCGCTCATGTTTGCCGGCATCCGCACGGCGGTGGTGTACGTGATCGCCACGGCGACGCTGGCCGCGATCGCGGGCGGGGGAGGACTGGGGGACATAATCGTGAACCAGGCCAGCTACGGCATCGCCGGCGTGCTCGCCGGAGCCATCTGGGTGGCGGCGCTCTCGCTGGGCGCCGACGTCGGCTTCGGTGCGCTCCAGCGGGCGATCACGCCGAAGGGCCTGCGCCGGAAGAAGGGCGGGCCCGTCATCGGCGGAGCCGACATCGAATCGAACGTTCAGGTAGCGACAACCACATGAGGAGGAAACGTCTCGTGCACAACAGAGCCCTTCGGGCCCTGCTCGTCGCCCTCGTGGCGCTTGCGGTGCCGCTCACCGTGGCGGCGTGCGGCAGTGACAACAACGACAAGAGCTCCAGCTCGAGCTCCGACAAGCCGGGGGCCGGCAAGCCGGCCATCACGATCGGCTCCAAGAGCTTCACGGAGGAGGCGATCCTGGGCGAGCTCTACACCCAGGCGCTGCGCTCCAAGGGGTTCAAGGTCACCCTGAAGCCGAACATCGGCCAGACGGAGGTCGCCGACAAGGCGCTCACCAGCGGCAAGATCGACATGTATCCCGAGTACACGGGCACGACGCTGTCGGTCGTGGCGGGGGAGAAGACCAAGCCCAAGGACGCCGCAGCGGCCTACCAGGCGGCCAAGAAGTTCTACGAGGGCCGCGGAGAGACGCTGACGGCGGCGACGCCGTTCTTCGACTCCGACGGCGTGGCCGTGGCCAAGGACTACGCGACCAAGAACCAGCTGAAGTCGCTTGGCGACCTCAAGAAGCTGGGCTCGAAGGTCACGCTCGCCGGCGCGCCGGAGTTCGCGACCCGCGAGGAGGGCCTGCTCGGCCTCAAGAAGGTCTACGGCCTCAACGACCTGAAGTTCAAGCCGCTCGCGATCGGGCTCCAGTACAAGGCGCTCGACCAGGGCAAGGTCAACGCGATCGAGGTCTTCACGACCGACGGCGCGCTGGCCAGCGGCAAGTACACGGTCCTGCAGGACCCGAGCAAGGTGTTCGGGTTCCAGAACGTGGCGATGGTCCTGCCGCAGAAGCTGCAGACCCAGCTCGGGTCGGGCTTCACCGACACGGTGAACGGCGTCAGCGCCAAGCTCACCAACGAGGCGATGCAGCAGATGAACGCCGCGGTGGACATCGACAAGAACAAGCCCTCGGCCGTGGCTCAGAAGTTCCTCCAGGCCAACGGCCTGCTCTAACGGCCGGGTGCGGGGTGGTCCTGCGGGCCCGGTGCCTGCAGGACCACCGCCGTGCTGCCCACGTGGTCGAGCGTGGGCTCGATCGAGCGGGACGGCCCCGGGCGCAGGCCGGCCGCCTCGCCCTCGGCCTCCAGGGTCGCCGGGTCCAGGGCCTCGAGGCGCACGACGTCGTGCTCCAGGGTGGACTCACCGTCGGGCGAGACCACCTGGCGGATCCGCTCGATCAGCGTGTCGGCCCCGTCGCGGCGCACGGCGACGGGCTGGCTGGCGAACACCCAGCCGTCGTGCTCGCCCACGTCGGGCACCGGCAGCTCGGTTCCGTCGCCCTCCTCGAAGCTCTCCAGGGGCGCCGTCAGCGCCGCGACGAGCCTGCCGCCCGGCTCGAGGTGCTCGCTGGCGCAGCGCAGGAAGGCGGCGCGCCCCTCGGCGCCGCCCAGGATCTGGATGGTCTGCATCGGCACGATGACCAGCGTGAAGCGGCGCCCCAGCGCGAAGTCGCGGGCATCGCCCGCGACGGCCGCCACGGGCAGTTCGCCCGCACGGCGTTCCAGCTCGGCCCTCAGCTCGGGCTCGAGCTCCAGCGCGGTGACCGCGTGGCCCCGGCGGGCCAGGTCGAGCGCCACCCGTCCCGTGCCGGCGCCGATATCGAGGACCGTCCCATCGGCGTCCTGGGCCAGCTCGCGCCACAGGGGCAGGTCGGCGGCGTAGGCGCCGCACTCGGCGTCGTGCCAGATGACCGCGCGCGGCGGGATCACGGAGGGGAGATGACCCGCAGCGCGCGGTGACGCGTCGACACGGTGACCGGGAGGTCGGCGATCGGGTCCCCGTCGGCGTAGACCGTGAACGGGCGGTCGGCGGAGATCCGCACCTCGCCGGCCCGCTGGATGCGCACGGCGGGCGAGTTGACGTGGCTGCCGTCGAACACCTTGGGCAGGTCCACGAGGAAGCGGCGCTTGGCCACCTTCCCAGTCATCACGATGTCGAGGGCGCCGTCGTCGAGCTCGGCGTCCGGCGCGACGAGCATCCCGCCCCCGTAGGAGCGGGAGTTGGCCGCCGCGACGCTGTAGCCCGTGAAGGCGAGCGTCTCGCGGCCGTCGAGCACGAGCTCGAAGCGGGCGGGCTGCCAGCGCAGCAGGGCCAGGAGCGCGCCGTAGGCGTAGACGAGATCGCCCTTGACCACGGTCGTCTCGTTGGCGATCCGGTTGGCGTCGGAGTCGAAGCCGCAGCTCGCGATGCCGATGAACGGCCGCCCGTCGACGTCGCCGACGTCGATGCGCTCCTCGTACCCGTCGATCAGCGCGTCGCAGGCCCCGGCCACGTCCAGGGGCACCCCGAGCGTGCGGGCGAAGTCGTTGCCCCGCCCGCCCGGGAGCACGCCCAGCACGCCCCCCGTGCCCGAGAGCGTTCCGGCCACGCAGCCCACCAGGCCGTCGCCACCCAGGGTCACGGCCGTCTCGCCCGCCGTGACGGCGGCGCGGGCGAGCTGGCGCGCGTGCTCGAGACTGAGCGTGCGATCGACGTGGTAGTCGACCCCACGGCGCTGCAGGGCGGCCTCAGCCTCGGGCAGGACGGCCTCGGCCCGGCCGCCTCCGGCCACGGGATTGACGATCAGGGAGAGGCGGCGCCGGGCCATCGCCGGGCGTACGCTACCGGCGCGCCCAGCCGCGTTCGCGCATCCACTCGGCGACCTCCTCGGGGCGGTCGGTCACGACGTAGGCGTCGATGACGGCGCCGTCCGTGTTGATCGTGATCGAGAGGCCGGACTGGACCCGGCGCACCTTCGAGATCGGCGCGATCGGCCGCCCGGAGCCCATGCGCGGCTTCACGCGGCCCGTGGCCACGCGGTGCACGGACGGGTGCGCCGCCAGCGAGTCCAGGAGGCGCCGGTAGCCCTTGGTGGAGGAGTGCTTGTGATGGGTGTGGCGGCGCATCAGCTCAGGAGGACCAGGTCGGCCAGCGTGTCGGCGACGGCCACGGGCGCGGGCTTGGTCGCCTCGGCCGCCTCGCGCGTCGTCGCTCCGGTGAGGACGATCGCCCCGTCCAGGCCCGCCGCGCGGGCCCCCGCCAGGTCCGCGTCCAGTCGATCGCCCACGACGAGGGGGGCCGTGCGCTCCGGCCCCAGGCGGTCGAGCGCGGTGCGGAAGAGGTGGGCCTCGGGCTTGCCGACGCTCTCGGCACGGGCCCC
Organism: uncultured Actinomycetes bacterium; assembly: GCA_963757705.1. Lineage (GTDB taxonomy): Bacteria > Actinomycetota > Thermoleophilia > Solirubrobacterales > Solirubrobacteraceae > AC-38. The sequence goes on along the minus strand of CAVWTG010000001.1, from coordinate 92,475 downwards.
TGTCGCGCGCTCCAGCGCCGCCACCACCGCACCGGTGCCCGGCCAGGGGCCGTCGGGCATGGGGAACGAGGCATCGCGGCCCGCGCACACGATCCCGGCCCCGCGTGCCACGGCCTGGGCGGCCGTGCGCAACTCGGCGTAGGAGAAGTCCTCGTGGGCGGCGGCGACGACCACGTCGGCGCGGGTGGCCAGGTCGGTGCGGTTCACGATCCGCAGGCCCGCGTCCTCGACGTGGCGCCAGATGGCCGCCGAGCCGATCACGAAGGCGCTGGAGGCGCGGTCGCGGCGCTCGGCCAGCCAGTGCTGGAGCGCGCCGCCGACGGTGACGACCTCCTCGAGCGATGCCTGGAGCCCCAGGCGCCACAGCTTGCGCACGAACTCCTCGCTGCCCAGGCGCCCGTCGTTGGTCACGAAGGCCACGCCCATTCCGGCCTCGCGCAGCGCGGAGACCGCCTCCGGCGCGCGTGGCGTGGGGTCGTCGCCGACCCAGACGCAGCCGTCGAGGTCGAGCAGGGCGCAGTCGTAGCGCCGCAGAAGCGGGGAGAGGGGCACGCAGGCGTGATTATCCTTCGCCGCCATGCGCCGCCCCCTCGCGCCCGCTCTCGCCCTCTGTCTGCTCGCCGGCTCGGCGGCCGGTTGCGGAGCGGACAAGGAGAAGACCGTCGGGTCGAAGTCGTCCGCCACGGCGACTCAGTCGGCATCGACGACCGCGGCCCGCCGCGCCGCGACGCCCCATTGCGTGAAGGTTCCCGCGCCGCGCCCGAAGCCCCCGCAGCACCTCGCCAAGCCCACGCTCAAGCTCGATCCCGGCAAGACCTACCGGGCGGCGATGGTCACGAACTGCGGCACGTTCACGATCACCCTCGACGTCAAGCGCGCGCCCAAGACGTCGGCGTCGTTCGTCTACATGGCCCGCCAGGGGCTCTACGACAACACGATCTTCCACCGGATCGTCCAGGGCTTCGTGATCCAGGGGGGCGACCCGCTGGGCACCGGGCAGGGCGGGCCCGGCTACAAGGTCGTCGAGGCGCCGCCGCAGGACCTGCGCTACACGAAGGGCGTCGTGGCGATGGCCAAGACGGAGATCGAGGACCCGGGCACGTCGGGCAGCCAGTTCTACGTCGTCACGGCGTCCGACGCCCAGCTTCCGCCCGACTACGCCCTCCTGGGCAAGGTCACCGGGGGCCAGGACGTCGTGGACGTGATCGCCGTGGTGCCGACGCAGGTCACGAACCCCGATCCGGCGCGCCAGGAGCGACCGGTCAACCCGGTCGTGCTGCGCCGCGTGACGATCTCCGAGTCCGCGGCGAAGTAGCGCCGGGTCAGCCGGCGCGGTTCGCCTCGGCCCGGTCTCGGGCCTTGGCCTGGCGGCGTCTGCCGAACAGGGCCAGGATCCCCAGCGCCGCGACGATGACGAGGAGGCCGAGCAGCAGGCCGCCGGCCAGGCTCACGCCGCCGAAGGGCAGGGAGACGAGCTCGACGATCCCCAGGCCGAGCGCGAGGAGCACGATGACGATGAGGATGGCCAGGGCGATCCCGCGGGCACGCAGCGCGATGCTCGACCCGGGCGGCGGCGCGATCAGGCCCATGAAGCGCAGCGCGAGGAGCTGGCGGCCGCTGGGCGCCTCCTGGCCGAGCTTCTCCAGGCTGTCCTTGAGGTCGCCGGCGCGGCGCTCGGCCAGCGCCAGCGAGGCGTCGGCCATCCGCCGCAGCTGCATCCGCTCCTGGGGGCGCGCCGCGGCGAGGGCCTTCTGGAAGTGCGCGCGCGCCGTCTTGGCGTCGTAGCGGTCGGCTGCCCGGGCCCCGAGGATGGCCTGCGCGGCCGCGCGGTGCTTGTTCTCGCGCTCGAGCTCCTCGTCGGAGCGAGACTCGAGCTGCTGCATGGCGGCCAGGCCGCCCCGCTGCTCCATCCGGATCTGGCGCTGCTTGGGTGCCATCGGGGCGGAAGTCTACGCACACCCCCGCGCAGTAGTGTTCCGAACAATGACGGCCGCCGACCACATGAAGCGCTGGAACAAGCAGATGATCGCCTTCGACCTGGCGCTGGGCTCCGGCGCGCTGTTCGCCCCGCGCCAGACGCTCCGCGTCCTGGGGCACGACGAGCCCACGCCGGAGGCCGAGGCGCTGTTTCGCCGCTGCGGCCCGATCTGGCTGACCTTCGCCGCCGCCCACGCCACCGCCGCGGCCCGGGGCCGCTCGGAGGACTGGTGGGCGCTGGCCTGGCTGCGCGCCACCGAGTGGGCGACGGATGCGGTGTGGGCGAGCACCTCGCCGGCGTTCAGCCGGCCGGGAGCGCGCGCCGGGATGTGGGGCGCGGGCCTGGCCAACCTGGCGATGTCCGTGGGCTTCGCCGCCCTGGCCCGGCGCAGCTAGGCCGCGCTGGCGTCCCGCCGCGGGCGCGCGGCGGCCTGCACGCCCGCGAAGAACAGCTCGAGCATGGTGCCGAACAGCGAGTCGGGCACCGCCTTGGGGTCCAGCCCCCGCTCCAGCGCGATCCCGGTGGACATCGCGAACGTCATCGCCGCCAGTTCCTCGGCGGGCACGGGTAGGGCCAGCCCGGCGTCGTGTGCGCGCGACTCCAGGATCGACCCGATGGCGGCCCGCAGGTCGCGGACCTGGGCGGCGAAGCGGGCGCGGACCGGCGGATGGCGCTGCGCGTAGGCCCAGAACTCCATGAACAGCACGGGCCACTGCGGATCGGCGGCGAGCATCGCGATGAACCCGTCGGCGGCGCGGTGGGCCTGCTCGGCGGGAGCCCCGGGCGCAGCCGCCACCGCGCTCACGGCGGCGACCCGCTGCGCGAAGCGCGCCTCGAGCATGGCCAGGAACAGGTCCTCCTTGCCGTTGAAGTTGGAGTAGACGGCGCCCTTGCTGAAGCCGGCCTCCTCGGCCACCTCCTCCACCGAGGCGGCGTGGAACCCCCGGCGCGCGAACACCGTGGCGGCCGAGTCCAGCAGCCGCTCGCGCGTCTGGTGCTTGCGCTCGGCCCGCGTGAGGCGCCGCGCGCTCATGCCGCCACGGCGATCCGCCCGGCGCGCCCCGGGGAGAACGTGATGGCGCGGCGGGTGACGGCCTCGTCGCGGCCCGACTGCGTCTGGAGGCTGACCCGCTCCAGGACGGTGGCCAGGACGACCTCCATCTCGAACTGCGCGAACGAGGCGCCCAGGCAGCGGCGCACTCCGCCGCCGAACGGGATCCAGGTGTAGGTCCCCGCCGGCGTCTCGACGAAGCGCTCGGGCCGGAAGGCCTCGGGGTCGGGGTAGAGGTCGGGACGGCGGTGGGTGAGATAGATGGACGGCGAGACGAAGATCCCCTCGGGCAGCTCGTAGCCCCCGATCTCCATCGGAGCCTTGAGACGGCGGATCACGGCCGGGACGACCGGGCGCAGCCGCAGCGTCTCCTTGATCACGGCATCCAGGTACGGGCCCTCGGTCCCGTGCTCGCCCACGTCGTCGACCGCCCGGCGCAGCACGGCGGGGTGGCGGACCAGCCGCTCCAGCGCCCAGGCCAGGGCCGTGGCCGTCGTCTCGTGTCCCGCCACCAGGAGCGTCATGAGCTCGTCGCGCAGCTCGCGGTCGCTCATCGGCGAGCCGTCCTCGTGGCGCGCGGCCAGCAGCAGCGACAGGACGTCGCCGCGGTCGCCGTCGCCGCCCGCGCGGCGTTCGGAGATCTCCGCGAGGAGGATCGCGTCGACCCGGTCCGAGACGGCGCGGAAGCGGGCCCGGGCGCCGCCGTCGCCCGGTCGTCGCGTGCTGAGCGCCAGCGCGAACATGCGCCCGCGGCTGGTGGCTGCGTCGAGCATCTCGCGCAGGGTCTCGCGCAGGGCGTCGAGGCGGTGGGAGTCCTCGATGCCGAAGACGGCGCGCATGATGACCTCGAGCGTCACGGCCTGGGTGTGGGGGAGGACCGCGAAGGGCTCGCCGACCGGCCAGCGGGCGACCTCGCGCTCGGCCGCCTCGCGCATGACGGCCGCGTAGGCCGACATGCGCTCTCCGTGGAACGGCGGCAGCAGGAGCTTTCGCTGGCGCATGTGCTCGGGGCCGTCGAGCAGCAGCACCGAGTAGGAGCCGAGCAGCGGGGCGAGCACGCTGTTGCCCTCGCCGGCGTGCAGGAGGTTCGGGTCGCCGGTGAAGATCCGCTTGATGTCCTGCGGCTCGGTGGTGAAGACGACCGTCCGGTTGGAGATCGCCCGCATCGTGAAGGGATCGCCGTAGCGGCGGTGCATGCGGTCCAGGAACTGCGCCGGGCGCAGGATGAACTCGGCCATCTGCAGCGCGCGGGGGCCCTGCGGGCCCGGGGGGAGGGAGGCCTCGGCGGAGTTATGCATACCAGCCAGTATTGCAATACCGACGGGGATCGTGCAGCGGTTTGAGAGCATCACCCTCTCACCCCGTCACTGAGCGAGGAGGCCCGCCGCATGACGCCGATCGTCGACCCCGAGGTCGAGACCTACGCCGAGCAGCACACGACGCCGCCCGAGGCCCATCTGGCGCGGCTGGCCGAGGAGACGCGGGCCTCGCTGTCCTCGCCGGGCATGCTCACCGGCACCGTGGAGGGGCGGCTGCTGGAGATGCTCGTGTTCGCCAAGCGCCCGCGCCTCGTGCTCGAGCTGGGCACCTTCAGCGGGTACTCGGCGCTGTCGATGGCGGCGGTGCTGCCCGAGGGCGGGCGCATCGTCACCTGCGAGCTGTCAGACGAGCACGCCGACTTCGCCCAGCGCCACATCGACGGCACGCCGCTCGCCGACCGCATCGAGATCCGCCGCGGGCCGGCGCTGGAGACGGTCGCTGCGCTCGACGGGCCCTTCGACCTCGTGTTCATCGACGCCGACAAGGGCGGCTATGCGGACTACCTCGAGGCGGTGATCCCCAAGCTTTCGCCTGACGGGCTGATCGTCGTGGACAACACGCTGTGGGCCGGCCGTGTCGCCGATCCCGGCAACGACGAGGAGACCACGGAGGTGATCCGGGCCTTCAACGACCGGGTGGCCGCCGACGAGCGCCTCATCAGCGTGATGCTCACCGTCCGTGACGGCGTGACCCTCATCCGGCGGGCATGAGCCGGCTGGCTCGTCTGGCGCTGCTGGGGGCCGCCGGAGTCGGCGCCGCCGCCGTGTGGTGGAGGCGCAACCCGTCCGCCTGCCCGTACAACCAGCGCTTCTGGGTGCAGGCGCCGCATCCGTTCATCACCCGCGACCGGCTGCGCGAGGCGCTCGATCCCCGCCCCGGCGAGCGGCTGCTCGAGGTCGGGCCGGGCACCGGCTACTACGCCCTGCCTGTGGCCGGCTGGCTGGGTGCGGAGGGCCGGCTGGACCTGCTCGACGTCCAGGGCGACTTTCTTGAGCACACCGTCGGCCGCGCGCAGGAACAGGGACTCGGCAACCTCATGGCGACGCTGAGCGATGCGCAGTCGATGCCCTTCGAGGACGACGTCTTCGACGGGGCCTACCTGGTGACCGTGCTGGGCGAGATCCCCGACCAGGAGGCGGCCCTGCGCGAGCTGCGCCGCGTGGTGCGCCCCGGCGGGCGCGTCGTCGTGGGAGAGCTGTTCGGCGACCCGCACATGGTCACCGAGCGCACGCTGCGCTCCCGGGCGCAGGCGGCGGGCCTGGCCTTCGAGCGGCGCGTCGGGCCGCCCTTCGGCTTCTTCGCCCGCCTCAGCGTTCCGTAGAGCCCTGGCGGTCGAGCCAGTCGCGCAGCTGCTCGCCGATGTCGGCGATCGAGGAGCCCGCCTGGGAGAACGCGTCGCCGATGCGCTGGGCGTAGTGGGCGCTCGCGCTGTCGGCCTCGTCGCGCAGCGGCGGCTCCTGGCCGCGGCGAATGTACTCGCCGCCGACGATGCGGTCGTACTCACCCGCCCGCACCCAGTCCAGCAGCTCGCGCACCCGCCGGACGGGCATCGGGTGCGTGAGGTTGAGGTCGTTGAGCAGCTTCGTCAGGCGGCCCAGCCCGCTGCCCGGCTCGTCGTAGTCGGCCGCCTGGGCGATGAAGGCGTCGAGGCTGAGGTCCTCGGCCGCCGCGCCGGCCGTGAGGACCATGAGCGAGCGGCAGACCGCGCTCGCGTCGCGGGTCACGAGGGCGGCGGCGCGGTCGCAGCTGAGCTCGGCCGCGCGAAACCACTCCAGCAGGGCGAGCCGGATCGCCAGCAGTGGCAGCCCGGCCAGCGCGGGCAGGCGCGCGGACCCGAGCTGGACCAGGATCAGCAGGGCCGTCTGGTAGAGGACGTGGTCGGAGTGGACGTGCGCGGCCTCGTGGGCCAGGACGGCGCGCCGGCCCGAGTCGTCGAGCAGGTGCAGCAGCTGGGAGTTGAGGATGACCACGGGCTTCTGCGAGCCGACCGTGTAGGCGTTGGCGAAGGGAAACTGGGTGAGGTAGAGGTCCGGGACCGAGTCGTCGAGGTCCAGGGCGTGGAAGACCTCCCGGTGGAGCACCCAGACGCCGGGGAGCTGGCGCTCCCCGAGCCGGACCGACCCGCCCACCGAGGCCACACGCAGGGCGCGCTCGTAGCCGAGCCCGATCAGGCGGCGCACGACGTCGTCGAGGTAGGGAACGCGGCCCAGCGCGGCGGTGGCCGCCCGATCGGCGGGATGCTGGTAGGCCCGAGGGGAGATCTCCTCGAGCTGCCACGCCTCGGCGGGCAGCGTCATCGACGCAGCGTAACGCCCCCCGTGGCCCCGTCCGCCAGCAGGGACAGGAGGTCCTCGCGGCCGATGCCGCGGGCGTACAGCGCGCGGTCGGCCAGGCCGCCGTACTTGCCCAGCACGGCGAAGAGAAGGTCGGTCGTCGTCACCTCGCGCGCCCCACGGTGGCGGGCGAGCAGCGCGGCCTTGGCGGCGACGGCGTGCAGTGACTCGAGGTCTCGGCTCCCGCGCACCGGCTGGGCCAGCTCGGAGAGCTCACCCTCGGGGAATCCCAGGTCGCCGAGTGCGCGCCCGACGGATCCCTCGCGGCGCAGCGCCCGCAACCAGCATTCGGCCTGCTCGGCCGGCCCGGCGGCGTAGGGGACGCTGAACTCGGCCAGCGCCATCACGGCACAGGCCTCGCCGTTCCACGGGGTGGCGCCGGCCGCCTGAGCTTCGTCGGGGCCCAGGACGGGCGCCGGAGCGTTGCGGGGCATGAGCTCGGCCAGCTCGACCTCGGCCTGGCCGAGCTTGTTGGCCGCCTCCTGGAGCGCGACCATCGCGTCGGCTATCGCGCGGCTGCCACCGGGATGGGCGCCGAGGCGCTCGAGGGCCTCCAGCGTTCGCTCACGGGTCTCGGCGAGTTCACGCAGGGCGAAGTCCGGCGTGGGGGCAGAGGAGTCCACGCGGGGCTCATCGGCATCTCATCCTGATTTGCTGAACAACTGAGCGATGTTCTGGCCGGTGGGCGCTCACGTGCAGGCCGAGGAGAGCGGCACGCCGAGCACCGTGAACGCGCACAGGCCGTTGACGCGGTGCACGAGGCCGCTGCCGGCGTTGCCGACGGTGGCCTGGAGGGACGACAGGTCGGTCTGGATGGTCGTCTGTGCGGTCTGAAGCGCCGACACCGAGCTCTGGAGGGCGGTGATGCCGGTGGTGGCCGACGTCAGCGACGACGAGACGGAGCCGATCTGGGTCTGCAGGCCGGTGGTCGTCGTGGTCAGCCCGGCGATGCGCTGCGCCGGCGGGCCTTAATCCGTTCCGGCACGCGAAGTGTCGGCGCGCAGTTCCGGATGCTTTAGCGGACTAAAGGGGGGAGGGCGATGCGCCGATAAATGGAAAGTAGGACCGCAGTCGTCGGCATGAGGCCGCCCGTACACACACTCCCGAAGGCAGCCGCCCGATGATCATCACCCGCATCTGGTCCTGGTTCTGGCCGTCGGTCAAGGCTTTTCTCATGAAGCCCGACCGCAGCCCGATCGCCCGCTGACCCGCACCAGCCTCCACCTTGAACGCCACGACCGTCCTGCGGGGCGGTCCTGGTCGTTAACTGCTCGTGTGCGGGACCTTTTCCGCTTACGGGTTCACATAAGGCACGTTCTCGCGCATTGACAGCGTTGCGACTAGGCGCTGCGCGGGCTCCCCTGCGCTGAGCCGCCTGCGATCAGCCGGAGGTGCGTGGGTGGCGCGGACAACCCGGCCACCCGAAGTGATCTGTCCACGCGTCTCCGCACAGGCTGCGCGTGGCCGCCACGACGCGATTGTGCAAGGTGCCGTAATCGCCACCGCTCCAAAACCGAACAAACGCCTCATCGATCGTGACGAGGACAAACGGCAAGCGTCGCCGCAGTTCTGCGAGAAGCGGCGCCGGGAGTTGATCGGGGCATGTGAGGCGCAGGTGCATGACGGCCGATCCGCCGTCGTGGCTCGAAAAGTCGGGGGGAACGCTGATCTGCATGGCCTTGGGAAGTTGGTCGGAGGGCGCGGACGTTGTGTCTCTCTCGTGATACCTCAGTTGTCGGCGTGTCAAATGACACGCCGAAGCGGCGCTTATACGGGACTTCGTTCGGAGAACTACGGGGTGAGTCACGCGGTCTCCTCTGGGGTCGGGAGCCACCGTCGGGCATCGTCCGATCGATGGCCAGCCTGTTCCAGCCAACGCCGCCGCCCCGCTGCCCCATCTGCCGGGCAGTGGTCGGCGTCTACGAGCCGTGCGTCTTCGTCCTGCGCGACGGCGACGCTATCGAGGCTTCCCTCGCCCGGGCCTACTGCCACCCGGGCATGTTCCCCCGCCGCTCAGTACGCCAGTGGTCAGACACGCCACGCCCAGTGCTCTGGCGCCTCCTCCCCGTGCCGCTTGTAGAGTTCGCGGCCACTACGGGTGCGCACTTCTACAAAGGACGGGTTACTGGTCGCACGCATGAGTGAGCGCGTGGAGCATCCGTCCGTGGAATGTGCGTGGTGCGGGCAAGTCGTCGGCATCTACGAGCCCTGCACTTTCCAACTCGCCAGCGGCAGCGCCATCCACGCGACGATTGCGGTCGGCATGAGCCCCGGCGACTCGGTGGGGATGGTGCTCCATCGCGGCTGCTTTGAGCTCGGGCCGGACATCGACTACTAGGTGGAGCCCGGCCGGCCCCGGTTGTCCGACCGGTTCATCGTGAGGGTTGAAAGCCAGAGACCGGTTCGGTCGGTCAACCGTAAGCTGGTGCAGGCAGCGAGAGGTCGCGCTCGGAGGGACTGAGGGCTATGGAAGGTGACCTGGAACTCACGTCCAGGAGGGCCGTGACGCCCGCCGGCTCCAGGGGGCGGGCCAAGAGGAACCCCTGCCCCGAGTCACAGTGCTCACGCTGCAGTCGCTGCAGCTGGGCTGGTGTTTCGATGCCTTCTCCCACGGTCTCCAGCCCGAGCGTCTTTCCGAGCTGGACAAGGGTGTGGATGATCGCGCCGGACTGGCCGGACTCCGCCGTACCGGAGATGAAGGAGCGGTCGATCTTCAGCGCATCCACCGGGAACCGGCGCAGGTACGACATCGAGCTGTAGCCGGTGCCGAAGTCGTCGATGGCGACACGAACGCCGGTGTCCCTGAGGGCCTTGAGCCGCGCTGCGGCTCCATCGGCGTCGCGCATGAGTGTCGTTTCTGTGATCTCGAGAGTCAGCGCTCCCGGTTCCAGATCGGCAGCCCGCTGCGCGCCGGTGACCTGCTTGACGAGGTCGGGACTATCGAGCTGAGGTCCGGCGAGGTTTACCGCCACCCCGAGGCGATGCCCTTCCCGGTGCCACCGGGCGGCCTGCCGGCAGGCCGTACGCAACACCCATTCTCCGAGGTCAACGATCAGGCCCGTTTCTTCTGCCAGGGGGATGAACGCGCCCGGACCGAGAACGCCTTCCTCGGGGTGACGCCACCGCACCAGGGCCTCGACGCCGGTGACGGTCTGGGTCGAGAGCTCGAAGATGGGCTGGTAGAGCAGAAACAGCTGGTCACTGCCGATAGCGTCCTTCAGGTCCATCTCGAGTTGCAGACGAGACTGAGCCAGCGTGTGCATTCCGTCGCGGAAGGCGACCCAGCGGTTCTTGCCGAGCGACTTGGCCTCGTAGAGGGCCATGTCGGCGTCGCGTACGAGCGCCTCGGCGCTGCCGCGCAGTCCAGTGGCAATCCCGACACTCGCGGTGACCTTCGCGGCGTGCTGATGGTCTCCCGGCAGCTCAATGGGCCGGGCGAGCTCCCTGCAGATACGTTGGGCCACCACATCGGGGCCCCGGTCGAGCGCAAAGTTCTCGAGCAGCACAACGAATTCGTCGCCGCCCAGCCGGCCGATTGTGTCGGCTTGACGTACCGTCCGGCTCAGGCGGTCGGCCACCCCGCGGAGCAGCGCGTCGCCGGCCTCGTGGCCGAAGCTGTCATTGATCTGCTTGAAACCGTCGATGTCGATGTACAGGATCGCCACGGGGTTGTGGGCGCGGCGCGCTCGGGCCAGCATCTGCTCGGCGCGGTCCATGACCAAGAGCCGGTTGGGCAGGTCGGTCAGGCTGTCATGCAGCGACTGGTAGGCCAGGCGGCCCTGAGTATGGAGGAGGTCCCTCTGCGTCAGGAACTGCCGAAGGGAGACCAGCGCCGCCATCACGGCGGCCGCGACCACGAGTGTTGCGTCGGGGAGCAGCGGGTCTCTGCGGACGTCGTAGAGCAGCAGGCCGAAGCAGATGGCGACGGCGGCGTGGGGCAGCCAGCTCACTGCGCGGACCTGCCAGACCGGCACTGGGTGGTCGGTCTCCGAATCGGGCCACGACTGCATGCCACCCGCGACCGCGAACAACGCGATGGCCGTCATCCACAGGCCGTCGACAGGGTCGCCCCCCGAATACGTGGAGTGGAGCGTGAGATAGCCGTAGATGAGGTCGGCGATGACGTACAGGATCAGTCCAGCGGCGATGAGCCGCAGAGCCCTTTGGCTCGACGGATGAGCCCCACGCAGCAGAACAGATCCCAAGCCGACCAGGAGCACCATGTCCCCGACCGGATAGGCGATGGAGAAGACGGTCTGCAGAATGTTGGGTCCGCTCTGCAGCAACGTGGGACCGAGCACCACCTCAATGACGACGGCGGCTCCGCCGATGGCGACGACCGCCACGTCGAGAGTCAGACGGCGGCGCTGCACGCGACTGGGCGGACGGGAGGCGAAACGCAGCAGCCCCAGCAGCATCATTGGGTAGAAGCACAAGTACAGGCCGTCGGCCACGGACGGATAGGGCTTGTGGCCGGCCAGCTCGTAGAAGGTCTGTAAGACATCGCCCGCCAGATAGGCGGCAGCGCCGCCGGCCAGCAGCAGCCAGGCGGCTTTCAACCGCGGGACGGACTTGCACCGCCGTGATGCAGCCAGCCCCGAGATGACCGCTGCGCCGGACACAGGGAAGAAGAACAGGTCTCCGACCAAGGTCGGGTGCGGCGAGGACTCCCGGAAGACCTGCCAGAGCGCATATATGGCCAGTACGGCAGCCATGCTTGCCGCCGTGGCCATCCATCGATCCCGCGAGTTGATGCGAATGCTCCAGGAGCCACCCTCTGGGCGGTCCGTCGCAGTCAATGCGATGTCCTGCATGTCCACCTACATCGGCAGCCTGCAGGCACAGGGCACCGTAGATGTGACCCCGGCCGCGTCCGTAGTTGACCCAAGGCGCGATCCGAGAAGAGGAGGTATCCGTCGGGTTAGGATCGGCCGTCGTGAGAGTCGCCCTGGCCACCTGCGCCGACCTTCCCGGAGGGTTGGAGACCGATCGCGGTCTGCTCGACATCTTGGCCGCCCGCGGCGTCGACGTTGCCTATGTCGCCTGGGACGACCCGGGCGTGGACTGGACTGGCTTCGACGCGATCGTGGTGCGCTCCACCTTCGACTACTCACGCCGGCGCGAGGAGTTCCTGGAGTGGGCCGACGGTCTGGACGGGCGGCTGCGAAACCCGCCCGAGGTTCTGCGCTGGAACAGCGACAAGCGCTACCTGGCCGACCTCGGGGCCGACGGTCTCCCGGTGGTGCCCACCACGTTCGTCGCCGCCGGCGATCCGACTCCCTCGCTCAGCGGCGAGGTGGTGGTCAAGCCCAGCGTGTCGGCGGGCGCGCGGGACACCGGGCGCTTCTCCCCCGCCTCGCACCCCGAGGCGCGGCGCCTGCTCGGCGAGATCACGCGCAGCGGGCGGGTGGCCATGCTCCAGCCCTTCCTGCCGGCGGTGGACGAGCGCGGCGAGACGGCGCTGGTGTACTTCGCCGGCGAGCCCGCGCACGTGCTGCGCAAGCGCGCGGTGCTGCGCGCCGACGAGGTCGCCCCGGTGGGCGACGACGCCATCGGGGCCGCCCTGGTCATGTACGACGAGGACCTCGTGCGCGCGGGCGAGGCCACGGAGGCTGAGCGTGTGCTGGCGAGCCGCACCGTGGCCGCCGTGACGCGGCGCTTCGGAGCGCCGCCGCTGTACGCGCGGGTCGACCTGCTGACCGACGAGCGGGGCGCCCCGACCCTGCTCGAGCTCGAGCTGGTCGAGCCGGCGCTGTACCTCGCCGAGGCGCCGGGCGCCGCGCAGCGCCTGGCGGATGCGATCATGGCGGGCTGAGCGGCCGTGCAACTCGCCCAGTTGAACATCGCGCTTGGCCAGGCCGTGATCGACGACCCCGTGATGGCCGAGTTCGTCGCCGCGCTGGACGCGGTCAACGCTCTCGCCGACGCGGCGCCCGGCTTCGTCTGGCGCCTCCAGGACGAGGACGGCAACGCCACCTCGATCCGCGCCTACGACGACGAGCGCATGATCGTCAACCTCTCCGTGTGGGAGTCCGCCGAGTCGCTGTGGGCGTTCGTCTACGAGAGCGACCATCTGGACGTCATGCGCCGGCGGCGCGAGTGGTTCGCGCGCCTGCCGCACAGCCATCTCGTGCTCTGGTGGGTGCCCGATGGAGAGCGCCCGACCGTGGCCGAGTCGGTCGCCCGGCTCGAGCATCTCCGGGCCCACGGCCCGACCCCCCGCGCCTTCACCTTCAAGCGCCGCTTCGCGCCCGGCGCGCTCGCCGCCTGATGCACCCCAACGCGCAGCGCGTCCACGATGCCCTGGCCGGCGCCGGCGCCCGGGCGGACATCGTGGAGTTCCCCCAGGGCACCCGCACGTCCGCGGACGCGGCGGCGGCCATCGGCACGACGGTCGGCCAGATCGCCAAGACGCTCGTGTTCCTGGCCGACGGCGCGCCCGTGCTGGTCATCGCCTCCGGGGCCGACCGGGTGGACGAGGCCCGGCTCGGCGAGGCCCTGGGGGCGACGATCTCCCGCGCCGACGCTGAGGCGGTCCGGGCCGCCACCGGATTCCCCATCGGGGGCGTGCCCGCCGTCGGGCATCCCGCGCCCCTGCGCACGGTGATCGACTCGGCCCTGCTCGAGCACGACGAGATCTGGTCGGCGGCGGGCACGCCGAACGCCGTCTACCCCACGACGCCGGACGAGCTGCGGCGGCTGACCGGCGCCAAGGTCGTCGACGTGCGGGCGTAGCCTGCGGCGCGTGACCAACGAGGAGGCACACCGGCTGGCCCGGGAGAAGGGCGTGTCGCGGGTGCTCTACGCCCTCGTGCGCTCGCTCGTGGTGCCGTTCATGCGCGTGTGGTTTCGCCTGCGGATCGAGGGCCCGGACCACATCCCGCCCGAGGGGCCGGCGATCGTCGCGCCCAACCACAAGAGCTTCTGGGACTCGTTCTTCGTGGCCGCCGCCACGCGGCGCCACCTGCGCTACATGGGCAAGAGCGAGCTCTTCGAGGGCCCCTGGGGGCGGCTGCTGATCCGGCTGGGCGCGTTCCCCGTCCGGCGCGGCCAGGCGGACGCCGAGGCGCTGGAGACGGCGCGGCAGATCCTCGTCCAGGGCGGGCTGCTGGCGATGTTTCCCGAGGGCACCCGCATCCGCGAGCCCTCGGAGCTGGGTGAGCCGCGCCGCGGGGCCGGGCGGCTGGCGCTGGAGACCGGTGCGCCGGTCGTGCCCGCCGCGATCACCGGCACCGATCACCTGTTCCTCGGGCCGCTCCCCAAGCCCAAGCGCGTCCAGGTCGCCTTCGCCACGCCGATTCCCGCCGCGCATCTGCCCCCCACGCCCGATGCCGCCGGGGAGCTCGTCGAGCGCCACGTGTGGCCCGAGGTCGAGCGCGAGTTCCGGGGCCTGCGCGCGCGGCCGGGCCTGATCGCGGCCGCGCTGGCCGTGCTGGGCGCGAGCGTCGGCGGCGGCGTGGCCTACCGGCGCCGCCAGGCCGCACGCCGCCGGCGTCGCCTCCCCTTCCGCCGGCGGTGATGGCGCCCCGGCGCGTCGACCCCGCCAGTCTGGCCGTCCTGCGGTCGGCCGCGCAGCGCCTGCATCGCCCCGGCCGCGGCCGCACCCCGGCCGAGGTGGCCCGGGCGATGGCCGGCGCCCAGGCCCAGGATGCCCGCGCCGGGCGCCTCGCCTTCCGCTGCCGCGACGCGCGCCTGACGGGCGCCGACGTGGATCGCGCCCGGACCGAGGAGCGCTCCCTCGTGCGCGCCTGGGTCATGCGGCGCACCATCCATCTCCTGCACGCCGACGACGCCGCGTGGATGCTGCCGCTCTACGAGTCCGAGATGGCGCGCTGGTCGCGCCGGCGGCTGGGCCAGCTCGGCATGAGTGAGGCCGCGGTGGAGCGGGCCCTGGGAATCGTGGAGCGTGCCCTGGCCGACGACGGCCCGCTGACGCGCCCGGAGCTGGCCGAGCGGGTGGAGCGCGGGGGCGTGGCGCTCGACCAGCACACGCGGCTGCACGTCTTCAGCCTGGCGGTCAACACCGGCGTGGCGGCCTTCGGCCCGGACGTCTCGGGCAACGCCACGCTGGTGGCGCGTCACGACTGGCTGGGCGAGCCCGGGCCGCACGACCGCGACGGCGCCCTGCGCGATCTCGCGCGCCGGTACTTCGCCGCCTTCGCCCCGGCCACGGAGATCGACTTCGCGGGCTGGGCCGGCCTGCCGCTGCGTGACGTGCGGGCGGCGATGTCCGGGATCGCCGGTGAGCTGGCGGAGACGCGCGTCGGCGACACGCCGGCGTGGGGGCTCCGGGGCGCGGCGCCGCGGGCGCCCCGGGGCGTCGTGCGCCTGCTCGGGGCCTACGACACCTACCTCATGGGCCACCGCGACCGCGACTTCATCGCGCCGCCCGAGCGCTGGCGCAGGGTGATGCCCGGCGGCGGGATCCTGCGGCCGGCGATCCTGGTCGACGGCGTGGCCGTCGGCACGTGGTCCTCGCGGCGCGCGGGCGGGAAGCTGCGCGTCGAGCTCTCACCCTTCCCGGCGCTCGACTCCGCCACCGAGGCGGCGATCGACGCGGAGATCGACGACGTGGCGCGCTTCGAGGGCCTGGCGCGGGGCTAGAGCCAGCCCTCGGCGGCCAGCGTGTCGCGCAGGCCCTGCTCCAGGCCGCGGGGCGCGTAGCCGAGGTCGGCCACCGCCTTGTCGTGCTTGGCCCAGAAGGTCACGCCGTCCGAGGAGCTGATCAGCTCGCGCAGGTTGGGCGGGAACCCCATCAGCGGCCCGACGACCGGCCCCAGCGGAGCCGAGGCCTTGAGCACGGCTCCGGGCACGGTCACGCGCGGCGGCTTGCGGCCCAGCACCCTGGCCTCCGTCTCGATCATGCCGCCCATCGTCGTCACCTCTCCGCCCAGCACGTACTGCTCCCCCGCCACGCCCCTGTCCAGCGCGAGCAGGATGCCGGCCACCACGTCGTCTCGGTGGACGAGGTTGAACCCCAGCGCGGGGAACATCATCGCCGGCAGCTTCTTCTTGGCGAAGCGCTCGATGAGGTCGCCGACGGCCGAGTGGTCGTCGGGGCCATACACGCCTCCGGGCTGCACGATCACGCACGGGAGCCCCTCGTCGATGAGCCGCCGCGCCGCGTCGTGCGCCAGCACCTTGGTCTCCTCGTAGTAGGACGTGTAGCTGTCGTGGGGATGGCGGTAGGTCTCGTCGACGACCTTGCCGCGGGTGTTCCCGAACGCGGCCACGGTGGAGACGTAGACGACCTTCGGGGTCTTGGCCCGCAGCGCCGCGCCGAGGACGTTCTCCGTCCCCTGGACGTTGGAGGCGTACATCGCCGGCTGCTCGGAGCGCTTGATGCCGACCTCGTAGATCGCCGCGCCGTGGATCACGGCGTCGCAGCCCTCCAGGGCGGAGTCGATGGTGTCGACGTCGCCCAGACCGCCGAGGACCAGCTCGATGCCCGCGGCCTCGAGGTCCTGCGCCTTCTCGGGATTGCGCACCAGCGCCCGCACCTGGTCGCCGCGCTCCTGGAGCGCCAGCGCCAGGGCGCCGCCGATGAAGCCCGTCGCGCCGGTGACGAAGATCCGCATGACGGGGGCGAGCCTATCCGGTCAGCGGTTCTCCAGCCGGATGACCAGACGCAGTCCCGACCAGGTCTCGTCCGGCGGCCGTCACGTCAGGCCTCCCGCGCGGGCCGTCTGCGAGGCCAGGTCGGCGATGACCCGCGAGAGCTGGGCTCCCTGCCAGGCCAGCGGCGAGCGCCCCTCCTCCTCGACCAGGAGACGGGCACCGGGGATCGCCTCGGCCCAGGTCCGGGCGATGGCCAGCGGGTGGCCGGGATCGGCCTCGTCGCGACTGCCGACGACCACGGTCGGGACATCGAGTGCCTCCAGGTCGCTCCAGGCCTCGAACGGGTGGGAGCGGGGCGTGGACTGGAGCGCGTCGGCCAGCGCGCCCAGGTCGCGATGGCGCGACAGGCGCTGGCGCAGGACGGTGAGGACCGTGTCGCGGTAGGCCTCGGGCGGCGGCGGGTCGACGTAGGCGGCGACGAAGCCCTCGATCCCCTCCGTGCGCAGGCCCCGCGCCAGGTCGTCCCAGTGGGCGAGGCGGTGCGGGTCGTCCGCGCTCGCCGGGTCGTGGCCGGGAGTGATGAGGACCATGGCCGCGACCCGCTCCGGGCGGGTCAGCGCGAGGCGGGCGATCGTGTGCGCGCCCATCGATGAGCCGGCCAGCACGGCCCGCTCCAGCTCGAGGTCGTCGAGCACGGCCTCGAGATCCCGGGTCAGCGCCTCGTACCCGTACTCGTTCGGTTGCGGGGCAGGCGCGGAGTCCCCGTGGCCGCGGGCGTCGTAGGCGGCCACCCGATGACCCGAGCGCTCCAGCGCCTTGGACCCCATGACCACGTAGCGCCGCGTCGCCGTCAGCCCGTGGGCCAGGACGACGGGTATTCCCTCCCCCGCCTCCTCGAGCGCCAGCGTCACGCCGGCTCCCTCCACGAGCCGCTCGGTCACGTTCCCTACCCTAAGGGCATGGTCATCGACGTCACCGAGCGCGACTTCCAGGCCGAGGTCATCGACCGCTCCCGCCAGGTCCCCGTTGTCGTGGACTTCTGGGCGGAGTGGTGCGGCCCGTGCCGCCAGCTGACGCCGACCCTGGAGAAGGCCGCCGCCGCGCGCGAGGGCAAGGTGGTCCTGGCCAAGCTCGACACGGACGCCAACCCCCAGCTCTCCCAGGCCTTCCGCATCCAGGGCATCCCGGCGGTCAAGGCGTTCAAGGACGGTGAGGTGGTCAGCGAGTTCGTGGGCGCCCAGCCGCCGGCGAACGTCGAGCGCTTCTTCGACGAGCTCGTCCCCAGCGAGGCCGACGGGCTCGTGGAGGCCGGCGACGAGGCGTCGCTGCGCCGGGCGCTCGAGCTCGAGCCCCACCGCTCGGACGCCAAGGTGGCGCTGGCGCGGATCCTCCACGCTCGGGGCGATGCCGAGGAGGCGCTCGAGCTGGCCGACGCCGTGCCCGGGGACTTCGGCGCCGAGGGCCTGGCCGCCCGCATCCGGCTCGAGGGCGATCCCGAGTCGCCCCCGCAGCTGCGCGAGGCGTTCGCCGCCCTGGACTCCGGCGAGCTCGAGCGCGGGCTCGAGGCGCTGCTGGAGGCGCTGCCCTCCGTGGACGGGAGCAAGGAGGACGTCCGGCGCGTCGTGGTCGGCGTCCTCGACGGCCTCGGCGTGGAGCACCCGCTCTCCCGCGAGTACCGCCGCCGCCTGGCGTCAGCCCTCTACTGAGGCCGCCGGCGCCGAGGCCAGCTCGCGCACCAGCGCGGCCGACTCCTCCGGGCGCTCCCACCAGAAGGCGTGGCCCACGCCCTCGAAGATCTCCAGGCGAGCGCCCGGAATCCGCGACGCGATCGCCTGGGCGTTGGAGACGGGCAGCATCTGGTCCACCGTCCCGTGCATCACCAGGGTCGGCACGTCGATCTCGTGCAGGCGGTCGCTGGTGTCGTGGGCGGCGATCGCCTGCACCTGGAGCATGAGGATGTCCAGCGAGGCGGGCAGCTCGGACGCGATGCGCTGCACGAGCTCGAAGTTGTCGGGGTCCTGGGCGAAGTCCGGAGAGACGTTGACCTCGAAGCCGTAGCGCAGGGCCTCCTCGGTGCGCCCGGTCATGAAGAGCTCGCCCAGCCGCTGGACGACGGCCGGATCGGTCATGGCCGAGTCCGCGCCCCCGGCATAGGTGCAGCCCAGCGCGAGCGTGCGCACCCGCTCGGGGTGGCGCAGCGCCAGCTCCTGGGCGGTCATGCCGCCCATGGAGATGCCCAGCACGTGGGCGGACTCGATCCCCAGCGCGTCGAGCACGCCGGCGGCGTCGTCGGCCAGGTCGGGGATCGTGAACGGGGCGTCGACGCGGTCGGAGCGCCCGATGCCCCGGTGGTCGTAGGCGATCACGTCGAAGTCGGGCGTGAGCAGCCCGAGGAAGTCCTCTCCCCAGTGCAGGTGGTTGCCGCTCATCCCCTGGATCAGGAGCAGCGGCTCGCCCTCCCCCTCGCGGATGTAGTGCAGCTTGCGGCCGTCGACCTCGGCGTGCGCCATCGGGCCACCCTAGTGGTTGGTGTGCGCGTGGCGCTCCCGGTAGGCCTTGGCCTTGGCGCGGTTGCCGCACGTGTCCATGCTGCACCAGACGCTTCCAGCGTTCTTGGTGTTGTCGTAGAAGGCCCAGTGGCAGGTGTGCCAGGGGCAGGCCTTCAGCCGCCGCCAGGTCCCGTCGTGCTCGGCCTCGTGGACGATCGTGAGCAGGCGGCCGATGGCGCCGTCCACTCCCTCCGCGCTGGGTGCCAGGTCCGTGCGGCCCGTGTCATCCACCCTCAGCGCGACGCCGGCCCGGCTGGCCGCCTCGTGCAGAGTGGGCACGGCCGAGGGGTCGCGCTCCATGCCGTTGTTGGCCTTGAGCTGCTCGCGCAGCGCCTCGCGCACCGCGAGCACCCGCTTCACCTCGGTCTCCCCCACCTCGGCGTCCGGCTCCACCAGCTCGCGCTCGCGCAGCCACGCGCCCAGCCCGTCCGGGGATCCGATCTGCTCGGTGCCGTCCTCGAGGTCGATGGTGTTGACGAACTCCCGGATCAGATCCAGCCGTCCGGGCGCCTCCGGGCGCTTCCTGCTCATGCCCAATCACCACCAAACATGCTTGACAGGTTAGCATAACCTGCAATAATCTTTAGATGGTTATGCAGGTGACGACGCCCAGGAGGCTCCGTATGTTCAGCCAGATCTCCGCCGAGGTGGCCCACGAGCGAGAGCTCGATCTCCGCCGCCGTGTCAGGCACTCCCGCCGCTCCGTGACCCCGGCGGCCGGTTCGCCGGTCGCCGAGGTGGCGATCCGGGCGGCCTCGCCCTCCGACCATGGCGCGCTCGAGCGCCTCGCCGCCCTGGACTCGGCCTCCGCGCCGCACGGGTACGTGCTCGTGGCCGAGGTGGCCGGCGAGCTGCGCGCGGCGCTGCCCGTCGCCGGCGGGCCGGCCATCGCGGATCCGTTCGTCCCCACGGCCGCCCTCCTCGACCTCCTGGCCATGCGCGCCCGCCAGCTGCGCGCCGGCGAGGCGCAGCCGGCCCGGGAGCGCGCCTCGCGCCGATCGCTCGCTGTCGCCGGTCGTTAGGGTGGACGCATGGTCCGCTCCGTGCACATCGACGAGATTCCGGCGGCCGGCGGCGAGGACGAGCCGGCCTGGCGCCCGGTCCGTCATCACCTCGGCATCCAGGCCTTCGGCGTCAATGCCTGGGTCGGCAACGCCGGCGACGAGGTGATCGAGGAGCACGTGGAGACGCAGGACAGCCCGACGCGGCATGAGGAGCTCTATTTCGTGACCAGCGGGCGCGCCACCTTCACCGTCGACGACGAGGACGTCGACGCCCCGGCGGGCACGTTCGTCTTCGTGCCCGACCCCGAGTCCCGCCGGCGCGCCGTGGCCACCGAGCCGGGCACGGCCATCCTGGCCATCGGCGCCGCTCCGGGCGAGGCCTACACGGTCTCCCAGTGGGAGCGCCGCCGCTTCCCGCAGGGCTGAGCCGCTCCGCGCGCGCCTAGCTCACCGGCAGCGACAGCTGTGCCCCGGTGTCGGCCGCGGAGTCCTCGAACGCGGCGATCCGCACCCCCAGCAGCCGCACCGGGCGCGAGGGCGCGTAATCGCGCAGCAGGTCGCGGGCCACGCCGCCGACGCGTTCGGGCTCGTTGACGGCCTCGGGCAGCGTGCGCGCACGCGTTGCCGTGGTGAAGTCGTCGAGGCGGACCTTGATGCCGACCGTCCGCCCCCGGCGCTCCTGCTTGGCCAGGCCCGCGCACAGCCGGCCGACCAGCCCTTCGAGGATCCGCTCGAGCTCGGCCGGGTCGGAGACGTCCTCGTCGAACGTCGTCTCGCGCGACTCCGAGACCGCGATTCGCACCTCGGACACCGGCGAGTCGTCGTCGAAGCGCGCGCGGCGCAGCAGCCACGGCCCGAGGCGGGGGCCGAAGTGGCCGGCCAGCGTCTCCTCCGGCGTACGGGCGAGCGTGTCGATGGTCGTGATCCCGATCTCCCCCAGCACCGCCGCCGTCTTGGGCCCGATGCCGGGGAGCATCCCGGGCGGGCGGCTACGGAAGCGCACGAACGCCTGGCGGCGGTCCAGCACCACGAACCCCCTGGGCTTCTCGGCGTCGGAGGAGACCTTGGCCACCAGGCGGTTGGGCCCGATGCCCACCGAGGCCGACAGGCGCGTGGCGGCACGGATGTCGGCCACCAGCCGCCGCATCGCCGCGTGGGGCGAGAGGAGTCCGGTCAGCTCCAGATAGGCCTCGTCCAGGCCCGCGACCTCGACCACGGGCGCGGCGTCGCGGACGAGCGCCATGACCTCCTTGGAGACCGCCCGGTAGGACTCGAAGTCGGGCGTGATGAAGACCGCCTCGGGGCACAGCCGCCGCGCCCGCGAAGCGGGCACCGCCGACTGCACGCCGAACTTGCGCGCCTCATACGAAGCGGTGGTCACCACCGCCCGGGGCCCCGAGCCCGCCACGACCACCGGAAGCCCCACGAGCTCAGGCCGCCGAAGCAGCTCGACCGAGACATAGAAGGCATCCAGATCCAGGTGGGCGACGACCCGCGACACGGGTCCAGGGTACGGCGGGACCCGGCGTCGCTGCGCGGCCCGGGGATCGGGATGCTCCACCATCGGGGGCACTACTGCCCTGCGATGCCCCCGATTGGCGGACACCCGATCCCCGGGCGCGAACGGCGGTGACGTGCCTCTAGCGCTGCGAGACCCAGATCCGCCCCACGCCGTTGAATCCGAGCCTGCGAGCCACAGCGCCTGCGAGGTCGAATTCGCGACCGCCGACGTAGGGGCCGCGGTCGCGGACCGTGGCGTTCACGGTGTGACCGTGGTAGCGGATGCGCAGCTTCGTGCCGCACGGCAGCGACTTGTTGGCCACGACGAGATCGTTGTAGCCGAGCGAGCCGCCGCAGGCCAGGGCGCCGCCGTACGCGTCGTAGCGCGAGGCCAGCGCGGCCCGGTAGGTGTGGACCTGGCCGATGCGCCGCAGGGCGCGGGCATTGGCCGAGTCGCCCCGGAACACGACGCGGGCGTAGCGGCTCCCGTCCGGGCGGGCGGAGAGCTCGTAGCGGCCCCGCGAATCGGTCCGGTCGTGGGCAGCCGCCTTCCAGCGGCGTCCGTGCTTGAGCTCCAGGCGTACGAGCCGGCCAGCGCGAGCGGGCTTGACGGTGCCCCGCACGACGATCCGGTCGTTGCCGGTCACGTCGAGGTGGCGGTAGGGCGCCTGGACGTCCGCGGCCACGGTCACACGCTGCTCGGGGCTGCGTACCGCCGTCGTGGCGGTCGGGCCCTCGGAGCGCAGCGCCGTCGGCTCACCGAGGGCGACGCGCAGGTTGCCGCTGCGGCGCAGGGCGGTCCTGAACGTGAACCCGCCGTCAGCGCCGGTCGTGGCGGACTTGATCACGCGCCAGCCGGCGGGCGAGCGGAACTCCAGGTCCACGCCGCGCCCGGCGTTGTCGGCCCCGGCGCTGCCGCGCACGAGCGCGGTCTGGCCGTAGCGGATCGTCGTGTCGGCGATCCGGATCGAGGGCTGCGTCTGAGCGCGAGCGGCCGTGGTTACGAGCGGCGCCGCGGCGGCGGCTCCGACTCCGAGTGAGAGAACGCACCAGGCGACCATGCGGGCGCGCGCGGTGCGCAGGTTCATGTGTGGCCCCACAGGGGGGTCACCTCCTTGGATTTCTGTCCAAGGGCCTACGGAGTTAGCTGTCGGGCTCGCGAGCGTGTTCGCCCATCAATGGGCACTCGCTGGGACGGCATTCAGCCATCCGTTCGCCCCGGGCCGCGGCGCACGCGGCGCTACGGCAATTGGGCTCCCCCGCCCGCCCCCGCACAGAGCAGAGGCGGTTCGGCCCGTCATACGAACAACCGTTCGGAGGCTAGAGCGATGCGGTCAGGCGTCTGTGCGCTCGGTCACACCGGAATTGAGGGCGTCCCCGCGAGCAGGGCGGCCGCCACCGAGGGCGCGGCGATCTGGCGCTTCGTGGCCGGCAGCCCGGGGATCGCGGCCTCCGCGGCCTCGATCAGCCGGTCGGCGATGGACAGCAGCGGATACTCGGGATCGTCCTCGTACACCGCGCAGGAGAGCCGGGCGAGCGCCAGCGGCTCGGTCGGGTCGGCGTCGCCCATGGTCCGCGAGACGGCGCCGACGAGGTGCTGGACGACGCGGGGCGCGGCCGGCGGCTGGGCAACACGCGGCGCGCCGGGGGCCGGCCCGAGGTCGAGGGGCTCTCCCCCGTCGATCAGGTGCGCGAGGTGCCCGCCGGCGATCTGGGCCATCGTCTCGGGCGCCAGGCCCACGGCGAGCCCGCAGCGCAGCAGAGCCAGGCCGTTGAAGATCGGATGCCCGTAGGGCATGTCGCTGGCGTAGAGGATGTGCCCGGGCGGGACGTGCGCGAACAGGGCCAGAAGGTCGGCCACGAGCCACCACGCCGTGTCGAAGAAGAGGTTGGGCAGGTCGTCCGTCTCGCGCCAGATCCACGCGAGGTCGCTGATGCCGGCGTGCGCCAGGATCAGGCGGGCGCCCGGGTAGCGGCGCGCCAGCTCGACGGTGTCGCGGCCCAGGGCGGGAATCCCCCTCCCGGCGTGGATCATGATCGGGACGCGGCGCTCGTCGGCCAGCCGGACGATGTCCTCGACGCCCGGGTCGTGCATCGCGAAGCGCTCGGCGCGCGGATGCAGCTTGAGGCCGACCGCGCCGGCATCCAGGCAGCGCCGCGCCTCGGCGAGCGGGTTGTCGTGCGGGTCGAGGCGGGCGAGCGGGAGCAGGCGACCGCCGGACTCCGCGGCCTCGGCCAGGACGCGCTCGTTGGCGGCCGGGTAGCCGTCCGGCTCCATCGTGGTGAACACCAGCGCGCGGGAGTGCCCGGCGACGTCGAGCCCGGCCAGGATGTCGGCCGGGGTTGCCTTCATGCCGTCGGGATCGTTGCTCCCGGTGTGGGTGTGGGCGTCGAACCACTCGGTGCCCTCGGGGAGTGCCTCGAGGTTGCGCCGATACACACCCATCAGGAGGCTCTCGTAGCTCTCGGGCGCGCTCATCGCAGGCGCAGGCTATCCACTGCCCGCCGGCGGGCGTAGAATCGCCGCGTGGCCAACCCGGACCGGCTCACGGGCCTCGACTCCTCGTTCCTGCATCTCGAGCGCGACTCCGCGCACATGCACGTCGGGTCGTGCCTGGTCTTCGACGGGCCCCCGCCTCCCTACGACGACCTCGTCGAGGCGATCGAGCGGCGGCTGCACCTCGTCCCGCGCTACCGCCAGCGGCTGGCCTTCGTGCCGCTCCAGCAGGGCCGGCCGGTCTGGGTCGACGACCCGCACTTCAACATCCGCTACCACGTCCGCCACACCGGGCTCCCGCGGCCGGGCACCGACACCGAGCTCAAGCGCCTGTGCGGCCGGCTGTTCTCGCAGGAGCTCGATCGCAACAAGCCGCTGTGGGAGATCTCCCTCGTCCAGCGCCTCAAGGGCGACCGCTTCGCGCTGGTCACGAAGACCCATCACGCCCTCGTGGACGGCGTCTCGGGCGTGGACATCGCCACGGTCCTGTTCGACACGTCACCCGACCCGACGCCCGTGTCCGAGGCCGACCCCTGGATCCCGAGGCCGGTGCCCAGCGGCGCCCAGCTGCTGGCGGACGCGCTGCTCGAGCGCGCGACCGTGCCCGGCGAGATCGGCCGCGGGATGCGCGCCGTCGCTCGCGGTCCGCGGCAGGTCGCGGGTCGCGTGCGTGACAACGTGGCCGCACTGGGTTCGTTCGCCCTGGCCGGCGGCGCGCCCGACAGCCCGCTCAACGTGCGCATCGGACCGCACCGCCGGTTCACATGGGTCGACGGCGACCTGGGGCGCTTCAAGGCGATCAAGGACGAGCTGGGCGGGACGGTCAACGACGTCGTCCTGACCGCGGTGACGCTGGCCCTGGGGCGCTTCCTGCGCGAGCGCGGCGAGGACATCTCGGAGCTGGAGCTCAAGGCCATGGTGCCCGTGTCGGTGCGCGCCGACGCCGAGCGCGGCGCGCTGGGCAATCGCGTGGCCACGATGTACGCGCCGCTGCCGGTGGCCATCGAGGACCCGGTGGAGTGCTTCGGCGTCGTGCACGCCGCCATGGGCGATCTCAAGTCCTCCGGCCAGGCCGTCGGGGCCCAGGTCCTCACCGAGCTCACCGGGTTTGCCCCGCCGACGATCATGTCCCAGGCCGCCCGCCTCGCGGCGCGCCAGCGCTTCTTCAATCTCGTGGTCACCAACGTGCCCGGCCCCCAGATGCCGCTGTACATCCTCGGGCGCGAGCTCCAGGCGATCTACCCGCAGGTACCCCTCGCCCAGAAGCAGGCGCTGGGCATCGCGATCATGAGCTACAACGGGCGCCTGAACTTCGGCCTGCTGGGCGACTTCGACTCCATGCCCGACCTCGAGATCGTCGCGGGCGACCTCGATGCGGCGATCGACCAGCTCTCGATCGCCGCGGGCCTGGGTGCGGCGCCGCGCCGGGAGGAGCGGGAGCCGGAGGCCTCCGCGCCCGACGGCGATCCCCCGCTGGGGATCGAGATGCCCAAGGGCCGCGGCGGCGGACGCACGCGAGCGACCAAGCCGCGCGCGGCCCGCTAGTGGCCGCCGAGCACCGTCGCGCCCGTCGCCTCGGCGGCGCCATCGTGACCGCCATCGTCGCCCTGGCCGGCGGCATCGGCCTGCTGCTCTTCTTCGTCGCGCGCGACGACGCCCCCGTGGACAAGGGCGGCCAGAAGTCCGAGGAGGTCAAGGGCCCCGGCCAGGTCTATCCCGACCTCGGGGCCAAGCATGTCGCGGCCGGGCAGCGGGGCCAGGCGAAGTACAACTCCGATCCGCCGACGAGCGGCCCCCACGTCGCGCAGGCGATCCGGCGCGACGGGGTCGTGCTCACCGACGACCAGCTGCTCGGTGCCCTGGAGCTGGGCAACGTCGCCCTCGTCTACGGGTCGAAGAGCCCTCCGGTCGGCCTGGCCGCGCTGGCCCGCGACGTGAGCGGAGGGCCGTTCGACCCCACCCTGCTGTCGGCGGGACAGTCGGTGATCCTGGCGCGCCGCCCGGGTACGAATGGCGTCGTGGCGGTTGCCTGGCGCCACCTCCTGCGAGCGCCGTCCGCGGCGGACCCGCAGCTGCGCCAGTTCGCCGAGTTCTGGCTCGGACGCGGCGCCCCGCGAGTAATTCGCCCGTGCGGATAGCCCTCGCCCAGCTCAACCCCACCGTCGGGGACATCTCCGGCAACGAGGCCAAGGCCGTGCGGGCGCTGGCCCAGGCGCGGGAGGCCGGCGCCCAGGTGGTGCTCTTCCCGGAGCTCTACGTCACCGGCTACCCGCCCGAGGACCTGCTGCTCAAGGAGCATTTCCTGCGCGACGCACGCGCGGCGGTGGACCGGCTGGCGGGCGAGTGCGGGGACCTGGTGGCGGTGTTGGGCTTCCCGGAGCGCGACGTGGACGTGTTCAACTCCGCCGCCGTGCTGGCCGGCGGCGAGGTGGCCGCGGTCTACCGCAAGGTCTACCTGCCCAACTACGGCGTCTTCGACGAGCAGCGCTACTTCCAGTCGGGCCCGGGCGGCGGGGTCGTCGAGCTCGACGGGCTGCGCCTGGGCGTGACGATCTGCGAGGACATCTGGGAGCCCGGGCCGCCGCTCTCCGACGAGGCGCTGGCCGGCGCGACGGTCATCGCCAACATCTCCGCGTCGCCCTACCACGCGGGAAAGGGCGCCGAGCGCGAGCGGATGATCGCCCAGCGCGCGCGCGACTCGCTGGCCGCGGTCGCCTTCTGCGCGCTCGTCGGCGGCCAGGACGAGCTGGTGTTCGACGGGCATTCGCTCGTGGTCGACCACAACGGGGACGTCGTCGCGCGGGCCGCCCAGTTCAACGAGGAGCTGCTGGTGGCCGAGATCGACGCCCACGGCCCGGACGCCGCCCGGCTGCGCGACACCCGCCACCGGCCGGCGGCCCGGCGGGCGCAGCCGCAGGTGCGCACGCTGGCGCGGCTCACGCTGGCCCCCGAGCGCGGCCCGGCGCCTCCGCCCCACGTGGCGGAGCTGCTGAATCCCGAGGCCGAGGTCTACGCCGCGCTCGTGCTCGGCCTGCGCGACTACGTGGAGAAGAACGGCTTTGGCCACGTCGTGCTCGGCCTGTCCGGCGGCATCGACTCCGCCCTGGTGGCCTGTGTGGCCGTCGACGCGCTGGGCCCCGACCGGGTCAGCGTGGCGGTCATGCCCTCGCCCTACTCGTCCTCGGAGACCCAGGAGGACGCCCGCGCCCTGGCCGACGCGCTCGGAGTCGAGCGCCACGAGTTCGACATCGGCCCGGCGATGGAGGCCTACGACACGCTCCTGTCCGAGCCGTTCGCGGAGCGCGACCCCGACATCACCGAGGAGAACATCCAGGCCCGCATCCGCGGCAACCTGCTCATGGCGCTCTCGAACAAGTTCGGGTGGCTGGTGCTGGCCACCGGCAACAAGTCCGAGATGTCGGTGGGCTACACGACGCTGTACGGCGACCTCGCCGGGGGCTTCGCCGTGATCAAGGACGTTCCCAAGAGCCTCGTCTACCGGCTGGCGCGCCACCGCAACCGGGACGGCGGCCCGATTCCCGAGGGCATCATCTCCCGCGCCCCGTCGGCCGAGCTGCGCCCCGACCAGCGCGACGAGGACTCGCTTCCCCCCTACGAGCGCCTCGATCCCATCCTCGAGCAGTACGTCGAGCTCGACGCCGGCCGCGAGCAGCTGATCGCCCAGGGCCACGACGCCGGCGAGGTCGACCGGATCGTCCGGCTCGTCGACACGGCCGAGTACAAGCGCCGTCAGGCGCCGCCCGGGATCAAGATCACCACCCGAGCCTTCGGCCGCGACCGCCGCGTCCCGATCACCAACCGCTACGGGGGCTAGGAGCCGTTAGATGCATTCCGCGCGACTGGAGACTTGTACGCGCCATCGGACGTACAAGGGTTCAGCCGCTGCGGCGCGGAGCCCTCTAGCCGCGCGGCTCGCGCACGGCGATCGTCATGCGCGTCAGCGCGCACAGGCGACCCTCGTCGTCGGTGAAGTCGACCTCCCACACCCAGGTGGTCCGTCCGCGATGGCGCGCCCGGGCCTCCGCGTGAACGGTTCCCTGGGTGATTGGGCGCAGGAAGCTCGTCTGGTTGCTCAGTCCCATCGCCGCGCGGCCGTCCTCCTGGACGGCGAAATGGGTCGCCAGGGAGGCCAGCGACTCGGCCATCGAGGCGTACAGCCCGCCGTGGACCAGGCCCGCGGGCTGCTTGAGGTCCTCGCGGACGGCGACCGTGGCGCGGACCATGCCGTCCTCCCAGGCGGTGATCTCGAGGCCGTAGAGACCTTCGAATCCCGCGGTGAGGCGCTGGGGGAGCTGGGGTGAGTCCACCGGCCGGGACGATAGCCTGCGCGCAATGACGGACATCGATTCCCTCCCGGCCGACCAGCGCGCGGCCCTGCAGCTTCTGCTCAAGCAGGGGCAGAGCTACGACCAGCTGGCCTCCCTGCTCGGGATCGGGTCCGAGGCCGTCCGCAGCCGCGCCCACGCCGCGCTGGGGACACTCGGTCCGGAAAGCGGTCTCTCCGACACCGACCGCGCTCGCGTGGCCGACTACGTGCTCGGGCAGCAGACCGGCGCCGAGCGCGACGAGACCCGGGAGTTCCTCGCCGGCTCGGAGGAGGCGCGCGACTGGGCGACGGGCGTCGCGGGCGGGCTGACACCCCTGGCCGGGGACGCACTGCCCGAGATCCCGTCCGGAGCGCCCGCCGCGCCGGCGGCGGCCGAGCCAGAGACGCCGGAGCCGGCGGCTGCGCCGGAGGCCGAGACCGTTCCCGAGCCCACCCCCGCCCCCGAGCCCACCCGCGAGCCGGAGCCCGCCACCCCGGTCGCCCGCGAGCCCGCCGGGTTCGAGGCGCCCCCCGCCTACGACGAGCCCGCGCCCGCGACCGAAGCGCCGGCCGACCGCGCCGCGCCCTCCCCCGGCCGACCCAGCTCGCGCCTGGGCGGCGCGCTGCTGCTCGGCGGCGTCGGGATCATCGTCGCGGTCATCCTGATCCTGCTCATCAACGGCGGCGGCGGCGACAGCTCCAACAAGAAGTCCTCGACGCTCTCGACCAAGCCCAGCACGACCTCCACGGGCAGCCAGCAGCGGCCCATCGCCCAGGTGAACCTGACCTCGGCCAGCGGGGACTCCAAGCAGGTCGGGCTCGCCCAGGTCTTCGAGAACGGCAGCCGCCGCGCGATCATCGTCGCCGGCCAGGGTCTGTCCCCCGGCGCGTACGCGCTGTGGCTCTACAACTCGAAGTCCGACGCCAAGCTCCTGGGCTTCGTCCCCCAGCGGGTGGGCAGCGACGGGCGCTTCGCCACCCAGGGTGAGCTGCCCAGCAACGCGGAGAAGTGGAAGCAGCTGATCGTCACCAAGGAGAAGGTGACCAGCACCACCCGCAAGGCGCCCGCGGAGCCGGGCGACACCGTCCTGCAGGGCGACCTGAAGCTCAGCTAGCCGCTCAGGCGCCGGGCAGCAGCTTGCCGGGGTTCATGATCCCGGCCGGGTCGAGCTCGCGCTTGACCGCGCGCAGCGCCGCCAGGCCGGTCGCGCCGTCCTCGGCCTCCATCCAGGGCAGGTGGTCGCGCCCGACGCCGTGGTGGTGGGTGATCGTGGCTCCCGCGGCGGTGATCGCATCGCCCGCGGCCCGCTTGGCCGCGGCCCACTGCTCCAGCTCCTGCGCCCTCCTGCGCCCGCGCCAGGAAGGTGAAGTACAGGGACGCGCCCGTGGGATAGAGGTGCGAGACGTGGCACATGACCAGGGGCGGCGTCCCGCGGGCGCCCAGCGCCTCGCGCAGCGCGTCTGCGACGGCGGTCGTGGAGGTCCATCAGCTTCGTCCACGAGGTGACCGTCTCCAGCGTCTCCACCAGCACGCCCTGCCCCATGAGGTCGTCGCGCAGGTAGGGCCCGCCGTAGCGGTTGGCCGCCCAGGCCTCGCCGGGAGAGCGGCCGAGGGGCAGCCCGCCGCAGCGACGCGCCAGGGCCGAAGTCCTCGCCGCCCGGCGCTCGACGTCGTCGGGGTCGCCCTCCCACCCCAGGATCGACAGGCAGCCCCCGTCATAGCCGCGCAGGCGCAGGTAGGCGGCGCCGGCCCGGGCCTTCAGGCCGCTCGGTTCCGGCCAGCGCGAGGGTGAGCTGCGTCTCGCTCTCGTCCGACAGGCGCGCCACGTCGGGCGAGGCGTCCTCCTGCTCGAGCGTGCGCAGGGCATCGGCGCCCTCGGCGAAGTCGCGGAAGAACCAGCCCTCGTAGCGGCGCGCCGCGGGAGCGCGGCGCAGCTGCAGGGCGGCCAGGGTGATCACGCCCAGGGCACCCTCGGAGCCGACGACCAGCTCGCGCAGGTCGGGCCCGGCGGCGCTCGCGGGCAGGGCGCGCAGATCGATGTCGCCGGACGGGGTGGCGCAGCGCACGCCCAGCACGAGCTCGTCGATGCGCCCGTAGCCGGTCGAGGCCTGGCCGGCCGAGCGGGTGGCCACGTAGCCGCCGATCGAGGCGTACTCGTAGCTCTGGGGGAAGTGGCCCAGGGTCAGGTCGCGCAGGTTGAGCTGCACCTCGGCCTGCGGGCCGCGCAGCCCGGGCTCCAGCAGGGCGGTGAGCGAGACCGGGTCGACGGCCACGACGCGGTTCAGGCGCCGCAGGTCCAGCGAGACGACGGCTCCGAAGCGCCCGCGCAGGGGCTCCACGCCGCCGACGACGCTCGTCCCTCCGCCGAAGGGGACGACCGCGACCTGGCTCTCCGTGCAGGCCGCCAGCACCGCCGCCACCTCGGCGTGGTCGGCCGGATAGACGACGGCGTCGGGCGCCTGCTCGCAGTCGCCCGCCCGCAGGCGCACGAGGTCCGGGTAGCTCTTGCCCGCCGCGTGCAGGATCCGCGTCTCGGTGGTCGTCGAGGACGTGCTCGACTCCGACCACGGCCTCCAGGCGCTCGCGCGCGCGCTGCGGGCAGGGCCGGCGGCGCGGTGCGGCACTCCTCCAGCGCCACCGGCGGGCGCTCCTCGTCGGCCAGGCCGATCTCCTCGCGCAGGAAGCCGACGGCGTGCTCGGGCAGCGCGGGCGGGTGGCCGGGATCGCCCCAGCCCCACCACCTCATCGCTCGCCGCGCATCGACTCCAGGCCGTCCATGGCCTCGTCGAGCGAGCCGCCGGTGCCGCGCCTTGACCAGGAAGGCGCGCCAACCGCGCCCAGCCGCGCAGGCGCTGGCGCAGCGGCGATCGTCACGCTCGGTGCCGTCGCCCGACTCGGCTCGAGGGTCACCTCGGTGACCGCCTCGTCCATGAGGCGCTCGAACGGCGAGTCCTCGAGCTCCTGGCGCCACTCGATGAGGTGCGGGCTCGTCGCGGCGCAGCACGGTGTAGTCGGCGCGGACCGCGTGTCCCTTTCCGGTGACGAACACCTTGGTCCAGCCGACCGCCGAGACGTCCTCCACGCGCTGCGACCTGCGGCCACCAGCGCGGCAGGTGGTTCGGCGTCGCCGACGATCTTCCACACGCGCTGGGGCGAGCTGGCGATCGTCCGCGTGCGCTGTCGTCGGTGGGCATCGGTCAGCCCGGCGTCATAGGACAGCAGCGATGTGACGTCGTAGCCGGCCAGCGCTCGCGGCCGCCAGGAAGGCCAGCTCGATCACGAACGCGCAGCCGGCCACCACGCCGCCCAGGCGCTCGACCAGGTCGCACAGCGCCCGCGCCGTGCCGCCGGTGGCGAGCAGGTCGTCGTGCACGAGCACGCGCGTCCCGTGGGCCAGCGCGTCGGCGTGCAGCTCCAGCGCGTCGACGCCGTACTCGAGCATGTACTCGGCGCTGACCGTGTCGTGCGGGAGCTTGCCCGGCTTGCGCGCCGGGACGAAGCCCACGCCCAGCTCGCGGGCGATCGCCGCGCCGAGGATGAACCCGCGGGCCTCGGCGGCCACCACGCAGCTCCACGTCGCGCGCGGCGGCCCAGCCGGCGAGCTCGCGGACGGCGAGGTCCATGCGCCCGCGGGTCGAGCAGCAGCGGCGTGATGTCCTTGAAGACGATCCCGGGACGGGGGAAGTCCGGGATGTCGCGGATGCGCTCGCGGAGGTCGGCGGCGACCACGCCGCCTACCCGGCGAGCTTGCGCAGGTCGCGGATGAGGAGCAGGTGCTTGAGGTGCGTGGCCACGGCGGCGAGGTTCTCGAGCGTCTCGATGGCCTCCTTGCGCTTCTCGGGGTTGCGCGAGCGCAGGGAGGGGCCGAGGAGCTGCTGGAGCAGCGCGGCCTCGCGGTCCGCCGACGTGCGAAAGACCCGCAGGTTGCGCCCGCCCACGCCGTAGCGGGCCAGCTCGGTGACCGCCCGGATGATCTCGCGCTCGGTCTCGTCGTAGTAGCGCACGCCGGCGCGGTTCTCGCCCTTGATCACGCCGTACTCCTCCAGCTCGCGCACGAGCTGGGCCTCGGCGCCGGTGTCCTCGAGCACGTCGTCGAGCGTGTAGAAGGCGCCGCGCTCCTTCACCGTCATCGACGACGCTGCGCAGGGCGCCGCCGGCGCGGCCGCCCGCCCCTTGGCCGGGGCGGCCTCGCTCGTGCGCCCGGAGGCCAGTTCCTGGCGGATCACCCGCAGCGGCAGGAACTCGTCGCGCTGGAGGCGCAGGATCGTGCGCAGCCGCGAGACGTCGCCCGGCGAGTAGAGGCGGTAGCCGCCGGCCGTGCGCTTGCGGCGTGAGCAGCTTCTGGTCCTCCAGATAGCGGATCTTCGAGATGGAGATGTCGGGGAACTCGGGCAGCAGGGCCTTGCAGACCGCGCCGATGGTCATGGAGTTGGGCCGGGCGGGCGGGGCGACGGTTGTCTGTGTGGCCATCGGTCACCCCTCCAGGTAGGTGAGCTTGTACTTGCCGATCTGCAGCTCGTCGCCGTCCGCGAGCTGGTGGGAGTCGACGCGCTGGCGGTTGACGTAGGTGCCGTTCAGCGAGCCGCAGTCGTCCAGGTAGTAATGGCCCCCGCGCCGCACGAGCAGGGCGTGGTCGCGCGAGACCGTGACGTCGTCGAGGAAGATCTCCGACTCCGGGCGCCGGCCGATGCCCAGCCGGTCGCCGGTGAGCGAGAAGGTCTCCCCCACCCGGCCGCCGCCCGCGCGGATGACGAGGGCGGCGCCGCCGGCCGCGGCCTCCTCGACGTCCACGGGCTCGATCTCGCCGGTCTCGCCGATGCGGTAGGTGGCCGTGGTCGACTCCTCGGGCTCGGGCTGGCCGATGAACGCGCCGCACTTCTGGCAGTAGTTCGCGCCGTCGACGTTGACGAACCCGCACTCGGGGCAGTGAACGGCCACGGCGCCTGCTCCGCCCGCGCTTCCGCGCTACTTGTCGTCGACCGGGGACGGGACCTTGCCGGACAGGATGTCCGTGAGCTTGTCGACGTCCGCGCCGGTGATCACGTCCTCGCCGGTCTCGTGCTTCTTGCGCAGACGGTTGACCAGCTCGGCACGCAGGATGTCGATCTTGCCGTGCAGGATCCGGCGCTTGTAGGAGATCTCCAGCTCCTCCTCGGTGAGTTGCTGAATCAGATCCTTGAGCTCCTGGTCGGTCAGCGAGCCGAGATCGGGGAACGTGTCCATGTAGTCCTTCCTGGTGGCAACGGAGGCGAGCGGCGAGTATAGCCCCGGTCAGGCGGGGGTCAAGCTCAGCTTGAGGGTGTGGGCGCGGTCTTGCGCGCCCCGTCTCGCAGGTAGAGCGCGAAGGCCCACAGAGACAGCGCCAGGCCGACGTAGAACAGGACCTCGCGCCACCGTCCCGACACCGCACAGCGCCAGGAAGATTCCCGACATGAGCGGCCACACGGAGGCGCGCCCGGGCCAGTTGATCTTCAGCTCCATTCCCCGCCGCAACCCGAGCTGGCCGAGCACGAGCACGGCGAGCTCGCGGGCGACGAGCACCGCCAGCGCCCAGCGCGGGAGGAGTTCGAAGTGCCAGCAGACCACGACGCCGGAGACGACCAGCAGGCGGTCGACGACCGGGTCGAGCAGCGTGCCCAGGCGGCTGTACTGGCCGGGTTACCCGCGCGGCGATGCCGTCGGCGTAGTCGCCCCAGGCGACGACGGCGAAGATGACCGCCGGCAGCGCATCGGTGCCCGAGTCGCTGCTCAGGGCGAGGACGAGGAACACCGGGATCAGCGCCAGGCGCGCGAACCCGATCGCGTTGGGGATCGTCCAGGGACGCAGCGGCTGGCCCGCCAGGGTCTCCGGCGGCGGCGGCCCGGACCGGTCCAGACCCGAGAGGCGGCGGAAGGTGAGGCGGCGCAAGGGGTCTGACCCCGCGGGGTCAGGCGCCGAAGGGGCCTGACCTGAAGGGATCTGACCGCCCGGGCCCTGACCCCCGGGCTCCGGGCCTACGGCACCGTCCGCCACAGCTCGGCCACCGCCTCGGCGGCGCCGTCGAGCGCCACCGAGCGCTTCTCCCGTCCCCGCCGCACCTGCACCTCGAGCTCGCCGCTCTCCAGTGACCGGCGCCCGACCGTCACGCGCAGCGGGCAGCCCAGCAACTCGGCGTCGGCGAACTTCTCGCCCGGGCCGGCGTCGCGATCGTCGTAGAGGATGTCCAGCCCGGTCTCGCGCAGCTCGTCGTAGAGCCGGTCCGCCGCCGCTCGCTCATCGCTGCCCTCCTTGCCCAGTCCCACCAGCTCGACGTCGAAGGGGGCGAGCGAGCGGGGCCAGGAGATGCCCTGCTCGTCGGCGAACTGCTCGACCGACGCGGCGGCGATCCGGGCCGGGCCGATGCCGTAGCAGCCCATCTGCACGAGCTGCTCGTGTCCGGCCTCGTCGAGGAACTTCGCGCCCATCGGCTCCGAGTAGCGCGTGCCGAGCTTGAAGATGTTGCCCACCTCGATCGCGGGCTCGATGCGCAGCTCGCGCCCGTCGATCGTGTCGCCCGTCTCCACACGGCGGACATCCACCCGCTCGAAGGCGAAGTCGCGGCCGGGCTCGACGCCCCGCAGGTGGCGGTCGGGCTCGTTGGCGCCGGTCACGTAGCCGCCGTCGGCCACGCCGGCGTCGAGCAGCACCGGCACCTGAGTGCCCACCGGCCCGATGAAGCCCCCCGGCCCGATGTGCTCGGAGACCTCGTCGGGGTGGGCGGGGCGGAAGTTCTGGCCCAGGGCGTTGCGCAGCTTGAACTCGTTGACGCGGTGGTCGCCGCGGACCATGACCAGCCGCAGCTCCCCGTCGTCTCCGACGACCGGGAAGGCCTTGAGCAGCGCACCGGCGGGCACGCCGAGGTCGCTCGCCACGGCGGCGACCGTGGTCAGCCCGGGCGTGTCGACCGGCTCGGGAGCGTCGAGGGCGGGCGGAAGGTCCACCGGCTGCGCGTCGGCGCTGGCGATCTCCACGTTGGCCGCGTAGCCCTGGGCCAGCGCCACGTCGTTCTCCCCCGCCGCGCATGGCGCCATGTACTCGTGGGCGCCCAGGCCGCCCATCATCCCCACGTCGGACTCGACCCGGTACCACTCCAGGCCCGCCCGGTCGAAGATGCGGTCGTAGGCGACGATGTGCTTGTCGTAGCTGGCCTGCAGGCCCTCGGCGTCGCGGTCGAAGGAGTAGGAGTCCTTCATGATGAACTCGCGCGTGCGCAGCACCCCGGCGCGCGGGCGCGGCTCGTCGCGCTCCTTGATCTGCACGTGGTAGAGGATCAGCGGCAGGTCGCGGTAGGAGCGCACGATCTGTGCGACGTGCGTGGTGACGATCTCCTCGTGGGTCATCGCCAGCAGCAGCTCCGCGTCCCGGCGGTCGTTCAGCGTGAACAGCTCGTCGATGCCGTAGCGTCCGCTGCGCTTCCAGTATTCAGCGGGGAGAAGGACGGGCATGAGCATCTCATGGCCGCCGATGGCGTCGATCTCCTCGCGCACGATCTGCGCCGCCCGTTGGTGGACCCGCCAGCCGGCCGGCAGCCACGACCACAGACCCGCCCCCACCTGGCGGATCAGCCCGGCTCTGACCATGAGCTTGTGGGAGAGCGCCTCGGCGTCGGCCGGGGCCTCGCGCTCGGTGGGGAAGAAGTAGCCGGACAGGCGGGTCATGCCGCGCGGATCGTAGTGATAGAAACGCTGACACCCTGACAAGGAGCGAACAGATGCCCTACGACGTTCCCCCTCTCCCCTACGACTACGCCGCCCTCGAGCCGCACATCGACGAGGCGACGATGCGCGTCCACCACGACAAGCACCACCAGGCCTACGTGGACAAGGTCAACGCGGCCCTGGAGGGGACCGACCTCGCCGACACGCCGATCGAGGATGTCCTCAAGGACCTCAGTGCCGTGCCCGACGACAAGCGCACGGCCGTGCGCAACAACGGCGGCGGCCACTACAACCACAGCCTCTTCTGGGACTGGATGAGCCCGGACGGAGGCGGCGAGCCCGACGGCGACCTGGCCGCGGCGATCGACTCGGCCTTCGGCTCCTTCGACGACTTCAAGACCAAGTTCAAGGAGGCCGGCGTCGGGCAGTTCGGCAGCGGCTGGTCCTGGCTGATCCACGACGGCTCCGGCCTGGCCGTGGTCAGCAGCGCCAACCAGGACAACCCGATCTCCGACGGCAAGACGCCGCTGCTGGGCGTCGACGTCTGGGAGCACGCCTACTACCTCAAGTACCAGAACAAGCGCCCGGACTACATCGACGCGTGGTGGAACGTCGTGAACTGGGAGAAGGTCGGCGAGGGCTTCGACGCCGTCAGCTAGCCCGTGGCGTCCGGAGGGGCTCCGGCCCCTCCGGACGGCCTACTTGGACGGCGTGATCGGAAGGTCGCCGTGGCCCGGCGGCAGGCGGGACTCGGTCGCCCCGTCAGTGCTGTTGAAGTAGCGCTGCATCAGCGTGTCGAACGTGCCCTGGAACGTCGGGTCCTTGCCGACCAGGCTCCAGCGGACGACGAGGCGCCCCGAGCGGCCGCGCAGCGCGATCCGCCCGCCCTTTAACCCGGCCGCCCTCACCTTGCGCGCCGCGTAGGGGACGGGCCAGTACAGCTTCGTGCCGGGCTGGACTTTGGCCCGCCAGGTCAGGACGGCACCGGTCTTCGTCGCGCTCAGCCGGTAGCTCACCGGGCCGCGGATGGTGGGCGCGTCGGTGACCGCGATCGTCTTGCCCGGGCGCAGCCAGGCCGGCGAGACCGCGGACATGAGGTAGACGTCGGAGCCCTGCTCGCGGACCAGCATGTTGCGCACGAGCGCCACGTACTCCGCCGCGAACCAGCCGTGGGGCGAGGTCACGTCGTCCACGATGCGATCGCCGTAGGGCGCCGTGGCGGCCTCCCAGCCGGCCCCGGTGCCCGTCGTGTGGGCCAGCTCGGAGTACAGGCCCTGGACGGCGTCGCGCTGCTCGTTGCGCAGCAGGCGGGTCTCGAACAGGCGGAAGCCCAGGTAGTCGTGAAGCAGGCGCGTGTCCAGATAGGTGGCGATGCCCTCGCGGAACTTGCCCTCGACCCGGTTGAGGGTGCGTCCGACCACCTGGCTCTTGGGATCGAGCACGGGCCAGGGATAGGACGACCAGAGGTTGCCCCAGTCCTGGCCGCCCTTGAAGTCCAGCGACGGAGGGATCGCTCCGCCATGGCCCTTCTGCGCGGTGAACACGCGGGCCTTGAGGACGTTGAGGAAGCTGTTGTAGTCGTTGCGCCAGCGCGCGGCCGAGGCGGGGTCGCCCGCGCCCTGCGCGAGGTCGGCGGCGGCGGCGACACCGGCGGCGGCGAAGAAGTTGTCGCCCGCCAGGTGGCCGCGGATGAGCTCGTTGTCCTGGAGCTTGAGGTTGGGCGGCATGAGGCCGGTGGGCTCGTGCGCGCGCTGGCCCTCGAACCAGGTCATGGCCCGCGAGATGGCCGGGAGCATGCGCTTGGCGAACGCGGTGTCGTGCGTGCGGCGCCAGTGCTCTCCCATCGCCCACAGGGCCTGGCCGAAGCCGTCGTACTCCTCCGGGCGTGAGATGAACAAGCCGTCGGGCTGCTGCCACGCGAGGAAGTAGTCGAGGTTCTGCGCCGCCAGGCCGTGCAGCCCGACGACGTCGTACATGTTCGTGATGATCGCCCCGTCGCGCAGGTAGAACGAGTGGTAGCGCAGCTGGTTGACCGTCTGCACCCAGAGCCCGTTGGGCAGCTGGTAGCGGGCCAGGGCGTCCTGGAGGATGCTCGAATAGAAGGTGTCCTCCACCTTGCGCTCGGGCAGCGAGACCTTCATCGCGCCGGCCAGCACGTTGCGCCAGTACCCGCGCACGATCCCGCGGTACTGGGCGAAGCGGGCGGCCGCCAGCTTGCCCACGGCCGGGTCGGCGGCCGGGATCGGCTCGATCGGCATGCGGAAGTCCAGGGTGCGGCTCTGGCGCGCGGCCAGTCCCACGTCGTAGATGGTCCGCCCGAACTGGGTCGCGGCGCGGGCCGGGGGCGGGCTGGGCGAGAGCGACTGGGAGACGCTGATGCCCGGGCCGCCGCCGGGGTAGAGCAGCATGACCTGCCCGTCGCGCAGGAGGCTCGACCCGCCCTGCGGCGAGCCCGCGAGCGAATACGTCCAGGCGGCGTTGAAGCCCACGCCCGGCTGGTCGTAGAGCCCGTCGCGATCGGGCGTGCGCGGCCGGGGGAAGCGGTAGATGCGGATGCAGCAGCTGCGCGCGCGCACGCCCAGCTCGCTGCCGTCGTAGCGCAGGCCGGCCCCCACGCGGGCGTGGTTGAAGCGCGGAAGGAGATTCTTGACCGTGACCCGGGCGAACACCGTGGCGCGCCCGTTGACCGAGGCCTGGAAGCTGTCAAGCGTGTACAGGACGCCGCGCACGACCCCGAAGAGATGGACGATCGGATAGCGGCCATCGGCCAACGTGTGGCTGCGCGGCTCGAACGTCTCGTTCCCGCCGATGTTGAACGCGAGCTCCCCCCAGCCGGCGTAGAGGTTGCCCTCGGGGGTGACCAGCGTCCCCGCCTTCTGGCCGGGGAAGCCCAGCTGATCGGTGGGCGTCAGCAGGTACGTCGTCGGCAGCTTGGGGGCGGGGAGCGCCGGCGGGGCCTTCTTCGTCGCGGCCGTGGCCGGAGCGGCCGCGGCCAGCGCGGCCAGCGCGGCCGCCAGAGCGATCCTGCCTGATACGAGCACCGGCGCAGAGTACTCAACCAACTGGCGGCTCCAGCCGATCAGAGGGTTGTTACCCTCGGCCCAGGATCAAGAAAGATCGACAGGTAGGGGATTTGATGACGGTGTGGCGGTTGAGAACAGGGATTGCGATGCTCGCGGCCGGGTTGGCCTGCGCGCTGGGCGCTGCCTCCGCGGCGCACGCGAACTCCGACCTGCGCAGCTTCATCATGGACGACGACCTGCTGATCTACGGCAGCTACGCCGACCGCGCCTCCTCCCTGGCCTCGATGAACAAGGCCGGCGTCGACGGCATCCGGGTCACGGTCTCCTGGAAGTTCATCTCCGGAGAGCAGAACGGCAAGCCGCGGCGCGTCCCGGCGCGCCAGCGCGGCCGCAAAGCCGAGAACCCGCGCAACTACCGCCGCGACATCTGGGACCGCTTCGACGACATCGTCCGCCTGGCCAAGGCGAACGACATCCAGGTCCTGTTCAACATCACCGGGCCCGGGCCGGTGTGGGCGATGGGCCACGCGCCGCACGCGCGCCGCTTCGACCAGCCCGCCTGGAAGCCCAACGCCGCCGCCTTCGCGCGCTTCGTCAAGGCGGTGGGCACGCGCTACTCGGGCACCTACAAGGACGAGAACCAGGACCACTCGGTGCTGCCCCGGGTCGACTTCTGGTCGGTCTGGAACGAGGTCAACCAGCCGGCCAGCCTCTCGCCCCAGATGGAGTTCAACCGCCGCCTGCACAAGCAGATCCCGGTGGCCCCGATCCTCTACCGCAACCTGTACTGGGCGGCCACGAGCGCGCTCAAGCAGACGGGCCACGGCGGCGACTTCATCATGATGGGCGAGACCGCCCCGCTGGGCGGGATCCGCAACACGCCGCGGGTGCACCTGTGGCCCAAGCTGTTCCTGCGCGAGATGTTCTGCCTCAAGCCCAACGGGCGGCCGTTCACCGGCGCCGAGGCCAGCGCGCGCCAGTGCTCGGCGCTCAAGAAGCACGGGCCGTTCCTGGTCAAGGGCTACGCGCACCATCCCTATACGCAGAAGGACCCGCCGACCAAGCGCGACCGCAACCGCGACTCGATCAACATCGCCAACATCGGCGACCTGCCGCCCTTCCTGGACTGGATCTCCGACCACACCGGCGGGCTGCTGCCCAAGGGGCTCCCCGTCGCGCTGACCGAGATCGGCTGGGAGACCAAGCCGCCCGATCCCACGCGCGGCGTCTCGGCCAAGCACCAGGCCGACTGGCTCAACGAGGCCGACCACATCGCCTTCGACCAGCCCCGGGTCTTCCTGAACACCCAGTTCGTGCTGCGCGACGTCAAGCCGGTGCGCAAGTACCGAGGCCAGCGCAAGCACCTCAGCCAGTACTGGGCGACGTGGCAGTCCGGGCTGCTCTACGCCAACGGCAAGCCCAAGCCGGCCTTCACGGCCTACCTCCTCCCCTTCGACATCCGCCGCAACGGCGCCAACCTCGACCTCTGGGGCCAGCTGAAGTTCTTCCCCAACGGAGTGCCCGGCGACGTCTACCTCCAGTTTCGCCAGGCCGGGTCGAAGAACTGGCAGTCGATTGGTGCCCCCATCCACGTGGACAACCAGATGGGGTTCTGGGGAACGTCGGTCCCGAAGGGCGGCCCGGGCGTCTGGCGGGCGGTCGTTCAGGTCTACAACTCGTACTTCACGAGCCGCGAGATCTCGGTCTCGGGCTGACCGCCGAAGCCGCGGGCGCGCAACTTGACCCCGGTGGCGGCGTTGTTAGGCGGGATGCGCCGATTCTGGACAATCCTCGCCTGCCTGGGCGCGGCCGCGGCCGTGGTGCCCGCCTGCGCCTCCGCGGCGCGCCTGCAGGAATCGATCATGCAGGACGACGGCCTGCTGGTCTTCTCCGACGCCGGCCAGCGCAACTCCACGCTGGACGAGATGCGCAGCCTGGGCACGCAGACCGTGCGCGCCTTCGTCTACTGGAACCTGGTGGCGCCAGAGCCCACCTCGACCAGGGTCCCGCCCGGCTTCGACGGCACCGACCCGTCGCGCTACACGTCCGACGGCTGGGACCGCTACGACGGCCTCGTCCGCGCCGCCCAGGCGCGCGGGATGAGCGTCATCCTCACCCCCACCAGCCCCGCGCCCGCCTGGGCGTCGACGTGCCGGGGCTCGGTGGCCACGCGCCAGACCTGCCGCCCGGACCCGGCCAAGTTCGGCGCCTTCGTACGCGCGCTCGGCACGCGCTACTCGGGGACCTACGCCGACGAGAACGACGGCGGCGCCACGCTGCCCCGCGTCACCCGGTGGGGCCTCTTCAACGAGCCCAATGTCGGGCGCTGGATCACGCCCCAGTTCGTGCGCAAGGGGCGGCGCCTCGTCCCGACCTCCCCCGCGATCTACCGCGGGCTGGCCGTGGCCGCGATCGCCTCGCTGCGCTCGACCGGCCATGGCGCGGACCAGATCCTGCTCGGCGAGACCGCCCCCATCGGCAACACGACCGGCCCGATCGTCACCCGGCCGGTGGCCACGGCGACATTCTGGCGCGATCTCCTG
The DNA here is from genome assembly GCA_963757705.1 of uncultured Actinomycetes bacterium. GTDB lineage: Bacteria > Actinomycetota > Thermoleophilia > Solirubrobacterales > Solirubrobacteraceae > AC-38. The sequence continues at coordinate 51,114 of CAVWTG010000001.1, read as the reverse complement.
TGCATCGACCGCTCGGGCCACAACCTGCGCGGCTCGGCCGCGCGCGAGCAGGGCTGCACCCGCCCGCCGAAGCTGCTGGCCACCGCGATCGCCCATCACCCGTACATCCGCGGCGGCAGCCGCGCTCCGCTCACGCGTCCCCGGGCGGACGAGATCACGATCGCCAACCCCTCGCGGCTCAAGACGATCCTCGCCCAGGGAGCCGCCCGCGGCCGCCTGGCGCGCCGGCTGCCGATCTACTACACCGAGTTCGGCTTCCAGACGAACCCGCCCGACCGCAGCCTGGGCGTCAAGCTGTCGCGCCAGGGCTCCTACCTCAGCCAGTCCGACCTCCTGGCCTATCGCGACTCCTCGGTCAAGGGCATCGCCCAGTACCTCCTGCGCGACGATCGCGAGCTCAACGGCTTCCAGTCGGGCCTGGAGTTCAACGACGGGCGCCACAAGCCCGGCTACGACGCCTATCGCTTCCCGGTGTGGGTGACCCGCAAGGGCGTGTCGGTCACCGTCTTCGGGCAGATCCGCCAGGCGGCCGACCCGTCCGGCGGCGTCATCCAGATCCAGCTGCGGCTTCCCAAGAAGAAGGCCTGGACCACCTTTCGCAGCGCCAAGCCCGACTCACGCGGGTTCATCCTGACGAAGTTCTGGAGCAAGCGCGGCTCCTGGCGCCTGGTCTACCAATCCCCGTCGGGGGCCACGACCGTCTCGCGCATCGCCACGGAATCGAGCCGCTGAGAGCCGCGGCGCGCTGCCGGCGCGCCTGACGGCGCTTCGCGCCGGTAGCCTCGCCCGCCGTGGACGAGACCGACGCCATGCGAGCGCCGGCCCTGCGGGCGCTCGTCGCCTCGCGGCTGTTCGTCTGGGCGGTCGGCGTCGCGGCGTTCCTGGCCTTCCCGCTGTCCGCGGACAGGCGCTTCGACCACGGGGGCCTGACCCAGAGCTTCGGGGACGTCGGCAACGCCCTCGTCGCCCCGGCCGTGCGCTGGGACTCCAACTGGTACGTCGACCTGGCCGGTCACGGCTACCGCCACGAGGCCGTCGAGCCGGCCTTCTTCCCCCTCTATCCGCTCCTGGTCCGGGGCGTGTCGGAGCTGACCACCTCGATCGTGGTGGCCGGGATCCTGATCTCGCTGGTCTCGTTCCTCGTCGCGCTCGTGCTCCTGGGCCGGCTGACCGAGCTCGAGCTGGGCGCGCAGGCCGCGCCGCGCGCCATCTGGCTGCTCGCCCTCTTTCCCGCCGCCCTGTTCTTCAGCGCTCTCTACACGGAGGCCCTGTTCCTCGCCCTGGAGCTGGGGTCCTTCTACGCCGCGCGCCGCGGGCGCTGGGCCTGGGCCGGCGTGCTCGGCGCGCTCGGCTCGGCGACGCGCAACACGGGCGTCCTGCTGGTCCTGGCGCTGGCCGTGCTCTACCTGTACGGGCCGCGCGAGGACCGGCCCCCCGACGCGCCCGGCGCGACGGGGCTACACCCCCGCTACCGGCTGCGCGCGGACGCCCTGTGGCTCGCTCTGGTGCCCGTGGGTCTGGCGATCTACCTGGCCTACATGCAGGCGCACTTCGGCGACTGGCTGGCCCCGCTGCACGCCCAGCAGCACTTCCACCGCTCGTTCGACGGGCCGCTCAGCGCCCTGTGGCTCGGCCTGCGCAAGGCGGTCGACGGCGTGGGCCAGATCCTGGGCGGCGACCCGATCGGTCCGCCCGCGCGCAAGATCGCCCAGTTCGTGCTGGCCGTGGGCGCGCTGTGGGCCACGGTGGGCGTGGTGCGCCGCCTGCCCGCCGCCTACGGGGTTTACTCGGTGGTCGCGATCGTGGCGATCCTGTCGTTCCCCTATCCCCCGGGCCCGCTGGCCTCGTCCGCCCGCTACATCGCGGCGATCTTCCCGCTGTTCATGTGGCTCGCCTGGCGGCTCTCGGATCGCCGGGCCTACCTCGTCGTGCTCGCGGTGTTCGCGGCCACGCTCGCCTACAGCTCAGCCATGTTCGCCACCTGGCACTTCGTGGCCTGAGTCCTCACGTCTGGCCGCCCGCAAGCCCGGACTGACTGACCGCGAAAAGCAAGCCTGACCAGGACGCAGGGTGGGGCACAGTGCTTTGTGGGCACGGACCCCACCCGAGGACGCCGTCAGGCGCAGCTCTGCAGCGGTCAGGCGCGGGTGAAGCGGCGGCCGGCGGTGGGCGAGTCGTTCTCGTCGAGCTGGGCGGCGGCCTTCTCCATGGCCGCGATGCGCTCGGGCGTCAACTCGCCGGCGTTCTCGGCCTCGATCTTCGCCAGCCACTCGGCGCCCTCGGCCGCCTCCCGGCGGTCGACGACGATCCGCTTGCCCTGGGCGTAGTACTTGTCGATCTCCTCGAACAGGACGTCGACAAGCTCTCCCGTGGGCACCTTGCGCAGCGCCTCGCCGCGCGAGTAGATGATCCCCATGTCCTTGGCGCCGGCGATGCCGAAGTCCGCGTGCGAGGCCTCGCCGATCCCGTTCACGGCGCAGCCCAGCACGGCGACCTCGATCGGGTCGTCGTAGGCGCGCAGGCGCTCCTCGATCTCGGCCACCACGCTGTCCATGTCGAACTGGAGGCGGCCGCAGGTCGGGCAGGCGATGAGCACGGGCCCGCGCTCGCGCAGCTTGAGCGCCTTGAGGATCTCCCAGGCGACCTTCACCTCCTCCTCGGCGTGGAAGGTCGACAGCGAGATGCGGATCGTGTCGCCGATGCCGTCGGCCAACAGCGTGCCGAGCCCGACGGAGGACTTCAGCGAGCCCGACCACTTCGTTCCCGCTTCGGTGATGCCCAGGTGCAGCGGGTAGTCGATCTTCCGCGAGAGCAGCCGGTTCGACGCGATCGTGTTCGGGACGTTGGTGGACTTGATCGAGACCTTGAAGTCCGTGAACTCGAGGCGCTCCATCATCTCCACGAACTCCAGCGCGGCCGCGACCAGCGCCTCGACGGAGTTCTCGCGCTCCAGCGCATGGAGATGCTTGGGCAGCGAGCCCGAGTTGACGCCGATGCGCATCGGCACGCCCGCGGCCTTGGCGCGCTCGGCCACCTGCGCGACCTTCTCCTCCCCGCCGATGTTGCCGGGGTTCAGGCGGATGCAGTGGGCCCCGGCGTCGATCGCCTTCAGCGCGAGCGTGTGGTTGAAGTGGATGTCGGCGATGACGGGGATCGGCGACTCGCGCACGATCGTCTTGAGGGCCTCGACGTCGTCGTCGCGCGGCACGGCCACGCGCACGATGTCGGCTCCGGCCTCGGCGACGGTGCGAATCTGGTCCATCGTCGCCTGCAGGTTGGCCGTCTCCGTCTTGGTCATCGTCTGGACGGCGACGGGGGCGCCGCCCCCGATGGGCACGCCGCCGACGCTGATCTGGCGCTTGGAGGCCATGCCTTCAGTGTAGGGACCGGCGTTCCGGCGGGACTCGCCTCCCGCTCCCTTTGCGGGTTTCGATCACATCACTCGTGGGATATGCGACGAGGAAGGCGCGAGGACGGTCTCTTGGGAGGGAGAACGTATGTAGGCGATCGTCATCGCCTTCTGCTTCGGCGCCCTCCTCGAGGCCCTGGCGGGCTTCGGTACGCCGGTGGCGATCTGCTCGGTGATGCTGATCGCGCTGGGCTTCAAGCCGATCAAGGCCGCGTCGGTCGCGCTCGTGGCGAACACGGCCCCGGTGGCCTTCGGGGCGATCGCGGTGCCGATCGTCACGCTCGCTCAGACCTCCGGCCTCCCGCAGAGCGATCTCGGGGCGATGGTGGGTCGCCAGACCCCCGTCCTCGCCATGCTCGTCCCGCTGATCCTCGTCGCCATGGTCGACGGGCGCCGCGGCGTGCGCCAGACCTGGCCGGCCGTGATCGTCGGCGGCGTGACGTTCGCGGTCGCGCAGTTCGCCTGCTCGAACTACATCTCGATCGAGCTGACCGACATCGTGGCCTCCCTGGCCTCCACCGCGGCGCTCGTCGGGTTGCTCCAGGTGTGGCAGCCCGCCTCGCCCCTGGCCCCGGCCAAGCGCGGCGTCGCCCGGTCCGGGCGCCCCGCGATCGCCGGCGGCGAGACGGCCGACACGGCCTTCGAGGGCGCGGCGCGCCGGCGCAGCGACGATCACCGGGACACCCCGGGCGACATCCTGGCCGCCTACACGCCCTACCTGGTGATCATCGCCGTGTTCGCGCTGGCCCAGATCAACTGGCTGCCGTTCAAGGACGCGCTGGAGAGCGTGACGCGCCAGTTCGGCTGGCCGGGCCTGCACATCACCAACTCCAGCGGCGAGGCCGTCAAGACGACCGCGTTCAAGTTCAACTGGCTGTCGGCCGCGGGCACCCTGCTGCTGATCAGCGGGCTGATCACGATCGTCACGCTGCGCGTGCGCCCGGCGCTGGCGCTGCGCACCTACGGGCGGACGCTCGACCAGCTCAAGTGGGCGATCCTCACGGTCGCCGCCGTGCTGGCCCTGGCCTACGTGATGAACCTCTCGGGCCAGACCATCACCCTCGGGCTGTGGCTGGCCGGGGCCGGCGGCATCTTCGCCTTCCTGGCCTCCATCATCGGCTGGATGGGAGTCGCGGTCACGGGCTCGGACACGTCCTCCAACGCCCTCTTCGGCGCGCTGCAGGTCAAGGCGGCATCGTCGGCCGACCTGTCCCCCACCCTGATGGCCGCCGCCAACAGCTCGGGCGGCGTGCTGGGGAAGATGATCTCGCCCCAGAACCTGGCGATCGGCGCGGCCGCGGTGGGCATGGGCGGACAGGAGGGTGACCTGTTCCGCAAGGTCATCGGCTGGAGCCTCGTGCTGCTGCTGGCGATGTGCGTCCTGGTCACGCTCCAGTCGACGGGCCTGCTGTCCTGGATGGTGCCCTGACGGCGCAAATCGACAGAATGGCGGCGTGCCCGCATCGGACGTCTACGCCACCGCCGCTCGCCAGGGGCTGCGCACCCGCGTCGCCTCGCCCCTGGCCGCGCGGGCCCGCGCCCGCCGCCACGCGAGCTTCTTCGCGCTGACCCGCGTGACCGCAAGCAGCCGGGTGGTCGATCTCGGCTGCGGCGGCCTGGGGCTGCGGGCGTTCGCCCCCGAACTCGACGTCACGGGTGTGGACCGGCTCCCCAAGCCGGAGTATCCGGGCCCGTTCATCCAGGCCGACGTGACCGGCCGCCTGCCCTTCGACGACCGGGAGTTCGACCTCGCCTACTCGAGCAGCCTGGTCGAGCACCTCCCGATCGGCCAGCGCCACGCCTTCGCCAACGAGATCCGCCGGATCGCCCGGGGCTGGTTCGTCCAGACTCCCGCCTGGTCGTTTCCCATCGAGCCCCACGCGCTGCTGCCCTTCGCCCACTGGCTGCCGCCCCGCGCGCGCCGCGCCTACTGGCATCTGGGCGTGGCCGGCGAATGGGAGGACGTCGCGCTGCTGCGGCGCTCCGACATGGAGGACCTGTTCGGCGAGCCCGTGCTGGCCGAGCGCGTCGGCGGCCTGGTCAAGAGCTGGGTGAGCGTCCGCCCGGCGGGCGAAGCGCGCTGAAGCCGTCGGCCTCCAGCCAGCACCGGGCGCGCGAGCGGAAGCCCGGGTTGTCGTCGACGACGAGGACGGTGCGGGACACGGCCACAATGATCGGTGACCGGCGGCCGGGCGGCCATACGGTTCTCCGCCAATACGGCGCTAGGAGTACATGGCGCTGATCTCGTCGCCGTACTTCTCGGCGATCGGCTTGCGCTTGAGCTTCATCGTCGGCGTGAGCTCGTCGCCCCCGGGCAGCCAGTCGCCCTCGACGATCGTGAACTTCTTGATCTGCTCGACGCGGGCCAGGTTCTCGTTGGCCTTGGCCACCCCCTCCTGGACCGCCTCGCGCATCTGCTCGTTGGTGGCCAGAGCCTCCAGCGAGGTGTCCTCGATGCCGTTCTTGGCCGCCCAGGCGGGCGCGAAGTCGGCGTCCAGGACGATCAGGGCGGTGTTGTAGGGCCGGGCATCGCCGATCGTGGCCGCCTGGCCGATCAGCGGGCTCGCCGCCTTGAGCTCGGACTCGATGTTCGCGGGCGACATGTTCTTGCCCGCCGCGTTGATGATGAGCTCCTTCTTGCGGTCGACGATCTTGAGGAAGCCCTCGTCGTCGATCTCGCCGATGTCTCCCGTATGCAGCCAGCCTTCGGAGTCGATCGTCTCCGCCGTCTTGTCGGGCAGGTTGCGATAGCCCTTCATCACGACGTCGCTGCGCACGAAGACCTCGCCGTCCTCGGCCAGCCGCAGCTCGACGCCGGGCGCAGCCGGGCCCACCGTCCCGATCTTCACCTCGCCGGGGCGGTTGCACGTCCCCGCCCCGCAGGTCTCCGACATGCCCCACAGCTCCGAGAGCTCGAGGCCGATGGCGTGGAAGAACTCGAGGACCTCGCGCGGCGTGGGCGCGGCGCCCACGTTGATCGCGACGACCTCGTCGAGGCCGAGCATCTGGCGCAGCCCGGCGAACATCTCCTCGTCGGCCTTGGCCACCGCGGCGGCGAGGTCGTCGGGCACCGGCTCTCCGGCCTGCTCGAGGCGGACCTTCTTCTTCGCCGCCTCCAGGGCGGCCTCCATCTTCTCGCGCTGCTCGGGCTCGGCGTTGTGGAGCGTCGTCTCCAGGCCGGCCTTGAGCTTCTCCCAGATGCGCGGCACGGCGAAGAACCAGGTCGGGCGCACCTCGGGGAGGTACGACATGATCTCGCGCGGGTTGTCGCAGGTCGTGATCTCGCCCCCGAAGGCGATCGGGATGTAGTGGTGCGCGTTGCGCTCGGCCACATGGGCCGAGGGCAGCCAGGAGATGACCTTGGCCCCGTCGGGGAAGTCGATGATCTCCTCCACCGCGACCACGGCCGAGAGCAGGTTGTGGTGGGTGAGCTCGACGCCCTTGGGCGGTCCGGTCGTGCCCGAGGTGTAGATCAGCGTCAGGTCGTCGTCGGGCTCCACGGCGCGCCAGGCCGATTCGGCGTCGAAGTCGGGATTCGACCCCTCGACCTCCTCCAGCGGAAGCGTGTCGCCGCTGCCGTCGCCGTCGACGACGACCACGTGCTCGAGGTCGGGCAGGTCCTCGCGGGCCTTGAGGAAGACCTCGCGGAACTCCTCCTCGATGATCGCCACCTTCGCGCCGGCGTCGGAGACGATGTACTGGATCTGTCCCGGCGTGTAGGTCTGGTAGATCGAGAAGGGAGTGGCGCCGAGCGTCATCACGGCCAGGTCGGCGAGGTGGAACTCGGGCCGGTTGCCGAACATCAGGGCCACCGTGTCGCCGCGCTTGACGCCGAGCTTGTCCAGGCCGCCGGCGAGGGCGTCCACGCGGTCGGCCAGCTGCTTCCAGGTCAGGGAGACCGAGTCGTCCTTCGTGCGGACGGCGACGCGGTCGGGTACGCGTTCCACGGTGTCGCGAAACGCCTCGGCCATCGTCGTGGCCGTGATTCGCCTCGTCGCGGTGCTGCCTTCCATCTGGACCCTCTCTCCCTCGCTGACCTTGTGAGGAAAGCTACCGGAGGATCGGTCCGGCGGGCGGGCTAGGCGGCGCGGCGTTCGGTGCGCGTGCGCTCGTCCCAGGCCCCGGCGCGAGGCGGGACGGCGAGCAGCGACCGAGCGACGAGAGCGACCTGCCGGCGGTGCTGCTCGGGAATCGGCTGGCCGGCGCGGCGGGTCTCTCTGACGATCGGGGTCTTCATTCCTCAGCTCTCCTTGCCTTGCTTCTTTCCAGCTCAGAACGGTCAAACATCGCGTCCCTTGCGGCAAAAAGCCGGTGCATCGGAGCTTCGTCAGCGGACCCCGAATCCCTCCCCTCGCAGCCGGTCGATGTCGTTCGTCAGGCCGACGAAGAAGAGCAGCATCACGAGCACGAACCCGACGACGCTGGCGCGCTCCATGATCGAGAACGGGATGGGCTTGCCGCGGACCTTCTCGCTCAGCGCCCAGAAGATGTGGCCCCCGTCCAGGGGCAGGAACGGGAACAGGTTCACGATCGCCAGGGACAGAGAGATGATCGCCAGGACCACGAAGGCCTGGGCGATGTCGAACTTGATCGTCTGCTGCAGCACGTCCGAGGTCCCGACGACCCCCGAGATCTGCTTGCGCTGCTCGGGCTGGAAGATGCGGGCCAGGGCCGAGACGGTGCCCTTGGTCACCCGCCACATGCCGCTGATGCTCAGTGAGGCGGCCTTCGCGGGGCCCACGGTCTCATAGCTCGAGTCGAAGGCGAAGCCGATGCGCATCCCGGCGGGACTGGCGGTCGTGTCGTAGCGCGGGCGCAGGTGGAAGGTCAGGAGCTTGCCGTCGCGGCGCACCACAACGGCGGCGGGTGTGGTGGCGACGCAGCCGTTGCGGGGCGTCCCGGCGCACCGGTGGGCGCGCGTCGCCGCCCGCAGCTGCTCGGGGCCGCCGTCGCGGCCGTCGATGGAGACGATCACGTCCCCGGGGTGCAGGACGCCCGCCGCCGGAGGGCGCATGGCCGCGGAGGCCACGCTCTCGGTCGTGTGGGCCTGGCCCTTGACGGCGAACAGGGTGAACAGGATCACGAAGGCCACGAGGACGTTCATCGCCGGGCCCGCCGAGATCACCACGACGCGCTTCCAGACGGGCTGGCGGTAGTAGGCGCGCGGCTCGACCTCCGGCGGGATCTCCTCGTTGGGATTCATCCCGGTGATCCGCACGTAGCCGCCGAGCGGGATCGCGCCGATCCCGTACTCCGTCTCCCCGCGACGGACCTTGAACAGCAGCGGCGGGAAGAACAGGGCGAACCGCTCGACGCGCATGCCCACCGCCTTGGCCGCAGTGAAGTGGCCCAGCTCGTGGAGGATGATCAGGGCCGCGAAGCCGACGATGGTGAAGACCCAGCTCACGCTCGCGCCCCCACGGCCTCGGCCGCCGCCTCGCGCGCCCGGTGATCGGCGTCGTAGAGCGACTCGAAGGAATGGATGGGGTCGGCGCCCAGGCGCTCCAGGGTGAGCTCGATGACCTCGGCGATGCCCAGGAAGCCCAGGCGCCCGTCGAGGAAGGCGTGCACGGCGATCTCGTTGGCCGCGTTGAGGACGCAGGGGGCGGTACCCCCCGCGCTCGCCGCCTCGCGGGCCAGGCGCAGGCAGGGAAAGGCCTCGAGGTCGACCTCCTCGAACGTGAGCGACCCGACCTTCGCCAGGTCGAGGCGCTCCACCGGGACCTCGACGCGATCGGGGTGGTGCAGCGCGTAGGAGATCGGCACCCGCATGTCGGGGTAGCCGAGGTGCGCGAGCGTCGCGCCGTCGACCAGGTCGATCAGGCTGTGGACGATCGACTGCGGGTGGACGACCACGGCGATGCGGTCGTAGGCCATCCCGAACAGGTGGTGGGCCTCGATCATCTCCAGGCCCTTGTTCATCAGGGTCGCCGAGTCGATCGTGATCTTGCCGCCCATCTCCCAGGTCGGATGATTGAGCGCCTGGTCGACGGTGACCTCCTCGAGGTCCTCGCGGCTGCGCCCGCGAAACGGGCCGCCCGAGGCGGTCAGCACCAGCCGCAGCACCGTGCCCGCCGCCTCGCCCTCGATGAGCTGGTGCATGGCGGAGTGCTCGGAGTCCACGGGGATGAGCTGGGCGCCGGTGGCCTCCGCGAGCTGGGTGACGAGGTCGCCGCCCACCACCAGCGACTCCTTGTTGGCCAGGGCCAGGTCGATCCCCTCCCCCAGCGTGGCCACGGTCGGGCCCAGTCCGGCGGCGCCCACGAGCGCGTTGAGGACGAGGTCGGCGCCGGACTCGGTGACCAGGCTGACCAGGCCCTCGGCGCCCGTGAGGACCTCGCCGTCCGTCCACGCCTCCGCCGCCCGGGCCGCGGCGCCCGCGTCGGCCAGCGCGATGCGGCGCACGCCGTGTTCACGGGCCTGCTCGAGGAGCCGCTCCCAGGAGCGCTCGGCGCACAGGCCAACCAGCTCGAGGTCGTCAGAGCGCCGGACGATGTCCAGCGCCTGCGTGCCGATCGAGCCCGTGGAGCCGAGAATCAGAAGCCGCCGCATGCGCCGCTGAGTGTAGGGACGGAGCCTTTGTGCTCCCTGAAGCGCGCGCGGCGCTCAGGCCGGCTGGAGGCGGTACTCGCCGGCGTCGAAGCGCCGTGTGCGGCGCCACAGGTCGGCCATGAACCCCGGCCACCAGACGCCGTTTCGCCCGTTCGGGTCGAGGTACCAGCTCGCGCAGCCGCCCTGGTTCCACACGCTCTTGGCCAGGCGCTTCTCGGCCTCGCGGTTGAAGGCCTCGTAGACGTCGGGCCGCACCTCGACGCTGCCCAGCCGGCGGCGGTCCATCGTCTTGATCGCATTGACGGCGTAGTTGATGTGCGCCTCGCTGGTGAAGATGATCGAGTTGAACCCGCCGGCGCTGTTGGGGCCGACGATCAGGAAGAGGTTGGGGAAGCCGGCGATCGCCGTGCCCAGGTAGGCGCGGGGCGATCCCTTCCAGGCGTCGCCCAGCGTGACCCCGCCCCGGCCCCGGATCCGCTCGAAGCCCGGATGGTCGTGCACGTGGAAGCCGGTGGCGAGGACGATGGTGTCGACCTCGCGCTCGGTCCCGTCGGCCGTGACGATTGAGCGCGCGCGGACCTCCTGGATCCCGTCGGTCACGACCTCGGCGTTGGGCTGCGTCAGCGCCCGGTAGTAGGTGTCGGACATCGTGATCCGCTTGCACCCGATCGTGTAATCCGGCGTGAGCTTGCGCCGCAGCTCGGGGTCGCGCACCTGGCGCTTGAGGTGGCGCCGCCCCACGGCCTCCAGGCCCTTCGCCAGGCGGGTGTCGATCATCGTTCCCAGGACGGTGACCTCCATCGTCAGGTACACGAGCCCGCGCAGCGCCCGCTGCGCCACCGGGAGGCGATGGAAGAGACGCTGCTCGAAGTCGCTGAACGGCCGGTCGGGGTCCGGCAGGACCCAGGAGGGCGTGCGCTGGAAGAGGTGCAGGCGCCCGACGCGGGGCGCGATCTCGGGCACGAGCTGGATCGAGGAGGCGCCCGTCCCGATGACCGCGACGCGCTCGCCGCTCAAATCGTGGCCGTGGTCCCACTGGGCCGAGTGGAACTTGGTGCCCTCGAAGGAGTCGAGGCCGGGGATGTCGGGCACCGAGGGCGTGCTCAGCCCGCCCTGGCCGCCGACCATGACGTCGGCGGTAAAGGTCCCGGCCGAGGTTTCGATGCGCCAGCGCTGCGCGTCGTCCTCCCAGGTCGCCGACTCCACCTCGTGGCCGAAGCGCACGTGCGGCAGGACGCCGAACTCGGTCGCGCACCGGTTCAGGTACTCGCGGATCTCCTCCTGGAGGGGATAGGTCCGCGTCCAGTTCGGGTTGGGCGCGAACGAGAACGAGTAGAGCACCGAGGGGATGTCGCACTGGCACCCCGGGTAGGTGTTGTCGCGCCAGGTCCCGCCGATCTCCGAAGCACGCTCGAGCACCACGAAGTCGTGGATGCCCTCGCGCCGCAGCCGGATCGCCATGCCCAGGCCCGAGAACCCGGCCCCGATGATCGCGACGCGGTGGTGCTCGCTCTCGCTCACGCCGCCAGTCTGCCACCCTCTGGCCATGGCCACCACCGCTTCGCGCCGGGTCGAATCGCGCAACCCCGCCGACCTCGACGACCTCGTCGCCTCGATCGAGCTCTCGGGCGCCGATGACTTCGTCGCGGCCTGCCGCGCGGGCCGGGGGGCGCAGGCCGAATGGGCCGCCACTCCCGCCCCGATCCGCGGCCGCGCGATCCAGCTCGTGGGCCGCCTGGTGGAGGACAACAAGGAGGCCCTGGCGCGTCTGGTCACGCGCGAGATCGGCAAGCCCTACGCCGAGTCGCTGGGCGAGGTGCAGGAGATCGTCGACACGTGCGACTTCTTCGTCTCCGAGGGACGGCGCCTGTACGGGCAGACCGTCCCGAGCGAGATGCCCGACAAGCAGCTCTTCACCTTCCGCATGCCGGTCGGCGTGGTCGCGGTCATCACCGCGGGCAACTTCCCGGTGGCCGTTCCGGCCTGGTACCTCGTGCCGGCGATCCTGTGCGGCAATGCGGTCGTGTGGAAGCCCGCGGAGTATGCGCCGGCGCTCGGCGAGGCCATGACGTCACTCTTCCGCCACGGCGGAGTGCCCGAGGGCGTGCTGAGCCTGGTGCAGGCCGACGGCGAGAGCACGTTCGCCGGGCTGGAGGCCGCGCTGGACGAGGGCGTGCTGGACAAGGTCGGCTTCACGGGCTCGAGCGACGTCGGGCGGCGCATCGGCGAGCTGTGCGGGCGCCACCTCCAGTCCCCGTGCCTGGAGCTGGGCGGCAAGAACCCGCTCGTCGTGATGCCCGACGCGGACCTGGACCTGGCCGTCGAGGGATCGCTGTTCAGCGGCTTCGGGACCGCCGGGCAGCGCTGCACCTCGCTGGGAACGGTGATCGCTCACGATCGGTCCACGACGAGTTCCTGGCGCGCTTCACGCGGGCCGTCGAGGGCGCGGCGATCGGCGATCCCATGCGCGACGTCCTCTACGGGCCGATGATCCACGAGCGCTTCCTGGAGCGGTTCCTGGATTGGCTCGAGCTGGTCCAGGGCCATCACACGGTCAGCGGATCCACGGGCACCGGCCGGATCACGGCGGACAACCCCCGCGAGGGCTTCGTCGGCACAGACCCGGAGCGCGGCCTGTACTGCCACCCGACGATCGTCGCCGGGGTGACGCGCGAGGACGAGATCTACCGCACGGAGACGTTCGGCCCGATCGTCGGCGTGGCGCGCTTCGACGATCTCGACGAGGCGATCAGCCTCGCCAACGGCCACGGGTACGGGCTCTCGGCGGCGATCTACACAAACGATCCTCAGTCGGCGTTCCGCTTCCGCGAGCGCGTGAGCGCGGGGATGCTTTCCATCAACAACTCCACGTCGGGCGCCGAGGCCCACCTGCCCTTCGGCGGCAACGGCAAGTCGGGGAACGGCTCGCGCCAGTCGGGCATCTGGGTCCTCGACCAGTTCACGCGCTGGCAGTCGGTCAACTGGGACTACGCCGGCAGGCTCCAGAGGGCCCAGATGGACACGATGGAGATCCGCGCGGACCCGGGCTTCCGGCTGGAGGCCTAGGCCAGGCCTCGCCCCCAGGGATCTGACCCCTAGGGACGCGGCCGGGTGTGGCGGTACCAGCGGGGCGACGTCGTCGGCGGTGGCTGGAGCGCGGCATGAGCTACGAGGACCGAGGGCTCGGGGTCGGCGATGTGGCGGGCCAGCGCGGCGGAGAACTCGCCACCGAGCCCGTCGACCGGCTCGGCGCGCACCCCGAAGCTCTGCGCGAGCGCCACGAAGTCGGGCGTTCGGAGGTCGACGCCCACCGGGTCCTCGCCCTGGCGGGCGAAGTCGTAGCGCAGCATCCCGTAGCCGCCGTCGTCGACGATCAGCGCGGTGAGCGGCGGGCGCTCCTGGGCGATCGTGGCCAGCTCGCCGCACGCGAACAGGAACCCTCCGTCACCGCACACGGCGACCGCGGGACCGGGGCCGCCCAACGCCGACCCGATGGCCGCCGGGAACGCCCAGCCCAGCGTCCCCCAGCCCATCGGGTACGCGAGGCGCCGCGGCGCGGGCACGGGATGGAAGCCGCCCAGCCAGTAGCCGGGGATGCACATGTCGCAGACCACCGTGGCGTCGTCGGGCACGGCGGCGGCGAAGGCGTCGAGGAAGCCCATCTCGGCGGCGAACTCCTCGCTCATCCGTTCCCCTGCGCCCGCGCGCAGCTCGGCCAGTCGTGCGGCCAGCCCGTCGAGGTCTCCACGTGGCGCAAGCTCCGCGGCCAGCGCCGTGGCCACCCGGGCCGCGTCGCCCTCGACGCTGATGTCGGCGTCGTAGTTCTTCGCGGCGTCGAGCGGATCCACGTTGATCGCCACCAGCGACGGCGGCGCGGGCTGGGCCCAGCTCTGGCTCATCATCGCGTCGAGGTCGCTTCCGATCGCGATCACCAGGTCGGCCTCGTCCCACAGGGCTCCCGCCTCGGGCACGTGGGGGGGCAGTCCCACGAGGCAGGGGTGGCCGGGTGCGAGCAGGCCGCGGGCCGAGTAGGTGGTGATCACCGGCGCGGCGAGCCGCTCCGCCAGGAACCCCACGGCCTCACCCGCGCCGGCGGCCACCGCTCCGCCGCCCGCCCAGATCAGAGGGCGGGCGGCGCGTGAGGCGGCCTCGAGCGCCGCGGCCAGCGCCGGCTCTTTCGGCTCCGGGTCCGGCTCCGCGGCGGGTGCACTCTCGCCCGTGGTGGCGGCGGCGAGCAGATCGGTCGGAACCTCGAGGTACGCCGGGCGCGCCGGCGCCTGGATCGCCGTCGCGAGCGCCCGGGAGACGAGAGGGGCCAGATCTCCGGCGTCGTCCGCCCGGAACGTCGCCTTCGTCACGGGCTCGAACAGCGCCCGCTGGCCCGGCACCTCGTGCAGCAGCCCGCGATGAACCCCCTCGCGCCGCAGGGTGGTCGGCACGTCCGTCGCGATCACCACGACCGGCGAGCGCGACGCCCAGGCCTCCCCCACCGCCCCCAGCGTGTTCGCCGCACCCGGGCCCGTGGTCACGATCGCCACACCCACCCGACCCGTGGCGCGGGCGTAGCCGTCCGCCGCGTAGGCGGCCGCCTGCTCGTGACGAACGCCCACGAGACGGATCGGAGACTCGGCCAGCGCGAGCCAGAGCGCGAGGTTGTGGACGCCGGGTAGCCCGAACACCACCTCGACCTCCGCGCGCTCCAGCGCCTCCACCACGGCCCGCGCTCCGGTCATCGCCATCCGAGCATTCTCCGCAACTCCGCCAACCAATGTCCGTTTCCGGATGCATGAGGTCGCGCCGCTGCATCGCCCCCCTGATCGCCGGCGGCACGATGCTCATGCTGGGCGCCGCCTCCGCGGCCGCCGCCGTCGGGCCGTTCGCCCAGGGGCTCGGGAAGGGCGGGCGGCTGAGCGTGGCCATCGGAGAGGGTCCTGCGCTGGGCGGACCGGCGCAGGACCCGGGCGGTGCTTCTCCGTCACCTCTCGCTAGAGCAGCGCGTACCAGACGTAGTAGCCGACGACGATCGAGAACAGGACCGCATCGAGGCGGTCCAGCGCGCCGCCGTGGGCGCCGAACAGGCGGCCGGTGTCCTTCGTGCCGGCATCGCGCTTGATCATCGACTCGAAGAGGTCTCCCACCGGCGCGGCCAGCGCGACGCCGATGCCGAGCAGCAGCGCGTCGGGGCCCTTCAGCCAGTCCTGGTAGGTGCCGGCGAACCACGTCGCCGACCACCGCGAAGACCATGCCGATCAGCAGCCCCTCGACCGTCTTGTTGGGCGACAGTCGCGGCGCCAGCGGCCGGCGGCCGTACATCCGCCCGCCGAAGTACGCGCCCGTGTCGCCGATGAACGTGCCGACGAGGACGTCGACGATGATCCCGCCGCCGTGGGGAAGCTCGCGCAGCAGCACCGCGTGGGCGAGCGCCAGCCCGATCCACCAGACCCCGAACAGGGTCACGGCCATGCCCAGCGTCGGCGCCTCGTGGCGGGGCTGGAGCAGCGTCAGCCCGAACAGGACGGGAACCAGCGCCACCTCCGCCAGCAGCACCTGGAACTGGTCGCCGTAGAGCGCGGCCATCGACCAGGGCCGACCAGGCCGATGAAGCCCGCCAGGCGCACGGGGTGAGTGGCCTGAAGCATCGTGAACAGCTCGCCCAGGCAGACGATCCCCAGGGCGAGGATGCCCAGGGCGAACACGAGTCCGCCGCGATAGACGATGAAGATCGCGAAGGCGACCGCCGGAATCGCCGCCAGCACGCGCGCGCCGAAGTCCGACCGGGTCCGCCCGCCTCCCTCGCGGGGCTCCCTCGGAGCGGCTGCGCGACGGCGCCGGCGCGAGGCCATCAGCGCCCGCCGAACCGGCGCCGGCGCCGCGAGAACTCGGCCAGCGACTCCTCGAAGGCCTGGCGGGAGAAGTCGGGCCACAGCTCGTCGCGGAATACGAGCTCGGAGTACGCGGACTGCCAGAGCAGGTAGTTGGACAGGCGCTGCTCGCCGCTGGTGCGGATGATCAGGTCCGGATCGTGCATCTCGGGCGCGTACAGGTGGGCACGGAACTCCTCCTCGGTGCTGCCGCTGAAGTTTCGCGCCGCGTCGACGATCTCCGCCCGGCCGCCGTAGTTGAAGGCGACGAACAGCGTGATGCGCTGTTCTCGCGCGTCGTCTCCTCCGCCCAGTCCATGCGCTCGACGAGGTCCTGGGACGACGCCCTCGCGGCGCCCGATGAAGCGCATCCGCACCCCCTCCTCGTGCAGCTCGGGAGTCTCGCGGTCGATGCGCTGGGCGAACATCGCCATCAGCCCGTCACCTCCTCGGGAGCGCGCGACCAGTTCTCGGTCGAGAACGAGTAGACGGTGAGCTCGAGGACGCCGAGGTCGACGGCGTCGCGCAGACGGGCCTTGACGGTGTCCGCCCCGGCCTGGTGGCCCTCCAGCACAGGCAGCCCGCGCCCCAGCGCCCAGCGCCCGTTGCCGTCCGTGATGATGGCGACGTAGCGGGCCCGCTCCACCGCGTCGCCGGCGGGGCCCGGACCGCTCACACCTCGAGGATCTCCGCTTCCTTGTTGTGCATCAGGGCGTCGAGCTCGGCGACCTTCTCGTCCGTGACCTTCTGGAGCGCCTGCTCGGCCCGGTGCTCGTCGTCGGAGCCGACCTCGCCCTCGCTCTTGAGCTCGCGCAGGTCGTGCATGACCTCGCGGCGCATGTTGCGCACCCCCACGCGGCCCTCCTCGCAGATGTTGTGGACCACCTTGACCATCTGCTTGCGGCGCTCCTCGGTGAGCTCGGGGATCTGCAGGCGGATGATCGACCCGTCGTTGTTGGGCGTCAGGCCGATGTCGGACTCGAGGATCGACTTCTCGATCGCCTTGATCGAGTTCTTGTCGTAGGGCTGGATGCTGAGCAGCCGCGGCTCGGGCGCCGCGATCGTCGCCAGCTGCTTGAGCGGCGTCTGCGCGCCGTAGTAGTCGACGTTGATCCGGTCCAGCAGCGCGGGGCTGGCCCGGCCGGTGCGCACGGTGCCGAGCTTGCCGCGCGTCGACTCGATCGACTTGTCCATGCGCTCGCGCGCGTCGGCGATCAGTTCGTCTGTCAGGTCGCTCACGTCGAAACCAGGGTTCCCACTCGCTGCCCGGAGACTATCCGCACGATGTTGTCCTCGTCGTCCATGTTGAAGACGTAGAGCGGAACCTCGTTCTCCATGCACAGGGTGAGCGCGGTGGCGTCCATCACGCCCAGGCGCCGCTGGATGGCGTCCATGTGGGTGATCTCGGGCAGGAACTCGGCGCTCGAGTCCTGCGCGGGATCGGCCGTGTAGACGCCCTCCACCCCGTTCTTGGCCATGAGGATCGCCTCGGCGTGGATCTCGGTGGCGCGCAGCGCGGCCGCGGTGTCGGTGGTGAAGAACGGGTTGCCCGTGCCCGCGGCGAAGATGACGATGCGCCCCTTCTCCAGGTGGCGGATCGCGCGCCGGCGGATGTAGGGCTCCGCGACCTCGGAGATGGTGATCGCGGACTGCACCCGCGTGTGCGCCCCGGCCTTCTCGAGGGAGTCCTGCAGCGCGAGCGCGTTGAGCACCGTGGCCAGCATTCCCATGTAGTCGCCGGTGGCGCGGTCCATCCCGGCGGCCGCCCCCGCCATGCCGCGGTAGATGTTCCCCGCGCCGACGACGATCGCCACCTCGACGCCCGTCGCGTGGACGCGGGCGATCGCGGTCGCGATCGCCTGGATTCGCACGGGGTCGGCGCCGTATTCGAGGTCGCCCATCAGCGCCTCGCCCGACAGCTTGAGCAGGACGCGGCGGAACACGGGCTCGCCGTTGCCGCTCACGGGGCCGACCTACTCCTCGCCGACGCGGAACTTGGCGAAGCGCCGGATCACGATGTTCTCCCCGGTCTTGTGGGAGAGCTCCGTGCGCAGCTCCTCGATCGTCTTGTTCTCGTGCTTGTCGATGTTGACGTGCTGCTGGCGGACCAGGACCACGTCGTCGAGCCAGGCGTTGAGCTTGCCCTCGGCGATCTTCGGGCGGATGTGCTCGGGCTTGTCGGAGGCCTGCTCCTCGAACACCCGCATCTCGGCCGCGCGCGCCTCCTCGGAGACGTTGTCGTCGGAGACGTACTGCACCGTCGGGCTACCCGCCACGTGCAGGGCGACCTCGCGGGCGAACTCGGCGAAGTCGTCGCCGCGAGCCACGAAGTCGGTCTCGCAGTTGACCTCCACGAGCACGCCGACCTGCTTGTTGGCGTGGATGTAGGAGGCCACGACGCCCTCGGCGGCCGCGCGCTCGCCGCGCTTGGCGGCCTTGGCCTGGCCCTTGACCCGGAGGATCTCGATCGCCTTGTCCATGTCGCCGCCGGACTCCTGGAGCGCGGCCTTGCACTCCATCATCCCGGCGCCGGTGCGGTCGCGGAGCTCCTTGACCTCCGCGGCGCTGATCTTGGTGTCGCTGGGCATCAGCCGTTCTCCTTCGGGGTCTCGGCAGGGGTCGGGGGCGGGCGCCTCCGGCTCCGCGGCGGCGGGCTCGGGGGCGGGCTGCGGCGCGGCCGGTGTCGGCGCCGGCTCCGCGGGAGCCGGCTCGGCGGCCGGAGGCGCGGGCTCGGCGGGGGCCGCCGGTGCGGCCTGGGTGGGAGCCGCGGCGGCGGGCGCGGCGGCCGCGGCCGGAGCCTGGGCCGCGGCCTGCTGCTCGGCCTGGCGCTGCCTGCTCGGCGGCGGCCGCGGCGGCCGCCTCCTCGGCCTCCTTGCGCGCCTTCTCCTCCGCCTCGCGGCGGGCGCGCTCCTCGGCCTCCTTGCGCTCCTGCTCCTCGCGCTCCTTGCGGGCGCGCTCCTCCTCGGCCCGGAAGGCCTGGTGGCCCTGGGACGCGACGTCGCCGATGGCCTGCGTGATGAGCGAGCACGAGCGGATCGCGTCGTCGTTGCCGGGGATCACGAAGCTGATCCCGTCGGGATCGCAGTTCGTGTCGACCAACCCGATGATCGGGATGCGCAGGCGCTGGGCCTCGCGCACGGCGATCGCCTCGGTCTTGAGGTCGATCACGAACATCGCGTCGGGCACCCGCTGCATGTTCTTGACGCCCCCGAGGTTGGCCTGGAGCTTCTCCAGGTCCTTGCGGGCGGTGATGCGCTCACGCGTGGGCAGGAGCTCGAGCTGGCCCTCGGCCTCGTAGCGCTCGAGATCGTGCAGCCGCTTGATGCGCCGGCTGATGGTGTTGAAGTTCGTCAGCAGGCCGCCCAGCCAGCGGTGGTTGACGTAGGGCATGCCCGAGGCGCTCGCCACGTCGCGCACGGCGTCGCGGGCCTGCTTCTTGGTCCCGACGAACAGGATCGTCCCGCCGCGGCGGGCGATGTCGTCGGTGAAGCGCTGCGCCTGCTCGAGCAGCGAGGCCGTCTTGAGCAGGTCGATGATGTAGATCCCGTCGCGCTCGCCGAAGATGAAGCGGCGCATCTTGGGGTTCCAGCGTCGCGTCTGGTGGCCGAAATGCACGCCGGCCTCCAGCAGCTCCTTGATTCCTACCTGAGCCACTCTGGTTGCTCCCTTGTATGTGTTGTGTGCTGCCCGCCGGTCCTTCGCGATCCCGGCGCGAGAGGCGCCGGGCAGGGCCGCGGAGGGGTGCTCCGGCGGGATCGGATTCCAAGTCGTCCCAGTGTACGCAAGTTTCTTTTCGCTCCGGCGTTTGGAGCATTGCGAGGCGGCCTTCCCTTCCCCTACCTCCGGTGGGCCGGCTCGTGACGGTCGCCCTCCCTTCCCCTACGTCCGGAGGGTCTGGCCGGCAGAAGGACGTGGCGGGGGGCGGCTCTGGACGGCCGCCCTCGCTACGTCTCGCCGCCGCCCTCCCGGGCGCGCGCGAGCGCCTGCTCCAGATCCTCGGGCAGCGGTGACGTGACCTCGATTCGCTCGCCGGAGAGCGGGTGCTCGAAGGCCAGGCGCGTGGCGTGCAGGAACTGGCGCGCCAGCCCGTACAGACCGGCGTGCCCGTATTCCGGATCCCCGGCGACCGGATGGCCGATGGCCTTCAGGTGCGCGCGGATCTGGTGCGTGCGGCCGGTCTCCAGGCGCACGCGGAGCAGGGTGGCCCGCGGAAGCGTCTCCTCGACGGTGAAGTGCGTGACCGCGGCCCGGGGGGCGTCGGTGTCGATCGACATCCGCTTGCGCTCGCGGCGATCGCGTCCCAGGGGGGCGTCGATCGTCCCGGTGCGCGACGGCGGGCGGCCCTCGACCAGGGCGAGATACTCGCGCTCGATCCGCCGCGCCGACATCTGGGCGCGCAGCCGGGAGTGGGCCTCCTCGGACTTGGCCACCACGAGCAGTCCCGACGTGTCGCGGTCGAGGCGGTGGACGATCCCGGCGCGCCCGGCATCGGGTCCGCCCGCCGCGCGGCCGGCCAGCGCCTGGGACAGGGTGCCGGTCCGGTGCCCGCGGGCCGGGTGCACCACCACCCCCGCGGGCTTGTCCACGACGACCAGCGCGTCGTCCTCGTAGGCCACCTCGAACGGAGCGTCGCCGCGCGGCTCGGGCGCGGGCGCCGGCGCGTCCTCGACCTCGATCCGCTCGCCCTCGCGCACCTGATGGCGCTTGGGACGCGCCCGCCCGTCCACGCGGACGTGACCGCCGTCGATCAGCCGCTGGGCCCGGGAACGCGAGCCCAGCGGGCCGGCCAGGAAGGCGTCGAGCCTCTCCCCCGCCTGCTCCGCGGTGACCGTCAGCTCACGCGTCATCCTCGTGCGCCAGCTCGAGCGAGAGCAGCAGGACCAGGACCCCGGCCGTGATCGCCATGTCGGCCACGTTGAACGCGGGCCACAGCGGCGGGTCGATGAAGTCGGTCACCGCGCCGTCGCGGGCGCGGTCGAGGAGGTTGCCCAGCGCTCCGCCGACGAGCAGGCCGGTGGCCAGCCACAGCAGCGCGCGGTCCGTGTGGGTGGCGAAGTAGCCGACGAGCGCCGCCAGGGCGATCGTGACGAGGATGAGGATGGGCCCTCCTCCCTCGAACAGGCCGAAGGCGATCCCGCTGTTGCGCACGTGAACCAGGTCGATCCCCAGGAAGAGGTCGTGCTTCTCGGAGGTCCCGATGTTGTGGACGACCAGGGCCTTGACCGCCTGGTCGAGCGCCACCACCGCCGCGACGACCAGGCCGGCGCGCGCCCATGCCGCCGCCATCACCCTTGGATCACGCGAACGACCACGCCGCCGACGATCTGGAGCACGATCAGCGCCACGATGGGGCTGATGTCCAGCGGGCCGATCATCGGGATGAAGCGCCGGAAGAGCTGGAGGTAGGGGTCGCAGACGTCGCGCAGGAAGCCCAGGACCGCGTCCGACCAGCGCGAGTAGGGCATCCGCACCCCGAGCGAGAAGATCAGCGACGAGAGCACGTAGAGCACGATGATCAGCGAGTAGACGAGGAAGAGCGCGTAGACGTAGCCGGCGATCGTGTCGCGCGTGCTGGCGAAGACGACCACGACGCTCACGAGCCGAACCGCCCCATGACCGCGTCCATCGCGTCGAGGAACGCCGCGCGCAGCCCAGCGCGCTCGAGCGCGCCAAGCCCGGCCGCGGTGACTCCCCCCGGAGACGTGACCGCGCGGCGCACGGCGACGGTGTCCCCGTCGCGCGCGCGCAGCAGCTCCAGGCCCCCGGACGCGGCCTCCAGCACCATGGGCGCGGCCAGCTCGGCCGGGATCCCGTGGTCCACGGCCGAGTCGATCCAGGCCTCCACGATCACCGCCATGTAGGCGGGCGCCACCCCGGTGACCCCGGTGGCGGGGTCCATCAGGGCGTCGGGCACGTCGATGACCCGGCCGGCACGGCCGAGCAGCTCGCGCAGCCGGGAGTCGGTCTCGTCGTCGACCGCGGCGCCGCGGGCGAAGCAGATGGTGCCGCGCCCGACCTCGGCGGCGACGTTGGGCATCACCCGCACCACCGGCGTGGCCGGGAAGGCGGCCTCCAGGTCGGCCAGGGAGCGGCCTCCCAGCACGGACACGACGGCGCCGGGCCTCCCGATCTCGGCGGCGACGGCCTCCAGCCCGGCCGGCTTGTGGGCGAGGACCACGACATCGGCCCGCTGCGCCAGCTCGCGGTTGTCGGCCACGGCCTCACCGCCGGTGGCCTGCGCCAGCGCCTGGGCCCGGGCGGCCACGGGGTCGGCGCACAGCACCGGCTCGCCGAGCCCGAGGGCCAGAGCCCGCCCCATGTTGCCCGCACCTATGAATCCGACCGTCATCGCGCGCCAAGGCTACTGACGGGCGCGCAAGTGGGTCAGCTCTGGTTGAAGAAGCCCTTTTCGATCAAACGCGCCCGTTCCTCGGCCGAGACCTCGACGTTGCGCGGGGTGAGCAGGAACACCTTGTCGGCGATCCGCTGCATCCCGCCGTCGAGCGCGTAGGTGAGGCCGCTGGCGAAGTCGATCAGGCGCTTGGAGAGATCCGAGTCGGCGCCCTGGAGGTTGAGGATGACCGGCGTCATGTCCTTGAAGCGGTCGGCCACCTGCTGGGCGTCGTTGAAGGACTTGGGCACGACGAGGTGGACGCGGACGTCGCCCAGGGTGCCTCCGTTGCGCGTGGCGCCGGCGCCGGGGACGGACCGCAGGACGGTCGTGCGCCGCTCGGCGGCCGGGTCGTCGGCGAAGATGTCGTCGATCTCGTCGCGGCGCCGACGGCCGGAGAGGCGCCGGACATTGGGACGCTCGCGGTAGCGCTCCTCGGGCTCGGGCTCGGGCTCCGCCATGGCCGGAGGCGCTGTCGAGGCCGCGGGGACCTCCTCGAGGTACTCGTCGTGGTCCTCGGCGAGGCCGAAGTAGACGAGCGCGCGGTGCCAGGTGTCCCGGAATGCCATAACAGTCGCGAAGTTCGCTTGCTGGGCGTTATTCCCTGCAAGGAACGCCTCTAGCCGTGGCTAGCGGTAGAGAATCGTACCGACCCGCACGATCGTCGCCCCCTCCTCCACCGCGACCGCGAAATCCTGGGTCGTGCCCATGGACAGGCGGGCCAGGCCGCGCTCGCGGGCCAGCTCGCGCAGCCGGGAGAAGAACGGACGGCTCTCCTGGGGGTCGGAGGCCAGCGGCGGCATGGTCATGAGGCCTCCGACCCGGACCGGGCAGCGCGCGAGGAACGCGTCGAGGTCCTCCGGCGCCACACCGCTCTTGCTCTCCTCGCCCGACAGGTTGACCTCGACCAGCACCTCGGTGTCCGGGCCGCCGTGGCGCTCGAGCTGGGCCAGGACGGAGTCGGTGGAGACGGAGTGGATGAGCCGCACGTGCGGGAGCACCAGCTTGACCTTGCGGCTCTGGAGGTGCCCGATGAAGTCGAAGGTCAGCGAGTCGCCGTAGCGCTGCGCGCGGGCCTCCAGGTCCTGCTGGCGGTTCTCGCCCACCAGCGTCACACCCGCGGCCACGAGCGCGTCGGTCTCCTCGATCGCCACGTACTTGACCGCCGCCAGGACCTCCACCTCGCCGGCGTCGCGGCCGGCCCGGTCGGCCGCCGCGGCGATCTTTCCGCGCACCCCTTCGAGGTTCGCCCGCACCCGCTCGGGCGTCAGTCCGCGGATCAGCTCCGCCACGCCACTCCCGCCTGGCGGCCGGTTAGCCCGTGCTCGCGACGATGTGAGAAGAACAGGCGCGGGTCGCCGCAGATCGTGCACAGGCCCGTGTCGTGAATCTCGTCGATCCCGGCCTCGCGCAGCCGGGTGGCGGCGATCGCCTTGAGGTCGACGTTGTCGCCCTCGCGCACGGCCGGGCCGAGGTCGGCGAAGGCCGCGTGGACCTCGTCCCCGGTCTCGTAGCAGCAGCGGCCGGCGCCCGGCCCGATGGCGGCGGCGAGCGGGGGCTCGTCCCCGAAGGCCTCCACCCGCGCGCGCGATCACCCCGGCGGCCAGGCCGCGCCAGCCGGCATGCAGCATCCCCACGGTGCCCGGGCGCGCCAGCCCGATGGGCAGGCAGTCCGCGGTCAGCGCCACGGCGGCCACGCCCGGGACGCTCGTCACCTGGCCGTCGGACGCCGGGGGTCTCCCCCGGCGGCTCGTCGCGGACGATCACGGTGGCGCCGTGCTCCTGGCGGCCCTGCTGGAAGCGCCCCCGCTCGATGCCCGCCATCCGCGCGACCCGGTCGCGGTTCTCCGAGACCGCCGCGGGGTCGTCGTCGGTCCACAGGCCGAGGTTCAGCGTCGAGTAGGGCCCCGACGACACGCCGCCCCGGCGGGTCGTGAACAGCACCTGGGCGCCGGGAAGCGTGACGGCGATGTGCTCGCCGTCCCAGCGAAACGGCGCGGGGAGGCTCATGTGACCGAGAGGGACTGGCCCGGCACCGTCTCGCGCTGCGCGTACTCGAAGTGCGCGCGCCCGGGAGCGCTCAGCTCGTCGAGCAGCCGCCAGCCCTCCTGCACGGTGCGGTCGCGCTCCCACACCCGCAGGTGCATCGAGGCGGTCTCGCTGTTGTAGCAGTAGGCCAGGTCTCCGTCGGGGTCGTGGTAGGTGACGCCGACGAGCTGCTCGCGGGAAGCGTCGACGTCCATGACGACCCTGCGGTCGTCGCCCACGGCCTCCATCGACCAGGTCGTGAGCCCGAAGCGGCTGGCGTTGCGGGTGACGCGCAGCGGGCTGGTGGAGGCGAAGTCGCGCCCGGCGAAGTGCCCCACCACCGGAGTGCTCGGACCGATCTCGCGGCCCAGGCGCGGCACGAAGACCGAGACGGTGTCGATCCAGTCGTCCGGCCGCGCGCCGCCGTCGAGGCCCTCGAAGTCGTTGCAGTGCGCCCACGCCCAGCGCGTGGCGTGCTTGGAGCCCCAGAGGTGGGCCTGGCCGCCCCGGGCCCCGGAGAGCTCGATCGTGCGGCCGGAGTACGACACGCTGCCCTCCACGGCGAAGGCCGGGTGCGGCAGCAGGAGGACCGTCTTGGCGAGCTTGGCCCGGCGCAGGAAGGGATGGACCGGCTCGGCCGCGGGCGCCACCGGGTCCCAGCGCAGGTCCCAGCTGACGTCCTCGAAGCCACCCTGCATCCCGTGGTCGGTCAGGACCGAGTCCTCGATGCGCAGCTCGAACGGGGACTCCGTGGTGGTGAGCTCGGTGGCCGAGCGTGTGTGCTTGCGACCCACCACCTCGCCGGACTTCGGGTCCATCGCCATGAACCACAGGGAGCACGTGGCCTCGGCGTCCAGCGGCGCGACCATCGTGTAGCGGATCCACAGCCCGACGCCGCTCCCGCGGTCGGTCGCGGAGAGGTAGTAGACCTCGTAGTGGCCGCGCTCACCGTCCCACTGCAGCGCGTTCGGATCGCCCGCCATGGGCCGGGATCCTATTGCGCCCGTGCGGCCTCCAGCGCGGCGGCCAGCTGAGCCTCGCGGTCGTGCGCCCCATCGTCGAGCAGGGCTCGCCAGGCCGCGTCCAGTCCCCGGCCGATCTCCGGGCCCTCGGGCACGCCCGCGGCCACGAGGTCGTCCCCGGTCGAGCGAGAGGCGCGCCGGCGCGACCTCGCGCTCCCAGCGCGCCACCGGCTCGCCCGCGCCCAGCGCGGCGGCCATGGCGATCTCCTCGGGCGCTCGTCCGAGCAGCAGGTGGCGAAGCTCCGAAGCGCGATGGGCGTGCTCCAGGCGCTCGGCCAGGACCTCGGAGTCCAGCGCGGCGGAGATCACGGCGTCGCGCTCGGCGCCCGGCAGCTCGAGACGGTCGAGCCAGTCCGCCAGCTCGGCGCGTTCGAACCGCGTGGCGCACGCGGCCAGGACGAGCAGGTCTCCCCGGGCCTCGCCGCGGCGCTGAAGCGCATCCCGCGCCAGGTCCAGGCGGGGCTCGAAGCGCGGGTGCAGCGCCCGGTCGAGCCCGAGGACGCCGGCGCGGGTCAGCGCGCCCAGCGCGGAGGGCTCGGCGACGAGCAGGCGCAGCTCGGTGCCGATACGTGCCGCCGTCACCGTGTCCATCGCTCGGGCCGCGATCGCGTCCCGGGCCAGCGCGTCGGTGCGGGCCTCGGGCTCGAACTCCAGCCGGGCTCCGTAGCGGACCAGGCGAAGCAGCCGCGTCGGGTCGTCGAGGAACGAGCCGGCGTGCATCACGCGCAGCCGGGCAGCCTCCAGGTCCTCCCGCGCGCCGGGGAACTCGTGCAGCTCGCCCAGGCGTGGCGCGTGCAGGGCCGCGGCGATGGCGTTGACCGTGAAGTCGCGGCGGGCCAGGTCCGCGTCCAGCGTTCCCGGGTGGACCTCGGGCAGGGCGCCGGGCGCCGGGTAGGACTCGGCCCGTGCGCTGACGACGTCGAAGGTGACCTCGGGCGCGATGACGGTCGCGGTTCCGAAGCGCTCGTGCGCGCGGACCTCCCCGCCCAGGCGCGAGGCGGCCTCGCGGGCCGCCAGGGCGCCGACACCCTCGACCACGACGTCGAGGTCGACGGGCTCGGCTCCGCGCAGCAGGTCGCGCACGGCGCCCCCGACCAGATGCGCTCCCGGCGTGTCGGCGAACGCCTCCACGAGGCGGGCGATGCGCGGATGCGCGCGCATCCGCTCGGCGAGCTGCGGGGCGTCCACGCCGCTTGGGTTCTACGGGCGCACGGGGATTCCCGCCGCCGCCATGTGCTCCTTGGCCTGGGCGACGCGGTACTTGCCGTAGTGGAAGATCGACGCGCACAGGACCGCGTCCGCGCCCGCCTCGATCCCGGCCACGAGATGATCGAGCTCGCCCGCGCCGCCCGAGGCGATCACCGGGACGCTCACCGCCTCCGAGATCGCGGTGGTCAGCGCCAGGTCGTAGCCGTCCTTGGTGCCGTCGCGGTCCATGCTCGTCAGCAGGATCTCCCCCGCCCCGCGCTCCACGCCCTCCCGCGCCCACTCCACGGCGTCACGGCCCGTGGGCGTGCGCCCACCGGCCACGAAGACCTCCCAGGAGGGGTCGGACTCCCGGCGCTTGGCGTCGATCGCCAGCACGACGCACTGGGCGCCGAACACCTCGGCCATCTCGCCCAGCAGCTCCGGACGCTCCACCGCGGCCGAGTTGACCGAGACCTTGTCGGCGCCGGCGTCCAGCACGGCCTGGGCGTCGGCGACCTCGCGGATGCCGCCGCCGATGGTGAAGGGGACGAAGACCTCGTCCGCCGCGCGCCGCGCCAGGGCGACGACGGTGTCGCGCTTGTCGTGGGTGGCGGTGATGTCGAGGAAGACGACCTCGTCGGCGCCCTCGTGGTCGTAGAACGACGCGAGCTCGACAGGATCGCCGGCGTCACGCAGGTCGAGGAACCGGGTTCCCTTGACGACGCGCCCGGCGTCGACGTCCAGGCACGGGATGACGCGCTTGTAGTGCACGCGACGGATTCTCACGCACGACGGGCGGCGGGCACGCCCAGCCCCGTGATCACCGCGCCGACGAGGAACGCCGCGGCGGCCAGCGCCATCGCCGCCCGCATGCCGCCGACGAACCCCGAGCCGCTCGCCACCAGGGTGCCGAGCAGGGCGACTCCGATCACACCGCCCGCCTGCCGGCTGGCGTTCACCAGCCCGGAGGCGATGCCGGCCCGGCCGGCGGGAGCGGCCTCGACGACCGCGGTCGTGGCCGAGGGCATGGTCATCGCCATGCCTGTGCCGGCGGCGACCAGCGGTGCCACGAGCAGCGGGTAGGCGGTGTGCGCCCCGGCGGCCACGAGACCGAGCAGACCGGCCGCCCCGACGACAAGCCCGGCGAGCATCGGCGTGCGCGGACCAGTCCGCGCGGCGATGCGCCCGGCCGCCATCGACGCCACGGTCAGCAGGCCGGCCTCCGGGAGCACCGCCAGCCCGGCCGTCAGCGCCGAGGCGCCGCGCACCTGCTGGAAGTACAGGTTGATCACGAAGAGCTGTCCGTAGAAGCCGAGGTTGATCAGGAGCCCCACGGCGTTGCCGGCGCAGAACTCCCGGCTGGAGAACAGGCCGAGCGGGAGCATGGGCTGGGCGCTGCGCCGCTCCACGCCCAGGAACGCGGCGCCGGCGAGGGCGAAGGCCGCCAGCGCGCTCGCCACGAGCGGGTCGCCGAAGCCTCGCGGCCCCGACTCGATGAGCCCGAGCGCCAGGCACCCCAGGCTGAGCGCCGCCAGGAACTGCCCCGCCAGGTCGAGCCCCCGCCGCGGATCGCCGGGCACGGCCGGTGCCTGGCGCGCGCACAGCACCAGCGCGGCCAGGCCGATCGGGACGTTGATGAAGAAGACCCAGCGCCATCCGATCGACGACACCAGCAGCCCGCCCGCGATCGGGCCACTGGCCGCCCCCACTCCGGCGATCGCGCCCCACGCCCCGATGGCGCGGGCGCGCGCTCCCGGGTCGGCGTAGGCCCGGCGCACGAGGGCGAGCGAGGCCGGAACCACGATCGCCGCGCCGAGTCCCTGCACGGCCCGGGCGGCGACGAGGGTCCCGACACCCGGCGCCAGCCCGCACGCCGCCGAGGCGGCGGTGAACACGGCCAGTCCGGCGAGCAGAGCCCCGCGCGGCCCGGTCCGGTCGGCGATCGCGCCGCCGGAGAGCAGCAGGGCGGCGAACACGAGGACGTAGCCGTCCACCACCCACTGCAGCGCGGTGACCGTGGTTGACAGGTCCTCGCGCAGCGCGGGCAGGGCGACGTTCACCGCCGTCGTGTCGACGATGACCATGAGATATCCCAGCGACAGGGCGAGAAGCGTCAGCGGTCGCGGCATGAGACCAGTGTTGGACGGGAACCCTTCGCTCCAGGACGAAACGTCGCGGTCCTAGGCTTAGGACATGCCCGGAGACGCCGACATAGCCGCCCTGGGTTCGCTGCTGGCCGACGAGAGTCGGGCGCGCATCCTGCTCGCGCTGGGCGACGGGCGGGCGCTCGCCGCCAGCGTCCTGGCCTCCGAGGCGGGCGTGGCCCCGTCGACCGCCAGCCGGCACCTGGGCCGTCTCGTCGACGGCGGGCTGCTGGCCGTCGAGCCGCACGGCCGTCACCGCTACTACCGCCTGGCCGGCGCCCATGTGGGCGAGCTGCTGGAGACCCTGGCCGGCGCGGCGCCCGCCGCGCCCGTGCGCTCACTGCGGGAGGGCACCCGCGCCCATGCGGTGAGGGCCGCCCGCACGTGCTACGACCACCTGGCCGGACGGCTCGGGGCCTCGCTCATGGCGGCGTTGCTGGAGCGCGAGATCCTCACGGGCGCCGACGGGCGCTTCGTTCCCGCCCGCGACCGCCGTGACCGCCTCTCCGCCCCCGGACGCGAGGTCGAGTACCGCCTCACCGAGCGGGGAGCGGCCGAGCTGGCGGACTTCGGCGTCGACGCCCGCGAGCTGGGCGGCACGCGGCCGCTGATCCGCTACTGCGTGGACTGGAGCGAGCAGCGCCATCACCTCGCCGGGGCGCTGGGCGCGGCGCTGACCGACCGGCTCCTCGCCCTGGACTGGATCCGGCATGCGCCCGCGGGCCGCGCCGTGCATGTCACGCCCGACGGCGAGCGCGGGCTGCGCGAGGTCTTCGGGGTGCGGGTCGACGAGCGCCCGAGCCGCGCCCGGCCCCGCCACGAGGCGGCCTAGCCGCCGTCCAGCGCGGCCTGGCCCTCGGCCACCGTGAAGCGCTTCTCGTACAGCGCCTTGCCCACGATCACGCCCTCGAGGGGAAGGGCGGACAGCGCCTCGAGGTGCGAGACGTCCCCGATGCCTCCCGACCACACGAGCGCGCCGTCCACGGCCTGCGCGATGCGGCCGGCCTCGCCGAGGTCGGGGCCCTCGAGCATCCCGTCGCGATCGACGTTGGTGTAGACGAACGTCCCGACGCCGTCCCCCCGCAGGCGCGCGATGGCCGCCTCGGGCTCGAGACCCGTGTCCTGGGTCCAGCCCGCGGCGGACACCCGCCCGTCGCGGACGTCGACCGCGACGGCGACGCGCTCGCCGTGCGCGGCCAGGACCTCGCGCAGCATGACCGGATCGCGGTAGGCCGCGGTCCCGACCACCGCGCGCCATGCCCCCGCCGCCAGCGCGGCGTCGACGTGCGCGGCCGCGCGCAGTCCACCGCCGACCTGGACCGGGACTCCCGCCCGCGCGCAGATTCGCCCCAGGGCGTCCAGGTTGCGCGGCTCCCCGGCGCGTGCGCCGTCCAGGTCCACCACGTGCAGGGCCCGCGCCCCCTGCTCCACCCAGGCCAGCGCTGCCTGGAGAGGATCGTCGCCGTAGACGGTGCGCTCGTCGAAGTCGCCCTGGACCAGGCGAACGGCCTGCCCGTCGAGGATGTCGACCGCCGGGTAGAGGATCACGCGGCCACGCGCGCGCAGATCGCGGCGAAGTTCTCCAGCAGCTTCAGGCCGTGGGTCGAGGACTTCTCGGGATGGAACTGCACGCCGAAGATCGGGTCGCGCGCGACGACCGAGACGAAGGGAGCCCCGTACTCGCTGCGTCCCAGGACGTCGGCCGGCTCCGCGGGCTGGGGCGCGAACGTGTGCACGTGGTAGAAGGCGCAGGCCTCGGGGAGCCCGGCCGTGAGCGGCGATGAGTGGTCGAACCGCACGAGGTTCCAGCCGATGTGGGGCAGCTTCAGGCCGTCGGCCGGCAGCGGCTCGACGCGGCCCGGGAGGAGCCCGAGGCCCTCGGCGCCGCCCAGCTCCCGCGAGGAGTCGAAGAGCAGCTGCATGCCCAGGCAGATCCCGAGCAGCGGCACCCCGGCCTCCACGCGCTCGCGGACGACCTCGTCCAGCCCGAGCTCGCGCAGGTTGGCCATCCCGCGCGGGAACGCGCCCACGCCCGGGACGACCAGGCCGTCGGCGGCCCCCAGCTCGGCGTGATCGGAGGTGATCGTCGCCCGGGCACCCACGTGCTCGAAGGCCTTCTCGACCGAGCGGCGATTGCCCATCCCGAAGTCGACGATCCCGATGCGCGGCGCGGCCGGGCTCATGTCAGCGTCCCCTTGGTGCTGGGGACGCCGGTCTCCGTGGGATCGAGCGCCGCGGCCACCCGCAGCGCACGGGCGAACGCCTTGTAGGCGGCCTCGATCATGTGGTGGGCGTTGGTCCCGGCGTCGACGCGCAGGTGCAGCGTCAGCTTGGCGGCCATCGCCACCGCGCGGAAGAACTCCTCGGCCTCCTCGTGGTCGAACCCGGCGATCGCCCCCGGCGGCAGCGCGGCGGAGAAGGCGCAGAAGGGCCGGCCGGAGATGTCGATGGCGCAGGTGGCCAGCGCCTCGTCCATGGGCACGATGGCGTGGCCGTAGCGGGCGATGCCCCGCCGGTCGGCCAGCGCCTGGTCGAGGGCCTGCCCGAGGCAGATGCCGGTGTCCTCGACGGTGTGGTGCGAGCCCGTCTCCAGGTCGCCCTCCACGCGCACGTCGAGGTCCAGGCGCCCGTGGCGGGCCAGCAGGTCGAGCATGTGGTCGAGGAAGCCCACGCCCGTCTCGCGCGTGCCCTCCCCCGTCCCGTCCAGACGCAGGGTCAGCTCCACGCCCGTCTCCTTGGTGCGGCGCGAGATGGTCGCGGTGCGCTCGAGGTCAGCCATCGGAGCCATTCTCGCGGATGCGGGCCTCCATCGACTCCGCGTGGGCGGTGAAGCCCTCCGCCCGGGCGATCGCGGCGCCGGCCCGGGCGAGCGGGGCCGACCCGGCCACCCGCACCTCGGACATCCGCCGGCGGAACGTTCCCACCGACAGCGCGGAGGCGAAGCGCGCGGACCCGCCCGTGGGCAGGACGTGGTTGGACCCGGCCACGTAATCGCCGAAGGCCGTGCCGCTGCCCGGCCCGACGAACAGGCAGCCGGCGTTGCGCACCCGGGACGCCAGCGCCTCGGCCCGCTCGCCCATGAGCTGCAGGTGCTCGGGCGCCATCTCCTCGGCGAAGCGCAGCGCGTCCTCGAGGCGCTCGGCGTCCAGCAGCTGGCAGGAGGCCTCGGTGTCCGGAGCGGCCTCCAGCTCACGCTGCACGGCGTCCAGCGCCTCCGGGGAGTCCGACAGGCCGGTGGCACGGCTGCCGCGTCCGTGCTCGGCCTGGGCCGCCAGGTCCAGCGCGACGAGGTGCGGGTCGGCGGTGTCGTCGAAGACCACGACGATCTCGCTGGGGCCGGCGAACGAGTCGATGCCCACGACCCCGGACAGCTGGCGCTTGGCCTCCTGCACGTAGACGTTGCCGGGGCCGACGATGACGTCGACCGGCTCGATCGTCTCGGTGCCCAGCGCGAGCGCGGCCACCGCCTGGGCGCCGCCCATCCGCAGGACCTCGTCGACGCCGCACAGCTCGCAGGCCGCCAGCACGACGGGGTCGATGTCGCCGTCCTCGCGCGGCGGGGAGCACACGACGACCTCGGCCACCCCGGCCGCCTGCGCGGTCACGGCGCCCATGATCACGGTGCTCGGGTACGGCGCGCGGCCCCCCGGGACGTAGACGGCGGCCCGGCGGACCGCCACCTCGCGCAGCTTGACCACCTGCCCCTGCGGCAGGTCGATCTCGCGCTCCTCGTGCAGGGAGCCGAGCGCCACGGCGCGCACGTTGCCCGCGGCCAGCTCCAGTGCCTCTCGCAGGGAACCATCGAGCGCGTCCAGGGCCTCACGCAACTGCATCGGCTCGACGCGAAGCGGCCACGGCTCGGCCCCGCCGGTGTCCAGCTCGCGGGTCAGCGCCACGACCGCCTCGTCGCCGACCTCCGCCACGCGCTCGATGATCTCGGCCACCCGCCGCGAGGCCTCGGGGCCCAGCGAGCCGCGCAGCGGCGCGCGCCGCACCTCCAGCCACCGCAGCGGTCCGCGCTCAACGCGCACGCAGCCGCTCCAGGACGTCGTCGATCTGCTCCGCCTTGAGCTTGTGCGCGACCGGGTTGGCGATTAGCCGCGCGGTGCTCGGGGCGATCTCCTCGCGGATCACGAGCCCGTTCTCCTTGAGTGTGGTCCCGGTGGCGGTGAGGTCGACGATGCCCTCGGCCAGACCGGCCAGCGGGGCCAGCTCGACCGAGCCCTTGACCTCGACGATCTCCGCCTGGCGTCCGGTGCGCTCGAAGTAGGCCTGCGCGAGGCGCGGGTATTTGGTGGCGATCCGCATCACCCCGAGGTGGCGCAGGGCCCGCTCGGCCGGGTCCTCGCCCGCCTGGGTGGCCAGCACCATGCGACAGCCGCCGTAACCGAGGTCCAGCAGCTCGTAGACATCGCGCTCGGCCTGCTCCATGAGCACGTCCTTGCCGGTGATCCCCAGGTCGGCCGCGCCCGCCTCGACGTACGTGGGCACGTCGGAGGGGCGCATCGTGATCAGCCCGGCGTCCTCGAAGAGCAGCTTGCGGTCGTTGTCCCGCACCTCGGCGGTGTCGATTCCCAGCTCGTCGAGCACGTCGAGTGTCTCGGTGAACAGGGCGCCGCGCGGGACGGCGATGGTCAGCGCGCTCATGCCCTGGCCTCCGTCAGCGCGATGTGCAGGCGCTCCACGTTGAGCGCGAAGCCCACCGCGGGCAGCGGCCGGCCGAAGCGCCCCAGCAGCTCGTCGTAGCGCCCGCCGCCGCCCAGCGGGGCGCCGAGCGCGGGGTCGTAGACCTCGAAGATCGCGCCCGTGTAGTAGCCCAGGCTGCGCGACAGGCCGAGGTCGAAGATCACCCGGTCCGCCGCCCGCGCCGGCAGCAGCGCCTGCACGTCACGCATCCCGGCCACGGCGTCGGCCAGCGGCCCGGGCGGTGTCTCGAGCACATCGACCCCGCCGCGCTCCTGGGGAACCCGCAGCAGCATCGCCGCCGTCTCGTCGTCCAGCCCGGCCGCCGCGAGCTCGCGCTCCAGCCCGGGGAAGTCGCGCGTGGCCAGCTCATGCAGGATGCGCTCCCGGGGCTCGTCGCGAACGCCGAAGGAGTCCAGCAGCGCCGGGTAGACCGAGGCGTCGCCCAGGCCGACGCGGTATTCGTGCAGCCCCACGGCGTCCAGCGCCGCGCACAGCAGCGCCAGCGCCTCGGCGGTCCCGTCCGGGGCCGGGGAGCCGACGAGCTCGATGCCCGCCTGGAGGAACTCGCGCGACTGGCCGCGCTGGGGGCGCACGCCGCGGTAGGCGTGGGCGACGTAACAGAAGCGCAGGGGCGGCTCGGCCGCGGCGTAGCGGTTGGCCACCACGCGCGCGATCGGGACGGTCATGTCCGAGCGCAGGGCCAGCGTGTCGCCGCGCTCGTCGAACATCCGGTAGGCGGGCCGCGCGTAGTCGAGCTCGGCGCGCTCCAGGACGGACGCGTACTCCAGCGCCGGCGTGTAGACCTCGCCGTAGCCGCGCTCGTCGAACACGCGCCGCAGCGCCTCGGTGATGGCGCGCAGCTCGCGCATCTCCTCGGGCAGCACGTCGCGGGTTCCGCTGGGGATCCGATCGGTCATGGGTGGAAGTTTCCTAGCCCGAGCGGTGTCAGGCGGCGTGGACGGGCTCGGTGGCCACGCGCTCGATGCGGGCGCCCAGGGCGCGCAGGCGCTCGTCGATGCGCTCGTAGCCGCGGTCGATCTGGCGGATGTTGCCGATCTCGGAGCGTCCCTCGGCGCACAGCGCCGCGATCAGCATCGCCATCCCGGCGCGGATGTCGGGCGACTCGAGGCGCTCCCCGCGCAGGCGGCTGGGCCCCGTGACGATCGCTCGGTGCGGGTCGCAGAGCACGATGTCCGCGCCCATGACGACCAGCTTGTCGGTGAAGATCAGGCGGTTCTCGAACATCCACTCGTGAATGAGCACGGAGCCCTCGGACTGGGTCGCCAGCGCCAGGGCGATGCTGGTCAGGTCGGCCGGGAAGGCCGGCCACGGCCCGTCCTGGAGCTTGAGCTTGTGCTCGCCCACGTCGCGCTGGCAGACCAGCTTCTGGCCGCCCGGCACGAGGACGTCGTTGCCCTCGAGCTCGCTGCGCAGCCCGAGACGGTCGAAGGCCAGCCGGATCATCCGCAGGTCGTGGGGCACCGTGTCCTTGATGCGGAGCTCTCCCCCCGTGACGCCGGCCAGCGCCATGAAGGAGCCGATCTCGATGTGATCGGGGGCCACGTCGTGCTGGCAGCCGCGCAGGGTCGGCGACCCGCTGACCATGAGCATGTTGGAGCCGATCCCCTGGATGTCGGCGCCCATCTTCACCAGCATCCGCGCCAGGTCCTGAATGTGGGGCTCGCACGCTGCGTTGCCCAGCAGCGTCGTGCCCGGCGTCAGCGCGGCCGCCATGAGCGCGTTCTCGGTGGCCATCACCGACGGCTCGTCCATGAAGACGTCTCCCGCGCGCAGCCCGCGGGGCGCGCTCAGCTCGATGTCGCGCCCGACGGCGATCTCCGCGCCCATCGCGCGGAACGCGTCGAGGTGGGGATCCAGGCGCCGGCGGCCGATCACGTCGCCGCCCGGAGGGGGCATCTCCGCGTGGCCGTGACGCGCCAGGAGCGGCCCGGCGAGCAGGAACGACGCGCGGATGCGCTCGGACAGCGTGCGGTCGACGGAGGTGCGCTGCGGGTCCACGCCCGAGGCATCGACCGCGATGTCGTTGTCGCCGCGCCATTCGACTCGCGCGCCCAGGTCCTCGAGCAGCGCGATCATGGCGTCGACGTCCCGGATGCGCGGGACGTTGCGCAGGACGACCTCCTCCTCGGTGAGGAGGCTGGCGGCCAGCAGGGGCAGGGCGGCGTTCTTGTTGCCGGCGGGGACCACGGTCCCCGACAGCGGGACGCCGCCTTCGATGACGAACTTCTCCATAGGCGCGCGCCCGCCCGAGGCCCGGCGCAGGGCCTCGCCGCGGGGCTGGGCTAGGGTAACACCCATGTCGCTGCCCCTTTCGCGCGACGAGTCCTGGACCCTCTTCTGCGAGTGGACCGAATCGGAGTCTCTGCGCCGCCACGTGCTGGCCGTGGAGGCCGCGATGCGCGCCTACGCGCGGAAGTTCGGCGAGGACGAGGAGACCTGGGGAGCGACCGGGATGCTCCACGACCTCGACTACGAGCGCTATCCCGACCTCGAGACCGGCCACCCGCGCCACGCGCTCACCGAGCTCGAGCGCCAGGGCTTTCCCGACGAGGTCGTGCGCGCCGTGGCCTCGCACGCCGACTTCCTCGGTGTCTCGCGGGATTCGCGTATGGAGAAGACCCTCTTCGCGGTCGACGAGCTGACTGGGTTCATCGCCGCCGTCGCCTACGTGCGCCCGCAGGGCATCCACGGGATGACGCCCAAGTCGGTAAAGAAGAAGCTCAAGCAGCCGAGCTTCGCCGCCGCGGTCAACCGCGAGGAGCTGCGGGCCGCGGCCGAGGACCTGGGCGTGGACTTCGACGAGCACGTGGCCTTCGTCATCGCCGCCATGGAGGAGCACGCGACGGAGCTGGGCCTGGAGGGCTCCCAGGAGTCCGCGGCCGCGCCGGACGCTTGATCCCGGCCTCCTTTCGCCGGGTCCTCGCCGCGCCGGGCGCGCCGCGCCTGATCGCCGGCGCCTCCCTGGGGCGCGTTCCCATCACGTTCACGGCTCTGGCCTCGGTCCTCCTCGTCCGTGAGCACACCGGCTCCTTCGCCAGCGCGGGGCTCGTGGCGGCCGCCGAGGCCGCCGGCGCGGGGCTGGCGACGCCGATCCAGGGCCGGCTGATCGACCGGCTCGGCCAGCCCCGGGTCCTCGTCCCCTGCGCGGTCGGCAACGCCGCAGCGCTGATCGCGCTGGTGGTGGCGGCCGGCGCCGGCGCGGCCACCGGCGTCCTGCTCGTCTGCGCCTTCGTCGCCGGATGCTTCCTGCCGCCGCTCGGCGCCTGCATGCGGGCACTGTGGCCGGTCCTGCTCGGCGAGCGGGGCGGACTGGACGCCGCCTACTCCCTGGAGGCGATCCTCACCGAGGTGCTGTTCATCTCCGGCCCGGTGGTGGCCACCGTCCTGTTCGCGCTCGCCTCGCCCGCGGCGGCGCTCGTCGTGGCCGCCGGGCTGGCGCTCGGCGGCACGCTCCTCTACGCCGGCTCGCACGCCGCCCGGGCCTGGCATGGGCGCCCGCACGAGGTCGCGGCGGCCTGGGCGCTCGCGTCCTCCGGGATGCGCGTCGTGGTCACGGCGAACGTGTGCATCGGCGTGGCCTTCGGTTCCATCGAGGTGGCGATGGCCGCCTTCGCCCGGGCACATGGAACGGCGTCCGCCGCCGGCCTCCCGCTCGCCGCCATGGCCGCCGGCAGCATGGCGGGCGGCCTGTGGTACGGCACGCGGGAGTGGCGGACCCCCCTGGCCCGGCGCCTGGTCGGCGGCCTGGCGGTTCTGGCGCTGGCGCTCGCCCCGCTCGTCCTCGCCGGCTCCATCCCGGTGATCGTCGTGCTCAGCGTGCTCAGCGGCGTGCCCATCGCCCCCACCGCGGCCTGCGCCTACAGCCTGGTGGAGGACGTCACCGAGGCGGGCGCCCTGGCCGAGGCGTTCACCTGGCTGTCGACGTCCAACGTCGTGGGCGCCGCCGCGGGCAGTGCGATCACGGGCCCGGTGGTCCAGGCGGCCGGCGTGCGGGCGGGCCTGGCCGTCCCGGCGGCCGCCGTCGCCGTCGCCGCGGTGGTCGCCGGTGCCGGAAGAGGCGCGCTGCGCCCGCGTGAGGCTATGGTGGGCCGCGCATGAGCGACCCGCTCAAGATCACCGTTCTGGAGGGGGACGAGACCGGCCAGGAGCTGCTCGACCAGGCGCTGCGCGTGATCGACCCCGAGGTTGTCGGGCTGGCGGTCGAGCTCGAACGCTTCGACCTCTCCCTGGAGCGCCGGCGGGCGACCGAGAACGAGGTCGTGCGCGCCGCGGCCAAGGCGATGCGCGCCTCCGGGCTGGGCCTCAAGGCGGCCACGATCACGCCCGAGGGCGCCGATGACGTGGGCTCTCCGAACCGCATCCTGCGCGAGGAGGTCGACGGTAAGGTCATCGTGCGCACCGGCCGCCGGATCCCCGGCGTGACGCCGGTGGCCGGCGTCCACCACCCGATCTCGATCGTGCGCATGGCCGTGGAGGACGCCTACGGTGCCGAGCAGTGGCGCGAGGGCCCCGAGGGCGGCGCGGACGAGATCGCCTACCGCCGGGAGAAGATCACGCGCTCGACGTGCCGCGCGGTGGCCGAGTACGCCTTCCGCCGCGCCGAGGAGATCCATGGGCGGGTGTACGGCGGCCCGAAGTGGACGGTCTCACCCGTCTACGAGGGGATGCTCAAGGAGGAGATGGACGCGGGCGCGCAGCGCCATCCCGATGTCCCCTATTCCCCCGTCCTCATCGACGCCACCTACGCCGGACTGATCACGGGCGCGCCGGACGCGCCGCTCGTCATTCCCGCGCTCAACCGCGACGGGGACTGCCTGTCGGACCTGGTCCTCCCCATGTTCGGGTCGATCGCCGGCGCCGAGTCCGTTCTGCTCTCGTTCGGCGACGACCACGAGCCGACGGTGGCGATGGCCGAGGCGCCACACGGCACGGCTCCCGCCCTCCAGGGCAAGGACATCGCCAACCCGATGGCGATGATCATGGCCTGCGCGGCGATCCTGCTCCAGGCGGGCGTCCGCGGTCACGACGGTGCCCATTCCGCCTCGCGAGCGATCTACGAGGGGACGCTGGAGACCACAGCGGCCGGCGTCCGCACGCCCGACCTGGGTGGCCACGCGTCGACGAGCGAGTTCACGAGCGAGGTCGTGGGACGGGTCCGGACGAAGCTCGAGGTCTGGTCGAGCCTGGCGTGAGTCCGGCCTTCTCCCTCGCCGGGTCGCGCCGGTGCTTGGCTCGCCGCCGGACGTAGAGCGCCTTCTGCACACTCAGCGTCAGGGTCCCGGCGAGCAGGATCGCCCCGAGGTTGATGACCAGCTGGACCTGGGCCCCGCGCCAGCTTGACCAGTCGGCGTAGGCGAAGGCCACCCCGATGTTGGCCGCCGCCGGGATCGTGGTCACCGAGATCAGGACCCCGATGAGGGCGCCCGACTTCGCCGAGGTCAGGGAGAGCATGCCGGCCATACCGGCGCAGAAGGCCACGAAGAAGGAGAGGAAGTCGGGGCTGGATATCACGTCCGCCAGGCTGTGGCTCTCCTCGGAGAACGTGTCCGGGGTGACGCCGGTCCAGCGGAACACGAGCGTCGTGAGAACGACGGCGCTGATTCCGATCGGGAAGCCGACGGCGAGCGCGACGAACGAGCGGATGGCCAGCGCCCGGCGGCGCTGCACGGCGGCCACGCAGAACCCGGCGATCGGCCCGAACTCGGGGCCCACGACCATCGCCCCGATGATGAGGATCGGCGTGTCGAGGAAGATCCCCACCGCGGCGATCAGGCAGGCCAGCACCATGAAGGCGATGAATGACCCGGAGAGCTCGGTGGTCTCCGAGGTGCGTGCCTCCACCTCCTCCCAGACCACCGCGTCGGACGGCATCCCCGCGGCGGCGGCCTCCGCCCGGTCGAAGGCCTCCGAGATCCCCGTGTCGATCGTCTCCACGGCGATCGACCCCACCCTGTCGATCTCCAGGTCGCGGAGGTCGTCGATGATCACGCTCGCGTCCTCACGGGCCACGTCGCACAGGATCACGTCGCCCACCGGGCGCTTCGCGGCACCGTGCAGGTGCACCACGTTGACCACCGATTCGCTCGCGCACAGGAGGTCGACGGCGTGATGGGCCTGCTCCTCGGGGGCGACGATTCGCAGATGCAGCACGCCGCGACTGTAGCCGCCAACCCGGGCCTGCAAGATCCGTTGCAGTTTGATGAGCGCCAAACCCGGCGATTTGCAGGGGAAACGACGGTAGGCGGGGGCGGAGATCCCGGCGTCCGGCGCTCCGTCCGACCGCGTTCCTAGCCTTACGAACACATGTTCCTGTCACGGTCTGAGACACAAGCCGGCGCTGGGAGGTCCGCTCGCACGGACACGCCGGCCGTCGCACGCGTGCACCCTCATCGCCGCCCGCTGGGCAGCGCACGGCCCCGTCGGCCCGGGCGAGTCGCGCCCCGGCCCCAGCCGTGCCTCTGCCCGCTCCCCCCGCGGCGCGAGCGCGTGACGGCCTAGGGGACTTCTTCACGGGACACCCGGAGCGTCGCCCCTTGCGCGGGGGCGGCGCTCTCGTCTTCCCCTGGCGCCTCGCTCCCCCGCACCCGACGAAGGCCACGTGTCCACGAAAAAGGCCCCGTCCACAGAGGACGGGGCCTTCAGAAGAATCGGCGGCGACCTACTCTCCCAGGACCGCGAGGTCCAAGTACCATCGGCGCTGAGGGGCTTAACTGCTCTGTTCGGAATGGGAAGAGGTGTTTCCCCCTCGCCAGAGCCACCGAAATATGTCGAGACCGGCCGGCGGGATTACCCGCCGGGCCCCTCCCGGGCCCTGAAAACTGCACAGCGATTGTGCCTACGAACGGGCATCACGCTCCCCACTCCGCGAGGAGTGGAAAAAAATCCGTCAAGCCCTCGAGCCATTAGTACCGGTCTCCTTCGGACGTCACCGTCCTTCCAGATCCGGCCTATCAACCTGGTGGTCTCCCAGGGCTCTTACTCCCTCAAGGGGATGGGAGAGCTCATCTCGAGGCCGGCTTCCCGCTTAGATGCCTTCAGCGGTTATCCGATCCGCACGTAGCTAACCTGCAATGCCGTTGGCACGACAACAGATACACCAGAGGTGCGTTCATCCCGGTCCTCTCGTACTAGGGACGAATCCTCTCAACTCTCCAACGCCCACGGCAGATAGGGACCGAACTGTCTCACGACGTTCTGAACCCAGCTCGCGTACCGCTTTAATGGGCGAACAGCCCAACCCTTGGGACCTACTTCGGCCCCAGGATGCGACGAGCCGACATCGAGGTGCCAAACCGGGCCGTCGATGTGGACTCTTGGGCCCGATAAGCCTGTTATCCCCGGAGTACCTTTTATCCGTTGAGCGACGGCGCTTCCACTTGCTACCGCCGGATCACTAAGGCCTGCTTTCGCACCTGCTCGACTTGTCAGTCTCGCAGTCAAGCTCCCTTGCTGCCTTTACACTCTACGCACGATTTCCAACCGTGCTGAGGGAACCTTTGCGCGCCTCCGTTACATTTTGGGAGGCGACCGCCCCAGTCAAACTACCCACCTGGCACTGTTCAGCGCCCGGCTATACGGTGCGCTGTTAGAGATCCAATACACCAAGGGTGGTATCTCAAAGTTGGCTCCACGCCGGCCGCAGCCGGCGCTTCCAAGCCTCCCACCTATTCTGAGCGAGGAGCATCGAACCCCAATACCAGGTTGTAGTAAAGGTTCACGGGGTCTTTCCGTCTAGCCGCGGGTGCTCGGCATCTTCACCGAGACTGCAATTTCACCGAGCCCCTCGTTGAGACAGCGTTCAAGTCGTTACGCCATTCGTGCAGGTCGGAACTTACCCGACAAGGAATTTCGCTACCTTAGGACCGTTATAGTTACGGCCGCCGTTTACCGGGGCTTAGTTTCAGTGCTTCGGGCCGAAGCCCTAACACCTCCACGTAACCTTCCGGCACCGGGCAGGCGTCAGCCCCTATACGTCGTCTTACGACTTAGCAGAGACCTGTGTTTTTGGTAAACAGTCGCTTGAACCTATTCACTGCGGCCCCCTCGGGCTCCGTCCGCGAAGGACTTCACCCTACCGGGGCACCCCTTATCCCGAAGTTACGGGGCAATTTTGCCGAGTTCCTTAACGAGGGTTATCTCGATCACCTTAGTATTTTCTACTTGCCCACCTGTGTCGGTTTTGGTACGGGCACGCGCATCCTCCCTAGAGGTTTTTCTCGGAGGTATGGCGTCAGGGACTCGCCGGCTTAGAGCCAGCTGGCATCGCACCTCAGGTTATGCAGCCTCGCGTTTACGAGGCCACCCCTACATGCTTACCCCAGGACTACCATCGCCTGGGATCCCCTAGCCTTCCTCGTCGGCCCATCGGTCAAACGGATGCGACGTGGTACGGGAATATCAACCCGTTGGCCATCGACTACGCCTTTCGGCCTCGCCTTAGGTCCCGACTAACCCTGAGCAGACGAACTTTACTCAGGAACCCTTGGGCAATCGGTGGGAGGGATTCTCACCCCCCTTTCGTTACTCATGCCGGCATTCTCACTTCCCAGGCCTCCACAGCTCGCTTACGCGGCTGCTTCGCTGGCCTAGGAACGCTCTCCTACCGCGCGATCGGTCCGAAGACCTCACGCACCCGCAGCTTCGGTGTTTAGCTTGAGCCCCGTTACATTGTCCGCGCCCGAACACTTGACCAGTGAGCTGTTACGCACTCTTTCAAGGGTGGCTGCCTCTAAGCCAACCTCCTGGTTGTCTCTGCATTCGGACATCGTTTCCCACTTAGCTAAAACTTTGGGACCTTAGCTGGCGGTCTGGGCTGTTCCCCTCTTGACGCTGAAGTTTATCCCCCAGCAACTGACTCCCGGAGTACACGAAATGGTCTTCGGAGTTTGCCTGAATTCGGTAACCTGGTAGGGCCCCTAGTCCAAACAGTGCTCTACGGCCAAAACGCAATTTATCCGAGGCTATACCTAAATATATTTCGGAGAGAACCAGATATCTCCAAGCTTGATTAGCCTTTCACTCCGACCCACAGGTCATCCGCCCAGTTTTCAACCTAGGTCGGTTCGGCCCTCCACGAGGTCTTACCCCCGCTTCAGCCTGCCCATGGGTAGCTCGCTTAGTTTCGGGTCTACCGCCTGTGACTTTGTCGCCCTGTTCGGACTCGCTTTCGCTGCGGCTCCGCTCATCGCTTAACCTTGCCACAGACGAGTAACTCGCCGGCTCGTTATGCAAAAAGCACGCCGTCACATTCCGAAGAATGCTCCGACCGCTTGTAGGCACGCGGTTTCAGGTACTATTTCACTC
This sequence comes from uncultured Actinomycetes bacterium, assembly GCA_963757705.1. Taxonomy (GTDB): domain Bacteria; phylum Actinomycetota; class Thermoleophilia; order Solirubrobacterales; family Solirubrobacteraceae; genus AC-38. The sequence goes on along the minus strand of CAVWTG010000001.1, from coordinate 8,509 downwards.
CCCTTCCGGGGTACTTTTCACCTTTCCCTCACGGTACTAGTCCGCTATCGGTCACCAGGGAGTACTTAGCCTTGGAGGGTGGTCCCCCCAGGTTCAGTCCGCGTTTCACGGGTGCGGACCTACTCAGGAACATCTGACGGAAGGTCGTGTAGTTTCGCCTACGGGACGGTTGCCCTCTGTGGTGCGCGGTTCCACGCGCTTCGACTACCACGCGACTTTGTAACTTCCGCCGGGCCAGGCACGACCCGGAACAGACGCCCTACAACCCCCGACAGGCAACGCGTGCCCGCTTACACCTGCCGGGTTTGGGCTGATCCCCTTTCGCTCGCCACTACTCAGGGAGTCTCGGTTGATTTCCTTTCCTCGGGGTACTGAGATGTTTCACTTCCCCCGCTTGTCTTCTCCGTGCCTATGTGTTCAGCACGGGATAACGCCGCATTACCAGCGCTGGGTTTCCCCATTCGGGAATCCACGGGTCAAAGGCTATTCAGCGCCTCACCGTGGCTTATCGCAGCCGTTCACGCCCTTCATCGACTCCTGGTGCCAAGGCATCCACCGTGTGCCCTTACTATCTTGACGGTGATCAGCACCGACGCTGAGCAGCTCGTGTCGGTGATACCCGTTTCGAGTTGGCTATCGCTGTGCAGTTTTCAAGGTCCGTGGAGAGGGCTGCGCACGACGCGGGTACGTCCGCGCCGCGCGGTCTCTCAAAACTCAACAGCATGCGATGCTCGGTCCGCGCCAGCCTCGAGGGCCGGCAGTCCGGACCTGCCAGATTCGGTCGACGTTCTAGAGAGGCGCGGTCCGCATCAGCGGCCGGCTGCTCGCACCGTGTTTGCGGTGCTCCCTAGAAAGGAGGTGATCCAGCCGCACCTTCCGCTACGGCTACCTTGTTACGACTTCACCCCAGTCACGGCCCCACCTTCGACGGCTCCCTCCCTTGCGGGTTAGGCCACCGGCTTCGGGTGTTGCCACTCCCGTGGTGTGACGGGCGGTGTGTACAAGGCCCGGGAACGTATTCACCGCGGCAATGCTGATCCGCGATTACTAGCAACTCCGCCTTCATGCAGGCGGGTTTCAGCCTGCAATCCGAACCGAGACGCGCTTTGAGGGATTCGCTCCACCTCGCGGTATCGCAGCCCTCTGTACGCGCCAATGTAGCACGTGTGTAGCCCTGGACATAAGGGGCATGATGACTTGACGTCATCCCCACCTTCCTCCGGTTTGTCACCGGCAGTCTCGCATGAGTCCCCAACTAAATGCTGGCAACATGCGACGGGGGTTGCGCTCGTTGCGGGACTTAACCCAACATCTCACGACACGAGCTGACGACAGCCATGCACCACCTGTGAAAGTGCCCCGAAGGGAAGCCGTGTTTCCACGGCGGTCACTCACATGTCAAGCCCAGGTAAGGTTCTTCGCGTTGCGTCGAATTAAACCACATGCTCCGCTGCTTGTGCGGGCCCCCGTCAATTCCTTTGAGTTTTAGCCTTGCGGCCGTACTCCCCAGGCGGGGCACTTAATGCGTTAGCGTCGGCACGGGGGGAGTCGACACCCCCCACACCTAGTGCCCATCGTTTACGGCGTGGACTACCAGGGTATCTAATCCTGTTTGCTCCCCACGCTTTCGCGTCTCAGCGTCAGTACCGTCCCAGCGAGCTGCCTTCGCCATTGGTGTTCCTCCTGATATCTGCGCATTTCACCGCTACACCAGGAATTCCACTCGCCTCTTCCGGACTCTAGCCCGACAGTATCCACCGGCATTCCAGGGTTGAGCCCTGGACTTTCACAGCGGACTTATCGGGCCGCCTACACGCTCTTTACGCCCAATGATTCCGGACAACGCTTGCCCCCTACGTATTACCGCGGCTGCTGGCACGTAGTTAGCCGGGGCTTCTTCTGAAGGTACCGTCACTCCGGACCGGCTATTCACCGCCGAAGCTTCGTCCCAACTGAAAGGGGTTTACAACCCGAAGGCCTTCTTCCCCCACGCGGCGTTGCTGCGTCACGCTTTCGCGCATTGCGCAAGATTCCCCACTGCTGCCTCCCGTAGGAGTCTGGGCCGTGTCTCAGTCCCAGTGTGGCTGATCGTCCTCTCAGACCAGCTACCCATCGAAGCCTTGGTGAGCCGTTACCTCACCAACAAGCTAATGGGCCGCGGGCCCATCCCGATGCGGAGGCCGAAGCTTCCTTTCCTCACGAGCCTTGTGGCTGAGAGCACATCCGGTATTAGCCCGAGTTTCCTCGGGTTGTCCCGGTCATCGGGGCAGGTTACCCACGTGTTACTCACCCGTTCGCGGCTTTGCCCCGGGCAAGCCCTGGTTCGTCGCTCCACTTGCATGTGTTAAGCACGCCGCCAGCGTTCGTCCTGAGCCAGGATCAAACTCTCCGTGAAGAACTGCGAGGTACCGAAGCCCCCGCGGATACGAAGAGCGTCAGCACTTTGGGGGATGCTCCGTACACAGTGGGGCGTCCGAGTCATGACGGGTCAATTCTTGGCCGCCGGCCATGCCCGAGGGCAGACCGGACGGTCGAACCTGGACGCATCGCTGACCGAGGTGTCGGTCGCGATGCGCATGCTGTTGAGTTTTCAAAGACCGCCGGGCCTGCTCCAGGCAGGGGATTCCTTCCGAGGGACCCGACTCGCGCAAGGGCAGAACGCCCTAGGGAAGCGGACCGAGAGTATAGCGCTCGGGCGGCGGAAAGCCAGGGCGCTCAGGAGACGACGTGCACGTGGATCGTGCGGTCCCGCGGGCGGTCGTCGAAATCGAGCAGGACGACCTGCTGCCAGGTGCCCAGCGCGAGGCGTCCGCCGACCACGGGGACGGTCTCCGAGGGGCCGATCATCGCCGCGCGCATGTGCGCGTGGGCGTTGGAGTCGTGGTTGAGCCGGTTGTGGGCGTAGTCGCCCCGCGCCGGCAGCAGCCGCTCCAGCGCGTCCCGCAGTCCTGCACGCCTCCGGGCTCGAACTCCATCGTCGTGACGGCCAGCGTCGATCCGACCGCGAACACGGTGGCCACTCCCGCGGAGACGCCGGACTGCCCGACCACGCGGGCACGCCCTCCGTCAGGTCGGACGATCTCGCCGTCGCCGCGCGTGGAGAGGCGCAGCAGTCCGCCGTGGACGGCCATCAGGCCCGCCGCAGCCGGCGGAAGCGCCGCTTGCCGACCTGGAGCACGGCGCCCGTCCAGCGGTCGACCGGGACATCCTGCTCCTCGGCGCTCAGCGCCGCCCCGTCGCACCTGACCCCGCCCTGCCCGAGCAGGCGCCGGCGCCTCCGAGCGCGAGATGCCGAACGCCGCCTCGAGCACGGCCGGCATGTGCGCCGTCCCGTCCACGACGTCGAAGGTCGCCTCCTCGATCTCCTCGGGGACGTCGCGGGACACATGGACACGGTCGAACCGCGCCTCGGCCTCGGCCGCCGCCGCCTCGTCGTGGAAGCGCGCGACGAGCCCGCGCGCGAGCGCGCGCTTGGCGTCCCGCGGCCGAGACGTCGTCGGGCACCGGGCGACGCAGCAGCGAGCTCGTACCAGGTGCCCATCGCCGCGTCGGGCAGGCAGCGTCTTGCCGTACATCTCGTCGGGCGGCTCGGTGACGCCGATGTGGTTGCCGAGCGACTTCGACATCTTCGCGCTACGCCGTCGGTGCCCGGCAGGATCGGCATCGTCAGGACCACCTGCTCGGGCTGCCCGTAGGCGCGCTGGATGTCGCGGCCGAGCAGCAGGTTGAACTTCTGGTCGGTCCCGCCGAGCTCGACGTCGGCGCGCGATCGCCACCGAGTCGTAGCCCTGGAGCAGCGGGTAGAGCAGCTCGAGCACCGAGATCGGCTCGCCGCGCGCCGTAGCGCTTGGCGAAGTCGTCGCGCTCGAGCAGCTGCGCCACGGTCGTCGTGCGCGCCAGGCGGAACAGGTCGCTCGAGCCGCCATGTCCAGCCACTCGCCGTTGCGGCGGACCTCGAGCGGCCGGGATCGGGATCGAGGACCCGGTAGCGCCTGCTCCTGGAAGGTCAGCGCGTTGGCGTCGATCTCCTCGGGCGACGAGCACCGGGCGCGTCGTGGAGCGCCCGCTCGGGATCGCCCACGCGCGCGGTGTAGTCGCCGACGATCAGCACGACGTTGTGCCCGAGCGTCCTGGAACTCGCGCAGCTTCTGCAGGACGACGCGTGGCCGAGGTGGATGTCGGGCGCCGTCGGGTCGATCCCGAGCTTCACGCGCAGCGGGCGCCCCTCGCGGTGCGGCCTCGCGCGAGGCTGCGCCTCCAGGGCTCCCTCGGGCAGGCAGTCGACGGCGTTGCGGGCGAGCGCAGGCGGCCTGCTCGGCGGCGTCGAAGGCGGCGTTCGCCATCGGGGCCAATGCTAGACTCTCGCCCTCGAGGAGCCGCGGTGCCGGTGGCTCTTCCACGCTCGCCGGGCAGCGGGCTTCCTCACGCTCAGCCCATGCGCCAGCGACCCGCACAACTCCCGGGCCGGGCCCAGACCCGCTGCGACCGGTCCCACCGGACGCCGACCCCCCGACCGACGGCGGCAACGGCGGGCCCCGCGCTCCGCGCCCGCGCGTGAACGAAGCTGCGCCTGGCGCTGATCGTCGCCGGTCTCGGGCTCGCTGGCCTGCGTCTCCACGGTGTTCGGGATGATGATGGCCGTCGCCCAGCGACCTGCCGTCGCTGGAGAACCGCGCAGGAGTACAAGACGCCGCGCAACTCGATCCTGCTCGACCGAACGGCAAGCGCGCTCGGCGACGCTGACGGGCAACGAGAACCGCGATCCTCGTTCCTTCGACCGAGATCGCCCCGGTGATGCAAGCAGGCCGTCATCTCGATCGAGGACAAGCGCTTCTACGACGAACAACGGCGTCGACCTGCGCGGCATCGCGCCGCGCGTTGTGCCGACCTCGACGCGCCGGCGCGCCGCCCAGGGCGCCTCGACGATCACGCAGCAGTTCGTCAAGAACGCGCTGGCAGGCCCAGACCAAGCGCACGGTCTTCGAGAAGCTGCGCGAGGCCGCGCTGGCCTACCACCTCTCGCACAAGTGGTCCAAGGACAAGATCCTCACGGAGTACCTGAACACGATCTACTTCGGCAACGGCGCCTACGGGATCGAGTCGGCCGCCGCGCACCTACTTCGGCCAGCGACCACGAACTGCGGCGACTGCGGCAGCCACGCGCCGAGCCGTGCGCGCACGCAGCTCGACGCCGCGCCGGAGGCCGCGCTGCTCGGCGGGATCATCGACTCGCCGACGGCCTACGACCCGGTCGCGCATCCCGGTCGCCGCCGAGACGCGCCGCGACACTCGTGCTGCGCCAGATGCTCGAGCAGGGCTACATCGACCGCGGGCGAGTACGACGAGCCGTCGCCAGCCGCATGCCCGCGCGCCAAGCACGTCCAGCCGCCGCAGCGACGACTCGACGGGCGCCGCTACTTCACGTCGCTGGGTGCAGCAGCAGCTCGTCGACCGCTTCGGCGCCGCCAGCGCGCCTTCGAGCGGCGGCCTGCAGATCAAGACGACGCTCGACCTCGACCTGCAGCAGCGCGGCCGAGCAGGCGGTCCAGACCACCTGCCGATCGCCGGCACGGGCCCGCCGGCGTCGCTGGTGGCGATCGACAACAAGACCGGCGAGGTCCGCGCGATGGTCGGCGGGCGCGACTACAAGAAGCAGCCCGTTCAACCTCGCCACCCAGGGCCAGCGCCAGCCGGGCTCCTCGTTCAAGCCGTTCGTGCTCGCCGCAGGCGCTGCGCAAGGGCATCTCGCCGGACTCGCGTGGGACGTCGCGCAAGCAGGTCTTCACGGTCCCGCACAGCGCGGCAAGCCAGCGAGAAGTTCGTCGTCAACAACTACGAGGGCAACTACTCGGCATCGCCACGCTGGCCGCGCGACCGCCGTACTCCGACAACTCGGTCTTCGCCGAGGTCGGCATCAAGGTCGGCACCGAGCAAGATCGCGCGCGCTGGCCCAGCGGATGGGCATCCGCACGCCGGTCTCGACCAACCTCGCGATGACGCTCGGCGGCCTCAAAGAGGGCGTCACCCCGCTCGACATGGCGCACGCCTACGAGACGTTCGCGACCGGCGGCAAGCGTCGAGCGGCACGCTCGGGCGCGCCGACAACGGGCCCGGTCGGGCATCGAGTCGAAGTCCAGGACCGGCAAGCGCAACGGATCATCGACGAACAAGCGCTGACGTCAAGCGCGATCCTGCCGCAAGAGCGTCGCCGACACGACGACGCAGATCCTGCGACGGCGTCGTGCCGGTCGGCACCGGCAAGAGCGCGGCGATCCGGCGGCTTCGCGGCCGGCAAGACCGGCACGACCGAGAACTACGGCGACGCCTGGTTCGTCGGCTTCACCGAGTACTGACCGTCGCCGTGTGGGTCGGCTACCCCGACAGCCTCAAGCCGATGAAGACCGAGTTCGGCGGCGGCCCGGTCGCCGGCGGCACCTACCCGGCGAGATCTGGCACGACTTCATGACGTCGGCGCTCGACGAGATCGTCGACGAGCCGCCGGCCGCCAAGACCGAGCGCCCAGCGGCGAAGACCTACGCGCCGACACCGAGCGGCTCCAGCGGCGGCAGTCGACCGACGCCGGCGGCGGCGCCGACACCGGCCCCGCGCGAGCGGCGGCAGCGGCTCGACGGCACCGGCGGCAGCGGCAGCAGCGGCGGCACGCGGCAGCAGCGGCGCGACCGGCGGCGGCACCGGGACGCACCGGCACGGCGGCGGCGGCGGCACCGGCGGCGGCGGCGGCGGCGGCGACACCGGCGGCGGCAGCCGCCGGCGACCACGCGGCGGCGGCGGCGGCGGCGGCGGCCGGCGGCGGCGGCCGACCGGCGGCGGCGCCGGCGCCGGCGGCTGACGCCGGCGGCGCCGTCGGCGTCGGCCAGCGCGGCCGCGGCCAGGCCGCGGCCGCGAGACGTAAGCGGCTGCCCGGCGGCGCTGAAGCGCCACGGCAGGTCGACCGCCTTGGTGATCCCGATGCGCGGCCCGGCCGACGAGCTCGCGGCGCCGGGCGCCGTCGCGCGGCGCTCGAGGACGGACCGGGCCGGTCGAGCAGGTCGGTGCCGTTGTGGTCCAGCTCGATGCCCAGCGCCTGGGTGAGCTTCCCGGGCCCGAGCACAGCTGCTCGAGCGCGCTGCGAGCCCGCGGCGCGCGCGCATCGCGCTCGATGCCCTCGAGCGGCTCGAGCGCGCGGATCAGCACCGCGGCGCCGACGCCCTCGGGCTCGCAGACCGCGTTGAGCAGCGCGTGGATGCCGTAGGAGCGGTAGACGTAGGCCAGGCCCGGCGGGCCGAACAGCGTCGCGCGTGCGCGCGCGTCAGCCCGACGAAGGCGTGGCAGGCCGGCTCGCCGTCGTGGTAGGCCTCGGTCTCGACGATCACGCCGGCGGCCGCCGCCGTGCGCAGACGTCGCAGCCGATGCAGGTCGCGGCGCGACCTCGAGCGACCGGGCGGTGCGCAGAAGTCGCCGCGGAGCAGCGGCGCGCTCACGCTCCGTCGCGGCCAGCGCGGCGCGTGCGCCGCTCAGCTGCTCGCGCACGCGGCCGAGCGCCGTGCCGCCCTCGGAGACCTTCGACTCGAGCCACGCCGCTGCGCGAGCACGGCGTAGACCTCGTCGTCGAGCGCTCGGAGTGGCCGGCAGCTCCTCGCGGCGTGAGCGAGCGACAGCGTGCGGCCCTGCTCCACCGCGCGCGCGCACCAGCCCGGCGACGACGCCGTGGCACTCGCGGAACGGCACGCCGCGCGGACGAGCAGGTCGGCGACGTCGGTCGCGGCGATCAGCTCGTCGGAGGCGGCGGCGGCCAGCCGCTCGCGGCGGAACGTGATCGCCCTCGAGCATCCCGCGCGCGGCGTCCAGGCACAGCTCGAGCGTGTCGACCGCGTCGAACAGGTGCTCCTTGTCCTCCTGCATGTCCTTGTTGTAGGTCAGCGGGCAGCGCGTGCATCACGCCGTGGAGGGCGGCGAGGTGGCCGACGACGCGCGGCGCCTTGGCGCGCAGCAGCTCGGCGGCGTCGGGGTTCTTCTTCTGCGGCATGATCGACGAGCCGGACGCCCAGGCGTCGCGAGACCTCGCAGAAGCCGAACTCCTCGCTGGACCAGAGCACGATCTCGGCGCCGAGGCGCGAGAGGTGCGTCGCGCAGCGTCGGCCGCGGCGGTCAGGAGGTCGAGCGACGAAGTCGCGGTTGGAGACGGCGTCGATCGAGTTCTCGGCGACGCCGGCGAAGCCGAGCGTCCGGCGACCAGGCGCGCGGTCGGTGTCGAAGTTCACGCCCGCCAGGGCGCCGGCGCCGAGCGGCAGCCGTCGGGTCTGCGCCGCGACGAGCGCGAAGCGCTCGCGGTCGCGCGCGAGCATCCAGAAGTAGGCCAGCAGATGGTGGCCGAGGTAGACGGGCTGGGCGCGCTGGAGGTGGGTGTAGCCGGGCATCGGCCAGTCGAGGTGGCGCCTCGGCGACCTCGGCGAGCGTCGCCATCAGCGCGGTCAGCGCCTCGCGGGCGCGCGGGCGTGGGCGCGGGTGA